>CAWBDD010000001.1:0-85003 GCA_963787465.1 uncultured Thermoplasmata archaeon
CCGCGATAGAGGCGGGGTACGGCGACTTCGACCTGGCCGCTACGGCAATAGACCTCGACGGCTACGAGACCCTCTGGGTCTGGTCCGCGGGCAACGGCGGTCCAGGCTACGGCACGGCGCATGCTGTCACTGACTTCGCATCGGTCCATGTGGGCGCAGGGACGACGATGCAGTACAGGTACTGGATCGGGTACGAATGGGACAGCACCTACTCGAAGTGGGGCGATGTCATCCCGTTCTCCAACTCCGGTCCGACCAAGACGGGGAAGCTGAATGCGGAGATCATCGCTTCGGGAGCGTACTCGATGGAGCCCATGCCGTTGAACATGCCGGCCTATTTCGATGACCCCGACGACTGGAATCCAGATGGGTCATTCCACTTCCAGCTGGGGAGTGGCACGAGTCACGCGGCACCCACGGTGGCGGGAGGAGTGGCGCTCGGGCTTCAGGCGTACAACGCCGTGAGCGGCGGATGGCCTTCCGTGGACCAGACGAAGACCTACCTGATGGCGGCATCGGACGACATGCACAACGACCCGTTGAGGCAGGGTGCTGGCTGGCTGAACGCGAACAGGTTCTGCGAGTACATGTCCCAGGCCGACGGGGTCATATCATACACCCCACCCTACTGGACCGAGCCTGTCTTCGGGAAGGCGGCCCTGTACCCAGGCACGGTCTACGGCACCAAGTACGAGATGTTCCCGAACTTCATCTATCCGGGCGAGTACGACGACCAGATGATGGTCTACACAGAGTCCTTCGACCCGACGGACACCCACGACGTGTCCATCTCGGCCGAGATGCTGATGAGGCAGGACAGCGACGCTCTCGAGCTGACCACGACAGGGTCCGACATCTATCTCGACGTCACCGACTACGCTCCCACTTCGACCGACCTGCTCAAGGTCACCGTGTATTGGGACTACGACGTGTTCGACTGTCGACGGTGACTATGTGACGGACGCCAGCTACTGGCTCGAGGCCCACGACTGGGTCGACGAGAACAGCGACGGGGAGATGACACCACTCCTCCGGAGCCGAGTGGGAGCTGTACAGGTTCACGGTCGACGGCGAGGACAACAACTACAACCAGGTCACCATAAAGGACCCGCGGGAGAGGATAACCGACGGACTCGTGCTCAGAGTGCGGGACTGGACCGGTGTCGAGGGTAACCTGCTCAACGTGCAGCTCGACTACTATGAACTCGAGACCTTCGACTGGGTGCAGTTCAGGACCTGGCTGTCCGGAGACCCGTGGACATCCACACTGGGCTTCACTCTCGACCCCGTGGGGACCACCGACTGGTCATGGGAGGTCAACTAAGCGTCCCGGCCGACGCACCGATCGGGACCTACGCCGCAGCGATCTACATCGACGACGGCGAGCGGAGGCAGTGCCTGCCCATGGTGATCAATGTCCCGACCGATCAGTACGAGTTCCAGTTCGGAGGCGCGTCGTACTTCGACACCACTTACAACAACGACGTGACCGGCCTCGCGGACAAGGCTTGGAGGTTCGAGGTCGGCGACTGGAGGAGCTACTGGTGCCTGCCAGACCCGGCGGCTCCCATCGACCTAGATGCTACCATGATGGTCCAGGTGAACTGGACCGAGCTGCCGACCGACACGAACATCCACGTGCTGGCCGCGCTACCGTCCTTCATATACGCGGACGGATGGGTGCTCGAACCGCCGTTCGGGCCAGGGCTGACCGAGGTCGCCCTGGCATCGAGCGACGAGAAGTACCTTGGTGCTGGCACGTTCGGAGTGTACACGACGACAGGAGGACCGAGCGAGGTCATAGGCGTGCCCAACGACAACGCGGACTGGGGGTCCGATGGATTCACGATCGGCCTGGCCCAGTTCTATTCGTGGTGGTATGTCGGCCTGCCGGCCCCGTTCGTGATAGAGACCAGGACGCCGACCATGGCTGGCATGACCCCGAGCGACACCATCGACGGATACACCAAGATGGTCACGATGGAAGGTGCCATCCCGGAAGAGATCCACCTTGAATCCGTGCAGCCAGGAGACCCAGCTGACATCAGCTACGTGCCCCTCAGCGACACGATCCCCGCGGAGTACACCATAGATGTCGTGGGAGAGATCGAGGTGCGCGGCGGAGGGATAGCGCCAGTGGCGGGACAGGAGTGGCCAGCCGAGGAGATATACCAGGACTCCCTCGCGGGGAGCTTCTACGAAGCACTCGCGAACGCGGTCTACACGCGCGCGATAGAGGTCGGCGATACCAGCTCGCTGCGCGTGGCCGTCGACGAGGTCTCTGACTGCCCGGACATCGACCTTGGCCTGTGGCTCGATGAGGACCTCGACGGCGTCGCGGACATGACCGAGACATACTGGTATGTCGGCGCCGGCGGATCCGCCGAATCCCTGACACTCGAGGACCCAGAGCCGGGACGGTACCTGGTCAAGGTCCTCGGATACAGCGTCAGCGGCTCGCCTGGGTACTTCTCGCTGATCGTCCAGACCGCCATACCAGGTGCGACCATCGAGGCGACCAACTTCGAGACGCCGGTGACCGCGGGCACGCACTCGTTCAACATCACGTATGACCTGCCTGCCATAGCAGGGATCTACTCCGGGTACGCGACCTTGGGTCTCATGGGCGCTGCGGACACGTTCTCCATCCCGGTGACGATCGAGGTCATAGACGCGGGTGCACCCGCGATCGAGAACATCGTGCCTGCCGATGCGGAACCCCTGGCTTCCGGTGCGGTGACCGTCGAGTTCGATGTGAACGACACGGTCGAGTTCTACTCGGGCCTCGACGAGTCTTCGCTGGCCGTGGAGATCGACGGCATCGACTGGACGGAGTACGCGACCGTCGCGCTGGGGCACGTCGCCCTGGCGGTGCCGTTCACGTTCGGCGAGGGGACCCACACGCTGCACATCGAGGCCGCGGACATGTACGGCAACGCCGCAGAGCCATACGACGGCACTTTCGCCGTCGACTCCGTGATCGAGGACTTCTCGGCGATGTTCATGGACCCGGTGCTGCCGGTGGCCTACGACGACGGGGTGACCGTGCCTCTCGCTACGATAGCGATCCACGGCACGACCGACCCGCTGGCGACCGTGGACATCAGCTCCCCAGGTGGCTCGACGAGCGAGGACGCCGATGACACAGGCACCTTCGATGCGGTGATGGACCTTGTCGAGGGGGGCAATGTATTCACCCTCGTGACGACGAACCCGGCCGGAGTGAGCGCGACGATGTACAAGACCATAACGGCCGACTGGACATGCGAGCTCGACGTGGACCCGCTGACGGACCTCACGGGCGACGAGGTCGTCACGATGAGCGGGACGACGGAGCCCGGCGCCGCGGTCTGGGTGGATGGCGATGCGGCGACTGTTGACGCGGATGGTTCCTGGTCGTACGACGCGAGCCTGAGCGAGGGCGAGAACACGATCACGGTGGACGCCGAGGACGCGGTTGGAAACACCGCCAGCGCGGATGTCACGGTGACGCTGGACACGACGGCTCCGACGATAACCATCAGCGCACCGGACCCAGGGTCGAGCGTGGCCGAGGCGAGCGTCGTGTTCGAGGGGACGGTCGACGAGGCGTCGATGGTGTACGTCAATGGCGTGCTGGCCGGAGAGATGGTCACGTCATGGAGCGCGACTGTCGTGCTGCAGGAGGGCGCGAACGCGGTGGTCGTGATGGCCCTGGATGCTGTCGAGAACATGGCCGCGGTCACGCAGAGCGTGGCCTACGAACCGCCCTATGCCACGCCTGACGATCTGGACCAGATGAACGAGACGACCCAGGAGGACATCGACGACGTGAACTCACGCGTGGACGACCTCGACTCGTTCGCCAAGATGCTGATGTACCTGAGCGTCGGGCTCTTCGTCGTCGCGGTGGTTCTCATCGCAATGGTCTGGTACCTTCTCGGGAAGAGGGGGAGCGGTGGGAAGCCCGACAGAGGGCACTCCACAGAACAGGTCGAGGACCCTCCGTTGCCATCGGACGTGGAGAACGAGTTCGCGAGCCTCGAGAAGGAGGTCGACAAGAGGAGCGGCCCCTAGCCCGACAGCAAACCCATTTCACCTTTCAAACCCTCCTTTTTCATTCCTCCGTGCAGCGGATGCGATGCCGCTTGATCGGCGATGGCTCAGCAGAATCCGCCCCATATCATCCCGCATCATACAGTCGCGGCGCGGACCGGGGTTCCCGCAGATAGATTCTTGTAGCTACGAGTCGTTCGAACTCCCGAGGGGAATGGATTGAGGTGTGCCCACTGTGGGGATGAGGCACCGGCACGACAGGGGACCTGTAGGTCGTGCGGGAGGCCGATGACCCCCCAGTTGGGCGTAGTGTCTCCCCCGAAACTGGACACTGGCCACGAGGAGGCAAAGCGTCACCCCCGCGGTTTCAGGTTGTGAGGTCGGACGATCGGATTCTGGGACATCGATGAAGGGGCCGACACTGGTCGACCGGTTCTAAAGGGATGTGGAGCCACTGGAGGGAATCGGACCCTCGACCTACGCCTTACCAAGGCGTCGCTATACCTCTAAGCCACAGTGGCATCCGGGCCGGGTGCAAGGCCATCTAGACCGCCGTATTAAATACTTGCGTGGAGGCAAGGGCCACGTCCAGCTCGCCTCTGGTCGGACGTATGGCTCCGGGCCCATGCCCTGCGAGGCCCCACCAGCGTCCCTTGTGAGCCCCGGCCCCGTGCCGCAGATGCCCGACAGGAGCCGGACTGCGAAGAAGCAGAGGAGGGGCGTTCTCAGCGGGCTGCCTTCGTCTCCTTCTTCACGAACGCCTCGACCGCCCTGAGGACCACTTTGTCCATCGGCTCCGGCACGTGCTCCGCGAGCAGTTTCCGCGCCCTCTCCCTCGCGACCGAGCCTATGTCCTTCGAGCCGGCCTTCTCCCAGGCCGGCCTGGACCGCCTGTCGAAGATCGACGGGATGAAGTGCTCCTGCCGGAACATCCTGAGCGTGAAGGGCGTCCCGATGAAGTCCGCGCTCGAGCCAGCCCTGACGATCTCCTCGACGGCCAGGGTCTCGTCGTCGACCCTGATGCCGTCCAAAGTGCGGAACACCATCCCGCAGGCCTCGTCGTCCAGGACCATCTTCTCGTAGGAGAGCGTGATGCTCCCCTCTATCGAGCCGAAGGCGTCGTACACGAAGTTCATCCCTGCGAGGCCCGCCATGAGCAGGCTCATCGTCGACTCGGTCATGGCCTGGCCGTCCACTGCCTTCGAATCCGTGTTCCCGCCGGTCCCCCTCGACGGGACCCTGTAGTGCCTGGCGAGCTGGGCGGTAGCGAGGTTCAGCAGGCCGACCTCTGGGCCGCCCAATGCGGCCGCGCCGGTCCTCATGTCGAGGGCCGCGGAGACCGTGCCATAGAAGACGGGGGCGCCCGGGTTCGCGAGCTGGGAGACCATGATGCCCGACAGCACCTCCGCGTTCTGCTGGACCAGGAGCCCGGCCAGGGTCGCCGGGGCCGTGGCCCCTGAGAGCGCTTCGGGGGCGTACAGTATCGGCTGGTTCATGCGGGAGTAGAGTATCGATCCCTCGACGAGCTCCTTCGAGAGCTGCATCGGGCTTACCGGGTTCGTGAAACCCAGGAGCGTCGGCTTCTTCAGCAGCTCCTCCTCGCCGCCCCTGAGAAGCTTGGCCATCTCGATGGTCCTCGCGGCCATCTTCTCGCCGTAGTTGTAACCATCGGTCGTCTTGACAGAGTTCTTCCAGTTGGCCATGATCACATGCAGCCCGTGCACCTCGTCCGGGACGTCGCGGGGCGTCGTGCCCACCGATATGTGGTGGACGTGCGGGAGGGCATCCCCGAGCCTGGCGGCTGCCTCGGAGTCCCTCATGGTCGCCGGGCGGACGGTCCCGTCGAGGGTCTGGACACTCACCGACTGCCCCATCACCGAGAAATGGACCTTGTCCCTCCCCATCATGAGCTTGTAGGCCGGATCACGCCCGTAGAAGTAGAACTCGGACGGGGCCTTGCCGACCACGTCCTTCACGAAGCTCTCGGTCATCCTCACGGTCGATGTCTTCTTGTCGACCTCGGCCCCGCCCCTCCTGAAGAGGTCTATGGCCTTCTCGGACCAGACCCGCATCCCCAGCTTCGAGAGGACCTGCATGGTCGCCCCGTGGATGCGCTCGACATCGCTCTTCGAGAGTATGCTCAACTGTCCGCCGGTTGGTTCGACGATCTTCATGGCGCAATCCCCCTCCGACTCAGCCGAGGACGCGTGCCGCGGCCCCAGCTCAGCCGGCCCATACTGTAATCGACTGATTATGGATTAATGTGTTTGAACCCACGCCCAGGCCCGCGGCTCACTCGGGCGGCAGGCCCTTGAAGGCGAGATCGATGTCGATACCCTGCCTCTTCCGGTACCACCTCGCGATCCAGTACAGGAGGAACCCGCTGGAGAATATCGCGGCTGTCAGGTAGAGGGTGAAGTGCTTGACGCCCCACATGTCATCGCTCCAGTAGTCGCTCGCACCCAGGTTGGGGTCCGCGATGAAGTAGTATATGTTCACCGCTAGGAACGCGACCCAGATCACGCCGGCTATCGTCACGAGGGGTATGCCGGCGAACGAGGCTTTCACGCCGGACGCCCGGTAGGCGGACCTCGTGCTCCTCCTGTAGGGCAACAGTATCGCGGCCAGCCCCACGAACATGAAGGTCCCCAGACACTGCCCGATCACCGCGGAGAAGCCCATCTGGTACCTGAAGCTCATCGCGTAGATGCCCAGATAGACCATGTCCACGGCCACGAAGAACAGGATCGCGTTGATCGGAGCGTGTCGCTTCCTGCTGACCTTCCCGAACCATGCTGGGATGATCCTGTCGAAAGACCACGCGAGCGCGGTCCTGGTCTGGCCGAGGTACGACAGCGCGGGGTACATCAGCAGCCATCCCACCAGGCCTGCACCCATGATGTATATCACGGGCATGCTCCCGGACATTATGCCGATCTCGAAGTCGAACCACTGGCTCGGCATGTTGTAGCTGTTGCCGCAGTAGCCGTAGTACTGAGCGTACGTGCCCACTATGAAGTCGTGGGTCATCGTGCTCTCGGCCAGCGTCCAGAGCGTGATGATCAGAAGGGCGCCGACGATGACGCCGCCCACGTTGCCGATCAAGGCAGTGGACCGCGCCTGCCTCAGCTCTCCCCCCATGAAGGCCGAGAAGTAAGGATACGCCAGGACCCAGAAGCCGATGGGGAGCATGCCGATGGTCTGCGCCGAGGCCGACCAGCCAGTGAACCACGGCGTAACGGTGACCGCGTCGCTGACGGTGCTGTCATAACTCACCTGTCCCTGGTCCACCGCGTAATGGTTCCAGGCAGTCTCGAACTCCGCGTTGGTGGTTGTGGCCATCACCCCGATCGCGGTCACGAGCATGACGAGACCGATGACCGCGCAGACCGTCTGCACCCTCAGGTACCACTTCAGGCCGAGTGCGAGCATCAGCCCGGACATGGCGACGACCAGGGCGGTGAGCGAGAGGGTGACCGCATCGTCAGGCCTCCCGAGCCTCACGGACCAGTCGAGCAGGCCGGGGTCGTTGTTCACGACCCCCAGCATCCCGACCAGGTCCCTGAGGCCCCACGTCACGACCATCGTGCCGAGGGCCGCGCACCACACGACGTTCCATACGACCCATGTCCAGCTGGAAGCGAACCCGAGCGACGGGTGGAGGCATCTGCTGACGAACACGTAGTCGCCGCCGCTGCGCGGCATCGCGGCCGTGAGAGTCGCGTAGCAGTACATCCCGAACAGGCAACCTATCGCGCAGAGGACCAGCCCCAGGGTCACGTTCCCCTCCGGGTAGATGCCAGGACCCCAGAAGATGACCCAAGCGGCCCCGAGGCCGATGCTCATGCTGATGATGTTGAGAAAGAGCACATCGTACCATCTCATCCTCCGGACTAATCCGGTCGCCGCTCTGAGGAACACCCTGCTCTGAGCCATGTGTCCCGCATCCCCCCATAAGGCGGACTCGACTTCTCCCCTGGACACGGATGGTCCAGGACGGATATAAAGACCGTAACCGTGTTACTGGCAGGAGTGCGGCCTGACCGGCCTGCGACATGCAGATGGTTTATTATCCGACGCATGGATTTGCTGGCCGGATGAAGGAGTCTCTCAGCAGCCTCGACATCGCCGCGGTCGTGACGGAGCTCAAAGCCCTCGTCGGAGGACATCTGGACAAGGTGTACCAACCGGACCACGGCCACATCGTTCTCACCGTGAGGTCGTTCGACGAGGGACGGTCCTATGTCCATCTGCACGTCGGGAAGTGGCTCTTCAGGACCTCGGCGACCCAGGAGATGCCACAGCAGCCGTCGGACTTCGCGATGATGCTGCGCAAGCATGTAGCCAACGCGAAGATAACGGAGGTCAGGCAGCAGGGGTTCGAGCGCATCGTGGTCGTAGGCCTCGAGAAGGATGGCCGGCACGACCTCGTCCTCGAGCTGTTCGCCGAAGGGAATGTGATACTCGTCAAGGAAGGCGTGATCATCCAACCCCTGACGAGCAAGGTGTGGAAGCACAGGGAGGTGCGCGCTAGGAAGGCGTACGTCTTCCCGCCGCCGGTCCCGGACACCGCCTCCATGTCGCCGCTGGACCTGCTCGCCCTGTTCGGGGCTTCCGGCTCCGACCTCGTGAGAACGCTCGCGACGAGGCTGAACCTCGGCGGGAGGTACAGCGAGGAGATATGCATAAGGACCGGACTCCACAAGAACAAGAAGGCGGCCGAGGTGACCGCCGACGAGGCGAAGCAGGTGCTGGACACCATCGCCGCGATGAGGGAGGAGGCCGGGCGTGGCGGGACGGGCCATGTCTTCCTGAAGGACGGCGTGCCGGAGGATGTCTCCCCCATCCGGCTCCAGACGCACTCCTCGCTGACGGTCGAGGACTTCGGGTCATTCTCCGCCGCAGTGGAGAACTACGTCCACAGGATGCCCGAGAAGAAGGAGGAGAAGCCGGCCGATGCCGAGAGGACCAAGGAGCTGGACCGGCTCAAGAGGAAGGTGGCCCAGCAGGAGGCCGCCATCATCAGGCTCCAGGATGAGGGGCGGGTGGCGCAGGCGGCCGGCGACTCGCTCTACGCCATATACACTGAGGTCTCCCGCGTGCTCTCGATCGCCCAGCGGAACCTGTCCGAAAAAGAAGACATGAACGGGGTGCCCGGCTACGTCTCCTACGACGGGAAGACCGCCCTCCTCAAGGTCAAGATCGGACCCGTCGAGCTCACGCTGGATGCCAAGGGCACGGTCGAATCGAGCGCGGAGCGGTACTACGAGGAGGCGAAGCGCGCGAGGAGGAAGCTGGAAGGCGTCCTGCCGGCGTTGGAGGATGCGAGGAAGGCGGTGGCCGCCGCCGAGAAGGAGCAGGCCTCGGCCTCCCGACGGGAGGAGGCGAAGAGGAAGCCGACGAAACGATTCTGGTTCGAGCGCTTCAGATGGTTCATATCCAGCGAGGGCGCGGTCGTCCTCGGTGGCAAGGACGCGAAGAGCAACGACATGCTCGTGAAGAAGCACCTGGACGCAGGGGACAGGTACGCCCACGCGGACATCCACGGCGCACCGAGCGTGGTCGTGAAGATGAAGGAGGGCGTGACCGAGCAGACCCTGCGGGAGGCGTGCGAGTTCGCCATCGCGACCTCGAGGGCCTGGAACGCCAGGATAGGCTCTGCCGCCGGATACTGGGTCCTCCCCGAGCAGGTCAGCAAGACCCCGCAGAGCGGGGAGTTCCTGGCCAAGGGGGCCTTCGTCATACGCGGGAAGAGGAACTACGCTGACAAGGTGGACATCATCTATGCCGTCGGCGAGGTCAGGCACGAGGGGCACATGAAGGTCATGGGCGGCCCAGTGGGCGCGCTGAGGACATTGAGCACGCGGTTCGTCGTGCTCAGGCCCGGGGAGACCGACAGGAACGCGGTCTCGATGCACCTCGCGGAGCTCTTCGGCGTCCCGATCGACGAGGTCCAGGGCGTCATGCCCCCTGGAGACGTCCAGATAGTCGAGCAGGTCGGGCTGAACATCCGCGTGCCTAGCTCTTGACCAGGGACCTGAGCGTCTTGAGCTCCTGCTTGTAGGTCTTCTCGCCACCCGGTGTCTCGAGCACGAGTGGGATGCCCACGAGGCGGCCGTCGTTCATGATGTTCTTGAAGCACTCGAGGCCGAGGAAGCCTTTCCCGATGTCGTCGTGCCTGTCCAGCCTGGAACCCTGCTTGCCCTTGGAATCGTTCAGGTGCATGGCCCTGAGCCTGTCGAGCCCGACCGTGTCGTCGAACTGCTTCATGGTCGTCTCGTAGCCCGCCCTCGTCCTGAGGTCGTAGCCGGCCGCGTATGCGTGGCACGTGTCGAGGCACACTCCCGCACCCTTCGGGTCCTCTAGCATGTCGATGACCTTGGCGAGCTGGTCGAACGAGTGGCCCAGGACGCTCCCCTGGCCAGCCGTGTTCTCGAGGATGAGGAACACTTCGTGGGAGCCGGACTCCTTCCGCGCCCAGTCCATGCCCTCGGCGATGCGCTTGAGCCCGACGGCCTCGCCCGAGCCGACGTGCGCCCCAGGATGGAATATGAGGTTCCTGACCCCGAGGTGCTTCGCCCGGACCATCTCATCCAGGAACGCCTCCCGCGACTTCTTCAGCAACGCCTTGTCAGGGCTGGCGAGGTTGATGAGATATGAATCGTGGATGACGGTCTCGACTATCCCGTGCTCCCTGGAAGCGCGGACGAAGGCCTCAGCCTCCTCCCGCTCGAGCGGTTTCACATTCCACATCATCTGGTTCTTGGAGAATATCTGCATGCAGTCGCAGGTCAGTTCGCGCCCGCGCTCAGGGGCCTTGGAGACCCCTCCCTGGACGGAGATGTGCGCACCCAGTATCAGAGGCTCACCTCGGAGGGTATCCGCCTGCCCGTAGATAACCGTGGCTCAGAAGTCCATCGTGAAGATGTACGAGCCGTCCACGGACTGGGACTTCGCGGGGACCCCGCTCTTGTGCATGAGCGCGATCATCGCGACGTTGTCCCTCAGCACCTCGGCCATGAGCCCCTTGATCTTCTTGATCTTCGCGACCTTGACCAGGTTATGCATCAGGAAGGTCCCGATGCCCTTGCCCTGGAAGTCGTCGGCGACCAGGAACGCGATCTCCGCCCTGTGCGTCGCCGGGTTCAGGTGATAGCTCCCGAGGCCGACTATCTTCTGCCTCGGCCTGGCCCCCTTGATCACGACGAAGGACATCTCCGTCTCGTAGTCCACGTTGCAGAACTCCTGGAGCTGCCTGTGCGGCATCGACTTCAGCATGCTGAAGAACCTGTTGATGACCGTCTGGTCGCTCAGGTCGTAGAACATGTCGCTGAGCATCTCCTCGTCCGTGGCCTGGATGGGCCTCACGAGGAGCTTCTGCCCGTCCTTCGAGACCATCTTCGTCTCGAGATCCTCGGGGTAGATGCACCCCTCGCTCGGGAGGATCTGGTCCTGGTAGACATAGTGGAGCCTCTTCGCATCCTCGAGGAGCTGCTTCCTGAACTTCGGGTGGGCGATGCTTATCAGCGCCATCGCCCGCTCGCGGATGTTCTTGCCGTGCAGGTAGGCTACGCCCCACTCGGTGACGACGTAGTGCACGTCGCCCCTGCTGGTGACGACGCCGGCGCCTGGCTGAAGGTGGACCGTGATACGCGAGAGGGTGTCGTTCTTCGCGGTGGACGGGAGGGCTATGACCGGCTTGCCGCCCTTCGAGCGCGAGGAACCCCTCACGAAGTCCACCTGGCCGCCTATGCCAGAGTAGAACATCGACCCGAGGGAGTCGGCGCAGACCTGCCCCGATAGGTCGACCTCGATCGCAGAGTTGATGGCGACCATCTTCTCGTTCTGCGCTATGATGAACGGGTCGTTGGTGTACTCGGTCGGGTGGAACTCTATGCCTGGGTTGTCGTCGATGAAATCGTACAGCGCCTTCGTGCCTATGCAGAACGATGCGACGGTCTTGCCCGGGTGGAGGGTCTTCTTCGCGTTGGTGATGACGCCCTTCTCGACCAGGCTCATGAAGCCGTCGGAGAACATCTCGGTGTGTATGCCGAGGTCCTTCTTGTCGGCCAGGAAGTAGAGGACGGAGTCGGGGATCGTCCCTATGCCCATCTGCAGGGTCGAGCCGTCCTCGATCAGGCTGGCGACGTTCTTCCCGATGCGCTTCGCGACCTCGTCCGCGCGCTCATCGTGCGAGTAGAGGAGCGGGTTGTCGACGGGAATCGCGATGTCGATGTCATCCATGTGGATGAAGCAGTCTCCCAGCGCGCGCGGCATCTGGTAGTTGATCTCCGCAAGGACCCTCGTCGCCGACTCCGCAGCCGACTTGACGACATCGGTGGACACGCCGTAGCTGCAGTATCCGTGCTTGTCCGGCGGCGAGACCTGGATGAGGGCCGCGTCGATCGGGGACTGCCCCGACCTGAACAGCCTGGGTATCTCCGAGAGGAACACAGGGGTGTAGTCCGCCCTGCCCTCTGCCACGGCCTGCCTCGTGTTCGCCCCGATGAAGAACGCGTTGTGCCTGAACTGGTCGGTGAACTTCTCCTCCGTGTAGGGAGCGACACCGAGGGTCATGATGTGCATGATGCGGGTGTCGGCCAGCCTTCCAGAGGATTCGATGAGAGCCTTGACCAGCGTCTGTGGCTCTGCGGCACCGGACCCTATGAAGACCTTGTCCCCGCGGCGAATGGTCGAAATGATCTGCTGGACCGTCATGATCTTGCTTCTGTAACGGTCTTCCCAATCGGCCATCATCCAAGTCCTGTTCTTGGATGTCTGGGGACTCTTCTCAGGGGTCATAGGCGCACAGTCCGTCGAACGTCCTCGCGGTTAAAGACATTTTGAACGTACAGATGTTGGCCCTATATGTCAACATATGTTCAGCGGGAGGTATACCTGCGCCGATAGTCGTGCCATCGGCCCGTGCGGAAATCGCGTTTCGACACGCGTCGATGTGGCGGCGCTCAAGAGGAGGCGAGGATGGCCTTGATCCCCTCGATCTCCTTGCCGATCCTGACGGTGGCCAGGTCCTTGTCCCGTATGTTCAGCTCAGGGTGCTCGACCACGAACTTGTCCAGGATCTCGGCTGGAGATGTCTGGTGGAGCTCGCGCATGACCTGGGCCCGGTAGGGCGTCATTGTCTTCAGGAACGGCTCCAGGAGTTCGTGGAGCTGCAGGTCTCCGTCCAGCCAGACCTCCAGGTCCTCCTGGTCGAGCTGTCCGAGGTTGTTGAGCAGGAAACGCTGGACCGCGGCCCTCCATTCAGACTGCATGTCATTGACACCTGGCTATCTGGTCGGAGGATTCCCGAACCGGTATATGACCCTTCACCACGACATGTTCGACCAGCGGTCAAAAGGTTCTTGAAAACCTCAGCCATCTCCCAGTCTGCTTAGGAGGTGGAGAGACCATGGCAAGGGGAAGGATCGAGATTCTCAGCAGGCATGACGTCGACCGCATACACGGGACATCTATCAGGGTGCTCGAACGGGTCGGTGTCCTTGTCCACAGTACCCTCGTCTCCGATGCGCTGATTCGCGCCGGCGGGAAGAGGTCGACCGACGGGGCCCGCATCCTCATGCCCGAGGACATGGTCAAGGAGGCGCTGAGGACCGCGCCCAAGTCGATGCTCCTGGCCTCCCGCGACGGCAAGAACGACCTCAGGATACCCAGCGACCGGCTGTACGTGGCCAACGGCGGCGAGGGGGTCTACATCAAGGACATGCTGACCGGCCAGATGCGGCCGGCGGATTCGGACGACCTCCGCGACTTCGCCATCCTCTCCGAGGCGCTGCCGCAGGCCGACTTCTTCTGGCCGATGGTCGGCGCCCAGGAGCAGCCGGTTGAACTCAAGGGGATCACGGAGGCAGATGTCTCGCTGAGGTACACGAGGAAGCATGTCCAGGCGATGGCGACGGGCATGCAGGAGGCGAGGGATATGGTGGACCTCGCAGCCCTCCTCGTCGGAGGGAAGGAGGAGCTCGCCAAGAGGCCGATCATATCCGCGATCGAGTGCCCGATATCACCGCTCACGTTCGAACACGGCCTTGTGGAGGGACAGTTCGAGCTCTCGAAGTGGGGCGTCCCGGTAGTCGCGATGTCCGCGGCCGTCGCCGGTCTGACATCGCCCGTGACCATCGCTGGCACGACCGCCCAGGTGAACGCCGAGAACCTCGCGAGCCTCGTCATCACTCAGACCGCCAAGGAAGGGGCGCCGTTCATCTACAGCAGCGACTCCTGCCCGGGCGACCTTCAGGGCGGGTCCATCGACTACTCTGCGCTGGAGGCGCCGCTCATGAGGGCCGCGATCAGTCAGATGGGCAGGTCGTACGGCCTCCCGACGATGGTCACCGGCATCGGCACGGAGGGGCTCTCCGCATCGCTGGCGAACGAATGGGAAGGAGTCCCGCACATCGCCCTCCAGACGCTCGTCCCATCTGATCTGGGGTCTGGCCTCGGAGGAGTGGACCAGGCCATGGGCGCCGCGACCGAGCAGTTCGTCGCCGATGCGTGGATCTGGGGCATCGCCAGGAACATAGCGCGCGACTTCGGGTTCGAGGACGACGACATCTCGTTCGAGACCATACGCGACGCCGGCCTGGACGGCAACTTCCTCAGCAAGAGGCACACCGTCTCGCGCTTCAGGAAGGAGGCGGTCTCCACCACCATGCCCGAAGCCGCTCCCGCGACGAGGGCGAAGGAGAAGGAGAGGGGGGCGCTCATCAGAAGGGCGAAGGCCGAGGCGGACCGCATCCTCGCTTCCGGAAAGGAGGTCGTCTCCAAGGAGGAGGGCGCGGCGATGGCCGACCTCATGGGGCGGATAAGGAAGAGGTACGGCCGATAGGGTGGCAGGCGCCCGAGCTGGGATTCGAACCCAGGTCTGAAACTCCGCAGGCTTCTAGGATATCCAAGCTACCCCACTCGGGCATGTGCCGGCCTGGTCAGCCCCCTCCATGCGAGCATCGGTAGAAATACCTAACCCTCGCCCTGAACGGTCAATACGCGCTCGTCCAGTCGATCTTCCCCTTCCTGCGGGCCACCATGTCCGCGTACCTGAACAGGGCGAAGGAGAACGCCGTGAAGACTATCACCGAGAGCAGCAGCACCGCCGATACGAAGGCGTTGTCATAGGAGGCCAGGCCCGTGACGTCGTACCCGTACGACGAGTCGAGCGTCGCCATCGTCTCCGGCATGAGGCCCCGCCTGACCGACTCCATCCAGTATGTCATCGGGAGTACCTTCGAGAACGGATGCATCCAAGACGGCAGGATCGTGAGCGGGAAGAGGACGCCCGAGAACACCGCGAAGATGCCGGCCACCCCCTCGTTTATCCCCTCGGCGTGCTTGGCCGTCAGGAAGGAGACACCACCCAGCGCCAGCCCGAGCACGCTGATGAACAGGAGGCCGAGGACCAGCGAGCTCACCAGCAACGGCACGTCCATGGCGAATACGTCGATCCCGACCCCCAGGACCAGGATGCCGACGGCGAGGGTGAGCAGGACACCGAACGAGGTTATCACTATCTTGATGGCCGCCCTGCCGAAGACGTAGGCGTAGAAGTTCACGGGGGCGATGTACACCTGCTTCAGGGTCATGTAGTGCTCCCTGTCGTCGTGTATGACCCATGTGATCCCGAAGAGCACCTCGGCCGCGTACATGAACATCGCGTTCCCCACGTACATGTACGAGAAGTACGCGGTGTCGGTGTCACCATCCGTGATGACCAGGTACATGAACACCAGTATCAGGGTCCCGGCCATCGGCTTCACGATCGAGTAGACGGCGAACAGGAACGGGTCGGTCCAGTTCGCCTCCATCTGCCAGCCGAGCCACGCGGCGTTCTTGAAAGTCCTGAGGTCGCCCTTCACTGCCATCTGAGGGTCAACCTCCCGGTGGTCTTGCCCAGCCTCTCCATGTAATCGAGCGAGTACTTCGCGAGGAACACGAACACCACGCTGAGCACCGCCAGTATCGCGACCTCGGTCGTCACCGACAAGAAGGCGTCCTCGGCTGCCGAGGTGAAGAAGAGCTGTCTGAGGGCGTCCAGGCCCAGGGTTATCGGGATGATCGACGCACCCGCCGCCACCCATCGGCCGAGGTACCTCACCGGGAAGTAGAACCCGGAGACGAAGTAGACCGGCTCCATGAGCAGCTGCGAGAAGTGGTACGCCTCCCTCCCCAGGAGCAGGTATAGCGACGCGAGCATCATGCCCATGCCGTAGAGGGAGACCATGGTGACGACGAACACCGCGATCAGCATCAGCGGGTCCGATAGGGTCATGCTCACGCCGAAGGCGAATACTCCGAGTGCCAGCGTCGAGGATGCGCGGAACGTGGTCTCCAGCATGCCCCCTGCCGCCATACCGCCGAGTATGGACATGCGCGATATGGGCGCGATCAGGTAGAGCTGCAGGTTGCCGATCTCCTTCTCCCAGTAGAGCTGGGAGGCCATCGACCACAGTATGTTCAGCCAGAACGCGGTCATCGCGCCGCCGAGCACGACGTAGCCGATGAACTCGGGTCTCGCGCCCATGAACTTGTAGACGTAGACGTAGGCGGCGACAGTGAACAGCGGAAGCACGACCCCGAAGAAGACCCAGCTGGGCTCCCTCGTCAGTCCGATGATGCGCGGGTACGCCCGGCCCCTGACGGCCCTGAGGTTGCGGACCATCCACGTGTCGGTCAATCCAACCCCTTCCCGACCATCTGGATGAAGACGTCCTCTAGGGTCGGCTCGGTCTTACGCAAGGAGACTATCTTCGATCCCGACTTGAGCACGCCGGACACGATGTCCGACACGACGCGCCTCGTCCTCGAGTATGAACTTGAGGTGGGTGAGGCCACTGCTCGGCATCGTCGCTGGAGCTGAACTTGCCCACGCCCTTGAGCGTGTCGAAGGACGGCTTCTCCCTCATCATGCGTGACGTCGAGGCTGAAGGTCGTGCTGGTCTTGACCATCCTCTTGAGGTTCCGCGGGGTGTCGCACGCTAGTATCCTGCCCTGGTCGATGATCGCTATCCTGTCGCAGAGCTCGTCCGCCTCGGCCATGTAGTGGGTGGTCAGCAGGACCGTCCTGTCCGGCCTCCCTTCGACCCATTCGACTATGTAGTCCCTGATGACCCTGCTGGCGTTGACATCGAGCCCGAGTGTCGGCTCGTCGAGGAATATGATCTCCGGGTCGGTCACGAAGCCGCGGACGATGTTCATCTTCTGCCTCTGGCCGGTCGAGAGGGTCCTGACCTTCTCGTTCCTCTTGTCCGTCATCTCGAAACGTGTCAGCATCTCGTCTATGCGCTCGGTTGCGACCTTGCTCTTGATCCCGTAGAACTGGGTGAACATCCACAGGTTCTCCTTGACGGTGAGCAGGCCGTAGCCGGAGATCTCCCCGCCGGAGACCATGTTTATGCGCTTTCTGACCTCGAGGAACTGCTTCTCCACGTCGAATCCGGCCACGAGGGCCTTGCCCGCGGTGGGCAGGAGCAGTGTGCTGAGTATCTTGAGAAGGGTGGTCTTGCCCGCCCCGTTCGGACCGAGGAGGCCGAAGAGCTCGCCGCGTTCTATCCTCAGGTCGGCTGAGTCGAGGGCCTTGACCGACTTGCCCTCCTTCTTCTTCTTGGGTTCGAACACCCTTGAGAGTGCCTTGACTTCTACCGCAGCTTGCATGTTAGCCTCGCCCGGCCAACGCCCTATCGGGTTGGCCGTATTTATCCATTGCGTTTGATATAATTTTATCCCGAGCATCCAGAGATGCATCGAGTGCCAGGCAGAACAGGGACGGAGATGGCTCCGCCACGAGTGAGATGGCAGAAACAGGTGCCAGGACGGGGCGACTAGGCCTCGTAGTGGGTCCTGTACCTCGTCACGTATCCGGCGATCTTGTTCCTCATCGACACGTAACGGACATCGGTGAGCTTGGACACCATCAGCTTGTTGTGCTGGTAGTCACTCGTGAACTGGTCCGGGTATCTCTGTACCAGCTCAATGGCAACCCTCTTGATGTAAGTCGGCCTGATGTTGCCCATGTAACTCACCTGTGAGGCTAGCCGAAGGTGGATGGTGTATATATGGTTTGCGTAACAGCCTCTTCGAGAAGTGACCACTGCCAGCATCCCCGGTGACGGGCTGAAAAGGTCAACCCTTGGGCTTCTGGCTCTCGACGAGCATCTCGTCCTCCGATGGGAGGACGCCCTTCTTGTAGGGCCGACCGCACGCGTACTCGCCCTCGGGGCACGGACCCCTCCAGCAGCCGGGTCCGGCGTTCTCGAAGAGTATCGGGGCAGCCTTGCGCACCTCGGCGAGCATCATCCAGGCCATCATCCGGATCTCCCATTGCGCCCGCCTGCAGCAGCGGAGGTTGAAGAAGTGCCACAGCTCGCGCGCGTTCATGGTGACCGTGATGTTGGTGTGGCATGCGTTCGGTAGGACGTACCTTGCATCCTCCTTCGGGACCGCCTTCGCCAGCTCTCTGTACGCCGTCCAGGCGGCGTCCATGGCCTTCGTGTACCTCTCCCGCGACTCGGCGTCCTTGGCGACCGATGGAGGGAGCACATAGGAGGCCTTGTCCATGGCCACGTACCTCTGGCTCTGCTGGGAGTACGAGGCGACCCTGTGCCTTACGAGCTGGTGCGTGAGCGACCTCGAGACGCCCTCGATGCTGAAGGTGAAGTGGGCGTGCTCGACGACGGACAGGTGGCCCATCCCGACGACCTTCTTGATCATCTTCTCGGCCCGCTCGTCAGTGGTCTTCTCGAAGAGGTCCGACGCACCCATCTCGGAATAGCACGACTGGGCCGCGGCGGCGCAGATCCTGTCGGGGTTCTTCGTGTGGTTGAGGAGCGTCACCTTCAATGGAACACCTGTGGCCTTCTCGGAAACGGTTTCCCTGCCTAAATGCTTTCCACGGGGTGCGCGAAGGCACCTCACGGATACTGGAACGAGACCGAGTAGCTCGTCTGGGCACCCGAGTCGAAGGTCCCGTCCTTCAGCTGCTTCAGCCGGATGATCTCGAGAGGTAGCGACTTGAGGGCTTCGGCCATCCCCGGCAGGTGCCCATCCCCGACGACGACGACGATGCTGGTATGGATCGTAGAGAGGGCCTGGACCTGCTTCGTCATGTGCGCGTTGCGCCGGTCTATCAGGACCTCCTTCATGACAGGGAACTCCCTGCTCATCGCCTCGATGTACCTGGAATCGTCCTCAGAGTAGTTCTCGAGCTCCTTCTCGACGGTCCTCTTGGACACGAGCAGGCCGGCCAGCGATCCGGTCAGCAACCGGACCTTCTCCGGGAAGGTCATCCGCCTCCACAGTTCGGCGAACACGCTCTGGGCATCCATGTCGATCAGGGCCAGCTTCGCGCCGACAGCCTTCGCCCCCTCGACCCCGGCGAGCATCTCGGCCCCAACCTCGGACCCGAACTTGCCCGCCATCCTCTTCTGGACCTTCGAGAGCAGGAGATATTGCAGGGGGACCTTGCCCCGCGTCTCCTTCTGCATCAACGACCGGTACCTCGCAGGGTCGAGCTCGAGGCAGACGACTTCCGGTCGGCGGGAGCGGATGACCTGCTGCAGGGGATCGGATATGTCGAACACGTGGCCCACGCCTACCAGTGTAATCATCGCGACGAGCCATCATGGGATTGTTTAATAAACCTTCGCGCCATCAGCGGCACGTGGCCAAGCTGGTCGTCTTCGACATGGACGGCGTCCTCGCGGACACCGAGAGCTCGTGGGTGTACGTCCACAGGCACTTCCAGGTGAATAACGACCACTCGTTGAACGCATATCTCAACGGGGAGATCGACGACCTCGAGTTCATCCGGAGGGACATCGCGCTATGGATGGCGAAGGAGCCTGCCATCACGGAGAAGAGGATAGACGAGATCCTCTCCGGCGTCCCTACCATTCCCGGGGCCAAGGAGGCGGTCTCCGCTCTCAGGAAGAGAGGGGTCAGGACCGCGATCGTCTCTGCCGGTATAGACCTCCTTTCGAGGCGCATCGCGCGCGAGCTCGGGATCGACCTCGAGCTGGCGAACGGGCTCTCGACGGACGGGGACGGGAGGCTGTCCGGGGAGGGCGTCCTGCGGGTCAAGCTCATGGACAAGGGCGATGCCGTCGTCGAGGCCGCCAGAGCGCTCGGCGCGGACCTTGCCGAGACCGTCGCCGTGGGCAACTCCCGACACGACGTATCGATGTTCGTGCGGTCGGGGAAGGGGATCGCCTTCCACCCGATGGACGATTTCGTGAGGGAGAACGCGGACGCCGTTGTCGAGAAGAAGGACCTGTCCCTGATACTGGAACACATCTGAGCTAGCCGTGCCCGTGCTCCCCGACGAGCGGGACGAAGACGCACCCGCCCTCGTTCGTCTTGATCAGTCTCCCATCGCGCTTCTCCACCTTGATGAGGTCCTGGTAGTGCATCCCGCCGACCGGGACGAGCATGAGCCCGCCCTCCGCGAGCTGGTCCACGAGCGGGGAGGGCACGCTAGGCGCCCCGCACGCGACGAATATCCGGTCGTACGGCGCGTGCTCGGGGAGACCTTTCGACCCATCGGCCACGACGACGGTGACATCCTCCGAGTACGCTGCCCTCTGGAGGTTCCTCCTGGCGAACTCCGCAAGGGCTTCCAGCCGCTCGACCGTGTAGACGTGCCCGCCCGGCCTGACCAGCTCCGCGACGGCCGCCGCGTGATAGCCCGACCCCGCCCCCACCTCGAGGACATTCATCCCAGGACGGAGCCTCAGCCTCTCCAGCATGATCGCGACCATGTGTGGGGCGGATATCGTCTGGCCCGACCCGATCGGCAGCGGGGCGTCCACGTACGCATCGTCCCTGAGCTCCTGTAGGACGAACTCCTCACGAGGGACGGCCCTCATCGCGGCCTCCACCTCGGAAGTGTCGATGTAGCCCATCCTCAACAGTGAGAGTATGAGCCTGTCCTTCGCCGCGACCAGGTCGGTCATGGACCCTGAATCAGGGTGCTCCGAGTTAAAGGTCACGAGCTGGTCTTGCGGACGACGCTCGCGTACACGCGCACTATGGCGCGCGCGGCCGCGCTGCCCATCCGTATCGAGTGGTTGTTCTTGAGCTTGATCGAGTGGATGACCACGTCGCGCCTACCGATCGTCAGGATGTCGCCGATGAAGAACTCCTCGTCCGGGACGGCCTCGACGATGTCGGAATAGGTCTTGCCGATGTTGTTTACAGAGAAGTGGACGTGAATCTTGTCGAACCTCTTCCCCCAGATGGTGATGATGCCGCGGGCCTTCGCCCTCCGCACCCGAGCCCCGCCCTTCTCTATGGCCGTGATCAGGATCGGGGTGTCTCCGCACATTATCTCGTCGTCGACGCAGAGGACCTCGTCCGGGCCGAGGGCGATGCTCGTCCTCTTCGACTCCTTCAGCCAGCTGATGACGACAGGGATCTCGACCGGCCTCTCGACCTTGAGCACGAGGTGGTGCACATGCCCGCACTGCTTGCAGCGGACCGTCGAGTCGAGGACCGCCTCGGCCTTGCCGCCAACGCGCCCTGAGAGGACCTCGTGAAGGGTCTCCTCCTTGCAGATGGGGCACTCGACCATGATCGACGAAGGTACTGACATGCGGCCTGCCGATTGCGCTCATCGCACTTACTTCTTTGCACTGACGTTGAAGGACGGGCCGTGCCCAGGGACTATGACGGTGGCCCACTCGACTATCCGGTCCATGCTCATGAGCGCCAGCTTGCCGTTGACGCAGACCGCGGGCGGGACGTGTGACAGGAAGTTCGCATGGGTGGGTATGGCATCGCCGCAGATGGCGACCCGTGGGTCTCCATCGACGAATACCGATATGCTCCCGTCAGTGTGCCCCGGCGTGATGGCGACCATCACGCCAGGGACGAGGACCGCATCGCTCCTGACCGTCATGGTCCCCAAGGGAGGGGACTCGAACTCGTGAGCGATCTTCTTCGCCTGTAGGAAGAGGTCGTTGCAGCCGCAGTGGTCCATGTGCAAGTGCGTGTTGATGACGTACCCCACGGATTCGACGTCGACCTTCAGCTCGGCGAGGCCGTCCTGGATGGCGTACAGGTCCCTCGGGGAGCCCGTGTCCACGATGATGCGGTGGCCACCCGCCTCCACGAGCGTGACCGTCGAGGACGCATCGACTATCTTGCCACCCCGCCTCAGGATGAATCCCTCGCGGACGACCCTGACCCGCGGCTTGGCAGCCCTGGTCACAGCATGTGCCCCCTCTCGCACGTGACGGAATCCTTCCGCACCTTCAACGGCGCTCCGCAGGAAGGGCATCTCGCCCTCTTCAGGAAGTCCTCGACCCATGCGCTCCTGACATCCGGGATCTCCTCGTCCTCGATCCGCCTCAGCAGCATCTTGAGCTCAGGGGTGGTGGCGAGGCGTCTGAGGGCCGAGACGGAGACCATGCGCTTGACCCGCCTGTGGAGCGGGAGCCTGGCTACGACAGGGGCCAGCAGGATCCCAGCCGCCAGGCCGCCCATGTGCGCCTCCCATGCGATGTTCGTCGAGCCGAAGGCGAACACGAACTGTATCAGGACGAACATCCCGACGATGATCCAGATGCGCATCGGCGGCAGCGGGATGAAGAAGAGCAGCATGGACATCCTCTCGTTGGGGAAGGTCCGAGCGTAGGCGCCCAGCACCCCACTGATCGCCCCCGACGCCCCGACCACCGCGACGTACGGGTCGGTCCATCGGGCGACGGCGAACACGAGCGTGCCCACGACGCCGCTGAGGATGTAGAGCACGATGAATGGCCTGACCCCGATCCTGTCCTCGAAGGACATGCCGATGAACGCGAGGCCGAGGAGGTTCAGGATCAGGTGTCCGAAGCTCGCGTGGGCGAACATCGACGATATGACAGTGTACGACCTCACGGGGTCCAGGAGGTCCTCGGGCATGAAGGCCAAGGCCATGGACGTCTCGGAGGCCATCATGCTCCAGTTAGTCCCGTTGAAGACCTGGATCGCGAAGACAACGCCGCATATGCCGCACACGACCAGCGAGAAGTTCACCCGCTTCAGGTACGAATAGACCGTACCGACGACTATCGCCACGAGCGCGATTGCAGCCCAGCCATCCATCAGGTCCCCGTCCCTTGACGACCGTGGATGGCGCTCGCCTAGTAAAGCCTTAAGCCCTGCTCGCCACGTACGCCTCCCGTTGAAGCTGGATGCTAGCCTGGATATAGACGTGGGGGACGAGGTCTACAACCCTGCGGAGGACTCATTCCTCCTTCTCAGCTCCGTCGAGGTGGAGCGCGAGGAGAGGGTGCTCGAGATGGGGACTGGGGCAGGGCTCGTCGCGCTCCATGCGGCCAAGGCAGGCGCCGTCGTGACCGCCGCGGACATCAACCCTCACGCCGTCGACTGCGTCAGGAGGAACGCCCTCAGGAACGACCTGAAGGTCGAGGTCGTGAGGAGCGACCTGTTCGATGAGGTCACCGGCGTGTTCGATGTCATAGCGTTCAACCCGCCTTACCTGCCCGAGGAGGGCAAGACCACCAGCTGGATGGAGCACGCCTGGAGCGGGGGCAAGGAGGGGAGCGAGGTCGCCGTCAGGTTCCTCGACGAGGCGTGGAAGCACCTCGCACCGAGGGGCAGGGTCTACATGATTGTCTCCTCGCTCGGCGGCATCATGAACGTGCTCAAGGCATCCAGACAGCACTACGAGGCGGAGCTCGTCGACGAGAAGAAGATGTTCTTCGAATCGGTCTTCGCGTACAGGTTCGTCCTCAAGAATTCGCGGGCTGAGAGCTAGCTGGTAACGTTTATATTCCCGACATGGCGATAGGCCGGCTCCGAAGAAGGTAGTGACTCCAGTGACTGCGGAGAAACGAAGGAAGTACAACAATCCGAACGATCTGGACGAACTGTGCAGGAGCTTCCTGCACAGCAGGGACATGGACCAGAGCGCCGCCCTCGACTACTGCAAGGACTTCCTGACGCTGCTGAACAAGAAGGAGCTCAGCCGAGGAGCCGTCCTATCAACTCGCGCAAAACCTCGCTGATTATCTTCCCGTCGGCCTTGCCTCTCAGCTCCTTCATGACTATGCCCATCAGAGGCCCGAGCGCTCCCTCACCCTTCTCACGTATGAAGCCCTCTCGCTCCTGCACCACTCTCGCGCATATCTCGCGGACCACGGCCTCGTCCGTCCCGCCCAGGCCCAGCGCGTCCGCGGCCTTCTGGGCGTCCGGGACCCCGGTCTTAAGCATCCACGAGAGGACCTCCGGGATGGCCTCCTTCGCGAAGACCCCTCTGCAGAAGAGCGCCATCACGTCCTTGATGGAATCGACATGGAGCGCGGCCGGGCTCAGCCCCGCCTTCTCCATCTCCGGGAACGTGCTCAGGTAGACCCTGGCGACGACCTGCGCGTTCCCGAACGCCCCGGCCAGGAGCTCGAACTCGTCCTCGTAGGCGCCGTTGATCAGGGCCTCGGCCTGCGCCCTGTTGATGCCGTACTGCTTGACGAAACGCGCGGACTTGGCCTCCGGCAGCTCCGGCAGGTTGAGCCTGATGCTCTCCAGTATCTCGCCGCTCACGAGTATCGGTCGCACGTCCGTCTCCGGGTACATCCTGTCCTTGCCAGGCAGAGGCCTGCTGTAGACAGTCTGCCCGTCCGGCAGGGGATCGCGCGTCTCCTCCAGGACGCCCTCGATGCCCATGTTCGCCCTGTCGACGGCGCGGACGAGGGCCGCCCGGGCCCTCACCTCCTCGTCGGCCACGAGCACGAACGCGTCCTCTGAACCGGCCTTCAGCTCCGTGAATATGTCCTCGACCTCGGCCCTGGACATGCCGTATCCAGGGAGCTCGTCCGAATGGAACAGGCCCTTGACCCCGACGACGCGCGCGTGCGCGGCCATCTCGGCCCCGAGGCGCTTGACCCCGGCCTCCGTCCTCCCGAGGGTGTTGGCGAACTTGGGGAGCTTCACGACGAGGACCTTCCCACCGTTCTCGGTCGCCCCCTTGACGACCTTGCACTTGGTCGTCCTGAACAGGGCGGTCAGGTCCGCTATCTCAGGGGTGACCTTGGCCGCGCCCCTCTCCCTGAGGATGCGCTTGACCTCGAGGAGCTCCAGCTGACGCTTGACCTCCTCCTCGACGTAGACCGGGATCAGCCTCAGCTCCTGGGCCCCCTTGATCTCCACCCTGGCGCCGCCGGCGATCGAGATGTTGATGTCCTCGCGGATGGTCCCGATGCCCCGCCTGACCTTCTTGGTCGCCCTGAGCAGGGAGCCTATCCTCTCGGCCACCCGGCGGGCCTCCTCGGGCGTGGTGATGTCCGGGTCGGTCGCGATCTCGACGAGCGGGATGCCCAGCCTGTCGAGCCTGAACGTGACCTCCGAGCCGTGCTCGGAGAGCTTCCTGGCGGCGTCCTCCTCGAGGCACACGGACGAGATGCCGATCCGCCTCCCGTCTATGTCCAGGTGTCCTCCCGTCGATATGAGCGCGGTCCTCTGGAAGCCGCCCGTGTTGGAGCCGTCGATGACGATCTTGCGCATGAACTGTATCTCGTCTATGGGCGTCAGCTCGAGCAGGCAGGTCATCTCGAGCGCCGCCTCTACCGCGCGCGTGTTCGCGTCGTGCGGGGGCTCCTCGTCTGCCTCCACGAGACAGGAGCAGGGGACGGACTGGTACCTGAACTGGAGCTTGCGCTCGGCCTCCTCCAGCGCGGCCCGGTCGACCTCGCCCATCTCGCTCTGGGTCGGCCTGAGCCTCCTGACGAACTCCCTGTGGTGCTCGTCCACGAGGTCCGAGGCGCAGGAGCAGAAGAGCTTGCCCGTGTTCAGCTGCTGATGGATCTCGATGCCCACCTTCAGGCCCAGGCTCCGGTGGTCCAACTCAGAGCACTCTCCTGTCAGTGATCTCGCCGGCGATGTCGGTGAGCATGATCTTCCGGATCTCGCCAGGGTCGTCGGTCTGGCCCATCGCCCACATGAGCTTGACGTAGGCGGTCTCCGGGAGCATGTCCCCGACGGGCAGCGCCCCCGCCGCCAGCATGTCCCTCCCCGTCGAATAGACGTTGAGGTTGACGGCGCCATGCAGGCACTGGGTGGTGACGACGACGTGCACGCCGTCCTTGGTCGCGCGCCTGATAGAACCCACGATCTCCTCGGACACGTGCCCCAGGCCGGTCCCCGCGACGACCACCCCCTTCACGTGCCTCGCGATGGTCTCGAAGTGGTCTGCCTCGAACCCCGGGTAGAAGTGCAGCAGGCTCGCGCGCCCGTCTATCTTGTCGAAGAGCTCCACCGGGCCGGGCGACCTCCTCTGATGGTGTCCGTTGAATGTGAGTACCGGGCCCTCGACCTTCGCGATCGGCTCGGCGTTGACGCTCTTGAACGCGTCCCTCCGGGAGGAGTGCATCTTCCGGACCTTGGTCCCCCTGTGCGCGAGGCAGTACGAGTCGGACGTCTCCCCGTGCATGAGCGCGACGACCTCCCCGAGGTCGCCCTCGAGACAGAGCCTCGTCGCGGCCAGTAGGTTCGCGGTGGCGTCCGAGGAAGGCCTGTCCGAGGAACGCTGTGACCCGACGCACACGACCGGGCCGGTCAGGTTCCTGAGCATGAACGACAGCGCCGCCGATGTGAACCCGAGGGTGTCCGTCCCGTGGGGGACTATGACGCCGACCGCGCCGGAGTTGAGCTCCTCCGCGACGGCCCTCGCCAGCCCCTGCCAGTGGGTGACCTTCATGTTCTCGCTGAGGATGGAGTAGAGGACCTTGGCCCGGACGTTGCACAGGCCCATGAGCTCGGGGACGGAGAACACCAGCTCCTCCGCCGATTTGGCCGGGTGGACCGCGCCCGTCCGGTAGTCCACGTACGACGCTATCGTCCCGCCCGTGCTGATCACGGCCACGTCCCTCTTCGACGGGTCGCGCGGCATGGCCCTCTTGGTGCTGGACCGCGTCTCCTTCTTCGAGACGAGCTTCACCTCGGTCCCCTCGACCGCCCTGAGGCCGACGTTGTACCCGTTCGCGAGCTTGAGGGTCATGATGGACCCGTCGCTGAAGTCGTGATGGGGCATCAGAACGCCCCTGTACACCTGCCCCGCGGTGCGCACCTCGACTACGTCCCCGGCCTCCGCGCCCGAGGATGCCAGCAGCTCGCCGACATGGCCAGTGTACTTCATCGGCCTGTGAATAGGGTTGACCGCTTTAAATGATTCGCAGGTGGCTGCCGAGCGGGCGAGTGGCAACCTTCTTATGACCTGAACCGGATGCCCCGAGAGGTCGTTGATGATGAGAGTACTGGCCGTCGGGGGAGGAGCTAGGGAGCATGCGATCGTCGCAGCGCTCTCGCGCTCGGGGGCGGAGGTGTACGCCGCGCTCAAGAACCGCAACCCGGGGATAGCCCGGGCGGCGAAGGAGTCCGCGTTCGTCGACGAGACGGACGTGGCCAAGGTCGTCGAGTTCGCGAGGGCGAAGGGGGTCGAGCTCGCGGTGGTCGGCCCCGAGGCCCCTCTCGAGGTCGGGCTGGCGGACGGGCTGGTCGCGGCCGGCATACCGACGGCGAGCCCCTCCAAGGCGGCCGCCAGGATCGAGACCTCCAAGAGCTTCATGCGCGAGCTCATGCTCAAGCACAGGGTCGGCGGCGCGGTCAAGTTCGCCGTGACCGAGGACCTGGAAGGGGTCGAGGGAGCCCTCGACATGATGGGACTCGAGGTCGTCGTCAAGCCCACGGGCCTCACGGGCGGGAAGGGGGTCAAGGTCTTCGGGGAGCACATGATGTCCAAGGACGACATCCTGGCTTACGCCGAGGAGATCTTCTCCCAGAGGATAGGCGGCACCCCCAGGGTCGTGCTCGAGGAGAGGCTCGTCGGGGAGGAGTTCACGGTCCAGTCGTTCTGCGACGGCAGGAAGGTCGTCCCCATGCCCGCGGTCCAGGACCACAAGAGGGCATACGAGGGGGACAAGGGGCCCAACACGGGTGGCATGGGCTCGTACTCACAGAAGGATGGATTGCTTCCGTTCCTGAGGCGCGGGGAGTACGACCGCGCGGTCGCCATCGTCCAGCAGGCCGTGGACGCGCTCAGGGCGGAGGGGTGCGAGTACCGCGGGACGCTGTACGGGCAGTTCATGGTCACCAGGGACGGCCCGAAGGTGATCGAGTTCAACGCGCGCTTCGGGGACCCGGAGGCGATGAACGTCCTGTCCCTGCTCAGCAGCGACTTCACGAGGATATGCCAGAGGATGGCGGAGGGAGGGCTCTCCCAGTCGGATGTGGCCTTCACGCCCAAGGCCTCTGTCTGCAAGTACATCGTGCCCCATGGCTACGGCACCAAGTCGCTCGCGGGCGAGGAGATCAAGGTCGACGAGGGGGCCATCTCGAAGGAGGGGGCGCTCCTGTACTACGCTAGCGTCAACGAGAGGGACGGCAGGGTCTACACCACCACCTCCAGGTCGGTCGGGGTCGTCGGCATCGCGGACTCCATCGACGAGGCGGAGAGGACCGCCGAGAGGGCGATAGGCCACGTCTCGGGGAAGGTCTCGGTGAGGCACGACATCGGCAAGAGGGAGATGCTCGACGCGAAGGTCGGACGGATGGATTCCATCAGGGGAGGGAGAACATGAAGAACCTCGAGAAGGTCGTCGAGAGCATCGAGACCGAGCTGGATGAGAAGGATCACATAAGAGAGGTCGCGCTGAAGTCGTCCCGGGCCGTCGTCAGGCTCGCGGGCAGCATACTGAAGGGGATGCACAGGCAGGAGGACCAGAAGGCCCCCCTCGCCGATCTGAGGGACGAGGTCTCCCGGCTGAACAGCCTCGTCGCGGAGCACCCCGACCTGGCCAACGCCGGATACGTCGAGGCGGCGCTGCAGGAGTACGCCGAGGTCGCGATCGTGCTCTCGCTTCTCGAGGTGGACGACGTCCCGTCCCCGCAGGAGATCGGCATCCGCAGCGTGCCGTTCCTCCTGGGCCTCGGCGACACCGTGGGCGAGCTGAGGAGGTTCTGCCTGGACGCGCTCAAGCGCGGGGACATCAAGCGGGCCAACCACTTCCTCGACCGGATGGAGGACCTCTCGCACGCGCTCATGAGGTTCGACTATCCGGACGCGATAGTGGCGGTCAGGAAGAAGCAGGACGTCGCGCGCTCTCTCCTGGAGAAGACGCGTGGCGAGGTGGCCGTCGCTGCCAGCAACATGGAGCTGCGGGACAAGCTCGACGGGTTCCTGAAGCGCTGACGCTCGCTCAGAAGTGCTTCTTCATCACGTTCTCGATGTTCGCCCTCGGGTGGGCGCCGGTCATGCGCTCGACCTGCTTCCCGTCCTTGAAGAATATCAGCGTCGGGATGCTCTGGATCCCCAGGCCCTGGGCCGTCTTGGGGCTCTCGTCGGTGTCCAGCTTCGCGAAGGTGACCTTGCCCTTGTTGTCCTTCGCAAGCGCCTCGAACGTCGGCGCGAGCATCCTGCACGGGCCGCACCACGGCGCCCAGCAGTCGATTATGAGCTTCGCTGAGCCCTTGGTCACTGATTCGAAGTTCGCATCGGTCAGGTGAACGATCGTCTCTTCAGCCAAGTCCACATCTCCTTCCGGTGGTGTTTGTCGGTCAGCGCGGTGACCGTATTTCAGGTTATCCACTGGGTCAGGACTTCTTCCCAGTCCTGCGCGAGGGCTTCTGGAGGTACGTGAGCACGACCAGGACGGACATGATGATGACCCCGATGGTCAGGACGGCCCCCACGGGGTTCCCCTCGTCGCCCACGTATATGGTCATCGTCATCACGTTGTTCCCGTCACTGAACTCGGCTATCCCGCTGGTGTCGTCCAAAGTCACGGTTATGGTGTGCTCCCCGTCGGACATCGCCTGCGAGGTCCAGTTGTACGTGAGCGTGGCGCTCCCGCCCGCTGCCAGCGAGAAGAGCTGGGACCCGAGGAGCTCGCCGTCGGCGAAGAACCTCGCGGTCACGTTGTTCGCGGCGACGGAGCCCCTGTTGTACACCGTCGCGGAGATCACGATGGGCTTCAGGACCTCGATCTCGTACTCCTTCACCTTGTACGTGCTCTCCTTCGTGTTGTACTTCGATGTGACGTTGACCTTCAGGGTGGCGGTCTGCCCGCCCTCGCCCGGAAGCGTGACGTTGAACCTGAACAGGCCGTTGGCGTTGGTGGCCGTGGCGGGAGAGACCGATGCGCCAGTCTCGTTGTCCGCGACGACCTCGGCCTTGTACGTGTAGTTCCCGCCTATGTCGTATGCGGGGCCGCCCTGGACGCGGAGCGTGCACGATATCGCCTGGCCGGCGCCACCCCAGTTCTGATATGTCAGGTCGATGCTGATGTCGCTGTACGCCGAGGCCGGCGTCGCCTGCATGGCGACCAGGCCTGCGAACGATGCGATGAACACCAGTGCTGCGATGGACGCCCTGGACGCCTTCATCAGGGAGATCATTTCTTCTCACCGCCCTTGCCGCCCAGGCCCTTCATGCGCCTCAGGACGAAGAACATGACGACGAGCGCACCTATTGTGACGACCAGGCCGATGTCGAGGTACAGCCTCTCGCTGTCGTACTCGTATGTGACATCGTCCCTGACCGCGTCGAGGTCGCCGGGGCTGACCGTGAGGTCAGGCAGGACGACCTGCACGGAGGCGTAAGCACCGGTGGACTCGTACCCGACAGGGTACGCATACACCGTCGCGGCAGCCTCTGGGTTCGCATTTGCCCTCGTGGCCGTGAACTCGACCCTGAGGTCCTTGGACGCGTAGGCCGCGAGCGATATCTCCTCGACCGCCTCGCCCGTCTCGGGGTCGACCAGCTCCGCGCTCCACCCGAGCTCCTCGAGGGACGCGAGGTTGACTATCGACACCTTGAACGTGTCAGCCACGTTGCCCGTGCTGTTGACCCTGAGGCCGGAGTACGCGGTCTCCGAGGATACGGGCTGTCCCGTCTCCAGGGATGTGACGTTCGCTCCGTGGCCAGGCAGGACGTCTATCAGCATGGTGACCGAGCCCTTGATGGAGGTCTGCGCCTTGGACCTCGCCTGGATCACGACCTCGTTCTCCCCGGCCTCGACCTCGCCGATGGTTATGGCCGCGACCACGGTCGCGGCGCCGCCGTTCGTGCCGAAGTCGACGGTGACCGTCGATGGCGTGAACCCGGCCACGAAGTCCTTGGTCGTGACGGACAGGGTGTACGTGTCCGCTATGTTGCCAGTGTTCTCGACCGTGAAGATGTACTTGACAGTCTCGCCGACCGCCGCGGAGACCATCCTCGATTCGTTCCACTCGACCGACACGCTGCGCTTCGTCTCCCTGACGAGGGTCATCTCAGCGTAGGCGTCGTAGGAACCCACGACGACCGTCTTGGACAGGCCGTACGACACGGACAGACCCGACTCGGTCCTCGTGGCGGAGCAGGTCACTATGTACTCGGCCGACGGGAGCAGCAGCGAGAAGCCACCCTCTGCATCGGAGGTGACAGTCAGATAGGCATCGTCGAGCGCCACCGAGACCTCCTCGGAGGCCGGGACGCCAGCCACCACGACCGTTCCGGACAGGTACTTCCCGTCCTCGAGCCGGATATCCGTCATGGCAGGGGTGTTCCTCTCCACTACGAGCGATGTGAGCTGCACGCGCCTGTCCTGGGCCCTGACGACGTACACTGTGTACTCACCAGGCTGCACCGGGACAGAGAACTCGCCCTCCGCGGATGTCGAGAAGGTCAGGTCGAGCCCGTACTTCCCGATGGGCGTGAGCTGCACGGTCGCCTGGACGGGCGAACCGTCCGGACCCGTGACCACGCCGCTGAGGGTCGTGTTGTCCAGGCGCTTGACCAGGACCGGGTTGACCGTCAGGTCCGCCGGACCGACGACGACGCTCTCCTCGTGATAGTGCTCGACGTATACTGTCTGAGACCCGAGGGTGGATACGCCCTCGAGCAGGAAGTCGAGAGTGTAGGTGTCCTGCGCGAGTTCCATCGTGTAGTCGCCCGAGGCGGTCGACTGGACCGTCGCGAGCGCGCCCGAGGACGAGACCGCGGTCACGGTGACCGGTGCGTTCACGATGCCCGTCGACAGTGTCACGCGGCCCTTCACTGTGCTTGCGACATCGAGCTCGATGTCGAACAAGCGCGTGTCCGCGGTGACCTCTGCGCCGAGCATCCCGGCATAGGTCTGCGCCCCGATCATGCCCGTTGCGTAGATGTCGTAGTGGCCCGCGACCACGTAGACCGAGTAAGTGTATCCGTCGAGGGTCAGCTCGTGGCTCTCTGGGCCGACGATCGAGACCTCGATGTCAGATGTGGCCCCGAGCACGGTGCCGTACATCTCGACGCGCTTGACCGCCTGTATGTCGAGTCCGAGCGGCCGCGCGCTCGGGTCGATGGTCAGGTCGGATGAGTACTGGTATCTCTCCCCGCCGGTCGGGTTGACGTCCTGGTCCACCTCGACGGTGTAGTCGGACGGGTCGATCTCGAACGAGTACCAGCCGTCCGGGCCCGTGATGACAGTGTATGCCTCGGAGACCAGGTCGTCCGGCAGGAAGGACACGGTCACGCCGCGCACGCCCTCGCCGTCGCAGGTCAGCCTGCCCTCGACGAGGACCTTGTCGGGCGTCGCCATTATCCCGCCGATGTTGACCGCGTCGCCCCATGAGCCCGTGTACGACCAGCCGGAGTAGCCATCAGCGCCGGTCGTTATCGTGACCGTCTCGCCGATCGGCACGGAGAACGCGAACGAACCGTCATCGTAGGTGGTGAGGACGATCGAGCGTCCATCCTCGTCGGTCACCATCAGCCCTGCGCCGACGCCGAGTTCGGTCGAGTCTATCGAATCGGAACTGTCATCGTCGAGCCACAGGTATCCCTCGATCGTCACTCCCTCGTCCAGGCGTAGGACCATGTCGGCCATGTCCCCGGAGACGACCATCGTCTCCGAGTACTGCCCGAGCGAGATGAAGCTCTGCGCAGTCACCTCGTATGTCCCCGCTGGCAGGCTGATGTCGAAGAGGCCTCTGCTCGTCGTAACGACGGGTATGCGCGCGCCCGAGGAGTCCTCGAAGAACATGTAGGTGTTCCTGACGGTCGTGCCCCTGGGGGACTTGAGGGTCCCGGAGACCTCGTAGGCCTCCGACAGGGTGACCGTGCCCGTGGCGGTCTGCCCGGCGATGGTCGTGAAGCCCGCGGCCCCTGCCATCACTCCGGTCCCGTCCGAGAACGTCGAGTACAGGACCCATGCGCCCTCCGGCAGGTCCAAGGAGATCCAGCCGAATGCGTCCGCGGTCCCTGAGACCGATGAGCTCGGGTCGTACGCGTCCGTGACGCGGTACACCGAATACGCGGCGGACCTTCCGTCGTAGGAGGCCTTGTACCTCACGTGTGAGATGTCGTAGACCGTCGCATTGCGCGCGCCCGCACCCGCGCTCAGCGACAGGTATTGCGCGAAGACCATCTGGTCGTCCGAGGTTATGGTCATCTGGTACTTGCTGGGCATCAGGTAATCGAACGAGTAGCCCCCGTCCTCCCCGGACGTGGTCGTGAACTCGTAGTCCGTCGACATGTCCGTCAGGACTATCTCCACGCCAGCGACGGCCTCGCCGTCCAGGGTGGTCAGGTAGCCCGTCAGGTTGGCCGGCTCGATGGGCATGTTGAGCTCGACACGCGCACTGGTCGACACGTTCGTCTGCTCGGATAGGACCGTGCCCGACCCCAGCAGGGACGCATAGACCATGTACTCGCCCGGTGGGATATTGATCGCATATGAGCCCTCTGAGGCGTCGGCGTCGTATGCCACGCCGGTGTTCAGCTCCGTGAACGTCAGCGTCACGTCTGTGATCGACGAGTCGGTCGACGATGTGTAGTTGCCGTCCGCGTCGACGTCCCAGAAGACCTCGCCGTACACCTCGCTGTCGGACATGACGTAGTCCCGCGTGAGGATGTAGTCCCACACGCCGTCCATGTCGAGGTCCTGCCTGACCCTCATCGACTGGTCGTCGGTGACGTTGACCTTCAGCCTCGTGATGAAGCTCGACCCCTGCAGGGTCGGCGAGTCGACAAGGTCCCCGGACGATATCAGGAGGGACAGGTTCCCGAAAGGCGCGAGCAGGGAGTAGAAGCCGTCCGCATCGGTCATCGTAGTCCCGTGCGGTATGCCGTACTCGTCCGCCACGGTGACATGGACACCAGCGGCCGCGTGGCCCGCTTCCGTGGTTATGGTGCCGTTGAGATACGCCCCATGGTAGTACTTCAGGAACACAGTCCCGCCGGAGTAGTACGAGTCGCTGTCGTCCACCACTCCGGTGATCTCGCCCGCGTTTATCTGGGCCTTGAGGGACTGCGCCTGGTCGAAGCTCACCGCGCGCCAGGCGTCCCTGTGATCGGATACCTCGTCGGATGGGTACGGGTTGTAGTAGGCCGTCCTGTAGACGACCCTGAAGTGGGTCATGTTCCAGCCGGGCATCGGCGTGTAGGCGGACAGAGCCCCGGAGTTGGCCCCCGGCAGGGTGCCGTCTTCCTCGAGGCCCAAGTCTGTTGCGCTGAAACCGCACATCGCACGGTAGAACATGCTGTCGTAGAACATCGGCTGGTACTCGAGCGAATAGGTGTATATCTGCGCGTCCGCAGGGATCTCGTCGAGCTCGTACACCGCCCCGGAGATGTCCACGGCCTTCACCGTGAAGAAGTCATACGGGATGTTGCCGTTCTCCGTGTCCACTCTCCTGTCGGAGAGCTTCGCAGGGGCGTAGAAGATGCCCGTGCTGGTCCCGGAGAGTGGGAACATACGCGAGTCCACGTTGAAGTACCTGAACTCGTAGCCCGTGATATCGGACACGGCCGCGTAGAGGGATGTGAGCCCGTCATCGCCGATGCCCGCTAGGAGCGTCCTGATGGCGACTATCCTGGCGTTCTCGGCGGTCATGTCATCCGCCATCGGCCCGTAGATGTCCGGGTCCGCAAGGACCATGTCGATGACGTCCTCCGACGGCATCGTCATGAGGTCGTGGAACTCGGAGTACTCCACGCCGTGGTCCTCGAGGGCGGTTATGAGGGCCGTCTCAGTCGACCCGCCGTCCTTGAGGCCGCTCTCTATGATCCTGTATGTGAACAGCGCGACCGCGTCCTGCTCGGTCTGCGCCATGATGATGTTGCCCGCGACCTGGTATCCGTTCTGGAAGTTGTCCGCCAGCGTCGGGTGGTTCCCTTCCTGGACGGCTTCGAAACCGTAGTCCCACCAGGCGACGTACCCCGGCCTGGAGGTCTCAGGGTAGATGTCCTGGTCCTGCTCGGAGAACCAGCTCCACGCGGCGGGATAGTAGTAGCTTGGGAGCGGCAGAGAGTACCCGAACGCCCCGAAGTACCAGTTGGTGCCGTTGATCGTGTCGTAGTCGCCCGCCCTCATGAAGCTCGGGAGGCTCTCGTAGACCTGGAGGTCGTAGTCCGCCTTCGTCTCGGCCGGGATGCCCGCATCGACGCTGTACCAGACGTTGGGGAGGACGAGGAAGAACGCCAGGAACAGTATCCCGACGACGTGCCTTATCCTCACATTCTTACGCAGCACCTGGAAGACCGACCCGCTAGCCAGGGACAGGTTCCTCCTGAGGGTGCCGAGGTCGAGGGCGTCCACGATGATGACCGTGACCCATCCAGCCGCGATCGCGAAGGCCGGGGCGGCGTTGAACATGAACCTGCCAGCGGATATGGCCATGAACATCGATGCGGCGAGCCACACCACTATGAAGATGTACTCCGCACTCGTCCGCTTCGGTATCTTGATCATGGCCCATATCAGCCCGACGAGGCTGAGGAAGAACGAGACTATGCCGAACGACAGCGCGAGCTCGCTGAACTGCGGGGCGCGCGCCTCTGCGATCGTCGAGTAGAGCTTGTTCTGGACGAAGTACCCCTGGCCGCTCATGATGGCCTCTGCCAGGGATGGGTCGACCATGTCGATGACGAGTATCCCGAAGGCGAACAGTGCGGCTATGGATGGCAGCGTGAGGGTCCACGGATAGTCCCTGGAGATCAGGAACATGAACCCGAAGATCAGGGCCGCGAGGAACAGGTAGACGGGGACGTCGAACCTGACGGGTATCAGCGTCTGCTCGTAGTATACAGGGAACGAAAGCAGGTACCCGAAACCGAGCGATATCAGCACGACCATCGTCACGCCGGTCGAATCAACGTTCTTGAAACGGTTGACCAGGACCTGTATGACGTAGTACGCCAGGATGAGCACGGCCACATACGCGAAACCGACCCACGTCATGATCACGCAGGCGAAAGCCATGCCACCCATCAGAGAGTAGAGGACCGCTTTCCGGCTGGATGCGAAGTACGTTGACAGGCCGGACCTTATGCTCGCGAGGCTCTTCCAGCTCTCCACGAACCTGCGATGCTCCTGAAGCTTGACCGCTTTGAGCAGGAAGTAGAACGTGAGGACGACGAAGAACAGGATGAAGGCATCATGGTCCGCGTTGGAGAGGACGCTACGTTGGACGTGGCTTGGCATGACGGCCATGAAGAACGCGGCTACCAGTCCCGCCCTCCTGCCGAATGTCTCCTTGCCGAGGAGGTAGACCGGGACGACGGTGAGCGCGCCCCAGAAAGCCGTCGACCAAATGAGCATGAACCCTGTTGAATCGCTGAGCGATGGGAACAGGGCCTGGGCGAACACTGCGGGCACAGCTACTGAGAAGCTGAACGCCGGCGGCCTCGGGTTCCTGATCCCGTCCGGGAAGTTGATGAGCGGGTCCTGATAGAGCTGTTTTCCGGTCTCGACGTTGTAATCGATGATCCTTTGCCAGTAGTACGAGTCGGACCCTCCGGAGACGAGGTATCCGTTGTCCTGCGACAGGTTGTACGCAAAGTACGACCGGACAAATAGTGCCAGCAGGAACAAGAAGCACAACACTAGGACGGGTGCCCAGTTTGCCCGCAACCACATGCCGAAATCCGACGGCTTGCCTCCCCGAAGCGAGAACTTCGCCTTGGGAAGAGTAGGCCTAGAGCCACTATCTTTTGTCTCAGCCAAAGATACTTCCCTCTAATGAGATAGTAGCCAGCCGATGCCTAGGGCCCTATATATACGTTGTGAGCGCGCGCGCACGCTACGCGCGCGCGGAATGACGCGGTCTGGCACGGCATTGCCGATTGCACGAACGCGCGCACCCTCCCGGGATGGTCAGAGCGAGGCCGCGACCTCGTCCGCGAGGGCTTTCGCGGCCGCGCCGGGGTCGGGCGCCTCGTATATCGCCCTGCCCACTATGATGTAGTCCGCCCCCGCCCTGATGGCATCTGAGGCCTTGCCGCCCTGCGCCCCGACCCCGGGGCTGATTATCTCGAGCCCGCCGATGATCTTCCTGAGCTCGGCGATCCTCTCGGGCCTGGTCGCTGGAGCCACTATGCCCCTCGCGCCTGCGCTCTTCGCCAGCGCGGCCAGCCTGTCCGCCACCGGAGCCGTGAACTGCTTCCCGCCAGGGTGGCTCATCTCCGTGACCACGAAGACCTGGCCCTTGGCCGCGTCCACGCAGGCCTTCACCGAGTCGTCCCCGACGAAGCCATGGCATATCACGGCGCTCGCCCCTCTGGACACCGCCTGCTCGACTATGAGCCTGTTCGTGTTCGGGATGTCCGCGATCTTCATGTCGCATATCACCGGCTTGACATTCGACATCTCGGTGATGATGTCCGGTCCGGCCGCCAGTATGAGCGGCCAGTTGATCTTGATCGCGTCGACGTGGTCCCTCACAGCCTTGACCACCCTCATGGCATCGCCCCTCGATGTCACGTCCAAGGCTAGTATTACCCTCCTCTTCCGCTCCATGGTTGACGCATCCTGCTACGCACTAGTCAAACTTTCGGGGGGGCAGACGAATCTGTTCATTATCCCCCACCGGGATACGGCGGCTGTGACGGTCGTCAGGAAGATGCCGAAGGGGTCCGCGTACACCGGCAGGCTGCCGAAGGGTTGCGTGCTCTGCGAGAAGGGGGCGAAGCTCGTGCTCCTGCTCACGGGAGTCTGCCCTAGGAGATGCTTCTACTGCCCCCTCTCGACCGAGAAGCGCGGGAAGGACGTCACCTACGCCAACGAGCGGATGGTTCGCACGGTGGATGAGGCGCTCGACGAGGCGCGGCTGATGCGGGCCCTTGGAACGGGCATCACGGGGGGAGACCCGTTGGCAAGGGCGGACAGGGCGGTCGAGGCCGTCCGAGCGCTCAAGGACGCCTTCGGGCAGAGGCATCACATACATCTGTATACGTCGACGGCTGACAGGGACACGATACGCAGGCTGGCTGAGGCTGGCCTCGACGAGATCAGGTTCCACCCGCCAATCGCCCTCTGGGCACGGCTGCAGGGGTCCGAGTTCGACGACGCCCTCAGGCTCTCCGAGGACCTGGGCATGGACGCCGGGATGGAGCTCCCCGTCATACCGGGGAGGGAGGACGGGCTCCGGGCGGCGGTATCCTTCGCCAGCTCAGCAGAGATCGACTTCGTGAACCTCAACGAGCTCGAGTTCTCAGAGACGAACTGGAAGGCCCTGCGATCCCGGGGCCTCGTCACGAGGGACGACATCTCGGCCGGTGCCGCCGGGGGCGAGGCGCTGGCGAAGAGGATCCTATGCATGGACGTCACGGTCCCCCTGCACTACTGCTCATCCGGGTTCAAGGACGCCATCCAGCTGAGGAGGAGGATCACCCGCAGGGCGAAGAACGTGAGGAGGCCGCACGAACTCCTGACTGACGACGGGACATTCATCCTGGGCGTCGTGGAGACGCGCGCACCCGCCCGCGTGGCGGAGAGGCTCATGCGCGAGTTCGGGGTCCCGAGGAGGCTGCTCAGAGCGGATGCGGCGAAGAACAGGCTCGAGGTCGCCCCGTGGGTCCTCGAGGAGATCGCGCCGGAGCTGACGCTCGAATGCTATCTCATTGAGGAGTATCCGACCGCCGACAGACTCGAGGTCGAGCGCACGCCTCTCAGGCGACGCTGATGCTCTGGATGTTGTGGTGCCTGCTGACGATCTCCCTGGCGATGCGCAGGTTCTTGCCGTTCTTGCCTATGGCCTTGCCCTTGACCTTCGGGTCGACCGTGACGGTGGCATGGATTATGTTCCCGCGCTTCTCGAGGGCCACGCCTTGGACGCTGTAGGTGTGGAAGACGTTCTTGACGAAGGTCTCGGGGTCCTCGGAGTACTCGATGACGTGTATGTTCTTCCCTGTGAGGTTCTTGAGGCGTATGACGTTCTCGCCCTTCTTCCCCACCGCACGGCTGCCCTGGCCCTTCTCGACCACGAAGACGAGCTTCTCCTCGGTCTCCAGGCAGTCCTTGACCTGTGTCCCTGTTACCTTCTCGAAGAGGGTTATGTACCGGAGGGTGTCCTCCGTAAAGGTGATGTCTCCCATTTGGACCACTTCATGCGGATAGGATGTTCGACTCTCCAGGGTTGACTATCGCCAGGACGGATATCGGGAACGGCTTCCCGCAGGCCGCGCCCAGCTCGACGTTGGTCCCGTTGAAGGCGAGCACCTTCTTCCCCTCGATGGCCTGGATGGCCTCCTTCTCGGGGCAGTTGCTCGCGACGACGACCATCTTCGCCTCGCCGTTCTTGACGCTCTTCTTCGTCTCCGCGAGACCGTAGCGCACTTTGCCGGTGGTCGCAGCGGTCTTCAGGGCCCTCGCGATGTCAATCATGCCTGCTCACTCTCCTTCTTGTCCTTCTTCCGAGGCGACCAGACCAGGTTGACGGCGCCGGTGCCGACAGTAACTGGCTGGCCGACTATAATGTTTTCCACGACGCCGTCGAGGAGGTCGACCTCTCCTGTGATGCCGGCGCGGAGCAGGTGCGTCGATGTGATCTCGAACGCGGCCCTCGCCAGGACGCTGGACTTCCTGCCGGAGATGCCGTGACGGCCTATCGCCTTCACGTCCCCGTCGTTGGTCATGAGGTCCGACACGAGCATGATGTGCCTTATGTCCACGGTCAGGCCCTGCTCCTCCAGGGTCCTGGACGCCTCGAATATGATGGCGTTCCTCGCCGCCTCGACCCCGAGCACCTCGTATATCTCGAGGATGCTGTTCGTCGAGGTCCTGCTCCTGTCGACGCCGTCGACCTCGAGCACGTGCTCGAGGTTCGATCCCTCAGTGTAGATGACGTAGGCCCCGCTGACCTTCCTTATGACGGCCCTGTTGATGCCCTCGACGCCCTTGATCGGGCTGGCCTTCGTGTCCTCGCTGAGGCGCAGGAGCTTCTTGTAGGAAGGCTCGTCGCACCTGATCACGATGTTCCCGTCGCGCATCTCGACCATGCCCTTCGTGCCCTTGGCCTTGTTGAGCTTCCGGAGGACATCCTCTGGGGTTATCCCCTTGCGCTCCATCTTGCGCCGCTCGAGCTTCACGACGACCTCCATCGCGTTGATGTCCGTCTCGACGTCCGCGATGTCGATGGTGTTCGTGCGCTCTATCTCGGAGGCGATGGCCCTGACCTTCTCGACGTCGTCCTTGACGGCGTCCATGAGGTGGATCTCCATCATCGGGGTGCTCGGTATGCGCCTCGCGTCCACGATCTCGATGAGCCTGGGCAGGCCGAGCGTGACGTTCATCTCGGCGACACCCGCGTAGTGGAACGTCCTCATGGTCATCTGCGTGCCGGGCTCGCCTATGCTCTGCGCGGCCAGGATGCCGACGCTCTCGTTCGGGTCCATCCCGTGGATGTCGTACCTGTCGCAGGTCTGCTCGATGATCTTGTCCAGAGCTTCTCGGGGATGTCCGACGCCCTCGAGCCTCGTGGCGATCTCGGTCTTGACGGCCCTCGGGAGGCGCTTGCCCATCTTGGCGAGCGTCTTGCCGATCCTCTGCTCCATGGCGCTCTCTGGGGCGAACTTGAGCGGGACCTCCTTCTTGGAGATGACCGGCTTCTTCAGGGGCAGCTCCTTCTTCTTCTTGGGGGCGCGCTCCTTGGCCTTGACGGCGACGAGCACCTGCTTGAGGCGCTTCTCGCCCAGGAGCTTCTCCAGCTCCCTCAGGGTCTTCTCGTTGGCCCTGACGACCTTGGTGAACGTGTACCCGGCCTCTGTCAGCTTCTCGGCGGTCTTCTCGTCCACACCCTTCTTGGTGAAGACCTCAGTTGGATTGCCAGTCATGGGATCACATCTCCTCCCCGCCGCCGCCGGATTCGAACTCGGGCTCCTCCTCGGTCTCGGCCTCCTCGCTCGTCTCGAGCAGGTCCCTGTCCTGTATGCCGTAGCTCACGACGCCCTTCTCCTGGACCTTCGCGATCAGCTCGCCCTCGTCGCCCAGCACGCCCAGTATGATGTCGTCGATGTCGACGCTGTCACCCTGGACGCTCCTGGCGGGGTCGATCCCGTCCTCGCCGTACGTGAACTGTATGATGGTCCCGGCCGTGTTCCTCACGGAACCGTCCTGCATGACCTTCAGGTCCTCGAGGGCGTTGATGAGCCTGCGCTGCATGTAACCCGAACGGGATGTCCTGACGGCGGTGTCGACCAGCCCCTCCCTGCCACCCATGGAGTGGAAGAAGTACTCGGTCGGGGTCAGGCCGGACTTGTAGCAGTTCTTGACGAAGCCCTTCGCCTCTGCGCCCAGGTCACCCTTCTGGAAGTGCGGCAGCGTCCTGTTCCAGTATCCCCTGGACAGGCGCTCGCCCCTGACGGCCTGCTGCCCGATGCAGCCGGCCATCTGCGACAGGTTCAGCATCGAGCCACGTCGCGCCGCACCTGGCCATGATGACCGCCGAGTTCTCGAGACCGAGGTGACGCCCTGCGATCTGACCCGCGTTGTCCCTCGCCTTGCCCAGGACCTTCATGACCTCGACCTCGAGGGTCTCCTCGAGCGACCTGCCGGGCATCTGCTCGAGCTCGCCGTGTCTGTACGCGTTGACGTGCTCCTCGACCTTCGCCATCGCCTGGACCATGGCGTCCTCGATCTCACGCTTGGCCTCGTCCGGGATGTCCTCGTCGTCGATGCCGGTGGTGAACCCGCGGATCATGATCGCGCCGATGGCCAGCTTGGTGACGCTGTCGAGGAACTTCCTCGCCCCGTCGGGACCGTAGTCCCTGGACATCTTGTCGAGTATCTTGCCCTTGAACGCGCCGATGGCCTTCTCGTCGATGGTGCCGGTGACGAGCTCCCCTCCGCGTATGACGACGAAGGCGTCGAGCTCGCACTTCTCCTTCTTGCAGACGTCGCACTTCTGGCAGATGGACGACTTGAAGGTCATGTGGAGGTCCTTCGGCAGGATCAGGCTGAAGAGCTGCTTGCCGGTCCAGTACTCCTTGCCGTCGACCTTCTTCGGCTTCGGGAGCTCCACGCCCGGAGATCTTCTCGAGTATCTTGACGGTCTCCTCGCGGGAGAACTTCGAGTCCAGGTGTGTCAGCAGGAACGACCCGGTGATGTGGTCGTGGATGCCGCCGATGACCGGGCCGCCGAACCTCGGGGACAGGATGTGCTCCTGGACCCTCATCAGGATCTTCGCCTCGGCCCTGGCCTCCTCGCTCTGCAGCACGTGCAGGTTCATCTCGTCGCCGTCGAAGTCCGCGTTGTACGGCGGGCAGACGCACAGGTTGAACCTGAAGGTCTTGTCGGGCATGACCCGGACCGCGTGCGCCATCATGGACATGCGGTGCAGCGACGGCTGCCTGTTGAACAGCACGATGTCGCCGTCCATCAGGTGCCTCTCGATGATGTAGCCTGCCTCGACGGTCTCGGCGACGGTCTCGGCGTTCTTGTCCGTGACCTTGATGCGCCTGCCGTCCGGTGCGGATGACGTAGTTCACGCCGGGCTTGTACACCAGGCTCACCGGGGCCGGCCCGCGCGAGACCAGCTCCTTCGGCCATCGGCAGGGTGCGCTCGGTGACGTGTATCGGGACGGTGAGCTCCCGCGCGGCCTCGACTGGCACGCCGACCTCGTTGATCGACAGCATCGGGTCGGGAGAGATGACGGTACGCGCGGAGAAGTTCACACGCTTACCGGACAGGTTGGACCTGAACCTGCCCTCCTTGCCCTTGAGCCTCTGGACCAGCGTCTTCAGCGGCCGGCCGGACCTGTGCCTGGCCGGCGGGATGCCCGATGTCTGGTTGTCGAAGTAGGTGGTGACATGGTACTGCAGAAGCTCCCACAGGTCCTCGACTATGAGCTGCGGGGCGCCCGCGTCCCTGTTCTCCCTCAGCCTCTGGTTGATCCTCAGGACGTCGACCAGCTTGTGCGTCAGGTCGTCCTCGGAGCGGTCGCCGGTCTCGAGGGTGATGGACGGACGGACCGTCACCGGCGGCACCGGCAGCGCCGTCAGGACCATCCACTCCGGCCGGCAGACGGCGGAGTCGATGCCCAGCGATGCCAGGTCCTCGTCCGGGATGCGCTCCAGCCGCTCGCGGACCTCCTTGGGGGTGAGCTTGTGGCCGTCCTCGCGGAAGGTGGTGGGCTTGTCGAGCGTTATCTTGAGCTGTTCGGCGCTGCAGTGCGGGCAGTTCGTCCTCGAGGCAGCGTCCTTGGCGGTCTCCTTGGTGACCGTGGACGTGTCGAGGGAGTCCGCCCCCAGCTCCTCCATCCGGTCCCTCTGCTTCCTGTACTCGGCCGCCTGCTCCTCGGTCAGCAGCAGCCTGCCGCAGGAGCGGCAGGTCGACTGCAGGAGCTTCTTGATCTCCTTGACGTACCCGACGTGTATGACGGGCATCGCCAGGTCGATGTGCCCGAAGTGGCCGGGGCACTCGTCGACCTTGTTCCCGCAGGTCTTGCACCTGAGGCCAGGCTCGATGACGCCGAGGTGCGGGTCCATCAGGCCCATGTCGATCGGGAAGCCGTCGTCGTCGTAGGTGTCCGCCGTGATGATCTTGGTCGCGGACATCTTCCTGATCTCGTCCGGCGACAGGCAGGCGAACTTGATCGACCCTATCCTCTTGGATACCCCGTCGCATCATTTCAAGTCCTCCAGCTGAAGGCGCATGACGACACCAAGCGACAGCAGCTCGTCCAGGAGCAGCTTGAACGCGTACGAGGTCTGCACCAGGTATACGTTCGAGTTGTTGCCGCAGACCGGGCACCTGAGCGTCCCGCGCCTGTCGAGTATGGCGATGTGACCGCAGGCCGGGTTGCCGCAGACGTACTGGAACGTCCCGTCGCTCTCGTCCAGCAGCCTGTCCTTGATGACCATGGCCGCGCCGTGGCCGATCAGACAGTCCCTCTCCATCTCACCGAACCTCAGGCCGCCCTGCCTCGAGCGCCCCTCGGTCGGCTGCCTGGTGAGTATCTGGACCGGGCCCCTGCTCCTCACGTGGATCTTGCCGGAGACCATGTGGTGCAGCTTCTGGTAGTAGATGACGCCGATGAATATCTCGGCCTCGATCCTCCTGCCAGTGATGCCGTCGTACATGACCTCCTTGCCGTTGTGCTTGAACCCGTTCTTGACGAGCGAGTCCCTGATGGCGTCCTCGCGCTCTCCGCTGAAGGGCGTGCCGTCGATGAACCGGCCCTCCATCGAGCCGACCTTGCCGCCGATCATCTCGAGCACGTGGGCGACGGTCATACGGGACGGGATGGCGTGCGGGTTGATCACCAGGTCCGGCACGATGCCGTCCTCGGTGAATGGCATGTCCTCCTGAGGGACGATCAGTCCGACGACGCCCTTCTGCCCGTGCCTGGATGCGAACTTGTCGCCCAGCTCGGGGACACGCTCGTCCCTGACCTTGACCTTGACCAGACGGGAGCCGTTCTCGCACTCGGTGAGCATGACCGAGTCGACCTAGCCGCTCTCGCCGGGCCGGACGGTGATCGACGTCTCACGCCTCTTCTGCGGCGTGAGGAAGTCTGTCTCCTCCTCCAGGAACCTCGGTGGCGACGTCTTCCCGATCAGCACGTCCCCGCCGTCGACCGCGGTCTCCGGGCTGATCAGACCGTCCTCGCCCAGGTTGCTGTAGGAGAGGTCCGCCCTCGCGCCCCTGACGTCGGGGCTCGGTATCTCGAAGTGGTCCTCCTGACCTCCTGGGTACCGGCGCTCCTCGGCCCGGTACGTCCTCATGAATGTCGACCTGCCGAGCCCGCGCTCGACGCTGGACTTGTTCATGATGAGAGCATCTTCCATGTTGTAGCCGTGGTAGGAGAGGATCGCGACGACGAAGTTCTGGCCGCCTGGCCTCTCGTTGAAGTGCACGAAGTCCATGGGCTTGGTCTGCACCATCGGCTTCTGCGGGTAGTGCATCAGGTGGCCCCGGGTGTCGGGCCTGACCCTGTAGTTGGAGCAGCTGAGGCCGAGCGACTGCTTGGCCATGCCTGAGCCCATGGTGACCCTGGGGCTGGAGTTGTGCTCCGGATACGGGACGACCGCGGAGCAGACCCCGAGGATGACCATCGGGTCCACCTCCATGTGGGTGTGCTCGTCCTTGAGCAGCGAGTCGACCTGCATGGTGCCGCCACAGGCCTTGCACTCCAGGGATATCTTGCCCTCCTCGCCCGGGTTCATCCAGTCGATGTCGATCTCGGACAGTATCTTGCCGCAGTGGTCGCACTTGTGCGGGGTCTCGTATGCGAAGACGGCGATGAAGGTGTCCTCCTCCTCCTCCGCATCGATCCATTCGATGACGCCCTCGCGTATCAGGTCGGACCACTTCGCCTTGCGGTAGCGGATGTCCTCGACGTGCTTGCGGGTGAGGAGCGTCTTGCCGTGGCGGACGACGAGCAGCGGCCTCCTGAGCCTGCCCTCGTCGCAGTTGATGATGACCTCGTCCATCTCGTCGTCGTAGCGGATGTTGATCTCGTGGCTGAGCAGGCCGGAACGCCTCCTCTGCCGGATCTCCTCGACGAGCTCCTTCGGCTTGTCGTGGAGACCTATCAGGTCGCCGTTGACGTAGACGCGCGTCTCGGTCGTGTACTGCTCGCCGACCTCGTGGACGCCAAGGTCCTTGAGGAGCCAGATGACGTCCTTCTCGTCCGTGCCCTCGGACACGTCGATGATCAGGGCGCCGTTCTTGACCAGACCACAGTTCTGACCCTCAGGGGTCTCGTTCGGGCAGAGCCTGCCCCACTGCGTCGGGTGCAGGTCACGCGCCTCGAAGTGAGGCTGGCTCCTCGTCAGAGGAGACGTCACGCGCCTGAGGTGGGAGAGTGTGCTCATGTTCGATGTGCGGTCCAGCAGCTGGGACACGCCCGCCCTGCCCCCGACCCAGTTGCCGGTGGCGAAGGCGTGCAGCAACCTGTGCGTGAGCAGGTCCGGCCTGATGGCACTGGAGATCTTGAGGTCCTTCTTGCGGGCGTAGCCCCTCTCCAGCTGGTACTTCAGGTCCTTGATGAGGTTGGTGAACGCGACCCGGAAGAGGTCCTCCATGAGGTCGCCCGCGAGCTTCAGCCTCTTGTTCGCGTAGTGGTCCTTGTCGTCCTCCTTCCTCTTGCCGAGCTACAGCTCCAGGACGGACCTCGCGACACGTCCCAGGAAGATGGCCTTCTTCATGCGGTCGTCGGCGGTGTCGCCCAGGTGCGGCAGCAGCGAGCGGTCGATGATGCTCTCGACCTTCTTCACCCTGTACTCCTTGGCCTGGCCGGTGGCGAACTTGCGCTCGAGGTAGAGGATGGCGTCCTCGGTGGTGAAGATGCCGTTCGGCGGGTAGAGCTTCTTGTTCTGGCACTCCTCGATGTTGGCGTACACGATGTTGGCCATCTCCGGGTCGGAGACGATGGCCTTGAAGATCTCCTCGTCGCTCTCCATCCCCAGTGCCTTCATGAGCACCATGAGCGGGATCTGGCCGGAGGCCGCCGGGACGGTGACCATGAGCATGCCGTCCTTCTTCTTCTCCACCAGGGTGAGCGCGCGGTAGCCCTCCCTCTGCGAGAAGACCTTGGCCACCTCCAGCTTCGCGCCGTAGCGCTCGTTCATCTCGACCATGACCCTGTTGGGGGCCAGGTCCTCGAGCGAGATCAGAACCCTCTCCGTCCCGCCGATGATGAAGTAACCGCCAGGGTCGCACGGGTCCTCGCCCTGGGAGATCAGATACTTGTCGATCTCCTCCTGGGTCGGCTCCCTCTCCTACTCCATGTTCTCCTTGTAGAGGTTGCACTTCTTCGACCGCTCCATGATCGGGAGGTCGCCGATGTGGACCTTCTCGGGCTCCTTCTCGATCCCGTCCTCGACGACCGTGAACTCGAGCATGATCGGTGCGGAGTAGTTCAGGTTCCTCAGCCTGGCCTCCATCGGGTAGAGGTCGTGCGTGGCCCCGTTGGCCTCCTTGATGATCGGCTTCCCGACGGAGATCGTGGGCTTTGCGGCCGCGTCTATCTGGCCGGTCTTCTCGTCCCTCTTCCTCCCGATGCGGATCTCGATGACCTTCCCCTCGGTCCTGTCCGGGTCGAGGCGGATGATGCCCCGCTCGGTGTCGTCAGCGGAGACGCGGAGGTTGTCCACGATCTTCTGCATCCTGCTGTTCGGATGGTCTATCGTCGGCAGGAAGTCGTTGTACGATGCTATGTGATGGTTGACGATGCTTCTCTCTTTGAAATAAGTTTCAACAAGTTCCCTCACGGCTTCACCCCCGGACCACGAGTCTGTAACAGACGGAGACGCCACTGGTGGCGCTGCGCCTAACGATCTTAACTACCATTCCTTCCTCGACCGGGCCCGTGATGACGTCGAGTGCACGTATGCACGGGTCTCCGATCCTGATCTTCGGAAGCTGGTCCTTAGTGAGCCTGAGCTCCTTCAGGACCTTCTCGGCCTCCTTCTCCGACAGGAGATGATGCTCGGGAACAAGCTCATGCTCCAAGACGTTAAATTCTTCGGCCATGGTGCTCACCCCGCAAGTCCAGGGTATTCCTCTCTAAACCGTTTCAACCCCACCAACCCCTCAGACGCGCCTGATGCGACGACGCCTGGCGGGCCCGCGGGGATTTCCGAGACTGGTCTGTGGGACTCAGTCATTCGAACCCCGGGCCACCTGCTTAAAAGGCAGATGCTCTTTCTAGGGAAACTTGTGCTCAGAGAATGCATCAGATTTCCTACCTAGCTGAGCTACGGGCCCGTGGGCGGCGTGGGATTACCCTAGGCTGCGTTAGCAGGCCGTGTAGTCGGTTCTGGTATATAATGATTTTTCACCCTCGGCTTCCTTTTGTGGTTCACGCCGAGAAACGGATTTTAATATCAAATAATTTGATTAAAATGAGCAAATAATAGCCTTGTTTCTGGCAAAACTTCATCTGTCTTTCGCTAGCGAAGGTATCGCACGGCGATGAGGTCTTAACGCGGGCAATGTCACTTTCCGACGCTAGCCAGTGCGTCCCTGACATATGCTCTCGCCTTCTCTGTCGCGTCGCTGGCCAGCGGCCCCTTCATCCCGGTGACCTCGATGTGGAGCACCGGAGAACGCGGTCGGAGGCCGGATTCCTTCGCCAGGTCGTGGAGCTTGTCTGCGGCCTTCCCCGACCACTTCCCACCCTCCTTGTCGACATCGACCATCACGGTGTCGAACAAGAAGATCGGGCGATCGCCCCATCCCCCCTTCGCGAGGACCTTGACGGACTTCTTCGCCCTCCTGGTCATCTTGGCCATCCTTGTCGGGGAACCGACGAAGGCGAAGTCCGCGGCCACCTCGTCCGGTATCCCCTCCCGCGCAGAGCGGAGGTCCACGGTGTGGCCTTCGGCCCGTATCTGCTCCGCGATAGACTCGGCTATCAGCTTGGTGTTGCCATAGACAGTGTCGTACACCACCAGTCCTTTCATGTCGCCACCTCGCCCCGCGGCCGTGAATCGACCATCAGACTATTAATGGTGTCCCGGTCTGCCGCCGATTTCCCACTAGTGTTATATACAGATAGTTTATACTCAGCCCCCGAGAGGTCGAAGTGCTTGATGTCGGGCCAGGAAAAGATTTGTTCCTCATGTGGCATACGCCTTGTGGGGAAGTCCGAAACGACGTTCCCATGCCCCAGCTGCGGTAAGACGTCAATCGGCAGATGCATGAACTGCAGGGACCAGAGCGTCCACTACAAGTGCCCAGAGTGCGGATTCGTCGGTCCGTGAGGTGTTTTCGATGGGAGAGGTCGCCCTTCAGTACAGGATACTGCCGGAGAGCATAGACATTGATTTGAACAAGCTCGTCGGCGAGGTCGTGGCCGCACTCCCGAAGGGTGCCTTGATGAAGGCACACGAGCTCAAGCCAGTCGCATTCGGCCTCAAGGCGCTGCACGTCCTCATCGTCGTCGATGACAAGCAGGGCGGGGCGGAACAGATCGAGGAGGCAGTCTCCGCGGTCTCCGGTGTCCAGAGCATCGAGATCGTCGAGATGGGGCTCCTCTAGTCCTTGGACCGGCCCTTCTTCGCCTTGCTGCAGTCGCGCAGCAGGCATCTGAGCTCGCGTCGCATTTTCAGCTGTTCCTCCAGCTGACCGTCCGTCTGGTAGAGAAGCTCCGCAAAATCCATCATGGACTCCTTCACCAGGAGGTCCGCCTCATCCATGGCGGCGATCCTCTCGAGCCACTTGTTCCCACCCTTGGCGCGTGCCGTGCGGTCCATGATCTCCATGACCCTCCGCAACTCGTCCTTTCCGGGGACCGAAGATATCAGGCCGAGCCTCTGGAGGCCATCCATGGCCTCTCGGATGTGCTCCTCGCTGGCGCAGATTGCCTTACCCTCGCCGAAAGAGAACTGGAATATCTCCGCGGCAGAGCGGTAGTAGGTCTCGATGAAGTGGCCGACCCGCACCTCCCTCGACACGTCCACCAGCCCGACCCGCTTCATCTTGCGGATGTGGTGGTATATCGCCTGAGGCGTCAGGCTCAGCTCCCCGGAGATCTGGCTGACCGTCATCTCCTTCGCCCTGAGGAGGTGGTTGATCCTCCGCCTGGTCTCATCCGAGAGGAGGTCGAACGCCGCGGGGTCCTTGATGATCTTGATGTGCCTCAGGCCAGGTCACCTTGTCAGGGATTGGGCGGATGATGATATAACGGTTTTCCTTAGTAAAACGAAGATTTTAATAGAGCAAAGGAGCATTGGAGCACAGCTGCGAGCGGACAAACGGTCGAGCGTGACGGGCATCACCACGGAGCGACCGCTGCGCGGTGTGGAACGATGATAGACAAGGACAAGGGCGATGTGGCCACCTGCACCTACTGCGGAAGGACGAGCAAGAAGGAGAGCAAGTCCTGTCCCAGGTGCGGGAACGTCTTCACGAAGGACGAGGACGACAAGGACGAGGCATAGCCCAAGCCCGGCATGACGATATCGTGTCCACCGAGGCGTGAGGGGACCTCTCCTCGAGTCCATACCCAATACCCAAGCGGTCGGCCCCGCCTCGATGGGCACCCATTCTCCGCGTGACCGGGACAGCAGAGTGCCTGCGGAGTGCTTCTGAGAAACGATGGTTAAGGGGTTTCGTAGGTTTGGGCCAGCCCGTGTCTCACGCCTTCGGCGGGGGCAGGATGAACTTGCCCTTCATGAGGTACTTCGTCTGGTCCCTCGCGCGCTTGATGATGGCCTCGGCGTTCTCGTAGAGCTCCTTCTTGGACTTCTTCACCCTCGCCAGACCCTCACTCATGGCAGCGCTCGCGACGGCGACGGCCTCGTTGGGGAAGACCTCCCACTCGTCCATCGTCGGGACGATGTAGGTCTCGGTGAGCCCGTTGTTCTCCGCCGTCTTGGCGATCGCCTTGACGGCCGCCAGGCACATCGTGTCGCTGATGGTCTTGGCCCTGACGTCCAGCGTGCCCCTGAAGATGCCGGGGAACCCGAGCGAGTTGTTGACCTGGTTCGGGAAGTCCGACCTGCCGGTGGCGACGACCTTCGCGCCCGCCTCGAGAGCCTCCCAGGGCCATATCTCGGGGATCGGGTTCGCGGTGGCGAACACTATGGCGTCGTCGGCCATGCCCTTGATCCACTCCGGCTTGACGGTGCCTGGTCCGGGCTTGGACGCGCACACGACGATGTCTGCGCCCTTCAGTGCGTCAGCGGGCGTCCCGATGACGCCCTCCTTGTTGGAGTTCTCGCACATGAACCACTTCTCCTTGAACTCGGCCTTGACGTCGAGTCTGCCGGGGTGGAGCGTGCCCTTCGAGTCGCACATTATCATGTTCTCCCACTTGAAGCCGGAGACCTGGCATATCCTCGATATGGCTATGTTCGCGGCGCCCGCGCCTATGAACACGGCCTTCATCTCGGCTGGCTTCTTCCCGACGATCTTCGCCGCGTTGGTCGCGCCGGCGGCTACGATCGTGCCCGTCCCCTGCTGGTCGTCGTGCCAGACCGGGATATCGCACTCCTTCCTCAGGCGCTCGAGTATGTAGAAGCACTTCGGCTGCGAGATGTCCTCGAGGTTCACGCCTCCGAGGGACGGCTGGAGTATCTTGACCGTCTCGATGAACTTCTCCGGGTCCTTGGTGCCGAGGCAGAGCGGGAACGCGTCCACGCCGCCCAGGTACTTGAACAGGAGCGACTTGCCCTCCATGACCGGCATGCCCGCCTCGGGCCCGATGTCACCCAGTCCGAGCACTCTCGTGCCGTCGGAGATGACGCCGACCGTGTTCCACCTGTTCGTGTGGATATAGGACAGCTCCACGTCCTTGTTGATCGCCTTGCATGGCTCCGCGACACCTGGAGTGTACCAGATCGCGAAGTCGCTGAAGTCCCTGACCGCACACTTCGGAGTGATCTCGATCTTGCCCGCGTAGAACGGGTGGTAGACCATGGCGAGCCTGGCTGGCTCGTAGGCCTTCTTCAGCATCTGTTCGACTGACACCTTCTCGATCGGACCCTTCGCAGGCGCCTTCTTCTTGGCTGGCGCCTTCTTCACGGCCTTCTTGGCCGGCTTTCCCTTCTTTGCCATTCGATTCAACCCCTCGTTTTCCTGATGGAAGTCGAAAGTCGTTGCCCGCGTATCCATTTACGGACAACTTGAGAGCACTTTCGTTGCGCTATTTGCTGATGAGAGGAGAACAATTCGGCGGATTAATAGGTTACCTTGATACCTGTCGTCATACCCACCCCCGCCAGGGTCCCGTGCAACGAGAACGGAACATATTATCGGGTCAAAACGATTCCCTGCGTCGATGAGGGCCCTGGTCCTGGACGGATACACCGACGAGCCAGCGTGCCTAGGAGTCCCGCCGTATGTCGGCCCCTACGTCAGGTCGTCCTACGGGGCGCTCATGAGGGCTGGCGCGGAGGTCGCCTTCGCGACGGTGGACCAGTGGCGCGCCGGACAGGTGGATCTGGGCGCGTACGACCTGGTGGCCGTCGTGAGGAACGTGGCAGTGCCGGGGAAGTACCTGCGGGGCATGCCGGCGAGCGACAGGGAGCTGGCCGCCATCGCAGGCGCCGCGAAGGGGGCCGTGGTCGCCGGGCTGGGGACCTCCGGGAAGGGTGCCCCGAGGACGCTCTCCGATGCCTTCGACCACGTCGCGACGATGGACCTGGACGCGACTCTGTTCGACCTGGTGCACGACCACGCGCTCTCCGACCGGAGGCGCACGCTCGCCGAGTGGAACGACTGGCTTGTCGCGGGGGCCGGCCTCTGCACATCCCATCCCGACCACGGCGGCCCGCTGATCGCCGAGGTCCAGATGTACAGAGGATGTGTCCGGTACATCACGGGCGGATGCAGGTTCTGCATCGAGCCGCTCTTCGGCGACGTCGTGTTCCGGTCGCCTGAGGACATAGTCGGGGAGGCCGAGGCGCTGGCGGCGGCCGGTGTCAGGAACATCAGGCTGGGGGCGCAGTCCTGCGTCTACTGCTACATGTCAGAGGAGACCGGCAGGAGCGAGAGGCCGAGGCCGAACCCGCAGGCGGTCAGGAGGCTGCTGACAGGCGTGAGGGCGGCCATGGACCCGGAGGTCTTCCATCTCGACAACGCGAACCCGGGCGTCATCGTCGCCCACCCCGAGGAGAGCCTGGACATCACCAAGGCGATTGCGGAGAGCTGCACGAGCGGGAACGTGCTCGCGTTCGGCCTGGAGTCCGCGGACCCGGCGGTGGCCAAGGCGAACAACCTGAATGCGACCGCGGAGGAGACGCTGGAGGCCATCCGCATCGTGAACAGGGTCGGGGCTGCAAGGGGGCCGACGGGCCTCCCACTCGTCCTCCCGGGGATCAACTTCGTCTGCGGCCTGGACGGCGAGACGAAGGAGACCTACCATCTCGACCTGGAGTTCCTGAGGCGGGTCCTGGCGGAGGGACTGCTGCTGAGGCGCATCAACATACGGCAGGTGCTGCCCGTCCGGTCCGACTCGCCAGGGGTGAGGGACAGGGGCGCCTTCGAGTCCTTCAAGAGGTCCGTCAGGCAGGAAGTCGACCTCCCGATGCTGGGGCGGCTGCTGCCGGACAGGACCGTCCTGACGAGGGTGTTCACGGAGCTGGTCGAAGGGGGCAGGACCCATGGGCGCCAGGTAGGGACCTATCCGATGCTTGTGACGCTCTCATACAAGACCCAGGTCGGGAGATGGGTGGACGTCGCCGTCACTGGCAGGGGCTTCAGGAGCGTCACCGGGGTCGAGCACCCCATGGACGCCAACACCGCCACCCTCTCCATGCTGGAGGCAGTCCCGGGGATCGGAAAGAGGAGGGCGATGACCGTCGTCAGGAAGAGGCCTTTCAGAGGCACGCCGGAGCTCCTTCAGCTGTTCGACGAGCCGACGGCGCGCGCATCGGCCGAGTTCCATCTCGCCGCCCGCATGCACTGACATGTAACAGTCAGGTTATTGTACGGTCCGCCCGATTCGAGTCCGGACAAGGAGGATGAGGATTGGAGGTCAGGCTCGCCGCCAAGTACCCGTTCCTGAAGGAGTCGGGGTCGTTCCTTAAGTCGCAAGGGGTGACCCTGGACGGAATCATCAAGGGAAAGGCCTACGAGCGGGCGCGCTTCGCGGGAAAGGAGAGGGTGATGGAGGCCATCAACGAGCCGATGATCCAGGACCATCCCATGGCCACGAACGCCGACGCGAACAACGAGCTGCTGAGCTATCCAGTCGCGAGGATGATCGTCTCCGCGGTCGGCGACCCCATGCTGATCAACCGCTATGCCATCGCCGAGGCGAAGAAGGCGGACAAGCTCCTCAACAACGAGGGGCTGCCGTTCGTGATGCAGGTCGCCGCCGACCTCGGACTGGACGTCTCGGACAAGGGCGGCGAGATCACCATCGACTTCGCAGACTTCCTCAGGTTCTCCGCAGCGCTCAGGAGCAAGGAATGGAAGCTCATCAACCAGCGGGTGAAGGGAGCCCGGGTCCTGGTGCCCAACAAGAAGAAGCTGGTCAGGCTGGTCCAGCAGCTGATCACGGAGCGCATCTCCTCGGAGCTACCCCTCCCGGTCAACGACGATATCATCTCGGCCTTCGACCCCGACATAGGAGAGATCAGGGCGATCTACGAGCAGAAGAGGGCCGAGCAGAGGTCCAGGGACGTGGGGAAGCTCAGCATCATGAGGTTCCCGCCCTGCATGGGGAAGCTCCTCGGGATGATGCAGGCGGGGGAGAACTGTGCCGCACTCCGGCAGGTTCGCCCTCGTGGCGTTCCTTCACACGCTCGGCATGAACTCGGACGAGGTCCTCGAGACTTTCTCGACCGCGCCCGACTTCGACGAGACCAAGAGCAGGTACCAGATCCAGCACATCACCGGCGAGATATCTGGCACGGAGTACACGCCCCCGGAGTGCTCGACCATGAAGAGCTACGGGATATGCTACGACCCCGATTCGCTGTGCGAGAAGGAGTGGATGAACCACCCTCTGAAGTACTACAGGCAGAAGGGCAAGCCGCGCGGGCCGAGGGCCGAGAGGAAGAGCGTCGATCAAGGCGCACTCAAGGAAGTGACTTCCAGATCGTGTGCGCCCTCTGTATCGCGGTGATGTTGCCCGCGATGCCGAAGTAGATCATCATCCAGCCGATGACCGAGAAGCCGAATATGTCCTTGGCGTAGTCAGTGCCCCAGTAGCTCAGCGCGTACTGTATGAGCGGGATGACGATGAGCAACGCGAGCCTGTCCGCGCGGCCCAGGATGCCCCTGTACTCGCGCCTGAGTCCGAGAGCCTGCGCCTGCGTGCCCATGTAGCTCGCGAGCATGACTCCGATGATGGCCAGGAGGCCGACCCAGATCGGGCAGAAGCTCCCGATCGCGATGCCTGAGAGTATGAAGACGTCCGCGTACCTGTCTATCACATGGTCCACGAAGTCGCCCCTCTTCGACTCTTTGGCCGAGAGCCTGGCGACCTTGCCGTCGAGGGCGTCGAAGAGCCCGTTGAGCGCGACGAAGACCGCAGCGAGCATCAGGAAGTGAGGGGGCTCCAACGCGAACAGGAACCCCGCGACGACTGCGAACGCGAGCGATGCTGCTGAGAGGTAGTGCGGGTTGATGGAAACGAGCCGCCTCGCGGCGGGCGACAGTACCTTGTCGGCCTCGTCCCTGTAACTGTCTAGAACCAGCTGAGAACCTCCCGGCTCCAGTCAACATTGCCTACTGGATATTTCTCCCTTTCTCCGCGGCAGATCGAGTCGATCGCGCGGGCGACGCCGAGAGGCGTTCGTCGGGTCGTGTCTATCTCGCAGACGTCGTGGACGCAATCCACGGCCTCGACCAGGACCACGTCGACGGCTTCCGCCTCGACAGTTCTCCTGGACCTTCGCCTCGCTCCACCCCTTGGCCTCCAGCCTCTTGGCGAGGACCCTCGGAGAGCAGCGGAGCACTATCGCAAGGTCCACCCCGAGGTTATGCGAGAAGTGGCCTTCGATGATCATGTCGCCATCGAGCTTGGCTATCTTGCGCGCGAGCACGCGCACGTCGACCTCCTTGCTCTTCCGCCTGCGGTCGAAACCCTTGACCGCACCGAACTCCTGAGCGAGGTCGTTCACATTCCTTACAGGGAAGGACCTCACGAGCGCGCACGCGGCCGTCTTCCCCACGCCCGGGGTCCCGGTGACCGCGACCTTCATGGCACGACCTCCAGCGACTGGAGCAGAGCCTGCTCGAAGGCGACCTTCGCGGCGTCCCCGCGCATGCGCCTCGCGAGCCTGCGTCCGAGCCCGATGACCGCCCTGCGGTCCACGGGGAAGGCGACGCCGCAGTCGATGTCCATGAGCACGAGGTACTCCGGGGGAGCGAGGCCTATCCTCACCGGCTTCCTCTTCGCCTCCGGGCCGACCCTCTCGACCTCGAGCCGTCCGGAACTGCCCTCGTTAATCGTCCACACTATCCGGCGGACCATGTTCCAGAGGAAGCTCTCTGCCCTGAAATCGATGGCGTGGAACATCCCGGAATCGGAGATGTCGATGGAATCTATGTTCCTCATGGGGTTCCTGTCATCGACCCTGGCGTAACCCGAGAAATCGTGCACGCCGACGAAGCGCGAAGCGAGCTCGTGCATGACACCGAGGTCCTGATCGTCCTTGGCCAGATGGTACCTGTACCACCTCTGCCTCGCCCCTCGCGGGTTGAAGTCCTCGGGGACCTCCACCGCAGAGTAGGCCCACACGTCCTCCATCTCAGAGTTGGCTGCCGAGCATAGCGATGCGGGCGCGAAGGATGTGCGGAAGGAGATGATGTTGCCGAGCGCGCTGACGCCGCGGTCCGTCCTGCTCGAGCTGCGGTAGCCGCACTCACGCGATGATGATATCGCGCCAACACGCCTCAGGGCGTCGACGAGTGCGCCCTCGACGGTGGCCCTGTCCGGCTGCCTCTGGAAGCCGAAGAATGCGCTCCCGTCGTAGGCGAATTTCAGCGCGACCCTGACACCCTTGCTGGTCCACGTCCAGGTTATCTGCTACAGAGTTAAATACCTAGGGCATCCGTGCCTGTGCCGTGCCGCACTTCAGGGTAGTGCTGGTCGAGCCGCTGAACGATGGGAACATCGGCGCCGTCGCGCGCTCGATGAAGAACTTCGGGCTCGATGAGTTGGTCCTTGTGCGACCATGCTCTGTGGGCGAGGAGGCGTTCAAGAGGGCGATGCATGGCATCGATGTCCTCAAGGGCGCACGGACTGTGTTCTCAGACGAGGAGGCGCTCAAGGGAGCCGACTTCGTCGCTGCCACGAGCGGTGTCGACACCCTGAATGACAAGAAGTTCGTCCGCATCTCACTCACGCCCGGGGAGTTTTCCAAGAAAGCCAAGGGGCTCGAGGGGACCGTGGCACTGATGTTCGGCAGAGAGGACTTCGGGTTGCCGGATGAGCTAATCAAGCGTGCCGATTTCCTCATCACGATTCCCGCCAACAGGACCTATCCAATCATGAACCTCAGCCACGCCGCGACCATCGTCTTCTATGAGCTGTTCCAGATCGGTTTCGAGAAGTGGAAACCGAAGAGCGTCGGCGACGTCGAAACGGACAAGCTGCACGAGTACTTCGCTGAGCTCCTGGAGGTCATCGACTACCCCAAGCACAAGAAGGAGAAGACCAAGGTGATGTTCAGGCGCCTAATGGCCAGGTCCGTGCCGTCGACCTGGGAGTACCACACCATGATGGGGGTCCTTGACGGAGCGATAGACAAGGGGAAGCTACGCGAGACATCCTCGAAAGAGATTTCCAGGAAGAAGAAGATGCCGTAACGACATCAGCTATGGAGCGAAAAGTTGCGCGCCCCCCATCGTTAGGGTAGGGGGCGCATTTTCGTTGGTGTTATTGCTTCTGTGTGGGGGGAGGAATTCCGTTCATCCTAATCCAAGAGCCAGCGCTGGCTGGCGAGATGTGAGGTCGAACTGGCCGCACGACGGGCAGCGTGTCTACCTGCTGGTCGGGCGAGTGGATGCCCGTGACTATGGCCATCAGCTTGATGTTGTTCCCGAAGTCCGGGTCTATCCGCGCGCCGAGCTTGATGTAGGCACTGTCGCCCATCTCGCGCGTGATCCCGTTGAAGACCTGGTATGCCTTCTTCAGGGAGAGGGAGGGCCCGCCCGTGATGTGTATCAGGGCGCCGGCCGCTCCCTCAAAGTCGACATCGAGCAAGGGGTTGTTCAGCGCCTCGAGCACCACCTTCTCCGCGTCCTCGCTCTCACCGTACAGGACGGTGGATGCTCCGCCACGCACCATCATGCTGCGGAAGTCCGCGAAGTCCAGGTTGATCATGCTTGTCTGACAGATCGTGTCTGTGACGCCCTTGATCACTTCTCCAATGAGCTGGTCCATCACCATGAAGGCCTGCTCTACGGGCAGCTTCGGCACAATCTCTAGCAACCGGTTGTTGTCCAGGATTATAGTGCTGTGCGCCCGCTCTCTCAGTTTGGAGATGCCCACGAGGGCTGTGTTCAACCTGCTCTTCTCGATGTCGAATGGGATGGTGACCAGTGCGACGACGACCGCGCCGTGCTTGCGCGCCGCCTCCGCTACCACGGGCGCGGTGCCTGTGCCGGTGCCGCCGCCCATGCCTGCCGTGATGAACACGATGTCGTAGTTCCCCACGGCCTTCTCTATGTCCTCCATGGCCTCGTAGGCGAGCTTCTCCCCGAGCTCAGGGTTGCCGCCCGTGCCGTAGCCATACAGTCACGTGCTCCCCTATGAGCAGGTGCTTGCCCGAGGTTATCTTGCTGAGATGGAACTTGTCCGTGTTGATGGCGATGGTATCGACTCCTTGGAGGCCGAGCCTGCCGATGCGGTGGATGCTGTTGGATCCGCCACCTCCGCATCCTGCGATGCATATCTTGGGAGCGAGGTGGGCCTCGAAGTCGCGGTCGCCCGTGAGGGCGTCCTGGACGAGCTTGTCTAGCATAAGCTATCCTGCCCTCCTGGAGCGCCTTCGCTCAAGCGTACGTGCGTGCGTGGCCATCACGATCCCATCCCATTGCGAGTTCTTCTCTTCGGAGCGTCACCTTTCGAGTTGGTTGGTTTCCTTTGACACTCTCTTCCGTATGTACTCGCGCACTGCGTTCCTGATGGCGTCGTCAACAGAAACGGAGTCGCCCTCCTGAACGAGCTGCTTCAGATTCACCACGTTGCCCTTTGGCAGCTCGACGGATATCTTCTCGATGTACTCAGGGGTGAACTCTCCTTCGACGAACTTGTCTATGGCCGCGCGTATGGCATCGGAGATGGTCGTGAACTTCCCCTGGTCGACCAGGGACTGAAGTGCCTGGATCCTCTCCTCGGGAAGTCTTATCGTCACGCGCTCCGACTCTACCATCTTGGCGGCCTCCTGTGTCCGACGATTTGTGCTGTTTTGTCAGACGAATGTCAGTATGATTTCGCAGATATTTATACCTTTCTTGCCCTCGGTTCTGTCTAGCCATCGGGTGTTTTCTGTCTGACATTTTGTGCTGTAAATCTTCGGGTGCTGGCTAGCTTCAGAAACTCCATGCCGTTTGAAGCCCTGCAGATGGGGTATGTCGGCGGCCTCTCCGGGGGTCTTCCCGAGCGTCTGATGCCGTCTCACCATGTCGTAGTGCACCCTCCACCCATCCATGAGGACTGCGGAGGGCTTACGGTCAGCCCCGGCACACTCCCGCATGACTTGACAGCTGCCTGGACTTGCGGTCCGGCGAGCGTCGAAAGACCTGTTGCAGCACTGAGAAATAGAAGGGTTGGAGAGGGGCCGCCCACCCCTCTCACATCGTAAGGTTTGGATCAGGCGTTGTACGCAGCCAAGAACGTGTACCAGTCCATGTCCACGGCATAGGCTACGTCCAGGTACGCGGCGCTGTATGTCGACCAGTCCCCGCCCACGCCCCACCAGAGGGTGAGCCCGTGGCAGGCCACCGCTCCCGGCCCGTTGTCGAACGCGAGGACCGAGGAGTCTATCGCGGCTATCATGGCCGATGTCGCAGTCCTCAGGACCGTGTCCTTGATCTTCGTGTCGGCCAACAGCCACTCGCCGAGGTCCGCCATGTCCACGTGCTCCGATGTCGCCCAGGCGCAGTACGCGTTGCTCAGCGCGTTCTTGTAGTTCTTCTTGTAGATGCTCAGGTCGGTGTACATCCTGGCGCTCCACGCGTCGAACACCGATGCCTGCGCGCCGATGCTCGCAACATCCACGGCCGAGAGAGCGACCGTCTGCGCCCAGTTCAGCGGGTCGTAGTACGCGGCCCATCCGTCCACCAAGTCGACGGCGACCTGGTCCGGTGTCCTCGTCGGGTCGTTCGCGACCGGCGTGAACATCAGGTCGTACGGGAAGCCGTTCATCGGGATGGTCTCCTCAGACGCGACCATGTTGTCGACCATGCCCGTGAGCGACACCTGGTACACGACCTCGATCGCGGCCATGTTGCAGCAGTCGAACGACATGACGTCGATGTAGACGCCAGCGCTCGTCAGCGCCGCCTGGAACTCGGGCATCGTGATCTTGTCGCCCGAGGTCTGGTCGTTGCTGAAGTACCTCCACGCGTAGCCGTGGTCGGATGCCGTGACGACGAGGTTGTCGGACGGGTAGAGCGTCGACACCTCGGTCAGGAACCAGGCGAACGTCGCGCCGTCCCCGAAGTTCATCTCGGGATAGGTGTTCACGACCGTCGCCGTCCCGCCCTCGATCTCGATGAGCTCGATGCCCTGCGTGCTCATCCTGTCCAGCATGACCACGACCTCGAAGTCGTCGCTGGCCGGGATGTTCAGAAGGGCCGGAAGGCTGTATTCGTCGTAGTACCGCTCCAGGTCGTTGTCCCCGTTGTAGTACACGGCCAACGTCCATGGAACCGGTTCGGCCGCTCTCGCGTTGCCCGCGAGCATCATGCCCGGAGCGACGAGAGCCGATGCGATCAAAATTCCTAGGCACATCTTCGCTAAGTGTCCCCTCGTGTTTGCACCCCCATCGGGGGACCCGGTTCTAACAGTTGTAAGGTCCCCGCTCTCCGGGCGTATCGGCGACAGACTACTTCTAGCTATCACATACTGGCAGTGGTCAAGAATAGGCACCCGATTTCAGGGAATGTACGCGTCGATGATGGTCGTCTCGTGTGACGATTCGCCATGCCGTGCGCCACGTTCGGGGACGGGCCGACCTCGAGCCGCGCAAGCGTAGAGATGAGAGAAATGAAAGGAGTTTGAGGAATGGGTTTCCGCATCTCGACTAAGCGCTCACGGCCTTCAGGTCCACGAGGATCTTGGCGCCCGTGAGGTCCGCCTGCTCGCTGAGGACCTTCACCTTCACGCCGTAGGTCGGGAGCTCGAGCCCGATGAACCTCGTCGTCCCCTTCAGGAACTGAGTGTAGAAGAACTCGTTCCTGTCGTCGAAGGTCGGCTGCGCTGGCAGGGACGGGAACTCCTGCAGCACTCCCGACGTACGGGATGCTGTTGGCGATGCTGTCCCTCAGGCCGAACGTCGCGTCCATCAGCAGTATGCGCTGCCTGACCATCAGGCCGTCATACTCCTGGTAGATCGGCTCCGGGTGCGCGTCGACGAGGCCGATGCCCGCGTATCCGGGGTGCTGGCCGACGTTGTTGTCCTCATAGAGGAAGTTGCGGTACCAGATCATCAGGCCGGGTGTGTGGGACCAGAACATCACGGTGTTGCAGTCGGGGTCCGTGAGGTCGGTGAACTGGTAGCTCTCGGAGAGCGTCGAGTCGAACCCGACGAAGTTCCTCCACTCCATGATGTAGTAGTGCCTCAGCAGTGCGCCTGCCGCGCCCTCGATGACCAGCCAGCCGGGCCGCCCTGCGTCCGTCGCGGTCAGCGTCCACTTGGCCGTCGACGTCTCGTCGACGAGGTCCTCGAACAGGATGTCCGCGCCCGAGTCCGTGACGGAGATGTCGTCTATGACCCATCCGGCCTCGTGGGTGTACGGGTCCTGCTGCATGCGGAACCTGAGGTAGATCGACGAGCCCGCGAACCCGCTGAGGTCCATCGTCTCGGTGACGTAGTGGCGCGATGCGCCCGTGATGCCGTTGCCCGGGTTCCCGCCGTACGGGTTGTCGTCCGTGGTGTACTTCCCTGGCAGGGACGTCCAAGTGATGCCGTCTACCGAGACCTCGACGAAGCCGAAGTCGTAGTAGCTCTCGATCTCGAACCACTCGTTGAACACGAGGATCGCGCCACCGGACGGGATCGCGATCTGGCGAGGTCGTCGTCATCTCGTAGGACGAGAACTTGATGTCGCCCTCATCGGTCCAGTCCGACCTGTAGCCGGAGTACCACTGGTACTCGCCTGTGGATGGGGCCGGCAGTCCGATGTCGACCTCCTGCATCGGCAGCTCGATCTTGACCGCGCGTATCGCGCCGGTCGTCGTCGCGCTCTGAGAGAGGTCGATCTTCGACCTTATCCGGTCTCCGCCTGTGAAGTCCACATATGCAGTCGCGCCGTTCTCCCAGCCAAGCACGTACTTGCCCCAGATGTTGAGGTGACACGGCTTGACGCCGAGCACGAGCCTGCCGTCAGGAGCGATGCCAGGTCCCCAGGAGCCGCTCGCCATGAGGCTGGTGAAGCCCGTAGGCGCCTCGCCCGTGTAGGTCCAGTCGTACTCGTCCGGCAGTCCGAGCTGGTGGCCGTACTCGTGGGCGTAGACACCGACCGCCTCGTTCTCGGGCTCGGTGGTGTACGACCCGACCTTCAGGCCGTTGGGCAGCTCGTAACCTATTGGTTCGTTGACGAACCAGCTGTGCGCCCAGATGGCCCAGGACGGGCCGCCGGCGGACTGGTCCACCCCGGCGTTGACCACCATCAGGCTGTCGATGAAGCCGTCGCCGTCGACATCGAAGTCGGCCCACGGGATCTCGTCGCCGTACTGGTTGTACGCCGCGAGTGCGGAGTCGATTGCGAACCTCCAGGCCGGGCCGTTGAGGTCGTCCGAGCCCTCGCCGCCGGACTTGCTGTCTGCGCCGTACCACCATTCGGAGTGGTTGGTGATCTGCACCCATGCGCTGACGAAGCCGTCGACGGTGAAGACCCCACCGGACTGCTCCTCGTAGTAGTTCTTGAGCGTGAAGCCGTTGTAGTCGTCATCGCCGAACAGGAGCTTCTCGAAGTGCTCGGTGTTGAAGTCCTCGCACCAGTAGTTGGTGTTGTCATCGGCAGATGGCTGTGGGACCGAGTTGTGCTCGGGGCCCGTGTAGGTCACACCCTTGTACTCATCGGAGCCGGTGAACTCGACCAGCAGGACGAGAATCTTCCCCGTGCCTGTGACCGCCTCCGGCTCGCTTGCCGATGAGACGGACATGGCATCGTTGTCCTCGACGGCCTTAGCCGCCTCAGGGCTCACGTAGCTCGACAGGGCCTTCTCGCTCATCCCGTCGATGCGCCCTTCCAGCCAGTCCCTGACCTCGTACGGTGTTGCGTCGTCCGGGATCGTGCCCGAATCGATCGCAGCGCCCACATATCTCTGCCACTGTGGTCCGATCAACGACAGCATCTCGGCCCTGGACGTCTTAGTGACCATCCCTACGACCGAGAACGATGTGGCGATCAGCACCACGACCACAAACAAAACCAGCATTGCCTTGCGGCCATGCGCGCTCTTTCCAGTGTTATTCTCTTCGGCCATTATTCTGCTCCCCCCCTCAGAGGATGAATTCGCCGGTCATGAAAACGCTGTCAACTATATTACATTACGTCACAAGTCAGTGTGTCTCTGGTGCGACCCTCGAACGATGGATTTTCCCGTGCATCGTGCCACAATCTTGAGCACGACAAAGGTGCGAAAGGAGGTTCGGCATCCAGCGAAATCCGCGCCAGGCGTACTCAACGACGGCACGTGAAACGCTGTGTCGCCGAAATGACGCCCATTCCTTCGGCAAGTACAGAAGCCAGATGGGGCAATGATGGGCATCGGGACCCACCCGCTTTCAAGAAAACTTTTTAAATACCTATTTAAATACGGAAAGGCGCCGGCGGAGATTTTATGGCAGTCTTCAAGATTGAGAACTGTCGTCGCCTCAACGTCTCTCGGGGGAGAGCTGGATTTGAAGGCAATCGCACTCGTGCTGGAGGGTGCGGAGTACGAGCCAGAACAATTCCCCGGGTTGATATACAGGCTGAAGGAACCGAAGACCGCGACGCTCCTATTCAGGAGTGGAAAGGTAGTCTGCACGGGCGCGAAGAGCCTCGAGCAGGTGAAACAGGCCATCAGCAAGGTCGCGAAGCAGATCGAGGCAGCGGGCGTCGTGATCAAGGGCGAGCCCAAGATCGAGGTTCAGAACATAGTCGCCTCGAGCGACCTCGGCGCCAAGATCAACCTGAACGCGATTGCGATCAGCCTGGGCCTGGAGAGGGTCGAATACGAGCCTGAACAGTTCCCTGGTCTCGTGTACAGGATTGACTCGCCCAAGGTCGTAGTGCTCCTCTTCGGAAGCGGCAAGCTCGTCTGCACGGGCGCGAGGAAGCCCGAGGATGTCGAGGCCGCGGTCGAGAAGATCACCGAGGAACTCAAGGCAGCCGGACTCCTGAAGTGAAGCGCTGACCCATGGCACCTCCCATACTGGACAACCACGTTCATCTCGAACCGATCAGGGGGCGCCACGTCGACGCGGCCCGCGACTTCGAGCGCGCCGGCGGCACGCACCTCATCATCTCGCACCTTCCCTACGTCGAACTGCGCGTGAGGAGTGAGGGGGATTTCAGACGGGGCTTCGATCAGACCATCGCCGTGAAGGACAGGGTGAACGCCGAGACGGGCGTCAAGGCCCACGCGACAGTCGGACCGTACCCAGTCGAACTGCTCGGCCTCGAGAAGGCGCATGGGCTCGCGCGGGCGAAGGAGATCATGCTCGCAGGGATGGACCTCGCCGCGGAGTACGTCCGCGACGGCAAGGCCCTCGCGATCGGCGAGGTGGGGCGGCCGCACTTCCCGGTGTCCGCAGATGAGTTGGCCGCGTCCAACGACATCATGTTCCACGCGATGCGGCTCGCAAGGGAGAACGGCTGCGCGGTCGTCCTCCACACGGAGAGTGCGTCCCCGGCCAGCATGAAGGAGATCGCCGAGATGGCCGACCGCGCGGGGCTGTCCAGGCACAGGGTCGTCAAGCACTACTCCCCGCCGCTCATACTCCCGGAGGAGAACCACGGGCTGATGCCGTCGGTGCTCTCGGGCAGGGACGCCGTCAAGGAGGCGCTCTCGAAGGGGACCAGGTTCCTCATGGAGACCGATTTCCTGGACGACCCTGACAGGCCAGGTGCGGTCATGGCGATCACGACGGTCCCGAAGCGGGTCAGGATGTTCCTGGAACAGGGGACCATGACCGAGGAGCAGGTCCACAAGATACATGTAGACAATCCGCGTGCGACGTACGGACCAGCGTTCGAGTGAACGCGTCCCGCACGAGTGGCATCACCGATGACAGAACCGTCCGGCTACAAGGGCTATCTCTCCGACATCGCGCGGAGGCACGGCTCCCTCGTCATCTCGCAGACCATCGTCGCGGTGGCGAACACGACGGCCAACGCCTTCGCGATGATCTACCTCCTGAGCGAGGGGTTCAGCTACATCGAGTGCTCGGTCTTCCTCCTGATAGGGTTCGTGACGGCCGTGCTCATGACGACCGTCTTCGCACACCTCGTCGTCCGGGACTTCGTGCGGTCGATGGTCCTGGGCATGTGCTCGATGGCGGCGTACTACGTGCTGCTGGTGCTCCTGACCGGACCGGCCCTGATGGTCGTCCCTCCGATATTCCTCGGGATCTACATCGTCATGTTCTGGGTCCCGTACAACTCGGTGATCTCGCGCATAACGACCGAGGAGAACAGAGGCACCGGGATAGGGGCGTACTTCCTCGTCTTCCCTGCCGTCTCCACCGTCGGCCCGCTCGCAGGGGGCATGATGATAGCCTTCGGGTCGTACGACCTCCTGCTCTGCTTCGGGGCGGCGATGATAGCAGTCAACATCGTGTACCTGGTCGCGTCGAATGGGCTCAGAGGGCGCAACGGTCAATGGAGCGCGGGCCCTCCATCGGAAAAACCGCGCACGACCTACGTGAAGGGCGTGGATGGGGGGATCGGTCGAGGACTCTTCCTGGAGGGGATCCAGGAGGGGGTCTTCTGGATGGCCCTCCCGGTGCTCAGCTTCGAGTACGCCACCTCCGAGGCGGAGCTCGGCGGTTACCTTTCCCTCTTCGCCCTCTGGGGAGCTCTCATGACCGTCGCGCTGGGGTACCTCTCCGACAGGATCGGTAACCGGGTGAGGATCCTGCGGGTGAGCGCCGCGCTCACGGCTTGCGCGCTCATCGTCTGCGCACTCGCATCCAACTCCGAGACCTACCTGAGCGGAATGAGCTTCGCCAGCTTCTGGCTCGCGGTCGTCCCCGCATTCCTGTTCACGATGCTCATCGACAGGACGCAGGATGGCACCACCAAGGGGATGATGGGAAGGGAGTTCCTGCTCAACTCGGGCAGGGCGCTCGGGCTGTCGGTGACCGTGGTCCTCCTCCTCCTCGACTACGACCTCTCGGTCACTATGGCGGTCGCGGCTGCGGCGATAGCCGCCATCGTGACGGTCCGATGAGCGTTCACTGGAGGATGCTGAACATGTCGAACTCACCCTTGAACTCGGAGAGCTCGACATCCTTGGACCTCACCTGGGCGTAGGGCTGTCTCGTGGCGCACCAATCGATCGCCTCGTTGACGATCCCCTCCTCCCCCTCGAAGACGGCCTCCACCCTGCCGTCGGAGGTGTTCCTGACCCAGCCCGTGACGCCCAACTCCTCGGCGCACCGCTGCGTGTTGGCCCTGAAAAAGACCCCCTGGACGAGCCCCTCGAAGAAGACGTGCGCCCTGACCCTCACACATATGGCATGTGCCCAGGAAGCAAAATACGTTGCGTGCTCCAAGGCGCCCCGCGGCCCCTCCCGGACGCTCGGCGAGGGCATCCAGAAGACTTTAATACTGACATGCCGATTTTATATTGCGCGCCACGTGCGCGCGGGATGCACGTTCAGCAGCACTGAGAGTGCCTTCACCCAGATTGAAAAAAGGTGATCCGAAATGATGAGATCGCTCGTCGAAGACGCGCTTGCAAGGGAACCAACGGCAGGGGCAGCGGCTGCAGAGACTGCCTTCATGACCCAGGACCAGAGGGTCGATGCCGAACTCGAGACCATACTGAGGAACCTGAGGACCAACATCAAGATCATAGGAGTGGGCGGCGGCGGAACCAACACTATCCAGCGCATCTACGACGAGGGGATAGTCGGCGCCGAGCTCTACGCTGCGAACACGGATGCGCAGCACCTCCTGCAGCTCCATGCACCTCACAAGATCCTCCTGGGTAGGCGCGTAACCAGAGGGCTCGGTGCGGGCGCCCTGCCTCAGATCGGTGAGGAGGCGGCGAGGGAGGCCGAGGACGAGCTCAAGAAGCTCCTGGCCGACACGCACATCTGCTTCGTCACATGCGGGCTCGGCGGAGGCACTGGCACAGGCGGGGCAGCTGTCGTGGCGCGGACGGCGAAGGAGCTGGGCGCCCTGACCATCGCGGTCGCGACCCTCCCCTTCCGGGGCGAGGGCAAGATGAGGATGGAGAACGCGGAGTGGGGGCTCGAACGCCTGCGCGACGCCGCGGACACGGTCATAATCATACCCAACGACAAGCTCCTCGAGGTCGTCCCGAGGCTATCCCTGAACGCGGCCTTCAAGGTCGCGGACGAGGTCCTCATGAGGGCGATCAAGGGGTTGACCGAGGTCATCACGAGGCCGGGCCTCGTCAACCTGGACTTCAACGACGTCAAGACGATCATGAAGGGAGCCGGCGTGGCCATGATCGGGCTCGGCGAGAGCGACGCGCCCGGAGACGAGCGCATCCAAGAGGCGATCGACATGGCGCTCAACTCGCCCATGCTCGAGGTCGACATAAGCGAGGCGAACGGGGTCCTCATCGACGTCATCGGCGGCACCGACATGACGATTTCCGAGGCCGAGAAGGCGGCGGAGGAGATACAGTCCCGTGTCGGGGCGAGCGCGCGCATCATATGGGGCGCGGCCGTCGACCCCGCGATGGACAAGACCGTGAGGGTCATGATAGTCGCGACGGGCGTCAAGTCGAGGCAGATCCTCGGCAAGCCCGGCGAACGCAAGTTCAAGGGAGTCGGTGAGGTCGACCTGGTCCGCTGACGCGGACCAAACGAGCGTTTCCCATTGCCGAAACGTTTAAGAGACCTAAGCAACTACGGTCCAATCACCCGGCTAGCTTGGCCGGTCGCCATGCTTTGTCACGTTGACGCACGTGCGAAGCCCGCGGAGGCTCCAGCATGAAGTCCCTCTTGGAAAACGCGCTCAACGCCGCTGAGAACGAGCAGGAGAAGCAGCCTGAAGGCATCAGGTCATTCACTGCCGAGGACGAGGAACTGCAGAAGATACTGCAGGGTCTCAAGACCAACATCAAGATCATAGGATGCGGAGGCGGCGGCTCCAACACGATCAACAGGCTCGCGGAGGCGGGCATCGTGGGCGCCGACCTGTACGCCGCGAACACCGACGCCCAGCACCTGCTCATGACGAGGGCGCCTCACAAGATCCTGCTCGGAAGGCGCGAGCACGAGGGGCCTCGGGGCAGGGGCGCTCCCGCAGGTCGGCGAGGAGGCGGCCAGGGAGGCGGAGGAGGACATCAAGAAGGCCCTCCAGAGCTCCGACATCGTCTTCGTCACATGCGGGCTCGGCGGAGGGACCGGCACTGGCTCCGCACCGTTCGTGGCGCACGCTGGCCAAGGAGCTCGGCGCGCTCACCATCGCGATCTGCACCTACCCGTTCGCGGCCGAGGGGGCCGTGAGCAGGGGAGAACGCCGAGTGGGGCCTGGACAGGTTGCGCAACGTGGCCGACACGGTCATAGTCATCCCGAACGACAAGCTCATCGAGATCGTCCCCAAGCTCTCGCTGAACGCGGCCTTCAAGGTCGCGGACGAGGTGCTGATGAGGAGCATCAAGGGGATCACCGAGATAGTGACCAAGCCCGGCCTGGTCAACCTGGACTTCAACGACATCAAGACCGTCATGAAGGCCGGCGGGGTCGCGATGATCGGCCTCGGCGAGAGCGACGACGACGACCGCGCGACGGTCGCGGTGACGGAAGCCATCAACTCGCCGCTGATCGAGCTGGACATCACGCAGGCCACGGCCGCCCTGGTCAACGTCACCGGCGGACCGGACATGACCGTCAGCGAGGCGGAGAAGGTCGCCGAGATCATCCAGTCGAAGATAGCCCCAGGCGCCAGGATAATCTGGGGTGCGGCGATCGACGAGACGATGGAGAGGACTATCAGGGTGATGGTCGTGATCACCGGGGTCAAGTCCAGACACATCCTCGGCCCGGCCAAGGAGAAGAAGGGCAAGGAGCTCGGACTGGATTTCATCAAGTAATCCCAACCGAAGGATCGGAATGCGATGTCAGAAAGAAACGTGGTGGACAAATCCTGGGACCTCCAGCGGAGGATCGAGGAGAGGACGAAGCACGTGGGCAAGGGCAAATACGGCCGTGTGCTGAAGATGGCCCGCAAGCCCACCGGAGAAGAGTACACGAAGGTCGCCCAGATCGTCGCCATCGGGCTGATCCTGATGGGCGGACTGGGATTCCTGATCTACTGGATGTTCCAATACGGCGCCGACCTGCTCGTGCAGGCGTTCGGATGAGGACACCACATCACTGTTGAGGGATCGTTTTGAGTCTGTTTGAAGTGGAATCGAAGAAGCAGGAGAAGAAGGAACCCGTGCAGCCCGCCCCGCCGCCCCAGTACGACACGAAGTCGCTGCAGTTCATAGTGCAGGGCGAGATGAAGCGCATGATGGCATCGGGGGACTCGACGGAGTTCGAGATGTCTCTCAAGCTGCCCGACGACGGCCAAGCGCACACGGTCGCCGTCAAGGTGGACACGCTCTTCACGGCCACCGAGGAGGGCGCGCCCGAATGGTTCGTCAAGCTCTTCGACCCGATCGGGGTCGTCTGGGAGAACACTCCATCCGCGGACCAGGCCGCCGAGCGCACGTTCGAGGTCATGCCGGGTGCGGAGAAGACTTTCACTCTCAAGATCACGTCGCCTACGGGCGCGAGGTTCGGGGACAAGATAACGACCCTCGTCAGCGCGCAGCTGAGGGACGACCCGAGCGTGACGGACACCGTCACGCTCGTCGCGACGGCGAGGCAGTCCATGCTGGCTGTCAAGACGTCCATAGGTCACGAGAAGACCGTGGCGGACTCGATCGCCAGCAGGGCGAAGCCGAAGCCGATAGGGGTCTTCGCGATCCTGTCACCTTCCACGATCCGCGGGTACGTGTTCGTCGAGGCGATGAACACTGACAACCTGAGGGAGATCGTCAAGGGCGTCAGGAGGACCCGTGGGATAGTCAAGGGCGAGACCTCGTTCGCCGAGGTCGAGCACTTCCTGTCGCCGAAGCCGGTCGTCTCCGGCATAGTCGAGGGCGACATCGTCGAGCTCATCGCCGGGCCGTTCAAGGGCGAGAAGGCGAGGGTGCAGCAGATCGACGAGAGCAAGGAAGAGATCACTGTCGAGCTGTTCGAGGCCATGGTGCCGATACCGGTCACGATCAGAGGCGACCACGTAAGGGTACTCGAGAAGGAGAAGTGAACAAATGGCAGACAAGCTTGAAGTCCTCGTGGACGGGGGCAAGGCGACTCCGGGACCGCCGCTGGGTCCAGCACTCGGTCCGATGGGGGTCAACGTCATACAGGTCGTGAACGCGATAAACGAGAAGACGAAGGCGTTCACGGGGATGAAGGTCCCCGTCACGCTCCTCGTCGACGCGAAGACGAAGTCCTTCGAGATCAAGGTCGGCACGCCGCCGACCACCGCGCTCATCATGAAGGAGATCGGTGTCGAGAAGGGCAGCGGGTCGCCGAAGTCGACCAAGGTCGGGAACCTGAAGGTCGAGCAGGCGCTGAAGATCGCCGAGATGAAGAAGGACTCCATGCTCGGGAAGAGCAAGAAGGAGCGCTTCAAGGAGGTCTGCGGCGCATGCGTGTCGATGGGAGTGACCGTCGACGGCAAGGACCCGAAGCAGATCATCAAGGAGATCGAGGCGGGCGAGTACAAGGGAATATTCCCTTGATGCGCGACCGCGCTCAGACCTCGGCACCGGTCACCGTCAGGTGACCGGAGGCCTCGGGGACGGGCCGCACGGCCTCGCCCTCGAGAACTTCAGCCTCGCCGCCTCGCACGCTATCGTTATGACGTCTATCGTGGGGGCAGCGGGCGGACAGTAGGCCGTCTCCAGTTTTGAGAGGTCGTGGACGGTCATGCCTGCCATTATCGCCACGGCGAAGGCGTTGACCCTCATGTGCACGCGCTCCTCGCCAACTATCTGCGCTCCGAGTATGCGCCCGTCGCTCGGGTGCGCCAGGACCTTCACCATGATCTCCTTCCGGCCAGGGTAGTAGTCCGGGAGCGTGAAGCCCCTTACCTTGCCGACTACGGGTTTGATACCCGCCGCATCGAGCTGCGGGGTCGTCGGGCCGACGGCTGCCACCTGGCACCCGAAAGGCTCTGTCGCCCTCGTCTGGAGGAAGCCACGAGGCAGGCACTCGTTCCCGCCCGCGGCATTGACCCCTGCGACCATTGCCATCTTGACGGCGATGGTGCCGAGTCCGCTCACGGTGGGCTTGCCCGTGACGAGCTCCGGGTACTCGGTGCAGTCCCCGACGGCGTAGACCCCTTCGACGCACGTCTCGCACCTGTCGTTGACGACTATCTGCTTGGTGATCCCGACGTTGCACCCAATCTGCTTCGCCAGCTCCGTCTCCCCGCGCTGCCCGGTGGCCACCACCACGAGGTCGGCGACGAACTCGCGCTCCTCGCCGGTCCTCCGGTCCTTCGCGACGACCCCTTTCGCCCTGTCGTCGCCGATCACATCCGTGACCTGGAACTCGGTGAACATCTTCACCCCGCTCTTGGCGATGGCAGCCGCCATGACCTGGGCCATGTCGTCGTCCACCATCGCGAGGATGCAGTTGGGGAGGTACTCGACTATCGTGACCCGACACCCTCTCACCATGAGGGCCTCGGCCACCTCGAGGCCGACCAGTCCGGCCCCTATGACGACGGCGCGCTTGCCCTTCGATGCGAGTGACTGGATGCCCTTAGCGTCGTCGATGGTCCTCAGGACGAAGACCCCGGGCTTGAGCTCGTCCGGTCGCCCCCCGTCCTTGGTCACGCCCCGGATCGGCGGGATGGCGGCCTTCGCCCCCGTCGCCAGGACGAGCGAGTCGAAGGTGAGCGCGTGCCTCTTCCCGTCGAGCGACTCCGCATGGACCGTTCTCGTACCCGCGTCCACGCGCATGACGTTCGTCCCCAGGAACACGCTGATCCGGTTCTTCCTGAGGCGCTCCTCGGGGGCCTCGATGAGGTTCGTGAGCTCGGGTATGATCCCCGAGATGCCGTACGGCAGGCCGCAACGCGAGTACTGAGGATACGGCTCGCGCTCGATCATGGTGATCTCGGCCTCCCTGTCGGTCTTCCTCGCGAACTGCGCGGCCGTCCCGCCGCCGCAACCTCCACCGATTATGACGATCCTCCTTGGCACCCGACCCACTCTCCTCGCGAGGAGTCGAATCACCTAGAGGGCGTAATATCGTTTCGACCCGCGGACCGCCCCGGCGATGCGCGGACGAGTAAGCCGAGGGGCGGCCAGGCCGCACTTGCCCGAGTCCGTAAGGCTTATAAACCCCCTCTGCATTCGCTCACCTCCCTAGGCATGTAGGAGAGTCCCAGTGGCTCGCCAGGACTACACCGGAGGGATCAAGCTTGGTAGACACACACCTCGTCGACATCATCAAGAAGCTTCAGACAGAGTCGAAGCAGAGGAAGTTTTTGGAGTCCGTCGAACTCGCGATCAACCTCAAGGACATCGACCTCACCAACCCGAAGAACAGAATCCAGGAGGAGGTCCCCCTGCCCAACGGGAGAGGGAAGGCAGTGAAGATCGGTGTCTTCGCCAGCTCCGAGATGGCCGTCAAGGCCAAGGGGGCCGCGGACATCGTCATCCTCCCCGAGGAGATTGAGGAGATCGCCAAGGACAAGTCGAAGGCAAGGAAGTTCGCCCGCCAGGGGGACTTCTTCCTCGCAGAGGCACCGCTGATGCCCACGATCGGTAAGAGGCTCGGCATGGTCCTCGGCCCGAGGGGCAAGATGCCGAAGCCGATGCCACCGGGAGCCGACCCGAAGACGGCCATCGAGAAGCTCAGGTCGAGCGTCACGATCAGGACAAGGGACAAGCGCACCTTCCACCTGCCGATAGGGACGAAGGACATGCCCCCGGAGAAGCTCGCCGAGAACCTCGACTTCGTTCTCAAGAGGCTCATTTCGAAGCTGGAAAGGGGCAAGATGAACATCCAATCGGCCTATGTCAAGACCACCATGGGCCCTTCCTACAAGGTGATGTGAGATGACCGCACACGTGGCTTCTTGGAAGAAGGAGGCCGTTGACGACCTGACCGCGAGGATCGCAAGGAGCAAGGTCGTCGGAGTCATCGACGTCCACGGCGTGCCCGCACCGGCCTTCCAGACGATGAGGACGAACCTCAGGGGGAAGGCGGAGATATTCGTCCTCAAGAACACGCTCCTGAAGATCGCTCTGACGGAGGCGGGGAAGAAGAAGAAGGGCATCGAGAAGCTCGTCGGCGAGGTCGACGGGCAGTGCGCCATCGTCACCACCGACCTCAACCCGTTCAGGCTCTTCAAGCAGCTCGACGCGACCAAGACCAAGATGCCCGCCAGGGGCGGCGAGACCGCCCCCGACGACATCGAGATCAAGGCGGGGGACACGCCTTTCAAGCCCGGCCCGATCGTCGGTGACCTGCAGAAGGCGGGACTCCCGGCGGCCATCGAGCAGGGCAAGGTCGTCATCAAGAAGGACAAGGTCCTCGTGAAGGCGGGCGACAAGATCCCCAGGGAGGTGGCGCTCGTGCTCGGCAAGCTCGAGATATTCCCGCTCACGGTCGGACTGGACCTACACGCTGTCTTCGAGGACGGGATGATCTTCAAGAAGGACGTCCTGGCTGTGGACGACGACGCGTACAGGTCCATGATCCAGAAGGCCGCTGTCGGGGCTCTCAACCTGTCGGTCTACATGGCATTCCCGACCAAGCAGTCCATAAGGTTGCTCCTGTCGAAGGCGCACATGGACTCCTTGAACCTGGCCGTGAACGCCCAGATAGCGAACAAGGACACGATCAAGCTAATGCTCGCGATGGCCAACGCCCAGATGCTATCGGTCGCCTCCAAGGTGCCGGCCGCACTTGACGACGACCTCAAGAACTCTCTGAGCAACGCGAACAAACCCTCCTCCGGCGGAGCAGCTGGCGGCAGCCAGCCCAAGAAGGAGGAGAAGAAAGAAGAGAAGAAGGACGAGAAGGTCTCCGAGGATCAGGCCGCGGCCGGCCTGGGAGCACTGTTCGGATAATCGGATGAAGGAGGCATAGACATGGAGTATGTGTACAGCGCGATGGTCCTGCACGCGGCGAAGAAGCCGGTCAGCGAGGAGAGCATCACAAAGGTCCTTCAGGCGGCCGGCGTCCAGGTGGACGCGTCCCGCGTAAAGGCCCTGACTGCGGCCCTCGAGGGCGTCAACATCGACGAGGCGATCGCAACCGCGGTCGCAGCGCCGGTCGCCGCCGCTCCGGCTGCTGGACCAGCCGACAAGAAGGAAGACAAGAAAGAGGAGAAGAAGGAAGAGAAGGTCTCTGAGAGCGAGGCGGCCGCTGGTCTCAGCGCGCTGTTTGGCTGAACCCCCTTCTCCTTTCTCAAACTCCTTCCCAAAAACCTACGCGGGCGGAAGCCCGTTGAGTTTCAACCAGTGTCCACAGCGTATGCGCCGTGCGGCTCTTCCTCAACCGTAGGACATTAGGAAGAAGAGGGCGAAGGCCGCGACGCATGCGACTGCGGCCAGGACGACGATCGTGGTGTCGACCGCCAGCATCTTCCCGCGGTATTCTCGCTCCCTGACCAGGTCTGTCTGAGAGGCGTGGGCATCACGGTCGTGGACCCTGTTCCCTCCGACTGCCTCGGACGATGCCTCCTCGACAAGCGAGTTCGCCACCGGGTACCTGTTCAGTATGTCTGGAGCGCCCATTTCCTTCACCACCGGCCCGTCTAGACGTGATAGGCGGACGTGTGTACATAAGACCTCCTGGGGAATGCCCGGCCACGCCGGGCCCATCACGCGGACGCGTCCCTGTCGAGATGGATGGTTCTGCCCGACGACGGCTCAATATCAAATACGGTGAAGTAGATAGCCAGGTCCGCGCCCAGGCTGAGACATATGTGGGATACGGTAGGAAAGAGCGTCTTCAAGGACCAACGCACACTCTCATTCGACTACGTGCCCCCGACCCTGGTCCACAGGGAGGCACAGATGAAGAAGCTCATCATGCTCTACCGGCCGGTCGTCGAGTCCAACATCTCCCAGAACGCGGTCCTCACCGGCAGCGTCGGGACGGGCAAGACGGCTACGGCGAAGCGCTTCTGCATGGATCTCAAGGACCACGCGGAGAAGCAGCAGAAGGCCGTCGACTGGACCATAGTGAACTGTAGGCAGCGGAACAGCGAGTCGGCCGTGGTCCTGCAGATAGTCAACCACTTCCAGCCGAACTTCCCGGACAGGGGCTTCTCCATCACCGAGATGCTCCGGATCCTCAGGAAGGACCTCGAGAAGAGGAAGATCCACCTCGTGATCGTCCTGGACGAGGCGGACGTCCTGCTCAAGAAGGCCGGGTCGGACATCATCTACAAGCTCACGCGCTTCGAGGAGGAGAAGGTCGAGGGGAGGGAGTACGTCTCCCTGATCCTTGTCTCGCAGAAGAACGTCTTCGACATGCTCGACGCGGCCTCGGTCAGCACATTCAAACGCACCAACGTCATCGAGTTCGGCAAGTACACCTGCGACGAGCTCAAGGACATAGTGAAGCAGAGGGCCGGCCTGGCGCTCAACGAGGGGACAATCGACCAGGACTCGTCCGACCTCGTGGCCGAGGTCGCCTCCGAGTGGGGAGACGCCCGGTTCGCGATAGAGATCCTCGAGAAGTCCGCCATGCTCGCGGACGAGGAGGGGACGGGCAGGGTCACCGTAGAGCACGTGCGCGGGGCGAAGGCCGAGGCGTACAGCTCGGTCACGGAGTCGAAGCTCGAGGGGCTCGAGAAGCACCAGCGGCTCGCGCTCTTGGCCATCGCGCGCGCGATCAAGGGAAAGGCCTACATCACGACGAGGGATGCGGAGGCCGCATACGCGGTCGCGTGCGAGGAGTACGGCGAGAAGTCCAGGGCGCACACGGCTTTCTGGAGCCTCATGAGGGACCTGGACACCCTCGGGATAGTCAGCGCCAAGAAGAGCGGCCCTGGCATCTCGGGGAAGACGACGGTGATAACGCTGCTGGACGTCCCCGCGAAGATCCTCATCATGAAGATGTCGGCCATGCTGGATGAGAAGAAGTGAACATCGCACCCTTATAAGCCAGCCCGTCAAGGACGAGATAAGATATTTATACATCCTTTTCAGTCTCACACCATAGTGGAGGGACGGCCACGGAGAAGGACGACAAGTCCGTCGCAGATATGCTGCGCCCTGACGAAGGAATCTGTTACGTTGTCCGTGAGCGCAAGCCCTTCCTCGCGTACAAGCTTTTCGAGAACGTGATCTCCGACGGGGTCCAGGGCCTGTGCGTGACGAGACAGTACCCTGAGAAGATCCGAGAGGCGTTCGACCTGGGGGAGACGCGCGTCCTGTGGCTGAGCCACACGCCGGGGGAGAACCACCACAACCCGACGAGCATCGGCACGCTCGCGACCATCATCTCATCGTTCATAGAGCGCTACGAGAGGTGCGTCGTGCTCATAGACGGGCTCGAGTACCTCGTGATCAACAACGGATTCCAGCAGGTCCTCAGGTTCGCCGAGCACATCAACGAGCAGGTCATGCAGAGCCGCTCGACCGTGCTCATGCCCATAAGCCCGAGCGCCTTCAGCGAGAAGGAGCTGGCACTCCTGGAGCGCAACACGGAGGTCATAGAGCAGCCCTCCCTGAGCGTCAGCCTGGAGAAGGACTTCATGACCCTCATAGACCAGTACCGCTGAACGCCCCGTTTTAGCTCCCCAAGGCTTTTGCACGGATAACGGCATCGGGCACGCATGCGCAGGACACCTTTGAGGGACGAGCATGTCGCGCTTGGGGCCAAGATGGTCTTCTTCGCCGGCTGGGACATGCCCATACAGTACACTTCCATAATCGACGAGCACATGACCGTGAGGACCCGCTCCGGCGCCTTCGACGTCTCCCACATGGGGGACATGATCGTCAGGGGCAAGGGCGCGGGCGACCTCATGAACAGGCTCGTGACCAACGAGGTCGCGAACGCGCCCGTGGGCAGGTGCGTGTACGCGCACATCCTGAACGAGCGCGGGCGCATCATGGACGACACCATCGTCACGCCCCTCGGACCGGACGAGTTCTTCATGGTGCCGAACGCCTCTACCACGAACACCATCCGCGACTGGGTCCAGAAGCACGCGGGCGGGCAGGAGGTCGTCGACATGTCCTCGGACCTCGCGTGCATAGCCGTCCAGGGGCCGACCGCCAAGGACGTGCTCGCCGACCTCACCTCCGCGGACCTCGCAGGCATGAAGTTCTTCTGGGGGGCGAACGTGAGGCTCGACAAGGTCATCCCGAGCGGGACCGCGCCGTCGACCGCGCTCATAAAGGGCAGGAGGACGGCCAACGGGACGGGCGCGGGAGTGCAGTCGTTCCTCTCGAGGACCGGATACACCGGCGAGGACGGGTTCGAGATCCTGGTCGAGAACGCCGACGCGGTGGCCGTCTGGAGGGCGGTCATCGGCAAGGGCGCCGCCCATGGGCTGAGGCCCATAGGCCTCGGCGCGAGGGACACGCTGAGGCTCGAGAAGGCCCTCTTGCTGAGCGGGACCGACTTCGACGGGTCACAGACATCGCTCCAGACTGGCCCAGGATGGGCAGTCCACTGGGAGCACGAGTTCATAGGCAGGGACGTCCTAGTCGAGCAGAAGGCCAAGGGCGGCTACGACAGGCTGGTCTGCATGGCAGCCAAGGACAAGGGAATCCCGAGGCACGGGTACGACATCCTCGCGTCCGGGAACAAGGTCGGGGCCGTCACGAGCGGGACCATGTCGCCTGTCCTGAAGAAGGGCATCGCGATGGGGTACCTGCCGTTCGACTTGGCGAGGCCGGGGACGATGGTCGAGATCAAGGTCAGGGACACGCCTGTACCGGCCGAGGTCGTCAAGCCACCGTTCGTCAGGAGGGATTGAGATGAAGGAACTGCTGGAGGAACTCGTCAGGGTGCCCGGCGTGTCCGGGTTCGAGGATCAGGTCAGGAAGCTCATCAAGGGGAAGCTGGACGACATGGGCGTCCGGGCCGAGGAGGACAACATCGGGAACCTCGTCGCCACAATCGGCGACAAGGGTCCGACGGTGGTGTTCATGGCCCACATGGACGAGCTCGGCCTTGTCGTGACCAGGATCGAGAAGGACGGCGCCCTCAGGATCCGGAAGGTCGGCGGAATAGACGACAGGGTCCTCGTCGGGAGGGTCATGGAGGTCCAGACCCGGAAGGGGAAGGTCCCCGGCATACTCGGGCTCAAGCCACCGCACCTAATGACCGAGAGCGACGACCGGAAGAAGGTCATCAGCTGGGAGGAGGTCAGGGTGGATGTCGGCACCAGGAGCAAGGCTGAGACTGAGAAGCTCGGGATCAGGGTCCTCGACACGATGGTCTGGAAGAAGGACATCACCTATCTCGGGGACGACCTGGTGTGCGCGCGCGCCTTGGACGACAGGGCCGGGTGCGCGATCCTGCTCGAGGCGGCGGAGCAGCTCAAGGACAAGAAGCTCCCGATCAGGCTGACTTTCGTCTGGGGCGTCCAGGAGGAGATAGGCCTCAGGGGCGCGAAGGTCATATCCCACACGCTCAGGCCGGACTACTTCTTCGCGGTCGACACGATGACATCCACGGACGGGCCGTCCCAGGGGGAGACCTACGAGAGGGTCCCCATCGGGGGCGGGCCGGCGATGAGGATGTTCGACAGCGTGGCGATAGCCTCGCCCAAGCTCAGGAAGCTGCTCGAGGAGGTCGCCAAGGCGAACAGGATCCCGCTCCAGTACGGCACGGGCGGCGGGTCCACGGACGGTGCGGCGGTCCAGGAGACCGGCGCGCTCATGATGCCCATTGGGATCCCGATGAGGTACACGCATTCTCCGGTCGAGATCGTGAGCATGTCGGACCTCGAGAACACGGTCAAGCTCATAGTGAAGACCTCCGAACGCCTCGCAGGGACGAGGAAGGGAAGGTGAGCGGTTGATCGACCGGGCGGAGGAGATGCTGAGCCAGCTCGTGCTCATCAGGAGCACGTCCGAGGACCCTGCGGGGCCGATGGTCGACCATGTGTCCTCCGCGCTGAAGGACATGGGGCTGACGCCCAGGCTCTTCGGCGACAAGGCCCATCCTGCGATCATCGCGCAGCACATGTCCGGAGGGGTGCTGCTCTCTGGGCACCTCGACACCGTCCCCCACGGCACCGGCTGGAGGAAGGAGCAGGCCGAGGTCGTCTCGGGGGTCATGTACGGACGTGGGACATGCGACATGAAGGGCGGGTGCACGGCGATGCTCCTGGCGGCCGAGAAGATGGTCGCCTCCAAGGTCCCGTTCTCACTCGTGTTCACACTCGATGAGGAGACCACGATGGACGGCGCAGCGGCGGCGGTGAAGGACGAGGCCGTCACCAAGGCGCCCGCGGTCCTGGTCACCGAGCCCACCAAGTTCGAGATAGTGGTGCGCGAGAAGGGGCTTCTGCATTTCTCCGTGTCCACCAAGGGGAAGTCGGCCCACGCGAGCATGCCGCACCTGGGCGAGAACGCGATCGCCAAGATGGTCGAGCTCCTCTCGAAGATTGAGGACCTCCAGAGGATCCCGGCAGAGCCGCTCGACGAGATGACCCTCTGCGTGGACACTATCAAGGGAGGCACGAGGATCAACGTCATCCCGGCGGACTGCGAGGTCGAGATAGACGTCCGGTACCCGCCCGAGATGAACACACAGTCGGTGCTGAAGCTGGTCAAGGACAGGATGGGGCCGATCGGTTACGAAGTCAAGATACTCCACGAACTGGACCCGGTCGAAACGGACCCGAAGGCCCCCCCGGTCAGAGCGCTCAAGGAGGCCGTCGGGCGCTCGGCCAAGGTCGTGAGCGTCCCCTATGCCACCGAGATGGTCGTGTTCAAGGCCGGGAACCCCGTGCAGATGGTCTGCGGCCCTGGTGACCCGAAACTCGCGCACGCCATCGACGAGCACATACGCATCTCCGACGTGGTCAAGGCTACGGAACTCTACGTGAAGTACTGCACTCGCATGGCCCCGAAGTGAGGCGCGCCAGGCATCCCTACGGATAGACCCTGGCGACGGTCCTGGGGAACGGTATCGCGTCCCTGATGTGGTCCAGCTTGCAGGTCCAGGTGACTATCCTCTCTATGCCCATGCCGAAACCGGAGTGCGGGACCGAGCCGTACTTCCTGAGGTCCAGGTACCACTGATAGTTGTCCACGCCCTCCCCTTTCTCCCTGAGGCGTTCGAGTATGAGGGCGTTGTCCGTCTCCCTCTCGCTGCCGCCGATGATCTCGCCGAACCCTTCTGGTGCCAGGAGGTCGCTGTTCTTGTAGGTCCGCTGGTCCTCGGGGTTCTCCTTCATGTAGAACGGCTTGAGCTCCTTCGGGTAGTTGACTATGAACAGGGGCTGGCTCCGCTCCTTGGTCAGCTCTCGCTCCTCGACCGCCCCGAGGTCCGATCCCCATGAGACCTCCAGGCCCTTGTCCTTCAGGTAGTCCATCGCCTTGGAGTAGGTCCACTTCTCGAACGGGGCCGATATCCCGAGCAGGTCCGCCGGGTCGCGCTTGAGGAGCCTCAGCTCGTCCGGGCACTGCTTCGCGGCCGTGTGGACCATGGCGGTCAGGAGTTCCTCCTGGACCTTCATGTTCTCCGCGTTGTCGACCCAGGCGGCCTCCATCTCGAGGTGCCAGAATTCGGCCAGATGCCTCGGTGTCCTCGACTTCTCCGCCCTGAAGGACGGCGTGAGCGAGTAGACCTTCTCCGCGGAGTATATCAGCGACTCCAGGTAGAACTGGGCCGTCTGTGAGAGGTACGCGATCCTGTCGAAGTACTTGATCTGGAACAGCAGCGTGCTGTCCTCGGGCGCGACGCCGGTGACGATCGGTGGCGTCACCTCGGTGTAGCCGTTCTCGTAGAACCAGTCCCTGGCGCCCTTCAGGATGGCGCCCTTGATCTTCATGACGGCGGTCTGCTCCCTGGACCTGATCCACAGGTGCCTGAGGTCGAGCAGCAGCTCGGTGCTCTGGTACTCGGTGATCGGGAACGGCTCCGCGGCCCCGACGAGGGTGTACCTCGTCGCCCTGACCTCGTACCCGCCTGGGGCGCGCTTGTCCTCGGCGAGGGTGCCCTCGATGACGACGGACGATTCGATGCCGGCCTTGACCGCCGACTCGAAGTCGGGGTCGGGCAGATTGCCCTTCTTGACGGTGACCTGGACTACTCCAGTGTGGTCCCTGAGCACGGCGAAGACGATGCCGCCGCTGCTTCGGGTCCGGTATATCCAACCCCTGACCTGAACCGTCTTCCCGACCATGTCCTTCGACATGGCCTGCTTGATGGCTAGCATCCAGGTTCGGAAGCCTCATGGCGAATATAAGCCCTTCGACCTCGCCGCAAGGACCATATCCAGACACCGCGGTTAGCCTGGTCGTGAGAACAAGGCTGGCATCTCAGGACGACCTCGCCAAGCTCCTCCGGCTGGAACTCAGGTGCTTCGGCACCGAGAGGTTCTCGAAACAGGTGGTGGAGGCGTTCCTCCGGAGGGACGACTGCTTCGTGCTCGTCGCGGAGGAGAAAGGCCGGACCGTGGGGGCCGGCATGTGCGTATACTGCGCCCACAGCGGTGAGGGGAGGATAGCGTCTGTCGCCGTGGACACGAGACACAGGGGGAAGGGGATCGGGAGGTCCCTGCTCTCTGCGTGCGAGAGGAGGCTCCTCGGCAAAGGGGTCAGCGAGTTCACCCTGGAGGTCGAGACCAGCAACGAGACGGCGATCGCGCTCTATCTCGCGCACGGGTACCAGCTCAAGGGGATCGCGAAGGATTACTACTCGAAGGGCAGGGACGCCTACGTGATGTCCAAGGCAGCGATCTCCGGGAAGAGGACCAAGGTCAGAGTCTCGTGACCCTGAGGTCCAGCGGGGTGCCGCCGATGCTCCAGTGCTGCGAGCCCTCGGATGGCAGGGCCTTCTCGAGCGACTCCGAGTGGGTCTCGTGCATGATGTGATCCTTGTACGCGATGACCGCGGACTCGATCGCGTGGTGGCCGGAATACTCCACCCGGACAGGGTCCTCGAAACTGAGCCCTTGCGCCTTGCGCATATGCTGGATGCGCCGTATGACCTCCCTGGAGAGGCCTTCCAGCCGCAGTCTCTGGGAGACCTCGCGCCTGACGTAGACATGGATGTCCCCGACGTTCGCGTGGGAGTAACCTGACGGGCTCCTCTCGGTCACGATCACGTCGCCCTCGGCAAGGTCGAAGCCGCCGAGCCTGACGCGCCCCTTGGTCCTAAGATGCCTGGCGAGCTCGTTGCCGTCCACCTTCTCCAGCAGTCTCGAGACCTCGGACGCCGACTCCTTCAGCTTCGGGCCCAGCGACCTCAGGTTCGGCGCGACCGCGTACTCGACCATCCTGTCCCGGTCCTCCGTGCAGTCGAGGTGCTTGACGTTGAGCTCCTCGGCGATCATGCGCTCGTACCGCCTGAGGACCCAGACCTCGTCCGGCCCAGCCGCGATGACCGCCTCCTCCAGGGGCTGACGGAGCTTGATGTCCGCCTTGTGCCTCGCGAGCCAGCCGGCCTCGACCGACCTCCTGACCACCGCCATCTGGTCCTCGAGGGACGGGTTCACCGCCCCCGTCTCCGCCACAGGGTAGTCGTCCAGGTGGACGCTCTCAGACGGGCCGCCGAGCGACCTGTAGAGCCAGTCCGAGAAGAAGGGGGTGAGTGGCGCCATCGCCTTTGAGAGAGTGAGAAGGCACTCGTGGAGGGTCGCGTGGGCCGAGAACCTGTCCTCCGGGTCGCTCTCCTCCCAGAACCGCCTGCGGGACCGGCGGACGTACCAGTTGCTCAGGTTCTCCGTGAAGGACTCGACCGCACGCACCGACCTGTGCACCTCCCGCGAGTCGAACCCGGCCCTGCACTCGAGCACGGTCGTGTTCAGCCTGGAGACTATCCACATATCCAGGTCGTGGGTCCTGCTCCCACTCCTCTGCCCAGAGTATCCGTAGGCGTTCGCGTTGGATGCGAAGAACGAGTACACGTTGAGGAGCCGGATGAGGGTCCCGACCATGGTCCTCCTGACCTCCTCAGCCGAGAAATGGATCGTCTGCCAGACAGGCGAGCCGAGCAGGTACAGGCGGGCGGCGTCCGCGCCGACGGTCCCGAACATGTCCTCGGGGTACACGATGTTCCCCGACTCGCGGCTCATCCTCCTTCCGTCCTCGCCGACCACGTTGCCCATGACCAGGACCGAGCGGAAGGCCGGCTCGTCGAAGAGCAGTGTGGCGATCGCGTGCTGCGTGTAGAACCAGCCCCTGGTCTGGTCCGCGGATTCGCTCACCAGGTCGACGGACCGGTGCCCGTCGAACTCCTCCTTGTTCTCGAATGGATAATGATACTGCGCGAACGGCGCGCAGCCCGAATCGTACCAGCAATCGATGACATGCTCCTCCCGCCTCATCGCTCCGGAGCAGGCAGGGCATCTCAGCACCACCTGGTCCATCATCGACCGGTGCAGGTCGAGGTCGTCCGGCAGCGGGCGCGCCGACATGGCCCTCAGCTCCTCCACGCTTCCGATGCAGGATTCGTGGCCGCATGCGCACCGCCATATGGGCAGGGGCGTGCCCCAGTACCTGGTGCGGCTCACGGCCCAATCCTTCGCCTCACCCAGGAAGTGGCCGAAGTTGGCGTCCTTGAACGACGATGGGACCCAGTCGATCTTGTCATTGAGTTCGAGCATGCGCGACCTCGCCTGCGAGGTCCTCACGAACCAGGTGTCCCTGGGCTTGTAGATGAGCGCAGTGTCGCACCGCCAGCAGTGGGGATACGAATGCTTCACGAGCCCCCATCGGTACAGCAGACCGCGCTCCTCCAGCGACCTGATGATCTCCGACGATGAGCCTCTCGCCTCCATCCCGGCCAGTCCCCGCACGGGCCCTGGGAACCTGCCCTCGTCGTCCGTGAGGTCCACGATGGGCACGCCCTCTGCAAGTGCGATGGCCTGGTCGGTCGTCCCGTGGGCCGGCGACACTGGCATGACGCCCGTCCCTTCACCCTCGGGCACGTCATCCGAGTGCACTATCCTGTGCGGGAAGGAGGCCTCCGATCCCGTCTTGAACAGCCCGAGGTACTCCCTGCCCACGAGCTCCGAACCCTTCATGGACCGCACGACGGCGGCCCCTGGGACGGTCTCCGCCGCCCTCTGCTCGGAGACGATGTACTTGTCATCGCCCCTCTGGACGACGAGATACGTCCACGCCTTGTTCACGGCCATGAGGGAGTTCCCGACGAGAGTCCAGGGGCTGTCCGTATAGGCCAGCAGGACCTCGTCCGAGCCCTTGATCGGGCCCTTCACCACGACCACCCGGTCCTCGGTCTCCCTGAAGCCCAGGGCGACCTCGTGCGTGCTGAGGGAGGTCCCGCAGCGCGGGCAGTATGGGACCACCTGGTTCCCCCTGACGAGCAGGCCCTTCGCATGGAGCTCCTTCAGGGACCACCAGACGCTCTCAATGTACTCGTTGGACATCGTGAGATAGGCGTTCTCGTAATCGAGCCAGTAGCCGACCCTGCGGCTCATCCGCTCCCACTCGGCCCTGTATCTCACGACAGTTCTCCCGGCACGCAGCGTTGAACCTGCCAACGCCGTAGGCCTCGATCCCGCGCCGGCCGTTGAGCCCGAGGATGCGTTCGACCTCGAGTTCGACGGGGAGCCCGTGACAGTCCCAGCCCGCGATGAACGGGACGATCCTCCGCCCGTTCATGATGTGGTATCGCAGGAGGGAATCCTTGACCGCGCGCGTGAGCGCGTGCCCCATGTGGGGCTTCGCGATAGCGGTGGGAGGACCCTCGCAGAAGACGAGCGGCGCC
>CAWBDD010000002.1:0-22276 GCA_963787465.1 uncultured Thermoplasmata archaeon
TGGACGCGGACGAGCGCGCGCTCAGGCAGCTGATGAGGATACAGGTCCCGGACGGCGTCAACATCGAGATCGTCCTCAGGTCCTGAGACCAAAACCCTTCTTTAACACATTCTGTACACTCAGCTTGGGCGCTGTCGGATGGTTTGCCCATTTCGGGTATGTCCCGCAAGCGCGGTCCATCCCGCGTCCGACGGATGCGCGGCAAACCTATTTATCGGGAGCCCACGATTGGCGGGCACATCCACGGGCCGATAGATCAGCGGAAGATCGCCTGCTTTGCAAGCAGGAGGTCAGGGGTTCAAATCCCCTTCGGTCCACTCTTACGCATGGCCAGTGGAGTCGGGTTTTCGGTCAATCAGGGGGGATTGAGGCTAAGGGTCTTTTCCGGTCTGTCAATCACATCGAGGACGTCGAGCCATCCTGAGGTGCGCAATCTCGAAGCTTCCGAGATTCTCCAGGCTCGCCCTTGTCATGGGCGGCGGGTCCGAGACAGAGCCAGGAAAGCGGCGACGGTAGCCATCACCACCAACGGGAGTGCCAATGGCGACAGTTCGGGGATCACTAGTGTCTGCGCCGTCGCATACTTCAGGCCGCCGCCGTCATCGTGACTGCTGCCCTGCCCTCGCATGTAGCTTATATGGACATCCCCTGAAGTGCCCACGACGATGGACGAGCGGCCCAGAAAGGGCTGGTCTGCTTCGAAGTGTTCCACGACCGAATTGACCCATTCATCATCAGTCTCAACTGCATGCATGAGTGTCGAGCTGGACGCGGTCTGGGTGGAATAGCTTACGTGGGTCCTATCCTCCGTGTCGATCGTGATTGAAGGGGACCAGTCAGTGCTTTCTGCGATGTCTACGGTGGAATTCCACCAAGACTCCCCATTGCGCTCTGCGCATTTGATGGCTGTCTGGTCAATGTCCTCTCCCACGTACACTACATGTGGATTACCCGTTGGATCGACGGCGATGGCTCCGTATCTTCCGAAGTCCACTAGTGAGGGATTCCAAGCGCCGTCAGCGTTTGTTGCGTAGAGGACCGAATAGTCTCCATCGTATATCGTGTACGCAATGTGAACCTGGTCATCGGAATCGAGGGCGATCGAGGCGTGCATAGTGTGGTTCAAGTCGTCGATGATCTCGGATGTCCAAGCCCCGCCCGCATTGGTCGCGTATGCCAGGGCATCCACAAGTCCGACTCGGACTGCGTAGCACATGTGGGTTATTCCCTGGGAATCTACACACATCGTGCCAATCCCTTTGCCATCAGAGATGTCCGTTATGGTCCAGTCTCCCGCGCTGTTGTTTGCATATCTTACTAGGCTCTCGCCATCGGTGACATTGGAGTATCCAAGGTGGATGATGCCCTCAGTGTCGATTGCGATCGAGGTGGGCAGAGTTGTGAAGCCATTACCACCGCCATCGACGAACGACACATCCCAAGTGTCAGATTGCAGTGCTGCATGTTTCACTGAAAACCAAGTGGACGATGACTCGCCACATATCCGATAGCATATGTTCGGCTTGCCCAAGGAATCCAAGGCGATTGAAGTCGTACCATAGAGTGTGGTCGGAGAGTCGTTCGCCTCCACTAACGTGACATCCCACTCTTCAAGAGCGCTCACAGGCTGCACCGTGATGATTACAGTCACCGCTGTGAGTGCCAAAGATACAATCAGCGCAAGACATGCAAGCCTGAAGGTCATACTGCCATTCCCACCTTCTTCCAGAAGACAGTGTATCTATATCAACCAGCGGGGCGGCCTTGACAGCGATGTGCATTTGACAAAGCAATTCATGCATGGCTCTAATGCGGCGCCATCATCTGTTCGCAGTCGAATCCGCGTCATGACTTGCTGGCTTTCTGTGATGTCCAATCCCCTCGGTCTGCCTAGACTCATGGCCGGTCAGCAGAATGTACAGCCTCTGGTGTCTTCTGCAACTGGGTGCGCAGATTCCCCACAGCTTTTCACGCCTCGATTCGGAGGCTCAGGTTGACACCCGCCCCTCGATGCGCCAGCGGAAGCAATATGTACCGTCGTACGGCTCTGTCTCCTCCATGAGGTGCCACACCCATGTCTCGACCGCGGTCTTCATCATTGCGGGCATCCTGATTGTCGTGGGTGCGAATCCGTTTTCCTCGTCCGAAGTGAAGGCGTCCGAGCCTGAGCTGGTGCCAGAGCCTACTGTCACCGAAGTCCATGAATTCAACCGGTCGGAGGGGGGCGGTGATTTCGTTCGGGTGATTTCCGAGGGGTGGCGGATTGGAATCGACCACGGAGGCGTGTCAATCCTCCTCGGGGTCGCGAACTACACCGACGACTTCACCGATGCCCGAGAGAGCGAGACGAATGTGGCATACAGCCAGAACATCAATTTCATGATTGGCGGGAAGCTGTACATAGCGATGTTCACGTTTGACCGCGTTGTATTCAAGATAGGCGGTCAGGAGGTTGTCGCGCTTCTCAAGTACTGCGACGGTTTCAATGTGACCCACACTCCAGTCGAGTATGACGGCACGAACCCCACTCTGGAATGCAACATGACCTTCGAGGCCATCAGGGTGTATTCCGACATCCCCAACTCGACCTTCGATCTGACGTTGGCCCATCATTTCAGAGGAGATTGGAACCAGACGAGTATCAAGGTCGAGGCACTGTTCGACCTCAGCAACACAGAGTTCTACAATGGCACGGAATTCAACGCGGGCGAGCCTTTCACAGTGGAAATACGGTACGTCATGGTGCTGACGGACCCCGAATTGACCGGGGACAACGCGGTCATGCCGTCGGGCTTCACCAACACGACCCTGGAGTACAATCTGACGCTGGACAACGGCTCCCCCTACACTCTCTCGAAATTGGAGATGAGAGACGGCTTCACGATCTACAACGCAAGCGGGGCTCAGTCGGCGATGGGCTACTCCACGATGGAGATGGCAGATCCGACCGTCGCGGATCTGGAGATGTACAATCCCAAGTCCGCCGTGGTCACCCATGGATTTCCAAATCTGACCTATTTGGACACCACGTCAGTGAAGAGCGACCCGGAACTCACCGTCTATCATGACCGGGTGACCGCCGGAAGTACGACAGATTCCTATTACTTGCTTGTCCCCGTCCTAGCGGTGGTCGCTGCAGTAATCGCGGCCATCATCGTGGTTGCGAGAAAGAGAAGGAAGGGCCGGCAGGGCTACGACGGGGAGCGGCTGAAGAAGCCTTGAGATGCGTTTGCGAGGAGTTGTCAGTCCCTCGTCCTCGATATGCTCTCCGAGATTCCAGTCTGGGATGATCTCGCACATTCCCCAATCTAGCGGGTGGGCGGAAATCCCCTTCGGTCCACTTCTCTGTTTTCGATGGAATCTGAAGAAGAACGGTTGGCAGCGCGATGGCCCGCTACACTCGTTCGGTCGAGAATTCCGGGATACTTTGAACCGTCATGGGTCCATTCACCTGTTCGGACATGAAGGGCAAGGACCGTCCCCGCGGCTCAGACGAGGCCAGGCTCATCGGATGTTGTGGGGCCTACTGCAAGACCTGTCGTCCGCTCATCCTGGGTAGCTGCAAAGGGTGCAAGCTCGGCTACGACGACGGGACGAGGGACATGGCGAGAGCGAGATGCAAGATCAAGGTCTGCTGCTTCGGTGCCAAGAAGTTGGAAACCTGTGCCGAATGCGCAGAACGCGATGGATGCCAGATCTTGGAGCGCTTCCATAGCAAGGATGGATGGAAGTATGAGAGATACAGGATGCTGATCGAGTTCATTCAGGCCCAACGGGTATTCCGAGTATGTCCGAAGAGCGAAGGACTGGAAGAACAGCCATGGCAGATTCTGAGGCATCTTCTGCAGGCCGTCCCGATTCCAGTGTTGATGTCCGAACCTCGTGAACGATGCGAGATTGTTCCACGAGGGGTCTAGACAGGAACGCGACGCGGATTGGCTGCCCGGCGTAACCCTTGGAAAGGACTATTGCGTGGAATGACGGTATGACAGTCATGAAGATTGAATATTTCCACGCCTCGAAGTTCGGAAACGGTGCCATGGTCGCAGAGGAGTTCAAGAGGCTCATGGCCATCAAAGGCGTGGCCGTGAACGTCCAACACATCAGAGACGCCCAGCCAAAGGAGCTCATGTCTGCAGACCTCTACATCTTTAGCTCGCCGGGCCGCATCGGCAAGCCAATTGGGAGTATGCGCCGGTTCCTCAAGAAGGTGCAACTGCCGCCTGGGACCAAGTGTGCCATCATCACGACCGAGGTGGCTCCCCAGCCGAACAAGAAGACTGGCAAGATGCCCACCGACGAGGAGATTGCCAGGTGGCAGCGCGTCACGCCCATAATGAACGAGCTGCTCCAGAAGAAGGGTCTGACCAAGGTCGCAGAGGCGAAGGTCCTGGTCACTGGCATCAAGGGACCACTGGAGGACGGCTGGCAGAGGAAGGTCGAGGCGTTCGCATCCCTGGTCCTGCAGGAGCCATGAGCATAGGAGCACGGATTGCGGGATCAGAGGGGGTCACGGCTTCCTGCTTCTTGCCGTCCTTCTCTTCGCATCCCTGAGTTCGACAAGATGCCGATGCTGCCACTCCAGCTCTCTGGCCGTGGCCGCGTCAGCATCGGATGGTTCGGCAGCGTCGCGAACTGCGGTTGCTGCGTAGACCGCGGCAGCGAGAGCATGTTCCGGGACATGTGCAGCAGCGGCCGCTTGTCCTGCGGCGCGGGCGGCTGAGCGTGCCGAATCGTCGTCCTCCACGCTTCGTGCAGAGGCGTGTGAGTCGAGCGCGGCCTTACGTATGGCTGCCATCCTGAACACTCCCGTTCTGGTCCAAGCACGCCCCGCCCGGATGGCCGCCCTGGGTCGTTCGTCCAGGGGGTATCTGCTCTCAAAATGGGGCAGGACCCTCTCGGCACAATCGAGAGCCCATACCGCCAACGTCCTGTGATCAGCCGTCTTCGCCAGCTCGGCGGTCCTTCCTTCACGCACGTCCGAGAGTGCAAGCCTTGACTTCTCCATCCTAAGGATTCCCGAGTAGAGACCCGTTTCGTTCCTTCGTCTCGTATGTCGCCTCAAAGGGTTGTTCGCTGAAGGCTAAGGGCGTGTCCGGACATCAAGGCGTCGAGCGCGTGTCTGTCTCCAGATCTTGAGGCGGGGATAGGAGCGAGAGGTTCTCCTGTCGACGGATTGTTCGGCGTCCATGACCCGCCCGCTAGATCGAGGAAAAGAACATAGACTTCGTGTGACAATCCGGTGATTGGGATTTGGCGATGCGGACGTTGACGGTAGCAGTCCTAGGTGTGCTTGTATCGACCTTGGTGACTTGTGGGATGGTTCAAAGCATCTCTAATCCTTTCGCGGACACCGAATGCGAGGTCTCACCCACCCCGTTCATAGCGTGCGCATCTGGCAGGGATTCCACGTGCCTGTCCGCGAGGACGGCTGCGTCTCCGGCGGAGAAGGTCCTCGTTATTGCCATGGACTCGGACATCGAGACCATGGATCCCGCCAAGACGAGTGCCATGTACGGGCCTCCCGGGATGATATACGAGACCTTGATATCTAGGGACCTCGACGGCGCTTACAGGCCCGGGCTGGCCGAGTGGTGGAACCTCAACACGGATGATCCAGACCATCCGACGTTCGAGATCCGCTTGCAGCAGGGGGTCACGTTCCACGACGGGACCCCTTTCAACACGGAGGCCGTCACTGAGATCATCAACTACTATGCTCAGGACGACAGCTGGGTCCAGTACGAGTTCTGGGCGGTCTACGGTTGCCAGAACAAGTCAGGATGGCCGGAACAGGGGATATGGTGCAAGGACGACTACAACATGGTGCTCAACCTGACCTGGGCGGATGTGGCCCTCCAGTTCAACCTGTCGCACCTGTACGGGTCGATGATATGGCCTGGCGCGCTCGATGAAGGCTTCGCAACCTATGGAACGGCAGTGGGGAGTGTCATTGGGACCGGGCCGTTCATGCTCGATGAATGGGTCCCTGGCGACCACGTGACCCTCGTGAAGAACCCGGACTACTCGTGGGGGGCATCGTGGTACGTGAATAAGGGACCGGCCACGATCGACCGGATCATCTACAGGGTCATCGCAGACCAGGCCGCGAGGTTCGCCGGGTTCGAGAGCGGGGCGATCGACGTGCTGCAGCAGGTCCCGCCGAACAAGGTCCCGACATACCAGGCCGACACCGAGGCGTACACAGTGATCACCGGACCGGGCCAGGGCACATACCATGTGGAGTTCAACTGCCAGAAGGACCCGTGGACCAGTCCGGACCTCAGGAGGGCTTTCGGATACGCGATCGACCGGGCCGCGATCCTCGACATCATATGGCACGGAATCGGCGAGGAGGGAGTCAACTACCTCCCCCCGCTCGAGCCTGAATCGACAAAGGTCCCAGCGGAGTACAATTTCACTTATGACGTCGGCAGGGCAATGGAACTGTTCTCCCTGGGTAACTACGAGGACACTGACAGCGACGCTTGGTTGGAGAACCTGACGGACGGCGAGGAACTGACCCTCAACCTATGGACTGCCACGAAGGGTGAGGACATCTCGATGTCCATGATGCTCGTGAGCCAGTTCGAGGCGGTGGGCGTTCACGTGGATATCACGGAATACCCGGAGGAGGAACTCAGGGCCATGGCGGCGGCTGGGGAGCAGGACGCGATACTGTTCTGGTATTCATGGCCCAGGGCTGAGATCCTCGACTGGCTCTTCGGGACGTGGGCAGCCGGCGGTTCGAACACCGCCTGGTACATGGACCCCGTGTTCGACGACTATGTGACCAACTGGACCTACGCCGAGACCGAGGAGGAGTTCTCGGACAACGCCACTCTGGCCCACATCAGGCTGCTGACCCAGGGACCATGGGCCCCGATCCTGTACTGGCACCAGATCGACGCCGTGCACAACAAGGTCTCTGGTTGGTATGCTCACCCGTTCGGCCGAGAGCAGGTGTTCAACATACTGGACGTCGACGTGAGCATGTCCCCGACCGCGTTGGCGTCGGTCACCCCGAACCCTGCGACTGCGGGCGAGACGGTCACATTCGACGGCACAGGGTCCAGCGATGATGAGGAAATTGTCAACTGGACCTGGGAGTTCACGGATGGCGGCAGCCCTGTGGAACTGTGGGGCGAGATCGCCACATACGTGTTCGAGGACGAATTCCAGACGGTCGAAGTCACTCTCACCGTCCGCGATTCAGACGGCTATGCCGATTCGGTCACTGTGACCCTCGAGATCCTGGGTGCCATCCCGGAGTTCCCTACGCTCGCCATTCCGTTGATAGCCATGGTGACAGTGTTCGCTCTCATCAGGTTGGCGAGGAGAGGACGGAGCGGTGTGGATTAGTCGGTTCAACCGTTCTCGACCGGGGTGCGCGTGGCAGTCGGAGGCAAGAGTGGGGTGTGGCGAGAGTCCCGCTCACCCAGCGCCATCAAGGCACGGCCAAGGCTGGCGATCACGACGGCCTATGGGTCACCGTACTGCTTGACCGTGCAGAAGTACTGCAGCAGCACGGTGTCCCAGCCAGTCGCGTCAACGAAGTCGAGTCCGACCGTGTTGTAGGCCCTCTCGAAGGAGTCCCAGTGTTGCTCGAAGATCCCTATGGAGGGGCAGACGAACACGGAGAGTCCCGTGACCAGGCCTCTCATCCTCCAGCTGGCCCAGTCGTGCACTATCGCCAGGTCAGCCGCCTCCAGGATGTCGTCGCACGCGTCGGCTACCTCCGGGAACTCGTCCCTCAATGTGTCGGAGAGGTTGGCGAACATCACCTGTATGTCGGGGTAGAACCAGGTCCCCATGTTGTTCATCCAGAGGGAGACATCGGCCTGCACAGCGGCAGTCTTCAGGTACTTGCCGAGGGCATCTTCCTTTGGAAGGACGGCGTCCGCGAACGCGGCGAATGCATCCCCCAGCTGCTCCATCGCATCCAGGTCGATTACAGAGAGTGACGCGAAGTCCTGCATGTACGGGTACAGCGTCGGCAGGGTGTGCAGCGGTGCCGAGTACCATGCCGCGTAGTCGTCCACCAGCTTGCATGCGAGGTCCAGCGGTTCGATGGTCGGCTCCTCGGATATGCCGGAGAGCAGTTCCATGTAGTTCATCCCGTCGAACGGGACGCCCAGTTCGGACGCCACCAGGTATGACGCGGTCCCTCTCAGCTCGTATGCGATCTCGACCGTGCCGAGGGTGCAGGCGTCCAGCGCGATGACATCGATGGACTTGCCCGTCGAATCGAGGGCGGTCCTGATCCCCGCGCCGAGGTCGTCTATCGACATCCAGACCTTGGGCAGGTCCGAGTCCGGTAGGCCCTCGTCGGAGCAGAGCCCCAGGTACCCGTTGCCGTGGTCCTGGACCATGAGCATGAAGTTGTCCGAGGCCAGCGAAGGCTCGGTCAGCGCGTACTCGATGAACATGGAGAGCGTGTCTGGGGACGACGAGTTGACCTCTCCGAGGCTCATCTTCTCGACCCATCCGTCCTCGGTAAGGGTGCTGATGTTCGCTGGCAGTTCCAGCCTGTCCATGAACACGCAGAGCGCGACGTCCTCCGTGTTCGTCAGGTACTCCCTCCAGAGACTGACGAAGTAGTCCGTGTACTCGTCGAGGTTGTTGTCGCTCGCCCAGTACATGGCGATGGTCCAGTTCCGCGTCCCATCGTCCTCTGCGTCCGCCGCGGCGTCCTGGCCGCTCGCCACGGAGTTCCCCGTGACCGCAATCATCGCCACTGTCACGAGGGCGCAGAACAGCGCCCTCCCTATCCCCTCGTTCCTCAAGCTGAATCCCCCTCTCCGCGCCAGTACGAACCGGCCCGCGCGGAAGTTGGAACGACGCAACGCTAGTTAACCCTTGGGGGCGTCAGTATGGTCCGAATGGACAAGTATGCGCATCGTCGGGAGCGGTCGGACGAGCGGATCTCCTCGTCATGCTCACGGTGGTCTGAGGTTTCCTGTGTTAGCGTCGCCGTCAAGCCCTTGATCGTCGGCGAGCCTGAACCTGCCAACGGGGACGAGTATCTCGAACCTCGCGCCCTTCCCTGCCGTGCCGGCCTCCTTGATGGATATTCCGGTGATCGAGAGGATCTCCCTCGACAGGTAGAGCCCGAACGACCTCCTCCCTGACTTGACCGGCCTCTCGAACACGGCGCTCTTCATGTCCTCCGGGATCCCCTTCCCGTCGTCCTCGTACGCTATATGGAGGCCGTCGGGTACCACCTCGGAGCTGAACGACATCTTCTTCACGCCCCCTCCGTGCCTCAGCGAGTTGTCGACCAGGTTCCTCAGGACCCTGGGGAGCATCGGGTCCGCGTACACCTGGACTCCCTCTAGGTCGCGATGGAGGTCAGCACCCTGGAGGTCGATCCCGAAGAGGCCCGTCGTCAGGGCGTCGTCCATGCGGATCCATGCCGGCCTCTCGACGCCGATCTGCTCGTAGGTGCCCGTGAACGTCAGGTATCGCTCGAGCGCGCTCGCGGCCTCCTTGATCCTCCCCAGGGTCTCGCGTCCCTTGTCGTCGGTGACCGTCTCCTCGAGGATGGATGTCCATGCGGAGATGACAGCCACCTGGTTCAGCCCGTCGTGGCGTGTGATCGAACCGAGGAGCCGCAGCTTCCTGGTTGCCTGCTCGAGCTCGTTCGTCCTCTCCTGGACCCTCGCCTCCAGCCCTTTGTAGAGTCCGTCAAGCTCCGTGGCCATGTCGTTGAGGACGGCCGCGAGCTGGGCAACCTCGTCCGACCCGGTGATTGGGACCTTCCTTGTGAGGTCCCCCTTGGAGAACCCGTCGGCGGCCTTCGCGAGAGTCCTTATCCTCGAAGAGATGGAGTTGGTGAAGGCGAGCGCCACAGCGATCGACGTTCCTATGAGCAGGACGAATGCGGTCATGACCCTGTCGTTGAGCTCGACGACAGTGCTCAGCACCTCGTCGGTCCTGACGATCAGGAAGACCATCAGGTCGTTCCCGTCGTACTGGAAGTACCCGATCGTGTGGGTGTAGGAGCAGAGCTTCTCGTGCTCGTTCTCGACGACGATGAAGTATCCGTCGAGCTCCGATGCCCTGACGAAGAAGTCCTTGGTCGAGACATCTCCGAGCATTTCGAACGCACCGTCGACGTACACCAGACGCCCGTCCGAGGTGACTATCCGTAGCTCGGTCGTCTCGTAGAACTCTCCCATGTAGACGGCCTCGTGTGCGATCGAGACTATGTCGACGAACGCGAAGATGGTCCCCTTGAAGTCCCCCACGTCGTCCGTCAATGCTACCGCCTCGAGCAAGCCGACGACGCCCTTCAACGGGTCGGTGATGATGTCGCCGAAATAGCTCCCGTTCGCGACTGCGTCTTGCCACCATGCCTCGTCGCGCTGGGAGAACGATTGCGTCCTGTCGCTCATGGCGACGATCGCACCGTAGCTGTTGGTCATCGCGATCCAAGCGTATACGTCGAGTCCGTGTTCGTAGATGTAGTGTTCACGCAATTCCATCAGGATGATGGATGCGTTGTTGGCCAGTATCTCCTCCATCAGTGGGGAGAGCTCGGTGGCGGGGACGGATTCCCACTCCGAATCCGTGGCGTCGATGTACTCGTACGGGTCTGATAGCCCGTCGTACATGGAGTTCGATTCCTCCAGCGATTCTTGGATCGCAGAGTCCCTCGCCTGTATCAGGAGTTCATGGTACTTCAGGTAGGCCGCACGGTCAAGAGCCGAGGCGATGAAGTCAGCAGTGTGGATGCTATCCGCCCCGACGGAATCCGCCACCCCCCTGCTGCCCTCTCCCAGGGCGTACATGGCCAGTGCTGAGAGGATCACCACGATAACTAGGAACGTCGCGATGATCTTGAGGCCTAGCCTGGAAGAGAGTACAGGCACCACGCGGCCGGCTAGAGGTATGTGAGTTCACCTCCGGACACAATCGAAGGATACACCGGCACGTCGAAGTCGCGCACCCCCGCATCTATCCTGATGGTCCCCATCACTCCTGAGAACACGAACCCATGGTCCAAGCGCTCGCCCAGGTCCGCTCTCGTGGCGTTCCTCCCCTTCAAGAGGTCGTGGGCCAGATGTATGATGTCGTAGGAGATCGCTCCATGATGGGTCAGCGACTCGTTGTACGCGTCCTCGAAGTCACTGGCGAATTCGAGTGCATACAGGTTCTCTGGTCTGTAAAGCGACGGGGCGGACATGAAGACCGGATCGATCGGTATCATCGTCCTCATTTCAGGGGATGAGCCGCAGGTCGCGGTGATGACTGGGCCGGAGAATCCGCTCCGCTGCACCGCCTCCAGCATGCCTATGAGCGTTTCGCACGAGGTCATGACGTATATCGCGTCATTCGTGAGCAGGTCGTCCACCTCGTCTGAGAAATCGGTCTCGCTCGGAGGGCATCCCACTGACTGAACGGTCCATCCTGCGGCGGCCACCTCCAGCGAGAGTGACCGGTTCATGCTTGATCCGTGGGGCGAGGATGTGTAGAGGATGCCCAGGGAACTGACGTCCAGCCTTGTCATGAGGGACATGATGGAATGCACCTCGGACTGAATCGACATGAAGTACCTGTAGACCCAGTCTCCTCCCTCGGTCGCGTCGATCGCAGACGCCATCCCGAACAGCGGAACGGAATTCGCCTCTGCCAGAGGTGAGAGGATCGCGAGCATCCCGCAGCCCATCGTGATGTACATGAGAGGATGGTGTTCGGCCTCGATCTCCTCGAAGGCGCGGGTCACGGTCTCAGTGTCCTGCTCGACCTCCTCTAGGACGAGCCGGATGCGGGTCTCGCCGATCCCTCCCCATTCGTTGAGTTCGTCTATCGCCATCTCTATGGCGGACTCTATCTCGCCAGAGTGGGAGTACGGTTCCTCTTCCAACGGGAGGATGACGCCCACGACGACGGATTTCGCGGTCTGGGGCACAAGCAACCCGGCGACGGTCAATGACACTATGACGGTCACAGCGATCAGGGCGGAGGCGATGCGCAGGCGGGACACACTACCGTGTCTCCTGATTCCCCCGACCTTGAGCCCTCCAGAGCCATCGCCCACCGCGGTGACATCTCCCGACAGATGCCCTCCTCCTGAACTCTAGGCAACATGGCTATAACGATGATATATGGATTTCTCCAGATTCTCGTCGTTCTGCCGCATCCAGCCTGTGAACCCGTCGAGGAAGCCGTTGGATGAGTCGGCCCGTTGTCAGGGTAGCAGGCCCTTCTCCCCCTCCTTCACGATCGCCGACAGCTCCTTCCTGAGGTCCTCGGCCAGCGGAGGGACCTCGTGCGTCCTGAGTATCTCCTGCACCTTGGCTCTGGCGTGGTCCGCGGCGGATTTCATGCCCCCGGCCTTCCAGGCCTGGTAGACCGTCCCGTCCGTGATTGTCGGCTGCCACATGTCCCTGAAGTGGTCGAGAGTGTGCTTCTGCCCGAGGAAGTGCCCCTCGTGGCCCACCTTCGCGATCACGTCCAGCGCGAGGGAGTCGTCGTCGACCTTGAACCCCTTCACCATGTCCGCGATCATGGTGTAGATCTCGTAGTCGATCAGCAGCTGCTCGTACGAGAGCACCGTCCAGTTCTCCAGGAGGCCTATCCCCGATGTCAGGTCCGTCCCTGCCAGATAGTAGGTCATGGCCGAAAGGGCCTTCTCGTACCCTGCCTGCACGTCCGGCTGTTTGGAGCAAGACCCCCAGCCCCCGACGAATATGGGCACCTTGTAGTACCTTGCCATCTGGACCATCGCGGCCCTGACCATGTTCGCTGCGGGGAACAGCCCTTCGAAGACCCCGGTCTGGACGTCCATCGCCATGGGCTCCGTGCTGAAGCAGAGCGGCGCACCTGGCGCGGCGAGCTGGCAGACTGTCAGCAGGCCGAGCACCTGGGCGTTGCCGACCAGCACCGCACCTGCCACCGTCATGGGCGAAGTCGCACCGATGAGCGGCATGGCCATGAGCATCGGAGGGCACCCTGCCCTCACGAATTCTATCGCCGCGTCCGTCGTCTGACCGAGCATGAGGGGTGACGAGGTGCATGTCAAGCAGGAGACGATGGGTCTCCTCCTGAGCTCCTTCTCGCCACCTGCGACCGCCGCCGCCATCTTCAGCTCGTACTGGGCCTCTTCCTTCCTGTAGGTCGACCCGGTCGTGATGTGCTTCTCGCAGTTGTTGAAGATCGCCTCGAACTCGTGCAGGGAGTGAGCGTGGTTCGGGACGTCGTGTGGTGTGACCAGCGGGTTGTAGCTGTGGACCATCTCCAGGTAGTCCACGACCCTCGCCGAGTCCGCCACATCCTGCTTGGTGGACGGCCTCCTCTGCCTGGTCTCGAGGTCTATGGTCGCCAGCCCCGTCCCGTCCGTGCACATGTAGTGGTGCCTTCCGTCGAGCACGAAGTCGTTCTTCGGGTTCCTCGCACAGAGCTTCACGGGCCTCCTGCACTTCTTGACCGCCTCGGTGACGAGGTGCCCTGGTATCTTTGCTATCTTGGTCTTGTCGTCGACCTCCGCGCCGGCCTCCTTGAGGAGCCGGGCGGCCTCCTCGCTGGCGACCTTTATGCCCATGTGTTCGAGCAGGTAGAGCGAGTTCACATGGATCGTGTCGGCGTCGTGCGCCTCCATCACGTCCAGTCTCTTCAGCCCGTAGCTGCCGACCTTCATCTGCCTGGCCATGGGTTCACGCTCCTCTGCCCAAGAGGCGCTTGGCCGCATCCACCGCGCTCCCGGCGTCCCCCGAGTACTCGGCGCCAATCTCCTTGGCCCACTCCTCTGTGGCCGCGGCACCGCCGACCATGAATATGGTATCGGGTCGCGTCTTCTTGAGAGCCTCTCCGACCTCCTTCTGGATGGCGACGGTCGTCGTCATCAGGGAGGATGCGCCGACTATCTGGGCACCGAATTCGTTCGCCTTCGACACGAAGGCATCCGTCGGTGCGTCCTTGCCTATGTCGTGGACCTCGAAGCCGTTCGCCTCGAGCATTATCCTGACCAGGTTCTTGCCGATGTCGTGTATGTCCCCGGCGACCGTGCCGATGACGACCTGGGCGATGACATTCCTCTTCTCCGCGGATTTCTTGAGCTCGGGTTCGAGTATCTTGATCGCCGCGCCCATGATCTCCGCAGCGTAGATCAGCTCGACCACGAACATCTCCTTCTTGGAGAACTTCTCGCCGACCTCCCTGATCCCTTTCGCCAGCCCGTTCTCGATGGCGTCGACCGGGTCCATCCCTGAGGCCAACGCCTTCCTCGCAGCCGCTTCCGCCTCCTCCAGCTGCAGCAACTTCACTCCGTTCTCAAGCGCACCGAGTATCGCGATTCTCTCGTCCACCGTGTTCATCCTCCTATGGATCCTCGTCCCTGAAACGGGACTGGCGTGCCTCCAAGACACGCCGACGGGTTTACAGGGCCTTGCCATCCCGAATCCGGGTGATGGCCTGGCCCGTCGTCACTGAAAAGTCTTGGGGAGGATGTCTCTCAGCCTTCCCCACGAGAGGATCCAGAGGTTGGATTCAGCGATGGGCTTTGAACCCTCCACCATGTTAAGGCTTAACAATGGGCTGATACATGAGCCTTTGCCGTCGCGGCGAAGGGCGCATCATCTCCCGTGGTGTGCCGCGAAGAACGCCTTCACCCTCTTGGTGCCCAGGTAGACATAGACGAAGATGTTGCCGAGGATGGTGAGCACGGGGGACCCAGCGTCTGGCCGGTTCTCCCCGAGGACGAGCACGAGCAGCGCGAATAGTATGGCGAAGACCGCGACCCTCCTGCCTGCGCGGCGCGCCCTCTCGAAGCCCTTGACGTAGCCCCTGGCGAGCAGTAGCGCGAGTATGGCGAGGATGAAGTATCCGAACCCGAGCAGCACGAGTATCCCTGCGACCCCCTCGAACTGCTCCCACGACGAGACGCTCAGCAGGACGAATGACACGAGGAGCATCTGGAGGCCGGAGATGACCTGCACTATCGCGAGTATGGTCACGATGAACGGCCTTTCCGCAAGCCTCCCGTCGGTCAACTTCGTTCCGTCCCCTCGTGCCAGGATTCAGTCAAACGTATTAGGACCTTCGGTGGATGCGTCCCCGGTCATCTCTGTTCGAGCAGGAGCTTCCAGAGCCTGTCCAGCTGTTCGACCGTGATGTCCCCTTCCGCGCGGTTCTCCTCGGCTCCGTCGAGGAAGAGGATCACGGTCGGAATCTCCCTGAGGTCCCACTCGTGCCACTCGGGCGACCCTTTCCCCACCTCGAGTTCGTGGACATCCCCGTCGCGTCCCTTCGTCCAGCGGTCCCACGTCGGTCTGAAAGCCCTGCAGTCCGAGCACCAGTCGCCGTGGAATAGGACCACTGCGTCCTTGGCATCCCTGACGACAATCCTGTCCAGCGTCTTCGAATCCACCTTCGATGGCATGGGAGGTCCCCTCCGACCGAACCGTCGACGTGGGACCGTTGTGCTGGGGAATAAACGCATCGCATGGTGCGGGCATCTCTCGGCGACGATGACGGCGCCGCGTCATGCTTTGTCGGGGGAATCCAGTTCAGGGACTGTCCTCTGCTTCGGCTTCCGGACCCTGCGCCAGGACTGGAGCATGGCGTATGCGCCCAGGACGACAAGTGCGACCGTCCCCGCTCCGACCATGATGAAGGACACACCCATTGCGGACGCCTCCTCGGAGGAGTATTCGCCATCTGTCGCGGACCCTGGGCTCCTAGGGACTATGGAGCCGACATCACCCTGCAGGGCCGCGACCGAGAAGACAGCCGCACAGAGGAGGAGGAGCAAGGAGGCGGAGAGCAGTATCACGACCCGCGTGTTCTCGCCAGGAGAGATGAGGTCCCTTGCCTTCCAGGAGAGCCCGTAGTACACGAACCCATGGTCCTCGTATCTCTTGACGAAGCCTCCCTCCTCGAGGGTCTTCAGGTGTCTGTGCACAGCAGCCTTGTCTATGCCCAGGGAATCTGCCAGCTGCGTGACGGTCCTCCGCATGGGCTGGAGCGCTCTCAGGATCTCGAGACGGGTGTCGGATGCGAGAGCGAAGAGCGACTTCCTGTCGAGCTCGACCTGCATGTCCGGCCTCTTCAGCGTGGTAAGCGCTTCCCTGAACATTAAACCCCCTTCAGTCCGTCTTGGGCACGGGTCCTAGATCGCGGGAAAGTCGTAGTAGTAGCTCGACTCCCCGTACTGGACCGATGCCAGACCGTCGAGAGACATCAGGTCGTTCGCCTTCACATGCTCGTCGCTGACCGTGTACAGGACGTCCCCTATGATGAGCGACCTGGTGCAGGGCGAGTCGTGTATGACCTCTCCGATGTAGCTGACACCGTCGCTGTCGTCGACCGAGAAGACCATGAATCCCTGCCAGTAGGAGTAGGTTCCATCCACAGTGTCCCAGCCAGATGTCGATACGGGCAGCACGAGCCTGCCGCTCGCCTGGTCGAACAGGAACGCCTTGTGGTCGTACAGTGCTTCGGAGTATGTGTACTGGTCATCGCCGATGTACTTCCCGAGCTCCACGGGGGAGCCGGGGTCCGAGACGTCGTAGAGGGCGACCTTGAGGGTCCAGTTCTCCATCCCGACACCGAGGAGCAGGTCTTCCCCGACGGGGTGTAGGTATGTCGAGAAGCCAGGCATCTCCAGCTCCCCGAGGGTCCTCGGGTCCGTTGGGTCGGAGAGGTCTATGACGAACAGCGGGTCCGTCTGCAGGAACGTGACCATGTACAGCCGATCGCCGATGAAGCGCGTGGAGTAGATCGACTCTCTGGGAGCCAACCCCTCGAGAGCACCGACGATGTCCAGATCCGCGTCGAGGACGTACACCGCGTTCTCACGGTCCTCCCAACTGGTCGTCGTCGCGAGCCGCAGGTACCCGTCACGCTCGTCCATCGAGAACTGGTTGAGGAGCCATCCCCGGACCGTGCCGGACGCGACGGCCTCCATAGAGGTCCCATCGGTGCTGATCTTGTGGACCGTCGTCATGGCGGTGTCCGTATCCTCCGGCTCCACGGCCCCATCCTCGGTGACGATGTCGCCGGTCCACTTCTGGTACGTCAGATACAGGTGTTCCTCGGACATGTAGACCGTCGATGAGTAGCCTGTGAGGAGCGAGATGAATGCGCTGTCCATGGTCATCGTATCGACCGCTAGCACGTTCGTGAACGAGCTTGCGTCCGCAGCCGTCGGGTCGTACAGCACGTCCCGGGCGTCGACTTCCTCGCTCGTCGCCCCGGTCCCCATGATGGGGAGGATGTACTCCTCTTCGTAGGCCCAAACGTAGTGGTTCGTCACGAGGTAGACGCATCCGTCGACCGCCCTCGAAGTGATGTAGTGCCCGGAGATCCCCATCGTGTCGACGTGCTCTGGTGCCGCCGGGTCGGCGACGTCGAACACCGCGACGACGGTCATGGTGGAGTGCTCGACCATCCATTCGATAGGATCGGTCTCGTCGCTATCGTAGCTCCAGAAGCTCACCGTCGCTATGACCGCGAGCCTGTCCTGATACAGGAGTAGCCCGTGGATCGAGACGCTCGTCTCCACGTCGTCGGCCTCGGCGACGAGCGACGCGGCGGGGATGGTGGCCACGATGGTCATGTCGGACGCGGGTACGGCATCAAGTATGGTCACGTTCTCGTACGATGCCATGTAGACATAATCGCCGTCTGTCTTGACCATGTCGCCCTCGTCGACTCCCTGGACCTGCACGTTAGTCGAGGAGTAGGATGACTCTTCCGTCCCATCCTCGTAGGCCACGGGTTGGCTGCCGGGGGAACTCGGGGAACTGAGCCTCCCGAAAGCAGACCCATCGCTCATGTCGTGCAGGTACTCATCGAGCTCGTAAGCGGACGAGAAGCTACTGAGCGTGCTTCCTTCGTCGTCATCGACGGCGACGATAATCCAAGCGCTCATGCCGGCCGTCACGAGCAGGGCGCCCCAGAGGAGCGCCGGGAAGACTCTGTCCTTGGAGGTCATGTGCATCGGGACATCATCCGCCCCGGCGCTATTTGTACCGCCCGTCCGCGTTGACCTGGAAGTCAACAACGCGTTCGCGTCGGGAGCTGGATGGTTCTCCGCGCGATCTCCCTCACTGCCTCGGGGATGTACGCCCTCAGGTCTAGCTCGCTCAGCGCGCCGGCCGGCATCTTCTCCGTCCTGGCGAGCCTCCTCAGGTTGGAGATCAGGGACGAGGTCTTCTTGGTCTGGTCCTGGATGCGCGACGCGTACTTCCTGCATTCCTGGGGGGCTGCCTCGTGCCTCTCGATCATCTCCGCGTAGCTCATGATGGGCGAGATCATGTTGGCTATGTCGTGGCTGAGGAAGTCAAGGTATGTCTGCGCCTTCATCGAGGCGGCCTCTGCCTCCCTCCTCCTCTTCTCGATGACCCCTTTCGCCCTCAGCAGTTCGTCGTAGGGCTCCGTGACTGACACTCTGAAGAGGGCTACGAATATCATGGCGAAGCATGCCACGTCGTAGACATGGGCCAGCATGCTGAACGAGTCGAACGGGTCCGTGTACAGCAGGTACGCTATGCTCGAATAGGCACCGAGGATGGCGGCAGCGGACAGATGCCGCCATCATACCTTCGATGCTATCGCGTCGAGGGCGATCTGCACCGCTTCGCGAGGGGAGTCTGCCCCCACCAGCTTGGGGATCGGCTTGCCGGCCGCCTCGTCGAGCTTCCAGGTGCGCAGGCCCACGACCGTCTTTCCTATGTTCAGGGCATGGGCGATCTCGGACAGAGTCCCGAACTCACCACCGACGGCGATGATCACGTCGGCGGTCTTCACAAGCATGACGTTCCTGCCGATGCCCATCCCCGTCACGATGGGTATCTGGACGTACTTGTTCGCATCCGCCTTGTTGTCCGATGGGATTATGCCGATCGTCAGTCCGCCGTTCTCCCGGGCCCCCTTGCACACGGCCTCCATGACCCCGGACAGCCCGCCGCAGACGACGGCCGCGCCCTTCTTGGCTATCTCCACCCCGACCTCCTCGGCAAGCTTCAGGATGTCCGCGTCCGCCCTGCTCGCGCCTATCACACCGACTATCTTGAAACCCATGGCGACACCGAAACGGCTTGCTGGGTATAAAAGCGGATTCTCGATGCCAGACCGGCCATCCGACGATACCCTTATTAGGCTGTCGTGGTGATATTGTCGTCCAGCGGAGGAGTCCCCCCATGGCAGATATCAGAGATCGTGTTGAGGAAGACAGGGGCATTCTCAAGAAGATCCAGAACTACGTCCCCGGATTCAGAGGCTACAGGCGACGCGAGGACCTGCGCGACGCGGACAGGATGTTGCGCATGCAGCTCGCGCAGAAACTGAGCGTCAACAGGCGTGGCCTCGAGGAATGCCGCGGGCTGTTGGTCCAAAGCTACGGCTCGAAGGAGATAGAGACGCTCGGCGGTCTCATATTCCAGTTCAAGAAGGTCGAAGGGGCCGTGACCCATGCGGAGATGGGCTATTCGGGTATATCGGCCGACATCCAGGTGAAGGAGGACGAGCTCGACAAGCTATACGAGTTCGACGCGGGCATGCTGGACCACATCGTTGCGATCACGACCAGCATAGACTCGCTCAAGAACGCGCTGATGGCCGCCGACGAGTCCGCGGCCCACAGAGACCTGATGAGCATCAAGGCCAGGATCACGGATTTCGAGGACAAGTTCAACAGAAGGATGCGTGCGATGGAAGGCACGGAGGTGTGATAGATGAGCCTGATCGGATCGGAGACTTTCAAGTGGGAGGATGCGGACAAGCGCGCCGAACATAATGTTCCGCATGCCCAGGAACATCAAGTTCAACGACAACATCGTCGTCAGGGAGGACGAGACAGCGGTCTTCTTCAGGGACGGCAAGGCGCTCGCCTACATCGACCGCCCTGACAGGTACGCACTGACTTCGCTGAACGCACCGATCGTGGGCGCCATCGTCAAGTTCCTGTCCGGCGTGCAGCAGCAGGCCGAGGTCATCTACCTCCAGAAGCGCGCCTTCGACGGCAAGTTCGGCTCCAAGCAGCCATACCAGTTCAGGGACAAGGACTTCGGGATGGTCAACCTGCGGGTGTTCGGCGAGTTCAGGTACAAGGTCACCTCTCCGGACAACTTCGTCAACCAGTTCGTGGGTACGTTCAACTTCGCCACGAGCGCGGAGGTCGAGGAGCGGATCAAGGAGCAGGTGGTCATCCTGATCTACGATTCGCTCGGTGACATGAAGAAGGAGGGCATGGGCGTCGCGGACATCGCGAGCAACCTGACGACCATCGAGCAGGTCGTGCTCACAAGGTGCACGCAGCATTTCGAGCTCTACGGCATCACGATCGACAAGCTCTCGGGACTGTACGTCTCGCTGCCGGAGGAGGTCCAGAAGGCCGTCGACCAGCGCTCTTCGATGCAGATCCTGGGCGCGAACTACATGCAGTACCAGACCGGGCAGGCCATGCGCGAGGCCGCCCAGAACCCGTCCGGTGGCACGGCCGCCGCAGGCGTCGGCGTGGGCGCAGGACTCGGCATGGGCTGGACGATGGTCGATGCGATGAAGCAGCAACCGGCCCCAGGCCAGCAGCCCGCTCAGACGCAGGCGGCTGCGACGGTCGCGTGCCCCAAGTGCAGCGCGCCGAACGTCCCCAGGCGCGAAGTTCTGCTCCGGCTGCGGGGCCAAGATGGGCCCCCCGACCGTGCCATGCCCCAAGTGCGGCAAGGACGTCCCGCAGGGAACCAAGTTCTGCGGAGAGTGCGGGGCGCAGGTGGGCGGCACGAAGAAGTGCGCCGCCTGCGGCGCGGAGGCCCAGCAGGCATCCAAGTTCTGCCCGGAGTGCGGGAAGCCAGTGTGATCAACTTCTTCAGGGATGGGAAAGGAAGGCTGACAGCTTGGCGACGATCAAGTGCCCGAAGTGCGCCGCCCCGGTCGACTTCGACGCCGGGGCGAAGTTCGTTAAGTGCAACTACTGCTCCGGCCAGATCTACATAGACCGGTCGGGTGCGGGGTTCTACTACGCCCTGCCGTTCATGGTCGACGAGGCCAACGCCGTCGGCATGTTCAGGCGATGGGCCGCGGGGTCCACGAGGGCCAAGGACCTCGACCGGCTCGCGCAGGTAGCGGGAGTGAAGAGGAAGTACTTCCCCGTGTACATGTTCAAGCGCGATGTCGGCGGGAAGGACGATGGTCCTGATCGAGCCAGCGGGATCGACCACGCTGCCTGGTCTCCACAACCTCAAGGTCCCCGCGGGTGACCTCAAGATATTCGATGCGTCGTTCGATGCAGGAGGAGCCGAGCTGATCAAGCCCGACATCGAGATGCTCTCGTACATGAGCTCGCTCCCGGGCAAGCCGCTCGAGCAGTCCCTTGTCTACTTCCCCATATGGAAGGTGGACTACGTCTTCAACCAGAAGCGGTACGAGGTGGTCCTGGACGGCTCCTCCGGCGAGGTCTTCGCGGCGGAGTTCCCACCGAGGAGTTCGGGCGCTTACATCGTCGTCGCGGCCGTCGGATTCTTCGCGTTCGTGGCCGAGGGACTGGTCGCGACGGCGTCCATCCCCCTGGCGGCTATACTCATGGGCGTGACGGTCGCGGGTGTGTTCATGGCCGCGCTCTGTACGTCGCAAGGAGGCTGTGACATGACCGGGATATCTGTCGGCTTGACCTGTCCGGCGTGTGGTGGCGTCGTCAGCACGGCGGAGGGCGAGGATGTCGTCGCGTGCCCTTACTGCAGCTCGACCCTGTTCATCGAGGGGGACAAGGGCGTCACGACCATCGCGTTCAGGAGCAAGTTGTCGAGGGACCACGCCGTCAACACGACGGCGCAATGGTGGGCCCGCGGGTGGAAGGCCCGCGACCTGAGGACCGCCGGAAGGATCACGGAGGTCTACCCGATCTACCTCCCGTTCTGGAGGGCCAACACGAGGGCCGCTGGATGGGTGTGCGGCTACGAGGAGCGCAGGCACACCGACCAGAAGGGCAATGTCCGGGTCGAGAAGATACCGCGGAGGTCATGGTCCTGCAGGACTACCAGTTCTCGGAGATAGCGTGCGACCCCGGCGACCTGGGCATCAGGTACCTCAGGAACTTCACGGGGGAGACCGGGTTCACGGACTTCGAGATGATCCCGACCTTCGATTCGACGACGAGCAAGGACGATGCGCTCGTCCACGCCAAGAACGACGCGATGGCCAAGGCCAAGGCGAGCGCGAGGGTGCCTCACGTCACCTTCGAGCGCATCCATGTCTTCGCGAGGAACCTGACCTTCTGATATACTACCCTGTCTGGGTGGTCAGGTACACCTACAGGGACAGGATGTACTTCTCCACG
>CAWBDD010000003.1:0-52981 GCA_963787465.1 uncultured Thermoplasmata archaeon
GGTTTCCCTTCCCGTCGCTCGGAACCTGGTCTTCTCCCACTGAATCGGGTGAGAGATGCGTTGTCATATATGAATGCTGTCGGGCTTCGCTGCCTCGGACTTGAGACCTCTCCCAGGTCGACGGTAGGTACCTTGACCATCTGGAGCAGGCCAGACGCTTCATCCTTCTGGAGCGGCGTGAAGTCGTTTCTTCGGTAGAACTCCACCAACCTCCGTGAGTCCCTGCAATCGACACGGACGAACCTTCCACCGATCAGCTCGTGTCCGGCCCTGCACACATGGATGGCGTGTGCGACAATCTCGTTCCCGTTGGTGCATCCTGCGTACTCGTCATTCTTGGCCAGCTGTCCGATGAGATAGCATGGCACAAGGCAGTCCTCGAAGATGCCGTTCAGCTTCCTCTTCTTGGTCCTTGAGACGCCATCATCGATGCTGGTGATCGAGAGAGCGACCGAGAAATACGCCAGTATCCTGAGGTCGGAGACTTCGCGGGTGGGGTTGACCAGAAGATACGTCCTGCTCTTGTCTGCCTTCTCGAATCGGATCGACTCGTTCCTGAGGAAAGTCTCTATGTCCTTGTCCCGCTCGCAAGAGAATCCTGAGAGAATGCGGTGAATCGCGGACTCCTCTGGGACCGTCTCTAGGAGGTTCTTGAGTCGGAGAACAACTCTCTGATTAATGCTCGTCCCCTCTCGATGGCCCCCGAGCATGTCCACATCGTCAACAGGCTTACGGCTACATGTAGCGGCCTGGATGAGGGCCTCCGCAGCCTTGTCGTCGTTGATCACGAGGGGTCTCTTGAAGGACACTGTTGCCATCGCGTTCGTCCGTCTCCATCGAAGCTACTCTTGTCCTTTGATATTAATCCTCTCGATGGATGTAGTCCTACGGGCCCATGGCGCCGTAGCCAGTCGGCCTCCCGTCATCCTCCCGGGTCGGTTGCGCGAACCTATTATACCGAGCAACACATCCTCGAGTCGCGCTTCCCGGAGGCGCGGTTCAAGATGCTCCTCTCTCAGAAGGTCTTCCTCGGCCTGGCCCTATGGACGATGGCGTCGGTCATCGTCTCGATAGCGGGCGGGATCGAGGTCCTCCTGACACTGGAGCTCATAGGCCTGCTGGTCACGAGGGAGCTGACCGACGGCTTCCTGACCCGCTCCCTCAAGGACAAGCTGGACTACTTCATCTACCTCGGCCTGTTCCTGTTCGCGGTCGTCGTCGTGAGAAGGGTCTGGCTCATACTGGACTGAGACGCCGCCTGACCGTCACCTGAGGCGCTTCTGAAGGAACTGCCCGTGCCTCCGGCGCTCCGTGACCACGTACCTGATCAGCCCGTCGCGCCAGTCGGGGTGCGCCGCCTTGATCTCGTCGACCAGCTCCTCGACGCTCTTCTCGGCAGGCCGCGGCTCCTCCACGGGCTTCCTCTTGACCAGGCCGACGATCCGGGCCGCCAGGGCCCTGAGCTTCCTCCAGACCCATCCGGCCGCCCTGTCGATGACATCCGTCACCAGCCAGAGGGACAGGACGGCGGCCACGACCACCAGCGCGGCCTTCACGGGGTCGGAGACGGACCCTGTGATCTCCGTCGTCACGGTCACGGGGTCGAAGAAGGTCCTGTGGCTCTCGTCGAAGTATATGGCCGAACGGGTGGAGCACAGGTAGGTGATGAGGTTGTCCGCGAAGCGGGCGTTGTCCATGTATCCGATCATGCCGTTGATGAGCACGCTGGGGTCGGAGAGGAGCACTATGGTGCCCGAGCCGAGGATCTCCCTCGCGAGCACCGGGAACGCCCCCATCGTCTCGCCGACATCGTAATCGCCGTTCTCGTCGGCGTCGAGCCAGCTCGCCGGGCTGGAGTAAGCGACCGCGGCCGCGCCTCCGCCGAGGGTCACCGACGACGCGTGGTTGAGCTGGAGTGTCGTGACGTTGGTCGTGAGCTGGTCCGCCCTGAGGTCGTAGCAGACGGGGAATTCGGGCCTCTTGTCGAAGGAGAGGTCGAGCACGAGCTTCCCGGAGAACCTGGACTGAGCCCCCATGGCCGCCAGGAGGGAGTTGCCCGTGCCGAAGTCGTCCGCCAGCAGGAGGACGCCGCCGCCTCTCACGAACGCGCCCATGACCTGGCCGTCGGCCGCGGTGAACGGCTCGGAGGGCCCTATGACCGCGACCGCGTCGGTGGCCGGGTCGAGCCCGAGGTCCCCGAAGCCCAGCTCGGCGATGGCGACGTCCGTTCCGGACGCCTCCACCCTGAAGCTCGGGGCGAAGTCCCCTGTCACGTATGTGGAGATCGCGAGCCCGCTGGTGCCGTTCCAGCCGGTGTTGAAGATGGAGAAGTCCTCGGTGGTGGAGACCACGGGGGAGACCATGCTGAGCATGGCGAGCCCGATCACGGCCACGAGGGCCGTCGCCGCGATGTACCCCCTCCGGACCCTAGCCTGCAAACCTGGCACCTCCGGTCCGCTTCAGGACGTGGGCCGAGGAGCCCATCTGGATGACATCCGCCTCGGACAGCCTTTCCGTCGAGTAGTACGCCCGCTCGAACAGGAGCGTGACCCTGTTCGTCGCCTTGTTGGGGTAGCCGAGGGAGCGGAGCAGCCCTGCGACCTCCCAGTGGGTCATGTTGTCGGTGATGCCCACCTTCCTCCTGTTCTGCAGGAAGTCGACCATCCTGGTGTAGTGCCACACGACCTTCTCGTTCGGGGTCCTGAGCCAGTCCGGGGCCGGCTCCGGGTTGGCCGCGGCGACCTCCGGGCTGTCGGGCAGAGGCTCGTCGGGGACGGGGGCGGCGGCGAGGGCCTGCTGGGCCGCCGCGACCTTCCTCGCCTTCCTGACCTGGACGGCCTTGACCACGATGGCCAGGACCATGATGATGAAGAGCCATGTGAAGTACGCGTACTCCCCGAAGAACAGGTAGGGGATCTCCTCGTCCAGCCCGATGTCCCAGCCGGGGATCCACGGGAAGAACGGGTAATCGCCGTAGCTGAAGGAGATGATGACGAAGCCCGCCTCCGCCTCCGAGTACCTCCAGACCAGGTCCCTGTGGTCGAACGCCGCCTTGAGGGTGTGCGTCCCCTCGTCGTACCCGCTGGCGGGCATCGAGAACGCGAACTTCCCGTCCGCCTGCGTGACGACGTCCCTGATGTAGGTCCCGTCGATGTACAGGCTCACGCTCTGCGACCCGAGCGGCTCCGTGCCGTTCGCGTACAGGTACCCCTCGCCCAGGATGTAGTGCTCTGCCCGGAGCCTGTCCTGGAAGAGCCTGACGGTGAGGGTCGTCGGGATGTCCACGACGATCGTGACGGTCGTGGACTGGCTGGACGCGTACGGCAGGACGCTGGCGAACGCCGCGGAGGCGCTGTGCGTGCCGTAGCCGAGGGCCGATGCGGACCATGTCCAGGCCACCCTCCCGAGCGCGTCGGTGACGAACCTGTACTCCGAACCGTCCCGGGCCAGCGTGCAGTTCATGGCCGGCAGCGGGTCGCCGCGCACGTCTGTCAGCTCGGCGGTCACGCGGACGCTCTCATCGATGGCCAGCGAGGTCCTGTCGGCCGTGAGCGCGAGCCTGGTCGGGACGAGGGATATCGTGAGAGTGACCGTGTCGGAGAGGAGCGTGGAGTTGCCGGCATCTGCGGACGCCTGGACGATGTGCGTGCCGAGCCAGGACGTGTTGAGGGGTATCGGGACTGAGATGACGTACCTCCCCCCGGCCCCGGTGCCCGCGGTCGCGAGCGCCTCCCCGTCCATGGTGATGTCCACATCGTGGCCGACGGCGAACGACCCGCTGATGAACAGGTACCCTCCGCCGACGATGGTCTCCCCGAGGTACAGGTCAGGGTCGCCTATCCAGAGCAGGAGGAACGAGACGTCCTCGCTCCAGGGGATGCCGTCCTCCATGACCTCCTCCACCTCGTCCAGGGCCGCCTGGAGCAGGTCCCTGAGCCCCTCGATGAGCGCGACGAGGTCGTTGGGCACGAAGACGGTGGCGCCGTCGACGGTCAGCGCGTCGATCGCGTGGGCGTGGACCAGCATCTCGTCTATGGTCGCGTTCATCCTGTCGATGATGGCGTTGAACGTCTTGACCGCATCCAGCGCGTCGATCATCTGCTCGTCCGAGAGGTTGGTGAGCTCGGAGGCGGAGACGATGTCCGTCCTGGCGTCGATCAGCTGCGTCTCCAGGTCGTAGAACGCCTCCTCCCCGTCGTAGAGCCCCATGAACGGCGGCAGGAGCCCGTTCAGGTCCTCGTAGCTCCCGGCCACGGCCTGTATGTCCTCGAGGATCGTGGACGCTGGCAGCAGGACCGCCCCCACCCTGTCCAGGTACTGCCTCGCCTCGTCCATGGACTCGTTCTGGAGCGCGCGGAGGGCGCTCTCGGAGGACCTGATGGACGAGTTGAGCAGCGCGACCACCGTGTCGAGGTCGGAGTTCGCGAGATCGTAGTTCTCGTGCGGGATGTCTGCGCTCGCGGTGAAAGGGATGGTGGAGATGACCAGCAGCAGGGCTAGGCCCGCGATGCTGTACTTCCTGGTGGGGGGTGATGCCTCCGCCTGAAGCGAATTCATCTGGAGGCATGACCCACGACCCCGATTATAAACATGGCGTCGCACGCGTGCGCGCGCAGGTCCAGCGCCCTCTACCAGTCCCTCAGCTCGAGCGTGAACACGACCTGGTCCTGGGCGTTGTCCACGCGCTCGACGGAGACGATCTTCCCGGTGGCCCTGGCCGCCGCGGTCAGGAGGCACGAGCACCCCACGCAGGCCCCCTGCCTGCAGGTGTCTGGCATCTCCTTCCTGACCTCCCTGCACGCGTCGAGCAGGTCCTTGTGCTCGACCCTCAGGACCGTCCTGCCGTCGCGCTCCTTGAAGTGGAAGTCCCTCAGGAGGTTGAGGCTGTGCTTCATCACCTGGAGGGAGCCCTCGGCTGCCTCCAGCCCGATGTCCGCGAACCCCGTGCCGCCCTCTTCCTCTATCGTGTCGAGGAGGCCGAGCCCATAAGGCTCCACAAGCATGCCAGGGGTCGATCCGTCCTTGCCTGGCGACACCGTCAGGTCGTCCGTGAGGGCGGCAGGTGCGACCGCCTGGCCCGTAGGCGCCGGGACGAACATCCTCTCGCGGGTGAGCCCCTTCCTCCGGGGGAGGTACATCGCGTTCCCCGTCAGCGAGAGACCGCGCGTTATGTCGCGGCCAGCACGTGCCGCCGCGAGCATCTGCGCCCTCGAGACCGTCACGGGCATGCTCCGCTCGGAGAGGACGAACACCCCGAACACGCCGAGGAAGACGAAGCCTATGGATGAGACGAGGAAGATGTCCCTCTGCCCCTCGAGCTTGTTCAGGTCGGAGAGGAGTACTGGGTCCGTGGTGTCCCCGATCTCGTCGATCTGGGACTGCGCCCCGAGCATGAACACGAACAGCAGGGCGCCGATGACGGCGAGGACCAGGCCGAGAAGGCTCGCCCCAGAGAGCTCGGCCTCCCTTCCGAAGAGCTTTACTTTCAGCAGGACTCCCTCGGTCTGTCGTCAATGTTGAACCAGGATTTGTATGTATGCCGCCCGTGTGCGACCGCCACATCAGCGACGAGGACCTTACAACCGGATTCCCCGTTGCGCGGGGGAGGTGTGCGCGGCTGTAGGGCAGCCCCTGCAGACCCCTTGATCCGCCACGGCCTTCCGGTCTTAAAGCGCCGTGAAATCCGCACGAGATTGTATCAGGTCAGTAGCGACGGAAAGCAGCAAAGGGTTAATATCAGGGACGCGGGTTACGATTTTGGCGCTCCGGCCCTCTAATCGAGGGCGCGAGCCTAGATTCGGTTCGTTTGGGTGGGTTCCCATCGAGGCGCCGCGATTGGGGGAGGCGTAGTCTGTGGTAGCTAGCGAAAGAGATGCTAATCTGAGAAGCCGCTTTGTGAACACACTTTCTGTACTGGTCGTACTGATCATGGTATCGACCGCACTGTTCACGGTAGTGGCAAGTGCTGAGACGGACCCGGTGGTCTGGACATCCAGGGACGAGTACGCGCCTGGGGAGACCGTCTACATCTACGGTGACGGCTTCGTGAAGTGGTCTCCAGTCGAGATCGAACTTTACCACCCAGACCTTGGAACTAAAACCTTTACAGAAACGCCGGATTTGTATGGAAGATTCATTTTCGATGGATATGCCGCTGAGTGGGTGGCGACTCCGGATGTGCCGGTGAACGTGACAGTGACCCAGTCTCTGTCGACTGGCGACATCGTTGCGACGACCCAGTTCTGGGACCCCGCAGCATACATCGAAGGCTGGACCCTCCTTCCGTTCCAGAGGTGGACGCACGGCGACGTCAAGGGATACAACGAGGGCGACACGATCCCGATGACGGTCGTTCTGAGCAAGGCACACCTCGGCACCGACGGACCGGTCACGATCACGATCGGCGTCGACATGATCGACATCAACTCCCCGATCGCGCCGACCTACGGCATCGATTTCCTGACGGAGTTCCCGATGGATCCACCATCGTCTCCGTATCAACGATCTGGAGAACTCCTCGGCCCCATTCACTGTCGACGCTGCGGACGGAGAAATACTCAACCAGGCCCGCCTGGCGAACCAGATCGACGAGAGCTGGGCGCAGGTCATCCAGGTGTGGGCGTTCGAGTTCGAGTTCGCCGACGGCGCCGAGACGGCGATCGTCCACTTCGGCGCGCACCTCGCAGTCTCCGACCTGTCGACATCGGCTACCTGGGCGCCTCCTACTACCCAGGGTCGGCCCTGCACGTGCGCATGGTCTCCATCGACCCGGGCATCGACGAGGGCAACAGGGACGTCCCGATCATGCTCGGCGAAGTCTTGACTCCCCCCAAGATGGAACTCGAGAAGTCCTGCGACCCGACCCTTGTGGTCAAGGGCGACGAGATCACATTCACCATAAGCTGGACTAACACGGGCCAGGCTGCCGCGGGATGCGTGCAGCTCCATGACGACCTCCCCTACGTCGTGGACATCGACCCGAGCTCGTTCCTCTTCTGGACATCCAAGAACCCGGTACCGTCCAAGCCGCTGCCTGGACCCACCATATCGGGTGACGAGTTCGACTGGTACCTCGGATACTGGCCGGGGACCGGCGCTGACGGGTGCATCCCACCTGTGACCGGCTACCTGCAGTTCACAGCTACCGTGAACACCAACGAGCCGGGATGGTACTACAACTGGGCGAACCTCACCTACTCCGACAGCCACGGAGGCATCGTTCCCGCAGGAGGTCGCATGGTGCAGGTTCCTGATCATCGCGGACCCGTCGATCGACGTCGAGAAGACGGGGCCCGAGTACGCGCATGTCGGTGACACGATCACCTACACCTACACAGTGACCAACACCGGCGATGTCGACCTCATGACCGATGTGGTCGACGATGTCCTCGGGACGATCGCGAACGACCTCTTCCTTGAGGCCGGCGCGAGCGAGGTGCTCACGGGCACATACACGATAACGGGCCTGGAGGCACGACCCGCTCCCGAACACCGTGACCGCCACTGGCACGGACGAGTACTGCCGCACGGTCACCGACACCGCGTCCTGGAAAGTGGACATACTGCACCCTGAGATCGAGGTGTACAAGGAGGGCGACAGGTCATGCGCCAAGATCGGACGAGGAGATCAACTACGACATATGGGTAGTGAACCCGTCCGATGACACGGACCTGTTCGAAGTCGTCGTCTATGACTCGATGCTCGGCTCCTTCGATGTTGGGACGCTGCTGGCAGGCGAGACGGTGTACCTTGACCCGATATCCCTGCCCGCACCTGATGACGAGGGCACTGGCGTGCTCATCAACATCGCGACCGCCAAGGGCTGGGACGCGCTCGGCAAGGTCGCCGAATCCTCCGACAGCTGGATCGTCGACATGCTCCACCCGGACATCGCGGTCGACATCACTGCGGACAAGTCGTGCGCGGAGGTCGGCGAGAAGGTCGTATACACCATCTATGTGGGCAACCCGAGCTGGGACACGACCATGTATGCCACGGTAGAGGATCCGCTGCTCGGGATCGACGAGTTGCTCACCCTCGCTGCCGGGCGACTCATGGACAGCAGTCCTTCGAGTACTTCGTCAAGGCTGGGCGACCCCGACCCGCTGGTCAACAAGGTGTCCGTCATGGCCGTGGACTACCAGAATCACTTCATCTGGGCCAACGACACATGGACCGTGGAGATCTATCACCCGATGATCGAGATCACGAAGGAGGCCGACAAGGAGCTGCGCCGAGGTCGGCGAGACGGTCATCTAACTGGATCACCGTGACCAACCCGAGCACGGACACGCCGATGTACACGATCGTCACCGACAACATGTTCGGCGGCGTGATCTGGGAAGGAACGCTCGATCTTCGAGAAGTCGACCGATGGCCTTCGAACTGCCGTACGTGGTGCAGGCCGACGACGACGACCCGCTCATCAACACAGTGACGGTCGTCGCGACGGACCCGCAGGACCACGCGCGCGAGGCAGCGCCGAGTGGTACGTCGAGATCTACCACCCCGACATCGACGTCGAGAAGACGGCGGACAAGTCGTGCGCGAGCGATCGGCGAGACGGTCACATACTCGATCAACGTCTCGAACCCGATCGAGGACACGCCCATGTACGTCGAGGTCTTGGACCCGATGTTCGGTGGGATCGATCTTCGAGGACTGGATCTCGCAGTGGACAGTTACTGGAACGAGTCGTTCGACGCACATCGTCACGGTGGATGACAACGACCCGATCGTCAACATGGGCTGGGTCTACGCATTGGACCCGCAGGACCACGACGTCTACGACGAGGATTCGTGGACGGTGGACATCTACCACCCGGCCGTGACCATCTACAAGTGGGCGGACCTGGTCTGCGCAGGGCTCGGCGACGAGATACAGTACTACATAACCGTCACCAACCCGAGCGACGACACCCCGCTCGTCCTGGTCGAGGTCACCGACGAGATGTTCGGCGGCCTGATCTGGACCGGAAGCCTCGCACCGTTGGGATCCATCACCCTGAAGGGTGAGGACCTCATCTACACCGTCCAGGAGGACGACCCCGACCCGCTGGTCAACACCGCGACGGTCTACGCCAAGGACCCGCAGGACCACGAGGTCCGCGGAGAATCGTCCTGGAGCATCGACTTCGTCCACCCTGAGGTCGCCATAACCAAGGTCGGTGACTTGTCCTGCGCCGCTGTCGGCGAGGACGTCTTCTACACCATCACGGTGACCAACGTCGGCGATGTCGGACTCAACGGCTCGGTCTCCGATGACATGCTCGGGCAGACCTGGTCGTTCTTCGACCTGATGCCTGGGGAGTCCGTCAAGTTCACCTACACGATGGCGATGCGCGACATCGACCCGTTCGTGAACACCGCGACCGTGAAGGCCACGGACCACCAGGACCACGCTGTCAACGCCTCCGCATCATGGAGCGTCGACGTGGTCCACCCCGCAGTGGAGATCACCAAGGAGGCGGACAAGACCTGCGCCGCGGTCGGCGAGGTCGTCACATACTCGATCAACGTGACCAACCCGTCGACGGCGGACGTATGGCTGAACGGGACGGTCTACGACACGTCCGTCGGGCTCGTACTGGGAGTTCGAGAACCTGAAGCCCGGCGAGACGCTGCGGTTCGTGTCTGGACATCCCGATGCCTGACATCGACCCGTTCGTCAACTGGGCCTATGTCGAGGCCGAGGGACCACCAGGACTCACCTGGTCGCGACTACGCCTTCTGGCCTGTCGATGTGGTCCACCCCGAGGTCCTGCTCACGAAGGTGGCGGACAAGACCTGCGCGGAGACCGGTGAGTTCGTCAGGTACACCATCACCGTGACCAACCCGTCATGGGCGGATGTATGGCTCAACGGGACGGTCTACGACGACATGCTGGGCTGGTCCTGGAAGTTCACGAACCTGAAGCCCGGCGAGAGCGCTCGTGTACTACGGTCTCCATGGCGATGACCGATGACGCCGACCCGTTCGTCAACACGGCGTACGTGCAGGCCTGGGACCACCAGCTACATGAGGTCGGCGCAAAGACCAGCTGGACCGTCGATGTCGTCCACCCGATGATCGAGGTCACGAAGACGACCGGCCGTGACGCATGGCCCACGAGGGCGACACGATCTACTACATCATCACGGTGTCCGTGCCCGACGAGGCGGATGTCTGGATGAACGGCACGGTGACCGACGAGCAGCTCGGATGGTCGTCGTCGTTCTTCTGCCTGGTTCCGGGTGCGTCGCATGTCCTGGACGGTCCCGTACCTGGTGACCTCTGACACAGACGACCCGTTCGTGAACATCGTCGAGGTCGAGGCCTACGACCACCAGCTCCACCTGAGGACCGACTCGGACACCTGGACCGTGGACATACTCCACCCTGACATACACGGTCACCAAGATCGGGCCGGAGAAGGCCGTGGTCGGACAGACCATCACCTACTACGTCAACGTCACGAACACCGGCGACACGACTCTCTACTATGTCGTCGTCTTCGACTCGCTCGTCGGAGTGATCGCGATCATACCGGAGCTGGGCGTGGACGAGACGGTGCCGCTGACCTACACGTATGTCGTACCCGGCGGGAACGCGGGATGCTGGTCAACACGGTCAGCGCCGATGGCGACGATGTCCTCGGGAGGAATGTCTATGACCTGGCGAAGTGGGATGTCTTCAAGTACGGCGTCGTGAGAGGCTACAAGTTCGCGGACCTGGACCAGGACATGTTCATGACCGAGGGTGAGCCCGGCCTGATGAACTGGCTGATCATCCTCGAGGGGACGAACTCCATGGGCGTCCCGGTCTCCATGACCAGGATAACGGACTCGACCGGCTTCTACGAGTTCACGATGCTCGACGCGGGCATATACACGGTCAGCGAGTTCATGCTCGCTGGCTGGGTCAACATCAAGCCCATCTCCTCCGACCCGTTCGAGGTCGGCAGCGGGACTGTCTTCGTGCACGAATTCGCGAACATCCCGACGGGATCGATATCCGGCTACAAGTGGCACGATGTCGACATCGACGGCGTCTGGGACGCTGGTGAGCTGGGCATCGACGGCTGGACCATCTACCTGTACGGCTTACGACATCAACGGCGACTGATGGTCTCGCTCGAAGACGCAGACCGAGGTGGACGGGAGCTACTTGTTCGACGACCTGCTGCCCGGCGAATACACCGTCTCCGAGGAGATACAGGACGGCTGGTACGCGGCCACCTTCACCTCGGTGTACATCGACGTCAGCGAGCTGGTGCCCTTCGAGATCGCGGGCATCAACTTCGGCAACGCCGAGTACGGGAGCATCTCCGGCTTCAAGTGGCTCGACGAGTACATGAACGGCTACAGGGACGGCAACGAGCCGTACCTGCCCGGCTGGACCATAGTGCTCACGGGCGTCGCGGACAACGGCGCCGTCATCGGCCCGCTGTACGCGGTGACCGATGCGAACGGTGAGTACATGTTCGACGGGCTGCTGCCCGGCGTGTACACCGTCACCGAGGTCCTCCAGGACGGCTGGTACAACGTGACGCCCCTCAGCAGGGAGGTCACGCTGATCGAGGGCTCCGACGTGGACCTGCGCCAAGTTCGGCAACGTCGAGTACGGCTCGATCGACGGCTGGAAGTTCCTCGACTGGGACATGGACGGCACCAAGGACGGCAACGAGCCGGGCATAGCCGGATGGGAGATAACCATCTACGGCTGGCTGAACGACGGCGACGCCATGCTGCCCCTGATGGGCTTCGAAGGCTGCACGCCATTCGGGCCGATCACCATCGTGACGGACGAGGATGGCTACTGGAGCTTCGACAACCTGCTGCCAGGCTACTACTTCGTCTCCGAGGAGCTGCGCGAGGGCTGGTACCACACGACCCCGGCGAGCGTGTCGTTACTTGTGTGTTCAGGCACCGACATCGTGGACATCAAGTTCGGCAACGTCCCGTACATGTGCTTCGACGGATACAAGGTCGAGGACATGAACGGCAACGGGCTCTGGGACATCGGCGAGATCGGCATACCCGGCTGGACCATCGTGGTCGAGGGCGTCAGGAACGACGGCGTACTCGTCCACATGGAGCTCACGACCGATGCGGACGGCTACTTCGCGACCTGCTACAACATGCTGCCAGGGAAGTACTGGGTGTCTGAGGTGCTGGTCGATGGATGGATGGCCACGAGCCCGTCGAGCTACTACTTCGTCCCGCCGATGGTCATGGGACCGACGGCGTACGATTTCGTGTTCCTCAACTTCGAGCTGGGGGAGATCTCCGGCTACAAGTACGAGGACATGAACGGCGACGGCAAGCTGGACTCCGGCGACCAACCCATCGAGGGCTGGGTCGTCTATCTGACAGGGCCAGTATCCGGCAGCACGATGACGGACAAGAACGGGTACTTCGAGTTCACGGGGCTCACCTACGGCACCTACACGGTGACGGAGGAGAGCCGCGAGGGCTGGGTCCACATGACCCCGGCCTCGTACTCGGTGCCGATATCGTCCGGCTCGTGCGTGGAGCTCGATCCGTTCCTCAATGTGGAGCTCAGCAGGATCTGGGGCTACAAGTTCGAGGACTCCAACAGCAACGGCTACTGGGACGAGGGCGAGCACGGCCTGCCCGGCTGGACCATAGAGATGATCTGGGACAACGATCCGACGCACTACTACACTGTGACGGATGAGACCGGCTACTGGGAGTTCGACGGGCTCATGCCCGACTCGATGTACTATCTCTGGGAGGTCCGGCAGGAAGGCTGGACGCCGACGACCCAGACCTGGTGGCTCGGCCCCATAGTCTCCGGGACCGACCAGCGCGTGCCCAACTTCGGGAACTTCAAGAACGTGGACATCACGGTCTTCAAGTTCGAGGACGTGGACAGCGACGGGCAGTACTGTGACGAGATCGACCACCCGCTGGCTGGCTGGTCGTTCGTCGTGACCGGGCCCGGAATCGTCGGAGGCACAGTGACCCTGGTCACCGGCGCCGACGGCTACGCGAGCGTCGAGGTGACGGCCGCCGGCATGTACTCCGTCGAGGAGGTCGTGCAGGACGGCTGGTGCCCGACCACGCCCATACTCCAGTACGCCTCTGTGCTATCCGGCTTCGTCGACCCCGAGGTCGTCGTGTTCGGCAACTTCGAGTGCGTGACGATCACGCTCTTCAAGTACGAGGACATGGACAGCAACGGGATATACGACGGCGACGACGAGCCCATCAGCGGCTGGAGGTTCGACCTCTACAGCTACTGGGGCGGCGCGTTCAGCGTCTACACAGGGGCCGACGGAACGGTCGACGTGACCTTCTGCGCGAGCGACCTCTGGTGGATCAACGAGGAGCCCCGCGACGGCTGGTGCCCGGTGACGCCCGAGGGCGGGCTGTACATGGTGTACATCGAGTCCGGGATCGCGCTCGAGTGGTCTTCGTGGGACGAGCAGTACCTGTACGAGTTCGGGAACTTCGAGTGCGTCGAGATCGAGGTGTTCAAGTACCTCGACACGTGCAGCAACGGCTGGTACGACCCCCTGTTCGGCGACGAGCCGCTCGAGGGCTGGTACTTCGAGCTCTACGGGCCGACCGGCGAGCTCATCAACTCCGGCTACACGGACGAGGACGGCTACCTGAGCTTCACGGTCTGCGCGGCCGGGACATACACCCTGGTCGAGGAGGACCGCGAGGGCTGGAGCCACATCACGCCACTCAGTGGGTACTACGAGATCGACATCCTGTCCGGTGACAGGCTCATACAGCCCTGGTTCGGCAACTACATCGACGTCGATGTGCCCATCTTCAAGTACGAGGACGTGAACTCGAACGGCGAGTACGACGAGGGCGATCTCGCGGTCGAGGACTGGTACTTCAGGCTGGTCAGGGACGATGGCACGGTCTACTCCGGCTACACCGACGAGTACGGCATGCTCGTGCTGACCGTCAACAGGTCCGGCATATACACGCTGTACGAGGAGGACCGCGAGGGCTGGACGTGGATCACGCCGGCGAGCGGCTTCCGCGTGATCAACGTGCTGTCCGGGATGGAGGTGCCGACACAGGTGTTCGGCAACTTCCACGACGTGACCATAACCGTCTACAAGTTCGAGGACATGGACGGCGACGGGTACTGCGACGAGGAGGACCAGCCCCTATCGGGCTGGCAGTACGTCGTGACGGGCCCGTGGTCCGGCTCCGGGACGGTCATAACGACCGGCACGGACGGATACGCGTACATCACCGTCGACAGGGCGGGGATGTACACGGTCGAGGAGCTCGTCCAGGACGGCTGGACGCCCGACGACCGATACGGTCGTGGAGGTCATGGTCTACTCCGGATGGCAGCTCAAGCCCATCCTGTTCGGCAACTTCGAGGACGTGGAGATCACTGTCTTCAAGTACGAGGACGTGAACTCGGACGGCGTCTACAACGAGGGTGTGGACAGGCCTCTCGAGGGCTGGCTGATGCACGCCTATTCGATGGAGACTGGTGAGTGGACCTACACCTTCACCGGTCCTTCCGGCTACGGGACGATGACCCTGACGAGCGGCGGCCTCTGGGAGATATACGAGGAACTGGAGCCCGGATGGGTCCCGGTCAACCCGGCGGTAGGAAGCTACCTGTACGTGGCATCCTCGGGCGACGCGCCCGAGACCTTCGAGTTCGGCAACTACAGGTGCGTCCTGATCGACGTCTTCAAGTACGAGGATGCGAACTCGAACGGGGTCTACGACGGTGGCGACTCGCCCCTCGAGGGCTGGACGTTCTACCTGTACGCCTCGTGCGGGGACCTGCGCGCAACCCTGGAGACCGGAGCGGACGGTCACGGGTACTTCCTTGTCAGCGGCTACGACCTATGGACCGTGGTCGAGGAGGACCGCGAGGGATGGTCGCACATCAACCCCTCGGACGGCAGCCTGACGGTCGAGACACCTTCGGGCACGGACCCAGAGACGCTCATGTTCGGCAACTTCATGGACGTCTGGATAAGCGTGTTCAAGTACCATGACCGGGACAGCGACGGCGTCTACGACGGCGGCGACTACCCCGGCAGCGACTACCCGATCGAGGGATGGCAGTTCACCATCTCCGGACCGGGCGTGACGAACACGGTGGCGTACACCAACGGGTACGGCTACGCCTACTTCCTGGTCAACAGGGCCGGGACTTACACCGTCACCGAGGAGGACCGCGAGGGCTGGGTCCATGTGGATCCGGCCGACGGGACATCCGATGTGGATGTGACCTCCGGCATGCAGCTGGAAGTCCTGATGTTCGGCAACTTCGACACCGTGGAGATCACGGTGTTCAAGTTCGACGACATCATGGCGAACGGCTACTACGACGGCCCCGACGCGCCCCTCGCAGACTGGGAGTTCCAGCTCTACGAGATGATAGACGACGAGTGGGTGCTCGTAGACACGCAGTTCACCGACGGGTCCGGCTACGCGACCTTCCTGATAACCCACGCAGGGTTCTACATGGTCAAGGAGGTCCTGACGGGCGGCTGGATGTGCATAACGCACGACAGCGGTTCGACGGACTTCCTGATCCTGGGAGGCGACCGCGACCAGACCTTCGAGTTCGGGAACTTCAAGCTGGGTAAGATATCCGGCTACAAGTGGAACGACATCGACGGCGACGGCGTGAAGGACGAGGGCGAGCCAGGACTGCAGGGCTGGACCATCTGGTTCCAGTGCGTCTACCCGTACTACCTGACCGGGTTCAAGGTGACCGACGAGGACGGCTACTACGAGTTCACCGGCCTGCCCTCCGGCGTGTACTACGTCTGGGAGGTCATGCAGGGCGGCTGGGTGCCGACGAGCGCGACTCTCGTGATGGTCGAGATAATCGGCCACACCGAGGCCAGCGTCGACTTCCTGAACTTCGAGCTGGGCTGCATCGACGGCTACAAGTACGAGGACATGGACGGCGACGGCGAGCTGGGCACAGGCGACGTGCCGCTGCCCGGTTGGACCATCTACCTGTTCCGCGGCGAAGTGATGGTCGACATGACCGTCACCGACGCGGACGGGCACTACTCGTTCTGCGACCTCGGGCCTGGGACCTACACGGTCCGGGAGGAGTCGAGGACCGGGTGGATCGCGACCAACGCTGGACTCGCGAGACGTTCCTGCTGAAGTCCGGCGCCCTGGTCACCGTGCACACCTTCCTCAACTTCGAGCTCGGGTGCATCTGGGGCTACAAGTTCGAGGACATGAACAGCAACGGCGTGTGGGACGACGGCGAGCCGGCGGTCGAGGGCTTCCCGATCTACATGATCGAGGACTCGCTGCCCGGCGTAGTACGTCGAGTACACGAACGCCAACGGCTGGTTCTGCTTCGACGGGCTCGGGGGCGACTGGTACTATGTCTTCGAGGATGTGGCCGAGGCCAAGGCCAACGGATGGACCCCGACGACGGTCACATGGGCCCTAGAGACGATCTACTCCGGCGACTGCATAGAGGTCGGGCCGTTCGGCAACTTCAGGGACGTGGACCTCGAGATCTTCAAGTACGAGGACATGGACGGCAACGGCGTGTTCAACGCGGGCGACCAGCCCATCGAGGGCTGGGAGTTCACGGTGACCGGGCCGTGCTTCGCCGTGCCCCTCGTCGTGGAGACGGGCGAGGACGGGAGGGTGTATGTCACCCTGACCGCCGCGGGCGAGTACATCGTGACCGAGGAGGACAGGGACGGCTGGATGCATGTGAACCCCTCCGACGGCACCATGAGCGTCGAGGTGAAGTCGGGCTCTGAGCTGAACCCGATGTACTTCGGCAACTTCGAGCTCGGCCGCGTCTACGGCCACAAGTACTACGACTGGAACCTGAACGGACAGTGGGACGAGGGCGAGGCCGGGCTGGCCGGATGGACGATCTGGCTGAACGGCACGCTCGTGGGAGGCGGCTGGCTCAACGTGACCAGGATAACCGGGTCCGACGGCAGCTTCTCCGTCGACGGCCTGCCCGCAGGCACCTATGTCGTGTCGGAGCGCTTCGAGTACTCCGCGGCAGGATGGGTCCCGATGACGAGCCCGACGGCCGTAGTGGATGTCGGGAGCGGCTCGGTCAAGAAGGTGGACTTCGGGAACGCGGTCTTCGGCCTTGTCTGGGGCATCAAGTTCTACGACAAGGACCTGGACGGCTACAAGGACGCCGACGAGCCCGGACTCGCAGGCTGGACCATCTACCTCGAGGGATACACGGACCAGGGTGTCTACGTCCTCAGGAAGACCACGACGGACGGCAGCAGGGTACTACGAGTTCGACGAGGTGCAGCCAGGCGCATACGATGTCTACGAGTACCTGATACCTGACTGGCAGGCGACGACCCCGCAGCCCGTGCACATAAGCGTCACGGGCTCGATGGTGTACTTCGAGGTCCGGGTGGACATAGGCAACGTGAGGTACGCGACCGTCTACGGCTACAAGTTCCTGGACACGTACCAGGACTTCTACCCGTACTGGCCCAACGGCGAGTTCGACGAGGTCGAGGACGGACTCGGGAACTGGGAGATAACCCTCCAGGGACGGACGAACACGGGAGTGCTCGTTGACCGTGTCGAGTACACGGACAACTACTTCGACATCGGGCACTACGAGTTCGGCGAGATCCTGCCCGGGACGTACTGGGTCAACGAGACGATGCTCGAGCACTTCTATGCTACGAGGCCGATCAGCAACATGATCGTCATCTATCCGTTCCCGTACGGACAGGTCAGCATGAGGATAGACTTCGGCAACCTCATACCCGAGCTGGACCCCGAGATGAACTTCGTCCTGAAGAAGGGCGTCAACCTCTGGTCGTCGCCGCTGGAGATACCCGGCGGGCTGATGGCTTCGGACCTGGCGACCGCGATAGGGCCGACCGCGCTGAAGATCAGCAGGTACGACACGGTCACGAAGACCTACAGGAGCTTCCTGCCGGGCATCAACCTGCCAGACGGGGCCTACGACTTCCCGATACTCGTGGGAGTCGGGTACTTCGTCGTGACCTCCGCGGACACGGCCTTCGTCCTCGAGGGCGACCTGACGGCCAACGCGGTGGTGTCGCTTGCAGGCGGGGTCAACATACTCGGGTACACCGAGCTGACGGCCATGTCGGCGAGCGAGCTGGCAGCCAGCATAACCGGCGCCAAGGTCTACAAGATCTCGTACTACGACCCGGTCGCGAAGGTGTACAGGTCGTTCTTGCCAGGAGTCAACGCGCCCGGATCTCGACGTACGACTTCACCGTGACCCAGGGAAGGGCGTACTTCGTGGTCACGAGCGCGACCGGCGACGGCGTACATAGGCCTGGCGGCGGCCTCAGCCTAGGACAAACCTATTGCCAAATCAGGCGGCGCTTTTATAGCCGCCTGAGCAAACATCTTATCTATACGATCGTGAATAGGGTTACCCACAGCCCGGAAAGGTGGATCTCGGATGACGGACCGTTCAGGCTCTCGCAAGGCAAGTGTGCTCGTTCTCTCGGCGGTCACGGCGTTGGCCGTGCTAGCCTCGTTCTCGCTCTTCTCATGCTCCCGTGGCGGCAGGGCCAGCGGACTTGACAGTGTACGGTTGGGTCACGGACAGCAACGGTGACCCAGTCGAAGGCGCAGACATCCTGGTCGAGGTACTCGCGGGGACCCACCCGCAACTGACCGACGCTCAACGGACGACTGAGGGTTTCTATCAGGTGGATTTCGAGCACACCGACTGGCAGGTAGGGGACACCGTGCAGACGACGGCTACATTCGGCGGAGTCCCTGAGAGCAACACCGGTGTCGCGGACGACGACGACGGTGTCTGCAGATCGACGTGCAGTTCACCACCGAGATCCCCGAGTTCGGCAGCCTGACCGGCGTCCTGGTCACCATGGCCATCATAGGGGTCGTGGCGACGGTCTCCATGAGGCGGAAGAAGGCCTAGGCAGAGTACTGGCTCGTAGGCCCGCCTTGATGCTGGCACGGTTGGCGATTGTTCGAGGAAAGTAATTTAACCGTTATACGCGATGAGCTCTTTCCTGCGCTCCGGGGCGGTTCCTCGGTGCGCCTATAGGGGCAGAGTGCCTCGAGTGGTGGTCTGACATGTCCGAGAGGGCTTCGAACCGTGTTCCTGGATTGATGACCGCGATAGCCGGTTCGCAGCTCTGCTGTTCGTCTTCCGTTCGTGTCGACCGTCCCGACGAACGCGTCGGCCGGGCCGAATCCCCTCTCGTCGTGAAGGTTACATCTACGATTCTGTCGGCAGACACGGTCGAGGGCGCCGATGTCACGGTCACGATGTCTGAATGGCGCGACCCCCGTGAGCTCAACGATTCGACACCATCGGATGCAGCACGGGTACTACAGCACTTGACCTTCCATCGCCGAGATGGGAGGTCGGCTACACCATCCAGGTCGTCGCGGTCTACGAGGGGAGCGCCCCCGAGATGGCGACGGATGTCGCCCCGAACGCCAACATCATCCAGATCGACGTCCAATTCACCTTCGAGATACCCGAGTTCGGTGCTGAGTGGGGCCTGCTCGTGGCCGGCTGGCTGTCGGAGCCGTCGCGGTCGTGGCGGTCGTCTGGAGACGGAAGCAGTAGGATACCGTGCCAGTGAGCGGTCGTTTTCCATCTGTCAAGCGGACGCCAGTGAGCCCAAAACAGTGATATCCCCCTCAGCGGTTGTCGTTACGGCATTAGGGGATGCGCTCCGGGGCACCAGATGGTCATTACACGGATTGATAACGGGGTGATGTCCCTCTATAAACCGCCGACCACGATAAGGTATCCGAGATGACCTCTACGTATAGAGCGCCCACACCGTCATCGGACCGCCCGCTCGAGAGGCCCTTGCCCTACGCAACGACCGCCGATGGAGCATTCAACCCCGAGCGACTGCTCTCGATCGCCGTCGTCCTGCTCTTCGTCTTCTCATCGTTCGCTCTCCTCGCATACTCGGCATCCGCATCGGGACCGGACGACGCCGTGTCCCCATCCGATCCCTCCGACTCCATCCGCACGCGCCTCTCCGGCACCAGCTGGGACTGGGAGTCCCTCGTCGACGAGTCGGGGACCGTGGGCGTCATAGTGTTCCTCTCGGACGAGACCTACGATCCCTCCGCGCTGGACCGCGCGATGTCCCTCATGGACTCGGGGGATCAGTCCTCCAAGGCGGCGACGGCCTCCTCGCTGAGGTTGTTCAGCCACAGCCTGGACGGGTTCTCCGCGACCATGGACGTGGCCACGATCGAGGCCATAACCTCCTCCGAGCCATGCCTCACGGTCTATCCCGACCTCACTCTCAACGCGACCTACACCGATGGGGTCACCCAGATCGGCGCGGACCAGATATGGGACCGGACCGACTCCCACGGGTTCCCGGTCACCGGGTACGGCATCGTCGTGGCCGTGATCGACACGGGCATCGACTACACGCACCCTGACCTCGGAGGCGGCATCGGCGCCGCGTACAAGGTCCTGGGCGGGTACGACTTCGTCAACGAGGACGACGACCCGATGGACGACAACGGTCACGGGACACATGTCGCCGGCACCATAGCCGCCGACGGGGACATCGTCGGGGTCGCGCCGGACGCCAACCTGCTGGCGTACAAGGCCCTGGGGGCCGACGGCTCCGGCAGCATGAGCGATGTCATCGAGGCCATCGACGCTGCGATGGACCCCGACGGCGACGGCTCCACTTCGGATCACGCGGACATCATCAGCATGAGCCTCGGCGGCGAGGGCGAGGTCGACGACCCCGTGTGCCAGGCAGTCGAGCGCGCGACGGCGGCAGGCGTCACAGTGGTGGTCGCGGCAGGGAACTCCGGGCCATCCATGGGGACCGTCAGCACGCCCGGTCTCGCGGAGAGCGCGATAACCGTGGGCGCCGTGGACGGCGCCGGTGAGCTCGCATCCTTCAGCTCCAGGGGGCCGACCGCGCAGATGGCGGTGAAGCCAGAGATATCCGCGCCAGGCGTCGACATCCTCTCGACCGTGCCCTTCTCCGACGCCACGATGAGCTCGTCCTCGGGATACGCCGTGCTCAGCGGGACCTCCATGGCCACGCCCCACGTGAGCGGCGCGGCCGCGCTCCTTCTCCAGATGCATCCCGACTGGACCCCGGAGATGCTCAAGTCCGCGATCGTGTCCGATGCGAAGGCGATCACGGAATCCCTCTGGACCGCCGGCTCGGGCCAGGTGTGGCTCCCGTCGTCCATCAACGCGACCATGTTCGCCTCGTCGCCCCTCGTCTCGTACGGACTCTCGGGGGCCCCGTCCGTCACCGTGGATGTGACGAACGCCGGGACGGCATCGACGTTCTCGGTCTCCAGCTCAGACTACTTCTCGCTCCTCCCTAACGGCACGCTGCCCGCGACCCAGTGGGAGAATGTCTCGTCCGCGTCGCCCACCTCGGCGTACATCGCCCATGACGGGTCCGGCACGGTCACGCTCACGGTCTCGCAGGTCCCGACGGACTCCGACGAGGGCTACTACGCCGGTCGGATCGTCCTGTCCTCCGCGGCCGGGGACATCGGCATACCGTTCGGCTACGTCGTCATGAGCATCCTCGAGGTGCACGTGTTCGACGTCTCCGGCGCGGAGGTGTTCGACCCGTTCGGCGGGGTCTGGGTCTACGACCTGCCCGATGCGGGCTTCGTCGCCGGCCTCAGGGGCTACATGACCCCGGTCCCGCCCGCGACCTTCTTCCTTCCCTCCGGCTACTACTCGGTGCACGCGATCGGGCACCAGCTCATCTACACCTTCGACGACGCCTACGTCCTCTCGGGCACGGTCTCCGTCGGCAGGATGGAGACCGTCAGGGTCGACCTCCTCATGGCGGACGCCCACGCGCTGACCATGGACATGGAGACGGAGGACGGCCAGCCGGTCTACGTCAAGGAGTACAGGGTCTACTGCAGGCACGAGGGCGTGAGGAACATATCGTTCGACCTCACCGGCTCGGACTACACCATCGCCGGCTCCGAGGTCTTCTCGCTCCCCACCTCGCACCAGGTCTACGTGAGCGACACGGACGCGCAGATCGGCATCTCCTACACCGGCTTCTCCTACACGCCGGCGATGTGGGAGTTCATGCAGCTCAACTGGGAGCACTGGTACGAGTACATCACAGGCGCTTCGACGGCCTTCATGGTCGAGGCGAGCGCGGACCTCCAGTACCTGCTGGCGTGGGAGTTCGACGGCATAGACTCGTCCGTGCCGTCGCTGCTCACCTGGGACGAGTCCACGTCCGCGGTCTTCGAGACCAAGTACGACATCCCCGGGACGATATCGGACCCGTGGTGCAACTGGGGTACCCACAGGGCGATGGGCGGCGACGCCACCTTCTTCGTCCGCAGGGACACCGACACCTCGCTGAGCCCGTTCTACTCCGGCATGACCAGGACGACCGTGGTCTCCGGGCCGTTCACGGAGCTCTACTTCCCGAGGAGCGTGTTCGGGGGCTACTCCGAGCGCGAGTACTACGTCGCGGACTACGACCAGCTGGTCGAGTCGTCCGCCTCATCCGACATACTCGTCCCCAACAGGAACTACGTGACCGCCCTGGAGCCGACCTACGAGGAAGGGAGCATCGGGGCGGGTCCGTTCTATCCTTCCCTCTTCACCGAGAACGACGAGACCGCGCTCGTGCTGTACCACCCGCTGCTCAGGGACCAGTCCGGCGCCAGGGTCGGCGGGCAGTACGTCCCGTCGATGTACCTCTACAAGAACGGCGGGCTGGCAGGGATATACCAGCTCTCCGAGTACCTCGCCAGGCCCGACGCCGTGCGCGTAGTCGACCTGTTCGGCAGCGGCACGTACTGTCGCGAGGATGGACTACACGCCCACCTCGCAGATATCGGGCAGCGTGCACCTCGAGCTCGGGTTCACGACCCCGGCGGCAGACATGGACCCGCCCAGGGTCACGGGCATGACGATGTCCCAGCGGTTCGTGCCCGGAGCGACCGTGCCTGTCACGATCGAGGCGGTCGATGCCGCCTCCTCCGTCACCGTCGCGCTCAGCTGGCGCGCGGGAGCATCGGATTCCTGGAAGCCGCTGACGGTCTCCCAGGCGGGCGACTCGTTCTCCGCGTCGATACCGACCACGGTCTCCACCGCGACGATCGACCTGCTCCTCACCGTGACGGACGCCTCGTCCAACTTCCTCTCAGCGACGATCACCACCGCTGCCATGGCATCGGTCCCGGTCGACTTCGAGCTGTCCCCGCAGGACGACGCGGTCGAGTTCAGGGACGCCTCCGTGCCCGTCGTCCTCGAGGGCATACTCAAGGACGCGTCCGGCAACCCGCTGAGCACGACGGCCGCGGTGCCCCTCGAGCTCTGGGTCGACGGCGAGAAGGTCGCGATGGTCCTCGACGAGTATGTCTCGGGGACGACGCACACCCACGACGGGAACATCCTGTTCGAGTGGCGCCTGAACCCGACATCCCTCTTCACGGGCCTCGGCCAGACGGTCACTGTCACCGTGGCGTTCGACCTGGGAGTCTACGAGCCGGTCACCAGGACATTCACCCTCACATCCGTCGAGAGCGTCGCCGTCGCACCGGAGATCGCCCTCGTGTCCCCCTTGGACGGGTCCGTGTTCATGCCAGGTGAGACGATCGACCTGGCGGTCACCGACGACGGCTCCGTCGAGGTCGAGTACTCCCTTGACGGCGGGCAGTACGTCGCCCTCGTCTCCCCCTGGGACATATCGACCTCCGCGTGGGCCGACGGGGTCCACTCGCTCGATGTGAGCGTCGAGGACGACGACGGCTTCACGGTCACCGCGTCCTACTCGTTCGATGTGGACGCCGCGTACCCCGTGGTCTCCATCGTCCAGCCCGCCTTCGGCTCGACGGTCCCGCTCGGCTCCGACCTGGAGATCGATGCGTCGGACCGGCATCTCGCCGAGGTCTCCTATTCCTTCGACGGGGGCGCGTACACCGTCGTCCCCTCCCCCTACATCGTCGGCATGACCGGACTGTCGGCAGGCGGCCACTACGTCGAGGTCCTCGCCAAGGACTCCGTGGGGCACGAGACCGAGGCGCTGTCGATGTTCACGGTCTCCGACAGCTCCGTCGCGGCGTACCTCGCGAGCCCGTCCGACGGCGCAGTCATCACGTCCGGCACGCCTCTGGTCATCTCCGCCCTGGGCGTGGGCGAGCTGACCTGCAGGTGGTCTGAGGACGGCGTGTCCGCAGTCCTGGACGAGCCCTACGAGATATCGACCGTCGGCTGGGAGGAGCGCGAGCACCTCATCGAGGTGAACGTCACCGACTCCGCGGGCGGCTGGTTCGAGTTCACATTCACGGTCACCGTGGACGACACGGACCCGGTCATCACCGTTCTCTCCCCCGCGCCGGGCGCGTACGTCACCCCCGACAGCATCGTGTCGTTCCAGGCCTCCGATGCCAACCTGGCATCGCTCAGCTGGAGCGTCTTCGGGATAGGGCAGAGCACGGACATCGCTCTGGTGACCCTCTCCCTCTCGTTCATCGACGACGAGGGGCTCTTCGCGATCACGATAGGCGCGGTCGACCTCGCCGGCAACTCCGTCGAGGAGTCGTTCGCGTTCATGATGGACACGGCCCCGCCGGCCGTCGGGTTCGTCGGCGTCTCGTCCGGCGACTCGGTCCTCCCGGGCGAACCGCTCCAGGTGGTCGCCACCGACAGCTACCTGGACGATGTCACCCTCTCGGTCGACGGGAGCACCCCCATGTTCGCCTACTCGGGCATGACCTATGACACGGGGACCCTGTCGCTCGGCATGCACAACCTGAGCCTCGTCGCGACGGACCTCGCTGGCCACGTCGTCACGGAGGATGTCAGGGTGTACGTCGACGGCACCCCGCCCGAGGTTGTCATAGCGGACTCTTTCGAGTTCGCGTCCGGCGAGGCCATGACGGTCCACGCGGCCGCGACCGACGACTTCGGCGTGTCGGGGGCCACCCTCTACTACGAGGTCGAGGGCGAGGGCTTCGTCGCAGTAGCGATGGAATCGTCCGCGGAAGGGCTGACCGCGGTCATACCCGCCTCGGGACTCTGGGACGGCATGACGCTCTATGTGATGGTCGAGGACTTCGCGGGCAACTCCGCTTCGAGCGGGATCGCGCCCGCGTCCATGGTCGCAGCCCCGGGCGTGGACGACCCCGACGGTGGCATCGCCGCGTCGCTGACGTCCATGCTCCTGATCGCGTTCTCGGCGGCCACCGCCGCGCTGTTCGTCCTGTTCGTCGTCGCGAGGCGGCACCAGGGCTCCCCGCGGGGCCCGAGGCCGACCCAGCATGGCAGCGGCCGCGGCACCGGTGCAGCGACCCACGGTCGGAGTGCGACGCGCCAGGCCACACTGGGTGAGATCGTGTCCGCGCCGAGCCCGGCCCAGCGCCGTGCGCCCGCGGCCCCGGCCGAGGCCCGGTCCGCTCCCAGGAAGACCGTCTCCGCGCACATCGCGACCGCGGCAGTCGCCGCGTCCGTCCCGAAGATGTCCGTCCCCGTGAGGGCCCAGGAGGCTCAGCCTGAGTCGCTGGAGGACTACGGCGAGCTCATCGAGCGCGAGCTGGTCGACGCGATGACGAGGATGTCGATCTACCGCGAGCCATCGCCCTTCTCCACGCATGCCGTCGATGATTACAGGCCCGAAGAGGCCAGGATCATCAACGCACTCAAGCTCAAGAGGCTCATGGACGGCGACTCATCGGAGGACGGCTCCCTGCTCTGATCAGCCGGCGGCGCTGGTCTCCGGAGGAGGTGCAGGCTGTCCCTGTCCATCCTTCTTCTTCTCAACTTTGTCGAGCCATCTCACGATGAGCAGCCAGAAGACCGTGATGCACGCGACGAAGATGAGTATCCCGATGTAGGAGTGGACGACGATGAGGGCCTGGTGACCGTAGGCGACGCCGACGATTATCGTGATGGCCATCCTGATTATGTTCGAGAGCCAGGTGACGAAGAGACCTATCGCGAGCCCGAGGCCGATGTACCTGTCGAACGCCCTGTAGCGTGCGAGGACGAACGCAAGGAACGCCGAGAAGAAGAGCCCGGCCGAGTAGAGGCCGCTGCATCCGGTCCCGATCCCGAGCCTGTGGAGTCCGCCGTCGTGCATGTACTCGATTATGTTCGAGAGGCCGATGCCGTCGAGCTCCAGCACCGCGTCGACGTGGAATCCAAGGAGCCCGAGGAGCGTAGCTGTGGGCTTGGTGACGATGTAGAACTCGGAGTACGAGGTGATCTCGTAGGCCGAGGTCCCGGTGACGAAGAAGTAGGTCCTCCAGATGACGACGAACACGATCGTGAGGAACATGAGGTACAGGGCGACGAAGTCCTTCACGTCGGTGAACGCGCTCGGGCCCGAGTAGTAGAGGATGAGCGAGAGGCCGAACAGGGTGACGATGAAGTCCTCCATGCGCAGGTCGGTCGTCCCGAGGACGAAGACCTTCCAGGAGGACCAGACCAGCAGCAGCGCGAAGCCCGACATCGGGATGATCGCACGGGCATGCCTCGGGGAGACGAACCTCGTGAGGACATCGAAGATGATCCCCTGCCCCTCCTCACCCGGAGGCAGGGTGAGGTAACGGGTGGAGTAGATGGCCAGGCCCGAGCCCGCGGCCACCATGATGATCTCGACGAGGAGGGCAGAGTGCCCCATGTAATGGTTGTACAGCGCCCCCGCCACGAGCATGGCGCCGAGTATCAGGAGCCACTCACCCTTCAGCTTCAACGTCCCCAGCCACCATTCTGCAGCATATTTAACCGCTCCCCCAAACGGAGACGGGCCAGCAGTTCTTCCTCACTCCGCATCCTCCGCTGGCTCCTGCACGCTGCCCGCCGGGGCCGTCCGCCTCGCCGGGTCCGAGCGGTTCAGGAGCATCCCGGTCGCGGTGATGGCCACCAGGAGGACGGATATCTCGGCCATCGCGGAGACGCGTATGGACACGGTCGGGAGGAACACCCCGACGACGAACACGAACAGAGGGATGATGAGCAGGACGATGGCCCCCACGGCGACCAGCACCGCAGTCGGCCTCGACCGGACGCCGACCGCGCCCTCTTCGCCTGGTTCGCACGACAGCGCGGCCCATGCCAGGGCGACGGCGGGTGCGAACACCGAAGTGGCCGCCCGGATCACGCCCTCGGCGTCCGTGAGCGTCGGGATCTCGATCGCGAGCGCCATGGTCGTCAGGACCGTGAGGAGTCCGATGACCGCCGGCAGCCTGTAGGCCGCCGCCACGCCCAGCATGATGAGCGCCACGCCTATGACGGCCGGTATGAGGATCGCGAGGGTGACCGGTGCGAAGACCAGCACGGTGGAGCCGGCGGCCGCGGCGGCCAGCACCTTCGCGGCGGGCCCGTACGTCGTCACATGACCCCCCTCCTGATGCTGCGGACGATCCTGGCCGTCGTGTCGGCGGGCCCTATCCTGATGAACGAAGCGCCTGCGCCCCTGAGCAGAGACTCGGACTTGACCCCGTCGCCTATGCGCCCGTACAGCCTCTCACCCTCGGCGGCGTCGAGGGCCATCTTCGGAGAGGCATACCAGTCGGTGTAGGTCTGGATGACGAGGAGCCTGTTCCCCGTCCGCCTGCAGATCTTGGCGCACGCGATGGCCGCGTCCCTGGACGACAGCAGGTCGGAGACCACGATGAACAGCAGCTCCTGCCCGCGGCTGTGGGATATGATGTGCTGGACCGCGTCCTCGAGCCCCATCGTGCCCTTCTTCTCGGAGTGCTTCATGACCTTCACGGCCCTCAGGAAGGCATCCCCCTCGTCGGAGCCGTTCGACATCTGGGGGGCGACGGGCGCCGAGACCGTTGTCGCATCGGCGGCTGTGTGGTCCCTCGCGGTCACCGCGTCGGGCATGTTCCTGAGCGACCTGATTATCCTCTCGAACTGGTGCCTCCCGAGCGCAGGCTCGACCTGGCCGGAGACGGTCAGCTCGTCGTAGAGCGCCACCCCTGCCGGGTGGAAGCTGCTGAGGAGGACGTTCGAGAGCTGGAGGGTGAGGTCGACGGCATGGTCGACCTTCGCCATGCCCCCGTCCGCGAGGCGCATGCTCCTGCTGCAGTCGACGAAGATCATCGTCTTCAGCGTCCCCTCCTTCTTGTAGGTCTTGGTCATGAGCTTGCCGGTCCTGGCGAAGCTCTTCCAGTGTATGTCCCTGGACTTGTCCCCTGGGACGTGCTCCCTCAGCCCGTCGAACTCGAACTCCCTGAGCACGACGGCGGGGGTCCTCGACATGCCGGAGTACTCGAAGTGTTCCCTCCCCGCGGTCTTCCTCGCGGTGTCGAACGCGTCCCGCCTGGTGTGGACGCTCAGGGGCCGGCCCTCGCCGACGGTCTCCTTGTGGGTGAAGAGGCCCAGTGCGTCCGTCCTCTCTATGTCGACGGTCCCGACCACGTGCACGCCCCTCTTCTGGGGGACGAACGAGTATGTGAAGGAGGACACGGACCTCGGTGGCACGGTCGCGGTCACCTTGTTCCTGCCGGCCCCGAGCGCGCTCCCCTCTGGAAGGATGGCCTCGAGCACGGCGTGGAGCGGCGCGGCGTCCCCGTTCACGACCTCGACGCTGACGCTCACAGGTTCATCGGCGAAGGCCATGTCGTCGAGGAGCCGGTGCGTGATCCTGATGTTCGACCTGGAGAGCTCCCAGACGAACCTGGAGCGCGCGTAGAGGAACACGGTGACGAGCGCCGCGACCAGCACGACCCATGTCATGCTCATGAACAGGAAGCCTGCTAACGCGAACGCGACGCAAACTACCAGTAGGCCCGTCCCGAGCGGTGATGTCTGCACGGCACTCACTCTTGCGCTCCGCTCAGTCCTCTTCCCTGAAGCTGCCCTTCGGGACTGGCACCGACGAGAGCAGCCCGTCGGTGATGGCCGCCTGGGTCTGCCCCTCGAGCTCCGCCTCCGGAGAGAGGATGAGCCTGTGGTCGATGACCTTGTGCGCCATGGCCTTCACGTCGTCAGGGATGACGTAGTCCCTGCTGGACAGGAGGGCACGCGCCTTGGAGGCGTACATGAGATGGATGCCCCCTCTGGGGCTGAGGCCGAGGTCCAGCTGCTCCAGGTCCCTGGATTCCCTCATGAGGTCCCTCACGTACCCCATGACGCTCTCGTGCATGTGGACCATCGCTACAGCCCTCCTGAGCTCGGAGATCTCCGTCTCTGTGAGCACTGCCCTGATGGGCTCGGTCACGTCGGACTTGATCTTCAGCAGGCTGAGCTCGCTCTCGGCGTCCAGGTAGTCCATGTTGCTCTTGATCATGAACCTGTCCACCTGCGCCTCAGGGAGCGGATAGACCCCCTCCGTCTCGATGGGGTTGAGGGTCGCGATGACCATGAACGGGTTCGGCAGAGGGAACGTGTTCCCCTCGATGGTGACCATCCTCTCCTGCATCGCCTCGAGCAGGGCGGACTGGGTCTTCGGGGGCGCCCTGTTGATCTCATCCGCGAGGACGATGCTCGCGAAGAGCGGCCCCTTCCTGACCTCGAACTCGGAGCTCTTCTGGTTGTAGAAGTAGTGGCCCGTGATGTCCGCCGGGAGCAGGTCCTGGGTGAACTGTATCCTGCGGTACGACAGGCCCGACACCTGGGTGAATACCTTCGAGAGCGTGGTCTTCGCCACCCCGGGGACGCCCTGCATGAGCAGGTGACCGTCGGTCAGCAAGCAGGTGAGGAAGTCGTCGACCTGTTCCTTGTACCCGACGACCACTTCGCCTATCTCGGCCTTCATCCTCCCGAGTATCCCTTCAGCCTGCTGGGAGGACATCCTCTCGCCTTCGTCCATCATCCACCAACTTCCCGATCAGGATGCCCGGCAGCCGAGTTCTCCGACGGGGGGTCGGCTGCAGGCGCCCTTTGTCCGCCAGGACAAACGCCTGCCCTCTCATGAATGTTGTGCAGGCCCGGCTGGGACCCAGGGATCGAGGGGCGGGCGTGTACTGACTCTACCCGTACATGCTGTCGAGGAGGGCCTGGTCCGAGTCCCTGAGCTTCTCGAAGAAGGCGACCTCGTCGATCACACCGGTGATGTCGGTGTTGTCGTTCAGTACGATCTTCGGGACCCCCATGACCGAGTGGCGTATCGACAGCTCCTGGAAGACGGACGAATCGATGACCTCGGTGGTGACGAGGGGCGATGCGATGGCGGCCCTGTACGCGTGCCTTGCCACCGTGGGACAGAACGGGCAGGTGGCGAGCACGAAGACCTTGATGTTCGCCTTGCGCCTGACCTTGGAGAGCGACTCGGTGGCCCTCGGTGTCAGGTGCGCATGGCCGGTGGATAGCTCGACGATCGCGTCGGCAATCGCGGGGAGCTCGTATCCCGATGGCACGCCCAGGTACATGATGCGCGCGAATCCGTCCTTCAGCAGCAGCAGGGCGGGCGCCTCCCGCACCTTGAGGTCCTTCATGCGCTGGCTCCCGTCGGCCGAGACATTCTCGATCTCGACCTTGATCTTGGAGTTCATGGACGAGATCGCGTTCGCGAGGGCGACCATGTCCTTCGCCGTCGCGCCTCCGTCGTTGAAAACGAGCAGCGTCACGGGGTCCGGGAGCGCTGGCCCGAGCTTCTTGGCGATCACCTGCATGTCATGGTCAGGCAACAATCCCTCCGCTCACCCCACTGGCCCCGAATCTACTCCCTCAGTATATCACCATATGCCTGGTGGAAGAAGCGCTTGGCCTGTCTGAGCCCCTCGCGTCCCTCGTCCGTCAGCCTGTAGAGCTTCGTCCTCTCGTGGTGGTAGGATTCGATCAGGCCTCTCTGCTCGAGCTGCTTCAGGGTCGGATAGAGTGTTCCAGGATTGGGCTTGTCCGCCTTCCTCTTGGCTATCTCTGTCGCCATTTCCATCCCGTACATGTCCTTCTCGGACAGCAGGTGGAGTATGAGGAAGCTGAGCATGCCCCTCATGTCGCAGCACTCGGGCGCCCTGCAGCAGACGTCGCCGACGGTCTCCTTCTTCTTCCTGGGCATCGATCGACGGTATCGTTATGTCGCTACTTAACCTATTGTATGAGCAATATTGTGCGTCCAATATTGTTATCTACTCGCTATGGTATATCCAATACAGAGAGGGTCCAAGGACCCGAAGAAGAGGAGGTAAGAAAGATGTCTACACTGCAGATTCTGGCGAACACCCTGAACTCGGAGAGGCGGAGGGACTCCAAGAAGGCTAGGTGCCCCGAGAACTACTGTTCCCACGAGGACAGGGTCCGGAACTGAAACAGCCACCCAAACCCCGATAACCCATTATCGCATTCACGTGAGGAGACGAGGACTGGTCGACATGGCCGAACACAAGAAGAGGTCAGACAGGAAGAGCGCCCCGGCTGAGAACGAGGTCAGGAGGGCAGTCCGCGAGAAGTACACGAAGCTCGCGGTCAGCGAACGCTCGTGCTGCGGCGGAGAGGATGCGAGGATGTGCGGCTGCGGCGGCCTCTACCCGCAGGCCGAGATCATGTCGATCCCGGATGCTGCCATAGCGGTGAGCGCCGGTTGCGGCAACCCGACCGCGATCGCCGAGCTCAAGCCAGGCATGACTGTGGTCGACCTCGGCTCGGGCGGGGGCATAGACGTCTTCCTTGCGGCGAAGAAGGTCGGGCCGAAGGGACGGGCCATAGGCATAGATGCCACACCCGAGATGATCCACAGGGCGAGGGAGACCGCTGCCGAGACCGGTTACGAGAACGTCGAGTTCAGGCTCGGGGAGATCGAGCACATGCCGTTCGAAGCGGCGACGGCCGACGTGGTCATCAGCAACTGCGTGATCAACCTCTCACCGGACAAGGAGCAGGTCTTCAGGGAGGCGTTCAGGGTCCTGAAGCCGGGCGGCAAGCTGGCCGTCTCGGACATCGTGCTGATCAAGGATCTGCCCGAGGGCTTGAGGCACGACATGGGCGCATGGTCCAGCTGCGTCAGCGGCGCCGTGACCGAGGCCGAGTACACGGGCGCGATGCGCAGAGCTGGGTTCGTCAAGGTCAAGGTGGAGGACCGGGTGGTCTACACGCACGAGCAGCTGACCGACTACGTGTCGTCCGGCGGCGGGGCGAAGGACCACGGGGACCTCTCCGAGACGGTCGCGAGCTACAGGGTGACAGCGCTCAAGCCGAAGTGAGGCGCCGGGACCCATCTGGCACAGAAGCTTTATCTAGCGCACGCCCGGTTCGTATCAATTGGTTCCCATGTCCCGTCCGCGAGGCCGGGAGGTGGATGGAGATGGACTCTTAGAAGACGGGGCGTGCGCAAATGGGTAGATTATCATCTGGTATGCTGGGCTCGGTTCTGATCCTCACGATGTTCGCGACGGTCGCGATGACCGTTCCGACGGGAGTCTCCTCGCAGGGGGAGGAAGCCGTTGTCAAGATCGGTTACATGCAGCCTGTGGACAGCCTCAACCCGTTCATCGGCCTGACCGACTCATCCCGCTTCTTCTACAGCCTGGTCTACGACAGCCTGATGTCCATAGACGAGAACCTTGAGCCCACGCCGAACCTCGCCAGAGAGTGGCGCATGGTGCCTGAGGACGACGCCGCGATGATCGTCTCAGGCGAGCCTTACGGTTCGGTCTGGGAGTACAACCTCACGTCGAACGCCAACTGGACGGACGGAGAACCGTTCACGGCGACCGACGTCGTGTTCACGCTGAACCTGAACGCCGGATACTACGACACGGCATGGGCGTATCAGCCGTACGCCTTCTTCATCGACTACGCCGAGGCCGTCGACTCCGACACGGTCCGAGTGCACTTCGCGGACAGGACGACCGGTGAGCCGATCCCGTGCGCATACGGCGATTCCCTGCAGCTCCCGATCCTGCCAGAGCACCTCCTGGGAGGACTGACCCCGTTCGACATATGCTTCGCTTGGGACGGCATCTACGATACCGTCGACCCGCCGATCGTCGGAACCGGTCCGTTCATGCCGACTGCCAACCTCTACGACGAGTTCCTGGACGGGGACGAGATAACGCTCGTCAGGAACCCGTACTATCACGGACTGGAGGACTACGGGAAGGAGATACGGTTCGACGGCCTGGTCATGATGGTCTACGACGATGCGACTGCGATGAGATACTTCCTCGAGGCTGGAGACCTCGATGTAGCCCAGTTCCCGGCCGCGACATACGTGGACCTGAAGGCCCAGGTGGAGTTGGGCGCGGTCGAGGACATCGTCTGCTTCGATTCGCCGAAACCCAACCAGTACTGGACCGAGGTCGCCATCAACATGAACGACGCCGGGCCGAACCCTGCGAGGCTGGATCCCGCCGTGAGGGTCGCGATGGCCCTTGCGACGAACAAGACCCAGATCGTCGAGGACTTCTACCTCGGCCAGGGCACAGAGGGCTCGACATTGATATCCCCGGCCAGCGAGTACTGGCACTACGAGCCTTCCTTCAACGAGTCCTACAGGTACAACCTGGACAACGCCAGCAACCTCCTCGAGGTGAGCGGATACGAGTTCACGGTCGAGTCGCCGACCGTCAGGGTCGCCACGGCCGACAGCTGGGCGGTCCAGGAGGGCCTGGTCACCGAGGGGACGCCCCTCGTGTTCGATATGATGGTCAGGATGGAGTACCCAGAGGAGGGCGACATAGCTGCCTATCTCGAATATGTCTGGGCGCAGGTCGGCATCGATATCAACTATCGCGTGGTCAGCGAGGCAGTTCTCGCCACCATGGTGTACTCATACAGCTACGACACCGCCATCTGGTACTGGAGCTCGGACCCAGATCCGAACTACATGCTGTTCTGCGAATCGTCGTACGCCATCAACGGATGGAACGACAATTGCTACATGGACGCTGAATACGACGAGAACTACACGGCGTCTGTCAGCGCGCTCGACCCTGCCGACAGGAAGGCTTATGTCGATGCGTGCCAGCTGATCCACTACTGGGACGCTCCCTACATCATACTCGCGTATCCGAACCAGACCTATGCGTGGAGGACCGACACCTTCACCGGCTGGGGCGAGTGGGGTCTGCCGGGCAGGTCGCTTGACAACTACTGGGGTGCGAACCCGGTCCTGTTCGACCTCGTCGCGATCCCCTTGGAGCCGGACACGACTCCCCCCGAGACCGACTGCGGGCTCGATGGCACGGTCGGCGAAGCGGACTGGTACGTGACCCCGGTGACCGTCGAGCTCTCGGCGGAGGACCTCATCTGGGACGGGACATGGACCAACTACTCGGTCGACGGCGGAAGCTGGCAGCCATACAGCCTCCCGTTCGAGGTGTCGGGTGACGGCGATCACACGGTGGAGTACTACTCGACCGACTACGGAGGCAATGTCGAGGAGGTCGAGGAGGTCTCGTTCAAGATCGACGCGACCGCCCCGGGCACGGTCGATTTCCTGCTGGCAGGGACGATCGCCGCTGGCACCGACTGGTTCACGACGGACGTGACAGTGTCGCTGCACGCCCCCGATGACGAGACGAGCGGTGTCGCGGTCATCATGTACAGCATCGATTCAGGCGCGGCGGCCGCGTACGTCGGTGCGTTCCCGGTAGACAACGACGGGATGCACAACATCTCGTTCTACTGCACGGACGGGGCCGGCAACGACGGCGAGGATGCGTGGGCGGATGTCTGGATAGACACGACCACCCCCAGCGTCACGGTCACATCCCCGACTGCGGGGACCGAAGAGGAGTCCGGCGACGTCACTGTCGAGTTCACGTGCTCAGATGCGACCAGCGGGGTCGTCTCCGCCTGGGTGAGCGTCGACGACGGGACAGAGGCCGAGGCCGACCCTGAGGACGGCAACTACACGCTCATGGGGCTGGCGGACGGGACCCACACGGTGACGGTGCGCGTGGTCGACGAGGCCGGGAACGACGCGTCCATGGAAGTGACGTTCGTCGTCGACACGCCGGCCGACGCCACGGTCATGTACGTGCTGGCTGGAGTGGTCGTCGCTGCCGCCGCGGGGCTTGTCGCATTGCTGCTGCTGAAGAGGAAGGGCAAGCTCAAGTGAGCCCTCGGACGGAGGCGGGAGCGCGCGGAGCGGACGCCCAGTCTATCTGAGAAGCGTCCTCTCCGACTCCTTGACTATGCGGGACAGCTCCCTCTGGACGTCCTTGTCCAGGGGCGTCGGCACGTGCTCCTTGAGGATCTGCTTGACGCGGTCCTTGGCGACGAGATGGAGCGGCCTGACGCCCTCCTTCCTCGCCCTCTCCGCGGTCCTCTTGTCGAGGAGCTTCGAGTTCAGGATCTCGCCAGCCTTCAGGTGCTTCATCGTGTGCATCTGTGCGAGGTAGTTCCCCATGTGTCCCACCTTGTCGATGACGTCGACCGCGAGGTGGTCGTCGGTCGTCTGGAATCCTTTCACGACCTTGAACACGTTGGCGTAGATCTCGTCGTCTATGACCAGCAACTCGTAGCTGGCGGCGTTCTCCCACGCCCCGCCTATGCCGGATAGGTGGTCTGCGCCTGCCAGGGCCGGGACCATCGCTGCCATCATGCGCTCGATGCCGATCTGCATGTCCCAGCAGTTCGCGTCGGTCGTCACGCCGTAGACGTCGGCTATCATGTTGTACTTGTGGGCGATCTGGACCGTGGCGGCGGAGACCAGGGCCATCTCGGGGACGCCCCAGACGTTCTTGCCTGAACGGAGGTCCATGACGCTGAGCCTCCCAGAGTACTGTATCGGGAGTTTGTCGTCGACGGTCTGGACCAGGACGACGCCCGCGAGCAATTCCGCGTTCTGCTGGGCGAGTCCGCCTGCGAGCGTGATCGGGGCCGTGCCGCCCGCGATGGGGCACGGCACGAGGTCCACCGGTGCGCCGTACTCGGCGCCTCTGAGCATGACATCGGCCGCGTGCTCATCGTACGTGAGAGGGCTGCTCGGCGAAGCGTAGACGCTGAAGAGAGGCCTCTTCCTGAGCTCCTCGACGCCGCCCGTGACGCAGGACCACATCTTGACGAGCGCGTCCACCGTCTCCACGTTGAGCGCGTAGCCAGAGAGGACCTTGCTCGTGTTGTTCATCATGGCCTCCTGGGTCTTGACGACGAGCAGCTGGGGCGGCACGTCGGTCGCGACGACGAGGTTGGAGATGGTGTGACAGTTGGGGAGGGCGTCCATTATGCGCGTGACCTTCCCGACGTCGTCGAGGGTGGACATGCGCGACTCGCCAGTCTCGAGGTCGAGCATGCACGGGTTCCCGCCCAGGCAGTGGGCGTACTGGTGCTCGCCATCGAAGACGACGTCGTTCTTCGGGTCCCTTGCGCAGTAATTGCCGTACTTCGGGATCCTCTTGATGGTCTCCTCGATTACGCTCCTGGAGAATGTGAGGACGTTCTTCTTGGTCGGATGGGCCGCGGCGCCCGCCTTGATCAGCCTCTGGCGGCACTGCTCGCTGTCGAACCTCACGCCCGTGTGTCCGAGGATCTTGAGCGTGGCCTCGTGTATGTCGTCGACCTGAGAGTCCGTGAGGACCTTCAGCCTGAAGTTGACCTTGTTTCCGTCCATCGATGTGTCCCCCTGCGTCGGATGATGCCCGCTTGTCCCACAGGGACAAGAGCTTGTCGAACGGTATGCGGAGCCCTTACTAAAATCCTTGGAGGAATCGACTTCGTGCCGGTGCGCTGTATCGCGCGGTTCGGGGGAGCATCAGGTGTCTCGTGCCGGTCTCCTCATACGGTCCCTCACGTCCTCCAGAGGGTTCCTCACCTTGTACCTCCGCGACCTCGTGTTGCCTCTCATCTGGAGCGCGCCCATATCGACGAGTTCGTTGAGCCTAGCTCTGATGGTCTGGGGGCCCGCACTGTTGACCCACTTGGAAGCGTCGGTGACCGAGAACCACGAGCCACTCCTCTTCGCCATCTTGAGGACCCGCTTCGACGTCTCGTCGAGGTCGGAGCTGAGGAGGTCCTTCTCGGAGAGCACGCGATGGGTCTTTTCGTAGGCGCGCAGGATGGCTGACGACACGAGGTCTACAAGTTCCTTGTACGAGCCCGACTCATCGGTGTATGCCAGCACCTTGTAGTACACCTCGCTGTCCGCCAGGATCTCATGCTCTATCTTGCAGAGGTGAGAGTTGGGGAGGCGGGAGTCCTGGAGGAACAGGTGGAACAGGCATCTTCCCGTCCTGCCGTTCCCGTCCGAGAAGGGATGTATGCTCTCGAACTCGTGGAAGAAGACCGTGGCTGCTGCGACTGGATCGTAAGCGAGGCCGGGTCCGTTGATCCAGCGGAGCAGGGATTCCATCTCGCTTGCGATGTGCTCCGGAGGGCAGGCGATGAATGTCTCCATCCCGGTGGAGTCCTTGACCGATCTGTGGTCGGTCCTGTAGCTGCCCTTCTTGAACCTGTGTCCAGTCCCTTTGAGCAGGTAGTCGTGCAGTCGCTGGATGTGCTGATGGTCCCACGGGAGCCTGTAGTCCTCGGGGAACAGCAGATGGGTCAGGTGGTTCACGATCTCCTGTTTCGGCCCCGAAGGCGTCTCGGCCGTCATCCCCTTTCCGCCGAAGGTGGATGCGGTTATCTTCCTCACCTTTTCCTCCTTCAGCGGGTTCCCTTCGAGCATAGTCGACCAGTGCACATTCGACGCGTAGGCGTCTGTGACCAGGTCCATGTAGTCCTTCTCCGTGAGTGCGAACCGATCGAGGTCGAAGTCAAGGTCGTCGATCCTGCGCCTGCGGGCCATGTAGCCGTCTGGGACCGAGATTGAAGGGGAGAATGGCACCTTCCTCCTATGCCGGACAGGATATCCTTTGGGTCGGACTTCATTGAGATAGTAATCCTCAATTGTCATAATGAATTATAACAATGTGCGCCGTGTATATATAGCCTGCTGACCGGAGTAGCATCGGAGCACGCAATTGCCAGCATACCTCTTTCCCGCCGGCGGCATCACAATCTACTCTTTGCGGCTGGACAACCCGCCGACTACCAATCGATTTGTCAGATGCGATAGATATTTCCCTCAGTCGGGTTCGGGACGAGGGTTATCAGTGAGCCGTGGTTGAGGCGAAGTAGATGAACGGGACCAAACCGCAGGGGAACGGCGTCCAGAACGGGACTGTGAACAACCCGACGTTCGTACTGGTAGTCCTGGCAGCGGTCGCCATCATCGTGATGTACGTCGAGTCGATGGCCTTCCCGTCGCTCCCGCAGATCATGACCAGCTTCGACCTGACAGCCGAGGACTACGCCCTCGCCTCGTGGATCGTCACCATCTACCTCATCGTCGGCGCGGTCGCCATCCCCATCTTCGGCAAGCTCGGCGACATCTACGGCAAGAAGAAGATGCTCATGATCGCGATGACGATCTACAGCATCGCCGTGACCCTCACCGGTTTCTCGCGCGAGTTCTCCGACTCCATCTACGTCATGATCGGCTTCAGGGCCTTCCAGGGCCTTGGCATGACCATGTTCCCTCTCGCGTTCTCCATCATCCGGGACGAGTTCCCGAAGGAAAAGCTGGCCGTCGCCCAGGGCGTCATCTCCGCGATGTTCGGAGTCGGGACCGCCATCGGGTTCGTGGTCGGCGGCTATGTCACCGAGACGTGGGGCTGGGAGTGGACCTACCACTCGGTCATTCCGTTCGCGGTCCTGCTAACGTGCCTGGTGGCGTGGAAGATCAAGGAGTCGCCGGTCCGGCTCAACGTCAGGATCGACTTCCTAGGCGCCGCGCTTCTCGGCGCTGGCCTGGTCACATTCCTCGTCGGCGTGACCGAATCGCGCACCCGGGGTTGGACCGACCCGCTCATCGACGGATTGCTCGCCGCGGCCGTGTCCCTCATACTTGCATTCGCCTGGTGGCAGACCAAGGCGAAGGACCCTCTGGTCAGGCCAGGGCTCATGAAGGAGAGGAACATCGCCCTCACGACCGTCGTCGGCTTCATGATCGGCTTCGCCATGTTCACCGTGAACCAGACCGTTGTCGCAATAGCTGGATTCAACTTCGGGCTCGACGCGCTCGAGACCGGGCTCCTCATGCTGCCCGTGTCCATCCTGATGCTCATACTCGGGCCTGTGTCTGGCATCACGGTCAAGAAGTTCGGGCCGAAGTGGCCCATGGTCTTCGGCATGGTCATGTCCATCATCGGCTTCATTCTGCTCTACCAGTACCACGTGACGGAGAACCAGGTCGTGATGGGCATACTGGTCATGGGCGCGGGCTCGAGCTTCGCCATGGTCAGCAGCATCAACATGATCATCATCTCGACCCCGAAGGAGGAGACGGGCATCTCCACCGCGATGAACATGATCGTCCGCACGAGCGGGAGCGTGGTCGGCCCGGCGCTGGCCGCAGTCATAATCTCCCAGCACTCGGCCTTCGTGCCGGGGGTCGGGGCCATCCCGGACGACGAGGCGTACAGGATCATCTTCCTCATGGCCTCGGTCATGATGGGCATAGGCGTCGCGGTCGCCCTGATGCTGAGGGACAGGAACCACGACGACTGACCCGCTCAGCCTTCCCTTTCGTCCTCTCGCACGACCATCCTGTAGAACGCCTGGCCGACGAACTTGGGGACCTTAGTGTACTCGCGCCTCTTGAGATGGGCTATCCCCTGCGTGATGCTCTCCCTGTAGGCAGGCGCGTGCGTGCCCTTCGTGGAGACCTTGCCGGTGAGTATCGCCTTCCTCAGGTCGTGGCCTTCGATCATAGTGACGCAGCTCCCGACCTCCTTGTGGAAGTGGGCGTCGCTCCCTCCGACCGTCGGCTTGTCGAACTTCCTGGCCAGCTCAAGGGCGCTCCTGTTCGCGCTCGCCCAGGTCTTGCCGTTCATGGTCTCGATGGCGTCGACCGCCCTGACGAGGTCGTCGTTGAGCCTGTGCCCCCTGAACGGGTGGGGGAGGACGACTATGCCGCCCTGCGCGTGGACCTGGTGTATGAACTCGCGCCAGTGCTTGGTCTTGACCTCCTCGTGGACGAAGAGCCCTACGAGGTCCCCGGCGTCCGTGTTCACCTCGACCCCGACTATGACCTCGAGGTCCTTCCAGTCGTTGGCCTTCTTGGTCTCCAGCCCTCCCTTGACGGTGTCGTGGTCGGTGATGGCGATTCCAGCGAGGCCGAGCCTGTGGGCCTGCCTCAGGATCTCCTTCGGCGGCGTCATGCAGTCGATGGAGTGCTTGGAATGGATGTGCAGGTCGTAGGCCTTCATTCGTCTCAGCTCTGCGGAAGCTCATCACTCCGAATGGACGGCATTGGCCTTGTCCATCGACCTCGGGGGCATAGGATTAGATAATCCGAGAGCATTCGAAGCGGATGATATGGCCCGAAGGACGCGCGTGCTGCTGATCAGGCCCAACGAGTCCCCGTTCATGGAGCTGGACGAGGCCCTTCTCGAGGAAGCACTACGACGTGCGCACCTTGGACATGAACAAGGTCGGCGGCCCGTTCTACACCCTCAGGTTCCTCGCGCGGCTGAAGCTCGGGCTCATCTGGGCCGACGCGTCCGTCTCCTGGTTCGCCGACAAGCACGCCTACGCCGCATCCAGGCTCGCGCGAGTACTGCGGGCGAAGACCGTCGTGATCGTCGGAGGGTACGAGGTCGCGAAGGAGCCGACATAGGCTACGGGGGGCTCCTGGACCCGAAGGAGGCGAGCACGGTCAGGAAGGCCATCGAGGGCTCGGACCTCGTCCTGGCCGTGTCGGAGTTCACCAAGGGCGAGATGGAGAGGAACCTCGGGTTCAAGGACGCCATCGTCGTGCACAACTGCGTCAGGGACGGCCTGGCCGACCCGTCCGTCCCCAAGGAGCCCATGGTGCTCATGGTCGCGAGCGCGCTCGCCAAGACGAGGAAGCTGAAGGGGCTGGACTGCTTCGCGAAGGCATCGTCGAGCGTGCCCGAGGCTAGGTTCGTCCTCGTGGGGAGGACCGACGATGCCACGGCACGTGGGCTGAAGTCCCTCGCGCCCAAGCTTGAGATCGTCGGTGAACTCCCCTACGGGGAGATGGTCTCATGGATGAGGCGTGCAAAGGTCTGCTGCCAGCTCTCGTACAGGGAGTCGTTCGGGGTCGCGGTCCTCGAGGCCATGGCATGCGGCTGCGTCCCCGTCGTCACGCGCGCGGGCGCGCTCCCTGAGGTGGTGGGCGAGGCAGGCCATTATGTCGAGTACGACGATGTGGATGCGACTGTCAGGCAGATCCGGTCCGCGCTGAAGGCGGATGGGAAGGCGGCAGTCGAGCGCTCGAGGGCGTTCTCGGCGGAGAGGCGCGAGAAAGGGCTCGTGGACGCGATAGGGGCCGTTCTGCGCGAGAAGTGATGCCCGAGGTCACGGCAGCTGCTTCTTCACCTCAGCGGCGATCCTTGAGGCCGCCTTGCCGCCGCCGTAGAACTTGAACGGGTCGACCTTCTTCGGAGTCCTGCTCAGGAACGTCTCGAGCCCGGCCTTCACCCTGACCCTGTCCAGGCCAGCGAGGATGTTCCAGCCGGTCTCGACCGTCTCGACCCATTCCGTCACGGTCCTCAGGGTCACGGCCGGCGTGCCGAGTATGAACGCCTCCTTGTGCAGGCCACCGCTGTCGGTCATGACGACGGCCGCGTCGCGCGCGAGGCGTAGGCTCACGAGGTAGCTCGCGGGCCCGATGAGGTGTATGCCTGCGGTCCTCGAGAGAGCGGCGAAGGTCCCCTGCTCCTCCAGCCGCTTGCGCGTGTGCGGGTGCACGGGGAAGACCACCTCGACCCCGTGCTCGTCGGGGACGGAGGTGAGTATCTCGACGACCTCCCGCAGGCTGTCGGGATCGTCCACGTTCTCGGCCCTGTGTACCGTCACATAGACATACCCTTTCTTCTCCAAATCGCCGGGAAGCTCCGTTCCGTCTATCCTAGAACGCAACATGGCGATATTGTCGGCCATCACGTCGCCCGGCCTGTGCACGTCCTTCCTCGGGATGCCCTCCGCGAGCAGGTTCTCCTCCCCTGCCTTCGTCGGGGCGAACAACAGCTGCGACATGTGGTCGAGCATGACCCGGTTGATCTCCTCGGGCATGAACTGCAATCGGCTCCTCAGCCCGGCCTCGACGTGCGCCACCGGGATGCCCATCTTCACGCCCGCGAGCCCGCCCGCGAGCGCGCTGTTGGTGTCGCCGGGGACGAGCACCATCTCCGCGCCCTTCAGCGCATCCTCGAGCTTGATGAGCATGTTGCCCGTCATGTGCGCGTGCGAGCCGCTGCCCACCCCGAGGTGCGCCTCAGGCTTGGGCAGGCCGAGCTCCTGGAAGAAGACCATGTCCATGTCGAAGTCGTAGTGCTGGCCGGTGTGGACGATGCCGTAGTCGATCTTCGCCTTGTCGAACGCCTTGACCAGCGACGCGAGCTTGATGACCTGAGGTCTCGTCCCGACGACGATCCTGACCGAGCTCACTGACGCACCACCGGGGTCCAGGTCAGCTCCGGCCTCATGTTCTCCTTGACCGCGATGCGCGCAGCCTCCCTGATGGCCTCCTCGCTCGTGCGCTCGGCCTTCCAGCCGAGCTTCGCCATCTTCTTGGTCGAGAGCAGGAACCTGGGCACGTCGCCCTTCCAGCCGCTCTCGCCGCCGGTGTAGTGGATCTTCACGCCGGGGAGGTGCGTCTCCTCGACGAGGACATCGACTATGCGCTTGACGGTGATCTGGTCCTCGGCCCCGAGGTTGAAGTAGTTCAGCCGGTCCTTGGCGTGCCTGAAGCCGTAGACCATCGCGTCGACGCACTCCTCCACCATGAGGTAGGACTTCCTCTGCTTCCCGTCGCCGAGGACCTCGAGCCGCTTCGGGTCCTTGTTCAGCTTGTGGACGAGGTCGTAGAGTATGCCGTGGGTGGACCTGTGGCCTATCACGTTGGCGAAGCGGTAGATCCAGCGCTTCGGATGCCGTAGAGCTCCGCGTATGCGGAGACCAGCCCCTCGCACGCGAGCTTGCTCGCGCCGTAGAGCGATATCGGCAGCAGCGGGCCGTAGTCCTCGGGCGTGGGGATGACCTTGGCGCGTCCGTAGACCGTGGATGTCGAGGAGAAGACGACGCTCTTGATGTCGCTCCTGCGGGCGCACTCGAGCACGTTGTAGGTGGCGACCGTGTTCTGCTCGAGGTCGACCATGGTGGACCGCGTCCCGAGCCTTATGTCCGGGTTGGCGGCGATGTGCCAGACGGAGTCGTGGCCCTTCATCTCCTTGAGGAGGGTCTCGACGTCGAGCAGGTCGGCCTTGACGAACCTGAAGCCCTTCTTGCCGATGTGGTGCTGGAGGAACTCCTCCCTGCCGGTGCTGAGGTTGTCGTAGACCGTGACCCTGTTCCTGGGGACGAGCCTGTCGACGACCCAGCTGCCTATGAATCCGGCCCCGCCGGTGACGAAGTAGTCCATATCCAGTCAGTCCTCGCCCTTGCTTCCCGCCTCCCCATTGGTGGGGGCGGAATAAAATGCTTGCCCGCGCGGCTAGAGGATTGTGACCGTGACAGCGCCCAAGTCCGCGCGTTGCCTGTCGTGTTGCGCGGCGAGCACCGTCTCCATCATCCGCTGCACGTTCGAGGGGACGTTCCTCTCCTCCACGGGCTTCTTCGAAGCCTTCTTCCTCTGGAGGTATTCGTGGGCGAACGACCTTGTTATCGTCTTCACACCCTCGAAGTCGATTATCACCATGGGGGCGTCCATCTCGTCCACCTTCTCGAACAGGCGGGCTGCTGCGTGCCTGAGAGCGAGATCTTCCGAGACGACCTCGACGATCCTGATGGTGCCTTCATGTGAAGTCGTAGATGTCCACCTCCTGGGCGGGGTACGGAATCCTGATGCTGATAAGGGTTCCTTGCAGCGTATATATAGTTTGTTCCAGCGGATACGCCTTGGTCGTCGTCCTTCCGGATGTGTCCGACCATGACTCCAGGGCGCCCCCGCCAGACACAATCAGCATCCTCCCTCTGAGACCGTTCGTGCTGAGCTTCATGTTTGATGAAAGGCCGTATCCGCGTTCCAGAGACTTCTTCGCAGAGAGACCTGCTATGGCTGCCGGGACGGCCGACGTGGTCATAGGTCGGACCCGGCACCTTGAGGGTCCACGCTGTGGCCCAGGTCAACACCGCCGCCTATGGAAGGAAGTCGTCCCGGTCGAGGTGAAGTACCAGAAGGGCATAAACAAGGGCCGACGCCAAGGACCTGGTGCGCTTCTGCGAGGTCCACGGGTGAAGGACTCGATCATGGTCACGTGACATGTCTGGGACAATGGAGGTCGCCGGGTACGAGATAAGGCTCGTGCCGATGTGGAGGGCGCTGCTCCAGTCTGAGGGCGCGACAGGCCGTACTCGTCTGGGCTCACCATCAGCCGAGGCCGTTACCCAGTCGCTACTGCAGTGAGAGTACTGCATGCAAACTGCTGAGTGACTGTACTGTGATGCATTACTGCTTGTGTCACGCTTCGCGTGCTCACACGATGGTCATGTTCACCGAGTGTACCAGCCGTTCTTCTTGGGGCCGTTGGATACCGCCCGAGCATGCGCTGGACGCGTTCGGGGACATGACCTCGCGGATGGTCTTCGTCGACCTGGAACGACGGGTGGCGTACTCGTCCGCGAAGGAACGGCTCATGGACCGTGCACCCGAGAAGTCATCTCGAAGTCCGTCTCGGGCGAGTCTCCATGGTCTCGAACAGCCGGACCGCGGAGTCCTCAGGGCGAGGTCCTCGTATATGGCATCTGCCAGACGGACTGTCTTATGCGGCGTACTCATGGACATCTACCCGCTCAGAACTCAGTCCCCTTTCGCCTTCCCGGCACGCCTGATGGAGCAGAATTCCTCGTACTCGCGCCAGAGCTTCGGAATCATCTAAGGATGCACCGGTGATTTCGGACAGCTCTGTCGACTGCATAGTAGCTTCTGGAAGTCCCGTTCCGGAAGTGATATTTCGGCACGGATTCGGTCGCGCGATCATGGCCGTGTCTGTCGTCGTCGGCACCCGCCCCGAGATCATCAAGATGGCCCCGCTCTACTTCGCGCTGAAGAAGGCTCGGATGGGGCCGAGGCTGGTGCATTCTGGGCAGCACTACGACTTCCAGATGTCCGAGGTGTTCTTCGAGGAGCTGGGGCTCCCCAAACCCGATGCGTTCCTCGGCATCGGGTCGGGCTCCCCCGTCAGGCAGACCGGCGATGCGATCATCAAGTTCGGGGACGAGTTCTCGTCCTCCAGGCCGGACTGCGTCCTCGTCGAGGGGGACACGAACACGGTCCTCGCCGGCGCGGTGGCCGCCACCAAGCTGAGGATCCCCATCGGGCACGTCGAGGCTGGCCTCAGGAGTTACGATCTCAGGATGCCCGAGGAGTACAACAGGCGGCTGACTGACCACATCTCCGACTACCTCTTCGCCCCGACGGCAGAGTCCGCGAAAATCCTCCGGGACGAGCACGTCTGGGGGAAGGTGCACAGGACGGGGAACACGGTCATCGACGCGACGGTCAAGTATCTCCCCAAGGCCATGAGGCGGTCGAAGGTCCTGAAGGGCCTGCCCTGGGAGAGGTACGCGCTGGCCACCCTCCACAGGGCGGAGAACGTGGACGACAAGGCCACTCTGGCGAGCATGGTCAAGGTCCTGACCGAGTGCCCGGTGCCCGTCGTGCTCCCGCTCCATCCTAGGACCGACAAGATGCTCGCACTCGCACTCGCTGAAGGAGATGGTCGTCGGCTCCGAGAACGTCCATCTCATCCCCCCAGCGAGCTACTTCGACATGCTGGCCCTGATGAAGGGCGCAGAGTTCATCATGACCGACTCCGGGGGCATCCAGGAGGAGGCATCGTCCCCCGTCATCAGGAAGCGCGTCTTCGTCATGAGGCTCAGCACGGAGAGGCCAGAGGCCGTCAGGGCGGGGTACTGCAAGGTCGTCGGGACCGATGCGGCCAGGGTACTGCGCGAGGTGAGGTCGTACGTGAAGGACCCGAAGGTCCGGTTCGGCCCGTGCCCGTACGGGAAGGGTGACGCGGCGAAGAGGACGGTGGACGCTCTGAGGAAGGAGCTGCGCTGAACCGTCACTTCTCGGACGGAATCACGAACTTGCCTTTTCTGGCGGCTGCGAGCAGCTCCCTGATCCGCTCCTTGGACCACTTCTCTAGGAACAGCCTCCAATCGGCGAACTCCCGCTCCTCCTTCGGGGCCTTCCTGGTCTTGTGCTCCTCGTGGCTGACCCTCGCCTTGGGGCAGGAGGTGAGGTACCACTTGTCCGAGAGCATTATCCTGAAGCAGAGGTCCTGGTCGGAGAAGGAGACCTTGAACCGCTCGTCCATGGGCCCCACCTCGTCGAGGCACGCACGCCTTATGGCGAATGTGGTGGTCGAGGCACCGATCATCTTCCCCGGGAGGTACTCCTTGGGCGCCCTCACCCCGAAGGTCCACCAGCCACCGATCCCGAGCCTCCTGAACATGAACATGGGGGCGCGGTTCTTCAAGCACCCGAGGACGAACCACGGGAGGCTCATGTGGGCCCATCCTATGTTCGGGTGGAAGTCCGGTGCCTTGGCGACGGCGGCGGCGTAGCCGAGCCTCTGGTCGGAACGTATGCAGGCCAGCAGCTCGGAGAGTGCCCCCTTCTCCGGGTACGCATCGCTGTCCATGCACACGACGATGTCGTGGCCCTCTGCGGCGCGTATGCCAGCGTTGATGGACCTGCCGAAGGAGAACTCCGGGCCGGACGACTCCACGAGTATGACCCTGAGCGGCATCTCCGACTTGGCGGACAGGTGCTCGACGCACCGCTGCGTGATGTCGTCCCCGATGTCCTTGACCGGGATGACGACCGCGGCCCTGTCCTTCCCGGACGGGCCCACCATCCTCTCCTCTATCCTCATCCGATGCCCTCTGAGAGCGAGTCACGATATAAACCTGACTGGTCTAGGGCGCGAATCCGGGCAATCCTCTTATACCGACAAGGCCGTTGGCTCCGAAGACGAAGAAAAGGGTGACATTCAGATGGACGGCGGCATCAAGAAGTGGTTCATGCTCCAGATGTGGCGGATACAGCAGGTCGCGCAGGTAGTCACGATCGCCCTCCTGGCTGCCAACCTGTCCCTCACGATCTTCGACTACATGCAGTGGCGCGAGGGCCCGTTCGAGAGCCCATATTCCGGCGTCCCGATAATAATGCTCCTTCTGGTGGTCCTGGTCTGGGGCGTCGCGATAGTCTGGGACATCCGGATGAAGATGTGGCGCGAGCAGGCGACGGTCCTCGTCGAGAGGAACCCGTATGTCAAGGAGAAGATGTCCTCCAAGGAGGTCGCGCTGATCAGCCTCTTCAACCTCCCCCTCGTCGAGAAGCTCGCCGAGGACGACCCGAAGTTCAAGCCGTACGCGGACGGGCTCAAGGCATGGCTGAACACGGCCATGGAGCAGGACGCGAACATCAAGAGGGACGTCGACGACATCTTCAAGCACATCGGCCAGGACTCCGGCGCCGTCATGCCGAAGAAGAAGTAGCCCTCATCCCGATCTGACCATTATCCTCAGTCCAGGGCCGTCGTAGGCGACCTCGTACCCGGTCTCGTCCGGGTGAGGGGGCCCCTCGAAGAGCAGGAAGTACTGCGGCTCGGTCCCGACGAGCTCCTTCGTCAGCTCGGCCATCCTTCTCAGTGAGACGTGGCCAGCCTTCCTCATCCTGAAGCTCACCTCTATGCCCTTGGCGTTCGGGTTCGTCCCGAGGCACCTCACTCCGAGCTCGTACGGGAGGGAGTAGTGGACGGCGTTCGAGTAGACGACCGCATCCTTGAGCTTCGCCTGCCAGTCCCCTGGAAGCGCCTTCATCGCCTCCATCAGCCTCGCCGCCTGGTCGCCCTTGATGGTCCTCCTGAGCTGCAGGTAGGTGGCGGCCGACAGTCCGACGATGACCACGGGCACGAGAAGGTGGGTCGCGGCCCAATCCGGTCCCGAGGCCTCCGCGAAGAGCATCACCAGCAGCGCGGACGGCATGGTCCCGAACGCCATGTGCCTCCACGCGTCCCCCCATGGCCAGAACGAAGCGATGGCGAAGACGCCCAGGGACCACGCGCAGAGGAACGCGGTCACGTTGGTCAGGTCCACATAGAACACGATCCACCATATGGCGATGATCGCGCCGGCGAAGGAGAGCGGGTCGCTCTTGAGGTTCCTGATGGGCGACGGGAGCCCCTTCCTGCCCGTGGCGTAGTCCCCGTGCCTCGTGTGGACCCTGATGAAACCTATGTGGTCCTTGAGGACGCGGGTGACGTACCTCCCCCTCGTGACGATGACCGCGAGCGCGAACGCAACTGGTAGGGTGAGGAGGATGTACAGCCCCGTCGTCGGGTCGAACCACATCGCAGCGATGGAGATCGCGGGATGGACGACCAGCAGCGTCTGGAGGCTCATCTTGTGAGAGAGCATCACGACGGTCTCGGCGACGACGATGAACGGCAGGTTCAGGACGTCCGGTTCCTTCCAGTACAGGAACCCAGCGAGCAGTGCGAAGGACAACGCGAGGTTGCCGATGGGTCTCGGGTTGAGCGATGCGCCCTGGAGCACGGCCATGGGCGAGACCGCTACGATGAGCGCGGGGACGATGGGGTCGTCCAGTCCGACCTGGTCCGCCAGCGCGTAGACCACCAGGATGGAGAGCGTGTCGATCAGGGGCGCCAGGTACCTGAGCGCGAACCGCTCGTGCCTCCAGGCGAACGGCGCCAGGAGCACGTGGAGGAGCGGCGGGTAGCCGTAGGTCCCCTCGGGGACCATGTAGTCGTCCTTCTCCGGGAGCCTGTGCTCCTTGCTGATGGTCCTGGCCACGAGCATGTGGTAGTAGGAGTCGTTCCCGTAGTGGCCTTTCTTCAGGCAAGGTATCGCCCGCAGGACGAACGCGAGGGCCATCACGGCCACGAGAAGGATGACCTCGAACAAGTCCAACCGAGCACTCTCCGCCCTACGGGCCGGGATAGCCCCTGGCCGCGATATAGCGGTTTCGGGGCGGCCCTCCCCTCCCGATGGCAAGTGCTTTGTACGGGCATTCAGCTTCAGCGTCGCTCAGCAACGGGCCGGTGTTCTCTCTGTTCGGTACCCTAAGGACCATCGCAAGGGACGACGGGCTGGAGGTGCTCGTCAACAGGATGGTCTGGCATGTCGTCTGGTCCGTGGCCGGTGAGGTCCTGGGTCCCGCCGCGATGAAGAGGTTCAGGGCGAGGGCCGAGGGCGCGAAGGACTCGGGGGCCGCGGTCGACCTGGTCATGTCGTTCAAGTTCCTCGGGGCGAAGATCCCCGCGCTCCAGGTCAGGGAGGAGATCGCCGGGTTCATGGACTGGGTGCGGCCGAGGTCCCCGAAGGTCGTCCTCGAGATCGGGACCGCGAGGGGCGGGACGCTCTTCCTGCTCACCAGGTGCACGGCCCCTGATGCGAGGATCGTCACGGTCGACTATCCACAGGGACCCTTCGGGGGCGGATATCCAGGGTATATGGCCCCGTTCCTCAGGACCATAGGCAGGGACTCTCAGAGCATAGGGCTCGTGAGCGGCGACTCTCATGCCCCGGGGACGCTCGACGAGGTGAAGGAGCTCCTCGGTGGCCGCGCGGTCGACCTGCTGTTCATCGACGGCGACCACTCCTACGAGGGGGTCAAGAAGGACTTCGAGATGTACTCGCCCCTCGTGAGGAGGGGTGGTCTGGTCGCCTTCCACGACATAAGGCCCGGCCCGGAGAGGCGTGTGGGCGGCGTGCCCGTCTTCTGGAAGGAAGTGAGCGCGAAACTGGAGCACACGACCTTCGTGACGCCCGCGGAGAACGTGGGCTGCGGGATAGGCGTGCTCGTCATGCCCGAGTAGGGGCTGGGCGGCTCACTCCTTTCCCTGCTTCTCCCTGCGCATCAGCACGACGACGACCGCGATCACGACCGCGGCTGCTATCGACGCCACGGCGGCGACGATGCCGAACACCGTGAGCGTCCCCTCGCGGGTCATGTCCTCGTCCACCGTCGTGTCTTCCTCGGGTACCTCGTCATCCGGGACCTCGTCGTCAGGAACCTCGTCGCCGGGGATGATCCCCAAGGCCGTGACGGTCCAGTTGAAGGAGTCCGTCGAATCATCATCGCTGACCGTGACGTTCACCCAGTAGGTCCCGTTGGCCGTCGGTATGCCGGAGACGGCGCAGGACCCGTCCGTGCTCACGCTGGCGTCGAGCCATGGAGCGTTGGAGTCGAGGCTCCAGGCCGCATCGCCCGAATCGGCATCGGTCATGTGCAGCTCTGCCTCGTAGGTGTCGTTCCCCTCTGCGGAGTCCACCGGGTCGCCCATCATCAGGGGCGTGCGCAGGTCGTGCGGCCTCACGCCCGAGTCCTTGCTGCATGCGTACTTCAGGCTCATCGGCTGGCTCAGGACGGACTCGTGGGCCCAGACGACGTGATAGGTCCCGTCGTCGGAGAGATGGCCCGCGAAGGTCGCGGTGGCCATGCACCACTGCTCTCCCGAGAGCTCGCAGGTGACCTGGTATGTCAGGTTCGAGAAGTAGAAGTAGCCGATCCTGCCGACGCAGTCCAGCGGGTCGTAGGCGTTGGCCGCGACTGTGAACACGGCCTTCTCCTCGTCGATGTACTGGAAGCCGGTCGGGCAGACGCCCAGGGGCCTGGAGAGCGGGACGGGCACCTCGGTCGACCAGGTCGCGCCCCAGTCATCGGAGTACTTGAGGTCGACCTCCGAACCGATGCCGGAGAGGTTGAGCTTCGAGTAGGCGACATAGAGCCTCGAACCGTCGCTTATGAACTCCGGGTAGTTGGTCTCCCTCTCCTCGTCCCCGCAGATGAGGATGGGCTCGCTCCAGGTCACGCCCCAGTCGGTGGACTTGGTGAATGCGAGGACATGTCCGCCGGTCCATGGCTCGCCGACGTACAGGGAGCCGATGACATAGATGTCAGGGTCCACCTCGCCGCCGAACCACGATGCGTTCGTCCCCACGGCCATGAAGCACCACCAGGCGCAGCCGTCGGGTATGGGCAGGGGCGAGAGCGGCTGGAACGACTCGCCGCCGTCCTGGCTCCTCGTGACTATGTCCGGTCCGGAGGCGACTATGACCTCGTCCTGCGAGCCGTTGGTGTAGGCGCACATGGCCGGGAAGGCGTTCAGGACGCCGGTCCCGAGCACGCTCGACGGCTCGGACCACTCCCTGCCCCAGGAGTCGCTCCTCTGGAGGAAGACGACCGGTCCGTCGTAGTACTCCCAGGTGAGGACGTAGATGTGCCTCTTGGCGATCTCGACGTCGACGTTCTGGTACTTCTCCCCGTCCATGAGGACGGTCTCCTCCCAGACGGGGTCCTCCGCCGCCGCCTCTGAGGACGGCATCTGGATGATGAATGCGACTGCGATCGAGAAGACTAGCATGTAGCGTATCCCGCAAAGGCCCTTGGCCGCCGATTCCCTCGTGACTACCACCTTACGACTGAGGGTTCGATGTCAGCCGCGCCATATAGAATTTTGGTGCGTCTACGGCGTTATCAGACCAGCGGCGCCCACCAATCTCTGTTCTTCAGGTACCAGTCGACCGTGGCGTTCAGCCCGTCCTCGAACCTGACCTTCGGCTTCCAGCCCATCTTCCTGAGCCTGTCCCAGTTGAGCGAGTAGCGGAAGTCGTGCCCGGGCCGGTCCTTCACGAAGGTGATGAGGTTCTCGGGCTTGCCCATGTGCCTGAGTATGAGCCTCGCGACATCGATGTTGGGCACCTCGTTCCCGGAGCCTATGTTGGTGATGTCCCCGGGCTTCCCCTTGGAGAGCACGAGGTCTATCGCCCTGCAGTTGTCATCGACATGCAGCCAGTCGCGGACGTTCAGGCCCTTGCCGTAGATCGGCAGGGGCTCGTTCCGGAGGGCCTTGAGCACGAGCACGGGTATGAGCTTCTCCGGGTACTGGAACGGGCCGTAGTTGTTCGACGACCTGGTGACCATGACGTTGAGCCCGTAGGTCCTCACGTACGACCGCGCGAGCAGCTCCCCGCCCGCCTTGCTCGCGGAGTACGGGGACGACGGGTCGAGTATGTCGACCTCGGCGAAGGAGCCGCTGACCGTGGAGCCGTACACCTCGTCCGTGGAGATCTGGACGAACCTCTTGACGTCCCGTCTCCTGGCCTCCTCGAGGAGCGTGAACACTCCCAGGACGTCGGTGCTGACGAAGTCCTCGGGGGACGTGATGCTCCTGTCGACGTGGCTCTCGGCGGCGAAGTTGACCACGGTGTCGCACCCCTCCATGGTCCTCTTGACGGCCTCCTTGTCGCAGATGTCGCCCTTGACGAAGGTGATCTTGTCCTTGACCTGCTCCAGGTTCTCGAGCCTGCCCGCGTATGTGAGTTTGTCGAGGACGACTATCTGGTCCTTCGGGTGCTCCCTGAGCATGTGCCTCACGAAGTTGCAGCCGATGAACCCCGCGCCGCCCGTGATTAGGTGCTTCATCCCTTGTCCATCTCCTGGTCCCGCTCTCTCCTCGTGGCGCAATCGGGTGCGGGGAGAAAAAGGTTCGCTGCACTGCCCGGATGAAACCTCTCAGTCATCATCCTCTCATCCTGTCTCCGAGGGCGTCTGCCAGACTCTTGGACAAAAGTGTATTATACTAAAGTGTGTTATACAGTTTTGTATAACAGGAGCCGTAGGCTGCAGGTAACGCCATGCAATATACCGTGCGCCCACGGTCGCCAGGAGCATGTTCGACATGGACAACCCCTTCAAGTTCGGCAGTCTCGTCACAGGGAAGGACTTCGTCGACAGGGACAAGGAGTCCGCCGAGATGGTCAGAGACCTCAGGAATGGGATCAACGTCCTCCTCTTCTCGCACCGGCGGATGGGAAAGTCGTCCCTCGTGGCGGAGGTCATGCAGCAGGCATCGAGACGACTTCATCTTCGTGTACGTGGACCTCTACGGCGTCACGACAAAGACCAGGATGGTCGAGGTGTTCATGTCCGCGCTGGTGGGCTCAGCCTACGGGAGCCTGGAGAAGGTCGTATCGGGCGTGAAGGACCTGTTGAAGGGTTCGAGGTTCCGATTCACCGTCACGGACAAGGGCGAACCGGGGGTCGAGCTCTCTCTGGGCGAGCCGACCATCCCTGAGATCCAGGATGCCCTGGACCTGTCCGAGACAATCGCGAA
>CAWBDD010000004.1:0-13996 GCA_963787465.1 uncultured Thermoplasmata archaeon
GTGTACCTGACCGACCTGACGAGCCCCTTGAGGCCCTTGTCGAGCCTGAGACCCCTGGTGACCTGGGCGTCCCTGACCGTCGCCAGCTCGAGCTGGAAGACGGGGACGAACCTCATGGCGAGCGCCGGCATGAACGCCGCCCTGTAGGGCACGCCCGCGGACATGAGCGCGGAGGACAGGTCGGACGCCCTCGTCGTCGCGACGAAGACCTTAGACATCGTCACTAGGGTCAGGAACTTGCCCGCGATGATGATCCCCCAGCCGATCCCGCCGGTGGTGAGCCTGAATATCCAGAACCTCGCGACCTCGTCCCCCGAGTGGTTGAAGAGCAGCTGGGCGACGAAGATCGCGAGCGCGAAGCTCGTGACCCCCTTGACGATGGCCGTCCCCTTGACATCGAAGACGCGCTCGGCCACGAGCGCCGCGGCCAGCAGGACGAGGACGTACGCCTCGCTCGACAGCGAGAGGGCGGCGACGGAGAGTGCGATGAGCATGGCCAGCTTGGTGATCGGGTTCAGGGCCGGCCATCGGGCGCGGGATTCGGATGCCATCTAGGGCCCCTCCTTCGAGAACATGTCCCCGTGCTCCCACAGGACATCCTCGGAGCCGCCGGCGGCGACGAGCCTGCCCCTTCTGAGGAGCAGGACATCCGTGCAGAACGCCCTTGCGAACTGCGGGTCGTGCGTGACGATGACGAGGGTCCTGCCGTCCATCTGGAGCGTGTGGAGCTGCTGGGCGATCCTGAGCGCGTTGGTCGAGTCCTGGCCCGCGAACGGCTCGTCCAGCAGGAGGAGCCTGGGACCGTGGGCCGATGCCGAAGAGATGTTCACACGGCGCTTCTGCCCGAAGCTGAGGCAGTGGGGGTGGACGTTCCTACTGACACCCTCCGTCTTCACGAAGTCCTCTATGGCCGCGTCGGCTGGTCCCATCTCCATCGCGTAGTTCTCGGACGCGAACCGCACCTCGCGCTCGACCGTGTCCCCGAATATCTGGTGGTTGGGGTTCTGGAACACGAGCCCGACGTCCTTCCCCAGCACCCAGGGGTCCGTCGCGTGGTCCGGTGAGACTTCATGGCCTAGAACCCGCAGGCTCCCCCTCGTCGGGGCCGCGAGCCCTATCAGGTGCCTGAGGAGGGTCGTCTTCCCCGCGCCGTTCTCGCCCATGAGGGCCACGACGGCGCCCTCCTCGATCGTGAATGTCAGTCCGTCGAGTATGGTCTTGCCGTCGATGTCGTAGCCCAGACTTGTCGCGGACACGACCTCGCCCTTCCTCCTCGTCGGTCTCGGATACGGCGGGACGGCGGATGCCATCTCGTGGATGGATGTGAACTCGAGCTGCTCAGGCCTGGTGTCCTGGATCAGCTTCCCCTCCTCCATCAGGAGGACGCGCGTGGCCATGTCGAGGAACCCCGCGAGCCTGTGCTCGACGACGATGACCGTTATCCCGGTGGTCTTCCTGAGCTGGGCGACCGCGGAGACGATCTCGGAGACGGACCTCGGGTCGAGGCTGGAGGTCGGCTCGTCCAGGATCAGCAGCTCGGGTTCGAGGGCGAGCATGGAGGCGATCGCGACCTTCTGCTTCTCGCCGCCGGAGAGTGTCGAGAGCCTCCTGTCGATGAGATGGTCGGCATGGACGGACGCGAGCGCCCGGTCCACCCTGAAGCGTATCATGGCCGGCGGGAGGTTGAAGTTCTCGGGTCCGAAGGCGACCTCCTCCTCGACCGTCTCCGTGCAGAACTGCGTCTCGGGGTCCTGCTGGACCATGCATGCGATCCTGGCCACATCGGTGGGGTCGTCGTGCACGCGTCCTCCGACCTCGACCGTCCCCGAGACCTCGGCCGGTATGATGTGCGGGATGAACCCGCACACGGCCTGCATCGCGGTGGATTTGCCGGAGGCGCTGTCGCCGCAGAGCAGGACGAACTCGCCTTCGCCGACTGAGAACGACATGCCGTCCACAGCGGGCCTGGACCTGTTGCCGTACCTGACGCGCAGGTCCTTGACCTCGAGCATCTACCTCACTTCTATCCTGACGACCTGCTCGACCCAGTAGGCGCCCTCGTACTCGGCCGCGACGAGCCTGTACTCGTCGTCGTCCTCGAGGATCAGTATGAGCGTGTCGTCGTCCATGACCGCGTCGAGGGAGAAGACCGCACTGTAACCATCGGAACCCCAGACGACGACCTCCGTGGTCCCTTCGCCGGGGCCGGCCTCCGGACACGATGAAGTTCATCGGGATCCCGATGTAGTCCTGGGGCGCCACATGGGTCACGCTGCCGATGAGCTCGGCGTTGACCATGACCTCATGGTCCGTGTGGTCGGCGTAGAGGAAGTCGTACGGTTCCGAGACGGCCCCGGTGACCTCTACGGTGCTCCCCGCCACCGTGTAGACGTTGGTGAAATAGTAGACGCCCCCGACGGTGAAGACAGTCAGGAAGGCGATGACTACCGCCATCGCCGCGGCCCTGCGCTTCTTGTCCGCCTTCATGCCGCGGAACGCCTTGTCGTACTCGTCGGGCGAGTCGACGTGGACGCCCTTCCTGCCGGGCACGAGCCCGGATAGGTCGAGCGACTCGAGCATCTCGATTGAGAGCCAGCCCCCGAAGACCATGCCGGACGCGAATGCCAGCATGCAGAGGACCGCTATGAGTATGAACGGTATCCCCGAGAAGAAGAACGCCTGGAAGACCAGCACGTTCGACATCGCGGAGAATCCGCCTGCCAACGCGAACATGACCGGTCCGCGCTCTCCCTTCGCCTTGTCGCTGAAGAGGACGAGGTCGGGGATCAGCCCCTGGACCAGGGAGACGACCACGATGACGATACCGTGCGTGCTCCCCATGAACAGCTCGACGATCCCTTTCAGGAGCCCGGTGGCGGTCGCCGCGCCCTTCTTGCGGGTTATGCCGAGCGCGAGCATGATCCACAGGACGTGCAGTCCCGCGAGGAACTGCCCGGCCCCGAAGGGCACGCCCGACGATGTGGTTGACCAGGTTGCCCAGGTATCCGATGTAGGTCGAGAGCGCTCCGCCGAGAGCCGACAGGAGCGCTATGGTGACCAGGTCCTTGGTCGTGAAGTGCAGGTTCGGCCTCTTCATGCTCCCGCCACCACCTCGATGGTCGATATGTTCTTGACCCATCTCCCGCCGGCGGATGGGTACTCCCACCATCCCTGACCGGGGTAGGATGTGCAGCTCGCAGTCCAGGTTGCTGTACAGCCCGTCGTCGGGCAGGAACGCCAGTCTCGGTCCCTCGGTCCAGTCCGGCACCCCGAGGCCGTCGTACTCGAGAGCGACGATCATCTCCCCCTGGAGCGCGAGCCATTCAGCGTCAGGAACCGCGTTGAGGTACCCGAACTCCTGGCTGTACCCGTCCGAGGAGGATATCCTGAGAGTGTCGCCGTCGGCCATGCCACCGACGAGGTCGATCAGGTCTGCCACGGTCGGGCCGGAGTAGGTTCCCGTCCCGCCGATGTTCCCGTACAGGTTCTCGTAGGAGGAGTATGCCGACGAGGAGGTCCATCGCCATCATGTCCTCGAATGTGACATTCATCGTCTCGCCCGCGCGCCCCTTCAGGACGATGTACGGCGCCTGCGTGACGTTCGGCCACCAGGTCGACCTTCTCGTAGGCGAACCCGTCCGTGCCGTCCCCGGTGGACACCTCTACATGGTGGTGGACTCCGTCGCTGAGGGACCCGCCCGCCCCACCTGTGATCATGAAGTCGGTCCCCTCGACCGTCAGGAGGTAGTACGCGTGCACGTGTCCCGAGAAGACCGCGATCACGCGTTCCTCGATCGCGAATTGCTGGAGCCGGTCGCACGACGCGGGGTCGAGCGTGTGGTTCACCGTGAACGGGTCGTAGCTCGTCCCGTGGGTGACGATGACCTTCCTGTCCGCCCCGTCGAAGGCCTCCCTGAGCCATGCGATCTCCTCCTCGGAGATGTTCAGGTCGGAGGAGTCGACGAATGCGAATGTGATGCCCGAGTAGGTGAAGGCGTACGCCGCCGAGCCGAGCCTCGAGGTGTACCCTTCGAGGTCGCCCTCGCGCGCGTCGTGGTTCCCGGGGGTGGTCATGACCGGGATGTCCGATGCGTTCAGGGTCTCCATGAGCGCCGCGAACTCCGAGTCGCTCGAAGAAGGTGTGAGGTCTCCACAATGGATGACGAACTCGCAGTCCTGCGCCGATGCCAGGATCTGCGAGAGCATGTCGTTGTGGCCCTGGCTGTCTCCGAGCACGGCGAACCTGAACGCCTCTGTCTGTGGCGCGACGAGCCTGAGCTCGTCGGTCCCGCGCGCCACCTCGACCGTGAGCGTCGCGTTCTCCCGGACGGTCTCACCTGTGAAGCCCTCGAGTTCGGCGCCCTTGAAGCAGTTGGTGAACTCGACGCGGCCTGAGAAGCCGTTCAGCGAGACGCGCACCTCTGGAGACAGGCACCTCACGTTCAGCGTGTCCTCCGTCTCCTCGATGAGTGCCGCACCCTCGACGGTGCAGCCGCTGTCGGTTGTGAATTGGAAATATATTGTGAGAGAGAGGACCGCCACTGCGACGGCCGCGATCGCGACCGTCAGGCGCGTCCTCCCCTCGTCCTTGGGTTTTGTTGCTCATTCGATTCCTACCAGCTCGATGGACACTATGCACGAGATCTTCTGGGAACCCGACAGCCATTCGCTGACGAGCCTCAGCGGATACTCGTCCACCGGGAGCGGCTCCCCGTCGAGCATGAACGCGATGACCAGGCTGTTGTTGTAGGCTATGTCCTCGCTGGTCAGCGTCACGGTGTATCCATCGGAGGCCGTCAGCACCACGGTGTACCCGGTCTCCGCGAGCGTCTCGTTGAACTGGTAGTGGTACAGGTCCTCACCGTCGACGCAACTGAGCAGCACCCACAGCGGGATGCCCGCGTAGGTGTGGTCCACCAGGTCCTCGGTGTAGTTGTAGTAGGCCGCGTGCCAGTCGCCGAAGTCCGTGTAGTTGAAGTACGGTCCGTGGAGGCCGCCGTAGTAGGTCGCCGCGAAGGTCGCGGCGCTGAACTCGATGTCCCTCGTCCCGTTCAGCCACACCGACCAGTCAGCGACCTCCTTGGTGTCGACCAGCGTGATGTTGCCGATCATGCTGACCTTCTGGCCAGATGTCAGGCCGACACCGACGAGCCTGAGCGGGAACTCCTCATCGTTGAGGGCCTCCCCGTCCAGGCGGTTCGCCACGACGAGCGTGTCGTTCCTGGCGACTGTGATCGACCCGAAGGTCTTGGTGTACCCGTCGAGCGCCATCACGGTCACGTTGTACCCGGCCTGAGCGAGCAGATCGTTGAACAGGTACTCTGTGTCCGGCCCGTCGGCCCCATCCACAGCGGCTGCGAGGACCCACAGGGCCACGCCCGTGTAGGTGTGCTCACCGGTCTCGTTGACGAAGGTGTAGCTGGCCTGGTGGTACTCGCACGACGCGAGCGCCTCGAAGGTCTGCCTGTCCATCGTATAGTTCCAGAGCCCGCTGAGGTTCAGGGTGTACTCCCTGACGACCGGCAGGACGTTGATGGTGCTGACGTACTTCGCCCAGAAGTGCCCGTCCGTTATCGGCGCGGACTCGTCGACGATCGCGACCCTGAGGTCCATGTCCTCGAGCGGGAGCCCGTCCTGCTCGTACGCGACGATCATGGTGAAGTCACCCGTGCCCAGGAGCGCTCCAGTGGTCCCGTCGTAGAACGCGAAGGTGCCGTCGTGCGCCTGCGAGTAGCTGTAGACCATGGAGTACCCGTCCGTGGCGACGACCTCTACGCTGTAGTCCTCGGAGTCGCTCACGAGGGCGACGAGGTCCACCAGCGTCACTCCGGTGAACTCGTTCGGCCCGACGATCGTCCCAGTGGTCTTGATGTAACCGCCGGAAGATGTCATCGCGGTGAGCTCCTTGACCTCATCCATCGTGAACTCGACTACGGTCTCGTCGCACTGGACCGTCAGCACCACGTCAGTCGATGGAACCGGCGGGAGGATGGATATGGCTGCGACCTGGGAGACCATCTCGCTCTTGTAGAGCGCTGGTCCGACGAGTCTCAGCGGTGCGTAGTCCTCGCTGACCGCGGTGCCGTTCATCTGGTACGCCAGTATGCAGGTGTCTGCCGTCAGGTGCTCGATCGAGAGTACCTTGTAGTACAGCTCATCCGGCGAGCAGTCGGAGATGTTCACCGTGTAGTTGGTCGCGGCGAAGGTCTGGCTGAAGGTGGTCGGGTCGTCGTCGTCGATGAGCCCGAGGACCGCGGTCAGGGGCGCCCCGGACCAGTTCCTCAGGGACGAGTCGACGTAGCTCTCTCCGTACCAGTAGTCGAGCGTGACGTACTCGGTCCTCGTGAGGTCCGTCTCGATGCCCTCAAGGTCTGTGAGCGTCACGGTCCACTCGTCGTAGAGCGATGTGATGGTGATCTCGCTGACGAGCTTGGTCCACAGCGAGCCTGCGGATGTAGCCCTGGAGAACTCAGGGTCGCGGTCGGCCGTCGCGTTGAAGTCCTCGTTGCTGAATGCCCCGTCGGGTGCGAGGACTGCGACGATAGGTCCGTCCTCCCAGTCCGGGACCGAGGTCCCGTTGAACTCGTAGGCCAGTATCATGTTGCCCTGGACGGCGGCATAGTCCTCGTCAGCGTATACCTGGTAGTACGAGTAGTTCATCCAGTAGCCGTCGTCGGCCGTTATCGTCATGACGTCACCGGGGACCATCCCGCCGACGAGGTCAGCTATCTCGCTGAGGTTCCCGCCGCCGTACGTCCCGTTCCCGCGCCAGTTGCCGAAGCTGTTCTGGTACGATGAGAACGCCTCGTTGTAGGTCAGGTTCTCAAGGTCCGCCATGGTCAGGTTCTGGGTGCCGGTCTTGCCGGTCACCGTCACGATGACCTCGTCGGTCGGGATGTCGTCATCATCGCCATCGTCGTCATCGCTGGTCAGCGCCAGGTAGCCGAGCGGGGCTGCGATTAGGAGCGCCGCGACGACCACGAGTGCGAGCAATTTCGTCTTCTGGGACATCCCCTTTGCCGGTTTCGGCTCAGAAGGTGTGTCCGCTGTTGAGCTCTCTGCTTCGTTGCTGCTTGACATTGGGTATCCCCCTTGTACATTATCGATGTGTCCGATAAAGCATATTGGGGAAGAATCGGTCTGATATATACGTGTCGGTCGGAGGGTTGAAGCATGCTGGCAAGGGTGCAAATCCCGGCTGCGTAGAGCGGTTTATCATCATGGAGATGTCTTGGGTGTGCCGATGAAGACGAGATGCCCATGGGTCGACGTCGAAGACCCCCTGTCAATCGCCTATCACGACGATGAGTGGGGCGTGCCGGTCCACGACGACCGGCTCTGGTTCGAGTTCCTCGTCCTTGAGGGGGCGCAGGCCGGATTGAGCTGGATGACCGTGCTCAGGAAGAGGGAGGCGTTCCGTAAGGCGTTCGACGGATTCGACCCCGTCAAGGTCGCCAGGTATGACGGCCGGAAGGTCGACCGCCTGCTCGCGGACCCCGGCATCATCCGGAACCGCAGGAAGATAGAGGCTGAGATAGGCAACGCGAAGGTCTTCCTCCAGGTGCAGAAGGAGTTCGGGAGCTTCGACTCCTACATCTGGTCGTTCGTCGGCGGGAAGCCGATCGTGAACAGGTGGAGGCGGCCGGCGGACATCCCCGTCGCGACCGACGAGGCGAGGATGATGAGCTCAGACCTCCTGAAGAGGGGGTTCAAGTTCGTCGGGCCGACCATCTGCTACGCGTACATGCAGGCGGCGGGCATGGTCAACGACCATCTGGTCAGCTGCTTCCGCCACAGGGCGCTGAAGTAGGCCCTCGGCCGGGTCCGACGCTCTCACGATTGAGCCATCAGATCTTCTTGAGCCTCTCCCAGATTCCGATGGCGGCCGTCCTCGCCCGGCCCTCCTGTGCCTCTATGATCGTCCTTGAGACGGCCATGGATGCCGGGATGCCCTCGTCGTAGGGGACGCGTCCAAGCGACTCGATCCCTCGCATCTTCGCCTCTCGCTCGATCGCCTCCGTGACGGTCTGGTTGATGTCCCATCGGTTGACGACCAGCGCCGCATCTGACTTCAGATGGGCGCAGAGGTCCGCTATCCTGACGAAGTCGCTCAGGCCCGAGACGGTGGGTTCCGCGACGAGGACCAGCAGGTCGGCCCCCGCGGCCGCCGAGATGGCGGAACAGCTGAGCCCGGGCGGGCCGTCGACCAGGATGGTCTGTGCCCCCGACTTGTTCGCTATGACCTTCGCCTTCTGCTTCACGAGGGCGACGAGCTTGCCTGAGTTCTCGCCTCCAGGCGCCAGGAGCGCATGCACCATGGGCCCGAAGCGCGTGTCCGAGACGAACCACTCGCCCGAATCCCGCTCCACGAGCCTGACGGCCCGCGGCGGGCACATGCGCATGCACACACCGCATCCTTCGCATGCGTCGTTGTCCACCGCCACCTTCTGCACGCAGCCGTTCCCGATGGCCATGAGCGCGTCGAACCTGCACGCGGGCAGGCACTGCATGCAGCTGTTGCATTTCCTCCCGTCGATGACTGCCACCTTGCTCGAGGTGAACCTACCCCGTTCCCTGACCTGGGGGTTCAGGAGAAGGTGCAGGTTGGGCGCGTCGACGTCGCAGTCTGCGATCACCGGGTGGTCGGCCAGCGACACGAAGCTCGCGAGCATGACCGTCTTGCCCGTCCCTCCCTTGCCGCTCAGCACGACTATCTCTTTCATGGCGCGCTCGCCTCCTCGAGTATCCTCGCCAAGGCGGATTTGAAGATGCGCTCGAGCTCTGGGTCCGAAAGCAGCAGCCCGCCCCTGGAATAGGTCTCGGCGATCCTCCTCTCGTGCCTGACCTCGCCCACTATGGGTATCCCGTTCTCACCGCAGAACGCGCTGACATCCGGACCAGGGAGCCCCTTCTTGTTCAGGAAGACGACGCGCGGCAACTTGAGCTTCTCGGTGACCGCCAATGCCAGTTTGAGGTCGTGGAACCCGAAAGGCGTGGGCTCCGTCACCAGGACGCACAGGTCGGAGCCTCGCATGCTCTCGACGGCCGGGCAGGCCGTCCCTGGCGGGCAGTCGATGATGGTCAGCCCGTCGTCAGGGATCTCCTTCTTGACGCGCTTGATCAGGGCCGAGGCCGATGCCTCTCCGATCCTCAGCCTCCCGTAGACCAGCCCTCGCAGCCCCTCGGCGCTTGCGCGGACGACCTCTCCGATCTGGTGGTCCCTCTCCTCGATCGCCCCCTCGGGGCAGAACCTGGAGCATGCGCCGCAGCTGTGGCACAGCTCGTCGAATATGAGGATGTCCTTCGGAAGGGATGCGATGGCGTGGAATTCGCACACCTTCGCGCAGTTGCCGCATGTCGTGCACTTCGCCTTGTCTATGAATGGCACCTTCCGGTTCACGACCTCTCCTGCCTCCTCCGTGCGCCTGAAGAAGAGGTGCGAGTTGGGCTCTTCGACGTCGAGGTCGACGAGGAGCGCGTTCCCCGCGACCGCCGCGAGGTTCGTCGCCACTAGAGTCTTCCCGGTCCCTCCCTTGCCGCTGGCGATTGAAATCCGTACCATGTTTCTCACACTGGTCCATAGGCTGTGAATCTGAGACTGCGGAGAATCGCTCCTGTTCGAATGGTCCACGACTAGTGCTGGTGCTCTTTGCAGGCGTTCTCGTCGGAGGCCATCTGGAGCTTTCCCGCGCGCCACATCTCGACGGCTTGTCGCGCGCTCCCTTGGGCCCCGACATACACCTCGATCCCGAACGATTCGAACATCCCGATGGCCTTGGGGCCCAGCCCGGAGCACACGAGCACCTGCGCGCCCGTCCGGGCTATGTGCTCCGGAGGCTTGCCCGAGCCGCCCATGTGCTCGCTCGTGTTCGCGACGACATTCACTATCCCGCTCTCGGTGTCGACGACGGTGAACGTCGGAGCCCTTCCGAAGTGCTCGCTCACCATGTCGTCGTATCCGCCTTTCCCGTCCGTTGGTACACAGATCTTCAAGATGTCATCTCCCTTCTGTCGATGATTCGGCTTTGATCCTTCTGTATCTCTCTTTCCATCCCTCGCGGACGATGTCCGTCGAGCCGCAGCAGAAGCACTTCTCAGGACGTGTCTCCACCAGCAGCTCCAGTCCGCACCCCTTGCACCTGTACCTGGCGAGCCTCATCGCGCGCCTCCTCCTTCTTCCCTGGAGCGCGCGTCGAAGTCCCTCAGGGCGTTCCGGAGTGCGATCACCGCGAGGGAAGCACAGTGCACATGGTCTGGCGGGAGCCCGTTCAGCAGCGATATCAGGTCGTTGGGCGTGACCACCATGGCGGTGTCCGGGTCCATGCCCGTGACGAAGCGCGCCAGCCTGTTGCCGCACGCGATCGTGGCCCCGCAGCCGTCCGTGTAGAACGTGCATGCCGCGATGTTGCCCGACGCGACCTTGATGTAGAACTCCATCGTGTCGCCGCAGAGCCCGTCAGCGACGCCGCTGCCGTCCGCGTCGTGCATCCGCCCGGCATGGGATGCGTCCCTGAACTCCGCTACGACCTCCCGCGAGTAGAGCTTCTCATCTTCCTCTCCGAGGATCCTGGAGATGTTCTCCACCAGCGTGTCCAGCTCCTCGCGGTCCCTCTTCTCGTGGTCCAACCCCATCATCGCTCCGATGGTCCTCGGTCCATCTGCCCATGCCCGTGTCCTCCCATCCCGTGGTGTCCCGGCCCGGTCGGCGCCGTGATCTCGGAGAGCTTGCCCTGCCGGTATTCCGAGAGGGCCTGGTTGGCGTCGCCGCCGGATGTGTGGAATGTCCTGATCCCTGCCGCGTAGAGCACGCGGAAGGCGTTCGGCCCGAGGTCTCCCGTTATGACCGTCGTGACTCCACGGTTGGCGATCTCCTGGGCCGCCTGGATGCCCGCGCCGTTCCCGAGTGACCTCGCTTGGTTCTCGACAGCGTCGAAGCCGTCCTTGGGTACATCGACTATGAGAAAGAACGAGCACCTTCCGAATCTCGGGTCGACCGGGTCCAGCGCCGTGCGCCCGGTGGACGTGATGCAGATCCTCTCGTGCTTGGTTGCCTGTGTAGCGTCTACGTTCAATGACATCACTCCTTGTCTTCCGTGCACTTCCTGCCTTTCATCATGCTTCCGCAGCTGGGACATCTCGTCTCCGAGCAGGGCACCCCCCGCTTCGCGTGTGGGACCTCTTTGCCGCATTCGGGGCACACGCACCTGTCCGAGCCGAAGTCCACGCCATCGAGGTCGATGGTCATGCTCCACCTCTGTGGGCACGTCCAGCTCCCCCGCGCCCTCTCCCATCGTCCTGCGGCCCTGCGGGGCCGCACCGTCCGCCGGGCGCAGCCCTGGGTCCCCGGTCTGCATCCGACCTCTGGATGTTGGCGCTGCGGCACTTGGGGCAGGTCAAAGGCCTGCCGGTCCCGTAGGGTACCTCCCATCCGTGCCCGCAGGCGTAGCATCTGAACGATCTCATCGGAGCCATTGGAGTTCACCGTTCGGTGGTCCCGCTCGACTCCTTCAGCCTCTTCTCGAGCTCCTGAACGCGGTCCCTGAGGCGCTCCACCTCGGCCTCCAATCCCTCGTGCGTCGTCTCGGGCGGTGCCCCTTCCGTCTCCTTGGCGTATGGCAGGCCGGTGGCATGCACGACCTCGCCGTCCGCGAGCCTGTAGTAGGCGCGGGGTCCGCGCCCGCAACGGCATGGACCCACGTAGGCGGCGTCCTTCGGTGCTCCTGCGGCCGGCGCGTATCCCTGGGGATACCCTGCCCAGAACATGCCGCGTCCGCTGCGTTTCCAGTTGTCTCCTCTTCCGAATCCTCTTGGCATATCTCTTCTCACCCCTTGCTCTCGGTCGGGCGCCTGCTCATGCCGACCGTCTCCCCGCAAGTCCTGGTGATCCGTATGCTGGTCGAGGGCGCTGGCGGACTGTCCCCCGAGGGGGCCGGTCTGCTCAATGCCCCCCCTTGGCCTTCTCGGTCAGCGAGACGACCTTGTCCGCGATGGCCTCGAAGGCGACCGCGGGGCGGTTCCCTCCCGCGAGGACGAACGGCCTCCCGTCGTCCCCGCTCTTCGAGATGATCGGGTCGAATGGTATGGTCCCGAGCAGCGGCACGGAGAAGTCCTCGGACGCGATCTTGGCGCCTCCGCCGTGGAACAGCTCGACCTCCTCGCCGCAGTGCGGGCAGCGGAACCCGTCCATGTTCTCGATCAGGCCTATGACCCTGAGGCCGACGGCCTTCGCGAAGTTGATCGACTTCCTGACGCTGAGGAGCGCTACGTCCTGTGGCGTCGTCACGATCAGTGCGCCGTCAGGCGACGGCACGAGCTGAGCGATGCTCAGAGGCTCGTCGCCTGTCCCCGGCGGGAGGTCGATTATGAGGTAGTCCAACGGGCCCCACTCCACCTCCTCGAGGAACTGCTTGATCGCGCCCATCTTGAGCGGTCCCCGCCAGATGACTGGCGAGTCGCGGTCCCGCAGCAGGAACGCGATGGAGACGACTTTCAGAGACGGAGGGACAAGGACCGGCTGCACCCTCCCCTTGTCGTCCACCGACAGGGGCAGGCTCGGCAGCCCGAGCATCATCGGGACGCTCGGCCCATGCATGTCCGCGTCAAGCAGCCCCACGGAGAACCCCTTCAGCGACAGTGCTGCCGCGAGGTTCACGGCGACCGTGGACTTGCCCACGCCGCCCTTGCCGCTCATCACGACTATCTTGTGCCTCGTCTTGGCCAGGTTCTCGGCCGCGGTCACTGCCGGGGCCTTTGCCATCCCCGTCTGGCAGCTCTCCGCCTTGTCAGACCCACATTTTCCCGACATGCGCATCCCCGCTCAGCAGCTGTAGACCTTGTCGGCCTCGATCATGGCGGATGCGAACTCCATCAGGTTGACGAGGGCGACGCCTGGGATGAAGCTCTTCCTGTCGATGCCCCTGGCGTCCACGCACGGTATGCAGGCCTGGATCCTCCCGCCCGCGCCTATGAACGCATCCATGAGATCCTTCACGGAGGCCATCCCGTCGACCTTCCGCATCTTCTCCGGGAAGCCCTTCTGGGCGAGCTTCACGCCGTTCCCCGTGAGGAAGACCGTGGTCCTGATGCCGAGTGAGGCGGCGGCGCCGGCGCACGCGAAGGTCATCGTGGCCTTCTCGTTGTCGTCGTCGGCGTGCGTTCCTATCACAATCAGAGATTTCTTCGTGTAGTCGGGTTTGTTCGCCATCTTGGTGTCCCCTGCCTGTGGACACCATTCCAGAGGTGGGAGAAGCCGGAGACGGCGAACATGTCAGCCTAGCGCCGGATTTCCCTATGCGATCTGGCCGACCTTCTCCGCGACGAGCTTCCTCTCGGCGCGCCTGAGTATGACATCGAGCGTGGCCTTCGAGATCTCGAGCCGCTCGGCCAGCTTCGCGAGGTTCACCCTCTTCGGTATGTCGTAGTAGCCGAGCTCGAAGGCCATCGCGAGGACGTGCTCCTGGGCCTTGGTGAGCTCCGACCCGGTCCTGAGGAGGGAGACCTTCTCCACGCCGACCGTGCACCCCAGGGCCCTGATCCTCTCGACGAGGCCGTTCAGCGCCGCCGCGTTCGGGGCGACGATGTTCCACTGTATGTCCCCGTCGCCCATCGTGGTCGCGGAGTCGAGGAAGCACCCGGCCTCGCTCACGAGCTGGCAGGCCTTGCATCTCTCCAGCTGCACCGTCGCGAGGTGCCTCCCCGGGCCTAGGCTGTCCAGCTGGATGGCGCACCTGGGCTCGAGCTCCCGGATGCGCTGGACGATCTCATCCTGGGTGATCTCGACGGGGGCGTCTATCTGGAGTATGCTCTGGCCACCCTCGCTGTTCCTGGTGGCGCACTTTAGCACCCGGACCGAGAGGTCGCGGGAGCTGGTCAGGCAGCCTATCCAGTTGCCAGGTATGTGAAGCCGGAGCGTGGCGGACCTCATCCCTTGGTGTCTCCTGAACCGTAAGTCAACACAGTTATGGATGATAATTCATAACTATATTACTGCCGCCGT
>CAWBDD010000005.1:0-64883 GCA_963787465.1 uncultured Thermoplasmata archaeon
GGAGATGAAATGGCTGCGTGGGTCTACTAGATGCGTGTCGGGAACGTCGGTGGGAAAGGTGTCGTGTACAAAGTGGTCGAAAAGCCCGATTTCCAGGGCCTGACCGTACTGTGCGCGGGGGATATCCTCCTCCGTGGCGGGGAGAAGCTCCTGGCAGTCCTTCCAGACCAGCGCATCGTCTTCCGCAAGGGCGGGTTCGGTTGGGGCGGAGGCCGAGACAGTCCCATCTATGGATGGGCCATTCCCGTTCATCGACACCGACGGTCCCGGGAGTCTGTACGTAACCGATGCGCGGATCGTGTTTCTGCGCAGGCCGGATCCGAAGGAGATCCGTCGTCGCCACAGTGGGGATGGTGGTGGTGCGTCGATTCTGATTGCGGTCGCTCACAGGATCATGAACGCCAACGCTCTCGAATACTTCGAGGTTGGACACGAGGAAGTGGTCAGTCTCAAACAGAAGAGGGGTGGCCTCTCGCTCTATCTACTGATCGACCAAGAGAAACACCTTCTCTCCCTTTCGACCGAGGCCGGAGAAGTGCTCCTTCCGGTCCTCAAGAAAAGGTTGATGGTGCCCTAAGATCCTCCAAGTCTTCCCCGCCCTCGCTCTGAGGAAGGTTCTTGGAGCCCGTTTGCGTGGAGGTACCCTGTAGTGTACCCCTGGTCTCGGGCGCATGACTACCCAGACGATTGCCCCACAGCCCTCGCAGGACCTCTCAAAGCGTCCGACCCGGTGGCCGCAGTTCGGGCATTCGTTTGAGTTTGGAGTCATCATATCCACGAAGTCGTGTCTAGCCTTCTCTCTCCTGAGCAGGACGACAATGAATGCGAAGACCATGGTTCCGACCAATGCGACCAAGAACCTCGGGTTCCCTGTCGAGATTGTCCCGACGATCCCGACTATTCCGCAGAAGGTTGCGAAGATCACGGAGATTGTCATGGCCGCATACGAAGCCTCGGACGACTCTCCTGAGTGGCTGTGGTCGCTCCGACCTCCCCTGAGTCCCCAGCCGAGCCCTATGATGATCATCAGGAAGCCGATATACGAGAGTGACTCAGTCCACTCGAGTCCACCAAACAGGTTCTGCAGAGTGACTGTCGTCGCTAGTATGACGAAGCCGACGAAGGCGACCACGTACTGGACTCTTGCCATCCCTCGAACCCCGTTACTTGCAGGTCAGAACGACCTCCAAGTTAGTAAAAGCATCGAGGAGTGCTCCCGCCGGGATTTGAACCCGGGTATCCAGCTCGAAAGGCTGGAATGATTAACCGGACTACACTACGGGAGCATCTCGCGCCGCATCCCGTCTATGGGCTGTCCATATTTAATCCTTCTCGGAGAGCCAGCGCGGGCCGGATTACCGAAAGCTTAAGCATAGCATTGCGAATCACCCGCACGCATGGTTGAGCAGAAGGAGAAGCCGACCGTCGCCGAGACGACCAGGAAGTACATCGACCAGCACCCGAGCGTGCGCGACTGCATCAGCAAGGACCTGGTCAACTTCTCGTCCCTCTCCCGCCTCATCATGAAGGAGACCGGAGTCACCCACGAGGAGGCAGTCCTCGCGGCGAGCAGGCGCTACGCCTCCAAGCTCTCGAAGACCGACTACGAGGGCGCGATCATGAACGTCTTCGAGCAGAGCAGGCTCGAGCTCAAGACGCGCATATGCATCGTCGTCGCGAAGAACGAGTGGGTCGTCCTCAAGAACCTCGAGGAGATCGTCCGGAAGATACTCTCTGAGAAGAGCACCATGCAGGTGATGCAGAGCGCCAACGGCATAACGGTCATCTCCGAGGACAAGTACCTGCCTGGCATAATCAGGGCGATTGGCGACGACCACATCATCACGGTCAAGCAGAACCTCGCCGAGATCACGGTCAAGAGCCCGCCGAGGATCGAGGAGACGGTCGGGGCCTTCGCGTACATCCTGTCTATGATGTCCGAGCAGGGGATCAACATGCTCGAAGCGGTGAGCTGCTACACGGACACGATATTCATAGTCACGCGCGAGGATATGATGCGCGCGTTCGACGTCCTCTCATCCATCATCGAGGACAGGGTCGTCTCGAACAACAACCACAAGTGACCTCATGACCAGAGGAGCCCGTCGACGGCGGATGTCTGCCGTTCCATCTTATCGAGCGATTCCCTCGTGTCGCCAAGGGCCTTCTTCGCCGAGCGGACCTGGGCGGCGACGGACACTGGTGCCGTCCCCCCTTGGCACCTCCTCCTCCTCACCGACCCTTCTGCCGTGAGATCGTCGAGGTCGCCTGGGTCGAACCCCTTGATGTGGTCGGGGAGCACTGCGCGGGCAATCTCGAGGAACCTGCTGTCGTCCCCGTCCGCCTTCTCCGAGATCTCGCGCACGAGCGCGTGCGCGGACCTGAAGGTCATCCCCTTGTTAGAGAGGAAGTCGGCGAGGTCGGTCGCGGTCATCAACCCGGTCCGCGCCGACTTCCCCATCCTCACCGTGTCGAACTCAATCTCGTCCAGGAGGTTTCTGAGGGCATGGAGCGAAGCCCCTGCGGTGTCAAATGCATCGTAGAGGTTCTCCTTGTCCTCCTGGAGGTCGCGGTTATACGCGAGGGGAAGAGATTTTAGCACGGTGAGGATCGCGATGAGGTCGCCTATCGCCCGACCGGTCTTCCCGCGGACCAGTTCCGGGATGTCTGGGTTCCTCTTCTGGGGCATCATGCTCGAGCCGCTCGAGAGATGCGGAGGCAGCTTGACGAACCCGAACTCTAGGGACGACCAGAGGACGAGCTCCTCGCATAGCGAGGAGAGATGGACCATGAGCAGTGAGATGGCGAAGGCCGACTCCGCGGCGAAGTCGCGGTCGGAGACCGCATCGAGGGAGTTCTCGGTCACGGAGTCCATTCGCAGGAGCCGTGCAGCAACATCCCTGTCGATCCCGAAAGCGGTCCCGGCCAACGCCCCCGCTCCGAGAGGCGAGACGTTCGTCCGCCCGTAGCAGTCGCAGAGCCTGGAGATGTCCCGCTGGAGCCGCCAGAAATGGGCGAGGAGGTTGTGCGCCAGGAGGATGGGCTGTGCGCGCTGCATGTGTGTGTAACCGGGCATGACCGCGTCCCCGCAGCCGCATGCCCTCGCGACGAGGACCTCCTGCAGGGAGGCCGCCTCGGTGATGATCCTCACGAGCGCCTCTCGCGTGTAGAGCCTCGTGTCGAGCGCGACCTGGTCGTTCCTGCTGCGGCCAGTGTGGAGCTTCTCACCGACGGTCCCCACCGTCTCGACTAGCATGTGCTCCATGTTCATGTGGACGTCCTCGTACTCCATGTCGAGGACGACTCCCCCGCACCGCATCCTCTCCGCCAGCGCCTTCAGGCCGCGTGTGATATCATCGGCCTCCTTCTCGGAGACGACCCCGGCCTCCGCCAGGGCGCGGACGTGGGCGATGCTGCCCGCTATGTCGTACTTCCAGAGCCTTAGGTCCGATTCGACCGAGGCCGTGAAGCCGAGGAACTCGTCACTTGTAGGCCTGGGCGAGCTCCTCGCTGACCGCTTGCTCATTCGCCATGCCCTCGTTGTTGTTGGATCTGACCGCCGCTGCCGCCTTCAGGGGCAACCCCCAGATGTAGATGAACCCCTTGGCCGCGGAGTGGTCGAACGCATCTCCCTTGTCGTAGGTCGAAAGGGATGTGTTGTAGAGCGAGTTCGGGGACATCCTTCCGACCACCGTCGCGGTCCCCTTGAAGAGCCTGACCCTGACCAGGCCTGTGACCTGTTCCTGGGTCTTCTCGATGAACGTGTCTAGCGCCTCCTTGAGAGGCGAGAACCAGAGCCCGTCATAGACGAGGTCGGCGTAGCGCTGCTCCACGCCCTTCTTGTAGTGGAGCAGGTCCTTGGTCATCACCATCGACTCGAGGTCGGCGTGCGCCTTTATCAGCACGGTCGCTGCGGGCGCCTCGTATACCTCTCTCGACTTGATGCCGACCAATCTGTTCTCGATGTGGTCGATCCTGCCGACGCCGTGCTTCCCCGCGATGGAGTTGAGCGCCTCGATGAGCTCCGGGAGTTCCATCTCGGCCCCGTTCAGGCTCACGGGCCTCCCGGCCAGGAACCCTATCTCGACCTGCTCCGGCTCACCGGGGCTCGTGGACGGTCCCTTGGTCCATCCGAAGGCATCCTCCGGCGGCTCCGCCCAGGCGTCCTCCAGTGCGCCGCACTCGATCGCCCTGCCCCACAGACTCTCATCGATGCTGTACGGTGAGCCCGTGCTCACCGGGACGGGGATCCCGTGCGCCTTCGCATACTCGATCTCCTCGTCGCGGGACATCTTCCAGTCCCGTGCGGGGGCGAGTATGTCGATGTCGGGCGCGAGCGCCGTGATCGATACCTCGAACCTGACCTGGTCGTTCCCCTTGCCGGTGCACCCGTGTGCGATCGCGTCCGCGCCGAGCTTCTTCGCGAGCTCCACGAGTCTCTCCGCCATCAGCGGGCGCGCGAGCGCGGTCCCGAGAGGATAGTTCCCCTCGTACATCGCGTTGGCTTTCAGCGCGGGGAGGACGTAGCCCTCGACGAAGTCCTTCTTCGCGTCGATTATCCACGCCCCGGAGGCGCCTATCGCCCTGGCCCTCCTCATCGCGTCCTTGAGGTCGTCCGATTGACCGACATCGACGGTCACGGCGACGACCTCGCAGCCGTACTTTTCGCGCAGCCAGTGGATTGCCACTGACGTGTCTCAGGCCGCCCGAGTACGCGAGCAGGATCTTCTGCTTCGTCTGGTTGTTTGCAGGGCCGAACATGGCGTGTAGCCTCCGGCCTGCACGATTCGGATGTGCGTATTTGGCGTTGATGACTTGCATGGAACAGCTGGTCGGAATGCGTGTCGTTTTTCGGACACGCCTCTTTCCGCATACCTCCGTGATGAGCCTTTCTCGGGCATCTGGCACGTGCATCCAGCTTCCCATCACGCTTAAGTAGACGCACTTCATTACTCAAGACAACGGTTGAGTCACTTGCCGATACGGAGAAGCAATTCCGATAGCACTGACGGCGCAATGATCGGGCCGGACGGACAGCCCGAGTTCGTGAGGGTGCGCCTTCCCAGGAAGAAGGACAACGAGATATTCGGCATAGCTGACCAGCTCGTAGGCGCCTCGAGGATCAGGGTCATGTGCGCTGACGGGAAGTCGCGCATGGGCCGCATCCCGGGAAAGATCAAGAAGAGGATGTGGATCCGCGAGGGCGATCTGGTCATAATCGCCCCCTGGGAGTTCCAGGACGAGAAGGCGAACATCGTCTACAGGTACACCAAGACCCAGGCCATGTACCTCAGCCGGCGCAAGATGCTCCCCAAGTCCATCGATGTATTCTGAAGCGTTGGGGGTCACGTGTCTCACGAGGACAAGCTCGCTGCCTTCGAACACCTGCTAGAGCGTGAGCGCGACTCGTGGCGCAAGCGAAGGCGCGACGACGACGACCGCAAGACCTACGACGAGGTCTTCAACAAGGAGAACCTGCTCCGCATATACAAGCTCCTCACGGACGGCGTCATCGAGAAGTTCGACTTCCCCATCTCCACGGGGAAGGAGGGCAACGTCTTCAGGGCGACCACCCCGGAGGGGGAGCTCGTGGCCGTGAAGATATACCGCACCTCGACCGCTACTTTCAAGGACATGGCCAAGTACGTCCAGGGCGACCCCCGCTTCAAAGGCATCACAGCCAACAGGAGGAAGCTGATACTCGCATGGGCGTCCAAGGAGTTCAGGAACCTGCACAGGTATCACGAGGCAGGGATCCGGGTGCCGAAACCCATCGCCCATCACAAGAACATCATAGTCATGGAGTACATAGGGGATGCGACGGCCCCCGCGCTCGAGCTCAGGGACGTCGCGCTCGAAGACCCTGCAGAGGTCGCCGAGACGGTGCTCGGCTTCGTGAAGGCGGGCTACACGAAGGCGCAGCTGGTCCACGCGGACATGAGCGAGTTCAACATCCTCGTCAAGGGCGACGAGCTCGTGCTCATCGACGTCGGTCAGGCGGTCCTCATCGAGCACCCGATGTCCATGGATTTCCTCAAGCGGGACCTGGTGAACATCGCAAGGTATTTCAAAAGGTACGGGATAGACGTAGACCCCGTGAAGGAGTTCAAGGAGATTACCGGGAAATGACGCAGTCGGTGAAGGTCCCCAAGGAGCGGGTCGGAGTCCTCATAGGGAAGGGCGGTGAGACCAAGGCCCTGATCGAGGCCAGGTCGGGCGTGAAGCTCACCATCGACTCCGAGGAGGGGGACGTGGAGATCGACCACAGCCACGCGCGCGACCCCGCGATGGCCCTAGCGGTTGCGGACGTGGTCTCGGCGATAGGCCGCGGTTTCTCTGAGGAGAAGGCCATGAAGCTCCTCGACGACGGCTACTTCCTCAACGTCATGGACATCCGGGACTACGTGGGCAAGAAATTGACGCACGTGGAGCGCATGCGCGCGCGCATCATAGGGACGCACGGCAGGACCAGGGAGGTCATCGAGGAGCTCACAGGCGCCTTCGTGTCGGTGTACGGGAACACCGTCGCGGTCATAGGCGACGGGCTCCAGGTCGACGTCGCCCGGAGGGCGATAGACATGCTCCTATCTGGCAGCGAGCACTCGGCCGTGTACAAGTTCCTGGAGGGCAGGCGCGCGCAGATCCGCATCGATGGCATGGGTTTCTGAGCATCCGACCCCGGCACGATTTGATATACACCCACTCCGATTCAGTCGGCACCATGCCCGAGGAATTCACCAAGGCCGTCGACGCTGACATGTCGGACCTTCAGACGCACGACATCATGGCGTCAACGGAGCACGAGCGCGCGATGAAGCTCGTCGCCCACATGTTCCTCAGGCTGTGGACGCGGTTCGCCATAGAGACCGGCCAGAGACTCTCCATGTCGCCGTCGCAGTACTCGATGGGCAACTACGAGGGCAAGATGAGGTGGATGCTGAACGAGGCCGTGGACTTCAGGAGCCTCGACAGGATCGAGCTGGGCGGGAACTACGGCAGGGCACATGCGCTCATAGCCGAGATGTTCAGTCACAAGGGCGAGGACCGCGTCAGGGTGGTCTTCGCGCTGGAGGAGGAGCAGGTCCGGGGATCGGCCGTGTTCGTGAACTACCTCGTCTACGACTCCACCCTGGTGGATTTCAAGATCGAGAAGGCCTTCCACGCGCTCAAGCCCGCACTCGCCAGCTGGTCCGGGACCGTCCTCAGGAAGGACGACGCGCCCCTATGGGACTTCTGCAAGGACAAGCTGGAGTGCGTCGGCGCCTGACCGCGGTCTCACAGACGGGCGCCGCACGAGCTGCATGCGGCGTCGCTCACATGGTTGAGGGTCCCGCAGTACGTGCACCGGACCTTGATGACCTCGACGGTCTGGTTGGGTTGCCTCTGCGGCTCATACGGTGGCGGCACGTTGGCCACGGCGGCGCCCTTCTTCTCGTCCCTCTTCCACAGCCTGTATCCGAAGAACAGGAGGATGAGGCCGAATATCACCATTCCAGCGCCCATGATGCGGGCGATGTCCGGCACGCCGCTATCGGCGAAGAACTGGCTGGATGAGGCGACCATCGACGCCATCGCGAATGACATGGTCCCGCCGAAGACCATCATGCCCCCCAACAGCATCAGGCCGATGCCGCCCGCACCCGAGTCGATGTTGTTGTTGCCGTGACGGCTCCAGCCGTCAGACCCTGTATGCGTGACCGGATCCCCCCTCGCCCGTGTCCGTAGAATCCATTGCCAGTATTAACCCTTGCGTCGGCCTTCCGGGCGCCACGGCCGTCGAGCTGGCGACCTCGGGCTCATATCCTGTCCATCTTGAGCATTGTGAACGGGAGGGCGGCGACGGCCGCGGTGACGAAGACCAGGAACAGGGCGAGGAACGGGTGGATGGTCGCGAAACAGGCGATGATCAGAATCGCCAGGCCTGTCAGCAGCCCGACCCATGCCCAGAAGCTCCACGGTATCCTCTCCGCCTGCGGGAACCCGAACCACGGCCATTCCTCGTAGAACTCCCTCTTGTGCTTCTTCCTGTTGGGGTTGATCGCCCTCAAGCTGGGTCGGTCGTCCGGCGTGGATGGCGGAGGGGCTCCGGTCGTGGTCATGCGACGCTCGTCTCCACGATTCGGGCGATGGCGGATAATGGTTTGCTGGCGCCATCCCAGTAAGCGATATATACTCAGTCCTCCTCCAGATGGCTACAAACCATGTCCGTCAGGCTAGAGATCGCAGGCAAGGCGCTCGGACGCCCCCTGTGCAACCACTGCCTTGGAAGGCTTTTCGCAACGGTTTCCAGGGGGCTCTCGAACGACCAGCGCGGGCTCTTGGTCCGCATGTCCCTGGGGCCCGAGTCCCCGGCTGCGCCCGCGGAGACCGAGTGCTCCCTCTGCAGGGGGCTCTTCACCGAGGTCGACAAGTTCTCCGACCTGGCCGTCAGGGCGTCGGAAGGCTACGAGTTCTCCAACTTCCTCGTTGGGACCAAGGTGGACCCGGAGCTCCTCGAGCGCGAGGAGCAGCTGTGGGTCGAGGCAGGGGCGTCGGAGACCGAGTCCGTCAAGTCGGAGCTCAACCGTGAGGTCGGGAAGGCCGTAGAGAGGAAGCTGGGAAGGACGGTCGACTTCGCCAACCCCGAGATGGTCTTCCTGGTCGATTCCATGTTCGACAGGGTCACCATCGAGGTATCGCCGCTGTTCGTGTACGGCCGCTACAGGAAGTTCCAGAGGGGCGTGCCACAGACGAGGTGGCCCTGCAGGGAGTGCAGGGGCAAGGGATGCCCCAGGTGTGGCGGGAAGGGCAGGATGTACGACACCAGCGTGCAGGACCTGATCGGCCCCATAGTGATGCGCCACGCCGAGGCCACGGACGACTTCTTCCACGGCATGGGCCGGGAGGACATCGACGCGAGGATGCTCGGCAACGGGAGGCCCTTCTCGGTCGAGGTCAGGAAGCCTCGGATACGAACCCTGGACCTGGCCGCCATAGAGGCGGAGGTCAACTCGGAGGCCAAAGGGGTCATCGAGATCGAGGGGTTGAGGCCGTCCAAGAGGTCGGAGATGCAGGCCATCAAAGAGGCCGCCAGTCCCAAGACCTACAGGGTCAGGATACGGTTCCAGCAGGAGTTCGACGACAGAAAGCTTAAAGACATAGTTCATATATTGACGCAAAAACCCATACGTCAACACACTCCGAACAGGGTCGCTCACAGGAGGGCGGACCTTGACAGGATGCGGAGCGTCAGGCGTGTGGAGGTCGAGTCGATCGACGGTCTCGAGGCCGTCCTCGTGGTCGAGGCGGACGCCGGGACGTACATCAAGGAACTGATGCACGGGGACCAGGGCCGTACCGAGCCGAACGTGGCCGGTATCGTCGGAGTGCCCTGCCAGGTGCTTGAGCTCGATGTGATAAGGATAGACGACAAGGGGGCGTGAACAGATGGTGAAGGCTTCCAAAGGCGTGAGGCGCAGAACGCGGAACGTGTTGCAGAAGAGGCCGAGGCAGAGAGGGCTCTCTCCGATCACCCACGCGTTCCAGAAGTTCGAGGTCGGCGACAAGGCCGCCATCAACCTGGACCCGAGCGTCCACAAGGGGATGGCGTCGGTCAAGTTCCAAGGGTGCACGGGCACGGTCTTCGGCAAGAGGGGCGAGGCCTATCTGCTCGAGATCATGGACGGGGGCAAGAGGAAGGAAATCATAATCCGGCCCCAGCACATGAAGAGGATCAAGTAGGTCCGTTTCAAGCAGGTGGTTCACATGGAGGACAAGAAGGTAGCTACCCTCGCGGAGGTCAAGGAGATCATCGAGGAACGCCAGAAGGAGGGTGAGCTCACGCCGGAGCAGAGGCTCGCGCTCGAGCACTGCCAGCGTTTCTCGAGGATAGATGCCAAGAAGGCCAAGAAGCTCGTCAAGGAGCTGACCGAGCTCGGCTACGTCTCCGAGATCAACGCGGTCAAGATCGCCGACATCCTGCCAAACCACCCAGACGACATCCGGGCGATATTCGCGAAGGAGCGCTCGGCGGTGGAGAAGAAGGACGTCGAAAAGATTCTTAGCGTAGTACAGAAGTATCTCTGACAGATACAGATATACTTCGCAGGGGGGATTGTCGGTGGAGGACTACGCCAGGATATTGGATTATTTGCCACACGGTTTGCCTGACGAGAAGATGTTCAAGCGCGAGCCCGTGGCGTACGCCCTCGGCGAGGACCAGTTCAAGCTCTTCGAGCTCGTGCCCAAGATGGACGCGAAGCTCCAGGTCGGGGACAGGATCTACATAGGCAAGGACCTGGACATGCGCCAGGAGATCCTCCATGTCAAGAGGCGGATAAGCTTCAACGAGCTGACCAACGCCGCCCAGAGCGAGCTCCAGTTCGTCATAATCGCGGTCATAAGGGCCCAGGAGCAGAGGTTCGTGAGGTTCTTCAACGAGGCCCAGGCGATAACCACGAGGTTCCACATGCTCGAGCTCCTCCCGGGGCTCGGGAAGAAGACCATGTGGGGCATCATCGAGGAGCGCAAGAAGGGCCCGTTCACGAGCCTCGACGAGGTCAGCAAGCGGGTCCCGATGGCGCACCAGATCGAGAAGCACCTAGCGAAGAGGATCGAGCAGGAGCTCGAGAACCCTGACGAGAAGTACCGCCTCTTCGTCATGCGGTGAGCGGCGGCCGTTCCGATGAGGGCTGACGAGGTCAAGGCCGTTCTCGAATCTCTCGGGAAGAGGCCCAACAAGCACCTGGGCCAGAACTTCATGCTCAACGACTCCGTTCTGCGCGACATGGTCCGCCACGCCGATGTGAATGCAGGTGACCGTGTCCTCGAGATAGGGCCCGGGATCGGCAACCTGACCGACGAGCTCGTGAGGGCCGGTGCGAAGGTCGCCGCGGTCGAGACCGACGATGTCTTCGTGAAGTTCCTCGGAAGGAGGTTCGGTGACAGGGTGACGGTCCTGCACGCGGACGCCGTCAAGGCCTTCCTTCCTGAGTTCGACAAGGTCGTCTCGAACCTCCCGTACCAGATCTCGTCCCCGATCACGTTCAAGCTCCTCGACGCGGGCTTCAAGGTCGCGGTCCTGATGGTCCAGAAGGAGTTCGCAGAGAGGATGGTCGCCAAGCCTGGCACCGACCACTACTGCCGCCTGTCGGTGGGGGTGTACTTCAGGGCCCAGTGCGAGATCGTCATGGGGATCCCGCGACACTTCTTCTGGCCGCAGCCTAAGGTCGACTCCTGCGTCGTGCGGCTCGTCCCGCGGCCGCCGCCGTTCAAGGTCCAGGACGCCGACGTCTTCATAAGGGTCACTCAGGCGGTATTCTCCCACAGGAGGAAGATGATCTCGAACTCGCTCGCCCGCGACCCGGCCGTGTCGGACCTGGTCGGAGGGATCGATGCCGAGACGCTCCGGGGGCTCCCTCATGCCGAGAGGAGGCCGGAGGAGCTGTCGCCCGAGCAGATCGGCGAGCTCGCCGACGCGGTGCTGGATCTCTCACGGTCCGTCAGAAGAACCGCTTGACTATCCCGTCGGCTATCTTGCGCGGACCGTCGACGAGGACGTCCGCGACCGGCACCTTGTACTTCGTCTCGTACTCCCTGATGTGCTCCTCGACCTGCTCCCTCGTCATGTTCTCATGGTTGAGCGTGATGCCGACTATGTCCGTCTGGGCGTAGACGCGTATGAGCTCCAGCTCGCGGTCGATGGTCCCGTTCGGGATGTGCAGCTCGTCGGCGTGGAAGCTCCTGTACTTCCTTCCAGGTGCGTGCTGCAGGACGACGGTGGATGGGGCCGAGGCCATGACGATCGTCCTCGAGCCAGTGACGTACGCGGGGTGGCTGAGCGCGCCCTGCCCCTCGACGATGATGAGCTGGGGTCTCTCGTTCTCGTATGCCATGTTGATGGCGTTCTCGAGCTCCCCGACGACGTAGTCGCCTCTGATCGCGTCGAGAGGTATGCCGTACTTCGAGCCCTGGAGCAGGCCGGTCTGACCGGTCGCGACGAAAGTTGTCTTGATCCCCCTGGCGTTCATCTCCTTGGTGAGTATGACCGCGGTGGTCCTCTTGCCGCTCGCCGCATCGGTGCCCAGCACGGGTATCCTCACGCAGTCCATCTTGGCGGCGAGGTTCCTGTAGTAGTGCATCTTGTCGAGCGGAGGCTCCTTCCGGATGTCGACGACCTTGACGCCGTGCTTCTCGGCCAGTGCCTTGAACTCAGGGTCGTTCCCGAGCCATTCGTGCAGGCCCGAGATTATGCTCACGCCGTTCACCATCGCGTCCTTCAGAGGCGCCCTGAACTCCGGCGGCAGCATGCCGCCGACAGTCGCGACACCCACGATGATCCACTCGGGCTTCGGGCTGGATCTCGTGATAGCCTCCTTGACGGAGGCATAGACCGGGATCCCGTTCCTCATCCCGTCGAGGACCTCTCCGGCGTCCTTCCCGGCCTTCGTGCTGTCCACCACCCCTTGGATCTGGAACCTCAGGGAGTGTCTGAGAAGCCCGGCTGCTGTCTTGCCCCGAATCCTGCCTAGCCCGTCCTCACAAAGGATGATGGCGGTCTCCATGGAAAGGAGCATCGGATGACGCGTATAAGTCAGTTTATCCAGGACGACTTTCCGAGCGCGTCCCCGACCACGTGCTTTTTCTATGCATACCTTCATTGAGCCCCAGGGGAGCCCAATGCTGGTTGGTATAGTCGGTAAGCCGAACGTCGGCAAGTCCACGTTCTTCTCCGCCCTCACGTTGGCGAGCGCTCAGATTGCATCATACCCGTTCACGACGATCCAAGCGAACAAGGGCGTCGGCTACGTGCGGAGCCCGTGCCCCCATGTGGCGTTCGGGAAGCCGTGCAACCCCAACAACTCGATATGCGAGGGAGGCACGAGGTTCGTCCCGATCGAGGTGCTCGACGTCGCGGGCCTCGTCCCTGACGCGCACGCGGGAAGGGGCCTGGGGAACAAGTTCCTGGATGACCTGAGGCAGGCCGATGCGTTCATCCATGTCGTCGACGCCAGCGGAGGGACGGATTTCGAGGGGAACCCCGTGGGGATCGGCACGCACGACCCCGTCATGGATGTCAACTTCCTGGAGCGGGAGATATCGTACTGGATCCACGGCATACTCGAGAAGCAGTTCATCAAGATGGCCCGACAGGCGAAGCTTGCGGGCGTGAAGATCGAGAAGCAGCTCGTCGAGAGGCTGACCGGCCTCTCAATCACGGAGCCCCAGGTGCTGGCCGCGCTCCGCGTGTCTGCGATAGAGACGGACCCGACCCTCTGGGAGGATGCGGAGCTGCTGAAGTTCTGCCAGGCGTTGCAGAAGATCGCCAAGCCCATGATCATCGCGGCGAACAAGGCGGACATCGCCCCTCCTGAGAACCTGGAGCGGCTGAAGGCCACTGGCCACCCCATGGTCGCCACGAGCGCGGAGTTCGAGCTCGCCATGAGGCGCGCGAGCAAGGCGGGGCTCATCCAGTACGTGCCGGGCAACGACCACTTCGACATCGCCGACAGGTCGAAGCTGAACGCCAACCAGCTCGGCGCGCTCGACAAGATGGGAGCATGGCTCGGGGCGCAGCGCTCCACCGGGGTCCAGGAGGTCCTGGAGAAGGTCGTCTACAACGTCCTCGACATGATGGTCGTGTACCCGGTCGAGGACGAGCACAAGTGGACCGACAAGCAGGGCAGGGTCCTGCCCGACGCGTTCCTCATGCGGAAGGGGATCAACGCGAAGGACATGGCGTTCAAGGTGCACACTGACCTGGGTGACAACTTCATCAGGGCGATCGACGGCAAGACCCACATGACGATAGGTCATGACCACGTGGTCAAGGACGGCGACGTGATCAAGATAGTCGCAAGGGTTTGATTCGGATGGGGCAGTGGGACATAAGGCTTGTAGGGGCGTCCTACTCGATGGTGGACGAGGTGCTGACTGTCCACCTCTTCGGGAAGACGCCGGACGGGACGGTCCATCACGGTCGCCCACACGGGGTTCGAGCCCTACTTCTTCGTCGCCGACCCGCCTCCGGACGTCGTCGAGATGATGTCCACCGACACGCGGATCAAGACGCATCGAGGACTGCGAGCTCCTCTACAAGGGCGAGCCGCACAAGTGCAAGCGCGTGACCGTAACGTATCCTTGGCTCGTGCCCGACATACGGAGGCCGATCATGGCCAGGTGCACGGTCCTCGCGGCCGACATACCGTTCCACTTCAGGTTCATCTACGACCTCGACCTCGGCTCGTGCATCAGCGTAACGGGCGAGGAGTTCGAGGACCCACGCTACAGGACCGACATCGCCGTCAGGGTCAAGGACCGGGCCGATTTCAAGGAGATCAAGCCGTTCAGGCCGAAGCTGAAGGTCCTCAGCTTCGACATCGAGACGTCGCTCAAGGCGCCCAGGATATTCGCACTGTGCTGCGTGCTCAGGGAGGACGGGGAGGAGCGCTCCTGGCAGTTCTCCGGAGACGAACGCGACATCATCACCGGGTTCACGAAGCTCATCATGGACGAGGACCCGGACGTGATCACGGGCTACAACATCGACGGGTTCGACATACCCCAGCTCATGCAGAGGGCGGAGGCGTTGAGGCTAGGCCAGCTCGACTGGGGCCGCTACCCCGGCCCGCTGTCGCAGTACAACAACCGGTTCTGGTGGACCGAGGGCAGGATCATAGTCGACGCCTGGTGGTCCGTCAAGAAGGTCCTGAAGCCGAAGCAGGAGACCCTGAACGCGGTCGCGAAGCTCCTCCTCGGCGAGGAGAAGCACGACGTCGACCCGAAGAAGATGGACGATGAGTGGGCCGCGGACCCGGAGAAGGTCATGAGGTACTGCACGCAGGACGCCTCGCTCGCGGCGAAGATACTCGAGAAGATATCCATCCTCCAGCGTGGCATGGACCTGGCCGCGGTGTCGAAGCTCCCGATGGACGACGTCGTGAGCGGGACGACTTCCCAGCTGATCGACTCCATCCTGATACGGCAGGCGGACCGGAACGGGGTCGCCGTCCCCATGACGCTCAGGACGGAGGGGGATGCCGAGACCATCGAAGGCGGCTACGTGCACGAGATGGAGCCAGGCCTGTACCACTGGGTCCTGACCCTCGACTTCAGGAGCATGTACCCGAGCCAGATCATATTCAACAACATCTGCTTCACCACTCTCCACCCTAGCGGGACCATTGTGTCCCCGACCGGCGCGCGGTTCCTGGACCGGTCCGTCAGGGAGGGGCTCCTGCCGAAGATCCTGGCGGACCTCATGCGGGAGAGGGCCGCGACCAAGAAGGCCATGAAAGAGGCCCCGACCCCTGACGAGAAGGACTACTACAACGGCCTCCAGGAGGCGATCAAGATCCTCATGAACTCGTTCTACGGCGTGCTCGCCTCCGCGTTCTACCGGTTCACCGACCCGAGGATAGGCGCGAGCATCACGGCCTTCTCCAGGGAGGCGACGAAGGACCTCATCAAGAAGCTCGAGGGGGAGGACCTGAAGGTCATCTACTCCGACACCGACTCGGTCTTCTTCCTCTCGCCGCACCCGGACCTCGAGCAGTCCATCAAGCTCGGCCAGCAGATCGCCGAGCGCTACTCCAAGGGGGACATCATCCTGGAGTTCGAGAAGGTCATGGAGCCGTTCTTCTCACACGGCATGAAGAAGCGGTACGTCGGCCGCATGGTCTGGCCGAGGAAGGAGATGGTCGTGCGCGGTTACGAGATGCGCCGCACGGACTCCTTCGACCTCCAGAGCGAGACCCTGCAGGCCGTGTTCGAGAAGATCCTCGACGGCGACAACCCCGGGGCAGTCACCTACACGAGGAAGGTCATAGAGGAGCTGATGTCCGGCAAGGTCGACCCGTCGAGGCTGGTCATCTCGCGGTCGGTCCGCGACGAGAGCGAGTACAAGTCGAGCGACAGCATGGTCAACGTGCGCGTCGCGAGGAAGCTGAAGGAGCTCGGATACGAGGTCATGCCCGGGATGAAGGTCTCCTGGGTCGTCACGAACAGCAAGAGGTCCCCCGCGGAGGTCGAACCGTGGGTCGAGGGCCGGCAGTTCACGGCGAAGCCGGACTACAAGTACTACGCCACCCGCCTCGCTGGGACCATCGCGCGCGTGACCGATTCCTTCGGATGGGACGAGAAGACCCTGCTCTCGGGCGTTCAGCAGTCGACTCTCAAGGACAACGATTTCGAAGTGAAAAGAGATGCTAAGGCCTCCGTCGGCCCTAAGAAGACCGACAAGAGGCTGAGTTTAGAGGATTTCATGTGACGCGGCCTATCGCCGCGCCTCGGACCTGACCGCGATCCGCGAGCCTTCCCTCGCACCGAGCTTCTGCAGGTCCGCCTTGCTCACCATCACGTCCCTGTGGGCCGCACCGGCCGCCTTCTCGACCTTGACCTCGAGGCTCTTGCCCTCGAAAAGCAGGGTCGCGCTGTGCCCCGCTTTCAGGCCGAGTGCAGCCATCTGCTCGCCGGACATCCTGGCCACGCCCGACGCGAGGTCTGCGACCACCCTGGTCTGCGCCTTCTTCGTCGACGAATACGCGGACGAGAGAGATGCGCTCTCCTTGGTGAGTTCCGCGGCGACGCTCCTTCTGAGCTCCTCGCTCTTCATCCCCTCGAGAGGCCTGACGCTGCTGGCCACCTTCTTGGCGGTCTCCTTCGACGCGCCGCTCATGACGAGCGACGATTCCAGCTTCACGCGGCTGAACTCTTCCAGGGACCCGTTTGCCTTCTGTATCTTCACCATATCGTCCACACCTTTGGGATAGGCTGCTCCATCACTGGGACTCAGGGTATTAACGCGTTGCGGGGTGGCTCTCGAAAACGATTCTGACTTCGGTGCATATGTTTATGTACGTCCCATGCCCACAACCGGGATGCGACCAGATGCATGTCGCGTGCGCCATGTCGTACGACGCGGCACCTGCCAGATGGGCATCCCTCTCGTCAAGGCGCCCTGTCCACTCGCCCCAACAGACTTATATAAAGGTACTCGTTTCCTTGCTTCCACAGCGGCGAGACCATCACCGGTCTCGCAGGGGGATGTGCGCTTCGGCGTGAACCCGCAAACGGCTGAGAGTTGATCATGATGGCTGATGATGTGAAGGATGCTCCGAAGAAGGAGCGCAAGGTGAAGACGGAGCCAGCGAAGCAGGTCGTGGCACCTGTCGCCGCTGCCCCCGTGACAGCAGAACAGAAGCCCGCTCAGAAGAAGGGCGGCTCAAGAGGATTCTACCACTACATTGGCGAGGCGTGGAAGGCGCCGGACAGCCCCGAGATGAAGAAGCTCATGTGGCAGCGCCTGATCGACTGGCGCCAGCAGGAGACCTTCGTCCGCGTCGAGAAGCCGACGAGGCTCGACCGCGCCCGCGCCCTCGGATACAAGGCCAAGCCCGGGTTCGTGATCGTCCGCGTCAAGGTCAGGAAGGGCGGACTGAGAAAGCACAGGATCCGGAAGGGGCGCAAGCCGAAGAGGAAGGGTATACTCAAGATCACCATGAGGAAGAACGTCCAGAGGATCGCCGAGGAGAGGGCTTCGAAGAACTACCCGAACCTCGAGGTGCTCGCATCGTACTGGGTCGGGGAGGACGGCAAGCACAAGTGGTTCGAGACCATCTTGGTCGACCCCAACCACCCGGTGATAAAGAGCGACCCGAAGATCAACTGGATATGTTCCGCGAAGCACACCAACCGGGCCATCAGGGGCCTGACGCCGGCCGGCAAGAAGGGCAGGGCACTCGTCAGGACCAGGGGCATCGGTGCGGAGAAGGTCAGGCCGTCCCTGAGGGCGCACAACAGGAAGGGGACCTAGGACCGGACACGCTCCATAAGCGCGCGGACCTCATCATCTGTCATGCCAACGAGCGGATAGAACACCGGGAGGTCTCCCTTCGGGGGGCCGCGGTGGGTGAGGTCGTCCAGCCTCCACGCGAGGACGATTCCCATGCAGTCATGCCGCCTCGCGAGCGAGAACAGGTCCTCCTCGGCCTGAGTGGTCCTGAGGTCCGCGTCCCATGCGCGCACCCCATCGATGAGTCCCTTGTCGTCGGAGCATGCCACCACTGTGCAGCCGCGCTTCATGAGCAACCATGACGCCGCGAGCCCGGTGGGCGAATCGAGGACCGAGAGGACCTTCCCCTGCGTCCCCTTCGGCATTCCTCCAGGGCCCGGGAACGACGAGCTGAACAGGTATGCCTGCCTCTCCCTGACCTCGACGAGCACCTCCACATCGGGGTCGTCGAGCCTGACCTTGATCCCTCTTCCGCCGTACGCATCGAGCAGCGCCGAGCCGAGGTCGCCTGCGAGGGACTGGCTCGTGTACGGGTGGTTCCCCGTCCTCCTCGCCCTGACGGCGAAGGTCGCGCCTTCGGTCAGGAGAGGCTCCGCAAATCCGACCACGTCCTTCATCAGCTGCCCGTGCTCGCTCGTCACCCGCGTCGCGGGGCTGAAGGAGACGATTCCGAAGGTCCGCGAGAGCAGCTCGCAGCTCCTCCTCCAGTCGTCGGAATCCACATAGATGCGCCCCCTGGCCGATGTGACCAGGCAAGGGACCTTGGCGAGGACGTGCTTCCTGCGTATGTCCTGCTCGAGGGAGTTCTCGAACCTCCTCCTAACGCTGGCGCTCTTGAGTCCGATCTCTCCGTACCTGATGAGAAGGGTTGGCATCTCGCGAGGCCATGCGACTTTGCTCGGATAAAGCCTTTCTGCGTCGGTCCCGTACTAAGAGAAAGTCTAAACTATGTGATGCGCGTTGACGTGCGAAGCGCCCTAAAGAGGGGTATATTGAATAAACAGCGAAAGAACAAGGTTTCTTTGAAAAGAGTGTGCGAGCCGCCGGGACCGAAGGCCGAGATGTGGGTGAAGAGGGACAAGAAGGTCCTGTCGCCCTACAACAGGCCTTACTACTATCCCATGGTGGTGGAGAAGGGCAAGGGCTGCATCATAGAGGATGTCGACGGGAACGAGTACGTCGACTTCAACAGCGGCCTCGGCGCCATGAACGTCGGGCACTGTCACCCTGAGGTCGTGAAGGCGATACGGGACCAGTCAGCAAGGCTGCTCCACTACAGCTATACCGACTTCTACTACAGGTACGCGGTGCAGCTGGCCGAGAAGCTCAACGAGATCACTCCCGGCAAGTTCACCAAGAAGGTGTTCTTCAGCGGGAGCGGCGCGGAGAGCATCGAGACGTTCGCGAAGGTCTCGAGATGGCATTCGAAGAGGCCGCTGTTCATGGCGTACACGGGGGCGTTCCACGGCAGGTCGATGGGCGCGCTCAGCTTCACCGCGAGCTCGATCGTCCAGAAGGCCAGATACTTCCCGACGATGCCAGGCGTCTACCACGTGCCGTACGCGTACTGCTACAGGTGCGCCTACAAGATGACCTATCCGGACTGCAACTACTGGTGCGTCGACTTCATCGAGGATTTCGTGCTCAAGAAGTTCGTCCCGCCGGACGAGGTCGCCGCGTCCCTCATCGAGCCCATACAGGGCGAGGGTGGATACGTGGTCCCGCCGAAGGAGTATCACCAGAGGCTGAAGAAGCTGTACGACAAGTACGGCATCCTCTACGGCGTGGACGAGGTCCAGTGCGGCATGGGCCGGACCGGCAAGTGGTGGGCCATCGAGCACTGGGGCGTCGTGCCCGACCTCATCTGCAGTTCCAAGGCGCTCGGAGGAGGCATCTCACTAGGCGCCACGATTGGCCGCGAGGAGATATTCGACTGGGACGCCGGGTCGCACTGCACGACCCTGGGCGGGACCCCCGTGGCGTGCGAGTCGTCGCTCGCCACGATCCGCGTGATAGAGAAGGAGCGCCTGATGGAGAACTCGACCAGGATGGGCGAGTACGCCATGAAGCGCATGCGCGAGTTCATGGAGACCTCGGACATAGTCGGCGACGTCAGGGGCAAAGGCCTCATGATCGGTGTCGAGATCGTCCAGGACAAGAAGACGAAGAAGCCAGGCGGCGACCTCGCCCATGACATCATCCACCGGGCCTGGAAGAAGGGCGTCGTGGCCATCGGGGCTGGACCGTGCTCCTTCAGGATCGCGCCGCCGCTCATCATAAACCAGGACCAGATGGACTTCGGCCTGGATGCGCTGCAGGAGTCGATCCGCGAGATCGAGAAGGAGAGGTGAACCTCCTTCCCTCCCAAACACCTTCCACTCAACGTTTTACTCAACAGGGGAGAATGATACCTTGAACACCAGCAAGAAATGGAACCTGAAGGGTCCGAAGATCGTGGTGGAGCCGCCGGGACCCAAGTCCAAGAAGATAATGGCTAGAAAGGAGAAGTGCGTCACAGACGGAGTGGCCATCGGACTGCCCGCAGCGCTCGAGTACGCCGAGGGCCCGTTCATGAAGGATGTGGACGGCAACGTCTACCTCGACTTCACCTCGGGCATCGGGGTCCACAACTGCGGCCACAGGGCCCCCGAGATGGTGAAGGCGTGCAAGGACCAGCTTGACAAGTTCATACACATCTGCGTCATGGTCTCTCCGTACGAGTCGTACATCGAACTCTGCGAGCAGATGGCCAAGATATGCCCTGGCAAGATGACCAAGAGCATATTCCTGAACAGCGGGTCCGAAGCGATCGAGAACGCGCTCAAGATCGCGAGGTCGTACAACAAGAAGAAGTGGATCATGTCCTACAAGACATCCTTCCACGGCAGGACCTTCATGGACATCTCGCTGACCGGCAAGGAGAAGCCCTACAGGGACGGCTTCCACCCGCTCGTCCCGTACGTCCAGCATGTCGATTTCGCCTACTGCTACAGGTGCCCTCTGGGACTTGAGCACCCGTCCTGCAACCTGGCCTGTGTCGACTCGCTGAGGACCGTCATGGAGACGAGGCCCCTCGAGGGCGACGTCTGCGCGCTGGTCGGGGAACCGATCCAGGGCGAGGGCGGTTTCATCAACCCGCCGCCTGGCTACTGGGAGAAGGTCAAGAAAGCCTGCGACGACAACGGCGTCGTCTTCATAGACGACGAGGTCCAGACCGGTTTCGGGAGGACGGGCAAGATGTTCGCCATCGAGCACTGGAAGTGCAACCCGGACATGATAGTCTCCGGCAAGGGCCTGTCGCTCGGCATGCCCCTGGGAGGCGTGACCGGCACGGAGGAGATCATGAAGACCCCGCCGCCGAAGAGCCTTGGCGGGACCTTCGGAGGCAACCCGGTCTGTTGCGCGGGCGCGCTCGCGGCCATCAAGCTCACGAAGAAGGCGCTCCCCAACACGAAGATGATCAACAGGGTCGAGCTGAAGCGCCTCCGCGAGTGGAAGGAGGAGTTCGAGGTCGTGGGCGATGTCCGCGGCATCGGTGCGATGCTCGGAATGGAGCTCGTCAAGACCAAGAAGGGCAAGGAGCCGGTCCCGGAGCTCGTCAGGAACATCCAGCTCAACTGCTTCAAGAAGGGGCTGTACATCCTGGGGGCTGGGACATACAACAACGTCATCCGGCTGCACCCGCCGCTGATCATCAAGCAGGACCTGCTCGAGACGGGCCTCGACATCCTCGAAAAGGCGATGACCGAGGAGACGAAGAAGGCTGGCCTCTGAACCGGGCGGTCCCGGTGAAACCCCTTTCCACAACCCTTTCCCATGTTTCTTCGAGACGTCCATCGAAAAAACATTATCACCCCGCCGGGGCATATCTGTCCTAGCGGTTTGTGCCATGAACCCGATGGACGAACTCAGGGAGGACCACCGGCTCATAGAGAGGATGTTCAAGGTCCTCTGGGCCGGTCTCAACAGGATGGAGCGGAGAGAGGTCCTGGACCCGTCCCCGATCTCCGACGCCGCCGAGTTCTCCATACTGTTCGTGGAGGGTCTCCACCATCTGAAGGAGGAGCGCATGCTCTTCTCGAAGCTGGAGTCGAAGGGCGTCCCCCCGCACGTGGGGCCGCTCCGGATCATGATCGAGGAACACACGCGGGGGCGCACGCACTCGCACGCCCTCTCCGAACTCGGCAAGGTCCCGTTCGACGAGAAGGTCAGGTCACAGATCCTCTACCACGGCAGGGAGTATGTCAGCACCCTGGTCCCTCACATGCAGAAGGAGGATTCCATCGTGTTCCCCATAGCGCTCGACATCCTTTCGGCAGACGAGCTCGCCCTCATAGCCGACGGTTTCTCCGCGATGGAGGCGGAGGTCGGCGGGCCCGAGCTTAGGAAGCGCTTCATCCCCCTCGTGGACCGATGGGAGAGGCGCCTCAACGTGATGTGAGCGCGTGACGTCGCACGCTCTCCCGGGCCCTCCAGCACCATAACATATAATATGAGGGAGCACATTCCCGCGAACGGAGCCAGGATTTGCTGATTCATCTGCAGATTTTGGACCCTAAACCTGAACGAATTCCGAACAAGGCGGCGGAAAGTCGATAGGGGGTTGCAGCCCGATGTGCCTCGCGGGCGCACGCGGCCGCGTTCCCTGAACCGATTCTCCGCCGTGCGAGGCGGACGGACCGAGGATTCGATAGGATGGCTGTATTACCTGCAGTTAAGAAGGACTATGGAAAGGTCAGGAACTTCGTGAACGGCGAGTGGGTCGACTCGCAGACGGGCAAGTGGCTCGATGTGAGGGACCCGGCCACCACTGGCGTCATCGCCAAGGTGCCGCTCTCCACGGTGGACGAGACCAAGGCTGCCATCGAGTCCGCCCAGGAGGCCTGGGAGGGCTGGAGGGAGACGGCGCCCATACAGAGGGCCGTGCCGTTCTTCAAGCTGAAGGCGATCATGGAGCGCGAGTACGAGAACATCGCGAGGGTCATCTCACAGGAGCAGGGCAAGACGATCGACGACGCCCGCGGCGAGACGCGCAGGTGCATAGACAACATCGACGTCGCCGCCGGGATAACCTCCCTGCAGATGGGCTACAACCTGGAGGACGGGGCCGCGTCCGGCATCGACGAGGAGGTCATCATGACCCCGCTCGGCGTGTTCACGGCCGTCTGCCCGTTCAACTTCCCGGGGATGGTTCCGTTCTGGTTCTGGCCGTACGCCGTCGCGACGGGCAACACCTTCATAGTGAAGCCCTCGGAGCAGGTCCCGCTGACGACGCAGTACATGTTCCAGCTGATCGAGGAGGCTGGCTTCCCGCCAGGGGTCATAAGCATGGTCAACGGCAGGGAGGATGCGGTCAACACGTTCTTCAACCACAAGGACGTCAAGGGCGTCTCGTTCGTCGGGTCGACCCCTGTCGCGAAGTGGATATACAAGCAGGCCGGGGAGCACGGCAAGCGCGTGCAGGCGCAGGGCGGCGCGAAGAACTCGCTGGTCGTCATGCCTGACGCGGCGCTCGACAAGACCGTGAGCAACATGCTCGCGTCCTTCTACGGCTGCGCAGGCCAGAGATGCCTCGCAGGCTCGAACCTGATCGGGGTAGGCGACATCGCCGACCCGCTCCTGAAGAAGTTCGTCGAGGCGTCCAAGAACATCAAGGTCGGCTACGGACTGGACGAGAGCTCGAACATGGGCCCTGTCATATCCGGCGCCGCGAAGCAGAGGGTGCTCGGCTACATCCAGAAGGGTGTCGACGAGGGTGCCAAGCTCCTGCTGGATGGCAGGAACATCAAGGTCCCCGGATACGAGAACGGGCACTTCATCGGGCCGACCGTGTTCGACAACGTCACCCCGGACATGACCATCGCCAAGGAGGAGATCTTCGGGCCGGTCGTGGCCTTCCACAGGATGGAGAAGCTGGATGACGTGGTCGAGTTCATCAACAGCAGCCCGTTCGGGAACGCGGCCTCGATCTACACGCAGAACGGCCGCTGGGCGCGCGACTTCAGGTACAAGACCCAGTGTGGCAACATCGGCGTGAACATCGGCATCGCCGCCGCGATGGCCTTCTTCCCGTTCGCGGGCAACAAGGACTCGTTCTTCGGCAGCCTACACGGTCAGGGGAAGGACGCCGTGAGCTTCTTCACCGACAGGAAGGTAGTGATCACCAGGTGGTTCTGATGGTGGAGTGCGAGTTCCCCGAATGCACGAGCTTCGGCACCGTGATCCGCTTCGCGCTCGAGCTCGAGCGCGTCGCCGCGATCGCCAACGAGGAACTCGCATCCGAACCGGGCCTGGCTGCCCAGTCCGCGACCTTCAAGGCGATAGCCGAGAACCACAGGAAGCGCCTGCGGCTCCTAGAGGATACCCGCAGGGAGAAGCTGAACGAGATGGTCCTGGAGCCGATCTCCGACATCAAGCGGGAGAGCTACCCCGTGGACTGCGACGTGCCCAAGGGCGCGGACGCCAGGCGCGCGGCGGCCTTCTCTGCGAAGATCGAGGAGACGTCGGCGAGGTTCTACTTGGATTCCGCCAAGACCGCCAAGAACCTCCTGCACGATGCGGCGAGGATCATGGAGCGCCTCGCCAAGGAGAACATGGCGAACAAGGCGAAGTTCGACTCGCTCTGACCGCGGACGGCAAACCACTTCCGAAAATCATTTCCTTATTCTTTCGAGCTGCGCGTACTGGTCGATCGTTATCCGCCTCAGCCCGCCCTTGGCGAGGAGGTCGAGCGCGCCCCTGACAGCGGGGTCGTCGGTCGCGAGGACCTCTATCCCGGCAGTGTGGAATCTCAGGAGCGATGATGGCGAGAGCGTCGTCACGACGACCTTGTCGACGCCCCTGTGTATGATCGCCTCCACGGGGTCGACGCACGTGCCTCCGCCGCAGTTCCTCGTCTGCGCCTGGTGCTCGAACCTCCCGTCAGGGTGGACCTCATAGTAGTCCAGGAAATCGGTCTCCTCGAACGGTGTGGCGATGACCGTCTCCGGGCCACCGGGCGCTGTGCAGGGGATGCAGACCTTCAAGCACCGGGGCTATCTCCGACCTGCCGTTTAGACTTTTTCACAGGTCCCTCACTCGCGTGAGAAGAGGTCCGGATAGAGCCTGTGCGACGCGACGATCCCGAGGGCGATGAGCAGCGCTGGCACCGCGAACACGATCCAGTCGGGCGTCTGCGCGGTCCCGGTGAGCGCGTTCGACAGGAAGACACCTCCCTGGTGGAACGGGGATAGGAACGCGACGATGCCTCCGTAGTCGCTGTAGATGTTCCCGAAGTCATCCGTGGCGAACCAGTTGTCGAACAGGAACGACATCCACTCGAACACGGTCATAGTCCCCAGCAGGGAGAAGTAGAGGAACATCCTCGAGACGACAGTCGGCTTGAGGACCATCCTCTTGGTCCCGAGGTATATCAGGCACGAGCCGTAGGCCGCTGCCACCATCGTGATCACCGCTAGGATGTAGGCCACGAACGTGATGAGCAGTATGTCTCCCGTGGTCTGGTGCAGTGGCGACATCGCGACCAGCGTGAGCGGGAAGATGAAGACCGGCCCGATGATGATCGGGTAGAGTATCTTGGAGAATATCATCGTGGTCACGGATATGGGCCCGAAGAAGAGGATCTTGAGCGTCCCCTTCTGTATCTCGTGGGCGAAGCCCTTCGCGAAGAGGCCTCCTATGAATATGACTGAGGAGAGCAGCGCGATCCCGTAAGCGAACGACAGGAGGTTGAACGAGATGTCCATGTCGAACGGCGTGGCGGTCCACCCGGCACCGGAGACATCTACCCCGAGCGGGATGCTGATGATGCCTCCCTCCCTGGTCTGGGCGTTGCCGGCCATGTCCCTGGCGAGGTACCTGAACTCGTACATGCCCCACTCGTCGGGCGTGAACTCGACCGTCTGGCCGTTCAGCACGGTGTAGGTCCCGTTGTGCTTGATGTACCACATCTGCGCGGCGACGGCCCCTTCCTCATCGTAGACGTCGGTCGCGGTGAGCTCGACGGGCTGCCCGACCGTCGCCATGATCGCCTCCTCGACGGAGCCGATGTAAGGCGGGTTCCAGTCTTCGCCGTCAGGCTGGACATAGACGTTCATCCCGTTGGATCCGACGTTGCCGGACGCATCCCTGACAGTGAGGCCGACCCAGTAGTTCCCCGTGTTCTCGAAGCGATACTCCGCGGTCTCCCCGTAGGCCGCGATCTGGAAGACATCGTAGAACGTCCATGTCCAATTGACGACCCCGACTGTGTCGTTGGCCGCTGAGCCGTCGAACGTCGCAGTGTCGCCAGCCTGGATGTTGATGTCGGACATGCCGTTGATCCAGGGAGCCTCGTTGTCCGAGGTGGATGGGTCCACGCTGACCGTGAGAGAGTCCTCGGCAGTGTTCCACGATGAATCCACGACCATGAGTGTGACATCATAGACACCGACGGCCTCGAAGGTGTACTCCACGACCTCTCCGTAGAGCTCGACCTCGACCCCGCCGTCGTTGAACCGCCACATCCAATAGACCAATGCAGAATCGTCCGTCGAATCGGACGCATCGAGAGTGACGGTATCACCCGCTTCTATGTTCCGGTCGTCGCCTGCGACAGCGGTCGGCGGGTTGCTCTCGGTCGCTCCAGGGTAGTTCATGTCCTCGCTGCCCTCGCCGAAGAGCTGGAACTGCACAGCCTCGTTCATGGCGAAGCTCATGATGTAGAAGATCAACCCGAGGAAGACCATGATGATGACAGAGCTGACCAGGCCGTGCTTGGCCATGGTCTTGAGGTCCTTCTCGAAGATCGTGAACGCCCGCCTGAACGTCGCGGACGGGCCCGACTTGACGGTCTTGATCGTCTTGAAGTCGTTGATGTGGGCGGCGAGGTCCTCCGGCGGTGGGGGGAGCTCGTTGTCGACTCCGCTGTCCGGGGCCATCAGGCCGCACCTCCCCTGGAAGTGCGCTCGAAGACCTCCTCCATCGTACCCATCGTGCGCATCTCGAAGAGGTCGATGCCTTCCTGGACGAGGATCTTGGCGACCTGGGGGGCGTCCACTCGCCTCTTGAGAGTCAGATGCACGTTCCCCTCGACGACCTTGATCTCCTGGAGGCTGAGGCTGCGGTCGAGCATCTCCTTCGCCTTCTGCGGGTCGGAGACATGGAGGAAGTACGACGGCGCGAGGTACTTCTCCTTGAGCTCGTCGGCGGTGCCTATGGCTATGAGCCTCCCGCGGTGGATGAACGCGAACCTGTCGACTATGTGCTCCGCCTCGATCAGGTTGTGTGAAGTGAAGAATATGGTGTTGCCGTCCTCGACCCTCTTCCTCAGGTGCTCCCTGAGGGCGCGCCTGTGGGTGATGTCGACGCCCTCGAAGGGCTCGTCGAGGAATATGAGCGGCTTGTCGGCCATGAGGACCCTGGCGAGCGAGACCCTCTGCCTCTGGCCCTGCGAGAGCTGGGCTATTCGCTGGTCGAGGAAGCCCCGCAGGTCGGCGAGGTCGGCCGCGGTGTTGATGTTCTTCAGCCTTTCGTTCTTCTTCAGCAGCATGAACTTGCCGAACATGTTGAGGTACTTCCGCGGGGTCATCTCCTCGTAGAAGCGGCTCTCCTCGGAGAGTATCGCGATGTTGTCCCTGACGTGGATGGGGTGCCTCGCGACGTCTGATGTCGAGCACGGATGCGCTCCCGTCCGTCGGTGCGGTGAGGCCGCAGAGGACCTTGATGCAGGTCGTCTTCCCGGCCCCGTTGGGGCCGAAGAAACCGAAGATCTCTCCCCTGCCGACCTTGAAGGTCACGTCGTTCAGCGCCCTGATGCTCTTGTAGTCCTTGAAAAGACCTTCTGCCTCGATCACAGGGTCCACCAATCCTTTGCAAGGCCCGTGGGCCCTTATAAAGTGTGGCCGGCCGGCTATCGAAAGTGATAACGCGCGCTGGCCCTCCGGGGCCAGCGTCAGTCAGGCCTTCCCGACGGTGGCCATGGTCTCTGCGTGCAACACGGTCATCCCGCGGACGGCGCCCGGGTCCTACGAGCAGACCTCGGTCGGCGGTCCGAAGCGCCTGTGCCCGTCCCCCTCAGCCCACGCAGAGGGCACGTAGCGCCCTCTGAGTATGTCGCGTGCGCGTCCGACAGCGCCGTCCGACACCGCCGTCGGACGGTCACAGGGTCATGCCTAGCCTGTCGAGTGACTCCTTGGTCGGGACCCCATCTTCGGTCCATCCCCATAGGGCGTAGTATGCGCTGATCTCCTTGTCGAAATCCTCACGGTTGATGACCGCGCCCTTCGAGGGTCCGTCGTGTATCGGCAGCGTGAAGAACCTGTCGGGTACCGTGTCGTCCTTCCTCGTGAACCCTTCCCGCAGGTTGTAGAGCCTCTCCATGGTCCATGACCTCGCCCCGACCTGTTTCAGCGCCTCGACGGTGTAGCCGAAACCTGTGGCGGCGTTCACGAGCGTGACCATGTGGTCCCAGCTGTTCGCGAAGGCGTTCCTGGCGCCGAACTTGCAGAGTATCATGCAGTCGAACACAGTGAACAGCTCGTGGAAGTCCTTGAGCTGCTGGGCCTTGCCCTTGACAGTGAACCTGTCGAGCACTCCCTGGAAGAGCTCGGGGACGTACATGGTCGCCCTTAGGTGGCACGCGCCGCGAGTGGAAGTGGCGAACGCCAGCGACATCCCCTGTATCCCCCTCGGATCGTACCCGGGGAACTCCATCCCCTTCACGTTCATGGCGTACTTCTCCGCCTCGGGGCCGTACCTCTTGGTCAGCCTCTTGGTCCCCTCGCCTATGAGTCTCCCGAACCCCTCTCCCTTTCCGGTCATCTCGACCAGCCGGACCATCGCCCGGTGGTCCCCCCACTCGAGCTTGAAACCCACGTCCTGCTCGTTGATGATGCCCTTCTCGAAGAGCTCGAAGGCGCAGGCGATCGTGTCCGCGCAGGAGATCGTGTCCATGCCGTACTGGTTGCACAGGTCGTTGGCGGCGATGATCGATTCGATGTTCGAGTTGCCGATATTGGACCCGAACATGGCGAGAGTCTCGTACTCCGGCCCCTCGGTGCGGACCTGGTAGTCCTTCTCCGCCTTCGTCTCCTTGCCGCAGTGGAGCGGGCACCTGGCGCACGCGACGCTCTTCGTCACGTGTCCGTTGACGAGCGCGTCCCCGCCTATCTTGTCGAACTCTGGGAAGTACGCCGTCTGCATGTTCCTGGTCGGTATGGTCCCGGCCTTGCCGGTTATGCCGACGACCATGGAGGTGCCGTACTTCATGAACGCTTGGCTCTTCTCCTTGACCGTGGCCGTCGCGGTCTTGAATGTCTCCTTCAGCTTCTCGGGGTCCGCCTGGGGGACATCCTTCGTCCCGTGGACGACGACCGCCTTCAGGTTCTTCGACCCCATGACGGCGCCGACGCCTCCTCTGCCCGCGGCCCGGTGCATGTCGTTCATTATGGCCGCATAGTGGGCCTTCCTCTCCCCTGTGGGGCCGATGACCATCGACCTCGTGTCCGGGTGCTTGGTCCTCAGGGCCCGGATCGTATCGAACACGTCCCGTCCCCACAGGTCCGATGCATCCTTGAGTTCAGGGCCGGAGTCGGTGAGGAGCAGATAGGACGGACGTTCGGCCTTCCCTGTGAACACGATGCCATCGTACCCCGTCTTCCTGAACAACGGCGCCCAGTGGCCGCCTGAATGGGCGGAGAGGATCGCTCCCGTGAGTGGTGACTTGGTCGTGACGTTATAGAATCCGGTGAACGACCCGAAGGTCCCAGTGTAGGGGCCGGTCATGACGATCAGGCGGTTCTCCGGGTCGAGGGCTCCGACCCTCGGTTTGTTCTCCCTATAGAGCATCCAGGCCGCGAGACCCCTCCCTCCGAGGTACTTGACTTGGTCCTCCTTCGCGATTTCCTGGTCCTTGAAAGTCCCTGTCGTCAGGTCAGCCCTGAGAACCTTCGTGGGCCCACCTCCTTATGCGGGTCGATGGAATTGCTACATCCTATGTAAGTATTTGTAGTTTTTCAGTGTCCACGAGGACTTATTCGGAACTGTTTCATCAAGCAGGTCGGGTTTTCGAACAGATGTACATGAGCGAGTGTTTAATACGCCGCGCTCTTTGACGAGACCATGGACTTCGGGGGCATCGGCCTCAGCACCGTCCTCCTCGTCGCCCTCCTGGTGGGCACCGTCGCGTTCTTCTATTCCAACCTGGGACTGGGAGGTGGCCAGCTCTACGTCCCGATCATGGACCTCTTCTTCGTGGGCCTCGTGATGAAGGAGATAGTCCCGCTCTCGCTCGTCTTCGCGTTCGTGACGATGGTGAGCGCGACCTACACCCACAACAAGAAGGGCCTGGTCGACTTCAGGCTCGGTCTCACCCTGGTCGCGGGCGGTCTCGTCGGTGTGGTGGTCGGCGTGATGTTCACCACGTCGGCGGACGAGGTGTACGTGAAGGCCGGCTTCGCGACCCTGCTGCTCGTCGTGGCCACGAAGATGATCTACGACCTCTACAAGGCGAGGGGTGAGAACCACTCGACGCCGTCCTCGTTCACGACGAGGCAGAGGATCGCTGGCGTCGGGGTCAGCCTGTTCACGGGGGTCATGATAGGCAGCTTCGGCATCGGAGGGGGCGTGGTGAGCGTCCCGCTCATGGTGTACGTATTCAAGATGGAATCAAGGAGGGCCATAGGGACCTCCGCATTCGTCGGCGCGCTCCTGACGCCCGCAGCCTTCGCCGCGTATTGGTTCAGCGAGGGCGTGGACGTGCAGGTCGACCTCGCACTCGTTCTCACACCATTGATATTCGTCATGGCGTTGGTGGGATCGACCTGGGGGCTCGCCAAACTCAGGACGAAGACGGTCCGGACGATATTCATCGGCGGCGTCTACCTCGCCGCTTGCGAGATGGTCTACAGCCTGCTGTTCTGCTAGTGTGATCCTTATCAGCAACAAATCGAGAAGGCCGTCCCCCCATCCTTGGGGCGGTCGTCTCGTCTAAAGGGTTTACCAGCGGTCTCGGGTCACCGGCTGATGCGGAACTCCTGTCTCGAGCCCTCGCGCGCGCCCAGCCTCTCGAGGTCGGCGCTGTTCAGCTCGATCTCGGCGTGGTTGAGGTCGGCTGCCTTCTCGAGGCGGAGCTCGGCCTCCTTTCCGCCCAGCCTCAGGCGTGCCGTCTGCCCAGCGCTGAGGTCCAAGGACTTCAGCAGCGACTCGTGCACGTGCGCCACTCCCGCGCTCGCGCGCGTGGACGAGCGCGCCGACAACCTCCTCGTCGACGCATAGGCCGCGGACAGCGCCTGGTCCTCCTTCCTCAGCTCATCGGCGACGGCCCTCCTCAGCTCTGAGGTGGACTGTCCCTCCCTGGGGCTGACCCTTGCGGAGACCCTCCTGGCGATCTCTGTGCTCGCTCCCGCCCGGCGGAGTGACTCCTCCAGCTTTCCCTGGCTGAACTCCTCCGAGCGGCCGGAGCGCTTCTCTATTCTCACCATTGCCTGTCCTCCGGCCCTAATCATAAGGGTCTCGGCACTTGATACACTTTTCGCTGTTATACTCTCGTGCTGGCTGTTTGGCCTTGAAAATGGTGAACCGGCATCTGGTCGTCGTCAAACCTCGCAACCGCTGTCGAAGTGTTTATCTCGGAGGACGCTCTCCGCCGGAAGGATGCCGCGGTCGAAGTCGAGGGACCTCCCCCTCCCCGAGTTCAGCGTGTCCGGCTCGTTCAGGAGCATGGGTGAGAAGACCGGGGAGAAGTTCAAGAAGACCTTCAAGGCACAGATGACCGATGCGAAGACGCGCTTCGCCAAGGGTCCGGTCGGATGGGACAAGGCGGCCTCGGATGCGGCGGCCCACCTTCCGTTCGCCGACGCGTACAACCCCGATTACATGGAGTTCGTGAGGGGCTACGCCGAGGGGGCCGGCGTCAGGTTCGAGGACCTGTACCTTCTGCTCTCGGAGGACGAGAAGGCCCAGTGCACCGACGTCCTCGTGAACCAGGATGCGACCTCGGACGGGCATACCTATTCCGCCCACACGGAGGATTGGAGGCCCGCGAGCATGGACTTCGTCGCGCTGGTCAAGTTCAAGCCCAAGACCGGGCCGTCCTTCGCCTTCGTGACGCACTCGGGGATCGAGTGGATCAGCGGGGTCAACTCCGCAGGGCTCAGCGTGACGGGCAACTCGCTCTATCAGAACGACACGCGCCTCGGGACCCCTAAGATGCTCGTCGCGCCGAAGATCATGATGGCGAAAGACCTCAGCGAGGCCGTGACGGCTGCCATCGACCCCACGAAGGGGTCGAGCTACAACTTCAACATCGCGCACTCGAGCGGGGAGATACTCTGCGTCGAGGCCTCCGCGACCGACTACGCGATACTCTATCCCACGGACGGGTTCCTCGTCCACGCGAACTTCCACGTCGACCCGAAGATGCAGCGGTACGAGACCGCCTTCGGGCCCGAGGGGAAGCGCAGCATCGAGGGAGCGCCGAGCACCGTGATCCGTTACCACCGCGCCCTCAAGCTGATGCACCACAGCGCCGGCGACGTCACCCCGGAGGTCCTCGAGTCGCTGATGCGCGACCATGTCGGGCACCCGAACTCGATCTGCAGGCACCCGGACACCAGGCTGCCGGAGGACGACAGGTCGCAGACGAACTACGCGACGCTCATCGACCCGGCGGAGCGGACGCTGAAGGTCTGCATGGGCAGCCCGTGCCAGGGCAGGTTCGTCGAGCGCGTAAGGCTGTAGGCCCTATCCGTCGGACCATGTCCTCGTGGACACGACCTCCTCAACGGCGGAAGCGTACGAATCGAGCGAGATGAACACATCCTCGACGATCGCGCGCGTGCCTATGTCCCCCGAAGGCGTGAGCTTGATCAGATAGGACGTGTTGCCCTCGAGCATGAACATGTCGGAGAGCACGGTCCCGCTGGGGTATGCCCCCATGTTCTTGAACGAGAGCATGTCCTTGCCGACCAGCTTGTCGTTCTCGCCGAGCTCGTAGACCTCGATGAGCAGCCACTTCAACCCGTCGTTGTGCACCTTCGCGATCCACGCGCCGTCGGTCTCCGGCGTGTAGACGTAGGTGACCACGTTCTCCGACTTCAGGCTCGAGTCGACGCTGACCAGATGGACGGGCTCGACCGTTATCGTAACGTAGTCGGTCCCCGAGTTCCATGCGAGGTCCCAGACCGTCAGAGCGGCAGTGTACGTCCCCGGCGTGTCGAACCATACATCGACGACCGGCTGGTCCGACCAGTTGTACCAGTATCCGTAGACCTCCCAGCTGTACGCCGCTATCCCCACGTCGTCGTAGGAGGCCGTCCCGTCAAGGGTCACCATGCTGTACTGCGGGACTGTTATGTCCTCGCCTGCGACTGCCACGGGTGGGGCGTTGTCCACGATCACGTAGCCTGACCAGTAGCCGGTCTGGCCGTCCCCGTCCATGACCTGCACCGATGGGTAGAACACGCCCGACCACGGGTAGTAGTGGTAGGCGAACTTCTCCGTGGTCCAGCCTGTGTCCCACACGCCGTCGCCCTCCCAGTCCCAGCGCACGAGCAGCTGGTCCACGGGCGTCTCGTCATCGTAGCAGTATGCGTAGAGGTAGAACGGGTCGTAGCTCGAGCCGGCGTACGGGTAGACATCGGCCCACACGCTCGGCGGGTCGCTCAGTTCCCCGGCCGTCGAGGTCACCCTCGTTATCCCGAGGCTGTTCACCAGTATGGTGTCTGGCTCCTCGCGCAGCGCGTTCATGAACGACACCTTGGACAGGTCGAACGGGCCCGTCTGAGGCTGAGAATAGGTCAGCCCCGGATAGGCGACCCCGTCGAATATGGCGGTCCAGGTCGTCTCCGCCTTGTCCATCCAGATGTCCACGCTGTGCCAGCCAGCCGTGAACGGGCATATCTGCTTGATCGTGCCATCCCCGCTCCAGTATACGAAGCCGTTGGGATAGGTGCTGGTGTCCATCACGAACCTCGTGAGCAGGCCGAAGTCCCCGTCGTCGTCGAACAGTCCGACATAGAAGACCTGTCCCGCCCAGCCGTCCTTCTCGTCGTAGTCCATGGGCAGGTAGATGTCGAACGACACCCACAGGCGGTCGTCGTACCGGACAAGTCCTGTCCAGTTGGCATAGCTTGTGTAGTCGGAGTAGACCAGTACCCCGTTGTCAGATGCGACCAGGTTCCCGTCCACGACGTCGAACCAGTTCTCGAACAGGCCGTTGGTGTTGTTGGTTATGGTCCAGTTGGCGTCGAGCGTCTCCCAGGAGTCGAACTGCTCCAGCAGGACGCAGTCGTAGTCGACATCCCCAGAGTCGCTCGCCTGGCTGAACTGCATGTAGGGCATGCCGTACGGCAGGATGCCGAGCCTGTCCCACTCCGATTCCAGGTAGTCGTGCGCTGTCTGTGTCATCGACCACTCCTCGAAGTCGATAGGTCCGGTGAATGTGACGGTCCTGGACGATTCGTCCACGGCCACCTGTCCCGGCATGTCCGTGACTGTGGGCTCGCTGTAGACTGCCTCCATCTCGCCGAAGGTCTCCAAGGTGTATCCGTAGGCCTGGGGCTGGAGGAACATCTGGTCGCCGGCGGGCCACTCGAAGGTCATCGTGTCGTCGACACCGAGGTCGAACGAGCCAGGCGTGTATTCGAACGGCACCATCCCTCCGTAGAGATAGCTGCCCGGGTCCCGGCACTGATACTCCAGCCCGACGTATGCGTCGAAGTCGGAGACAGGGTGCGCGAGGGTCGAAGGCACATAGTCGCCGAGCATGCCTTGCCACACCCAGCACGGGGTCCCGACCCACGGGACCTCCGAGGCGTAGACCGCATTCTCGACCGTCGCGTGGACCATCACGGACGCCTCGTCGGGGCCTATGCCAGCGCTCATGTACATCGAGTCGAACATCCATTCGGTGGGCATGTATGCCTCGTTCAGCCAGCTGGCCATGAGGCACTCCATCCCCCAGGTCACGGAGTCGATGTGGAGTATGATGTAGTCGTAGTATGTCTCCGCGGTCAGCTCGAAGTAGAGCATGGTGAACGAGTACTCGTACATGTTGTAGATGTCCAACCTCGAGTTCGCCTCGTAGTCGAGCCAGTCCGCGTAGGCCGTCTCGACCGCCGCAGAGTTGGCGGCCCACCACGAGTCGAAGTCGTTCAGTCCTGCGCTGTCAATCCCCAGGACCGCCTTTGCCGCCTGCTGGTCGAGGTAGATGTCGCCGTTCAGCCCCACCAGCCATCCGTCATCCCAGTATGCCGGAACTGATGGATAGCGCATCGTCAGGTTCTCGGTGTCGAGGTATGACATGTACCAGTCCAGGGACGCGTGCCCACCCCTCTCGGTCCCCAGATACGGAAGGAACTGCGGGTTGGAGTCCATGTTGATCTCGGTCACGTTGTACGCGTTCGAGTCGAGCCACATCATGCTGAAGGTCCTCGAGTTGCCGGACGGGTAGTATACCCTGTACATGTTCACGCCCGAGTCGTCGAGGGGCTCGTAGTTGCCGTAGAACTCCCATCTCTTGTCGAACCAGTCGCCGAGAGGTGGCTGGAACATGCCGTGCCAGTTGTACTCGACCTGCCTGCCCGGCTGGCCCTCCTCTATCAGGATCAGATAGTCCGCCGAGACGGTGATCCCCTCGCAGTCGTCGACGTAGAGGGTCACCGTGTAGTACCCTGGGTATGTCCAGGCATGGGTCGGATAGCTGAACACCTCGACATCGTTCTCGATGGGCTGGAACTGCTCGACGGAGTATGTGCCGTCATCCCAGTCCCATGTGAGGATGAGTCCTGGTCCGTCCTCCCCGCCCGACTCGCTGTCGGCCGCGATCCCGCAGAAAGCGATGTCCTGGCCTGCGAGCCATGGGAGCGGGGTTACCGCCTCAAGGGAGAGGATCACCGGGGGCGTGTTGACATGGTCCAAGGAGTCCACGACGGCGGAGCAGGTGACGATGTGCTCCAGGTCGGACAGATATACCGTCAGAGCGAACGTCCCGAGAGAAGCGTAGACATGGCTCTGGTCGACCGTGGTCAGGATGTCCGTGGACGTTGTAAGGTAGTCGACGCTGGTCGTACCGTCTCCCCAAACCCATTCCACCGTCAGCGGGTCGCCCTCCCTGTCCGAGACGACGATGCTGAACTGGCATTCGTCGCCCGCGACCACCTGGTACGACGACGCCAGGGTCGAGGCGAAGTAGGGTGCCGCGTTGCCGTCCGACTCGAGGTTGAACCAGAGCCACGGCATCGTGGACTTGATGGTCAGGCCAGGGTGGGCCTCCCAGTCGCCCCAGCCAGTGAACCTCGCCTCGGTGTATGCGTACAGCCCGAGGTCGTAGTACGGCGGGTTCTCCGTGTAGGAATCGTATATCATCTGCTGAAGGTGGTCGACCAGGACCTTCCGGTCGTCGACATCTATGGTCCTCTGAGCCTCGGACATGACCTGATCGAACTCGGACCAGCGCCCGTCCAGCTCGAGACCGATCTCGGCCAGGGCGTCAGTGTAGTTGTCGTCGTTGTACCACCAGTCGCCCATCGGCATCTGGCAGTTGTCGCCGCCCGTGACGATCTCGCTGATCATCCAGCAGCTGAGTGCGCCGCCGATCGGCTCAGGGCCCCAGCCCCAGTGCCAGACCCATATGTCGTAGTCGCACTGGTACCACGCTATGTTGGTCATGACACCTTCGGAGAGCTGCGTCGCCTCCAGGCCTATCCCGGCGTCCCAGGCGTCTCCCTGCCATTTCAGCGCGATGACGTAGTAATTGGGATCCGTGTCGGGTGCCTGGCACCTTATGTTCGCGAGTTCGTCGCCAATGTTGCACCATCCCTCTATTACTGCGAGGGAGTTAGGACCTGCCTCGAGCATGCCGTCCCCGTCGGCGTCGTTGTCGTAGCCGGCATCAATCAGTATCTGCCTGGCCATCGCTGGGTCGAACGGTAACTGGTTGTCCGGTGTGTAGTGCCAGAACCCGGGTTGGACCACCGAGTCCGCCATGACCGGCAGGTCATAGAGCACTATCGTTCACGATGTAGTCCTTGTCCAGGCACATCATGATGGCTTTCCTGACCGCCGGGTCCCTGAGGATCGGGTTGCCGTCGTAGTAGGTGGGCGTGTCGAAGCACTCCGGGACGGCGTTGATCGCGACATCGCATATCCCCGGTTCCTGCACGGCCATCTTGGTGACTGGCACGGTCGACCCGACGCCGAGCACATCCGTGAAAGTGTTGATGTCTCCGAGCAAGGAGATGGTGTCGACCACCCCGTCGTTCATGGCGATCGTGAGGGCGTTCATGTCCGTGTACACGGTGTAGAGAAGCCCGTCAATGTCCACGTCCCTGACATCGGGATAGTCCGCTGCCCCGTGGTAGTTGGGGGCGGTGTTGAACCGGTACCATGCCCCGGAGAGCATCGAATCGAAGTAGAACGGTCCGGAGCCGTACATGTCCTGGCCGTAAAGGGTGCCGAGCGGGTTCGCGAGAGTGGACCAGTAATCCTCGCACAGGATCGGGATGTCGGCGAGGTCGTCGATGATCGTCCCCTTTGTATACGCCACGTCTATGGACACAGTGTAGTCGTCCAGCGCCGTGAATGAGGTGCAGTCGTTGAGGTAGTAGTCCCAGGTGTAACCCGGGTTTGCCATGATGAGGTTGAAGGTGTATACGACGTCGTCGGCGGTCAAGGGGTGAGTCGTCGACTCGGGGTCGGCGGCGTTCCTGAAGTATGCGTTCGTCGTCAGGCTGATTATGACTCTCATCGACCCGTCAGGGTTCACGACGATGTAGTACCCGGTCGCGAGGTCGTTGACGGGTCCCTGCAGGTCCTGGTCGTAGGTGAACAACGAGCTGTACATTAGGCGGTAGATGACGTAATCGGATTCCATCTCCACCTTCAGCGGGTTCCAGTTTTGGACCTCCTCCATCCAGCCGATTCTCACGATGGAGTCCGTGGAAGTCGTTGACTCCGCGGCGGCCGCTTCCTCACTCATGAAAGGCAGGACCGACAACGCGAGCACCGCGACGATCACTACCGCTACGATTCGAGCTACTCTAGACGTAAGACTGTTCATACCATTCCCCTCTCTTCCGCCCACTGACCACGCTAGAGCGTGGCCCTATGGTCGGGCCGTTTAGCAACCGTGAGCTATATAAACAGAATCGTGGGATGCCGCGCCATCGGTGCCGATTCGTCGGATACAGGCAACGGCAAACGAGTTTTCGCTTGCGCTATTGCACAATCACCATGTTTAATCCATCAAACGCTCGATTTCGCTGACAGTGTGTGGCTCTAATCCCGTCACACCCGCCCCCAGTGACATGCCCTCACGGATGGTGGAATAGTTGAATACATGGTCCAACATATTCACCGTTCAGGTCCGAGGGACTCACATGGCATACACAACAAGTGCACGCGTGCTCTCAGTCGTCCTGTTCCTCTCGCTCGCTGTCGGTTCAGGCCTCGCGAGCCCGGTCAAGGCCGCCGACCCCGTCCCTCTTTGGACGGTCATGGTCTACCTCGACTCGGACAACAACCTCGAGCCTGCGGGCATCGACGACTTCCTCGAGATGTCCTCGGTCGGCTCCACCTCCTCCGTGAACATCCTGGTCCAGATGGACCGGTGGGACGGCTCGCCGCCGCCGGTCGACAACACCGACTACGGCAACTGGCAGAACACGACCAGGTTCTACGTGACCGCTGGGATGACCCCGGACGACGACAACGCAGTCATGTACCTCGGCGAGGTCGACATGGCGGACCCGGCCACTCTCACCGACTTCATCGACTGGGGCGTTGCGAACTACCCGGCCGAGAACTACGCGCTCGTCCTATGGGACCACGGGGCGGGCTGGATGGGCCTGCTTGTGGATGACGATCCAGGAACGAGCATGGACATGGGCGAGCTCGCCACCGCCCTCTCGGACGCGAGCGCGGACAACGGCGGCCTGAAGCTGGACCTCCTCGGCTTCGACGCATGCCTGATGGCAGGGATCGAGGTCGCGGCCCAGGTGAGCGACTACGCGGGCATCATGGTCGCATCCGAGGTCACGATCCCGTGGAACGGCTGGAACTACGCCCTCCTGCTCGACGCCCTCGTAGGGACGCCCGAGATGACGCCTGCCGAGTTCGCGGAGGAGATAGTCCATGGATATGTGGCGTCGTACAGCACACCTCTGACCGGGTACTCCCTCATGGACATCACGCTCTCATCGACCGACCTCTCGCTCTCCCCTGCCGTCGAGACGGCGGTGGATGCCCTCGCAGTCGAGCTGCTGGATGACCTGGCCGCGTACGTCAACTACATATCGCTCGCCAGGGCTAGCACCGAGGCGTACGACGACGGCAGCTCGGCCTTCGCCGACCTCTTCGATTTCGCCCACGAGCTGGACTCGGTCCTGCCGGACGCCGAGGGGCTCGCGCTCACATCGGAGATCATGTCGACCGTCGATGCCGCCGTGCTCTACGAGGACCACTGGAACATGACTGGTGGGCTGAGCACGGTCGACGCCCATGGCCTCACCTTCTACTTCCCATCCCGGTCGACGGACTACAGCGCATCGTACGGGGACCTGACGTACCTGGCGTTCGCGCAAGGGACGCAGTGGGACGAGTTCCTGGAGGCGTACTACCTGCAGCTGGCTGCGGGCAATTCCGCTCCCACGATAGACGATTTATCCCCGCTGGCCGACCCCGTCGTCGTGAGCGATGTGACGACGTTCCAGGCGGACGCGACCGACCCGGACGGGAACCTCCTCACGTACAGCTGGTCCGTCGAGGGCGAGGTGCTGGCATCTTCGGATTCGAACGCCTTCGACCTCGACCCTGCCGGGCTGGAGTCCGGGACGCATGTCCTCGAGGTGGAGGTCTGGGACGGCGAGTACTCGGCCATCGCCTCCTGGAACATCATGGTCAACGAGCCCCCGACCGCAGACGCGGGCGACTACTTCCCTGTGATTCCCGACGCCCCGGTCGCGCTGGACGGCTCGGGCTCATCGGATGACTGGGGGATAGACAACTACACGTGGTCCTTCGAGGATGACGGCTCACTGGAGGTCCTGTACGGCGTGGAGCCGACCTACACCTTCACAGTCCCTGGGATCTACGAGGTCAACCTCACGGTCACGGACATCCACGGCCTCACGGACACGGACACGTCCCTGTTGTATGTCGTCGATCCATCGGACGAGGACCCGGTCGCGGACGCGGGCGAGGACCTGACGGTCCTGACGGGGATGACCGTGGCGTTCGACGGCGTCGGTTCCACCGACGACCTCGGCGTGACGAACTACACCTGGACGTTCGTCTACAACGGCACTACGACCACCCTCTACGGAGCGGCGCCTGAGTTCACGTTCTGGACGGACGGGGTATACGCGGTCACGCTCAACGTCACGGACATGGCGGGGCAATGGGACACCGACATGGTCATCGTGACCGCGGAGTCCGTCGCCATCCCGGAGTTCGGGACGCTGATGCTGCCCGTGCTGGCGCTCCTCGGAGCTTTCCTCCTGATCAGGATGCGGTCCCGCGGGCGCGCCGAGAGCTGATCAGCAGACCCTGCAGGTAGCCGTGCCGCGCCTCTCGAAGTACCTCTGGTGGTACTCCTCCGCCCTGTAGAACTCCTGCGCAGGGACGACCTCGGTGACTATCCTGCGCCCTGCCCATCGGCCGACCTTCTCGGCCCTTTCTCTGGAGGCCAGGGCCTTGTCCCGCTGCTCGGGGTTGTGGTAGAACACGGCCGACCTGTACTGCCTTCCGACGTCCGGCCCCTGTCTGTTCGGCGTGGTCGGGTCGTGGATGGACCAGAACAGGTCCAGGAGCCGGTCGTAGCTGACGACGTCCGGATCGAACTCCACAAGGACGGCCTCCGCATGCCCCGTCCTGTCCGAGCAGACCTGCTCGTAGGTGGGGTTCTTCACCCCTCCCCCGGTGTAGCCTGCCGTCACTCCGAGGACTCCATCGGTCTTCCTGAACGCGGCCTCCACTCCCCAGAAACATCCGGCGGCGAACGTTGCCTTGTCGTGACCCATGGTGATGCCCGTACATGATTCGGCTCCGGACGACATCTTGATGCCCCCGAACGGGTGTGCAACCGTGCCACGGGGGGAGTCAGTGGGGATAGGTTCTAATGGTCAGGGGGCCATCCCGGGCCGACCCGTACGCGGGGGAAAGGGGGATAAGTTCTCATGCGGGGAACCAAGGAATCAGCGTGTCTTCTGCTATCGATCGCGTTCGTCTGCTCGGCCCTGAGCGTCGTCAGCGCCGACGAGGATGACTGCGAGTGGCTAGTGCTAGTGTACCTCGACGCGGACAACAACCTTGACACTTTGACCGAGACGGATCTGAACGAGCTCATGGAGGTCGGCTCCACCGGTGACCTGGAGGTCTACACCCTGGTCGACCGGCTCGAGGATGTCGCGCACCTGTACCACATAACGCCTGGGGCGATGGACCTCGTCGACGAGTTCCCGCTCGACGGCCAGGAGGTCAACATGGGCGCGTCAGGGACGCTCAAGACCTTCTTCGAGTTCACATACGATGCGTCCCAGCCGAAGCATGTGCTGCTGTTCTTCTGGGACCACGGCTCCGGCACCGCCGGGGTCGCATCCGACGACACGCCGTACATAGGGGCGACGGAATCTGACTGGCTCACGCACCAGGAGGTCATGTCCGCCCTGAGCGGCAAGACCGTCGACGTCATAGGCTGCGACGAGTGCATGGTCGGGCAGATCGAGACCCTGTACGAGTACAGGGCGATCGGGTACGAGCAGCTCGGGATGTATGTGCCGTACTTCGTCGCCAGCGAGAACTTCATCAGCAACCGCGGGTTCACATACGACGAGATCCTGAGACAGATGCAGGAGAGCATCGACGCCACTGGCTCCGTGTGCCCCAGGAAGGTCGCCACGATATGCGTCGAGACCTTCGAGGAAATGATGTCCGTCGCGCCATTCATGTCCGAGGTCGTGACCACCTACAGCGCCTACGACATGGCTTACATAAAGCCGGCGGGCGAAGCCATCAGCAAGCTCGCGGTCGACCTGACGGCCGACATGGCAGCCAACGAGCAGGTCGTCAAGGCGGCGTACAAGCACTCCACGATGGTCTGGGGCGCCTCGCCGTACGAGTACATCGACATGCCCGGGTTCGTGCAGTGGGTCCGCGACAACACGCCGACCGAGGCGGTGAAGGCGGACGCGCAGGCCCTGCTCGACATCATGCCTGACCTGGTCTTCGCGATGGGCGTGACGAAGAACAGCGAGACGTACGGGTACAACGGCATCGGGGTCTTCTTCCCGATCACCTGGAACCAGCTGACGAACGCGTACCCGGCTCTGCTGGAGAAGTACTCCGTGTTCCAGCTGCCCCACATGGGCTGGCTGGACATGCTCGAGGTCTACTTCGGCGTGGCCTGAGCGCCCCACCGTGGGTGCGCAGTCAGAAACCCTTTCACTCCTTCTTCTTCTCGGTCTTGAACTCGAGCGCCTCCGAGTTCACGCAGAACCTGAGACCGGTGGGCTCCGGCCCGTCCTCGAAGACATGGCCGAGGTGTCCGCCGCACCTGCTGCAGAGGACCTCGGTCCGCTTGATCCCCAGGGATGCGTCCTCGCGCTTCTCGACCGCTTCCTCGGTCGCCGTCGTGGAGAAGCTCGGCCATCCGGAACCCGAGTCGTACTTGCTGCCTGATGGGAAGAGGTCTTGGCCGCACCCGGCACACCTGTAGACCCCCTTCTCCTTGGTGCCCAGGAGCCTCCCCGTGAACGGCCTCTCGGTCCCCTTCTCCCTGAGGACCCTGTACTGCTCGGGCGTCAGCGCCTTCCTCCACTCCTCCTCGCTCCGCGAGAACTTCACGGTCGTCCTCTCACCCGTGTCGATTCAGGGGTCTGTGGGACGATAACTGTTGTGCCGACGTGCTGCGAGCCGCATGATGAGAAAACATGCAAGGGATTTGTTGAAATGGTTGCCGGGACGACTCTCGCCGTCCCAGGTGCCTCCGATTCCTTAGTACCTCTTCGGGGGTCTGTGCTTCTGGTAGCACTCCCTGCAGTACACGGGTCTTCCCTCTGTGGGCTTGAAGGGGACCTGGGTTTCGGCGCCGCAGTCAGAGCACTTTGCTGTGTGCATCTCCCTTGGGCCACCGAAGTCACGTCTGCGTGGTCTGTCGTCCACTGGCTACACCTCCTTGTTGATATATTACCCTCGCCCGTCTGTGGGGTTGGGATGAGGAGGGCATGGATTCCTGGTATATTAGCTAGAGTGCCCGACCTGCGAAGGGGGGTGTACCCCCCTCACCCCCTCCGGGGGTGGACGGTGACTATGTGGACCGTCACGATCACTGCCACAGCCAGCATGAGCAGCCTGACCGTCAGGGAGTCTATGAAGAAGACTGCCGAGACCGATATAACGCCCCAAAGTAGTCCGATGCTGGCCAACTTCGCCCTCCATGGGACCCCTTTTCCCTCGAGATAGCCCCGCATGTACTCGCCCACGAGCCGGTTGCACATCATCCAGCGGTACATCCGCCTCGAGCTCCTTGCGTAGCAGGCAGCGGAGACCAGGAGGAAAGGCGTGGTTGGGAGAAGGGGGATTGCGATGCCCACCATGCCCGCGGCCAGGGATGCGGTCCCAGCGGCGAACCAGAGTCCCCTGATGGACCTTCTCCCCTCGTAGCACGGAGGGTCCGTCTGGGCGGAGCCGTCCTCGATCGTCCTGTTCACCGTGGGGACGGGAACCCCAGCATGACTATCAAGCTTTGTGGTCGCCCGTGCTGGGGAACGCCCGTGGTGCGTGGTCACGGGTCGGCCACTTGTGGTCAGCTCGGTCAATACCGATGAACACAGATAGTTGATGGCGATGAAAGGCAAGGATGACGGCGCGGCTGGTCCGACGGCTTCGCCCAGCGGAAAGGGCTGGAAGGCCAGGTTCTTCACGATATGGGGCGGACAGGCCGCCTCCCTGTTCGGGACCCAGCTGGTACAGTTCGCGATCGTGTGGTGGCTCACCATGGAGACGGGGTCCGCGGCGGTCCTGGCGACCGCCGCTGCCATGGCTTACATACCGCAGATACTGCTCGGCCCCATCGCGGGGGCCGTCGTCGACCGCTGGTCCCGCCGGAAGGTCATGATAATCGCTGACAGCGGGATAGCCGTCGCGACGGTGGTCCTGATCGCACTGTTCGCTCTCTCGGTTGCCGAGCCCTGGCACATCTTCGCCCTGCTCGCGGCCCGCTCCTGCGGAGGGGCCTTCCACTGGCCTGCGATGGCGGCCTCGACCTCCATGATGGTCCCTGAGGAGCACCTCTCGAGGATCGGGGGACTGAACCAGGCCCTGCAGGGCCTGTCCGGGATAGTCGCCCCTCCCGTGGGCGCCGTCCTGATCGCATTCCTTCCCATGCAGGGCGTGCTATCCATAGATGTGCTGACTGCCATGATCGCGATCGTCCCTCTGCTCCTGATCCACATCCCCGAGCCTTCGAAGGAGGCGTCGAAGAAGGGCGCGCGAGCGACCTTCGAGGACATGAAGGACGGCTTCCGTTTCCTGAGGCGATGGCCGGGCGCCCTTGGGGTCATCGGGATCGTGGTCACGCTGAACTTCGTGTTCGCCCCCGTCGATGCTCTCCTGCCCCTGCTCGTGACCGCGCGTTTCGGAGGCGATGCGGTCGACTTCGCCACCATCTCGGCCGCCGTGTGCGCCGGGATTCTGATAGGCGGCCTCGGGCTCGCGGTCTGGGGCGGGACGAAGAGGCGGATGGTCACAGCGATGGCCGCGCTCGTCGTGGCAGGGGTCGCTGTCGCGGTGATGGGGCTCTGCCCGCCAGACGGTTTCCTACTGGCAGTGGGGGCCATCTTCGTGGCGGGCATTGTGATCTCGATGGCGAATGGCTCGTTCAGTGCCATACTGCAGACGGCCATCCCCAAGACGATGCAGGGGAGGGTGTTCGCGCTCGTCGGCAGTGCATCGCAGTCCGCGGCTCCCCTCGGGCTGGTCGTCGGCGCCCCGATATCGGAGGCGTTCGGGGTGCAGACAGTGTACATCATCGGTGGCGTCGCGATGGTAGCGCTCTGTGCCTACGCCCTGTCGATGCCCTCCGTCATGAGGTTCGAGGACCGGAGGGAGAGCGGGGAGACAGGGACTTCCGCCACTGGCTCGGCCCCGTGTGCGCCGGATGGCCCCTAGATGGGTCCCCGTGGTCCGCTCGCAACGCTAAAATATCGCTGGCCTTGTACCGTCGCGTGCGCGCAGGCAAGAGGGAGGGGGATCGGGGCATGAAGGCACGGAGTCCGCTCTGGCGTCACAGCGATTTCCTCAATGTGTGGACCGCCGAGACGATTTCGGTCTTCGGCGCCCAGTTCACGATGCTCGCCGTCCCCCTCGCAGCCGTGCTGATGCTGGATGCGGGGCCGGGAGAGATGGGCATCCTGATCGCTGCGGAGATGCTCCCGTTCCTGCTCTTCGGGCTGGTCGTGGGCGTCTGGGTCGACCGCATGAAGCGCCGTCCGATCATGATCATCAGCGACCTGGGGAGATGCGCGGCTCTCGCCGCCATCCCGCTCGCGTGGTACTTCGATGTCCTCTCGATGCCCGTCCTGTACATGACCGCGTTCGCGGCGGGGGTCTTCACGGTCTTCTTCGATGTCGCCTACATGTCCTACTTGCCGTCCCTCGTGGGGCGGGACCACCTCGTGGACGCCAACAGCAAGCTCGAGGCGAGCAGGTCCGCTTCGGGGACGGTCGGGCCGAGCATCGCGGGCGTGGTCGTCGCAGTGGTGACAGCCCCGTACGCCGTGGTCGCCAATTCGCTGACTTACCTGGCGTCAGCGGCGTTCCTGTTCAGGGTCAGGAAGGACGAGCCGGAGCTTGAGGCCAAGGAGCACCCTCCGGTGGTGTCGGAGATCAAGGGCGGGGTCATGCTCATCGCGAGGGACGGGAGGCTCAGGGCGATCGCTGGTTGCACCGCCATGGGCAACCTGTTCAGCAGCATCTTCAACACGGTGTTCATCCTGTACGCCGTGGACGTCTTCGGGATGGGCTCGATCGACCTGGGCATCATCTTCGCGGTAGGCGGCATCGGCGCGGTCGCCGGCGCCGTCATGACGGAACGCGTCTCGAAGGCCCTGGGCCTGGGAAGGTCGATAGCGGCGGGGAGCTTCGTGACCGCCGCGGCTATGCTGCTGATGGTCGTGGCCGCAGAGGACCTCGCAATCGCCTTCTTCGCAATCAGCATGTTCGTCTCGGCGTTCGCGAACACGGTCTACAACATAGGGCAGGTCAGCCTGAGGCAGACCATAACGCCTGACAACCAGCTCGGAAAGATGAACGCGAGCATGAGGTTCATGATCTGGGGGACGATGCCCGTCGGGGCGCTCATAGGAGGACTCCTCGGCGAATCGCTCGGAGTGTCGGAGACCGTCATCATCGGCGTCGTCGGGATGATGGCGGCGTTCCTGTGGATCGTCTTCTCCCCGATATTCAGGATCGTGGAGATCCCGAAGCAGTCCGAAGCATGTCAGGACTGACCGTCGCTCTCCTCGGTCACCCGCACTCCCTTGTCCGCCAGCCTTCTCATGAAGCTGGCGACGGGTAGCCTCTCCGGTATGACGATGCCCTTGTCCTTGACCTCCCCGTCGACCATCATCTCCGTCCCGATGGCGCCTCCGGTCCCGACCAGGTACGACCCTGCGTTGGTCCTCCAGCCCTTGTACGCCTCCGGGTGGGGCATCATGGTCCAGAGCCTGAGCCTCTTCTCCTTGCCGTCCTTCTCCCCCTTCATGTCGACCACGAAGCAGGTGTCACCCTTGATCCTGTCAGAGAACGCCTCCGGCCTGGGTAGGAGCGCGGCCACGAGGTGCAGTGGCACGACCTTCGTCCCTCGGACATCGACCGGGTCCTTCCCGAGCAGGCCCCACTCCCTGAAGAGCGCCGACGCCCTGGCGAACTCGTCGTCGATGCAGATGTTGAAGGATACGTTCCTCACACCAGGGATCCCCATGGGGACGAAGTAAGTCTCGTCATGGTTGGTCTTGTAGGTCGCGAGCCGGCCCACGGGCGGGGGGAAGTCGTAGAGGTTCCGCGAGCTGAGGGGTGGGATGAACTCGATCTTGCCCTCCCTGTAGACCGCCGCGGGCACGCTCGTCTCGTCCAGCAGGTCCACGGGCGACCACGATGAGAAGAATTTGAGACCATCGACAGAGGCCGTGTCCCCATCGTAGATGTGGACCTCGTCGACCCTGTCGAAGCGCGTGGCGCCGTGCATGGCGAGGACATCGGACATGCCTGGCTCCTCGCCCATCCCGACCAGCGCGGATATCCCTGCCTTCCTGCAGCGCTCGGAGTATTCGTCGAACTCGGGCCCGGTCCCGTCGAAGGGCATCCCGAAATCCACATAGTCGACCCCGAGATCGGCGGCCTCCTCGAGGACCAGCCGGTTGAGCCTCCAGGGCATCGATGCGACCACTATGTCCTTGCCCTTCAGAAGTCCCCTCACCGCGGAGCGGTCGGTCCCGTTCACCTTCTCGACGGCGACCCTGCCACCCCCCGCCTTGTCCTTCAGCCAGTTCGCCCCGTCCAGCCTGGAATCCGCGAGGACCAACCTGTCGATCTTCTGGTTCCTGGAAAGATGTTCGGCACAGACCAGCCCACAGATGCCGCACCCTAGCTGCACGACCTCCATCTACAATCCCCCGTGCCCTGAGCGCGTCCAATGGATATGACCGTTGCCACGGTCCACGGCGTGCTGCACGGCGGGGTTCAGAGCAGGTAGCTGACGATGTAGACCGCTTCCCCTGAGGCGAACGCGCCGAACCAGAGGACGAGCAGATATGGCGATAGCCGCCTGTGCAGCTTCGACATGTCCTTCCCCCTCATCGTCATGACCCCGGTCAGGAGGGCCACGACCTCGAGGACCATCACCAGCATCGCGACGATGCCGTGGACCATGAAGTACACGAGGACCAGCCCCTCGATCTCGAGGGACGAGCCCTCGACCTCGCCTCCGAAGGTCCTGTAGAGCATGTATCCGATGGAGAGGGTCAGGTCCCAGACGACTGCAATCGTTCCCGTGAGGCGGTGGTGCGGAAGTCCCTTCCTGCCGCTGAGGTATGCATGGACGAAGAAGAATGCGACCGGGATGAGGGCCAAAGCGACTATCGTGCTTGCCAAGGGCGCGTCTGCCATGCGACCGCCCAGAACGACGGGCCTAGATAAATCCGTCGCGTCCTGGACGGCGTTAAGTGTCCCGGGCACTCATCCCATGATGGACTTCTGTCCCTTGACGGCCAGCTCGACCACTTTCGCGATCCTCTTCCCCCGCGTCGCCTCGGTCTTCGCCCCCACGACCCACGCGATGTAGTTCCTTCGGTAGGACTCGGCGAGGGCCGAGAAGTTCTTCCGCGCCCGAGGATCCGCATCGAGCGCGTCCTTGAGGTCCTTCGGCATCCTGTGCGAAGGTATCCTCGACTCGTAGGCCTCCGCCCATCTGCCGTTCTCCTTGGCGTCGCGGACCCTTCGCAGGCCCGCGTCCCTCATGCGCCCCTCAGCGGTGAGCCGCTCGACCCGTCTCACATTGGCCTTGGACCAGATGCTCCCGCGGCGCCGGGGAGTGAACCTCTGCCGGTGTATCTCGTCGTCGATCCGCTCGAGCCTGCTGTCGATCCACCCGTAAGCACAGCGCCTCGTCCAGCGCCTCCTCGTAGGTGACGCCCTGTATGTCAGCGCCCTTCTTGCGCAGTATGAGCCAGACGCCGTCGCTCGTGTCGTGGTTCCTCTCGAGCCATCGGCGCCACCCCCTCCCGTCTCCGAACCTCAGGTCGCCGTCCTCGGCCTTGCCCATCAGTTCAGGAATGGCGGAGGATGATTATCTCGGTATCCCGTGGGGCGGGCGATTGGCCCCGACCGGTCCCGGACCAGGGATGCTTCGAGGCCTGTATCAAATCCGTTAACTACCGACACCGCGATTCACCCTCGGCCAGGGCACCGAGTCCCTGGTGGGGGATAGCATGGGCCTGCTCAAGAGGGGGAGAGAGAGGGGACTTGTCCTAAGCTTGTGTCTTTGCACGATTGCGATGATGGTCGTTCCGTCCGCGGGGGCGGATGCGATACCCGAGAGCGTCTTCATCGACGGCGTCCCGCTGTACCAGCAGATCGACGCCAAGGGCTGCGGGGCCGTCTCGCTGCAGATGGTCTTCGACTTCTACGGCGAGTTCATCGACCAGAGGGAGATATACAACGCTGCGAGGGCAGGCGGGACCGCTTTGCCGGACATGGCCAGGGCGGCCCAGTTCAGCGACTTGAGCACGACCCAGGGGAGCAGGTGGCCGAACTCCATCGTCACCGGCTACACCGAACAGGGACCTGGGCTACGCCGGGTTCTTCTACGCGTCGACCACGCCCTGGCTGGACGAGATGAAGCAGATCCTGGCCCAGGGATACCCGGTCATAGTCCTCGTCTACTGGATGCCGGAGATGTACAGCGGGGACCACTACAGGGTCGTCGTCGGCTACGACGACGCGGAGGGCGTCCTGCTGATCAACGACGGGTGGTCCAGGGAGTTCAAGTCCGACCACGACTACCAGGGCTCGACCTCGCAGTCTGCGAGTGAGAACGCCTGGGACACCGACTTCGTCCCGCTGAAGTGGAAGTACGAGGACTTCCTGGACACGTGGACCTGCGACACTTCGAACTGGGGCGTGCCCGGACTGATGTACGGTGGCGTGTTCTGCGTCCCGTGGGAGGTCGAGGTCACCGCCCCGAGCACCGTGGTCTGCGGGGGAGAAGTTCCAGGTCGAGGCCGAGATCGACGTACCCGTGCATCGCCCCGTTCGGGAGCGACGCGTTCCCGACCTTCGCAGCCGAGTCGTTCGACGCGGTGCTGACGACGACGACCGGGACTGAACGTCTGCAAGGCGCCGGACCTGTCCGCCATCGGCACCGTTCGTCGCGGGCCAGTCGGTCACCCTGACCTGGGAGCTCTGCGCGTGCAAGAACCCGGGGACGTACTCGTTCGACCTGACCGCGAGCGGGCTGGTGTCGGGTTCGCTCGACGCGTGGAAGGACTATCCGGCGTACGACTACATGGACCTGATCGGCGGGGCCGCGTCGCTCGATGTCACTGTGACAGCATAGTCCCGCAGGGACGCGCCTCTGCCCGTGACAGCAGAAAGGATGACTAGCGCGGGCGCCGATGACCTGTCCGCAGCGAGGGCGGTCCCGATGAGAGGCATGAGGCGGAAGGAGAAGGAGGTCACGGACAGGGCGGAGATGGTCCGCGTGCTCAACACTGTGAGGTACGTCACGGTCGCGATGTGCGACGAGGACGGGCCGTACCTGGCGACCCTGAGCCACGGCTACGACGCCGAGAGGGACGCCATCTACTTCCACTGCGCGCAGGATGGACGGAAGGTCGACATCCTGAGACGGGACGGGAGGGTGTGGGGTCAGGCCCTCATCGACCTAGGCTACGCCGACGGTCGCTGCGACCACCTCTATGAGACGACCCAGTTCCGCGGGAAGGTCACTTTCGTCCAGGATGTGGCCGAGAAGCGCCACGCCCTCGAGCTCATGATACGGAAGAACGAGAATGAGCCCGGGCGCGTCGCTGCCGGAGCAGGTGACCGACGACTCTGTCATGCACGTGAACATCGGGCGCATAGACATCGACCTCATGACCGGGAAGAGGTCGGACAAGGTCGTCGTGTCTGTGTAGGCTGATGTCACCTGGGTCGGAAGACGAACGGGAGGGTGCACAGCGCGAATGCCAATGTCCCGTCACCATGAGCGCGACTCCCGCGAAGAGGAGTCCTCCGACCATCAATGCGCAGAGCGCGGGCGAGTAGTGCGTGTCGAGCTCGCTCCCTGTCACTCTGTGCATGTCGGCGATGACCGTTGACGGGACTGCCCTCGACCGCGGAGGCGGGCCGCCGGAACCTGTGACTCTCATGGCGAGAACAAATCGCCGCAGGGACAATATGTGCGTGGTCGCGGAATCCCCGTCGGACAGTTTTAACTCTGTGAACGGTGGTACCCTCTCGGTGGGTACCCGGAGGAGGGGCTGGGGCCCGAGTGGGGAGGAATGTCAGTGGGCTCGGACAGTGCTCTGAAGGATCTGAGGGCAGCCGTCCTCGGGTGCGACCCCGGAGGCGGCTGTCAAGGCGGCGAAGGCGGCGGTGAAGGCGGAGGTCGACCCTCTGCGCGGCGATCGAGAAGGGGCTCGCGCCCGCGATCAAGGAGGTCGGGGAGAGGTTCGAGCGGATGGAGGTCTACCTCCCCGAGCTGATGCTCGCAGGAGAGGCGATGAAGTCCGCCATGAAGGTGCTCCTCCCGCTGATACCGAAGCAGAAGAAGGTCAGCAGGGCGACCGTGGTCATCGGCACGGTCCAGGGGGACGTGCACGAGATAGGGAAGAACATAGTCGCGAGCCTGCTGATGGCGAACGGGTTCGACGTGGTCGACCTCGGCGTCGACGTGAAGACGCAGTCGTTCGTGGAGGAGGCGAAGAAGGCCAACGCGAGGATCATCGGAGCGTCCGCGCTGATGTCCAGCACCATCGGGTCTCAGAAGGACATCATCGACTACCTCTCCGCGACTGGGACCAGGAAGAAGCACGCGGTCCTGATAGGCGGAGGCCCGACGACGGAGGATTGGCGGAAGGAGATCGGCGCGGACGGGTGGGGCAGGACCGCGGTCGACGGCGTGAGGCTCGCCGGGAAGTTCTCGAGGTGATGTCATGGTCCAGATACTCGATGTGATGGAGAAGGCGCTCGATGGCAAGCCGATGAGCGAGACCGACTACCAGCTCAGGCGTGTTCGCTCCCAAGGTCGCGGAGAAGGTCCGGGAGCACGGGATCAAGTACGACCCGGAGAACCCCGTGCACCAGCGACGACTCGCATGGCCGACGAGCTCTTCGAGGCGGGGCTCGAGCTGCTGCTCGATGTGGGCGCGTACTGCACGTCGACGGGCAGGGTCATCTCCTACACGGAGGAGGAGGTCAAGGAGGCTCTCAGGCAGGCGCCTTCCAAGCTCCACTTCGGGGAGGGGATGGACAGGAAGCACCTCGTCTCGAGGAGGCCGGAGGACCCGACGCCCCCGTGGTGCCTGCTCGGTGCAGGGGGAGGCCCGTGCTCGAGCGACAGGTCGTTCCTGACCCTCATGGAAGGGTACGCGGAGATACCGGAGACCAACGCCATAACGACGCCCGCGCTCACGCGCGTGGGCGGCATGAGGATCAGGCCCGCGTCCCCGCTGGAGATACTCGGGGCGCAGAGGAACGCGGTCCTCGGGAGGGAGGCGTGCAACAGGGTCGGGAGGCAGGGCATACCGCTCATGAACACCCTCGCGACGGCCGAGTCGGACATCGCGCTCGCCGCTGCGCTGCATCCCAAGTTCGGGCTCAGGCAGTCGGACGGCTACATGATCTGCTGCATGGACCCGATGAAGACCGACTTCGCGAGGCTGAACAAGGTCACATCAGTGCTGTCCCTGGGAGGCGCCATAGGCATGTGCTTCGGGACGATGCTAGGCGGGTACGCCGGCGGTCCGGAGGGGACGGCCGTCTCGAACGTGGCGCACCACATGATGGGCATCCTGACGTACCAGGCGAGCTGGCTCCTGCCGTTCCCGCTGCACCTGAGACATGTGTGCAGCAGCACGAGGGACATGCTGTGGGTCATCAGCTCGACCGGCCAGGCCATCACCAGGAACACGCATCTGCTCACCATCAACCTGAACTACACGGCCGCGGGACCGACGACGCCCATGTGCCTCTACGAGACGACAGCGTCGGTGACCGCCGCCGTCGTTTCGGGGATGTCCATCGAGAGCGTCGGGGTCGCGACCAACAGGTACGAGGACCGGACGACGCCGGTCGAACCGAGGATATCGGCCGAGGTCGGCCACGCGGTGGCCGGGATGAAGCGGTCCGAGGCGAACGACCTGGTGAGCCGCCTGCTCCCTAAGTACGAGAGACGGCTGAAGGAGCCGCCTCTCGGCAAGACCCTTTTCGAGTGCTGGGACCCGGACCTGCGCAGGCCGACGAAGGAGTACTCGCAGACGGTCAGGAGATACAAGAGGGACATGGCGGACCTGGGCCTGGAGCTGAGGCCCGAGAGTGGCTGAGGCCGGCGCCCCTCAGCCCGCGAGACTCATGTGGGACCTGACCGAGGGCCGGGTGACAAGGCCGAGGACGAGCACGCCGAGCGCGGCTATCGCGACCTGCATCGACCCGCCTATCCCAGTCAGGGCCCCCGCCGGCCACATGAGACCATGCCCGAACCCGGACGGCGACGGACCTGCCCCCTGTGAATGTGAGGCGCAGGGGATAAATCCGTCGATGTCCTGATCGGGCCGATGCGCATCTGGGACCTCCCTGTGGAGTGCCTGTGCAGGAACCACCTACTGGCGGAGCACAGGGAACTGCACGCCATATGGAGCGTGATCGTGAACAGCAAGAGCGGGTACTCCCGACATCCGGAGGTGCTCCGGTGGCGGGGCAGGCTGGCGGCGCTGTCTCGGAGGCACGACGAACAGGTCAGGGAGATGCGGGCCAGGGGATACGCCCACCTCTCCCCGCTCGACGCCTCGGCCGTCCCGAGGGCCCGGAGAGGGAGGACGAAGGACGGGCGCCCCTGCCCGAGCCGGTCAGCGAGCAGGTGCGCAAGCTGCGGGCCAAGGGTTGCGCGTGCGACACGCGCCGCTGGCGCGCGCAGTCCCCGTGACGGTCCTCCGGTGTGGCCGCAAGAGGTGATGCGCAACGGTTTATCCTTGGCGGGCTCTTTAGGAGACCGCATGAAGATGAGATGTCCATGGGTCGACCCTGACGACCCGCTTTGGTCGCCTACCATGATGAAGAGTGGGGCGTGCCGGTGCATGACGATCGGCGCCTGTTCGAGTTGCTGGTGCTCGAGGGGGCGCAGGCCGGATTGAGCTGGATCGACGATCCTCAGGAAGCGCGACGGCGTACCGCAAGGCGTTCGACCGGTTTCGATCCGCGCAAGGTCGCGAAGTATCGACGCCGCGCAGGTAGACGCGCGCTGCTCGCCAGATCCCGGCATCATTCGCAACCGCCTGAAGATCGACGCGGCGTGACGCAACGCGCAGGCGTTTCTGGCGGTGCAGAAGGAGTTCGGCACGCTTCGACGCCTACATCTGGCAGTTCGTCGGCGGGAAGCGCCGTAAGGTCGACTCGGCGGCCAGATGGCAGGACATCCCGGCCGCGACACGCCGAAGTCCGACGCCGATGAGCACGCGACCTCCTGAAGCGCGGCTTCAAGTTCGTCGGGTCGACCATCTGCTATGCGTTCATGCAGGCGGTGGGGATGGTCAATGACCATCTGGTCAGCTGCTTCCGCCACAGGGCGCTGAAGTAGGCCCTCGGCCGGGTCCGACGCTCTCACGATTGAGCCATCAGATCTTCTTGAGCCTCTCCCAGATTCCGATGATCGGCCGTCCTCGCCCGGCCCTCCTGTGCCTCTATGATCGTCCTTGAGACGGCCATGGATGCCGGGATGCCCTCGTCGTAGGGGACGCGTCCAAGCGACTCGATCCCCCGCATCTTCGCCTCTCGCTCGATCGCCTCCGTGACGGTCTGGTTGATGTCCCATCGGTCGACGACCAGCGCCGCATCTGACTTCAGGTGGGCGCAGAGGTCCGCTATCCTGACGAAGTCGCTCAGGCCCGAGACGGTGGGTTCCGCGACGAGGACTAGCAGGTCGGCCCCCGCGGCCGCCGTGCCACAGCTGCCTGTGGTCTGCTCAGCTCATCATCACGGAGTACTCGACACCAGCCGAATGCCATCCATCCGTCTCGGGCTGGGCAGTGAGGTCGTAGTCGTATGCGGCATAAGAGGCAAATGCCCATGTGGAGCGCTCGGTGAGCGAGAAGCGGTGGTGGAGTTCGATTGACACCCCTGCCCGGTCGGCGTAGATCCATGACCACGCATCCGCGCCCTCTCCGTAGTCCGCCCAATCGAGACCCTCGGTCATCGACAGGTTGAGGAACCGCTCACCGTCTATGTACCAGGATGCCGACCACTCGAGCCCTATCGCCCCCTGGCCAGTTATCCTGAGAGCGGGCCCGTGCTCGGTCTCGACGAGCGCGATCCCCGCCGACCCCTCCCTCACCGCGGTCTCCTCGACGAAGGCTTCGTAGTACCCGCCGTCCCGGTCGATAGGGATGGGGCACATGACCGTGTAGGTCTCGTTCTCCGGCCCGATCACCGTCACTTCGTAGAGGTGACTGATCGAACTCTGTGAGTGGTAGTAGCCGTCCTGAACGACGGCGAGCACGCCGCATGTCACGAGGACCGCTGCGATGATGGCCGCCCCCATGCGCGCGTTGTGTCGCCTGAGCGCGCGCGGGTCGTCGAACGCTGCGATCTCGGCCTCGGGACCCTCTGTGTCCCGTTTCCTGGAGAGTGAGTAGGCGGATACGATCAGGGTCAGGACCGCGGTCACCAGGACGGGAACGCACAGACGGGCTGTGAATGCGGCCCAGGTGAATGCGGTCAGAGTCGCCGCGATGACGACGTGCCAGCCCCGAAGCTCCGTGGACTTCCCTCCGCCTCGTCCATCACGCGCACGCTATATCAAGGGTGCTTCTTGCGTTGACTCCCATGTCAACGGTCCCTATGTCTGGCCGGCCTCCGCGCCGATGGAAAACCATGGGAAGGTGTTTGGTCAAAGGTGTTCCGGGCGAGAGCCCTACTTGAACATGCCGCAGATCACGACGGTCGTGTCAGCGCAGTTCTTCATGGAGATGGTCGACCCAGCCACTATGACCGGGATGACGTCGCCCCACCTGGAGTCCAGCTTGAGGTAGCCCGCGCCGGTGTCGTCCACCGTGAAGTTGACGTCCATCTTCACCTTGTCGACGAAGATGCAGTAAGTCCCTGGCACCGCGCCTGCGACGGTGATCTCCAGCCTGCTCGTGTCGTCGTCCCACCACGAGTATACTGCCGTGCCCAGAGGCGTTCCAGGTTCCGTCTTCAGGCAGGCCGTCACCGACTGGACTGGTCCCGCCAATGCGCTCTGCGCCACCATCGCCATCACGGCGACGACGGCCATCACTACAAGTCCCAATGCCCCGCGTCTCATCTTGTTTCTCCTCCTCAACCCGTATCCTACGGTCAGTCCGCTCAATGGCAGGTGCGGATAAGGGCTTTATGGTACAAGTCTGGAACCGACCCCCTGACGGGCCGGACACGGAGCCATCCTCGGGTCTCTCGTGTGCTCAGGAAGGCCCGCATCCATTCAGTAGCCGTCGTAGTCCCCGTCGTAGTTCTTCAGGTCATAGACCGGACTCCCGTCGAACGCGTCCAACCCCTTCACGGTCACGGTGTTCCCCCTCACCCCGACCAGTTCCACCAGGGTGAGGCCCAGCCTGTTCGGCCTCTGGACGCTCCTGCTGGCGAGGACGCCGACAAGGGATGCGTCCTTTGCGCGCCTTGGGCGCACCCTTGGTGTCCAGCCTCGGTGGCGATGGAAACCGAAGACCACCCAGACCCGCTCCAGCCTGTCGAGCCCGTACAGGGCACCGACGTACTCCTTCTCGAAGACCAGCTCGGAGGTGACCTCGCCCCAGCCCGTCGGGGTCTCGGTCACCCCGTTCACCACAGTCGCGATTCTCCGCAGCCTCATGATGGTCCACCCCCTATCCCCCGATCGCAGTGCCTCCACTTCCCCTTTTCCCGATATTGATGCCCGCGATGTGCCCATGCTGTGGCCTGCCGCCATTCGATGGATTGAGCGGGTAGGCCCGAGACGTAGGCCCGAACGCGGAGCCCCCGAGAAACGTACATATAGCATACGGTTTCTGGGAGTGTCAGTTGGTTCGAAAGAACCGGCATCGGGAGGATTCGGAATGAAGAAGGGAGTGATGGTTCTAGCCGCAGCTGTTCTAGCGTTCGTGATGTTGACATCCATGTTCGCGCTGCCCGCGATGGGCGCACGCGGTCCGTCTGCGGAGACGGTCTTTGCCGACAACTTCGAGGAAGTGTCGGCCGTGGAGACCACCGCAGACGAGATGACGGTCACAGCATTGACCACCGACCCGCAGGTGTTCACGATGGCCACCGTGGGCGAGCCGAGCTACCTCGACCCGGCGGTCGACTACGAGACCTCCGGATGGGAGGTCATACAGAACGTGTACCAGACGCTCGTCTGGTACGACATTGAAAGCGCATCCTATCTGGTTCCGCTGCTGGCTCAGGATGTCCCTACGATTGAGAACGGCGGGATCTCCGAGGACGGAATGAACTACACCTTCGTGATACGCGAAGGGGTCACGTTCCAGGACGGGACGCCTCTCACCGCAGAGGATGTGACCTACTCGATCCAGAGGGCCCTGAGGATACACGACCCTGATGGACCTTCCTGGATGCTCGAACAGGTCATGACCTGTTATCTATCATACTATCTCTACGCCGACCTTCAGGTCTACATCGATGACAACGCCCCACCGCAGTGGGTCCTAGACGCCATAGGCGAGACCGACCCGGCGTACATGCTGACCGAGGACGACCTCACGGCGGTGGCCGAGGCGGCGATAACTGAAGTGGACAGCATGACCGTCAACTTCCGCCTGACGAAGCCCTACCCGGGTTTCATCAAGATATGCGCCTGCCCCTTGATGTCCATCGTGAGCAAGGACTTCGTCGAGGCGAACGGCGGAGTGGTCAACGGCGAGCACAACGCATACATGGACTCCCACATGTGCGGCACCGGGCCCTATGAGCTCGTCCAGTGGGATTACGGAGTGCAGCTTCACATGACGAGGTTCCCCGGATACTGGGGGACCGCCCCTGCGCTCCAGGATGTGTATATCGTCCAGGTCTGGGACGAGGAGATCAGGATGAGCCTCCTCGAATAGCGGGACCGTGGACTGCGCAGTCGTCTCAACCGAGTACGAGTCCCGGTTCGCGGACGACCCTGACTTCGACATAACAAAGGGCCTCCCGACCTTCGATATGACCTTCGCCGGGTTCAACATGAACATCAACACGACGGAGGCCGCTACCTTCGGGAGCAACGTGCCCTCGGACTTCTTCACCGACAGGCACGTGAGGACCGCCTTCGTCCACATGCTCGACTACGCGACAGTTCATCGAGAACGCCCTCAGGGGCAACGCGGTCCAGCCCAACGGCCCCATCCCGATGGGCATGTTCGGGTACGACCCGAGCGTCCCCGTCTACACCTTCGACCTCGCTCTAGCGATGGAGGAGCTGAAGCTCGCGGCCAACCCCGACACGGGTAACTCGTGGTGGGAGGACGGTTTCGAGCATCGCGCTGTTCTACAACGCGGGCAACGTGTACAGGGAGACGGCGTGCAACTACCTCAAGGCCGCACTCGAAGACCTGAGCACCATGGCTGAGTCCGATGGCGGCGGAGCGTTCAGTGCGACCGTCAACACGCTGGACTGGCCGACCTATCTCGCACTGCTCAGGGAGTCCCCGAGCCCGTTCCCGATGTTCTACCTCGGCTGGACCGCCGACTATGCGGACCCTGACGGCTATGTCACGCTCATGCTCGACAGCGTGTACGGGACATTCCCGTACAGGACACAGTATGTGAACGAGAGCATCGACTCACTTGCCAGGGCCGCCGCGGTCAGAGCTCGACGAGGCCGTCAGGGCGGACATGTACTCGGACATCTCATGGCTCACCTACGAGGACGCCCCGTACATGTGGCTGTGGCAGCCGTGCATCTTCCACGTCGAGCGGTCCTGGGTCGACGGATACTACTTCAACCCGATGTACGGCGGACTCTATTACGCGGCCCTGTCGAAGACCGCGTCGAGGTCGCGATACGAGGCGGTGATCGACGCGACACCGGACTACGGGGATCCCTGGACCAATGTGACCTTCGACGGCACCGGTTCATCCTCGGCCGACGGGACGATCGTCTACTACTGGTGGGACCTCGGCGACGGCACGTACGCCGACGGCGCCGTGGTGGAGCACTACTACTCCGTCCCAGGGGACTACCTCGAGTCATGCTGACGGTCTACGACGACCTGAACCAGAGCGACACCTCCGTGATCTACTACCGCGTGCTGGGCGAGGTCACCACCGTCGACGCGTACGAGGACGATGATGTGTACACCGCCGCGTCCACGATAGTCCTCGGCGAGACGCAGGTTCACAGCATCTCCGACGGCGGGCTCGACGTGGACTGGGCGATGTTCACGATGGATGAGACGGCCGACATCACGGTCCGGACCTACGGGCCGCTCGACGTGTACGCGGACACCGTCCTCTGGCTCTATGACGAGTACGGGGTGCCGAACAGCGAGATCGGGTTCAACGACGACAACGGCTACAGCGGGTGGTCGACCATATCCATGACCCTCGCGCCCGGGACCTACTACATCATGGTCCAGGCCTACGGGATGTACTCGGAGATACCGATCTACTACCTGACGGTGGACCTATGGGTCCCGCAGCCGCCATACGTCGAGCTGTACTACGACTCGAACTATGTCGCCGTCGGCGACACGTTCTGGATGTACGCCTACGCCTACGACACTGACGGATACATCGCATACTTCGACTGGGACTTCGGGGACGGGACCGTCTGGGAGTACACATGGAACGAGGTGTACTACTCGTACAGCGTTCCAGGGGAGTACACGGTGACAGTCACCGCGGTGGACGACTCCGGGCTCACGGCGAGCTCCTCGACGGTGATCTTCGTGGTGAGCGCCCCGGTGGCGGTCATATCCGTCACCCCTGAGATCGGGGTCGTCGGCTCGCCCACGACCTTCGACGGCACCGCGTCGTACAGCCCAGATGGCCTGGACATCGTCAACTACTGGTGGGACTTCGGGGACGGATGGGGCGGGTCGGGTCCGGTCGTGACTCACACATACTCGCAGGCGGGGACCTACTCCGTGTTGCTCTGCGTATACGACGAGACGTATGTCTCGGACTACGAGTACATCTGGTACGAAGTCGTCGTCGCGATGCCTCCAGTTGCCATAGCTGCGTACGACCTTTCGATGCCCCTAGTGGGCGAGGAGGTCACCTTCGACGGCAGCTGGTCCTTCGACCCTGACGGGACGATCGTCCGCTACATCTGGCAGTTCGGCGACGGTGCCGTCGCCGAGGGCATGACCGTCACTCACGCCTACGAGCACAGCGGCGAGTACGAGGTCCGCCTCACCGTCGTCGACGACACGATGCTGACCGACGAGAACACGGTCTACATCACGGTCGCCTCGGTGCCTGTGGCCGCCTTCGAGATGACTCCGGAGAGGCCTGCCGCCGGCGATGTCGTGACGTTCTACGCCTACGGCTCGTACGATGGGGCTGGCATAGTGGACTACTCCTGGGCCTTCGGGGACGGGACCTACGCGAACGGCTGGGAGGTCTCGCACCAGTACACCGAGACGGGCAGGTACACGGTGACCCTCACGGTGACCAACTCGTACGGCGTGCAGACGTCCGTGTCCGAATCGTTCACCGTCCGGGGACACGCCCCGAGCATAAGCGGGACGGTCGTCGATGCGGACATCGAGCCGGTCAGGAACGCCGCGGTCGTCCTGTACACGGACGGGACACTGGTCGCACAGGCCAGGACCGACAGCGACGGCGAGTTCGAGTTCGGCACCATAGAGCCCGGGCTGTACACGGTGATGGTCTCCAAGGGCGGCCTCGGGGCGGCGACATTCGTGGTGGCGTTCACCGGGATTCCAGTCGACGTCGGCGATGTCGTGCTCAGCTCCGGTGGAGCGCTCCTGGCGGCGGCCGTGAAGGCCTGAGGTCGCGAAAACCATCTTCGGCGGCGCGAGCCGCCAAACCCCTCTCTTTCTCACTCACCGAGATGCGGATGTGCCCGAGCGGAGCGGGCGTCGCCTCGATCGGCAGGCATCACTGCGACCGAAGCGGGCGCTCAGGCCTCTCGCCCAGGATGCCCGCAGCCCGGCCGTAGCCGGCTCAACATTTAATAGGCGACTGACCGTTGCGAATCCTATACCTGGCCCCGCACCGACCGCACCGTACTGAATCACGCGGCCGAGTCCGATGCCCATCGGGTCTGGCATCCAAAAGGTGAGCTGATGAGAAAGTTAGTGCGCCTGGTCGTCGGCAGCTTCGTGTTCATGAGCCTGTTCGCATCTGCGACCGTCCTGCTCAGCTCCGAGGCGAGCGCGGCGAGCCTCGCGGGGACCTGGACCTCCAGGATAGACGGTGAGGGCTACACCCAGAGCTACCTGTACTTCGGAGGATCGACCATCACCGAGTCGTTCGACACCGAGCTCGACCTCTCCGTCTCGGGAAGCAGCGTCACCGGGACATGGACGGTGTACCAGGACTCAGGGCCGACCACTGTCGATGTGGAAGGGACGTTCGACGGCACGGTCTTCCTCATGACCGCCTACCTGGGCTGGGACGGTTCCGGGTACATGGTCGGGCAATACGCGCTCACGGTCTCAGGCGACACGATGACCGGCTCGGGTTCGTACCTCAACGTCGGCGTAACGATCAACGGCTACTTCGACCTGGTCAAGGGCGCCGGCCTTCTCGGCCTGGGCGACCTCGCCGCCCCGATGGCGGTCGGAGGCGCGGCGGGAGGAGCGGTGGGCGCGGTCGCCCTGCTCGTGCCATCGCCCAAGCCGGGGTTCCGCCCGGGCGCAGGCAGGGCTGGGTACGCCCCGGCGCAGCCGGTCCCGAGCGAAGTCAGGGAGACGTACGCCGGGCCCATAGGCCCGCCGGAGCCGGCACAGCCGCAGGGCGGCGTCGGCATGACCTGGGGCTCCCCGGACCCGACCGTGTGGAAGGGCCAGGGCCCGCCGCCCGCCCCGAAGGACTGGTATTCCAACGTCTCGCAGCAGGCCCCCCAGTGCCCTATGCACCCCGGGACCTTCACGACGCCCCACTACCGCGACCCCACGGACGCGGGCTCATGGTACTGTCCTCACTGCAACGGATACCCCTGGGGAAGGAAGGTGTGATGACATGACCCCACCGTACTACATGCCACCTCAGGCCTACGGCGCAGGGTACTCGGTCTCGAGGCGCCCGATGACCGACGACGAGGTCAAAGGGCTCGCGAAACCGTTCAAGAGCTTGAAGGGCCCGCTCGGTTTCTTCTCTCTCACGGGCATAGTCGCGTCCCTTGCATCGTTCGAGGCGCCTGCGGAGAACGTGGACATCCTGGCGCTCATGGGATTGGTCTGCGGCATCGTTGCGCTCGCCATCGGGGTCACTTCCCTGAAGATCCGGAAGAGCGTGGTCAGGTCCATGGAGGACCCGTCCGTGACCATCGTCCGCGGCAACGCGATGAGGAGAGCCAGCCCCGCGGGTTGGACCGTCGGGCCAGTGACAGTCAAGGACACCGCGGAGACCAGGTCCGTTCTCAGGGACGGACCCGCCTCGGTGGAGTTCATCCCGGCGCTGAGGACCGTTCTGAGCGTCAACGGCGTGAGGCTTGCGAAGGGGGCGTACGTCGACGGCATGGTCGACGTGCAGCCGACGGCGGCGTACCAGGCGCCCGCCCCACAGGTCGCATATCAGCAGCAGATGCCCGGGCCCGTGGACGAGCCTCCGCCGCCGCCGGGGTACGAGCCGCAGCAGGGGTTCTTCTGCCCGTCGTGCGGGGCGATGACCCCTCCGGGCGCGAGGTTCTGCCCGAAGTGCGCCAGGGAGATGCCGAGGCTGTAGCTGCTCGACGCTGATGGGCCTCGTGACGTGGGCGACCCGCCCGAGCAATGAAATACGCCCCGGCCGATTACCCTTGCGAGTCGGTGGGGTGGGAATGGACTTCGAGACGCTCTGCAGGATCTTCTTCATCGCCCTTGTCTCCGGCGTCTTCGCCGTGTACATGATCAGGGAGCGGCTGAGGCAGAGACGGATGTTGAACGGCCCCTGCCGGATCCTCGTGACCACCAGCGACGTCAAGATAGATCCGATTGCGCTCGGCGGGACCGTCTGGGTCCACGATGGGACGCTCAAGGAATACTGGGCGCCGTCAGGGGCGGAGGGGAAGCTCTATCGGGGGAAGGACGAGCGGTTGCTGCCGACCAAGGGCTTCGGCGAGGAGCGTGCTTTCGACGTGCTCGTCTCCGCGGACGGGTCCCTCGGGCGCAGCGAGATCCGGATGAGCGAGGTGGATGCGAAGCGGCTCAGGATGGTTCCAGGCGCGGTCGTCACCGTCATGTTCGAGAGCAGGCGACCGGCGAAGGTCTACCACTTCCACGAGTATCGGCCGAAGGTCCCGATCCTGGGCGTTCATGCCCCCGTCTCGATGCTGCAGCCCTTCGGGCCCCACAAGGTGAGGGTCCCCTCGAACGTGGTCGTCAAGACCGACGACGGCTCATCCGAGCACCGGGTGAAGAAGCGCTGACGCGAGCGGACTGGACGGAGCCTGAGCCCCGGGAAGCACTGATGGAGCGAGGACATCCGGCCTGCGTCCAGGGCTCACAGCAGGGTCTTGTCGAAAGCCTGCAGGCTCACGGTCTCGCAGATGTCCTCGGCCGCGCGCACGTGCTCCTCCTTGTGGGACGCGACGCCGCCCTCGACCAGGTAGGGGTGGAGGTCGTGGTCCCACGCGCCGAAGTAGCTCGCGAGGACGCAGCCGCTCGCGCTCAGTCCCGCGATGACTACGGTGTCGCACCCCTCCCGCTTCAGGATGGACGCGAGCCCGGTCCCGCCGAAGGCGCTGGGATAGCGCTTGTTGACCTTGACGTCCGACTCCTCGACCCTGATGTACCCGGGCACCTCGAAGGGCTTTGTGCCGGGGAGGAGCCCTCTCTCCTTCTCCTCGTGATAGACGACGATCACCGGGAGCTCGTGCCGCCGGAACCATGCGATCGCGCCGTTGATTACATCGATGCGCTTCTCGACGGACCTCTTCAGGTCCGCGTTGTCGTCCAGCCAGATGTTCTGGATGTCGATGACCAGGAGTGCCGGTTTCATGTCCTCGCCCGACAGGCATATCGCAGTCGCGACTCATATTTGTTCTCTGCTGGACGGCGAGGAGGCCGCGCATCGCAGAGCTGATTATATCCCTGGACGGGGTTCGAGGGACCGTGAGTCTGATAGGGCGCATAGTGTCGGCGGTCGACAGGGACCCCATCATCCTGTCCCACCACCCGCTCTGCGGGCGGTTCGAGGACCACTTCTTCAAGGTACGGGGGCGACGAGTGTGCAGAGGCTGCGTCACGGTCTACCCGTCCGCCATCGTGACCGCCGTGCTGCTGTGGGCCGTGGGCCCGGGCTCGTTCTGGGTCACGTTCGCGATCGCATCGTCGTTCTTCGCGGTGAACCTTCTGAGGCTCTTGATCAAGGGCCACCGTCTCTCGACGGTGTTCAATGCTAGCCTCGGGATATCCCTTGGCGCCTGCCTGTTCTCCGCATTCTATGCGCCCGAGGACCTGCGGCTGGTCGTGGTCTGCGCGGGGCTCGCCGTCGCGATCGCGTTCTCGTTCCTGAAAGGTCACAGGGTCTTCGCTGAGTGCAAGAGCTGCGAACGGTATGGGGAGTTCCCATCGTGCTGCTGCCCAGGATCCCATCGTGCGGACGGGGACGATCAGCCCCGCGTGGGCTGAGGTGGTCGCGGACGGCCCTCGTCCGGGCCAGTCTGCGGCGCGGTCATCATTCGCGCTTTATGAAGTAGTAGATGAGCCCTGCGGGCCAGCAGAGTACGACCAGTATGATCAGTACCGCCAGGCTCCCCTGGAACGTCTTCTTCCCCGTCCCCGCCGACGGTCCGGCCATGACGGTCCTGAAGTCGTGGCCGCAGTATGGGCACACATTTGCATCGTTAGATATCTGTCGACCGCAAGCGACGCAGTTCCTGCCCGATGGCTGTCCAGGTTGTCCATAAGTCATTGCCTGACACTCCTCTCTTGAAGACCGGGCATCCTGCCATTCCCCGGAATTCCCTTTGTGCATGGATTTCTTCAGTATTAAATCTTGTATCCCGCCTGGCGCCATCGGCGTGGCCCTGCCCGCACCCCTCTGAGAGGGTCGAGAACGGTGTTACGAGGCACCTCCTCCCCGCTTTCCGGGTCCGCGGTCGCCCTGCGGGTCACGAGTTCCGTCAGGGTCAGGGAGCCCCGTCTCTCGATGTCGCTTTTTAGTCATTGGACCCCCTCAAACCCCGTTTTCGACCCCGTGGCACGCGTCCCGGGCAGGGGGTGCGCTTTTAAAGGCC
>CAWBDD010000006.1:0-7785 GCA_963787465.1 uncultured Thermoplasmata archaeon
TCGATCTACGTTCCCGTCCACCTTGGGGACGATCTCCTCCATGATGTCCTTCCTCCCGCCGAAGCCGGCCAGCTGATACCCTCCGCCGGCGATCTTCGCGATGCATGTGAGGTCGGGCTTGATGTCGTACCGCTCCTGCGCGCCGCCGAACGCCACCCTGAACCCAGTGAGCACCTCGTCGAAGATGAGGACCATGCCCAGCTCCTTCGTGAGCCGGCGCATCTTCTTCAGGTAACCGTCCCTCGGGGCGAAGCACCCTCCGCCAGCCTGGACCGGCTCGATGATGACCGCTGCAAGCTCGTCAGCGTTCTTCCGGATCACCTCCTCGGTGGCGTCCCAGTCGTTGTACGGGTAGAGGACGACCAGGTCCGAGATGCCCTTCGGGATCCCGGCCGAACGGGACCGTGTGCTGCCTGCGGTTGTCCCTCAGCTCCTTCGTGGGGATGTCGACTCCCTGGAGGGCATAGTCGTGCCCTCCGTGGTACGCGCCCTCCGCCTTCGCAATCTTCTCCTTGCCGGTGTAGGCCCGCGCGACCCTGATCGGGTGCATGGTCGCCTCGGTCCCGGAGTTGGCGAACCTGAACATCTCGATCGACGGCATCGCCCTGCGGACCATCTCCACATACTCCAGCGCCAGGTCCGGCGACGCGCCGTACATGGTCCCCTTGCCGATCTGGTCCTTCGCCGCCTTGTTCACGGCCGGGTGATTGTGGCCGAGGATCATCGGGCCGTAGCCCAGGGCGTAGTCGATGATCTTGTTCCCGTCGAGGTCGTAGATGTACGGCCCCTTGGGGAGGATGTAGAACGGATACGGGTGGAAGAAACGGACGTTGCTCTCCACGCCAGCTGGCAGGATCTTCCTCGCCTTCTCGAAGTGTTCCTTGGACCTCCTGGTCCTCTTCACATATTCCTTCTCGTAGCTCGCAACTTCTGGCATGTTAGGATACCTCGCGCTAGCTCGCAGAAGGACCACTTGGTTAGCCCAGCACCATTGGCAGCATCAACTAAAATTGACCCACACAGACAATGCCACAGCCTCGGGCAGTCCCCACGCGCTGGGACACGAATCGATTGCGCCGTAGAAATACCTTGCTGGAGCGGGACTGCGGGGTGCCTAGAGAACAGTTATCTGCGCAAATGGTGCTTCACGCTGCGTGGAGCAGAGGAGCAGCAAGCTGAGCAAGAGGACAGTCGACGGCCTCTGGGACCTCTTCGTGAGGGTGAGGTATCCCAAGATGCTCCTCCTCGCGGTCACATCGTTCCTCGCGTACGGTCTGTTCCAGATGCAGTCGGTCCAGGAATACTTCCACGGGCTCAACGAGTTCGGCTATGCTTCGGCGTTCGGGGCGGGATGCTGTTCGCCGTCGGGTTCGGCGCCCCCTTCGGGGTTGCCATCCTCGGGACAATTGCCTGACGATGTGAACATCCTGATCGCCGCGGCAGTCGGCGGGCTGGGCGCGCTCCTCTCGGATTACATCTTATTCAGGTTCATCAAGGTGACCTTCGACGACGAGATCATGCGGTTCAGGAACTCGAAGGCGTACAGGCTGTTCGACGGGTACCTGATAAAGAGGATGCCGCCGAAGTTCGCGTTCTACTTGGCCATCGGCATCGCTGGATTCATGATAGCATCACCTCTCCCGGACGAGATAGGCGTCGCGATGTTCGCCGGCCTCACGACGGTGAGGGAGAGGACATTCGCGGTGATTGCGTTCACTCTCAACACGATTGGGATAATCGCCGTCCTCGGCATCGGGCTCGCGGTGTGAGCGGACGGTCTATCGCTGCGGCTCGATTACGACCTTGATCGAGTCCTGCGGCCTTCGCGACGATCTCGAACCCCTTCTGGGTGTCCGCCAGGCCGAACCTGTGCGTGATCATGTCCGTGACTGTCGAGGCGCTTGCTCCGGATCAGCTCGATGGCCTGCTCGATGTCCTTGGGGCTGCCAGCGTAGGTCGTGAGTATGGTGACCTCGTCCTTCCAGAGGTCGGCGAATGGGAACCGCCACCTCGACTCCGGGGCCCGGGGGCGCGAACATCAGGAGCGTGCTGCCCCTGCCGAGGGACCTGAACGCCTGGTCGAACGCCTTGCGGCGCGCCCGTGCACACTATGACGAGGTCGACGCCCGCGCCGCCGTTGACCTCCTTGACCAGCCTGGGCACATCATCGGTCGCCTTGAACACGTGGTCCGCGCCGAACCTCTTCGCCGCGTCCAGCCTGTACTCGGAGACATCCGTCGCCATGATCCTTCCGGCGCCGAGAGCCCTCGCCAGCTTGATGTTCAGGAGGCCGGCGATGCCGCTGCCGAGGACCAGGACCGACTGCCCTGGCTGGAGTCCAGACATCCTCAGCCCGCGGACGACGCACGCGAGGGGCTCGATGAACACGCCCTCGTCGTAGCTCATGCCCGCAGGGAGGACGAAGACGCCCCGGTCGACATTTATCTGAGGAACTCCTTATAAATTCCGCGAAGCCGCCTGGGTGGAAGTTGGTGCGTCGCGCAGGGTGTCGCACGTCGAGTGGTGCCCGCTGAGACAGTACCTGCAGCTGTTGCAGGGCACGTGGTGCGAGACGAACACCCTGTCGCCGACCTTGTAGCGGCCGACACCGGCACCGACCTCGACTATGTCACCCGCGATCTCGTGGCCGAGCACCAGTGGCGCGCGCTTGATGCGGTACCATTCCATGACGTCGCTGCCGCAGACGCCGCTGGCCATGACCTTGACGAGGACCTCTCCCGGCCCCGCCGAAGGCTTGGGCATCTCCTGCAGCCGGACATCGCTGTTCCGGTAGTACATCGCGACGCGCATCTCGACACTTCCTGGTCGGAGGTCACTTCTTCTTCGTGAGCTCCTTGAAGAGCTCGTAGGCTTCCTTCGCGGAGGCGTTCTCATGGACGATCTTCCTGACGGCGCGGATCATCGGCACCGGGTAGTCCGACTGCCAGATGTTCCTTCCCATGTCGACGCCGACCGCGCCCTTGGCGATCGAGTCGGCGGTGAGTTCGAGGGCCTCCTTCTCGCCCATCTTCGGGCCACCCGCGACGACTATGGGCACGGGGCAGCTCTCGACGACCTTCTCGAAGTTGTCGCAGTAGTATGTCTTGACGATATGGGCGCCGAACTCGGCGGCTATCCTGCATGACAGCCCGAGGTATCTCGCATCCCTCTTGGCGAGCTCCTTGCCTACGGCCGTCACGGCGAGCACTGGCATCCCGTGCCTCTCGCCCTCGTCGACGAGGTCCGCGAGGCTCTTCAGGGTCTGCTTCTCGTGCTTGCTGCCGACGAATATTGAGAGGGCGACACCGGACGCGTTCAGCCTGAAGGCGTCCTCCATCGCGGTCATGATGACCTCGTTCGACAGGTCCTCGCCTATGATGCTGGAGCCGCCGGAGACGCGGAGCACGACGGAGTTGCAGATCGTGGGGTCGACCGACGAGCGGAGGACTCCCCTGGTGAGCATGATGGAGTCCGCGTACGGGGCGAGCGGCATGACCGTCTTCCTTGGGACCTCGAGCTTGGAGGTCGGTCCGAGGAAGTAGCCGTGGTCGATTGCCAGCATCACTGAGCGTCCGGTATCCGGTCTTACGATACGCGAGATCCTGTTTCTCAAGCCCCAGTCCATGGAACACACCTCCGGGACGCGACGTCCCAGAGACCTTCGGTTGGAAGAGGGGGCGACCGTATTTATAGGTTGGCGGGTGGCGTCACTTCTTGTCGACCTTCCTGCGGCCGATGAGGTACTCCCAGTCGAAGATGCGCTCGATCTCCGCCTCGGAGAGCACGCCCTTCTCCACGACGAGTTGCTTGACCGACACGTTCCTCTTGATCGCCTCCTTGGCGATGTCGGCGGACCTCATGTAGCCGATGTACGGGTCCAGGAACGTCGCGATGGACGGGTTCTTCTCCAGGTAGCTCGTGCACTTCTCCTCGTTGGCCTCGATCCCCGAGATGCACTTCTCGATGAAGATCGGGATGTAGTTGTTGAGCAGGACCATGGACTCGAGGATGTTGTGCGTTATGACCGGGTTCATGACGTTGAGCTCCATCTGGCCCGCCTGCACGGCCATCGAGACCGTGAGGTCGTTCCCGACGATCTGGAACCCTATCATGTTCATGCACTCGGCCATGACGGGGTTGACCTTGCCCGGCATGATCGACGAACCAGGCTGGGTCGCGGGGAGCCTGATCTCCCCCCACCCGGTCGTGGGCCCGGAGTTCATGAGCCTGAGGTCGTTGGAGATCTTGATGAGCTCGAGGGCGAGGGCCTTCAGCCCGCCGGAGATGGCCGCGAAGTCGAGCCTGCTCATGAGGGCCTCGCGCATGTCCTCGGCCTCTGTGAGGTTGAGGTCCGTGATGGTCCTCATGTGCCTTACGACCTGCCTGTGGTAGTCGGGGTGCGTGTTGGCGCCCGTGCCGATCGCGGTGGCGCCGAGCGGGACCTCCTCCAGCAGCTTCAGCATGCCCTTGAGCTGCTCCCTGGCCTTCTTCACAGCGACCGAGTAGGCCGTGAACTCCAGCCCGAGGGTCGTGGGCAGGGCGTCCATGAGGTGCGTCCGGCCGGACTTGAGGACCCTCTCGAACTCCATGCCCTTCTTCGCGAAGGACTTCCGGAGGTCGTCCAGGTTGTCAAGGAGCTGCTGGGCGATGATCAGTATGCAGAGACGCATCGCGGTCGGATATGTGTCGTTGGTCGACTGCGCCATGTTGACGTCGTCGTTCGGGTTGATGACGGCGTAGTCCCCCTTGCCCTTGCCGAGGAGCTCGAGCGCGCGGTTCGCGATGACCTCGTTCATGTTCATGTTGAACGACGTGCCGGCGCCCGCCTGGAAGTCGTCCACGACGAACTGGTCGTGGAGCTTGCCCGCGATGATCTCATCGCACGCGGCTATGATCGCCTCGGCCTTGTACGGCTCGAGCCAGCCGACGTCCATGTTCGCCATCGCGGCGGCCTTCTTGACCACGGCCATGGCGTTGATGAACTCGGGCCTCGCCATTATCCCGCTTATGGGGAAGTTCTCGATCGCCCTCAGCGTCTGTATGCCGTAATATGCGTCCGCGGGGACCATGCGCTCGCCGAGCGAATCGCGCTCCAACCTCGTCTCCATGAGATGCAACGCCTCCTCGATGAAAAGGCTGTTGAGCATCAAGCTGCGTGCTATTTCAAGATTCTCCAGCGAGAGACGGCGGGGTAGCTTGTCCACGGGCGCGCACGTCAAAGTACTTAGTCGCCGATTGAGATGGGGTTCCAATCTGGGCGGTCATCGCATGAACGAGGCGATCCACGCGCACCTGCGCCGTGCCGGCGGATACAAGTACGAGGTCACCTTCGACGAATGGGGAGGGAAGATCGTCATGGACGAACCCGCCCCGCTGGGCGGGTCCGAGGGGCCCAACGCGTCCATGCTCATCTCGAGCGCGGTCGGGCACTGCCTGAGCGCCAGCCTGCTCTTCTGCCTCGAGAAGTCGAGGGTGAAGGCGGATGACGTCGAGACGGATGTGGAGACGACCCTTGGCAGGAACGACAGGGGGCGGTGGCGCATTGAAGGTATTAAGGTCAAGATGAGGCCTTTAGTAAAGGACATTGACCGAGAAAAGTTGACCAGATGCATGGGACTTTTCGAGGACTTCTGCATCGCCACTCAGAGCGTGCGGCAGGGGATCAAGGTCGATGTCGAGATAGAAGGATTCGAAGAAGGAAAGGAGGCAGGCTAGGATGCCGCTCATACAACAGAAGGAAAAGGAGTCTCTGAGCAAGGAGTTCGGAACGAAGCTCGTGAACGATGTCAGGCTCGCGGTCTTCACGCAGGACATGCCGTGCCAGTTCTGCAGGGAGACCGTGGAGATATGCAGGGAACTCTCTGAGACATCCCCGAAGATCAAGGTCGAGACCTACGACTTCGTCAGGGACCAGATGAAGGCCAAGGAGTTCCGCGTGGACAAGATCCCGGCCATAGCCGTGATAGGCGCGAAGGACTACGGCGTCCGGTTCTACGGGATACCCTCGGGCTACGAGTTCGCATCCCTGGTCGGAGCCATCATCGACGTCTCGAGGGGAGAGAGCGGCCTGTCGCAGAGGTCCAAGGACGCGCTGAGGAACCTGGACCAGATGGTCAGGATACAGGTCTTCGTGACGCCGACGTGCCCCTACTGCCCCGCGGCCGTCAGGCTCGCCCACAGGCTCGCGATAGAGAGCGACATGATCTGGGCGGACATGGTCGAGGCGAACGAGTTCGTGCACCTTGCCCAGAAGTACGCAGTGATGGGCGTGCCCAAGGCAATCGTCAACGAGAGGGTCGAGGTCACCGGCGCGGTCCCCGAGGACGTGTTGGTCGCTCAGGTGCTCGCCGCCGTGAGGGAGAAGCCCCCGGCGCAGATGATGTGAGGGGTCTGGATGGACGGGGGCGAGCGGGCAGGAGGGCGCGTGCTGGAAGGAGTCCTGGCGACCCTCTCGGGGCTCAGCGGTGTGAAGAAGGCGTTCTACCTCGATGGGCCCGTGCGCTCGGAGCTGGAGGGCATCGAGAAGGACCACTCCGTCGCCGGCCCGATCGCGGTCCACAACGAGGCCGTCCTCGAATGCCTCAGGAGGAGCATGTCGCGGTCATCGTGAAGGACAGGACCTTCAGGCCGCCGCCGTGCCCGACCGTCGTCCTGCTGGACGACGATGGCAAGGTCATAGGCAAGGAGGTCCTCAGAGGGGAGCGTGTGGAGCCGAAACCGGGTCAGAGGCTGCTCAACCTCGGGAAGGACTTCGTGATATTCTACGACGGGTCCAGGTCCGTCAACGCCAGGTTCGTCCTGCCGCCGGTCCCGTTCAGAGAGGTCGAGGAGAAGGACGGGGTGGAGAGGGTCGTCTCATCCAGCCCTTCGACGCTGGGAGACATCCTTGTCAGGCGGAGCGCGGGGCTGGACGACGACCCGAAGCTCGCGACCGTGCTGATAGGCTTCGACCTGTCCCGATGAGCGCGCCTATCGTACCGGCGTGTCGAAGGGGGAAACGGCCCGAGGGGGCCGTTCGAAGGCCAGGCCCAGCGGCCATATACTCTTCCCAAACCTGGGGCCATGTGTTGAACAACATCCCAATCGGATGCCGTTTATTCGGCCCTGTTTCCGTCGGCAAAGGCCCGTACTTGGCGAAGGTTTAAATCGAGACTTACCATGCGCATTTTCACTCATGCCGCGCAAACGAGATGTGAGCGCGCGGTAGAGAGGCCATGGTGCTTAAGATGGCAGGCAAAGCGAACCCATTCGAGGAAATGAAGAAGATGGTTGACAAGGCCGGCAAGACGCTCGGCCTCGACCAGGGCATGATTGAGGTACTGAAGAGCCCGAAGAGGGAGCTCACGGTGAACTTCCCCGTCAAGATGGACGACGGGAAGGTCAAGGTCTTCACCGGCTACAGGGTCCAGCACAACGAGGCCCGCGGCCCATACAAGGGCGGCATCAGATACCACCCGCAGGTGGACATCGATGAGGTCAGGGCACTTTCGTCCTGGATGACCTGGAAGACTGCGACTGTGGACATCCCCTACGGCGGCGCGAAGGGCGGCATCATCTGCGACCCGAAGAAGATGTCCCTCGGCGAGGTCGAGAGGATGACCAGGAGGTTCGCCTCCGAGATATCGATCATCATCGGCCCGGAGAAGGACATACCGGCCCCCGATGTCAACACCGGCGGCAAGGAGATGGCCTGGATCATGGACACGTTCAGCATGATGAAGGGCTACGCGGTCCCCGGCGTCATCACCGGCAAGCCAAGGGAACTCGGCGGCTCGCTCGGCAGGC
>CAWBDD010000007.1:0-6129 GCA_963787465.1 uncultured Thermoplasmata archaeon
CTTCGCGTGGTCCTCGAGGGCCGAGACGACGGCTATGCCGCTCTCGGTCGGCTCTATGCGGGCCCCCTCCGCGAACCTGCGGTCGTAGAGCTTCTGGATGGCCTCGTGCCTCGTGCTCTTCGTGCCGAGGCCGAGCCTCTCCATCTCCTGGATGAGCGTGCCCTGGGAGAACCTCGGCGGAGGCTGGGTCTTCTTCTCCGTGCTGTGTATGGCCTGGATGTCGACCTCGTCACCGGCGGCCAGCTTGGGGAGAGTGACCTCCTGCGCCCGGTAGTACGGGTAGTACTTCCTCCAGCCCGGGGAGAGTATGTTGTACCCCTCGGCGGTGAATGGCTCGTCGCCTATGTCGAGCTCGGCGACGGTGGACTTGGACCTGCACGGTGGGGCGACGGTCGCGAGGAACCTCCTCGTGACGAGTTCGTAGATGTCCCACTTCTGCCCCTTGAGCTCGGCCTTGGAGGCCGCCTCGACCGGGTGTATCGGCGGGTGGTCGGTGGTGCTCTTCTTGCCCCTCGACGGCCTGATGCTCTCCTGGGCGAGGACCTCCTCCGCCTCAGCCCCGAAGGCCGAGCCCCGCAGCTTCTCCAGGATGTGCCTGAGGCTCAACGACGGCGGGTAGACCGTGTTGTCTGTCCTCGGGTATGAGATGTAACCGTCCGTGTACAGGTCCTCGGCGACCTTCATGGCCAGCGCGGCCGGGATGCTGAGCTTCGATGCCTCCGCGAGGAAGAGAGTCGTGCTGAACGGCGACGGCGGCCATTCGTCCTTCTCCTCCTCCTTGGTCGAGAGGACCTTGGCCTTCGTCGCCTTCTTGGCCTTCGCCACCGCCTCGTGCGCGTCGTCCTTGTCGTCGAACCTGCCGTGCTTGTGGGCCGCCTGGAACTGCTGCTCCTTCTTCAGGTCGGCGGAGACGTTCCAGTAGGGCACGGGGACGAACTCCTTGATGGCCTTGTCCCTGGCGACGACTATGGCCAGCGTCGGGGTCTGGACCCTCCCGACCGAGAGGAAATCCTTGCCCAGCTGGCCTGATGCGAGCGATATGAAACGCGTGAGGGAGGCGCCCCATGCGAGGTCTATGAACTGCCTGGTCTCGGCCGCATGCGCGAGCTTGTAGTCTATCTCCCCCAGCTCCGAGAAGGCCCGATCTATCTCACCCTTCGTGAGGGCGCTGAACTTGGCCCTCTTGAGCGCGGGCTTGGGTTCGATCGACTCCAGCGCCTCGACCCCGATGAGCTCCCCCTCGCGGTCGTAGTCGGTCGCGACGATGATCTCGTCGACCGCGGAGGCCAGCTCCTTGAGCGCCGTCATTATGTGCTTCGCGGTCGGGTCGACGCGCTTCACGGGCTTCGCGTAGACGAGCTCCTTGGGGGACACCGCGTCCCAGTTGTTGTACTCCTTCGGGTAGTCGAGCTCGATGATGTGCCCTCTGAGGCCCATGACTAGGTAATCGTCACCATCCTTGGAGAAGGAGAAAACCTGTGTGCCGGAGACTGAACGCCTCTTCTGGGTGTTGTTGGACAGGATCAGTGCGATCCTGAGCGCGGCGTGGTTCTTCTCGCTGATGATTAGCCGGCGCATCTATGCCTCGATTACTGGAGGCTTATATAATTGTGATGGGAGGGTGCATGCATCTCGTGCCGACGCGGACGTCTGGCACGGGGACGGTCGCGTCACTTCCTGCAGACCCACTTCCTCTTCCTGAGGTCTAGGATCTCGTTCCTGCGCCTTCCGAGCCCGACCAGAACCGTCGGGACCCCCATGCGCTCCTCGATGAACCTGATGTAAGCCCGCATCGTCTCTGGAAGGGCGGGGAAGCCCTTCCTCAGGACCCTGTCGAGCTCCTCGGGGCCGAGTTCGTCCCAGCCCTTGAACCTCCTGTAGACCGGCCTGCACCTCGCGAGCGCCCTGATGTCCGCGGGGATCCTGGTGACCTTCTTCCCGTCCAGGGTGTAGTGCGTGCAGACCTTCAGCTCGTCGAACCCGCCGAGCACGTCGATCTTCGTGAGCGCGATGCCAGTGAAGCCACTGAGGGTCGAGGCGTAGCCGGTGACGACGAGGTCGAGCCAGCCGCATCTCCTCGCCCTCCCTGTGGTGGTCCCGAACTCCCCTCCCTTCTCGGCGATCCTCTTGCCGATGTCGTCGCCGAGCTCGGTCGGGAACGGCCCCTCGCCCACGCGGGTCGTGTATGCCTTCACGACGCCGTAGACGTCGTCGATCGCGAGGGGCGACACTCCTGCCCCGGACGCGGCGTTGCCGGCGACGGTGGTGGAGGATGTCACGAACGGGTATGTCCCGTGGTCGATGTCCAGCATCGTCCCCTGGGCCCCTTCGAATAGGATCTTCTTGCGCTTGTCGAGGGCCTTCGCGACGACTGCCCCCGTGTCAGTGACGTGGGGGGCGAGCCGGTCGCCGTATGCGGAGTACTCCTTCGCGATGGCCGCCTTGTCCAGCCTCGTGCCCTGGCCGTAGGCGTCGAGCACGAGCTGCTTGAGAGGGACCAGGAAGCCGAGCTTCTCGTCGAGGAGGTCGCGGTCGACCAGGTCCGTCATCCTGACGCCCAGTCTTGACACCTTGTCGGAGTACGCCGGGCCTATCCCGCGCCCCGTTGTGCCCACCTTGGCCCCCTCTCGGAGCCGCTCCTCGGCGCCGTCGAGCATCCTGTGGTATGGCATGATGACGTTGGCCCGGTCGCTGATCCTGAGGTTCCTCGTCCGGACGCCCCTGGCCTCGAGGTCGTCAAGCTCCTTGATCAGGACCTTGGGGTCTATCACGACGCCGTTGCCTATGACGGCCAGCGTCCTCGGCCTCAGGATCCCGGATGGGAGATGGTGCAGCGCGAAGAGCTCCTCGCCCACTTTGACGCTGTGCCCCGCGTTGTTCCCGCCCTGGAACCTGACGACGACGTCGGCCTCCTCCGCGAGGAAGTCCACGATCTTGCCCTTGCCTTCGTCACCCCACTGGGAGCCTATGACAGCAACCGTCGGCATCTTCTCGTCGAGAGCAAGGCCAGGCCGTCTATATAAACATTCGATTGCGGCTCGGGGACTACCGTCCGGAGGGTCGCGCGTAGACCTCTAGAAGCTCCTCTGCCCGCAGCGCGGTCTTCACTCCCTTCGGGTCGAAGTGCGTCGCGGATGCGGCCGGGTCCACAGCCCTTAGCGTCTCGATGAAATCGGCCTGCTTCGGCGGCGCGCGCTTGGTCTTCTTCGCGAGCTCGTCCATCTTGTAGAAGAGCGGGGGCGCGGCCGTCTCCGCCTTCCAGAGCCGGATGAGCTTCGCGCACCTGTCCGCCGTCCCCAGGTCCCCGGCCGGAGCGAGCCCGTCGAGGGTCTCCGCGGAGGACAGCGGTCCGAGCCACAGCGGCCCGGCGTCCTTGGGGTCGCGCCTCTCGGCGCACGTGTACCTGTCGAGGGAGGCCCTGTCCCAGCCCGCGAAACCCATCCTCCTTATCGCGGCGTCCGCCCTCGCGGCCCCGTTGACGATCCTGAGGTAGCATCTGAAGTAATGGTCGGCGTGGAAGCACAGGAGCGGCTCCACGGCGCGGTCCAGCTTGGCGGCCTCCCGGACGACGAACCCCACGAGTATCCTGAGGCCCGTCTCATGCGAGAAGGGCGACCTCGCCGAGAGGGCACCGTAGCGCCTGAGAGAGGTCTTCGGGTACGTGCCGTGGAGGGGGGCCGTGTCCGTCGCGGTTATGGCCAGCACGCCCTTGTTCCTGCAGCTCTGGATGGCGGGGTCGATGAACTCGACCGGGGTGCCGAACGGGTCGATGTCGATGTAGTCGAACTGCTCGTCCGCGAGGAGGCTCCTGAGGTCCCTGCACTCGACCCTGACGTGGTCGAGGCTGTTCAGGGACGCGTTCTGCTTCATCAGCACGGCCGCGGTTATGCTCCTGTCGTTGAGCACGAACTCGCCCTTCACGCCGCACTCGTTGGCCAGCCGCAGGCCCCTGGCGCCGGACGCGGCCAGCCCGTCGAGGACCTTCTGCCCCTCGGAGAAGACCGCACTCCCGAAGAGCACGGACAGGTCCCTGCCGAACTCCATCTGCCTGTTGTAGAACACTTCCCCGGTCCTCGTGCCAGGACCCTTCCTGCAGAACCCCTCGGGGACGAGCAGGTCGGTCGTCCCCTCGGTCACCTTCACGAGGCCCTCCTGGGTCACACGTACTCTCCCTTCATCAGCTTGATGATCTTGTACGGAAGGAGGTTCCGGTTGATCGGCGTGACCTCTAGTATGCGCACGTCGTCCCTCCTGCGTATGTCCTGGAGGAGAGGGTTCCTCGACTTCTTGTGGAGCGTGAGGATGATGGGCTTGTCCACCTCCATGGCGTCCTTGACGGCCTTGACGAACTGCTCGGACTCCACCTCCATCTTCCCGACCTCGTCTATGACTATGACGTCGGCGTTCGCGCTCGCATCCACGAGAGCCTCGACCCCGACGGTGTCCAGGCTCTCCAGGTTGACCCCGTACTTCCCGACGGCGAACTTCGACTCGGTGTCCATGTGGGCGAAGACCGCCTTTCTCTTGGTCTTCCAGTCCATGACGTAGAACCCCACGCGCTTGCCGTTCTCTATGATCGGTTCGGTGATCATGCCGCCGACCACGGACCCCTGCTCCTCGAGCATCTCGATGACCTTCACTAGGGCCTGGGTCTTGCCGGCTCCGGGGAGCCCCGTTATCCCGATCTTGATCCCTCTAGTCATGGGACCACCTGACGCCCGGGCGCACACCGGGGATATGTTCAACCGAACACTTAGTTGATGTCATGATTCTCAACCTGCTCAACCCCGCACGAGGAGCGGACCCTCAGTCCCTCTCCACCTTCTTGATGAACATGAGCGGGTAGTTCATCTCCTTCACGAACTTCATCTCGGCCTCGACCCTGGTCCCCTTGTAGTTGACCACAAGCGAGACGTCGAGCATCTCTCCCGTGAGGGATGTGTAGTCGAACTGGCCGCGCTTCCTCTTCAGCCTCGACCTGTCGATCCGGACCTTGATGTCCTCGACGAAGGGCTGGGTCCTGCACCCCGCCTCTATCGCCCTCTCGACGGTGTCGGCGCTCCCCGCGCTCAGAGGTACCCCTACGAACTGGTGGTATATGGTGCCGAACTTGATACCGGCCTCGAAAGCGGCCCTTTCCGAGTCGGTGCACTTGAAGTGCCTGTCGGCCTCAGCCTCTCTTGAGCCTTTCGTGGATGGGACCCCCCAGCGAGTAGACGAGCATCAGAGCCAGAGCGATGGTTGCAGCGGTACGTGAGGATGCGGTATATAAGGGTTGGTCGGCCACTATGACGAGGCCAGCGACCACGGCGGGCGCTGCCGCCGCCATCGCTGCTACGCCGTATCTAGCCATCCATCCTTTGACCTTCGGGTACGGGATCTCGGAGGCCATCAGGAAGCTGAGCACGAACCCGAGGACGAGGACCGGTCCAGGGAGGTGCCACACGACGAAGTACATGTCCGCGGGCTCCGCCCCGGACTCCGCGCCGAACAGCAGGCAGAGGAGCAGGAGCACCATCGCGGCACCGGGGGCGGGCATGCCCATGAAGTACTTCAGCTGGTAGCCGCCGACGCTGAACCGCGCGAGTCTGAAGAGGCCGCACGAGAGGAAGCAGACCGCCCCCGCGAGCACGACCATGTTCCAGACGGAGTATGTCGGTGACGAGCTCGCCATGTCGTGCAGCTCGCCGTACAGGAGGAACGCCGGGGCGAATGCGAACGATATGGAGTCTGATATGGAGTCGAGGACCTGCCCCATGGAGTGCTTCGATCCGAACTTCCGGGCGAAGAACCCGTCCAGCCCGTCCATCACCATCGAGAGGAACAGGAGCGCCGTCGCGGTCAGGTAGCTGCCGTCCAGGACGAACGTGATGGCGACGAACCCGAGGGCGCCGTTGGCGAGGGTGAAGATGTCGCCGGGCGAGACCTTGGTCACGCTACTGAGCGTCGCCACCGCAGACCTCCGCGATGCACGTGACGCCGGCGTGGAGCCTCTGTCCCTTCACCGCGACGAGCTTGACCGAGCCTGGAGGGAAGTAGACGTCGACGCGCGAGCCGAACCTTATCAGCCCCAGCCTCTCGGCCTTGACCATGGACTCTCCGGACTCCACATATGGGACGATCCTTCTA
>CAWBDD010000008.1:0-3989 GCA_963787465.1 uncultured Thermoplasmata archaeon
CGAAGATCTTGACGTCGCACTTGGTGTGCCCCCCCCTCGCGGAGGGCCCGTAGGACTGGGTCTGGATGGCCTGTCTCCTCGCGCCCTCCTCCTCCTTCCCTGGGGGGCGGTCGTAGAGGGCGACGGCCCGGCCCAGGACTATCCCCATGAGGATGATGCCCTGTCCGCCGAACCCGGAGAAGCGGATCTCATGCTCCATCCTTCTTCACCCCCAGGAGCTCCTGGTAGCTCGCCCTGTCCCTGCTGACGAACTCCCCGACGGTTACCTTCCCTGCGAGGTTGATGTCCGCGTGGTCGACGTCCCCCGCCCTGGCCTTGTCCCGCCTGACACTGTTCTCCTTGAACCAGTCCAGCATCTTCGTGGGGTCGGCCATCTTGTTCCTGCGGCCGAAGTTCGTGGGGCACTGGGTGACCACCTCGACGAATGCGAACCCCTTCTTCTGGAGCGCGGTCTTCATCGACTTCGTGAGCGCGTGCACGTCCCTCGTGGTCCATCTGGCGACGTAGTTGGCCCCGGCGGCCACCGCGATCTCCGCGAGGTCGAACGGGTATTCCCTGTTCCCGTACGGGGTCGTGGTCGAAAGGAAATCGTGCGGGGTCGTGATCGACGCCTGCCCTCCGGTCATCCCGTAGATGTCGTTGTTCAGGCAGATGACCGTGAGGTCGACGTTCCTCCTGCAGCCGTGGATGAAGTGGTTCCCGCCTATGGCGCCCAGGTCCCCGTCGCCCGTGAAGACGACGACCTTCAGGTCCGGCCTGGAGAGCTTCAGCCCGGTCGCGAATGCCAGCGGTCTCCCGTGGGTCGTGTGGAGCGCGTCCGAGTTGATGTAGAGCGGTATCCTGGACGAGCACCCTATGCCCCCGACGAAGGCGGTCTTGTCGAGCTCCAGCCCGACCTCGTTGAACGCCCTGTAGAAGCAGTTCATGACCGTCCCGTTCCCGCAGCCTGGGCAGAACACGTGAGGCCATCGGTCCTTCCTGTAGAAGTCGAATATGTCCATCAGACCGCCCCCATCTTCGCCAGCTTCTCACGGACCTCGTGGGGCGTGTGCGGGTCGCCGCCGATCTTGGGCAGGAACTCGACCTTCTTGCAGCCCCCCTCCAGCGCGACGCGCTTGAGGGGCCAGTAGAGGAGCCCGAGGTTCATCTCGCATATGAGCATCCTCTCGCATGTGCCCGCCACCTGGAGCATGGGCTCCTCGGGCAGCGGCCAGAGGCTCTTGAGCCTGAGGACGCCCACCCTCTTGTCCTTAGAGGCGACGTCCATAGGCCCGAGGGCCGCGGAGCCGTACGCGACGACCATGGTCTTCGCGTCGGGGTTGATGAGCTCGAACTTGTTGATGTCCTTCCTGGACTTGGTGATCTTCTCGTTCAGCCTGGTGACAAGCTCGGTGTGGACCTTGGCGTCCTCGGGCTCGATCCTGGACTTGTCCGTGTGGGTCATCCCCGTGACGGCCGCCTTGTTCCCCTTGCCGAACGACGGGAACGGTTTCACGAGCGAGTCCGGCGCCTGGTGTATCCAGTCGTCCCTCTTCGTCCCCGGCTCCTTCCTCACGAACGTCTGGACCTTCTCCGGGACGCGCAGGAGCCCCCTCATGTGCCCTATCTCCGCATCGGACAGCAGGAAGGTGGGCACCCTGTACTTCTCCGCGTAGTTGAAGCAGTCGACGGTGAGGTCGAACATCTCCTGGACGCTCGCAGGGGCGAACGCGATGACCTGGTAGTCGCCGTGCGAGCCGTACTTGGCCTGCATGACGTCGCCCTGGGACGCCCTGGTCGGCTGGCCCGTGGACGGCCCTCCCCTCATCACGTTGGCGATGACGATGGGCGTCTCGGACATGGCGGCGTAGCCTATCGCCTCCTGCATGAGCGAGAACCCTGGGCCGGAGGTGGCGGTCATGGACTTGACCCCGCCCCAGGATGCACCGATGATCGCAGAGACGCAGGCTATCTCGTCCTCCATCTGGAGGAACACGCCGCCCGCCTTGGGCAGTTTCGCGGCGAACCCTTCGGCGATCTCGGTGGACGGGGTGATTGGATAACCTGCGAAGAACTTCAGACCTGCCGCGATGGATGCGTCGACGCACGCCTCGTTCCCCTGGACGAACAGCTCCTTTGGTCCGTCGGTCACGCCTTCCCCTCCTTCTTGGGCGTGGGCTTCCACGATATGGCCTGGTCGGGGCAGCTCATGACGCACAGCTCGCAGATGAGCTTCTCGTCACGTTCCCAGTTGAAGCACTTCTCGGGCTCGCTGACGACGGCCGCGAAGTACCCCATCTCCGATATGCCCGTTCCCTTGGAATAGCACTTCTTCGGGCATATGTAGACGCAGATGTTGCAGCCCTTGCAGAACTTGCGGTCTATGACGGTCCTCATCCGAATCTCGTCGCTTCATCATGGGGTCCATATTTCAATCTATTCAACATAAAACAAACCGCTAGACACATATCTGGCATCGTGGAGAAATGTGCGGGTCGCAAACACATCGTCAAGGCCTCTCGGGGCGGTCATTCATCGCATCCCACGGCGTTAACCCGTTCGTTTGCCCTGAGCCCGGCCATCAGGACGTGCCTATGACAATGCCTGCCATTCGCTGACCCGCCCGCTCCGACGGGGTTCAGAGGAAAACATTAAGAGCAGCCTGGGGATAACGCGCCTCGGAGACCATGGACGCGCTCCAGAACGAGATATCCAGGCTGAAGAAGGAAAAGGGTGCCATAGTCCTCGGCCACAACTACCAGCGCAAGGAGGTCCAGGAGGTTTCGGACTTCCTCGGCGACTCGTACGGGCTGTCGGTGCAGGCATCCAAGACGGACGCCAAGGTCATCGTTTTTTGCGGCGTCGACTTCATGGCGGAGAGCGCCAAGATCCTCAATCCTGGGAAGATCGTGCTCCATCCCAGGCCCGGCGCCAAGTGCCCGATGGCCGGGATGGTCGACGCAGAAGGGCTCAGGGCCCTGAAAGCGCAGCACCCAGGCGCACCGGTGGTCTCATACGTGAACACGTCCGCCGAGGTCAAGGCGGAGACGGACATCTGCTGCACCTCCGCGAACGCGGTCAAGATCGTCAAGTCGCTCCCTGACAAGAAGGTCATATTCGTCCCGGACACCAACCTGGGACTGTATGTCCAGAGGTTCGTGAAGGACAAGGAGATCGTCCTCTGGCCAGGCTACTGCCCGACGCACGTCAGCATCAAGGTCGCAGACCTGGAGCGGCTGAAGAGGCTCCACCCCGCCGCAGAGGTCCTGGTGCACCCTGAGTGCACGCCCGGACGTCATAGACTTCGCCGACTTCGCATACTCGACCGAGGGGATCATCAAGCATGTCGTCTCGTCCTCGAAGACGGAGTTCATCATCGGGACCGAGTCCAACATGCTCCACAGGCTCAGGAAGGAGGCTCCAGGCAAGGTCCTGTACGACATCCCGGACGCGACCTGCCCGAACATGAGGGCGATCACGCTGGAGGACGTGCGTGACTCACTCGTGAAAGGTCAGTTCAAGATCGAGATCCCGGCCGACATCATCCGCAGGGCAAGAGTCCCGCTCGAGAGGATGATCGAGGCGGGCAAGTGACGGTCCAGGTCTCTTCGGTCGACTTTATTTAGCGATCGACCACTCTGCAGATGCGGGAGTGGCTGTGGGGACCAAAGGAGCGAAGAGCGATGACAGCGGCCAGCCGAGGATGTCAGCACACAGAGGCACGCTCGCGATCGGGGCACTTGTCGTCGGCATAGTCGTCGTGGTCGCCTTGTTGCTGTGGGCCGCGGACCCGCTGTCATTCCATGTGTACACGGACAAGGAGGAATACTCTCCAGGGGAGGAAGTGCTGATATCCGTGGAGTTCGTCAACAGTGGGTCCTCCCCCATCAACCTCACATTCTATACCGGTCAGATGGCCCGTTTCCTGGTATATGACTCGAGTGACAATCTCGTCTGCGAGGTGGCTCAGTTCACAACCCAGGCGATAGTGATGAAGACCCTCGATTCCG
>CAWBDD010000009.1:0-83454 GCA_963787465.1 uncultured Thermoplasmata archaeon
CTCGATCGCCTTCTCGTTGATCGAGACGTACTGGTGCATGTAGGAGGTGTTGATGTCGAGGTGTTCGAAGAAGCTCGTGGCGGGGAGCAGTATGTCGGCGTAGTCGGCCGTGTCCGTCTGGAAGAGGTCGTGGACCACGACGAAGAGGTCGTCGCTCGCGAAGCCTTTCCTGACGAGGTTCTGGTTCGGGAGGGTCGCGAGCGGGTTCGAGTCGTAGACGAAGATCGTCCTGATCTTCCCGGACTCCAGGGTCCGGCCCAGGTCCACCATGTTGTATGTGACCTTCCGGCGGGTCATGATGGACGTGCCCTCGATGTAGTCCCTGTCGAAATCGTCCAGATCGGTCGAGTAGAAGTAGTTGCGAGGCTGGCCTATCAGTATCGGAAGGACGCTGATGGACCTGACCATCTCCCCGCCGTTCCTGTTCCTCTGCATGCCGTACCCGATGGTGATGCAGTTGGGGCGGAGGGAGACGTAGTCCGCGATGAAGTCCTCGATCTCCCTGGTCTTCAGGCCCGTCAGCCTGGAGATCGTGTTCATGTCGTACTTCTTGCAGACCTCCTTCAGCTTGTCGAACCCGACGGTGTTCCTCGAGACGTACTCCTCTAGGTGGAGCCTGTTCTCGATGATGTGGTTGATGCAGCCGAGGGCCAGCGCGGCGTCCGTGGTCGGCCGGATCTGGAGGTGCGTCCCGAGCTCGGCCGTCCTCGTGCGGACCGGGTCGACGACGTATATCTTGGCGCCCTTCTTCTTCATCCGCCTGAGAATCTCGTACAGGTGAGGGCTGCTGAACGCGGGGTCCATCCCCCAGACCACGACGAGCCTGCACATCTCGATCTCATCCGGGGTCATGCCGAGGCTGGAGCCGTAGACTATCTCGAGGGCCTTGTCGCCCGCCCTGGAGCATATCGTGTGGTCTATCCTGGACGCGCCGATCGCGTTGAAGAACCTGCTCGGGAAGTGCCTCTGGACCAGGCCCATGTTGCCCGCGTAGTCGTACTGGAGGATCGAATCGGTGCCGTGCTCCGCCGAATCGTGGCCGACCCTCTCCGCGATGGTCCTGAGGGCCTCCGCCCAAGTGATCCTCTCGAACTTGCCCTGCCCCTTGGGGGCGACCCGCCTCATGGGGTACAGCACCCTCTGCTTGGAGTGGGCGTACGATGCCATGCTCTGGCCTTTCACGCAGAGGAAGCCGTGGGTGAACGGTTGCTTGTCGTTCGCCTCCACCGTGTGGACCTTCCCGTCCTTCACCCTGGTGACCATCGAACAAGTGTCGTAACAGTCCCTTGGACAGGTGTTGAAGACGTACAATGTCGCCCTCCGAGGTGCGGCCCCTGCGGAATGTGGAAGGCGTTTCCATCGATTTATACTTGGCTGGACCACTCTCGCGCAACGACCCTCTGCTCAGGGCCAGCCCTTGCCCCATCTGTTTCTCTGGAACAGGTCCGCGAAGGCCTTCCTCCTGCGGGCCGGAGGGGCGTGGGAGGGATACCCGACCGTCAGGCAGATCGGCGTCTCCCTCTCCCCGGGGATGTCGAGGACTTGCTTGATCTTGTCTGGCTCGAAGTCCCCTATCCAGCATGTGCCGAGGCCGAGCTCGGTCGCGCGAAGCGTCAGATGGTCGAGCGCTATGGTCATGTCGACGCAGGAGTAGAACGACCCGGGCTCGCTGACGCCGACGAGGAACGCCGAGCATTCGCCAATGAACTCCTGCCCGCCGCACATCGGGACGAGTCGCTCCTTGAGTCGGTCGTCCGTGACGACGACGATGTGGAACCTCTGGAGGTTGTTCGCGGACGGCGCGAGCCGGGCCGAATCCAGCAGATCCTCCAGCACCTCCGTCGGCATCGGCCTCTTCTCGTACTTCCTGATGCTCCTCCTGGTCCTGATTGCAGAAAGAACGTCCATGTCAGTCCCCCTCAGCCCACCTTCTCGCCGATGACGCGGTAGTCGCCCCAGTACAGGAGCATCTCCTTCATCCGGTCGTAATCTTCCCTTCGCCTGGCGGCCACGACCTCTCCGACGAACCAGACATGGTCCCCGGTCTCGACCTCGTTGACCTTCACGCACTCGATGTTGACCGGGCACTCCGCAATCAGCGGGGCACGTATCTTCGATGCCTTCTCCTTGGTCAGATTGGCAGCGGCGAACTTGTCAACCCTCCTACCGGACTTCGAGCCGCATACCTCCACGGCCGTGAGCATGCTCCGGTCTGGGATGTTCACCGCGAAGTCATCGCTCGCCTTCAGGAGGCCGAAGCTGTGCCTCTTGTGGCCGACGCCAATGCCTATGAGTGGTGGCTTGAACGAGAACATGTGGCACATCGCCAGGGTGATGACGTTGTCCTTCTCGCCCGATACGGTCCCCAATACGACCGGGAAACCTGAGAAACAGTCCTGCGCCTCGTCAGCCGTTATGCTCTTTTTGGCCGTCTCGAACCACCCCGATGCCGACCCGGGACCCGTTAGAGGCCCCGTGATGCAGGGGGGTTATTCACCTAGGAGCTTCTTGTACTCGTCGGCCGACAGGAGCCCCGATAGCTCCGACGCGTCGGTGACCTCAATGGCGACGACCCAGCCCTCACCATACGGGTCCTTGTTGAGCAGCTCCGGGGAATCGACGAGCTTGCCGTTGGACTCCTTGACGCTCCCGCTGACCGGCGTGAAGACCTCGGAGACGGTCTTGACGGACTCGACGTTGGCGACGACCTCGCCCTTCTTCACTTCCTTCCCGACTTCGGGGAGCTCGACGAAGACTATCTCCGTGAGCTCGTGCTGGGCATGGTCAGTGATGCCCACGCGGGCCGATGTTGCCCTCGATCTTGACCCACTCGTGATCCTTGGTGTACTTGACGTCTGGAGCTACTGTGGACATGTCTGGCCTCCCGCTGGGCCGCAGGATTGGTGTCTCCGAATTTATACCTTGGCCCTGTCGATGGCATGCTAAAGGTGGTTCCCCGCTCGGTCGATGGTCCTTAGATACCCCACTGCCAACTCGATTCCGCCGGCCATCAACAACCGCATCATGTTCGGCTGCTTCTTGACCCCCCGGTTCGAGGCGAGCATCAGTCCCAAGATACGGATGCGGTCAATGATGTTCAGGCCATGGGCCCCGCCGAGCTCGAAATGATTCAGGTCCACATCCAGGTTGATGGTGTTCAGGTCAGATTTTCCTGGGATGACTTGGACATAATCTACCCCGTCCCTTGTGGTCTTCATGATCCAGCTTGTGACAGCCACCCCATTGCTCATCACTGTGAGCTGCACCGTCTGATCGCCAAGGAGTCTTAGGAACAAGGACATATCGATGAGGTGGTGTACTCCCACCTCCCGCGTGTAACACTCCACACCTGGGTCCGCTGACGCCTCGATTACCGCCAGCACATGTCTCCCCAGGTTCTTGTTCTGAAGTTGTGCGCCCATATCGACCGAGAAGCTCAGCTCATGAATCCTTTCGGCGATGAATTTGGCGAGTGACCTCTTGGATGCATGTCGTATCGTATGCATCCGTTCCTTTTCGAGGAACGTGTCCACAGTCCAGAATCGAGCCATGCAGATGGATGCCAGCTCTTCGATCCGTTCACTGGAGATGTGTTCGGACTTGAATATCGAATGCATCTCATCATAACGATTCCAGTCGGCTTCAAAAATCAGTCCTTGGGCATTCAGATCATCATAGAATCGAGTGCCTGGAAAAGGCGTCGCGATGCCGTAGGCTGAGCTCGTTAGCCCTATCCTCTTGGCATAAGCGGGGAATCCCAGTATCTGGTCTTCGGTCTGGTCGGGGAGGCCGATGACAAACGTCCCGCCTGCATTCCCACCCCATCTTTTTATGTTGTTGACCGCGTGGATGTGCACGTCTGTGCTCAGGCCCTTGGATGTGGATTCGAGGTCCTCCATGTGCGGACTCTCTATACCCATCTCGAAGCCCACTATCCCCACTGCGATCATCTTCCGGATGATGTCAGGGTGCTTCGCCACCGTGTCGGCCCGCACCTTGACGCCGAAGCGTATGTCGAGCTCGTGCTGAGCCAAGAGGTCGCACAAACGCTCCGCCAGCGCGGGTCTACCCAGGAAATGAGGGTCGGTGATATCCACGCTAAGGGGCTTGTGGTCGTGGAAGGAGTCCATCTCCAGGATCTCCTCCATCACGTTCTCTGGAGAGCGGAAGCGTTGATGACCTTTGCTCATTGTCGGTTCGCAACAGAAAGTGCACCTGCCATAACACCCTCTGGAGGTCGTCAGGACGTCGTACTCTCGGCCATGCGACATCCTTGTGGCGTAGGCATATCTCCTAAGGTGCCGAGCGGGGAAAGGCAGGCTGTCCAGGTTCTCGACGAAGTCTCGGTCAGGGTTATGGATTGTCTGCCCCTTCAGCCTGTACGAGACGCCCCGCACGCCTTCTGGTCCGCCTCTTTCGACCAGCTCCCGCATGGTGATCTCGCCCTCGCCACGGACTACCATGTCCACCTGGGGCTGCGATAGAAGCTCATCGGGGATGGCCGTGGGATGATATCCGCCCAAGACGGTCCTGGCCCCGTGGTTCTTGGCCAACCGCGCAATCTCCAGACCTTCACTGTGCTCCGTGGCGGACATCGTTATCCCCACAAGGTCAGGGTCCAGGGCCATCAGGGACGCCTTGACAGCTTCTTCGAAAGGCATATGCTCCATCTCAAGGTCCAAGATGGTCACAGTCTCTGCGACATCCTCCACCGTGGCAGCGATGTACTCAAGCGCAGTGGGAATCAGGTCGAACGCATAGGAGAGACCGTGTCTACCAGAAGGCTTGATCAAGAGGACTCTTTTGAATGACATAGCTGGGCTTCACTACCACTGAACGGTATGAGCCACCAGTATTAGTAGCAAACGAAAATGACCGGAACCTGGTCTCACTCCGATGACTCCGACACTTCGACTCGGCTCCGTCATCGCGTTTTCCATCGTTCTCCCGCCCCGCCGTCTTCCATAGGCTCGACACGAGACTGCGGGGGATTCGGTGCTGGGCCTACACATGGCACTCAGCCGACAGACTGCAAGGGTTTATCTACAGTCAACCTGATGCCAAGACGAAGGTGATTGTTCTGATAGACCAGCAGGCGCTAAAGTTCCTGGAAGAGCTCACGAACAGCTTCGGGCCGTCCGGCTTCGAGAGGGAGCCGGCAAGGATCGTCAAGCAGTACATGAACAAGTACGCCGACTCGATGTCGACGGACAAGCTCGGCTCGCTCATGTTCACGAAGAAGGGGTCGGCCGAGAGCCCGGTCATCCTTCTCCCTGGCCATATCGACGAGGTCGGTTTCATCGTCTCCTCGATCAACAAGAACGGCTTCATGACGTTCAACCCGCTTGGCGGATGGTTCGACCAGGTGCTCCTCGGTCAGAGGGTCTGGATAAGGACCGAGACCGACATGGTCCCTGGGATAATCGCGTCCAAGCCCCCGCACCTGCTCCCGGCAGAGGAGAGGAGCAAGGTCGTCGTCAAGCAGAAGATGTTCATAGACATCGGCGCATCGAACGAGGATGAGGCCAAGGACATGGGGATCCGCGTGGGCAACCCGATCGTCCCCGACTCCGCCTTCTCCACGATGACCAAGAGGGTCTTCAAGGACGGGAAGAAGAAGGGCACGGACACCCTGGCCGTCGGCAAGGCGTTCGACGACAGGATAGGCACCTTCATCGCGTGCGAGGTCGTCAGGATCCTGGCCGAGAAGGGGATCAAGCACCCCAACACGGTCGTCGGCGCGGCCACCACCATGGAGGAGGTCGGCCTGAGGGGCGCTAGGACCGCCGCGTACGTCGCAAAGCCAGATGTCTGCCTCACGCTCGAGGTCGACATCGCGGGGGATGTCCCCGGCATAGAGGCGAACGAGGCCCCGACCAAGATGGGCGCGGGAGTCGCTCTCACGACATACGATTCCTCAATGATACCGAACCAGGGGCTCCTGGAGTACGTCATCAGCACCGCCGAGAAGGCCAAGATACCCTACCAGCTCTCCGGGATGGCCGGTGGCGGGACGGACGCGGGCGCGGTCCACATGGTCCGCGCCGGATGCCCCAGCCTTGTCATGGGCGTCCCGACGAGGCATATCCACTCCCATGTGGGCATACTCAGCCTCTCTGACGCCGAGGCCACCATCAAGCTCATCGTCGAGATAGTCAAGAAGCTGGACAAGAAGACCGTGGACGGGTTCACTGCGCTGTGAGGAGATGACCCATAACCTCGACCCAGCCCTCGTGAGGGACCTGACCGAGGCAAAGGCCGCGCTCGCAAGGCACGGCATAGTCATCATCAGGTCCATCGAGACCGAGCTCGAGCCAGTCATCATGGCAGCCGCGAAGGAGGCCATGGCAGCGAGCCCGGGCAGGCTCGCCAAGATGAGCGACGAGGAGCTGGACAGGCTGGTCGAGTCCCTCAGGAAGAGGGCGATGAAGGCCACCGGCGAGCTCAAGAGCAGGCACATCCACCTTCTGGCCAAGCTCGGGACCGACTACATCGGCGACCTCGTCAAGGAGCTGGACGGCATCAACGAGCTTTTCACTTGGGACCGGATCGCGAAGGCCGTGACCGAGGACGTCGCGGACGCGCTACAGCAGAAGGGTTTCGGTGCGATCGAGCGACCGGCCCCCGACGATGTCTCCGAGAACTTCGCCCTCGAGCTCACCGAGAGATGGCCAGCATCGTTCGGGAGGTTCAAGGAGCTCGCCGAGCAGGCCGCCAAGCTGCTCGCGGACCAGGCCGTCCCCGCACCACCCAGGCAGAAGGCGAAGAAACCGAGGCAGAAGGTGTGAGCCCATGACGGTGCTTTCGGACACGGACATACTCGTCCGGCTCAGGGACGGGTCGCTCAGAATCGGTTCCTTCGTCGAGAGCAACCTCACGCCCAACGGCTACGATGTGACGGTCGACGAGATCTGGATACCCTCGACGGACCAGAGGATGAAGGAGGGGACCGCGAGCATACCCCCCGGTGCCTGGTTCGTCATCGGCACGAGGGAGTACCTGGAGCTCCCCCTCGACCTCGTCGGCGAGATCTGGATAAGGACCTCATGGGTCCGGAAGGGCGTCCTCTCCTCGTTCGGGCGGATCGACGCCGGGTTCCACGGCAACCTCACGTTCTCGGCGATCAACGCGTCGCAGGCACCGGTCGAGGTGCCAATAGGCGACAGGTTCGCCCAGGTGGTCTTCGGCACCCTCAGCTCCCCGCCGCAGAAGTCGTACAAGGAGCGGTCGGGCAACTACCATGGACAGACCGGGATAACTCTCACGCCGGGCAAGGGCGGGAAGGCCTAGCTCACAGGACCTGCAGGTCGAACGCGTAGAAGTTCATCGTCGGGGAGTAGCTCTTGACCTTGCGCCTCGCAGTCTCCTTGAGCACGCGCCCCTCCCTGACCGCGGCGTCCGCGAGGGCGTTCACGTTCTTCTCCAGGTCGGCCTCCTCCATGATCTCGTAGAAGTGGATGATGCCGCCTGGCTTGAGCGCGCGGATAGCCTCCGCGAGGAAGCCCCGGGCGTCGTGGGGCAGGTTCATGATGATCCTGTCCGCTGGCTCGAGCTTCACGATCTCCTCCCGCGCGTCGCCCTGGACGGGGGTGACCAGAGGCGTCCTGTTCAACGAGATGTTCTCCCTCATGAATGCGACTGCATCCGGGTTCGCGTCTATGGCGTACACGACCTTCGGGGACCGGGTCTTGGCAATCATGATCGAGAACGGCCCGATCCCAGCGAACATGTCGATCACGACCTCGTCCGGCTGGACCTGCCTGGCGACCGTGTCCCTCTCGGTGGCGAGCCTCGGCGAGAAGAAGACCTTCGCGAGGTCCATCCTCAGGACGAGCCCATACTCCCTGTGCTCCGTCTCCGTGGTCCTCTCCCCGGCCACGACCTTGATGTCCCTCGTGCGGAACTGGTCAACGACGCCGGAGTCGGCGCAGACCGTCCTGATCGCCCTCTGGGTCGCGATTATCGCATCGCCAATCTGCTTGGCGTAAGGCAGGACCTCGTCGGCCATCTTCACGACCGCTATCGAGCCGAGAGAATCGTACGACGATGGCAGGAGGGGCCTGAGCGCCTCCGGGAGGTCCACGAGAACGCGGTAGTCCTTGACCTCCTGTTCCAGCTCCTTGAAATCGGACTCCTCGACCGGGTACCCGACATCCGCCCGGTGACTGACCGGGAGGAAGACCGACTTCGCGTCCGAGTGGACCTGGAGGTCCTTCCTCAGGATGCCCTTCTCCAGGAGCTTCTTCCTGACGGGCTCGGCCTTCTTCTTGGGCACGACTACGCAGAGAGACTTCATCCGGCCTCCGCATCGCCCTGGGGAATAGATAACGCAATCGGGGGAAGACTACATTACCCCGGCGGCGATTCGGAAGGTACGATGGCCGAGCGAAAGGGGAGGCTGGTCTTCGTCGGGCTCGGGCTCCACGACCAGAGAGGGGTCACCCTCCGTGGTCTCGATGAGATGAGCAGGGCGGACGTCGTCTTCGCGGAGTTCTACACCGCCAACCTGAGGGAGGGCTCCCTCGAGGCGCTCTCCGAGGAGTCCGGACGCCCGGTCCAGCTGCTCGACAGGAAGGCCGTCGAGGCCGGGGACGCGATCATCTCCGCGGCCAGGGACTCGAGGGTCGTGCTGCTTGTCGCGGGCGACCCGATGACGGCGACGACGCACGTGGACCTGCGCCTGAGGGCGGAGAGGGAGGGCATCCCGACCGAGGTCGTCCAGGGGGTCTCCGTGATGACGGCCGTCCCAGGGCTGCTCGGGCTCCAGCACTACAAGTTCGGAAGGACGACGACGCTGCCCTTCCCTCAGGAGGGGTACTCGCCGACGAGCCCGTACGAGGTCGTCGAGGAGAACCTATCCAGGGGGCAGCACTCGCTGGTCCTGCTCGACATCGACGCGGAGGGCGGGAAGTACATGACGGCGACCGAGGGGCTCCACCTGCTCCTCGACATGGAGAGGAGGGTGGGCCACGGCGCGATCGGGGAGAAGACCCTGGTCTGCGTGGTGGCGAGGGCGGGGTCGCCGGACGCGGCCGTCAGGGCGGGGACGCTTGGCAGGCTGGCATCGGAGGATTTCGGGCCGCCCCTCCACTCGATCGTGGTCCCCGGGAAGCTGCACTTCCTCGAGCAGGAGGCGCTCGAGATGCTCGCAGGGATGAAGGACTGAGCCTCCGAAGACGGATGTGGGAAGCATGGATGTGACTGAGGCGATCATGAGGAGGAGGTCCGTTAGGAAGTACGACCCGAGGCCCGTGGCAGAGGATGTCCTCGCCAGGGTGCTTGAGGCCGGGAGGCTCGCGCCCTCGGCGTCGAACATCCAACCATGGCATTTCATAGTTGTCAAGGACCAGGCGCTGCGTGAGAAGCTCACGGATGGACGTTGGGCGAAGTTCCTCAAGGACAGCCCCGTCGTCATAGTCGGCTGCGGGGACACGAAGGCGTCCCCGGAATGGCACGTCGTTGACACCACCATCGCGCTGACCCACATGGTCCTTGCGGCGACCGCCGAGGGGCTCGGGACGTGCTGGATCGGAAGCTTCTTCGAGGACAAGGTGAAGGAAGCGCTGGACATCCCCGAGCACATGACCGTCGTCGCCATGCTCGCGGTGGGGTATCCCGCGGACCCGAAGGACCTCGATTCCAAGAAACCCTCGGACTTCAAGAGGAAGAAGGCATCCCAGATCATCTCCTCGGGGACCTACGAGTAGGGAATGGGACGGCCAACGCCCTCTCACGGCCGCCGGTAGGTCCCGATCAGCTCGGCTTGGGCCAGGACGGTCCCTTCCATCGCCCTCAGGAGCTCCTTCTTCTCGGCGCCGGGTGGCAGGTCCAGCACCTTGCCGACCGCGAATAGCCTGAAGAAGTACCTGTGGGTCGAGTTCCTCGGGGGGCACGGGCCGCCGTAGCCGACCCGCTTCCAGCTGTTCACGCCCTGCCTGGTCCCGTCTGGCAGCGACCTCACTTTCTTGACATCCTCAGGGAGGGAGCGCCTGTCGGCCGGGATCGCGTACACGACCCAGTGGACCCATGTCATGACGGGCGCATCCGGGTCGTCGCATATCAGCGCGAAGCACTTCGTGCCAGGCGGCACGTCCCGCCCAGCTGAGCTGGGGGAGATGCCTTCCCGTCGCACCGTGTGCTTCTCCGGGATCGCGCCTCCCGGACGGATCACCTGGCTCTCGACCCTGAGCGCCATCGCCATTCCCCCGCGCATGTGAAATCGACCCGTGTGTGGATAACTCTTCCGCCCGGACCGGGCGCCACAGCCTTTTTCCGAGGGACAGGCGATTCAGGCCCGGGCTCGGACCATGAGATACACGCAGGAACACAGGAAGGTCATCGAGGAAGAGGTGTGCGGGGACGAGGTCCTCCAGCTGGCGCGCCAGCTCGTCAAGATACCGAGCGTGTTCACCAAGGAACAGCGCATCTCCGACTTCGTCCGCCGGAAGCTCGACGGGTGGGGGCTCGAGACCGAGACCGTCCCGGTCGAAGGGCACGGCGATTGCGTTGTGGCATCCTTCGGCCCGAGGAACGGCAAGGCGGTCGCGTTCAACGGTCACATGGACACCGTCGGGGTGATGGACGGATGGAAGCACGACCCATTCGCCGCCACTGTCGAGGCGGGGAGGCTGTACGGCCTTGGGTCCCTGGACATGAAGTCCGGCCTGGCGTCCATGATGATCGCATTCAGGACCCTCAGCGATTCCCGCATGGCCAAGGGCTCTAAGGTGGTCTTCCATGCGGTCACGGGCGAGGAGGACCTCTGCATCGGGACCACCACTCTCACACTGAAGGGGAAGTACAAGGGCGTCAAGGCGGCCATCGTCGGCGAGGGGTTCGGAGGCCTCGGCGCCGTGACCGTCGGAAGGAGAGGAGGGACCTATTGGGACATCGAGGTCGTCGGCAAGTCGGCCCACGGGGCCAGCCCGCACCTGGGCATCAACGCGGTGACCGACGCGGCCAGACTGATCGAGGGGCTGGAGGGGATGGAGATGAAGGCGTCCAAGGGCCTGATGTCGGATGACTTCAAGCCCCTCTTCGAGTCCCAGACGGTCCTCCGCGTGAACGGCGGAGGGGTGAGCCTGAGCGTGCCCGAGAGATGCTCTCTGACGGTGACCAGGTGCACGATCCCTGAGGGGAAGGTGGATGCGAGGGACGACATAATCGCCCTCGTCAAGAGGCTCGGGCTGAGAAGCAAGGTAATCGTTAAGACCAGGACTGGTCCGGCCGACCCGCTGCCCCCACACCTCACCGACAGGGGTAGCGAGCTGGTCAAGGCCGCGGCGGCCTCGCTCCAGGAGTTCACGCGCAAGCCCCCGAGGCTGGTCTGCGGCGTCTCCGAGGCCGACGACAACGTCATCGCATTCAGGACGGGGGTGCCAGTCATCTGCATGGGCCCCGGAGAGAGGGGGAAGAAGGCCAGGTACCACCAGCCGGAGGAGTCCATAGGCGTCTCCCAGCTGGGCACCATCACCAAGGCGTACTGCGCGACGGTGCTCAGGCTGGCAGAGTGAGAAATGCGTTGCGGGAGGATCCGCCCCTCGATGCCGGGCAACCTCCCTTTCGGGAGGATGAGCGAGAATAACCTGGCTCCGCTTCATGCCCTCTTACGGATTCCCCGCAGACAGAGCATGTCGGAGACATTAGAATACGATTGTGGTGCAAGCTTAGAACAGTTCGTGCAAGTATCAAAATGAGAAATGAGACACGCACTCCCAGGCTCACTGGGGTCCGCACAGGACCAGGCTCAGCCTGATGCGCTCCCCCAGGCTCGGGTCGGCGTACGAGCCCCAGAGCACGGCAGCCTCTGGGAGCCTCGAGCCGAGCGCGTCGACTATCCTCTCCGCCTCCTTATCCCACGGATCGGACGCGGAGTAGACCGCCAGAGCGACCCTCGATTCCTCCAGCCTGAAGTCGAACCAGGGGGAGGACAGCGCCTCGGACACGACCTTGGTCACGCGGTCGTCCCCTCTGGCCAGACCCAGGCCGAACCTCGCCGAGGTGGCATCACCGACGACCTGCCCCAGAATCCTCACGTCCATTCGGGACATGGTGGCGCACATGTCCATAACGGGCCGGAGCATTATGCCGTTCAGCAGCCCGAACGCCCTGGATATGGGGAGGTTCGGCGCGAGGTCCGAGAGCCTGTCGTTGGAGAACTCGATGCAGAGGCACGACGAGCGGCGCACCTCCCCGAGAATCGTCGTCGCGAGCTCCCGCCTACGCTGGCTCTCGGCGGAGAACGGCGTGGCCGCCAGCACGATGTCAGCGGTCCCCTTGGACCGTGCCACCTGGGTGAACAGCTTGGTCCCGAAGCTCCCCGTGAACCCTCCCAGGCCACACATCATGAACGCGATATCGGTGTTGTTGAACAGGTCGACGACCTCGTGCCCGGCAATCTCCGGCACGCGCTTGAGGACGGACGGGCCCGAGTGGGCGGCCCCCATGAGCCGGTCCTGTCCCATCAGCACCTTCCTCTCCGCGTGAGAACGCTCCATGTCCGCGGCGGAGGTCGAGAACGCGACGGTCTGGAAGGGGATCCCTTCTACCATGTTGCATCCAGCGCTCCCGAGGCCGAAAACCTTGGCCCGCAACGGCTGGTCGCTCTGGAACTGCGAGAGCCGCGTCCTTCGGTCGACCATCTGAGGCGATGATTGGCGTGCCCTGACTTGAAGCTTTCAACCGGGTGCCTCGGGACCAACGTTAATGTAATCCTACCGTTATCCCTCGGGCCAGAGCACGCGCGGACGCTCTCCTGACGTCTGTTTGGACGGTGGGGAGCGGGAGCCGTGCAGTCCCGGGGGACAGGGTAGCGGAGCACGGTGTGGCAACGATGGCGGACGTGAACACCTTCCTCATGAGCATGGCTGTGGTCATAGCCATAGCTGCCGTCATCATCATCCTCTTCAACAGGTTCAGACAGCCGCTCATCCTCGGATACCTCATCGCGGGCATGATCGCCGGGCCCTTCGTCATCGAGGCCGAGGAATCCATCGAGTTGCTGGCAAGCCTGGGCATAATCCTGCTGACCTTCAGCATAGGCCTGGAGTTCAACTTCAAGAAGCTCAGGAAGATAGGCATAACCGTCATCACGGCCGCGACGCTGGAGATCGTGATGATGATCTTCGTCGGCTTCCAGCTCGGCCTCGCCCTCGGCTGGACCACCCTCGAAGCGACCCTGCTCGGCGCCATACTCTCGGTCGCGTCCACGATGATCATCATCCGGTCGCTCAGGGACAGCTGGGGGCTGGACAACGAGAGGGCCAGGCTGATAGTCGGCCTGCTCATAGTCGAGGATTTCGCGGCGGTGCTCATACTCGCGGCCGTCTCAGGGCTGATGTCACCTGAAGGGATCGACACGGAGCGGCTGGGCTGGCTCATACTGAGCATGGTCGTCTTCGTCGCGGCATCCATCCTGATCGGCATAGCTGCCATCCCGCGGCTCATAGACTATGTCGGTCGCCAGCGGTCGGGGGAGCTGCTCATCCTCACCGTGCTCGGCCTCTGCTTCTCGATGGCATACGTGGCCAGGTACATCGGCCTCTCGGAGGCCATCGGGGCGTTCGTCATGGGCGTGATCATCTCCGAGTCGAGGTTCATAGGGGACGTCGTCCGCAAGGTCGAGCCTGTGAGGGACCTCTTCGGGGCGATCTTCTTCATCACCGTCGGCATGCTGGTCGACATAAGCCTGTTCTCCGACGTCGGGATGTTCGTCATCCCTGTGCTCATCATCACGGCCGTGTTCGTCGGCGCCAAGATGTTCTCGTGCTCGTTCTCCACGTTCATCACTGGCTTCGGCGTCAAGAACGCCATCGGCGCTGGCCTCGGGATGGTGGCCATCGGGGAGTTCTCCCTCATGATCGCCAGAGTGGCGGAGTCCTCCGGCAACGTGAGGCCGGGGATATACGAGATCATAGTGGTCGTCACGACCATCACGGCCATGATCGTGCCCTACACGGTCATGTCCACGAACAGGGTGACCAGGGCCGTCGAGGGGAGGATGCCGAGGTCGCTGGTCATCCTCGCATCGTACCTCAACCTCATCATAACGAACCTGAGGAGGCGCAGCGGGTCGTCTGTACGGATATCGAACGAGATGAGGAGGAATATATCCTCCCTCGTGGGGAGTATCCTGGGCGTGATAATCCTCGTGATAGTCGCCCTCTGGCTGGCCCCGATGATCCCAGACCACGCGTACCTTGTCGGAGGGAACGAGGACCTGCTCATGCTCCCGCTGGTCATCGTGACGGTGCTCATCGCCTACCTCGCGCTCAGGAGCGTGTACCACCGCACCATCAGGCTCATCGAGGTCTCGACGAGCGAGGCCATGCTCGGCACGAAGTCCGCGGAGTTCATGGGATACAGCGCGACATCCAACGCCATCAAGTGGCTCATCCTGTCCGTGTACATCATCGTCGGGTTCATCGTCTTCTCACCACTCGTGATCTCGATGGTCCACGAGGACCTGGTCTACATCGCCTTCGCGCTCGCCATAGTAGTGATGATCGTGTTCGCACTGCGCAGCTCCATCCGCAGCATAGACTCCAGGCTCACCGAGGCGCTCGAGAGCGGGGGCATGCCCGAGGCGGCCGAGACCTCCAGGGACCTCGTCGAGATCGAGGAGATCATAGCTGAGATGGAGCGTGAGAGGCGTTGAGGATAGTCCATCTCTCCGACACGCACCTCGGCTTCTCGGCGTACTCCAAGATCGACCCGGCAGACGGCGTGAACATGAGGGAGAAGGACTTCTACCGCGCCTTCGAGCAGGCGATCGACAAGACGATCGAGCTCAAGCCGGACGCGGTCGTCCACGCCGGGGACCTCTTCGACGTCCCCCGGCCCACGAACAGGGCAATAGTCTTCGCACAGAGGCAGCTGATAAGGCTCTCCGATGCGGGGATCGAGACGGTCCTCATATCCGGCAACCACTCGACCCCCAGGCTCTCCGAGTCCGCGAACATCTTCAGGCTGTTCGAGCCGTGGAAGCACATCCACCCGGTCCATGAGCCAGGGATACGGACCATCACCGTAGGGGACCTGACCGTGCATGTCGCGCCCCACTCCACGGAGCCGCCCCTCGCGAGGCTGGTCACCGAGATGCACCCCTCCAAGGACACCAGGTACAACGTGGCGGTCCTGCACATCGGGGTGATCGACCCCAGGAACAAGTTCATGATGGACGAGTTCAACGAGCAGTCGGTCCGCAGGGAGGACCTGCCGAGGGACTTCGACCACGTCGCCCTCGGGCACTTCCACGGGGTGAAGGACCTGGGCGCGGGGAATGTCTGGTACTCCGGATCAACAGAGAGGTTGAGCATCACCGAGCACGACCAGGAGAAGGTCATACTCGAGGTCGACCTCGCCAAGGGGAAGGTCACGAAGCACCCCCTGAGCGTCAGGCCCATGATGGACCTCCCGAAGGTGGAGGCGAAGGGGATGACCGCGACCGACGTGCTGGCCGCCGCCCGGGAGAGGGTCAGCGCCGTGGACATCCCGGACAAGATCGTGCGGCTCGTCATCACCGACGTCCCAGGGGAGGCGTACAGGGCGCTCGACGCCCCCGCGATAAGGCGGCTTGGCAGGAGCGCGATGTTCTTCGACCTGCGCATCGAGAGAGCCGACGCGCCCACCAGGAAGGAGGCGGAGGGGAGCCAGATAGGTTCCCTCCCGCACGAGTTCGAGAGGTTCGTGTCGGCGATGGACGCGCCCGAGCCCAGGAGGAGGATGCTCACCGACCGGGGGCTCCCGTACTTCGCAAGGGGTGAGGAATGAGGATCTCGTCCCTCCGGGTCAGGAACTACCGGAGGTTCAAGGAGCTCGACCTCGAGTTCCCGGACGGGGTCGTGGGGATCCTCGGGCAGAACGGGGCGGGCAAGAGCACTATCATCGAGAGCATAGCCTGGGCGCTGTTCGGGAACGTGGAGGAGGCGACCAGGACCGACAAGGAGAGCATCAAGAGGGTCGGGGCCGCGGCCGACGAACCCTGCTCCGTCACCCTCGAGTTCGAGCTCAACGGGGTCGAGTACAAGATCGAGCGGGAGATGAGGGGGAAGAACCTCACCCCGAAGGCCACCCTCAGGACGAAGGAGGCGGTGATGGCCAGCAGCGAGAAGGACGCTACCGCCAAGATAGAGAAGCTCATCGGCATGGACTACAAATCGTTCTTCACAAGCGTCTTCGCCAGGCAGAAGGACCTGAGCGCGCTCCAGGACGCGCAGCCGGGCGAGAGGAGGAAGACCATCCTGAAGATGCTGAGGATAGATGCGGTCGACGCTGTCCTGCAGCTCGTCAGGGACGACCGGCGGGACGTCTCCAGGCGCATAGAGTGGGCCCAGAAGCAGCTCCTCGACGAGGACGGCAGGGACAAGGAGGAGGTCATCAGGGCGGGCATGCCCGCGCTGGAGGCCGCCACGGAGGAGGCGGCCAAGAGTCTGAAGGCCTCGTCGGAGAGGGAGGGGAAGGCCACTGCCGAGGCCGAGGAGGCCAGGAAGCGCAGGGACGACCTCAGGAAGGACTACGAGGGCTACAACCAGGCGCTCTCGGAGCTGACGGCGAAGAGGGCCGCACTGACGGCCTCGAAGGAGAGGATGGGGCGGACCGGGAAGAGGATCGCCGAGGTCGAGGAGCGGCTCAAGCGGATGCCGGAGCTCGACAAGGCCGAGACCGCGTGGAAGGACGTGGTCGCCAAGAAGGAGCGGCTCGACGGCGAGAAGCTCCGGGCCGAGAAGGCATCCCACATCAGGAAGGACATCGCCGACATCATGAAGGAGTCCGACGCCACGAAGAAGGACCTGGACGAGTCGCGCGGCGCGCTGAAGGGGACCGCGGGGCTCGAGGAGGAGCTGAGCCAGTCCGACAGGCAGCGGGAGGAGAGCATCGCCGAGAGGACGAGGCTGTCCTCCAGGATAGGGGAGCTGAGGGCGGGCGTCTCAGAGCGCAGGTCCGCTGCCGCGAAGGACCGCAAGAAGCTCGACGAGATCTCGACGGCGGGGAGGGACGGCATGTGCCCGACGTGCGAGCGCGCGCTCGGGGATGCTTACGCGCTCCTGATAGAGAAGCTCGGGGAGTCCGCCGCGGCGGCAGATAAGGAGGCGGCGGCCAAGGAGAAGGAGGCAGCCGACGCCGAGGCGGCCGTGGCATCGGCCGTCAAGAGAGAGGAGGCCCTCGGGAAGAGGAGGGCGGTGAAGGAGAAGGAGCTCGCCCAGATGAGGCGCACGGAGGCGTCCGTCGCCGAGAAGGACAAGAACCTGGCGAGGCTCACTGAGAGGATCAAGCTCAAGACGCAGGAGCTCGCATCGATAGGCGAGACGGGCTTCTCCGATGACGAGTACAAGGTCACCAAGACCGAGCACGACAGGCTCCGGCCCCTGCACGACGAGTACATCCGGCTCAAGGGGACGGAGGAGGAGCTAGGCCGCCTGAGGCACGACCTAGCCGACGCGAAGGAGCAATCCGACCGCGTCGGACGCGAGGAGGAGGTCGTCGCCGGCATGGTCGCGGTGCTTGAACCAAAGAAGGCCCAATACGATGCCGCATACAAGCAACTTGACCAGAAAATGGCAGAGCTGAACGCGGCCAAGGACGAGCGTCACAAGGCGGCGACGGCCAAGGAGAAGTCGGAGCACGGGCTCGTTCAGGCTAGGCAGGAGATCGAGCGGATCGACAAGACCAAGAAGAGCATCGAGTCCGACAGCCGGTCGAAGGACGAACTGGCCGACCTCGAGGAGGTCCTGCTCGCCTTCAGGGACAACCTAGTCGCGCGCGTGGCCCCCGCGCTGGCGGAGGCGACCTCCGTCCTGCTGAAGGAGATGACCGGGGGCAGGTACGACGCGGTCGAGCTGAGCGACACCTACGAGATGAGGGTCCACGACCAGGGGCAACCCTACGAGCTCAGGCGGTTCTCCGGAGGGGAGGGTGACATCGCGAACCTGGCCCTGAGGCTGGCGGTCTCGCGCACGATAGCAGACCGCGCGGGCGCGACTCCCGTCAACCTCCTGGTCCTGGATGAGATCTTCGGCTCCCTCGACAAGGGCCGGAGGGAGAGCGTCATGCGCGCCCTGAACGCGCTCTCTGGCAACTTCAGGCAGATCCTCCTGATCACGCACATAGAGGAGGTCAAGGAGCTCTTCGGGCCGGTCATCCGGGTCGAGGAGGGCCCCGAGGGCTGGAGCGTCGCCAAGGTCGAGCCGTGATGGTCAGGTGAACCCGCCGAGGGTCATCTGGTCCTGGATGTCGATGTCCTTCTCCTCGTGCGGGATGCCGAGGACGTCCATCATCTGGAAGGCGTTCTTGACCGCCTTCGCGCGGCCGTGGTTGTTGAAGTATATCCAGGCGTTCTCGCAGTTGGAGATCATCTCGGAGAGCCTGGGCTCCCACGAGGAGAGCTGGTCGTGGTCGTAGAGGTAGTCGTACCTGTTTATGCGGTAGTCGTCCTCCTTCTCGTCCTTGAACCATATGTCGTAGTTGCGGCCGTGGAACCTCACGTACGCGTGCTTGGCCGTCAGCGAGCGGGTCATGGGGAAGCCGGGACCGTCGATGATGACATTGGCCACCTTGAACTCCTGGAGGACCTCGATGGCATCGGATGTGATCTCGTTGCCGCGCTCGTTGAGCCAGCTCCTGTGCCTGAACTCGATGGCGTACCTGTGCGCGTCCGTGTCGAGCATCTGGAAGAGCGCCCTGAGCCGGCCGAGGCTCTCCCTATCGGTCATCTTGAAGTAGGGTGAGAGCTGGATCAGGACACCCCCGAGCAGGCCCGCCTCCGCCAGGGGCTTGACGCAGATGGCCTCGAAACTCGACGCCTGTGCGACCGCCTTCTCGGCGGAGTCCTTCAGGATCGACTCGTGAGTGATCATCTGGGGCAGCTTCACGGAGAACTCGAAGCCCATGCGCTGCCGCGCCTTCTCGATCCACGATTTGACCATGAACTCGTTCGGGATGTGGTAGAAGGTGGAGTTGACCTCGACCGTGCTGAAGTACCTCGAGTAGTAGGAGAACCAGTCGCCCTTCTTCGCGGCCATCTCGTTAGGGTAGAACCTGCCCACCCAGTCGTCGTAGGACCACCCAGAGCAGCCTACCTGAGCCGCCATCGAGTTTTCAGATTACCTGTGGCTATAAGAACATTGGCTCAGGCGGCCGGGAACTGGGCAAAGCAATATATCCTACGGGAGGGCTAGTACCAGACGCCTGGAAGATTATGCTGCTGACCTCATGATGCAGTGTTCCGACGCCAGGCTACAGTGCGCCGATTATGGGTCCCTCTACGAATCTTCGGTGAGACACCGTGACGTGTGTGGAGGACAACCCGGCGCTCAACACAACCCCCAGGAGGGTCAGGGCGGTGAGTGTGCGTGGGCACGCCTGTGAACCGCGCTGTTACGCCTGGGGGACAATCCAGGTCCCGGCCCGACCCTTCTTCGACCTGGCGAGCTTCGTGAGCCAGCCCTCCGCGTCCTTGTACATCGAGAAGGCCCTCTCCCTCTCCCTGAACTCCTTCGTATGATGGATCCGCCTCGTCGGGCTCCCCTTCGCCTCCATCACTCCGTGAAGAAGCTCATGGTAGACGACGAACTCGAGCACGAACCTGGGGACCTTCTCCGAGTCGAGGACCTTGTTCACGGCCAAGAGGCTCAGCGGCTCGAAGTAGAATCCGAGCCTCGCCGCTGGGGACTCCTTCGCCCATGCCAGGTCCGGGCTCCTGATCCCGCCCTCAAAGTAGCACGCGTTCACGTAGTCGAAGACCGGCCTGAGATCCCTCGCCTCACCCCTCGCCCTGAACGAGAGGTTCCTCGCGCGTGACATGTACGTGTCCTTCTTCGGGACCCAGAGCTCGCGCGACCTCGCGTACCCGAGGTACTTGTCTGCCATGGCCTCCGGGCACTCCTTCTCGTACGCCCTGCAGAGGATGTACCAGGCGAACGCCTCCGCCACATCGTCTGGGGCGTGGTCCAGGTAATCGCTGACCCTCAATGTCAGGTGGCCACCTCGCCTCCTCCACGTGTGCTTGAGCTCGCTGTAAGGGTGGAACGAAACGGTGAGCCGCCCGCCCCCGAGCTGCTTGTTCACCGGCTTGAAAAAGGCATCCAGGTCCAAGGCGGCGGAGTATGGCTCAAGCTACATATATGGTTGACCGCCAATCAGCCGGAGGGACGAGGACAGGGATGCCCGTGGAGAGTTCTGTTCGACGGATGTCTGGACGTGTGGCACTTGCGGCCCTGACCGTGGTCGCCCTGCTCGTGTCGGCATCTCCACTAGTAGGCGCGGAGGCGTCCGCAGATGGGCCGTCGGAGGCAGTGACGGCAGTCTCCTCGGAGAACATCGAGGAGACAATATCCTATCTTGAGTCCCTCGGCACCAGGGAGTTCCACACAGAAGGGGCGTCGCTGGCAGCCGAGTACATCTACGACTCGCTGTCTGAGCTCGGACTCGATGTCGAGTACCAGGAGTTCGAACTGGACTCCGTCACTATCAGAAACGTCGTCGCGACGACTCCCGGCACACCCGTGGAAGAGGGCGTCTACCTCTTAGGCGCCCACTATGACTCCGAGAACAAGCTGGTCGACACGTACGACGAGGCAGTGACGATCCCCGCACCGGGGGCAGACGACGACGCGTCCGGAGTGGCAGCTGTCATCGAGATCGCGAGAGTGCTCGGAACCAGTGGCCTGCAGTTGCAGCACACACTCAAGTTCGTGGCCTTCGGGGCCGAGGAGATGGGCTACAACAACATGGGTGGCCTCGCTGGGAGCGCGTACTTCGTCGAGCAGGAGGTCGCCGCAGACGTCCAGTACGCCGGGACCGCCATACTGGACATGATCGGCTACAGGAACGGGACCGAGAACGTCGTCTCGCTGATCGAGGACGATGGCAGCCACACGCTCGCAGACGCGATGGTCGAGGCGGTCGACGAGCATGCCCTCGACCTCAGGATAGACCGGTACACGGCCGCTTGGGCGACCTACAGCGACCACTCCTCGTTCTGGAGCGCGGGCTACCCGAGCGTCCTCGTCATAGAGGAGATGGAGCCTCTCGAGCTCATGCCCCTCAACCCGAACTACCACACCTCGGGGGACACCCTGTCTACCCTGTCGATGGACCAGGTCAAGGCCGTGAGCCAGGCGCTCGCAGGAGGCCTGCTCGAGCTCACCGCGCCCGAAGATGAAGGAGGCGGGATCCCGACCGAGGCGGTGGTCGCGGGCGTCGCCGCGGGGACAGGAGGAATAGCGGTCGCAGCATTCTACATCAGGCACAGGAGGTCGGAACGATGACGGACCACGGAACCAACAAGGTCAGGAGAGAGTACCCGGACGCCCCGCTCGTAGGCGTGGGCGCCGTCGTGATCAAGAGCGGCAAGATACTGCTGATCAAGCGGGCCTTCCCCCCAGGGGAGGGCAAATGGAGCATCCCTGGTGGCCTGGTCGATGTCGGGGAGACGCTCTCCACGGCCGTCGAGCGGGAGACCGAGGAGGAGACCGGCGTGAAGGTCAAGACCCTCGAACTGATCAACGTCTTCGACATGGTCGACAGCGACCCGGACGGGAGGGTCAGATACCACTACATCCTCGTCGACTTCCTGGTGAAACCCGTGGGCGGCAAGGAGGCCGCGAGCGAGGAGGTCACGGAGATGAAGTGGGTCGCCTGGGACGAGGCGAAGGGCATGGACCTCACGAAGACCGCCCGCAAGGCGCTCGAGGAGCTGTTCGGCGGCTCCGTCGGCTAGGGATCCCCTGACATGTGCAGCGCCGGCATCGCGTGCTGGGGCGGCACGTTTCTCGTCCTCGTCGTCCTGATGACCATGACGGGGGTCTCCACGGACCGTATGATCCTGTCGTAGACGTTCCCGAAGAGGACGTTGCTCAAGTCCGCCCTCCTGGCCAGCGCCCATGACGAGGAGGTCGTGGTGCGCGGCTTGTTCCAGGACCGTGTTCACGAGGGACTTCGAGCGCATCGTGTGGACCTCGCACTCGACCTTGACGCGCTCGCACATCTTCCGCAGGCGCTCGGCGTTGCCCCTGGACAGCTCCAGGGTCTTCTCGTCGGTGATGACGTTCAGGATCTCGACCTTGGCCCCGTACTCCCTCGCGAGGGGCAGCGCGAGCAGCAGGGCCTTCCTGCTCTCGAAGTAGCCGCCCGAGACCAGCAGGATGTTGTCTATGTTCTTGTTGAGCCGCTTCGTCTTGATGATTGCCATGTCGCACGGCGCCTTCCGGACCACCTCATCGAGGTTCCTGCCGAGGATGGTCCTCCCGAGCCTCTTGGTCCCCTTCCATCCGACCACGAGCAGGTTCGCCGCGTCGTGATGGACCTGGTCCAGGATGGCGCCAGCGATGTCATACGAGACCGAGACCACCGGCCGCACCCTGACCGTCGACGGGGCGACCTTGGAGACCTTCTTCAGCCCCATGGAGAGCTCGTCGATGTAGTCCTTGCCTATCGCCTCCAGGGGCATGGCCCTCGGGACCTCGACCACTGTGTTTATCGTGAGCTCGCCCTTGAAGTACCGCGCGAGGATGCCAGCGGCCTCGACGAGCCTGAGGTCGCCCAGGTCGCCGAGCGCGAGGAACACCCTGTACCTCTCGACCTCCTCCTTCGTGAGGGGTTTCTGTGGCACCCTCTTCCTGTGGACGATGGATTCCGTGGCCTCTTCCGACGGGCGGGCGAACGCGGACAGGGCTAGTCCGATGGCGATCCATATCGCTGCGATGTACCACGCCTCGGGCATGAACCACCACATGTACGCGGCCATGCCGAGGGTCGAGACGAGCCCGACCGCGGGGAAGAGGGGGAACATCGGCGTCTTGAAGGCGAGGTCGATCTCCGTGAGCCGGCTCCTCAGGCGGAGCGAGGCAAGGTTGGCCAGCGCGAACAGGAGCAGGAACATTATCGACGTGGCGCCGACTATGAGTTTGAGCGGGAAGAAGAGCGCCATGACCAGCATGATCGTGCCGGTTATGATTATCGCCTTGTGCGGGACCCGGCGCAGGCTGTGTATGGACCCGAATATCTTCGGGAGGGAGCCGTCGCGCCCCATCGCGAAACTGACCCTGGACGACGAGAAGACGGTCGCGTTCAGCGCGGCCATGGCCGAGAGTATCCCCCCGAATATCACCAGAGGCGCACCCACGTACGGTATCATCTCCCTGCCCGCGTCTATGACGGCGTTCTCCCCCGCGGCACCCACCCATCCGGGTGAGAAGTTCGCCAGGCACGCGAAGGCCACGCAGACGTAGAGAAGGGCGGCGACCAAGACGGAGATGAATATCGCCCTCGGGATGTTCTTCTGGGGGTCCTTGACCTCCTCGCCGCACTGGACTATGATCTCGTATCCCTCGAAAGCGATGAACGTGAACCCCATCACCATGAAGATCGTCGGGAACTCGTCGCCGGAGGGGAGGATGTCCTGGAAGCTGTCGAGGAAGTCTATCCCGCGCATGTCGAGGGCGTAGAGGACCGCGAAGGAGACGAAGAACGCCACTATCATGATCTGGACGATGGTGACCATGTCACCGGCCTTACCAGTGGCCCCGACGCCCAGGTAGTTGACCCCTACGAAGAAGAAGATGGCCACGGCCGCGAAGAGCTTGATGATGGCGCCCTCGCTGAGCCCGAACAGGTCGACCTCGAGCACCGAGACCAGGGCGAACATCGCATAGCCCATGCCCAAGGCGTAGTAGCTGCAGGCGACGGTATGGCCGAACCACGACATCCAGCCAGACATGAACGCGGCAGGGTTGCGCAACGCCTTCTTCGCCCAGAGATAGCCTCCTCCCGCTTCTGGGAATGTCGAGCCGAGCTCGGCATACGTGCCTGCGGTGAACAGGGCGACGAAGCCGTTGAGGGCGAAGACCAGAAGCACAGCTGAACCGACCTCGTTCGTGATCACCCCTATGAGGACGAAGATGCTGGTGCCGATCATCGCGCCGACACCGATCATCGTGACATCGAAAAGCCCCAGGTCGCGTCTAAGGGTGACCGTCACAGGCTGGCTGCTAGGACCCGACATATCTGGGTCCAAGTGATGATACGAGGACCGTATAAGCCTTTTCGATAGGCGTGCGGAAGCTGCTCGGAAAATGCCAGTCAGTGACCTCTTGGTCAGTCAGACCGAGGAGGCACCACGGTTGTACATCCAGGAACGGATGTGGGCACTTCGATGGCAACGTCGTTATAAATACCTTTATGCCCGGCCGTCGCATTACCAGCTTCGGGCATGAGGGGCATCACTCAATTCGGGAGCTTAGCTGAGGCACTAACGGACGAGGTCTTCAGCTGGGACCCTGTGTACTCCACTCAGCTTGGGTGGAGGAAGTACGACAACCTCCTAGGCGACCCCTCGGACGACGGCTTCAGACAGCAGGTCGAGCGGATGAAGGCCCGCATGGTCGAGCTCAAGACCATACCCGACAACGAGCTCTCGCCCGACGAGGACCTCGACCGGGACCTCGCGATCCACATCTTCGAGAACCGCGTGTTCGAGCTCGAGGAGCTCAGACAGCACGCCCACATGTCGATCGGGCCCGGGAAGCTCGCTGACGGCATCTTCTTCCTCTTCGTCAGGGAGCACATGCCCCTCGAGGTCCGGTTCGATGCCATCACCGCAAGGCTGGAGAGGGCGCCTGAGTTCCTTGAGAAGGCCAAGATGGCCGTGACGGACCCATATGCCGTATGGAACTCGACCGCCCTCGACACGGGCGAGGGACTGATACACTTCTTGGACCTGGTCGTGGCCACGGCGGAGACGAAGCTGGGGCCATGCGCGAGGACTTCCAGGCTGAAGGCCGCTGCGAAGAAGGCATCCGAGGCCATCAGACAGCACAACGACTGGCTGAGACGGTCCCTGGCCGATGGGACGCGGTCGTCGCAGGCCCTCGACCCCGCACGCTTCGAGAGGCTCCTGGCGCTGAGGAGGTTCGGCGTCAACGCCGACGAGGCTCTCAGGATCGCAGAGATGCAGCTCGCCGCCGCGAAGGCGATCCGGGAGGATGTCGCCCGGAAGATCTCCCCTGTTGGAGGGCTGGACGGGGCCATCAAGGTCATGCGCGCGGACCACCCATCGAGCTTCGAGGAGATCATCAAGGCCTACAGGGAGTCGATCTGCAAGGCGCGAGATTTCGTCGTCGCGAAGGGTCTCGTGCTCATACCCGAGGGCGAGAAGCTCCTCGTCATGGAGACCCCGCACTTCATGAGGAAGAACGCGCCCTTCGCGGCGCAGTTCGAGCCCGCAAGGTTCGCGAACGACAGGACGGGGCTGTTCCTTGTCACGCCAGACGGTGGAGACCCGGCCGCGCTCATGGAGCACAGCTACCCAATCATAACCAACACGACGGTGCACGAGGCGTACCCGGGGCACCACCTGCAGGGCGTCTGCGCTGTCACCAACCCCTCCATGATAAGGGCGCTCTGCGGCTCGGCGGACTTCGCAGAGGGATGGGCGCTGTACTGCGAGGACCTCATGATCTCCGAGGGGTACAACGCCACGGACATGGGGAGGCTCGCCCAGCTCAACGACCTCATATTCAGGATCGTGCGGGTCATAGCCGAGGTCAAGCTCTCGAGGTGCGAGATGACCGTCGAGCAGGCGGCCGAGATGCTCTCGAAGGAGACCGGCATGGACATGAAGCCCGCGATGGACGAGGCAAGGAGCTACACCCACTCGCCGACATACTACATGGCCTACTACATCGGCAAGCTCGCGATCATGCAGCTCAGGGAGGACGCCGAGAGGGCCCTCGGTGGCAAGTTCACACTCGAGTTCTTCCACACGACTCTCGTCACGGCCGGATGCATGCCCATGACATTCATGCGGAGGGCGCTCGCCCTCAGGATGAAGGAGAAGTACGGCGTGGACCTCGGCCCCCAGAGGGAGCCGCTCGTCCAGTTCACGACCAGGATGGCCTCGCAGGGACGGGTCTGAACTAGCCCTGCTTCTCCAGTATGTCGACCCACTCCTCTTCGGCCATGCCCTCGCCCTCCTCGACGGTCCACGAGCCGGGCTTGTACGCGCTGGTCATGTAGGCCTGGAGCATCTGCTCGACGCCCTTGAGCGCCTTCATCGTGCCGTTCCACTTCTCGATGCGGCCCTTGAAGCGCTCCTCGACGTCCCTGAGGAGCATGGTCAGCCCCTCCATGACGTCCTTGGACGGCCAGCCGGAGTAGATCATCGCGAGGTAGGCGCTCTGGCCCTTCTCGATGACGACGTTCTTGTCGCCGATCTCAAGCTTCTTGAGGCCGACCTCGCCCTGCTGGAACGAGTCCTTCACGAACTCCTGGACGGCCGTGAACATGGCGCTCACGACGTCCTTGTCTATGATCGTGTTCTCCAGCTTGGTCACGTGCGCGATCAGCCTCCCGTCGTTGTGGATCAGGAACAGGTTCTCGAGCGTGTACGGCCTCGGGATCATGCGCGCCGCGAAGTAGCCCGCGACGGCGGCCGCGAGCAGCACGAGGGGGAGGGTGTACGGATAGCCGATCAGCTCAGCCATCGTCTTCGAGACGCCCACGCGGAACGTCACGATGTTGGAGTCGAGCCCCTCCTCGTCCTGGGCGTAGACGGTCACGGTTATGACATCGACCCCGTCCGGGAGGTTGAAGTAGAGGTTGCCTCCGACGACCGCGACGTTGGCGTCCGGCGCGGCTATGACCGCGAGCATGTCGACCGGGGTCTCCGCGTCCGTGAAGTAATCCAGTATCGGGAAGTGGCCGTTCCTCGGCCCTCCCCTCACGATCGTGTCTGGTATGTTCTGCACCATCGGGGCGTCGTTGACCGGGAGGACCACGACGGTCGCCTGCCACGCGGCCCACGCACCGTGCGGGTCCACAGCCTTGAAGACGATGTCCTCGCTCCCGGACCAGTTGGCGGCCGCGGTGAAGTTCACGATACCGCTGTCGTAGATCGTCGCGCAGATGTTCGTGCAGCCGTCCGCCCTGAACTGCAGGTCGCTGTCGTCCTGGTCGTAGAACAGGATCGAGAGGTCGATCGAGCCGTTCAGGTAGGTGTCCTCGGAGAAGGAGATGAGGTCATAGTATGGGGCGGGGTCGACGACCACGGGCGCGTAGTCGTCGCTGATGATCACCTGGAACTCGGCGGGAGGGTCGTTGGACGCGTCCCACGGGTCCGTCACGGTCATCTCGACGTCCACGATGTACGGGTCCGTGAAGGCCCCGCCGCTGAGGTTCGCGGGGAAGAGCATCTCGATCCGGCCGTCCGAGTACATCACGTGCGGATCGTCGAACTCGAAGGACAGGACATCCAGCGCGTCGTCCGGGTCGTAGACGTAGAGGGATGCGTCGAAGTAGGCCGGAGAGTCGTACCTGATGTGGAAGGCCTCATCCATCCCCGTGACAGATGGCGCGTCGTTGACCGCTATCACGGTCACGACTATGGTGTCCGTCTTTATGGCACCGGTCGTGTCCCTCGCAGTCAGCGTGCCCTCGGTGGATCCGGACCATTCCGAGAGGGCACTGATGTTGACGACATGGGTCGCCGGGTCGGGATCAATGACGACATCGTGGAACCCGGCGCTGTAGACCAGGTAGTCGCCGTCGATGTCGATGAAGTAGTCGTCCAGGTCGAAGGCCTGCACGGTCTCCCCCTCCAGGAGGGTGACATCGGGGAGCGACTCGGTGAGGTCTGGCGGCGTGTCGTCGGTCACGTAGACGACAAGGCTCATGTGGTCCGAGTTGCTGCCGTCGGCCTGCGTGATCGACTCTGCGTCCGTGACGGTCACCTCCACGATCTCGAAGTAGTCGGTGTCGGGGGTTACCTCGGGGAACATGAAGCTCGCGAAGAGGCCGTCGAACAGCAGGTTGTCCGGGAAGTCGGACCCGAACACCAGGTCCTCCCTCGCCGTGTCCACGTCCTGGACATAGTAGGTGTAGTCGAAGGTGTAGAGCAGGTCGAACTTGACGTACAGCTCGGTCGGCGGGGAGTTGACGAACTCGGGACGGTCGTCCACTGGCTGTATGCTGACCGAGATGTCCTGGTAGGTGGAGAATCCGTCCGGGTCCCTGACCCAGAGGCGGAACGTGTCGCTGCCGAACGCATCCGGCTGCGTGATGAAGTGCATGATTGCCAGCGAGTCCGCGTCGTGGGTTATGATGTAGAGCGATGAGTCGACTCCCTCGACGTACCACCTGAGTATGCTCGTCCCGTTCGTGTGATGCCAGTACACGGCGAGGCTCAGGTCCCAGTTGGTGTCCTCGGCGGCAATCTGCGTCGGGATCGTGTTGAGCCACGGTCCGCTGAGGGCGTTGATGACCTCGACCTCCGCGGAGGTGCTCACGCTGCCGACGGAGACCTCTACGGTCCCGCTCTCGGGTATGAAACCGGCCGTGTAGGTCGCGGTCGAGCCTATGCCCGAGATGGATCCGGAGGTGTCGGTGGTCCACAGGGCGCCAGGTATCGCGACCGGATTGCCGAGCAGGTCGTATCCCGTCGCGGTGAATGTCTGGGTCTCCCCTTCGCGCACGGTCACTGGGCCCGGCGGGACCATGACTATGCTCGTCAGCTCACCAGCGGTCACGGTGATGTCCACTAGCGCGTAAGACCCTGTCTCCGGGTCTGAGCAGTTCAGAGTGCCGGCGCCGATTCCTGTGACTGTCAGCGTCGCCGAGAGACCGTCCGGTTCGAGGGTCCCGATGTCGCCATCGATGGACCACATCGGCGTCCAGGTGGTGTTGACCAGGCCGAGGGCATCCGTGCCGACGGCGTCGAACTCCTGGTCGGCGCCGGCCATCAGGGACAAGGGCCCAGCGGGGTCCACCGACACGGTCAAGACAGGGCCGGAAGTGACGACGACTGGCCCGCTCCAGCCCACGTGTGAGCCGGACACGACCATGATCGTGATGGTCTCCTCCGCGTAGTCGTAGCTCTGGGACGCGATCACAGCCTGTCCGTCAGTCCAGCCATCGGAGGCGACCGCGTCGACGGCGAGGCTGCCGACGGCGGGAGTAACCATGTCATCCTTGAACGGAGTGAGCGTGAGGGGGCCAGACCAGCCGGTCAGGACCTCGTACGAGGACCCGAGGGCCGTGACCGTCATGATGAAAGACTGTCCGGCGACGATGGCCGATGGCGTGTCGACCTGGAAGTAGCTCACCTCGATGACCGAGAACTCGCATGACAGCCAGGACGGCGTGCCCTGCGTGTCGTACGCCCAGACGGTCGCTGTGAAGCTGCCGTTCCCGAGCCGCGGGAGGTCGTAGCTGAAGGTCTTCCACGACGAGAGCAAGGAAGGGTCCGTCGAGACGAGGCCCATGCCCGCATTCGGAACGACCATGGTCATGTTGCCCGAATGCGCCACCTCGACCTGGGCACCCACTATGTCGTACGAGCCGAACGGGTCCGAGATGTTCGCCCAGACAGTGACCGTGTCGCCGTCCGAGAACGAGACATCGGGTGAGGCGAGCGAACCGGTCGCCGCTTCGTCCACCGAGACGAATGTCTCAGTGGCCACGACGACGTAGGAATCGTACAGGTTCTGGTCGTACATGACGATGAGGCCGTCGTTGACCGAGTCACCACGCTGGATCGTGGCCACGAATGTGTGGTTCGTCGCGAGGGTGTAATCGATCCCGGTCACGGTGCCGTTGTACGCCTTGAACTCAGAGTAGACGGGGCCTGTCAGGGCCACATCCACGGAATCGATGGTCGTCCAGGCATCAGGGTCGGCGATCTCGCCTGGGGCGGCATCGGAGAATGTGATCCTCATGGTCCCGGACTGGTTGTCCCTCGAGCGGGCCTGGATGACCGCGCTGATGTCGCCCAGGATGTGGACGTCCTTGTTGACCGCGGGGTCGAGGACGAAGAACTGCCTCCAGTGCTCGGAGGGGTTCCACTTCTTGATCGTGATGCCCATAAGGCCGTCGCTGTCATAGTCGGAGTATGACGGGTTGTACGGGTCGGATGAGTTGAGCCAATCGTAGTAGCTGGAGGATATCGTGGCTCCTTCGTGCAGGTGGAAGACCCGGTTCCATGACGGGAGCGAGGCCGCGTCCGCGGACATGCCCGCGGGCCGAGGCATGAAAGGTGATGCGAGGATGACCACAGCGAGCAGGATGGAGAGCGACCTGACGGTGGATTGAACTCCCTTCCGCCTATGCGCGCTGTCAGGGTTTACCATTTCCGTTCTACCCCTGCTCTCTTCTCGCAAGGGGAATTTATAGCCCCTGCTGGGGTTATAAGCGTTCTCAATCTGTTATCACATCTGGGAACGGCATACTGGCTAGGCTCATTCAGAGGACATCTTGTCGGCCATCGCCTTCCCGAGGGCCTTGAACATCGCCTCGACGTTCTGGCCGGTCTTGGCAGATGTCAGGAATGCGACGGACTTGTACTTGGAGGCCAGCTCCTGAAGGTCCTCCTCCTTGACCGCCCTCTCGTTCTCCATGTCCGCCTTGTTGCCCGCGAACACGACGGGGACATCGCCCGCGACATCGGTGAGGGCCTTGATCCAGTACCTGAGCTCCTCGAGGCTCTCCTTGTTCGTTAGGTCGCAGACCGCGATGGCACCATGTGCCCCGAAGAAATAGGCCTCCCTCAGGAGCTCCCTGAACCCCTTCTGGCCCATGATATCCCAGACCAGCATCATGACCTTCACGGTCTGACCAGGCCCCGCGGGGACCTCGACGATCTTCTTGGTCACCTTCGTGCCGATTGTGGCGATGTATCTGTCATCGAAAACATCGAGGACGAACCTCTTGATGAGGCTGGTCTTGCCGACGCCGGCGTCTCCAATAAAGCATACTTTGACTTTCATCAGGTCGTCTTCGTTCATCGATGTACCCTCCCGCGAAGGGATGTGGTCCGGTCTCTTCAGGTGAATTACCTAGATGGCTTTTAAGCCTTTGGTAATGCCTGGCACAGGCCAGCATGCGGTGCCGGAGTGACCCAGCTTCACTCGTGCTCCGCACAGCCGAGGTTGATGGCGATCTCCGCGATGTCCGCCGAGTACAGTGCCGTCCTCTCCAGGCTCTCGATCATCAGAGCGAGAGGGACGGCGTGTTTCCCCTTCTGCTCCATCAGCAGCCGTATGATCGGCTCCCTGCTCGACCGGATGTTCTCCGCCTCGTCGACGACGGTGTTCGCGGTCTGGAGGTCCCTCTTCAGGAGCGATTCGATGGACCGGTCCAGGACTGACGTCACCGTGGCGCTGTACGCGTGCATCTCGGTGAGCACCTTCTCCGGGACCCGCTCGCCCGTGAGCGTCTGGACCCTGAGCGCTATCCTGGCTGCGTGGTCCGCTATCCTCTCCATCGCCTTGGCGGCCTGGAGGTAGAACGAGGCCTCGGTCAGGCTCACGCCCATCTTCCTCGCGAGGACTGGGTCGCGGACCATCATGCTCTGTTGCTTCGAGATGAACCAGTACAGCCTGTCGACCTCGTCGTCCCTCGTCACCACGTCTCCCGCGAGCTCAGGGTTGCCCTCGGCAAGCGCCTCCATGGCGTCGGCGTGCATGGAGCGGGACATAAGGTGCATCCGCTTCAGGATCTTCCTCATGTCCAGGTGCGAATGGTCTGCGACGTCCTGGATGGTTATCGCCACGCCGCTCTCGTCGACGATCTGGGGGCCGATGACCCTCCTCGTGAAGTCCCGGACCGCTTTCCTGATGTCCGGCTGGATCCTGGTCCTCGACCGGATGACCATCTCGAAGTATCCGGTGATGTACAGCCCGATCAACCTTCTCAGGAAATGGTGCGGGACTTCGTCATCCTCAACGAACACCTCGACTTTGGCAGTGGGTCTCCTGCCTCCGAGGGTCGGGTCGATGGACAGCAGCCCGCTGTTGTCGATCGTGATCGCTACTGGGTCGCCCTCCTTCAGCTTGGACGCCGTCACCCAGTACTTGGGCAAGGAGACTGTGTAGGTCGAACCGCCGGTCTTCTGCAATTTCCTGGTCTCCATCTAAAACGCACCCCTAGCTAGACTGAATTCAGGCGAGATATCACTACATAGACAATCCGATTATTAATCCATTTCTATATAGTCTCCATACTAGCATGGTGCTTTGGGATGTCCCCGCAATTGCCAGCAACGAGGTTACGGCATCTCAATAGTTACGGACAGTTACGCCGAAACATCAATATATACGGTGTTTAATGAAGGTGTGCAAAGGAGATACGACAGACATGAGCAACAAGCGTTGCGATGTCGAGGTCGATATTGACATCGAAAAACTATTCGATGACGACCTCGTAGAAAATCGCTGGCTCGACTTCAAAGACAAGTGAAGTCAGCAAGTAGGAAGAAGAACGAACAAACCTCTTAAACAAGCACCCCACCGCCCTAGCAAGACCGTGGGGATGCCACATGGCTTTTATCAAAGCTTGACGGTGCAGCATACGCCATGGATGCCGACGGGTTACTCAGAGCATTGGATGATTCCACGATCGAGGCCCTCGGCGAGGAGAGAAAGGCGGCTGTGGCTTACTCCGGTGGGATCGACAGCGCGCTCGTCGCCGCGGTCGCAGGAAGGCACTGCAACATCACGCTCTACACATGTGGCACCGACGACTCGAAGGACCTGAAGGACGGCGCCGCCACGCCCAGCGGGGCGCGAAGGACGCTCATCCGCCTGGGCGACCACGATGTGAAGAGGCTCGCGTCCCTGGCGGGCACTGTCCTCGACACCACCGCACCAGCCCCCATCTCGTACACCGTCCCAGTCCTTTCCGTGCTCGAGGCGGCCGATGAGGGGCTGGTCCTCGTGGGCAGCGGGGCGGACGAGCTGTTCGCGGGCTATTCGAAGTACGCATCGATGGCCGACCCGACGTCGGCGATGAGGGCGGACCTGGTGAAGATGATGGCCGAGATGAAGAGGTTGCAGGAGCATCTGCGCCCGACCGGGAGGAGGCTCGCGGCCCCGTTCGCAGGAAGAGCGGTGGTCGACTTCGCGAACGGGCTCCCCCTCGACCAGAAGATCGGCCCGGCCGGGAGGAAGCTGGTCCTACGCGGAGCGGCGAAGCGGCTAGGGCTGGAGGCGCACGACCGCCCCAAGAAGGCAGCGCAGTACAGCTCGGGCGTGCTGAAGGCGATGGAGCGCATGGCGAAGAGCGACGGGGTGACCCTGTCGCAGTGGACCGCCGATCTCAGGGCCCGCACAAGTCCTTAATACCGAACCTCTGTTTTCCCTCCGATGTCCTATTCAGAGCTCACGGACTGGATGTTCAACCTCGAGAGGTTCGGCATCAAGCTCGGGCTCGAGAACATGACGGAGTTCCTCGGCCGGATAGGCGACCCGCACAGGGACTTCAGGTCGGTCCATGTCACGGGCACGAACGGCAAGGGCTCCACCTGCGTCTTCACCGCGAACATCCTCAGGGAGCACGGCCTCAAGGTGGGACTCTACACATCCCCCCACCTGGTCGACTTCAGGGAACGGATCAAGTTGGACGGCACGGACATCCCCGAGGACGACGTCGTGAGGATAGGCTCCGCGCTCAGGGGCGAGATGGAGTCCATGGCCCGTGAGGACTCGGAAGCGCAGCTCACGTTCTTCGAGTTCACGACCGGGCTGGCCTTCAAGTACTTCAGCGAGCAGAAGGTCGACATCGCGGTCGTCGAGGTCGGCATGGGAGGGAGGCTGGACGCGACCAACGTCGTATCGCCAGAGGTCACGGCGATAACCCGCATAGGGCTCGAGCACACGAACTACCTCGGGAGGACCATCCAGGAGATCGCCCGGGAGAAGGCCGGCATCGTGAAGGACGGCATCGAGCTGGTCACCTGCGAGAGGGACCCGGAGGCGCTCGCGGTGATCGAGGGGGTCTGCAGGAGGAAGGGCGCCCCCGTCAGGAGGCTCGGCAGGGACTTCTCGGTCGCGGACATCAGACAGGGGCTGGACGGGACCGGTTTCGGCTACTCGGGCGAGACGAGGCATCTGGGGCTGAGGACGAAGCTCCTCGGCGAGTACCAGGCGGAGAACGCGGCCACCGCCATCGCCATCGTCGAATCGCTCGGGAGAAGGGGTGTGCGCGTCGCCGAGGCAGAGATCGCCTCTGGGATCGCGAGGACCGAGTGGCCCGGGAGGCTGGACGTGGTCTCCACGGAGCCGTTCATCATGTTCGACGGGAGCCACAACCCGGACGGGATACGCAGGACAGTCGAGGTCCTCAGGAGCCTCGATGTCGTGCCGCTCACCTACGTGCTCGGCTGCATGGACGACAAGGACGCAGAGGGGATCGTCAAGGCGATCGCGCCCACCGCAGCCAAGGTGATCGTCACCCAAGTCGATTTCAAGCGCGCGCTCCCGGCGGACAGGTTAGCCGAGGTCGTCCGGAGGAATGTGCGTGTCCCGGTCGAGGTCGTCCCCGACGCGTCGGATGCCATCGAGGCAGGTCTCTCTGGCACATTGGGGAAAGGGCTGTGCGCCATAGGCTCCTTGTACCTTGTCGGTGAGGCCATGAGATGGAGGAGCCACACTGGGTCAGCGGCGCCGCACAAGGTATAAATGGCCCCTGTGTATTGACGCTCACAACCGATGCGATGGTAGTGTAGATTGGTTATCACTTGAGCTTGCCAAGCTCAAAACTCGGGTTCAAATCCCGACCATCGCACTCGCCAATCTTCTCGTGACACCGCCATAGGGCTGTCACCTCGCGCGAGGGGGGCGGCCATGCCTGTCCGGCCAGACCATTGTGAAGTAGTACGCAGCCGATATCGCCGCGGAGGCACAGGTGACGACGACGAATATCACCATCCACGGCTCCCATCCATAATCGGTCACACTCGAGACGTCGAACGTCATGGAGACCTCGTACGAGTTGCCAGGCACATCGTAGACGACTATGGTCAGGACGTGAGTGCCGCTCTTCAGGCCTGGGACGGTGACATTCGTGGTGTCGCCGTCATAGACCATGGGGCCGTCCCCGTCGTAGAAGACCTCGAAGCGATCTACCCCATTGACGTCCGAAGCGTTTAGCTGGACCGTGAGAGAGTCCGAGGGCATCAGATGGTCTTGAAGCGGAGAGACCTGGAGTGATGGCGCGTCGACATCCACGGACGCCCTGCAGGAAAACGGGCTCTCCTCGTTCCCAGCCACGTCGACCGAGTAGTACTCTATCGAGTATTCCCCCGTCGCCTCGAGGACTATCGGAGAGGTGTAGTCTGCCCAGTCCCCGCCGTCGATCCTGAACCTGGTGACGAGCGCCCCACTCCCGTAGTCATGGGCCGACAGGATGACCTCAGCCTCCGAGGACGTTACCATGATTCCTCACCGCGCTCCGCTATGACCTGAACTGACGAGATCGGGGATATCGTGTCGATCTTGACCTCCACGGTCTTCACTTCCTCGGCGTTGCCCAACAGATCGACAGAGTAGTAGGATAGGTTGGTCCAGCCGTCATCGCTGAAGTATGCGTAGGTCCCCTCGGCCCATTCGCCATCCCCGATCCGGATCATGGTGCTGTACACACCGGACCCGTTGTCAATCGCATACAGGGTGTATGAGACCGGGCCAAGCGTCCATCCGTCTGTGCCGACCGGCGAATCGCTCCTCAGAATCAGGGTTGTGCATGGGGGTTCGTTATCCTCCTCGAGCACCGCTATCACACAGATGTCGATGTCGACGAGGCCTTGCGAATCCATGACCTCCAAAGTGACCGCGTAGACGCCGCTTGCGGAGTATATGTGATTGGAGACGCTCTCGGCAGACCAGTCAGAATCCCAGATGCCGTCCCCCTCCCAGTCCCACCGGTACTGGAGGTCGATGCCATCCTCCGGGTCGGTGGACAAGGAGGCGTTCGCGATGAATTGATCACCGATGACGGCCCAGCCGGGGTTCACAGTGAAATCGGCGTGAGGTTGACCAGCTTCGGCGAGCCCGATTACCCGGACGACCGCGCTGGTCACGGATCCAACTACGAGCTCGTCCGCCCCGTCCAAGTCCAAGTCCCCAGTCGCCATGGACCTGGTACCGGTATCGAATGAATCAGACACCCATTCGACCGAATACGCCCCACTGGTGAATCCGCCGACTTCGATCACGCTTTCGACTACGCCACTGCTGAACAAGTACATGGCGCTCGCGACTATGATCTCAGGGGCGCCGTCGCCATCGAGGTTCGTCCCTTCATTTCTCTGCTGATTCAATGACCCGCCTGCCGCTTCGGGCGGGTGGGACCGAGAAGCACCTCGAGATTCCTCGGGAAGACCGTGAGTTCGAGACCGATCCTCCGCAGTCTCCGTCCCATCAGCTTGGACTTCTGGCCGGAGAACTTGCCTCCGAGAAGGTATGCCGTCTCCTTCTCTGTGAAGGACCCTCCCTCCTTCCTCAGACCCAGCACGTCACGGTTGTATGGGCACGCGACCTGGCATTTCATGCAGCCCACGAGGGCGTTGTGCCAGGATGGCGATATCCACCCGGGGAACGGGTGCTTCGCCGTCCGTTCGTTGTACCTGGTGATGCATCGCTCGGCCTTCACGAGGAACCTGTCGGCGCAGACCGCACCCGTCGGGCATGCCTTCACGCACGCCCTGCAGGTCCTGCACTTGGGCAACGGCGTCATCCCGCCGAGCTCTTCCCCGTCCGGCTCGAGATCCGTGTACATGGCCCCGAGCCTCTGGAAACTCCCGTTGCCTTCGACGTAGGTCACGTTGTTCCTGCCGTATCGGGCGAGGCCGCTCCTGACGCCGAGGAGCTTCAGGGGCACGACAGCCTTGGCGACGTAGCAGTCGGATCTCCCGGTCGCCTGCTTGACCCGCCCCCTCACGACCGACACGGACTTCCAGTAATCATGGTAGGACGGCGGGACGACCAAGTCGACCGTCCTGCCTTTCCATCCGAACCCGACGTGCAGAGGGGGTGACGGCCACGAGTAGATGAGAACGGACCGCGCCCTGCGGACATTCTTCGGCAGCGAGTGGTCCATGTACTTGCGGATCCACTCCTGGTAGATGCCGTCATCGACGGCCCCGTCCCGGTGCAGGGTCCTGACCTGCTCCCTGGCCGACTCCGCGTCCTCAAGGGAGACTAGCCGCGCCCTTATCCCGCTCCTCCCGAGGTGCCCGATGAGGTCCTTACCCGCCCCTCCAGTCATGTCGAAGGAGTAACGACAAGCAGAGAGATAAGGGCGAGCCCGCCTCGAAGAGGACGCCAGCTAGGATTATGCAGGAGTAACTGCATCGGGGGATGACTGGCATGACACCGAACATGAAACGGGTCCTCGCGTCCCTGGACCGGGACATCGGGACCTGGATGAAGGCCTACGACATCCCTGGCATGTGCATCTCCGTCACCGACAGGAAGGGCACGCTCAGGACCTCGGAGTATGGTCTCTCGGACCTGGCTGCGAAGAAGCGCGTCAGGAAGGACACCATGTTCCAGATAGGTTCCATCAGCAAGTCGTTCACTTCGATCTGCGCCCTCCAGCTGGCCGAGGAAGGGCTCCTCGACCTGCGCCGCCCCGTCAGGGACTACATCCCCTGGTTCGAGGTGAGGTCGAAGCACGGGCCGATCACGCTCCATCACCTCATGACGCACACGGCGGGCATCGTGATAGGGACCGAATCCCTCATACGTGCCGTCCCAGAGGTCTACGCTCTGAGGGACACGGACACATCGGCCCCGCCCGGTGAGCACTTCCACTACTCGAACGTCGGATACAAGGCGGTGGGACTGGCCCTGGAGAACGTGACAGGGAAGAGCGTCGCCGACCTCGTCCGCGAACGGGTCGTGGAGCCGCTCGGGATGAGATCCACCACGACGACCATCATCAACGACGTGCGCGAGAAGCTCGCCGTCGGCTATGCTGAGCTCAAGGACGACAGGCCCAGACCGCTCAGGAACGGGCTGGCGCCAGCGACGTGGAACGAGAGCGACACCGGAGACGGGTCCATCTGCTCGACCGCGGACGACATGGCCAGGTACGTGCGCCTGCTCCTGAACAGGGGGAAGGGGCCGAAGGGCAGGGTCCTCTCGGAAGACTCCTTCGCGCTGATGACGAGCAGGCACATCGCCACGGAGGACGGCGAGCACTACGGCTACGGCTTGGGGTCGGTCGACGTCGACGGGCATGTCCACATCCAGCACACAGGCGGGATGGTGGGATACCACTCATCGATGGTCATGGACATGGACCTCGGCATCGGGGTCTTCGCCTCGGTGAACGGGCCTGGAGAACCGAGCAAGGCCACATCGTTCGTCCTGGCTTCGCTGCGGGCGGCTGTCGAAGGCAAGAAGGCGCCATCAGTCGTGCCAAGGCTGCCCGAACCGTACCTCATCAAGAACTCGAAGGACTACGCCGGCGAATTCGTCTGCGGGGACAGGACCCTGAGGTTCACGGCGTCCAGGGACGCGCTCCACCTCGTCAAGGGGAGGAAGAAGAAGGTGAGGATGGACCTGCGCGGGCCGGACGAGTTCTTCGCGGACGACCCGGCCCACGACAGGTTCCTGTTCAGGTTCATCAAATCTGGGGAGACGGTCACGGAGGTGGTCCACGGCCCGGATGGCTTCAGGAGGCCTGGCACCAGCGCATCCTCCGAGGGGCTGCGCCCCAGGGAATGGGAAGCGTTCGTCGGCCACTACAGGTCGTACAACCCGTGGCTATCCAACTTCAGGGTCGTGCCTAGGGAGGCGGGGCTGGCGGTCATCTATCCGTGGGGTGTCGAGGAGCCACTGACGCACCTCGGAGGGAACAGGTTCAGAGCGGGCAAGGACCCGCTCTGCCCGGAGACGATCGCCTTCGAGCTCGTCATCCACGGGGAGGCGCAGGTCGCGCGGATCTCGTGGGGCGTCTACACCAGGACCTTCACTCCGTGACCTTCCGGAGGCCGCTCTCCCGCTCGAACCACTCCGTCGCCTGGCGGTACTTGGAGCGCAGTTCCTCCGGGGACGCGATGAACGACAGGCGCACCAACTTCCGGACGATATCGTCCGGCAGCTCGTCATGCACGTACCTGGTCCCGAAGTCGTAATGCACCGGGCCATGCCGCATGCGCAGGACCTCGAGGAGAGCGCCCAGCGTGACCCGTTGGTACAGGTCCACAGCTTCGATCCAGTGGTCCCGGTTTATCTCCTTCTGGACGAAGCAGTTGAATATCCGGAAACGGTCGACGACCCTCTGCCGCCTCACTTCCATCGCTTTGGCGTGGGAAGTGGCGTCGAACGGCTTCGCATTCACCCGTCCGGCCCTGTTGAAGTGGAAGACCGATCGACCGTGGACCTCCGGCTCCAGGAAGTACGTGTCGCTGCTGACCTTGATCACGGCCATGTCGACAGCCAGGTACTCGCTCGCGCGCTCGAGCCTGAAGAAGGACTGTGTTAGACCGGGCCAGTGCGGGTCCGGGACGTACTCCTGCTCGATGGGGGAGACAGAGCTCAGGGCGGACCTCACGACGTCCATGGTCGCGTCTAGCTTGTCGTCGTCCACGACCGCGTACCCGTCGATGTCCGACCACTCGTCCAGCCTCCCGTGCGCCATCGCCCCGCCCTCGTAGAACGCGTGCACGAAGGGCAGCGGCTCCAGCGCGCGCACGAGCGCATCGATGATCATTCCCCGGTCGACAGTCGGCTCTCGGTCGTCTCGCATATGGTCCACCAGATCGTCAGGGCTTCCTCATCAGCAGTCTGAGCAGGTCGCGCTTCCCCGCCACGGCGCCGAAGGTTATCCTCCGGACCGAACCGATCTCCTTCAGGCGCACGAGCCCGTGGAAGAGCGACGGGGCCTCGCCCTCCTGGAAGTAGTGAGTGAGTATCCCGTTCCCCCTGAGGAAGGATGCGCCCTCGACCTCCTCCCCCTCGCCGTAGCGTATGTCGCCTCTGCCGAAGACCTCGACGAACAGGTATCCGCCGCTCTTGAGCACCCGGCCGACCTCGGAGGCGGCAGTCGCCCGCTCGCCTTGCCGCATGTGTGAGAGGGTGTGGACGCATGTGACGATGTCGAACTTTTCCGATTCAAAAGGAAGCTTGAGTATGTTGCATTGTACCAAATTCACCTTATGCTCAGGGTCCCGCTGCGACCTGAGCCGGACGAGCGCTTCGCGGGAGAAATCGCATCCGACCACATCGCACGTGCGCGCAAGAGGCTCCGTCGTCTTCCCGTCGCCGCAACCCGTATCCAACGCGAGCATGCCCGCGCGCAGATGTGGTTGCAGGAGTCCGAGCTCGCCCGTGCCCCCGTACTGGAGTCCGCGCTTCGAGTAGAGCTTCTCCCAGGCCTGTCTCTCTCCGGTCATGCCGCTCCGTCCCCCTGATAGTGCGGTAAGCATTCAAATACGGTTCTGTCACAAATCGGGTGGCAGCCCTTCGGGCTCCTCGACTGTGTGTCTCGACCCATTCGGGAATATGGATTTCTCCCACACGTCGAGGGCGATCCGCTGCCATCTGGCGGGCCGACCGTGACGGCCTGCACGTGTGCCTGCGTGGGCATCGAGATCCGGACGGTGGCCAGAGGTCTTCATGATTCGCAATACAGGTACCACCCGACAATGCAACAGAACCAAATACTAAAAAGGTCTAACTCGGGCCGTCTTAAAGCAAGGAAGAATGGTTGAAATGCAGTTCGACGCGATAGTATCGAACCCTGACATACTCAGGGCGATAAAGGACATGGAGTGGGAGGAGCCCACACCGGTCCAGGAGAAGACTATCCCGCTCGCGGTCGCGGGTAGGGATGTCATGTCCCAGGCCCAGACGGGCACTGGCAAGACGGCGGCGTTCGCGATACCGGTCATCGGCAAGCTCGAACGCACGAAGAAGATACAGTGCCTCGTGCTCACGCCGACGCGCGAGCTCGCGGTGCAGGTGGCCGAGGACTTCGACGAGATGGCCAAGTACTCGCATGTCAAGGCGGTCCCCATCTACGGCGGGCAGTCCATCACCGTCCAGGTCGAGAAGCTGAGGCGCGGGGCTGAGGCTGTCGTCGGCACCCCGGGCAGGCTGATGGACCTGATGAGACGGAACGAGCTCAACTTCAACGGCGTCAAGTTCCTGGTCCTGGACGAGGCGGACAGGATGCTGGACATGGGGTTCATCGACGACATCGAATGGATCCTGCAGCGCGTCCCGAAGGACCGGCAGACCATGCTGTTCTCGGCGACGCTCCCCGAGACGATCAGGGACCTCGCGCAGCGGTACATGCGCAACCCCGAGCTCGTCATGATCAGCTCGGAGACGCTCACCGTCGACAACGCCGAGCAGAGCTACATGAACGTCGGCAGGAAGAACAAGCTCTGGGCCCTGTGCAGGATCATAGACACGGAGAGGCCCCAGCTGATGATGGTCTTCTGCTCCACGAAGCGGATGGTGGACCAGCTCGCGCACAAGCTGCGCGCGTACGGCTACGCCGCAGACGGGCTCCACGGCGACATGTCCCAGACATCCAGGGACAAGGTCATGGGGAAGTTCAAGGACGGGAAGCTCAGGATACTCATCGCCACGGACGTCGCAGCGAGGGGGTTGGACATCGACGACGTGTCGCATGTCGTCAACTACGACATCCCCGAGAACCCAGAGGACTACGTCCACAGGATCGGGCGCACGGCCAGGGCCGGGAAGACCGGGAAGGCCATCACGTTCGTGTCCAAGGAGGAGCAGTACCTGGTCAAGGCCATAGAGCGCTTCGGCCGCACGACGGTCGAGGAGGCCGACGTGCCGGAGGCGCACGGCCGCGACACGGTCAAGAGGCAGCTCGACTTCGACGAGTACGCGGACAACTTCGGGATGGTCCCGTTCGTGCTCAACCTGGGCAAGAGGGACGGGGTCAGCATGATCAACCTGACGTCGTTCATCGAGCGGAAGGCCCGGATCACCGAGCACCTCATCGGGCACGTGGAGATCGGCGAGGACTCCAGCATGGTCCAGATCCACAAGTCCGTCGCGTTCGGGGTCATGAAGGACCTCGAGAGGACCTACGTCGCGAACAAGAAGGTCCAGATCGACTTGATGAGGCGACGCTAGGCGTTCAGCTGCCTGTTTATCTCGTCGGCGCGCACGTGCCCTACGACCTTGACGTCGCAGCGCTTCACGCCGTCGATCGAGAGGACCTGGTCGCGTATCGCCTTGGCGAGTTCAACGCCGACGGGGCAGAATGGACTCGTGGGCATGAAGGTGAGGCTGACGGAATCCTGCGAGACGATGATGTCAGAAATGAGGCCCATGTCGTAGACGCTGACGCCCGTGTGCGGGTCGAGGACCCCACGCAACGCCTCGACCACGAATTCCTTGCGGTCCATGTCCAGCAGACAATCGCTGTCGCGGTATTTATTACAGGCTGTCCCTCGGACCCGACCCATGGTGACGTGAGCGGCCATGCGCAGAAGTGGAATGACATGCGTCCCTGTGACGGCGGAACCCATGATCACTTGTACAAGAGCACCGTCAGCCCGGCGACGGCGACGGATTCCAGCTCGCCCCGCTCCGAACTCATCTTCCTCTCGAGCTCGTAGAACTCCGGCTTCAGCTCGATGGTCCTGCCGTCGCCCATGTCCAACACGATCCCGTTTTCAAGACCGACCAGCTTCTCAGCCGGCAGCCCGGAGAGCCTCTCGGCGATGACCTTCGCGTCCCTCTTGAACGCCGGGCCCAGCTTGGAGTGCACGGGCTTCACGCGGGAGACCGTCTCCTTCATGTCGACCCTGTCCATGAGCCCGAGCTCCGTGGCCCTCACCGTGGCCTTGATGTCATCCTCGGATCCGGCCATCAGTCCGACCGCGTTGACGCCTACGACCTCGATCCTCGTGACAGGGGCGTTCAGGGACATGCCCTTCCCGGCCTTCCACGTGCGCACGGCTGCGACCAGTCCCTTGACCGCCTCGCCCTTCGCCTCCGCCGGATCGTCCGCGGGCGGCGCCTCGGGCCATGACGACACGTGTATGCTTACGGCCTCCTCGAACGCCCTGAAGTTGGTCTGGTACGCATCCTCCGCCATGTGCGGCAGGATGACGGAGATCATCTTCAGCAGCCCCAGGCCGACAGTGTAGAGGATGTAGCGCGCCCCCTTGTCGTCCTCGACGTACGCCCTGTGCTTGACCAGCTCGATGTAGTGGTCCGCGAACTCGTGCCACAGGAAATCCTCGATTAGAGAGGCGGCCTTGTCGAACTGGTACTCCTCGCAGCGGGCCCCGACATCGCGCACCAGCCTGCCGTACTTGCTCAGTATCCAGGCGTCGACGGGCATGAGGGTGGGCGGTGCCGCAGGCCTCTCCTTGCACGCGCTCCCGACCATGCGCATCACGTTCCACGCCTTGGTCGCGAGCCTGTTCCCGCGCACCAGCTCCGGCTCCTTGAACGCGTGGTCCATGCCGAGCGCGCAGGTCGCCGCGTAGTAGCGCATCGCGTCCCCGCCGTACTTCTCCAGCAGCGGCATGGGGTCGATCACGTTGCCGTCGGAGGTGTGCATCGGGCGCCCGTCCGGCGCCATGATGAAGCCGTGTATCATGACCTCGTCCCAGGGCTTCTTCCCGGTGAGGTGCATCTCCCTGAGGATCGTGTAGAAGGCCCATGTGCGTATGATGTCGTGGCTCTGGGCCCTCATCGTCATGGGGTAGAGCTTCGCGAACATGGCCTCGTCCCTGAGCCAGAACGAGTTGTACAGGGGGGATATGCTCGAATCCATCCAGGTGTCGAACACGTCCTTGCATCCGACGTACTTCCCGCCGCAGGAGCAGGCCCCCTTCGATGGCGACTTCACGAGCGGGTCGACGTAGCAGTCGGACTCCTCCGGGAGCAGCACGTCGCCGCACCTGTCGCACTCCCAGAGCGGGATGGCGGTCGCGAAGTACCTCTGCCTCGAGACGACCCAGTCCCATGCGAGGGAGTTGATCCAGTCCTTGATCCTGACCTTCATGAACTCCGGCTTCCAGACGATCTCGTCGACCATCTTGAGGACCTGGTCCTTGTAGTCGACGGTCCGGATGAACCACTGGGGGACCTTGAGGAACTCTATCGGCGTGTGGCACCTCCAGCAGGTCCCGACGTTCTGCTCCAGGGGCTCCTGCTTGACGAGCAGCCCCGCGGTCCTCATCTGGTCGATGATGGCCTCGCGTGCCTCCTTGATGGGCATCCCAGCGTACTCGCCGGCGACGGAGGTCATCATCCCGGCCTCGTCTATCCCCTTCTCGAGCGGGAGGTCGTACTTCATGATCCACTCGAGGTCGTCCTTGTCACCGATGGAGCAGATCATGACCGTGCCCGTCCCGAACGCTGGATCGACCTTGGGGTCGGCTATGACCTTGACGCGCTTCTCGAACACGGGCGTGACGAGCTCCTTGCCAACGAGGTCCGCCTTCGACTTGTCGTCCGGGTGGACGGCGACCATGAGGCAGGTGCAGAGCAGCTCCGGCCTCGTCGTCGCCACGAGCACCTCCTTCCCCGTGTCCGCGTCCCTGAACTTGATGAAGTTGAGCTTCGTGTGCCTCTGCTCGTAGTCGACCTCCGCGTCCGCGAGCGCCGTGCCGCAGCGCGTGCACCAGTTGACCGGGAAGTGCCCCTTGTACACGAGGCCTTTCTTGAACATGCGTATGAACGATATCTGGGTGAGCCGCCGGTAGTACTCGGCGTCCGTCTGGTAGTAGATGGACGGGTCCATGCTGTGCCCGAGTATCTCGAACTGCCGGGTCATCTCCCCTATGTGCTTGTTCGCGAACTCGCTGCACATCTTGACGAACTCGGCCCTCGGGACCTCCGAGGCCTTGATCCCCTTCAGCTTCTCGACCCTGACCTCGACGGGCGTCCCGTTCACGTCGAAGCAGAGGGGGAAGAAGATGTTGAACCCCTTGAGCCGCTTGTACCTGGCCGCGAAGTCGATCACGGTGTAGCCGTAGGCGTGACCCAGGTGGATTGCGCCGGACGCGTACCTGGGCGGGTTGTCTATGCTGAACACGGGCTTGGACGAATCCTTGTCGAAGGTGTGGACTCCCCACTCCTTCCACTTGGCCTGCCACTTCGGCTCCGCCTCCCGCCATTCGTACTGGGCCATGGTCCTTCAGCATGCGAAAAGTGTGTCTGTAGATAAAGGTTGTTGAGGCGTCTGGCATGGTCCAGCTTAACTTTTAAGTAGCCAGTAGGACTACGTATGGACAGCGGAGAGGTATTGTTGGTCGCGTACAGCAGGGGTTACAGGGGCAAGCGGAGGGCCGAGCCGAGGGCGCGGAACCCCCGAGACAGCGAGAGGACCGTGATGCTGAACAGGAACAGGCTGACCTCGTTCAGGTACGACTTCAAGCAGATCATGGCGTTTCACAAGGTCGACGCGTCCCAGGCAACCTCGATCATCGCGAGCGTGACGGCCAAGGCCTCGAACATATCCATCCAGGCAGCGGTCGACTACGTCCAGGAGCAGGAGAAGGAGGGCATCGTCCCGAAGGGCGCCGCGGACGACATAATCGACCTGCTGGACAGGTCCTCGAAGCTCAGATGAGCGGCGGGCTCACTTCCTGGGCCGGCCTTTCTTGAAGACGTTGGCCATTATCAGGTCCCCGGCCTCGTTCGTCATGGGCCCCTTCCATTCCTTGAGCGTGAAGAGGCCCTCCGACAGGCAGCGGACCAGGGTCGCCATCTGGTGGATGCAGAAGTACTGCTTCTCCCTGGCGTCGACGCACTCGCATGCGGTGTCGACGTCCCTCGTCGTCTGGTTCACGAACCTCACGTTGTAGACCTCGTACCCGTCCGACCTGCGCATCGTGAACACGGCGTTCACCATGCTGTCGTCGCTCTCGGGGTCCATCTCGATTATCTTCCTGCTCGTGGACCACTTGATGGCCTTGGCCATGTTCTCCGACGAAGTAGATGTCCTCCTGCTGCGCGCAGAATTCCTCGAGCGCGTCGGGGTCGACGTTCTCGAGGCAGAAGGTCACGAGGTCCTCCTTCAGCAGGTTCGAGCCGCCCGGGACCTCCTGGGCGTCGCACAGGTTCCTGAGGCTCTGGACCGTCAGTCTCGAGAGCCTCAACTCCATGGGGAGATCGCTCTGCATGTTCCCATCCTTGGGTGGCATAGGATGCGAAAGGTGATTAAGATGACGGTGGGGATGCGCGCCGGCGCGAGCATCTCCTAGGACCAGTGCTCGAACCCGCCCTTGACCCGGCCTCGCCTCGGGCCGTAGCACAGCGTGTCGTTCACGCGGTCGAAGGCGCCGACAGATGTGAACCTGTGGTGGAGCATGAGATAGTAATAGGTCATGTACCAGATCGCCGCGTCGTCGTACCGGACATCCTTCCTCGGGGCGATGACCGCCTTCGCCCCCGTCGCGTCCATGAAGGGCTCGATGAAGTCCCTCCTGGAGAGGCCGCAGGCGGAGAGCGCCACCCTCTTCCCCTCGAAGCAGGAATCCGGGAACTCATCTGGCCCGACCCATCCGAAGGGCAGCTCGAAGGCACAATGCTTCGGGTCGCCGTGACCGGAGAGGTGGATGAAGTTGAACCGCTCCAGGTTCCGCTTCCTGCGCAGATATCTCAGGAACTCGGTCTTGGTCGTGAACACCTTCACCGCGATGTCCTTTGGGTCCGTCATCCGGAGGAACTTGTACAGGACGTCCCCCTCCTCGTACTCGTCGGACCTCGGTATGCACTCCATGATGAACAGTCTGGGTCTCCTCAGGGCGAACATGAACCGACCTCGCGTGTCTGTTGAGCGAGGTCATGGACATGTGCTCATATCATCTCATGCACCGTCGATGGGGAGGGCCTCGTCCTCACGAACATGACGTCCAGACCGATGTCGGTCGGACGAGAATTCATGTAAGACATGGGCGATTCCGTCCGCAGGAGGGGTGACCAGGATGGAAGGGATCAAGCTCAATCCGAACCTGCGGCTCAAGGTCCTGACCGATGACCAGGTGGAGACGATCCACGAGGCGTCGCTGAGGATACTGGAGAGGACGGGGGTCCGGTTCGACAGCGAGGACGCCAGGCAGAGGCTGCTGCGCGCAGGGGCCTCGGACCATCCTTCCAGGAAACGGGTCGTCACGTTCCCCCGGTCGATGGTCGAGGAATCGATAAGGAAGGTGTCGCGCCGCAGAGTCTTCCCCGCACGGGACGCGAGGTGGGACATCAGGTACGACGGGGAGCACCTCTTCCCCTACGCGGGCGGCGGTGACCCCAAGATCATCGACCTGGACACCGGCGGATCCCGCCACTCGACCTACGCGGATGTCGAGATGGCCGCGAGGCTCGGGGACGCGCTGGAGAACAATCACTTCGCATCGAGCCTGGTGGTGGCGAACGACGCCCCGCCCGGACTCGTCGTCCTGAAGACCATGGAGGCGGCGATGAAGAACTCCGGGAAGGCCGTCACGGGCTACGCCCAGAACGAGGACATGGTAGACGCGATGGTCAGGATGTGGGCCTGCGTCTCCGGAGGCGCGGAGGAGCTCAGGAGGAGGCCCATCTTCAGCCTCGGCGGCTCCCCCAGCAGCCCGCTGACATACGGCGAGCACAGCTGCGACGTGCTCCTGAGAAGCGTCGAACACGGTATCCCCTACACGATCATGCCCTGCCCCATATGCGGCGAGACGGGGCCGGTCTCGTTGGGTGGCGTCCTCGCGCTGCAGAACGCAGAGCGGTTGGCGGGGGTGATGCTCATCCAAAGCGTCACGACCGAGCTGCCGACGACCTATTGCGGGTATGTCTGTCTGATGGATCCCAGGACGGGCAGGGACCTGTGGGGGACTCCCGAGGTGGGCCTCGCCTCGGCAGCCCTGGTCCAGCTGGCCCGCAGATACAAGATGGTCGCCGACACGAACGGCATGTCGTCGGACGTGACCAGATGGGACCTGCAGATGGGCCACGAGCAGACGATGACCGGACTGATGCCCGCGCTCGCCGGGGCGGACAGCATCTCGGGCATCGGTGCTGGTTGGGACGGGGCGAGCAGCCTGGAGATGATGGTCATCAACAACGAGGTCATGAACGACTTCGCTAGGATCTTCGGCGGGGTGAGGACCGACGACGACGCGCTCGCCCTGGACCTCATCGACAAGGTCGGGCACATGGGGAGCTTCATAGGGGAGAGGCACACGATGAACGGCCTGCGGAAGGGCGACATACGGGTCTCGACGCTCTGGGACAAGCGCGGCCTCGAGAAGGCGACGAAGGAAGGGGCAAGGCCCATCCACGAGGTTGCGCGGGAGCGGGTGAGGAAGCTGCTGAAGGAGCACGTCCCCGAGCCGCTGGACAGGGACGTCGCCGCGGCCGTGGACCGGGTCGTGAAAGAGGAGACGAAGACCGCCCTCAGGAGGCAGTAGCGCGGGGACGGTCAGATGCGGGACGCCGGTCGCATCCAGCGACGCTATCGGACCGGATAATCGCAAGGAAACAAATATGAGACAGGATTCCCTCGTAAGGACGGAGTGAGACCCTGCGGTGTCCGAAGTGCGGCGCGGAGATTCCCGACGTATCCCGCTTCTGTCTCAGCTGTGGAAACCCGGTCCCACCCCCGGTGGCCGTCTCCGTCCAGCAGCCCGTGGACCCTGACCCCAACGGATTCGCGATGCTGTTCTTCGGCCTCTCGTTCATGGTGTTCTTCTTCTCGCTGGTGCCCATCGTCCTCGGGTTCTGGATCGGCGCCGTGGTGATGGCGTGCATCGGCATGGCGCTCGTGGGCATCGGTCTCCACATGATCAGGACGAACAAGCGCGCCATCGAGACGGCCAAGCAGGAGGCGCTGGTGAAGATCAAGTGCCGGTACTGCGGGAGCCTGAACGACCAGCACGCACAGAGATGCATCTCCTGCGGGGCGACCCTCTGAAGTGATCCCGCGATACGGTCTCCAGCAAACGTTATAAGCCGCCAGGCCGATGACGCGGGTGCCGAGCGTCGACCGTTTGGCTCTGGAGCGGGGTGTCGAGGATGGGACCATCTTATCTCGACCGAGAAGCACACATCGACTAGCGGAGGCTCATGAACCGCAGCCCGCCATCGAGCCAGCCCTTCGATGCCTGACCAAAACCATTCATTGGACGTAGGAGGAAGTGGATGACGAGGAAGTCCGAGGGAGCATCCGCGAGGGTGCTCCGGGGAAGGCGCTACGGTGGCGCGGCAGGGACTGTTGCCGTGGTCGCCCTGTGCGCATCGCTTGTGGGAATGGGACTGCTTGCAGTCGCAGAGGACGGCGTCAATCTGGTCGAGGGGACCGATGCGAACCAGTGGAGGGTGCTGGACAGGTATGTCGTCAACGAGGACTTCGTGGGATGGAGCGGGAATTCCCTGTGGTTCGATGACGATGACTACAACCTGGAGTCGTGGCACCACCGCAACCCTGCGGTGCTCCCTGACGGCGGGATATCGTTCCCGTTCAACGACGCGGCGACCAACGAGTACACGACATACCTGGTGACATACCAGTCGACGGACCTCTCGGGCATGAGGATCGTCGCCCAGATGAGGGTAGTTGACGATGGGGCGACGAGTCTCGCCTTCGAGGCGCGGGAATCACCCGATGCGGCGCCGTTCGTCCGGCTGTTCTTCCAGTCGACGACCTCGCAGGGATGGTCCCCCATCGACTACTGGTGGTCGAACGGGGTCGAGTGCTCTGCCATGCTGGTCGACCTCGTCGGAGACGGGCTGACCATTTCCGTGCCGCTCGACCCAGCATACTGGTCGGATGTGGACGGTCACATGGGGACCTACAATGCTGCGCACATCGCAGGATTCGCAGATGCAGTGGCCGACGCGCAGGAGATAGGTCTGTCATTCGGTGGCGGCAGCTGGTTCGCCAACGGAGTGGTGCTGACCTCCGGAGAGGCGACCTTCGAGCTGCTGAGCTACTGGATCGGTCCGGCTTGAAGAAGGAGCCACCCCAGCGTACCAAACCCGACCGCGGGATGGCCTCCGTGGCCTCCCGCAAGCAACATTTCTCAGCTCGGCCAGTTGGTCCCCCCGAACACCAGCCACGCCAGCGCCGTCTTCGCCGTCAGGCTCAGCACGATGTACACCTTCTCTCCGTACAGGTAGTCCGCCCACTTTCCCTTCCGACGGTACTGCATGACCATGTTGATGGCGAACACGTTGAAGAACGCGGCCAGCATGAAGTATATCGCGTACACGAAGGTCGGGACGTTGTCCGACTGGTCGAGGATGGCCGCGAAGAAGTAGACGCCGATCACGAGCCACGGTATGAAACCGGCGAAGCAGCCGATGACGAACGCGGTCCAGTCCGTCCTCTTCGTGGTCTGGTTGTGGACCTCCATCATGAGTCCCATCATGTTCATGGTCGCGTTCAGGGCGAACAGCAGGATGAGGCTGGACAGCTCGAAGATTCCGCAGAGCATTGCGATGACTATGATCATGATCGACGAGCTGACCGCGTACTCGAACCAGCGGGCGTAGTTGATCCCCTTCTGGAGGTTCTTGACGTACCAAGGGTAGCCCCAGGGAGAGGCCACGGAGAAGTGCGCGACAGCCGACGCCAGCAGGAACAGGGAAACCATCAGCCCGAGGGGGAGGCTGAAGAGCACGTTCTCATAGGCCGTGGATATCGGCGGAGTCCCCCCCGGCGTGTACCTCAGGAAGCTACCGTACACGTCGAATGTCGATCCAGAGAGCAACGACAGCATCAGGACGAACTGCGCTAGGTGCAGCACGCCCATCACCATGTTGAACTTCCTCAGGCCCACGAACTTCGGTTCCTTAGTGGCATCCACCAAAAGACTCCTCCTCCAGCCTGATGGACGGGGCTGGCGGGATATGATAGTTTCTCCGAAGACGAGCAATGGCGAGGTCGGTTAGAGCGAAGAGGATTCCGGGGCGTGCGACCTCCGCAGGACGAGGATGTGGTCCTTCTCGATCCTGCTGTCGTTCCAGCGTGGGATGTCCAGGTGCCTGTTTATGACATCGAAGACGAAGACATCCTTGAGCTCGAAGCCGGCACCCGCCGCTATCTTGGCCAGTATGGCGTAGGTCGGTATCCTCACGCGCTGGAACGAGTTCTCCCCGACGACGACGCAGTAGTTGCCGTGCCTCTTGAGGACCCTGTTCACCTCACAGAGGTTGCGGCGCATGTCCTCGAAGTACTTGTACACGATGTAGGCGCTCTTCTTCTCCTTCTCCATGAGCTCGTCGAGGACCACCTTGAGCTCAGGCACCCTGGTCTTCGGCTCCCACGGCCTGTACTCTGCGACGTACGCCCTCGACGTCCCGACGATCCTCCCGTCGAGCTCCGCGAGGTCCTTCAGGAGCCCGAGCCAGTACATCTCCAGCTTGTGGACGCTCGCATAGTGCACGGCACTCGCGTAGGGAGGGGACGTGACGGCGAGGTCGACCGAATCGTCCTCGAGGTCTATGTCCCTCGCGTCCCTGCCGATGATCGATATCGAAGGCGGCGACCGGAACAGGGCCTTGGCCTCGTTCGAGAGGTGCCACAGCTCCTCGGCGTCGACAAGTTTGTTCCTCACGGCGTTCTCGAACTTGCCCAGCACGTCCGTGGAGGTCTTGCCCTGCTCGTCCAGCTTCTTCCTGAAGCTCGTGACCTCCGGTATGAGTGAGTCGCTGTCCGAGTTGGACATCTTCCTGATGATCGACGAGAAGCAGATCTTGAAGAAGTCCTGCTCGGGGCCCTTGCGCATCGCCCAGACGTGCTTCTTCACCGTCGCGAGGTCGCGGAGTACCTGAGGTTTGAACCAGTGGTCCCTGTTGGGGATGTCGGGTATCCACTCCGAGTTGTCCGCACCGTCCTCTCGGACATCCGCCAGCAGCCTCTCCGAGAGCCTCTCGAACCGCGCTGGGTCCACCGGCGTGGTCTTCACCTTGGCGATCAGCCTCGCGAGCGGGTGGATGTCGACTCCGAAGCTGTCCCTGCCCGTCATGTAAGCCTCGAGGAGCGTGGTCCCCGAGCCCATGAACGGGTCGAGGACCGTGTCCCCCCGCTTCGAGAGCGAGTCTATGCAGAACCTGGGGATCTGGGGGATGAATTTCGCGGGGTACCGGTGGATGCCGTGGGTCGCGTAGCTGACCTGCTTGCCGATGTACTTCCCCAGCTCCTCCGACAGGTCGACTGGCCTCGAGAGTGTGCCGCCTCGCCTGCATGCCATCGGGGTCTGTGACTGCATCTGCCTTCAGGGTCTCCTTGACTCACAATCCATCGAGGGCTTTGAGCCCCTCGCCAGCCACGAGCCTGGCCACGGCGACCGGGACGTTCTCCTTCCTGACCCGGACCTGCTCCGAGCTGTCCCTGTCCCTGACGGTGACCGTGCCCTTCTCCTTCGTCTCGTAGTCGACCGTGACGCAGCACGGGGTGCCGACCTCGTCCATCCTCGCGTAGCGCCTGCCTATGGACCCGCCGTCGTCGTAGAACGCCTGGGTCCCGGCGGCCGCGAGCTGGTCGTACAGACCCATCGCGATGTCGTCCAGGCCGTCCCTGGACATGAGCGGGAACACGCCGACCTTGACCGGCGCGACGCGCCCCTTCAGCCTGAGGGTGATGTAGTCGTCCTTCTTCTGGTACGCGTGCTCCAGGACGGCGTAGAGTATCCTGTCGACGCCGTACGCCGGCTCGATGACATGGGGGACGACCTTCCTGCCCGAGACCTTCTCCTTCCTGAGGACGACCTCGAAGCAGCTGGAGGGGACCTTCACGGCCTTGCCGTCCACGGTCAGCTCGACCTCGGCCTTGCCCTTCGCGTCCTCGGGCCTGAGCTTGGCCAGCGCCTCCGCGACCTTCTTGGTCTCGCCCTTGAAGAGCTTGCCCATGACGTCGAACTTGACCTTGACGACCTCGGCCTCGACCTCCTTCGGCTCGTCGAACTTCTCGAAGGCCGAGAGGTCGGCGCCTGAGTGCTTGATGTGGGCGGAGAGGTCGTAGCAGCCCCTGTCCGCGATCCCGACGAGCTCGATCCAGCCGTACCCGAGCTCCGCCTCCAGGTCCCAGCAGTCGCTGGCGTAGTGGGCCATCTCGTCTCGCTCGTGCTGCCGGAAGCGCATGCGCTTCGGGTCCAGGCCGACATCGAGGGCGAACCTGTGTGTGAGCCAGATGAAGTACGCGAGCACCTCGTTGACTATGACACCCTCCTTGACCGCCTGCTCGAGGGACATCTCCCTCGGCGCGCCCTTGTTGGGCACCAGGGAGAGGACCTCGTGCTTCACCTTCGGGTACCTGGGCCATGTCTTGTCATCCGGGTGCACGAACAGCTCGGCCTCCATCTGGTGGAACTCCCGCAGGCGGATCAGGCCCTGCCTGGGCGAGATCTCGTTCCTGAAGGAGGTCCCGACCTGGACCGCGCCGACGGGGAGCTTGTCACGGCCGTACCTGTAGACCTGCTCGAAGTTGACGAACATCCCCTGCGCGGTCTCCGGCCTGAGGTAGCCCACCTTGGCCTTGCCCGCGCCTATGGATGTCTTGAACATGAGGTTGAACCGCTTCGGCGCGGTAAGCTCGCCCTTGCACGCCTGGCACTTCACGCCGTTCTCCTTCAGGAGCGCGCCCAGCTGCTCCTCGTTCAGGGTGGCCGGGTTCGCGTGCATACCGGTCGCGAGGTGGTCCGCGCGGTACACCTCACCACAGCCGACGCACTCCACGTACATGTCGGAGAATGTGTCCAGGTGGCCCGAGGCCTTGAAGACAGGCTCTGGCGCGACGATCGGGCAGAAGATCTCCTGGAAGCCCTCCTGGAGCACGTACAGGCGCCTCCAGTGGTTCTCGATGTTGTTCTTGAGGGACACGCCCAGCGGGCCGTAGTCATAGAGTCCAGCGACGCCGCCGTAGATGTCGTAGGCGGGCCATAGGAATCCCCTGCGCTTGCAGAGGGAGAGCAGTTCCTGAGGATCCATCTTAGATCACTTGGTGAGCGTGGATACGACATCTAGGTCATAAATCATGGCAACGAGGTTGTCCTTCGAGTCGCGCACGGGCAGCTGCCCGAAGTCGTGCTTCCTCATCGTCCTCGCGGCGTCCCCGACCAGCGTCTTCCTGAAGACGGTCATCGGGTTCTTGACCATGATGTCCTTGACGGTCAGCTTCGGCAGGTCGACCCTCGAGACCTCGTACCAGAGCTTCATTACGTTCCTGATGCCCTCCCAGGTCCAGTTGTCGTCCTCGTCGCTTATGCCCAGGTCGCTCATGACGACCGACCTGTCGACGACGGTCCTGTTGAATATGTCCCTGTCCGTCAGGATGCCCACGAGCTTGGCCTCGTCGTCCAGCACGGGGAGGGCCATTACCTTGGCCGCCCTGAAGGTGGCCAGCGCCACGATGAGCGGGGCCGAGTGGTAGATGGGTATGCACGGCGAGCGCACGATCTCCTCCACCGCGACCTGCGGGTTCTCCTTCTCCACGACGATCAGTAGGTCCGTCGGCGTGAGTATCCCGACGAGTTTCCCCTTGTCCACGACCGGCAGGTGCGCGAGGTGCTGGTCTATCATGATCCGCGCGGCGTCTTTGACGCTCGCGTTCGGCCCGATGTTGGGGTAGTCGCGCCTCATGACGAGGGCCAGCTGCTCCTCCTCGGGCTTCGAGAAGATGTCCTGACGGGTGACGAACCCCGCCAGCATGCCGTCGCTGGACTTCACCACAGGCATGCCTGTGACGTTGTGCTTCACCAGGCACTTCAGCACGTCCGTGCGGGTCCCCGGGAGCTCCGCCACTATCGGGTTCTCCGTCATGACCTCCTTGACCTTCACCGATTCACCTCTTCTTGCTCCTCACGACCAGGACGGGGCACGGGGCGTATCTCGTGACCCTCTCGGCCACGCTCCCCATGAACAGCTTGGATATGGCTGACCTGCCTAGTGTGCCCATGACGACGAGGTCCATGTCGTGCGCCGTCTCGACGATCTTCCTCGTCGGCGACCCCTCGACCATGACCGGTGTCACCTTGACCCCCATCGCAGCCCCCTCGGCAGCGACGTCGTCCACCGCCTTCTTGCCCTCGTTCTCGAGGAGAGAGTAGACGCTGACGACGGACGAGTCCATGGGGAAGCTCACGAAAGAGGTCTGGTCCACGACGTAAAGAGCGGTGACCTCCGCTCCCAGGACCTTGGCGAGCTTCAGGCCGTAGGTCACGGCCTCCTTGGTGTACTCAGAGCCGTCGGTCGCTATCAGGATCTTCTTTATCTCGTCCAATTTTCCGGCCTCCGTAACCTTCCTCCGTGGATGACCGCTGAGATGCTCGACGAACCCGCGGACGTCACCACCTCCCCGAGGGGATCCAACCCTCTGACGTCCAAGACCACGAGGTCGTCTGGAATTCCGATTCCAGTTGTTATCTTCCGCTTCGCACTTAATACTTTGCGCCCTCCGAACGTCGCCAGATGTACCACCTGGGCCGGGGAGAGCGCGCCTGCTGAGAGCCTGTGGGCGGCCTGCAGCTCGGCTAGCATGTCCGGACGTGCGATCATCCCGTTGTCCGTCCCGAGAGCGACATCGACGCCCGCCGCGAGAAGACGCGGGATCCTGGGTTCCAGGCCGAAGAACTCGTTCGACCGCGGGCATACGACCACGGGGACGCCCTCGTCCGCACAAGCCTGGACATCGTCGTCGTTCGCCGCCGTCATGTGGACCAGGAAGTTGGGGTGGAGGTCCAGTATCGCGTCGATGTCCTCCCTGACAGCCTCGCTCGCGTGCAGGGCGAACATCCGGCCGGAGGACCTGGCCTTCTCCGCCATCCTCCGCGCCTGCCCCGGGTCCGTGTCCCTCAGGGCGCTCAGCCCGATGCCGTCGCACCCAGCCAGGACCTCCTCGAGCTCGTTGTCCGTCGGCGGGACGCCGATGGGACGGCCGAGCACGACGGGGAGGGGAATGTCCGACCTGACCGCGGACAGCATTTCCATCACCCCGGCGAGGCCCTCCTCCCGGAAATCGATGAATGTGGACGTGCCAGTAGCTGACATGACCTCGACCGCGTCAGTCATCGCGGAGAGCTTTGCCTCCCTGGAGACGGTCCTGAGCATCCTGTGCTTGTATCCGCCCGGTGGCCCGACCACGTCCTCGACGCTGCCCTTGGGGGCCGGGAAGGCGAAGGAGTCTCCGATATGGGTGTGGGCGTTCACGAAGCACGGGAGGACGACGGACTTCGACGAATCCGACGGCGGGTCCCCGTAGCAGACCTCGACTAGCAGGCCCTCCTCAAGCCGGAGGCACCCCTTGGTGAGTCCCTCGGGCGTGAACAACCATCGGCCTACGTGTGACGCTTTCATGAGCTCGACGATGCGAATGACCGCACACGGCTAATAGCCTGTCGAAGGTTTGCGGTTCCAGGGCGCGCACTCGGTCATCTTGACTGATGCCAGATTTTGATTCATGTGTTCGAAAATAAATCTAACGGCAACGGGTTCGGTCAAGAAGATTTATATGGAGGGAGGCAATCACGAAAAACCAAGGATCCACGGAGGTCTTTCAGATGCCAGCCAAGATCAGCAAGGACGAATGCGTTGCCTGCGGAGCCTGTGTAGATGTCTGCCCCGAGGGGGCCATCACCTGCGAGGACGTCGCGGTCATCGACGAGAAGAAGTGCCTCGACTGCGGCGCTTGCGTCGACGAGTGCCCGAACAACGCGATAAAGCTCGAGGAAAAGTAGGGATTCTACGAGGCGCCGTGACGGCGCCCTCCCGAAACCCTTCAAACCCAATCCCATGATTCTGACCTGCCAATGTTGAAATAAGCTGACGCAGCTGTCTGCGCCGGTGCTCCCATGGAACCGTGGATGATCGACGTCCTCATACTGCTCGCCGTGGCATTCGTGCCGTCGGTCCTCTACCTGGTCTGGATAAGGAACACCGAGCGGTTCTCGAGGGAGCCCTACGGACGGCTCCTGAGGGTCTTCGCATACGGCGCGATCCTCTCGGTCGTGGTCGCCGTGGTCCTCGAACTGCTCCTGATGGCGCTCTACAATCAGAACCTCGAGCGCGTCTACAGCTATTTCGGCGAGAACCCAAACCTGACGACTCTGGTCCTCGTGTGCGTCATCGCCCCGTTCGTCGAGGAGCTAACGAAGTCGCTGGGCGTCTTCAGGGCCAGAAGGATGATGACCGAGATCGAGAACGGCATAGTCTACGGCGCCGCCGCCGGCCTGGGCTTCGCCGCCACCGAGAACCTGCTCTACGAGGGGACAGCCCTCCTCGAATCCGGGACGGAGGCGTTCATCGCCACCGCGGTGGTCCGCAGCCTCTCGTCCGCGCTCCTCCACGCGAGCGCGTCATCCGTCTTCGGTCTCGGGATCGCGAAGAGCACTCTCAACGGGAGCAGCTGGATACCGTACTATCTCCTCGCGGTCCTCATGCACGGGGCGTTCAACTTCTTCGCGTCCTTCGGCGAGATATTCTACGATCAGCTCGGCGACACCGCCTACCTCATCGGGCTCAGCGCGGCATTCATGATCGCCATCGGGGGCATCACGGCAGCGAGGGCGAAGATACGCGCCCTCGACAGGCGCGGCTGGCGCAAGCGCCGCTGACACCAAGGAAAGGAATAAGCCAGGGAGGGGGATTCGTGGTCGTGAGGTTCAGGGCGTTCATCTCCGCAGACATCGAGCCCAGCGAGCAGCTCGTGGACATGCTCAGGGAACTCCAGCGCACGGGCGCTGCCCTGAAGACCGTCAAGCCCAGGCTCATGCACGTGACCCTCAAGTTCCTGGGGGACACGGACGAGGCGCTCGTCGACGACATCGCTGCGGCCACGGCCGAGACGGCCGGCTCATGCGCTCCGTTCACGGTCCGCCTGAAGGGAATGGGGGCGTTCCCATCCATGTCCAACATCAGGGTCGTCTGGGTCGGGATGGAGGATGGGGGGATGCTCTCGCGCATCGCGTCCGGGCTGGACGACCGCCTCCTGCGCCACGGCTTCGCGAAGGACGACAAGGGCTTCAAGCCGCACCTGACCGTCGCGCGCGCAAAGAACGGCGAAGGGATGGCGCGCGTCCAGGAGCTCATACGCCAGAACGCGGTCACCGTCTACGGCGAGCACACGGTGGACAGGATCCTTCTGAAGAAGAGCGTGCTCGGACCCCACGGTCCGGTCTATTCTACAATCAGAGAGGTCCGGCTGACAGGCCCGTGAGCCTCATCTCTTGACGGACCTCGCAAGGAGGTCGACCAGGTCCACGACCTCCAGGGCGCCATCGGCACTCTGGCATTCCCTCAGGCTCTGGACGCACCACGGGCAGGAGGTGACGATGGTCGCCGCCCCCGCCGCCTTCGCCATCGCGACGCGGTCCGAGGCGATGGACGACGCGAGCTCCGGGAACGCGCTCCTGACACCGGACCCCGAGCCGCAGCAGGCGCTCTCGGCCCTCGTCCTCGCCATCTCGACGACCTCGCCGCCCACGGCCGCGGCCACGAGGCGCCTCGGCTCCTCGTAGACCCCGAGCTCGCGCCCGAGGTCGCAAGGGTCGTGGAACGTCACGGGGCCCTCGACGGCCGCCTTCGCCAGGGAAGAGAGGTCCAGCCTCTCGGAGAGGAACTGCGTGATGTGCTGGACCTTGATCCCCGAAGCCTCGATGAGGTCCTTGTGCCGGCTCAGCGCTGACGCGCATCCTGGGCACGAAGTCACGACGACGCGCGCACCCGCAGCCTTGAAGTCCGCGAAGCACGCCTCGGCCTTCTCGCGCGCGAGCGTGACGTCCCCGAGCTTGTGCACGGTCGACCCGCAGCATCTCTCGCGCGGGCCCAGGACGGCCGGCTCGACGCCTGCCGACCGGATGAGTCCGACAGCGGAGGTAGCCGTCTCGTGGAACAGGAGGGATGTCGAGCAGCCGGCGAAGTACAGGACTTCGCCTTTGTCCTTGAGCCCGAGCCCCTTAGCCCACCTCCCCTTCTGCGCCCTCGGGACCTGCCAAGGATTGTCGTAGTTCCTGACGCTGGAGGCGACCGCCGAGTGCTCCGGGAGTATGCCCTTTTTATCAGCATATCCCTTGACCCTTACATTCATGATTCCCTTTTTGGTGTCGATGGTCGCCGGACAGACCTCCTTGCACGCACCGCACGAGGTGCACAGGTACGAGCCCGCGTCCGACGCCTCGTCCAACTTGCCCGTCGAGCCCGCGAGGTACACACCGATCCCGCCCATGTGCCCCGCGCCGCCGAAGACCGGGCCGACCACGTTGTACACCGGGCATCTCAGGAGGCACATGCCGCAGCCGATGCAGTACATCGCCTCCCTGTCCTCGGCCGCCAGGCGGCCATCGTCCACGAGGACGATCACGACCTCCTTGGGGCCGTGCATGCCCTTGTACACCTTCTTCTCGATGTCCGCGGTGTAGCTCTGGCCGGTGATGATGTTGATGTACGAGCTGATGATCTTGCCTGTGGAGAGGTAGGTCTGGAGCTTCGTGACGTTGATAGCCTCGTCGAGGTCCGGGACGACCTTCTCCGGCGTCGTGACGATGATGTGCTTCCCCGGGACCATGGCGCACTTCGCGGCGTTCCCCTCGTTGTGGACTATGACGACCGCGCCCTCCCTGGCGGCGATCGCGTTCGCGCCCGTGATGCCCGACCTTCGCCCTGGCGATGTAGTCGGCGATCTCGTCGCGCATGATGGATGTGAGCTCCGCCGGCTCCTCGGAGACCTCCCTGCCGAAGTGGGATGTGAACAGCCGTGCGATCTGACCCCTTGTGAGATGGCACGCCGGCCCCGTGGGGTGGGCGGCCGCACATCCCGCGAGCTGGACGATCCTGTCGCCCAGGTCGGTCTCGACGACCTCTATGCCCTGGGCCGCGAGGTGGTCGGCCAGATGGAGTTCCTTGGTGACGTTGGACTTGGACTTCACGACCAGGTCGTTCCCCTTGACCTCGTCGGCTATGACCTTCCTGGCGCTCTCGGCACTCTTCACGAGCAGCACCCTGAAGCCGTTCGCGCGCAGGGTCGCCATGGCCTCGGACAGGAGGCGCTCGTCCCCGACCGTCGCCTCCTTCGTGCGCCTCAGCCTCTCCTTGCGCGCCTGCAGGTCAGGTATGCGGCCTGCGTTCTCGCGCTGCCGCTCCTCGATTGTGTTGAAAGACCTGCGCATCCCCTCGAGGGATTCGCGCTCCCCGACCGCTTTCCTGACGCGCTCCCTTAGCTCCATGTGAGAATGAGCCTCCGGCGAATACCGCCAGGACCTGGCGGCGCATCAGGGTTGGATGGTGGTGAGCTTGTCGAAGTCGACGGTGTGCGCTACGCCAGCCTTCTTCAGGATCTTGCTGAGGCGCTCCGCGACCCTCACGATCTCCGCGGTCTTCGAATCGGCCCTGATGTAGAACTCCTTCTTGCCGCCGAGCGGGAAGACCATCCTCATCCTCCCGCGCCTGTTGAAGCCCTCGGGCTTCCTGTTCTTCTCGAGGTCCATCTTGTTGATGCGGAGGAACATCTGGAGGACCTCCGCGTCTTCTGGCTTCTGGTCGGTCTCGTCCAGGAAGGCCACGAGCAGCTCCTCGAACACCTCGTCGAGGTCCTTCCACTTGAACTTCTCCTTGAACACGATGTGACCAGACTCGGCTTTCATGGCAGCCGTTCTGATTGGCTAACGCATATTTAACGATATTCAACGGCCCTGGCCAGACGGGCATTGCACAAGTGATTTATCAGGCGTTGCCCATCAAGTGGCCGATGGCCAACGCCCTCGCAATCGCTGGCTCGGATTCTGTGGGTGGGGCAGGGCTCCAGGCCGACCTCAAGGCCTTCGAGGCGGTGGGTGTCCACGGCTGCTCCGCGGTCACATGCGTCACATCCCAGAACACACGCCGCGTGTCTGCTATCTACCCTATTCCGCCGGACCACATAGCTATGCAGATCGGCTCCGTGCTCGAGGATGTCCAGCTCGACGCTGTCAAGACAGGCATGCTCTACAGCTCGGAGATCGTCAAGACCGTCTCCGCAGCCCTCCGCGGCGTAGAGGCACCCATAGTGGTCGACCCTGTCATGACGGCGACGACCGGGAGCGAGCTGCATCTCGCAGGGTTCGTCGAGACCCTGATCTCGAAGCTCCTGCCGATGTCCGCGCTCGTCACCCCGAACCTGGGCGAGGCCGAACGGCTGTCCGGGATCAAGGTCAAGGACGAGCGCACGGCCAAGAGGGCTGCGCTCGAGATACTCGAGCTCGGGCCCGAGGCCGTGCTGCTGAAAGGGGGGCACCTCGACGGGCCGGAGGCGGCGGACTACCTGTGCATCGACGGGAAGGTCACCAAGCTGTCGTCCCCGAGGGTCGATGCGGACGTGCACGGGACCGGGTGTGCGCTGGCTTCACTGATCGCGGGCAACATCGCCGTTGGCATGGAGCTCGAGGACGCGGTACGCAGGTCCAAATCGATGATCTACAAGGCCATCCTCGCCAGGGAGACCGTCGGGAAGGGCGTACCTTGCGCCAACCCGCTCGCGGTCCTCAGGATAGAGGCTGGGAAGGCCGCCATGCTCGGCGAGCTCGAGAGGACGGCCGTCCTGCTCGAACGCCTCCTGGACCCGGGACTGATACCCGAGGTCGGGATGAACATGGGCTACGCGGTCCTCGGCGCGCTGGAGCAGGAGGAGGTGGCGGCCTTCGACGGCAGGATAGTCCGCGTCGGGCAGAGCGCCAGGAAGATCGGCGTCGCGAGGTTCGGCGCCTCCAAGCACGTGGCGAGGATAGTGCTGGCGACCTCCTCGCGCGACCCCGACTTCAGGTGCGCGATGAACATCAAGTACTCCGAGGAGAACGTCGACGCCTCGAGGAGGGCCAAGCTGACGGTCGCCTCCTTCGACAGGGCCAAGGAGCCCAAGGGGGTCTCATCGATGACCTGGGGGGTCCTGAACGCCATGGAGAGGTACGGTGGCGTCCCGGACGTCATATTCGACAAGGGAGGGCACGGGAAGGAGCCGATGATACGCCTCCTGGGACGCACGCCAGAGGACGTCCTGTCCAAGCTGAGAAGGCTTGCGTCCAAGCGCGGATGAGGTGGTCTCGTTGAAGGTCGCTATGTTCACGGACTCGTTCCACCCCGCCAAGGACGGGGCCCTGGCCGCGATGGAGATACAGGCGAGGGGACTCGAGGCGCGCGGGCACGAGGTCGTCGTCGTCGCGCCCGACACGTCGCCGAGGCCCGACTACCCGAGGAGGGTGCACTACCTCCCGTCGATAGGATTCCGATGGTATCCAGGATACAGGATCGCGGTCTCCTCCTCCGACATGATGGAGTTCGTGCGAGAGGTGCGACCCGACGTGCTCCACTGCCACGGGATCGCGTCGATGGCGATACTCAGCCTCACCGTCGCTCGGGCGGCCAAGATACCGCACGTGCTCACATTCCACACCATGGCCAACGAGGCCGTCAAGTACTACAGCCCTCTGTCCGTCCGCGACGACCTCCTGGTCCCTCTCGTCTGGGTCTACCTCCGGAACATGATGAGGAGGGCAGAGGTCGTGATAGCGCCGTCGCAGCCCATCAAGGACGAGCTGGAGGAGAACGGCGTCCGCATGCAGGCGTGCGAGGTCGTCCCCACCGGGATCGACAACTCCCTGTACACTCCCGCCAACTTCGACAAGGACTTCCCGGGCAGGTACGGGCTCCAGGGCAAGAAGGTCGTGCTGCACGTCGGGAGGCTCTCGATGGAGAAGAGGCTCGACATAGTCCTGAGGGCGATGACGGAGCTCGCGAAGGACGAGCCGGACCTGAGGCTGCTCGTCGCTGGCACGGGCCCTGCGGCGGGGTTCTACGCGGACGAGGCGAAGAGGCTGGGGGTCTCAGACCGAGTGGTCTTCACAGGGTTCATGCCGGACGCGGAGCTGCTGAAGGCGTACGCGAGCTGCGAGATGCTCGTCCTCGCATCGACCTTCGAGACACAAGGGCTCGTCGTCCTCGAGGCGATGGCCTCAGGGACCCCGGTCGCCGGCATGCGGTGCAGGGCGATCCCCGAGTTCATCCATGAGGGGAAGAACGGCTGCCTCTTCGACGAGGACTCCTGCGCCGAGGGCATGAAGAGGTGCCTCTCCAGGGCCAGGACCATGAAGCTCAACGCGGTGGCCTCCGCCAGGGATTACTCGATCGAGTCGTGCACCCGCAGGCTGGAGGCCGCATACGGCCTCGCGGCCGAGGTGCTGGCCAGGACCCACTGACAGGACGACTGGCCCGCCAACGGCAAAGTTATTTCTATCGGCCGGCCGAATGAGACCTCCGACCCCATGTCGTTCTCCTACCCGGTGTTCATCGTGCTCTACGCAGCATCCATGCTCGTCGGGGTGTTCCTGGGGCTCCTCGTGACTGTGGGGTGGAAGGACCTCTACTGGAGAAAGGCCCTGGCGAGCGCGAGGTTCAACGTCCTGTACGTCGCCCTCGTCATCGGCCTGCCTCTCGTCGCCCTCGCTGAGAACCTCATCCGGGACCCTGAGGAGGCGACCAGGGAGATCGTCTACACGAACTGGATCTTCCTCATGGGCGGGGACGCCGTGAGGATCCTCCAGGACCGGCTCGACTACCAGGTCATCGCGGACCTGTCCATAATCGTCTACGTGTGGGTGTTCACATACATCATCTACTTCACGCCGCTGCTGATCCTGGCCAAGGACGACAGGAGCACGTTCAGGAGGTACGCCATCGCGATCCTGTTCAACTTCGTCGTGCTCCTCCCGTTCTATGTGTTCTTCCCGGTCACGGTCACCGGGTTCTACGCCGAGTCCGGGGTCACCCCCCTCCTCTACATCGACACCAACTGGGGGCGGATGGTGACGGGGATGGATCCCCTGAACAACGACTTCCCGAGCGGGCACGTGAGCCTGATGCTGACGGCTCTGCTCGTCCTGAGCACGGCGAAGGAGGACTACAGGATCTACTACAGGTTCCTCATCGTCGCGTGCGCCGGGATAGTCTTCGTGGTCCTGTACCTGGGCGTCCACTGGCTCGCGGACGTCTTCGGCGGGTTCGCGCTGGGCATCGGAGCCTACCTCGCGTCTGGGAACGAGCGCGTGCAGATGACCCTGGACTGGTACATCAGGGCGGCGACGCTGAGGCTGTTCGGCGAGGAACGGGGCTGAGCCGCGAATCAGGCCGGCGTCACGGCGACGACCCATATCTCGAAGAAGAGGGTCCTGCCGGATATCTCCGCGTTGTAGCCAGTGTTCGAGTCGCTCCTGTGGATCTGGAACGTGTTGTTGGCCTCGTCGAAGGCCCAGAGGATGAACTCCGTCCCGTCGTACGAGGTGCCCTTCACCTCGTAGACATCGGACTCGGTCAGCATGTTCCTGATCGTGATCTCGCCCTGGCCGCCGTCCGCATCCCAGTCGTAGGCATCCACGGCGACTGCCCATCCTGCGGGGTCGTCGGCCGTCGGGTCGCCGTACGGGTAGACGATCTGGCCGACATCGGGTATGCTCTTGAAAGTGACCATCCCGGAAACGATGCTGGTGACCATGACGTCCCAGTCCCACAGGTAGTGGGACACGACCGCCATCTCGACCGCGGCGGTGCCGAACAGTGAGCTGAAGTCGCTCTCGGACATCGTCTCCGTCGCCGGGATCGTGTCCACGATGGATATGTTCGCGAGCTTGGCCTCGTCGATCGCGTATCCCTCGTCAGGGGCGATCTCTATGACCCTGTGATCCCCCGCCTTGAGTCCGAGTACGCCCGTCGCGAAGCCCTCGATGGTGCCGCCCGACTCGCCGTACAGACCCGCCACCATGTCGAAGGTCACGTAGCTCTCGTTGTCGCGGAGAGCGAATGTCAGTGACTTCGGGTAGAGCGCGTCGTCCTGGGCGACATTGAGCAGGCTCGTGTCGAAGACCCAGCCGTTGTCGTATCTGCCGATGTAGTTGAGGGTGACCGTGTCGCCGTCCACTATAGGCTCAGAATCGTCGGACGACCCGAGGCTGTTGTCGTATATCACGTACCCGATAAGGCTCACGGAGACCACGATCACGGCGGCTAGTATCACCATGATGATGTTCAGCGGGTCTCTCGGTTCCTTGGCCTGGGACGAGCTCTCCATCTTGAACTCCTGGGGCGCGGTTATGGCCTGACCCGATATAAAGGTTATCGAGTTGCGGCCCCGCCTAGACATAGGGCGTGACACGCATCCCGGAGCATCGACGGCATCAGGCCAGTCGACCTCATGAGGCAGAACATGGCGTACGCGCGGGTCGCCGCCCGGAGGGACGCGGGACCTCGTTCAGCCTCCCGACACGGGCGGGAACAGCGCCACCTCGTCCCCGTCCGCGAGCCTGGTCGACCAGGACTCATGACGCGCGGCCCTGCCGTTGACGAGGACGACGATCATCTCCGGGGCCATCCGGGCCCTGGACAGCTCGGAGGCGAGGGCGCCTCCGCAGGTGCGGGAAAGCTCTGCGAAGAGGGACAGGATGTCGTCCGCCTCCGCCATCATCAGGTCCGTTCCAGCCGCCTCGCGCAGGCTGGCGTACAGGCGCACGGTTATATCCGCCATCTTCCCGGAAGAGCATCGCGGTCGGGCTAGATAAACCGACCCAAGAGGGAGTGGCCACGGGCCGACCACAAGTGGCCGACTAGGGCATCAACTGTGTCCGCGCATATTATGGTCCGAAGAGCGGGGACAGACCCCAGGGAGATGACGAAGATGATATTGGCGATCGTGGTGAACGCGGTGTCGGGCAAGAGGAAGGCGGAGTCGATTACGGCGGAGCCCCTTCAGAGGGGCTGTGGGATGCCGTTCGACAGGGTCCCGATTCCACTCTCAACAAGACTATTATCCTAGTGATGCGCACTTTTATGCTCGCAATCAACCCCCCCTAAACCCCTTACCCATTCTTCTGCGGGTTCTCGCCCGGACGACAGGGACAATCCATATCTCCGGCTAGGTCATAGTCGATGACCGGGGACGCGAGACGTCGAGGGGGAAAGGCGAGGGGGCACACGACGTGGCCGAAGCATCGGTGAGGATAAAGGGGATGCACTGCGCGACGTGCACCGGCGCCGTCAAGGACGCGCTGCTCGGGCTGGAGGGGGTCTCAGGGGCATCCGTCAACCTGGCAACGGAGAGGGCGACCGTCGTCTACGACCCCGCCGTCACCGACATCCAGTCGGTGGAGGAGGCTGTCAGGAGCGCCGGGTACGAGGTCGCCAAGGACGAGATCTCGCTCACCATCGCGGGCATGCACTGTGCCACCTGCGCAACGGCCGTCAAGGAGGCGCTCGAGAGCGTCCCAGGCGTGACGGGCGCGCGCGTGAACTTCGCCCTCGGGAGAGCCGCGGTCGAGTACGACTCGAGGCTCGAATCGCGGACCGGGCTGAAGCGCGCCGTGGAGAAGGCAGGGTACAAGGTCCTCGAGATCGAAGGGGTGATGGCGGAGAAGCTCGCGAGGCAGGAGGAGCTGCGCGACGGGCTCAGGGCGCTCTATGTGGCGGCCGTGTTCGCCATCCCGGTCGCGGTGATCTCCATGACCTACGACCTGCTCCTGATGGACGTCCTTGATACTGGCGTGAGGAACATCATCCTGCTCGCCCTGGCTACCCCGGTCCAGTTCTACGCGGGCCTGAGATACTACCGCGGCGCATACCGGGCCCTGCTGAACAAGCGCCCCAACATGGACACGCTGGTGGTCCTCGGGACCTCCGCCGCGTTCATCTACAGCCTCATCGCGACCATCGACCCCTCGCTCACGGGGACCCGGACGTCTACTTCGACACCTCCGCGGTCATCATCACGCTCGTCCTGGCGGGCAAATACCTCGAGCTGCGCTCCAGAGGGGCCACGTCCGAGGCGATCGTCAGGCTCATGAACCTCCAGCCGCCGCGCGCGACCGTGGTCCGGGACGGCGTCGAGGTCGAGCTGGGCGCCGAGGAGCTGGTCCAGGGGGACGAGGTGGTCGTGAGGCCCGGCGAGAGGATACCCGTGGACGGCAGGGTCGCCTCGGGCCATTCCGCCGTCGACGAGTCGCTCGTCACGGGAGAATCCATCCCGGCGGAGAAGGGCCCCGGTTCCGATGTCACCGGCGGGACGGTCAACATAGCCGGCATGCTCAGGATAACGGCGACGCGCGTCGGGAAGGACACGACGCTGGCGCAGATAGTCCGGCTTGTCGAGGAGGCCCAGACGACCAAGGCCCCCATCGAGAGGCTGGCCGACACCGTGGCGGCGTACTTCGTGCCCGGCGTCCTGTCGGTCGCGGTCGCCACATTCGCGTTCTGGTACCTGGTCGGGGCAGGCATGTGGGACGTCGGCGACGCGCTCGCGTTCTCCATGACGGTCTTCGTCTCGGTGCTGGTCATCGCATGTCCCTGCGCCCTTGGCCTTGCCACACCGACCGCGATCGTGGTCGGGACGGGCCGGGGAGCCGAGCTCGGCGTGCTCATCAAGGACGCCGCCGCCCTGGAGCTGGCGCACGAGCTCACGGCCGTGGTCTTCGACAAGACCGGGACGCTCACGGTGGGCCAACCCCGTGTCGTCAGGATGGTCCTCGGGGAGGCGCGGGACGAGGCGGAACTCCTCACGCTGGCAGCATCCGCCGAGAGGGGGTCCGAGCATGTCCTGTCGAGAGCTGTCATAGGCGCGGCGGAGGCGAGAGGGCTCGCTCTCGAGATGCCTACGCGGTCGACCGCGGTCCCCGGTGAGGGGGTCACGGCAGAGCTGGCGGCGCGCACGGTCTCCGTGGGCAACAGGCGCATGCTCACCAGGATAGGCGCCGACCTCGGCGCGCTGGGCAAGGACATGGAGAGGATGGAGGCGGAGGGCATGACCGTCATGGCCTGCTCGTCCGGAGGCAGGGTCCTCGGGCTGATAGGCGTCGCCGACACGCTCAAGCCAGGAGCTGGCGCGGTCGTATCCCAGCTCAAGGCGCTCGGGCTCAAGGTCGTGATGATGACGGGGGACAACGAGCGGACCGCTCGGGCGGTGGCCGTCCAGGCGGGGATCGACGAGTTCAGGGCGGGGGTCCTGCCCCAGGACAAGGCGAGCACGGTCAAGGCGCTCCAGGGCGCCGGGGACGTTGTCGCGATGGTCGGGGACGGGATCAACGACGCGCCAGCACTGGCCCAGGCGGACATAGGCATCGCCATAGGCGGTGGCACGGACATAGCCCTGGAGAGCGGCAACATCGTCCTGGTCGGCGGGGAGCTCAAGGGCGTCGTGACGGCCATACGGCTGAGCAGGAGGACTTTCAGCAAGATACGCCAGAACCTCTTCTGGGCCCTGGCCTACAACACCGCCGCGATACCCGTCGCGGCGGGGATCCTGTACCCATTCACCGGATGGCTCCTGAGCCCCATGGTCGCGGCGGCCGCGATGGCGTTCAGCTCGGTCTCAGTCGTCACCAACGCGTCCCTCCTCGGGAGATTCAAGCCGTGACCGGGCCAGGGCACATCGCGCCGCTCGCCGAGCCGCAGAAAAGGTTATCATGACCTCAGGCGATAACAACCGACGATACTGGAACGCAGGGCGTGTGCCCTGCGTGCGAAGACCCGTCTCGCGACATCCCCCGTCGGTTGTGGTCTGATGTTTGGAAAGAAGCTGCTCAAAGGATTTCTGGTGGACGTCAACGGAGTTCTCGTGAAGGAGTTCCTCTTCAGCCCGAAGGCCGACGTGACCTTCGAGGAGACCAGGACGGCATTCCAGGGCAAGGGGAACCTGGCCACCCTAGGCGCTTTCGAGGTAGGGAGGTTCGTCGGGACCGTCGTCAGGGGAGACAAGCTCCATTTCATAGCCGTCGGCAGGGACGTGCTGGAGGACGAGGACGTCACGTTCGTGAAGGAGATCCTCACGACCGTCGAGAAGTCCTTCGACGCCAGCCTGGACTCGAAGCTGGGCACTGTCGCCAACTCCGAGCGCATCGCCAAGGAGGAGCAGGAGAAGGCCAAGCAGGCCATCGCCGCGATGAACTCCGAGAAGGCGGAGCTCGGCCAGGAGGCCGGCGAGCTGGAGAACCTCAAGAACGAGCTCGACCGGCTCAGGTCCGAGACCGAGAAGTGGCAGGAAGAGCTCAAGGAGTTCGAGGCACAGATCAACGATAGGCACGGCCAGATCAACGAGAGGGTCACGCTGCTCCTGGAGCGCGAGCAGGCTCTCGTACGCAGCCAGCAGGCCTTCGAGACGATGGTGGAAGCGAAGCGCGAGCTGGTGCGGAAGATCCAGGGAGGCGTCGCTGCCTCCGTTTCCGAATACGAGGTCGGTTACTCCAAGCTCGTGACGGAGAGGAACGACCTCGCCGCCAGGACGGCGCAGTTCGAATCCGACCGCACGAAGTACGGCGAGGAGAGGGCCGCCTGGGAGAAGGAGGTCGAGGAGACCAAGGTCCGCATCGCCAGCCTGGACATGGACAGGGAGGCGCTCAAGGTCCGCGTGGACGACACGGACGCCAAGGAGCGGACCCTGAAGGAGCTCGATGGGAGGCTGGCCGCGAGGAAGCAGGACCTCGACGCGGCCGCGACGCAGCTGGAGGCGGACAGGACCTCGCTCTCGCAGGAGATGGACACGGTCAGGGCCGACATCGCCGAGATGGAGGCACGCGTCACCGAGCGCGAGGCGAAGGTGGCCCAGCAGGAGGCGGACCTCACCGCCCGCATCCAGGAGCACGAGAAGGCCTTCGCGGAGCTCAAGCCGAGGAAGGACATGCTCGCCGCCCAGGCAGAGGAGATCAACTCACGCATAGCCTCCCTCGAGGAGAGGGAGCAGGCACTCACCAAGGAGAAGGAGGAGCTCGAGAAGAGCACGGCCAGCACGCGCAAGGGGTTGGAGGAGCAGCAGGCCGAGATGTCCGACGTCCTCGCGAAGATAGGCAAGGACAACGAGGCCCTCGCGAGCAAGGCGACCCAGCTCGAGACCATCGAGAAGGCGCTCCAGGAGCGGGACGCCAAGGCGGTCGAGGCGGAGAAGCGCGTCGAGGAGCTGCTGAGGGAGCAGGACAAGAAGGAGAAGGAGCTCGAGAGGAAGGAGAACGTCCTGCGCGACGCGATGGCCGGCAGCGAATCGACGGTCAAGCAGCTCGCCGAGCGCGAGGCGACCCTGTCGACGCGGGAGGTCCAGCTCAAGGGCAAGGAGGGCGACCTCGCGGAGCTCACGGCCAAGCTCGACGAGAGGGCGGACCACCTCGCGAAGGCGAAGGTGGAGCTCGAGGCGGCCAAGGTCGAGGTCGCGAAGAGGGACTCGGTTGCCTCGGAGCAGGCGCGGGGTCTGGACGAGCGCGAGTCCGAGGTACACAGGTCGGAGGAGGAGACCTCCAGGCGCGTCAAGGAGCTCGACGAGGCGAAGGCATCCGTCGAGGAGAGGACCAAGGCGCTCGCGGAGAGGGAGAGGACGATCCACGACGAGGTCACCAAGGCCAGGACCGAGGTGGCCGATGAGATGACAAGGCTCGAGGCCGAGAGGAAGCACACGGCCGACAGGATGGCCGAGCTCGACGACAGGGCGAAGCTCCTCACCGAGAAGGAGGAGGCCACCTCCAAGGCGCAGGAGGACATCTCGAGGCGGGAGACCGCGTTCAGGGAGAAGGTCCAGGAGATGGAGGCCAGGAAGGCCAACATAGCCGCGGAGATGGACAAGCTGGCCATCGAGAAGGCCCGGGTCGAGAAGACGAGGGAGACCCTCGACAAGCGGAAGGCCGTCATAGGCGAGCAGGTCGACAGCATCTCGGAGATCACCAAGAAGCTCGAGGAGATCCGCGCGAGGTCGAAGCGCAGGGCCGAGGAGGCGCAGAAGGAAGCGGCCTCACAGGGCCAGAACGCTGAACAGAAGCAGTGACCGGCGCCCGCCAGGCGACCGGCACATCACCTTTCTCAGGCCAGCCTGGGCCAGGACCGGGCGATCCCCTGGGCCGCCTGCTCGAAGGGCCGTCTCAGCATGGGCCTGCCCTGGCAGGCGAGCCTGAGCTGCCTGGCGACGAACGGACGGACGCTCTCGACGACCTCCATCCCCGCGATCTCCTCGTACGACTCGAGCAGCCGCCTGCAGAGGTCGAACTTGATCGGGATGAAGTACGGCTCGGTCGCGAGGATGGACGTCACGAGCCGGCCCACGTCGTCCAGCGGGTCGCCTGGCCCCACGTCCTCGAGGTCGAACCCGAAGATGCGGCCGTCGTGGAGGACGAAGTTGGACAGGACCGTGTCGACCATGACCAGCTGCTGGCCCTCCGAGAACGCCTCGTGGAAGGCGGCGAGCCACACCCCGAGCCGCTCCACGACCTCCCCGCTGAACATCAGGTTGACCAGCGGGTCGCAGGGCTCCCCGGGTATGTACTCCATCACGACGAAGTCGTCGTGCATGTAGAGCGGGAGAGGCACGTCCAGCCCCTTGCCCCTTGCCTTGAGTAGCGCCTCGAACTCGTGCGGCGCCCTGTGAGAGAGGGATTTCTTGACGACGACGGACCTCACATCCGTCTCGACGACCCAGACGCGGTTCCTCTTGCTGGGGATGAGCCAGCTCTTGGAGACTATGACTCGCTGGTTGAGGGCGCGCTTGATCGCCTCCCAAGCGCGCGGGTCAAGCTCGGTGAGGTCCTGGTCCATCGCCTCCGCTATCCTCAAACTCTGATAAGAATCCTCCCACCAGGGTCTCAGCGCGATGACGGGAACTGCGGTTCGTGGACGGCGGACGAGTCCTTACCCCACAGGGCCGAGTCCTCCCTGAGGATGTCCAGAAGCTCCTTGGTGAGCCTCAGGGCGTCGTCGGTGTTCCCGGAGTGCAGCGCCCTCATCGCTTCCTTCATGCGCACCAGGTACTTCGACACGTCCACGCCCATGGCCTTGCCCTCGACGAGGTTCTCCCTCGCCCTGGAGAGCTCGGACCTCACGAGGTCGGGGATGCTCGGGGCCATGATCTCCTCGGCCTGCCGCGCGAGCGTGGAGACCAGGTTCCAGTCGCCGTCCCTGCACGCCTCCCAGGCGCTGCAGACGAGCCTCCTGGCCTTCGTCGTGTCGTTCCCCAGCGCGCTGACGTCGGAGACGAGGTGCTCAAGATCCTCGATCAGCCTGGCCGACCCCGCGAAGCCGCGGGCGGCCTCCTGGTAGAGGAGGTCCTTCGACCTGGACCTGCGGCCCACCATGTCCCAGATGTCGACCATCGTCGGGCGGGACGGCGGCTCGTCCGGCTCTTGGACTCCGCCGTCCACCGGCTCCTCGGCCCCCTCGGAGCCCGTGACGCTGTCTGCGAATATGGCGCCGCAGAACGGGCAGTACGGGTCGGATCCCTTCACGACCATGTCGCACTCGGTGCACTGGTACTGCACGCCCTCGTCCGGGGAGGCCGAGGCAGGTATGAGCAGCTTGGGCGAGAGGGACGCGGCCTTCTGCTGGCCCCCTATCGGCGCGCGTCCTGGGCCTTCCTGAGCCCCTGGACCATGAGGGTCGTTCCCGGGGTTCTTGAGGGCCCTCTGGAACCGGCGGCGAGTGTGCTCTAGTTCTGTCTCGCCGTTGACGGCCACGTCGGCCCTGCCGGAAGCGCCACCGCGGGTGTCGTTTGGACGCATCTTGTTCCCACTCCAGCTACCTTTGCCTGCACCATATACTTCCGCATTCTAGGTATTTGAAGCCGGCGACCGTGGCTATCAGGTCGTGCAAGTATCTGGGTGCGGCGGGCCGTTCACGCCTTCCCGACGAGCTTGAGGAAGGCGTCCTCGTCGAGGACGGTCTTCTTCAGGGACTTGGCCTTGTCGAGCTTCGACCCGGGGCTCTCCCCGGCGACCACGTAGTCGGTCGCTTTGGTCACGTTGGCGCCGACCTTGCCCCCGAGCGACTCGACGAGCTTACCCGCCTCGTCCCTCGACATGGACTTCATCTCACCAGTGAACAGGAACACCTTGCCCAGGAGGGGGCCTGTCGGCCTCGCCGTCAGCTCCATCCTCAGGCCCGCCTTGGCGAGCTTCTCGACCAGGGAGCGGTTGACCGGGTCCGCGAAGAACTCCCGGACGGCCGTCCCTATGACCTCGCCGACCCCCTCGACCTTGGACAGCTCCTCCTGGGAGGCGTCCTTGAGGCGGTCCATGCCCCCGAAGGCGTCCGCGAGGTCGCGGGCCGTGGTCCATCCGACGTGCCTTATCCCCAGGGCGAACAGGACCCTGTCGAAGTCCCTTCCCCTGCTCCCGTCGATGGCATTGAGGATGTTGGCGGCGGACTTCTCCTTGATCCCTTCCAGGCTGATGAGCTGATCCTTGGTGAGAGAGTACAGGTCCGATGCATCGTGGACGATCCCCGCGGCGACCAGCTGCTCGATGAGCGCCGGTCCGACCCCGTCGATGTCCATCGCGTCCCTCGCGGCGAAGTGTCCCAGGCGCTCCTTGACCTGCGCCGGGCAGGAGACGTTGACGCACCTGCGGACGGCCTCGTCCTCGTCCCTGGCGGTGTGGGAGCCGCAGACCGGGCATATCTCGGGCATGACGAAGTCCATCTCGGAGCCGGTCCTCTTCTCCAGCACGGGCCTGACGACCTGCGGGATGACCTCGCCCGCACGCTCGATCAGGACCATGTCCCCGATCTTGACGCCCTTGCGCTTCACCTCGTCCTCGTTGTGGAGCGTCGCCCTGGAGACGGTGACCCCGCCGACCTCGACCGGCTCGAGGACTGCTACGGGCGTGAGGGCGCCGGTCCTACCGACCTGGATGACTATGTCGAGCAGACGGGTCGTCATCTGCTTGGGAGGGTACTTGTACGCGACGGCCCACCTCGGGCTCTTCGCGGTGCTCCCCAGCCGAGCCTGCTGCTCGAGCGAATCGACCTTGATGACCATGCCGTCGATGTCGTAGCCGACGGAATCGCGCTTCGGCTCCCAGGAGGCGATGTGGGCGAGGACCTCGTCGACGGTGCTGAAGGTCCTCGTGTGGGGGCTCGTGCGGAGGCCGGCCTTTCGCATGGCCTCCAGTGCCCCGGAGTGAGTGGACGGCATGCCGTCCGCGCTGTAGCTCAAGGTGTAGAAATATGCGTCCAGCGGTCTCGAGGCGGCGATCTTCGGGTCAAGCTGCCTGATGGAGCCCGCGGCCGCGTTCCTGGGGTTCGCGAAGGGCGCCTCGCCCGCGGATTCCCTCTTAGAGTTGAGCGCCCTGAGCCCGTCCAGGGGCATGTAGACCTCGCCCCGGACCTCGACGGTCTTGAGCCCGCCCTCGGGTCTGAGCCTGAGGGGGATGCTCTTGATGGTCCTGATGTTGGTGGAGACGTCCTCGCCGGTCCTCCCGTCCCCTCGGGTGGAGCCGCGGACGAGTGCGCCGTCCTCGTAGACCAGGGCGATTCCCAGGCCGTCGATCTTGAGCTCGACGGTGTAGTGGACCTCCTCGGCGCCCAGCCATTTCCTGACGCGGGCGTCGAACTCGCGGAGCTCCTCGGCGGAATAGCAGTTGTCCAGGCTGAGCATGGCGACCTTGTGCTCCACCTGGGGGAACTCGTCCACGGCCTTTCCTGAGACGCGCCGTGTGGGCGAATCCGGCAGGACGAGGTCGGGGTATGCCGCCTCGAGCCCCTGGAGCTCCTTGACGAGCATGTCGTACTCGTAGTCCGAGACCTCCGGGTCGTCCTCGACGTAGTACTTCGTGTCGTGGCGGGAGATCTCGTCCACGAGCTCCCTGACCCTCTTGGCCGCCCTCTCCTTCTCCGACGTCATCGTCTCCTGCTCCGGAGCCATCCTTCGAGTTCGCCCGTGTCCAGGGTGTTCAGGACATCGCCGGCCTCGAGCCAGCCCCTCCTCGCGTTCAGCACGCCGAGCCTCATGTGACCCATGTGCTCGATGCTGTGCGAGTCTGTCCCGAGGGCCACTCTCACCCCGTGCTGCTTCGCCATGTGGCAGTGCGCATCCGACAGGTCGAGCCTGTCCGGGAAGCAGTTGACCTCGAGGCAGACGCCGCTCGACTTCGCGGCGTCCAGCACGGCGTCGATGTCCAACTCGTAAGCCGCCCGCTGACCTATCAGCCTGCCGGTCGGGTGCCCGAGGATGTCTATCCCGGATTGGATCGCCTTGACCACGCGCTCGGTCATCTCCTTCTTTCCGGTCTTGAACCGCGAATGGACGGAGCCGATCACGATGTCCAGCTCCCTGAGCACGGACTGCGGGAAGTCGAGCGAGCCGTCGGCCTTGATGTCGACCTCGGAACCCGCGAGGAGCCTGAGGTCCCCTTGGGCCGTGTCCTGGGCCTTGCGGACGGCGTCTATCTGCTTCAGGAGGTCATCCTGGCTGAGGCCGTTCGCTATCTTGAGGCTCTGCGAGTGGTCGGTTATGGCCACGTAGCCGTAGCCCCTCCAGGCGGCGGATGCGGCTATCTCCTCGATGTCGTCGCTGCCGTCGGACCATCTGGTGTGGACGTGGAGGTCGCCCTTGATGCCGCCGAGCTCGACGAGCTCCGGAAGCTTGCCCTCCATCGCGGCGTCGATCTCCCCCTGGTTCTCCCTCAGCTCGGGCGGGATCAGCGGGAGGCCGAGCGCGCGGTAGACGGATTCCTCGGTCTCGCCCGCGACGGGCTTGCCCGAGTCGCGCTCGAAGAGGCCGTACTCGTTGAGCTTGAAGCCCTTCTCGACGGCCATGCGCCTCACGGTGACGTTGTGCTCCTTGGAGCCCGTGAAGTACTGGAGGGCTGCGCCCCAGCTGCTCGACCTTGACGACCCTCAGGTCGACCTGGAGGCCACTCTCGAGCCTGACGCTGGACTTGGTCGGGCCCCTCATGATGACCTCGTCGACCGCGCCGTAGGAGGTGAAGGCAGTCCATGGCCTTCTCGGGGGCGTCGTGGCCGACCAGTATGTCGATGTCGCCGATGGTCTCCTTGCCGCGCCTCAGGCTTCCGGCTATGCTGACCGTGTCGATGGAGAGGGAGGAGCGCATGTGGGCGATGTACGCCTCGGCGACCGGGAGGGCCTCGCCCAGGAGGAGCCTTCCCGCCGGTGGATTCGAGCGATCCTGATGCCCTGGAGGATCCGCTCCTCGGTCTTCTCGCCGAAGCCCTTGAGACCGTGGAGCCTGTGGTCCAGGACAGCGCGCTTGAGTTCGTCGACGGACTTGATGCCCAGCTCCTTGTAGAGGATCTGGGCGGTCTTGGGGCCGACGTCGGGTATCCGGAGGATCTCGACGAGGCCGGGCGGGACCTCCGCCTCTGAGGTCTCAAGGTAGGGAAGCTTGCCCTTCTCGAGGAACTCGCCGATCTTCTTGACCATGGCGTCGCCGACGCCTGGGATGTCACCGAGCTTGCCTTCGGCGGCGAGCTTGTCGATGTCGTCGTCCATCTCCTCGATGTTCCTTGCGGCCCGTCTGTAGGCCTGGGGCTTGAAGGCGACGCCCTGGAGGTCGAGCAGGTCGGCTATCTCGTAAAGGAGTGCTGCGACCTCGTCGTTCCTCATGCCCGCCACCATGGAGTGTTGCCCGAATCCGTACAAACTGGAATAAGGGTTTGCATCGACGAGGTCCGGCCAATTCAGTCAAAGCCATCGGCGGAAGGTCGCATTCGATAGGATGCAATCGCGATGAGCCGGATTTGGACTTTGAACACTGGCCAAATTTCAATTTCGCGATTCTAGCACCGAGCTAGACCCTTGTTCTCTTTCCTTGATTGCAGTTCTCATTACGATTTCTTGAGGGAACACTCAGATACGCTTAAGTCATCCGAGCGTCTCCCCTGGCCGATGACAGGGCAGACGGCCTCTAATGAGAATCCGATACACGTCTCAGCTAGAGATGTGTCCGTCAGCTTCGGGACGGTGACGGCTCTCGACGGGTTCACTGCGGATATTCCTCGAGGAATCGTCGGCCTCTTGGGACCGAACGGGGCGGGAAAGAGTACCTTCATCAAGGCTTCTCTGGGACTCCTCACCCTTGACAAAGGAACTATATCAGTCGGCGGACTGGACTCCCAAGTCCAAAGCCTCCAGATTCGAGACAGCATCGGCTACATGCCCGAACATGATTGCCTGATATCCTCCGTCAACGCGGTGGAGCTAGTGTCCTATCTGGGAATGATCTCGGGCATGGAGTCCATTGACGCGATGCAGCGCAGCCATGAGATGCTGGATTTTGTAGGGATCGGTGAAGAGAGGTACAGACCGATCAAGTCTTACTCCACTGGCATGAAGCAGAAGGTGAAGCTCGCGCAAGCGATAGTCCACGATCCCAAGCTCATGTTCCTTGACGAGCCGACCAGCGGCATGGACCCTCAGGGACGGGAGGAGTTGCTCGCCCTTGTGAAGAAGATGGCGTCATCCGAGAAGACGATCATAGTCTCGTCTCATGTTCTTCAGGAGGTCGAGCGGATCTGCGACTACGCAGTCATAATCGACAATGGAAAGCTGGTCCGTTCCGGTGATATGAAGACTCTCCTGACCGGCGAAGAGGGAGTCCAGAGCCTTACCATTCGAGGCAGCGCGCCGGCTTTGACGCGATATATCCAGGCTCTGGAGCAGGTCTGCCATATAGTCGACAGGGAGGACGAGTCCGGAGATCAGATCACTTTGCTGGTCCGAGGGTGTGAGGACGGGAAGAAGGTCTTTCTATTGGCAGCAGAGAAGGGAGTCCAGGTGAGAAGCTTCCACCTGGAGATGCTGGACCTCGAAGAGGTGTTCCTGCGCGCTTTCAAAGGGGGCGAGAGAGATGGGCATTAACCCTATCGAGTATCGCCCCTGGAAGGGTGAAAGGACCGCCCAGAACCTTCGATTCTACGTCATCGCTAGAAGCATAATCAGACACAAGGTCAGGTCGCTCGGCGTGATCGTTCTCCTCGTTCTCGGGTTCCTGCTCGTCCATACGCAGTACCTGATAATGATTGTCCTCGTTTCTCACGAGAGTCTAACTGCCTCCGACATGAGCACCTACCTGGGCAGCGGCTTCTTTGCGATTTTCGCGATGTTGCTGGCCGCCATCGTGACCTCCGACCTCATAGCGGAGGACTTGGCGAGCAGATCGTTCGTGCTGTACTTCTCGAGAGCGCTCAAGATCAGAGACTATCTGGCCGGCAAGACTGTTGGCGCGCTGGCCGTGATGAGTCTCCTGTGCGCGATTCCCCCGGTCATCGTCGCTTTCGTGTCGATCGCGACCCAGACCGGCAACGACTACTCGGACAGCCTCGGGATCCTGGGTAAGACCGCATTGGTCGGAGCCTTCGTCACCGTGTTCTTCGTGCCGTACGGCCTAATGATATCGTCCTTCACCAAGAGGAAGAGCTACGCGGCGGTCGGCACCTTCATGTCGTTCTTCGTCCTGGCCATAGTCGCGACCCTGTTCTCCGAGTTCGCCCAGGGATGGAGAGTCATCAGCCCGATCGATTCGCTGTCGTTCCTCTTCCAATGGGTGTTCGAGGGAAGTGTTCCCAGCTATGTCGATGAGGGAGCCCTTGTAGCGATCCTGGCGTCCCTGATCATCGTTCCGGCCGCCGTTGTCTACTTCAGACTGACCAGGCAGGTGGTCGGCAAGTGACGGCCCAGGGGAATGATGATCGCGCCCATCATTCAGGCGTCTGACCTCAGCAAATGGTACGGGCAGGTCATCGGCCTAAACAAGTTCGCGCTCAGAGTCATGCCGGGCATAACCGGCATCGTCGGCCCCAACGGTTCCGGCAAGAGCACCTTCTTCAAGGTCGTCTTGGGCCTGATCAAGCCAAATGCGGGCAGCATCACCGTCCTCGGCCAGAGCCCATGGAAGAACTCCGATCTGCACTCATCAATCGGCTTCTGCCCTGACTACGAATCGCTTCCTGCGGACTCGACCGGGAGAGAGTATCTGACCCTCGTCGGAAGGCTACACATGATGCACGGCACTGACCTGTCGAAGCGCATCCAAGAGGTCGGCAAGCTGGTCGAGATGGTCAAGGCCCTTGACAGGAAGACCGGGGGCTACAGCAAGGGCATGAGGCAGAGGATGAAGATCGCCGGGGCGCTCATCCACGACCCTGAGCTGCTCATACTCGACGAGCCGCTCAGCGGGACCGACCCGTTGGTCCGCAAGGACCTCATCGACCTCATAAAGAGGCTCAACAAGGAACATGGACACGATGTCATCGTGAGCTCCCACGTCCTCTTCGAGATCGAGCGGATGACGCACAACGTGGCGTTGGTCTACAGAGGCAGAGCGGTGGCGTCCGGAGACATATCGGAGATAAGGAATCTCATGGACAGACATCCGCACAACATCATCATAGAGGGTGAGAGGACAACCGCTCTGGCCAAGCATCTGCTCGACCAGGACTATGTCGTATCCATTTCGTATAACGACAACAAGAACAGCGTGACCGTCCAAGTGTCAAGACCCGACGATTTCTTCAACGGCCTGCCGGCCCTCATCGACAAGGCCCAATGCTCCGTGACCAAGATGTACAGCCTGGACGACAACCTGGAAGCCGTCTTCAAGTATCTCGTGGGGAGGTAGATGTATGGATATGAAAAGGGGCCTCATTGGGATATACGCGCTGACACTCCATTTGTTGAAGAAGCTGCTGTTCGGCAAGAAGGTGATCATAACGATGCTCGTCGCCCTGTTCGTAGCTGCAGTCATGGCCTACGCAGGGTCACAGAGCGATAGTCCTCTCGAGGATGGGACGAACCTGATAGACACTCTCATCCTCTTCTTCTTCATGCCAGTGATGGCGATGATATTCGGCTCCTCTCTGATACGCGATGAGATCGACGACAAGAGCATCACGCACGTCGCGGCAGCCCCTCTGGACCGCGCGTTCTCATATGTGGGTTATTACCTGCCTTTGGCGATAGCAGTGGCCTTGTCTATGGTGGCAATCAGCTCCGTGGGCTTCGTTGCCTTCTTCGGACAACACGGATTTGGATCTGAAACGCTCGAGATATACGTAGTAATCGTCGCGCTCGTGGTCATCGGTTCTTTCGTGTACTCGTCGCTGTTCCTTGCTATCAGTGTGTTGTTCAACAAACCAGTCATGGTCGGCCTCTTCTATGCGTTCATCTGGGAAGGGTACATCGGGTCGCTGTCCGGAGCGATCCAGAACGCATCCGTCAAGCACTACCTGAGGAGCCTGGGATCAGGATGGTTGGAATTCGGTGACATCAGCAGGTGGGATCAGGCGTCTAGCATGTCGGGTTCCGCTGCGTTGTTGCTCGGGCTGACGATCTTCCTCCTCGTCCTGGGAGTGTATCTCTTCAGGGAGAAGGAACTCGCTTAGCGGAAAGATGTGATGATATGGAAAAAATGAAAGCAATCATATGCACTAGATACGGACCACCAGAAGTCCTTCAATTAAGAGAAGTTGAGAAACCAACTCCAAAGGATGACGAAGTTCTCATAAAGATACGCGCAACAGCCGTAACTGCAAGTGATATCTTCATCCGAGGCTCTCAGATACCTATCCGATTTCTTATCCCGATGCGCCTCTATTTGGGTTTGACAAAACCGAGAAAGTCCATAATAGGATTGGTGTTAGCAGGAGAGATCGAATCAATAGGTAAAGACGTAAAGAGATTCAGAATAGGCGACCAAGTCTATGGGCTTACAGGATTTGGACTTGGTGCCTATGCTGAGTACAAATGTATGAAAGAGACAGATTCAACGCACGGTTGTTTGGCAATAAAGCCAATCAATCTTTCCTATGAAGAAGCAACCGTGGCTGCCTATGGTGGACTTTTGGCATTTCAATATGTCGAAAAAGGGAATATCCAACGAGGACAGAAAGTACTGATTTACGGAGCTTCAGGAGCGTCAGGAACAATGGCAGTTCAATTGGCTAATTACTTGGGAGCTAAAGTCACTGGAGTATGCAGCTCAACAAATCTGGAGTTGGTGAAATCTCTGGGAGCTGAAGCTGTAATTGACTATACCAAAGTGGACACTTTAGACCCAGGTGTTCAATATGATTTCGTACTTGATGCCGTTGGAAAGATAAAGACTTCAAAATTGAAAGTTGCATGCAAGAAAGCTCTTGCTCCAGAAGGAAAATACGTGTCAATTGATGATGGAAAACTAATGTTGGACTCTAAGCGTCTTGCTTCAATCAAAGAGTTGGTCGAAGCTGGACACATAAGACCGATCGTTGATAGATGCTACCGACTTGAAGAGATCGTCGAGGCTCACAGGTATGTCGGCAAAGGACACAAGAAGGGAGGAGTTGCAGTAAGTATAGCGCGGTCCTCCTAAGGCTCTCTATGACCAGAGCAAGTGGAGCACGGATCAAGGAAATTGACAGAGGAAGATCATCCCCTTAGCCTCATGCAGCGGCTTGCCCTCGCTGTCGACTGGAATCATGACCACGACAGATGTCATGGACTTGGAGATTCTAGAACATGCAATGAGGGTTGGGTTTCTCTGTATATCTTGAAAGCGAATATGAGTGTCAGCAGGGAGAACAGGTACGTTAACAACGCTGCCCACCAATTCTCAAGCGGGCCATGCAAGCCTGCATCTACTGTTTGACTTAGACTAGCGATTGTGAAAACCGACTGTAATACTATGAAAATGACATCAAGACCTATTATGCCCAAGAGTCCATATCTTTTGCCTAAGAAGAACAGAGTTGCGAAGATGTCTATCAAGCCATATATCAACAGGACTGTCAACGCGCTTTCTACATCATTGAAGCGGTATTGATCCATCCCTATCAGATACCCTCCAAAGATCGAACGAAAGAGCAACGTCCCGACTAAAGCCTTACCGCTCCATGTGAGTTCCACTACACACCTCTTTCTTTGGTTTAGATGTGCTCATTTTGTCAAGTCTACTAATCCTTTGGTGAACTAGGAAGTGATTGCAGATGGATTGAATCCTTTCACTATCAGCCATACCGCCAGAACCATTTCAAGCCCGAATATTGGGAGATTCAACAAGACCGAGGGCGTATCAAGAAAACTGATAACGCCAAACGCACCCAGCGGGGCTGACACTAACATGAGTGTGCCTCCAACAAACCCCCAAGCGGACAATGATCGAGGAACGAGTTTTGACTGATACAATAGATAGTAAACCATCAGACAACCGAGGCCAAAAACAATATCCACAGGGACGTTGGACCACTCTGCTTGTGCAAGCAATATAGCGCCTTGAACCTCAAAAGAGGTGGCATCCAGAGTTCCTGCAGCTACATATTCTTGACTCAATGTCAATAGCGATAGGTAGCTCATTGCTACAATAATGAAGATTACGCACTCAAGAGTCCTGAAGCCAACGTACGCTAGAGCCAAACCTTCATCAACATTCTTGAGGATGGGAAATATCATAACCGCAATACCGAAAACTGCGACTCCCATAATCAACGTAAGGAGCGCTCCCAATGCCACTTCGTTTTCATGTGCAGAAGTGTTAACAAGATATTCTGGATCATCCACAATAGGCCCAAGAAGGATAGCACCTATCATTCCTGCGATCGTCGCAATTATGAACAACGCTCCCACAATCATTGCGGTCTTTCTGTGTGAGATCATTCTTCTACCAGCCTGCCTCAACGCGTCTACATCTAATATAATGTTCCATGTCCTCCAGTCATCTTATGAATGATTTCCGATGCCCCTATCTCACACTGACTTTCGTCCCCTATCGGTGCCAAAAAGAGAGCGAAAAGGTTTATATCTCGGTGCAAAAACCCTCTGATTGATGGCATGCTAAAAGAGGCTCCCTGCACATTCCAGATACGCCCTACCCGATTCCTCGCGGCACTTCAGAACCAATAGGGCAAGAGATCAAGGCCCTGGCGCAAGCACACGAATCCCGCGAACGGTCGCACATCTCCAACAGTCAGAGTGGATGTACCGCCCTATTCGATCAGATCGCGGCTCCGAAGGCGCTCCCGCTCCCAGGTCTTGAAGTCGACCGGAGGAGCGACGACCTCGGCATCGGGCTTCCTCTCGAGCCTTGCCGCGCCGCTCGGGCATCCCGTGACACACAGTCCGCACCCTATGCACTTCGCGGAGGTCCACGACCGCAACCCCGTCCTCCTCGCGGATGGCACGAACCTGGCATCGGTCCCTGCACTTCCCGCACCCGGTGCATTCCTCGGGGTCTATGCGCACCAGGTAGTTGCCGAGGCCACCGAGTCCTCGATGCCCCACTCGGTGATCCCCCTCAGCAGCCCGCAGCAGCACCCGCAGCAGTTGCAGAGTAGCCTATGCCCTTTCGTGGACAGTTGCTCACCGTATGGACGAGGCCGAGCTCCTCGGACTCGTCTAGGAATGCCAGCGCCGCCTCCTTCGAGATGGATGACCCGTGCTTCGGGCCCTCGTTCTCCGAGAACGAGAGGCACGTCCTCAGGGGGAAGCTGCACTCGTGGCCCATCAGCTTCTGCTGTTCCCTGCAGATGCAGTTTCTGAGCGTGAAGGACTTGGACCGCAGGCAGGACCGCCTTCACATCGTCGTACGGGAGTATCTGCTCCGACTTGACCGCCTTCTCGAGCCGGGACGACCCTGTGTATGGCCGGCTGCGGCCTCATGATGCCCTCCGCCCCACCGCCCGAGAGGTATTCCTCCACCAGGTGAGCCAGCTCATGGTCGAGCGTGCTCGACTCGTATATCCCCACGATGAACGGGGCCAGGCGGAAGCCTCGTGCTTGCCGTCCTGCTCGTGGGCCCAGAGCAGCCCCTTCCCGACCATGTTCAGGAGCCTCGTGCCCGTCTCTTCGGGGGAGAGTCCCGCGCGCAAGGCTATCGCGTCCGCGGTCTCATCGTCGCGCCCCATCTGACTCGCCAGGGAAGCCTCGTCCGCGGAGAACAGCCTCTTGAGGATCCTTATCTCGACTTTCGTTGATGTCCTCGGAAAGCCGTTCGGAAGCCTGTTCAGGGCATCTGCGAGGTTC
>CAWBDD010000010.1:0-31079 GCA_963787465.1 uncultured Thermoplasmata archaeon
GAGACCGCTGTCTTACTCCCCTCGAACAGTATGTCTGGCCTTCCGGGGACGCCTTTCTTGTGCAATCTGTAGCCACGAATGCCTGCCCGATGAAGAGCAGAACGGAGGGACTTCTCGGGGGATGTGTTCTTTGCCACATTCGATTTCATTGACCGTGATACCGTCTCGGAACTCGCTGGAGGCGGCGGCCCCAGTTTCCTTTGCAGTCGTATCCCCGACATGTGATATCAGCGAACCACAATTAATGGGCTTCCCTCCTCTGAGGGCGCGATGTCCTATCACTGGTTGTACGTCGACTTTCCCAACCTATTCGAGTTTCCATGTCTAGTTACCTGACGCCAACAAGCCTCGATTTCACGAATCTCTCCGTGTCCTTGTCCATGAAGTGGACGTAGCATCCCTTCATCCCTCGGGTCAGGAGCACGCGGTAGGTGTTCTTGACGAGGTCGGCGAACCTCTCCTTCGACCTCTTGACCACGGAGTCATGGCTGTTCTCACGCCGTCCCTCCCAGCTCTGTGCGTCGAGGTCGTAGACCAGGTCGTTGCCGAAGATGACGCCGACATAGTCGAACTCGAACCCCTGGGCGGTGTAGATGCAGCCGACCTGACGGATGCCGTTCGGGTCGCGGGCCCATGTCACCGCCTTCGGGATGTCCTTCGCGAGCCTCCTCGCCTCCGGCCTGGCGTTCCACGGCCGCCTGTAGTCGCCGATCACCACGTCGTCCACGAGCGTCCCGTCCGGCTTCGGGTCCGACCACGGCCAGCAGAAGCCCGCCGTCATCCTCCCCGTGTACCCCTCGGCCACCCTCCCGAGGATGGCCTCCTCGACCTCCTCGGGGCTCTTCATGATCCTGAAGTCGAACTCCTCCCTCTGGCTCCAGAGCACGTTCGCCGTCCTCTCGATCCCGAGGGTGTTGTTCACCCAGCTCACGAACGCGTCCGACCCGGCGCACCTGAACTGCGTCTCGAGCTCGTACTCGAAGACGCTGCACCCGAGCCTGCCCGCGCACTCCCGGATGTACCTGACGGAGCCGATCTCCCCCGGCCTCACGACCTGGTGGTCGTCGATGAAGAACACGCTCACCTTCGCGGCACGCATCAGCTCGTCTATCTGGGGGACCGGGGACCTCTTCTCCTTCGCCGTGAACCTGTTGCTGCTGTTCTCCCGGATCCGGTGCGCCTCGTCCGCCAGGAGCACGTCGATGGAGTTGTAGTCCGCCTCCGCGTAGCTGTTGAAGTACTTGAACTGGACCCCGCCCCTCGTCCCGATGACCTTCCTGAGGGTCTCCGTGAACGCCCTCGAGCCCGTCGCGTACTGCGCGTTGTACCCCTTGAGCAGGAGGTCGGCCATCAGGTTGATGGCTATGACGGACTTCCCCGTGCCCGGCCCGCCCTTGACGATCATGACCGCCTTCTTCTTGTCGTGGAAGCCGCCCTTGGCGCAGGCGAAGACCTTGTCGTAGACCACGAGCTGGTCGTCGAGGAGTATGTACTCGGGCTTGCCCTTGATCACGCTGCCGACGTGGTCCATCAGCTTCTTGCTCGGGCGGTACTTGCTCTCCTCGATCCTCTGGAGGGTCTCGAGCCCCTGCCCTTCGCTCAGCCATGAGGTCAGATAGCCCTCGAGGAGGTTCACATCGTTCATGGTGTACAGGGGGTTCCTCTCGACCACCGCCCTGAACTTCTCCGAGAGGATGGCGTCGTCCGCGACGGGGCTGTAGTTGTGGAGGTACGTGCAGGCGTTGAGCACGACGGGGTCGGAGCCTTCGTAGAAGGCCGTGTGGGTGTCCTCGAGGTAGCTCCTGTACTGGCCGACCTGCACGGAAGGGTGCAGCACCTCCCTCTCGGAGCCGCCCACCCAGGTGAGGACCTCGTTCTCGCCCTCGGCGGGCGAGCACTTGTCCCATTGCTTGAGCTCGATGATGACCGCGTTGTCCTTGTTCGACTCGTCGCGGCCGCATATGAGGCAGTCGAGCCTCTTCGATGTGAGAGGGAGCTGGTACTCCACCATGACGCCGTGGTCCATGAGGTCTGCGTGCTGGAGGACCATGGATGCGGCTCTGAGGGAGTTCCTCCACGAGCCGATCTCCCCGGTGGAAGGATTGTGACCGTATTGCTCGAAGAAAGACGATTTGAGCTTCTCGGCGATCTGGTTCTGGTAGGTGTCCTCGACGAACTGCTTGGAGGAGCCGGAGTAGAGCCTCAACCTAATCGTCTCCGTTCTTCTCAGACGGTTTCGCGCGGACCGAACGCACTTCGTCCCAGTCCTTCGCCTTGGCGACCTTACCGACGGGGTACTTGCGCTTGTTCTTCTGGATCTTGTCGAGGAGCGCTTCCGACAAGTCGATGCCGAGGGCGTTGGCCATGCATGCGCTGTAGATGACGACGTCCGCGAGCTCTTCGCCGATGCGCCCTTTGAGTTCTTTGTCCAGCTTTCCGCTTTCCAGCGGGTCAGGCTTCCATTGGAAGAGTTCCAGGAGCTCAGAGGATTCAATGGCTATCGAGATGGCGATGTCCTTGGGCTTGTGGTACTTCTTCCAGTCCCTCTCGGACACATAACCGTCGACAAGCCGCTGGAAATCCGCGACGCTGAGTTTCTTCTCCAAATCGATGGCCCCCGCTGTGTCCCGTCTCGTGCGGAATCACCTTGCGTCAGATTAAGCTTTACAGGGTTCAGCAAGGACACCTTCATGCTCACAAGAGGTCGGCGACCGCACATTGGTAACGCAGCTTCCTGGTCCTCTTCGACGCTTTGACAGGGTCGCCCGGACAATCCCTCAGGCTCCCAGACACCTGACGCCCCAGTATACTACGAGCGCGAGAGACGATCGACTTCAGGCTGAATGCCAGAACAGCAAGTAGCAGGCTCAGCATCGCAATCGCTCCCCCTGCGAACATCGGGTCGGCGCCGATGACAGATGCGCTGGTCTTGGTCCGTACGATGATGTTGCCGCCCTCGAGCGCATTGTGCGAACTGTGCACAAGGGTCCCGTCAGGATCCCATATCCATATGGAGAAGGTGTCGCCGTCTGTGCCGTCATGGGCAATCACGCTGAAGGTGTACCCCTCCACGTCGTTCAAGGTGGCCCTCCCCTTGAATTGGGCGTTGCTCCCACTGACAACCAGCCACTCGATGGAGGTGCTCTTCAGGCTCAGCGCGTCGTCGACATGGTACTGGAATTCCAGAGTGCCCGCCGCACTTCCCTTCACATAGTGCGCGATGAACCCGAAACTGGCGGTCCCTGGCATCGGCGCCCCTGTGTCATCAAGCGGGTAGTACCAGCCGCCTCCCGCGGCCATTCCAGAGGCGTCGTACACTACCAGCGTCCAGTTGCTGGAAATAGCGGGCGCGACCGTCGCCGTGATGGAGCACACACACGCCACGGGGCTGGAGACCGTGATCTCGACCTCGCCCGCGTCGTTCGAAACGCCCTCTGTCGCAGACATCCAGAGCGAATCCGAAGATGCATCGAATACGACCGTCACACCGGTCATGGGCTGTCTGACCGTGTCGAGCACGGTGACCCGTATCGTTCCGTAGACCGACAATGGGATTATCGAGCTCGAGTTGGTGTCGAATTGTACTGACCCGATCCCGTAAGGCGTGACGAGCGGATAGTTATCCATGAGCCAGTCGTTCTCGGGGACTGACAGGTACGGGGTGTCGCCGATCCCGTCCGGCCCCCACATGTCCTGGTTCGGCCCTGCATAGATATCGGTGCCGAGGTAATCTGACCAGTAGTTGCCGCCGGTCGGGTATCCTGCATCCCAGGAGTTCGAAGCCTGCGTGTCGTCATAAGCGTGCTCGCCGGAGTCTTCGATCATCGCGTTGTGGAAGACGCTTACACTCGAGCACGAGAAGAGAACGATGCCAGCCTGGTACGGATAGATTCCGGAATCATCCTCGTAGACATTGTCCTCGATCCGGTTATCAACCAGTGTGGACTGCGTGCACGTTTCGAGCATTATGCCCTGCCAGGCGTTGTGATGGACCGTGTTGCCCGTCAGAGTCACGTTCCTCGAGTCTCTGAATATGATGCCTTCATGACCGTTGTTCCCGGTGTCGACACATTCCACCCTGATGTCTGTGGACGACCATACGGCGATTCCGGCATGGTCGAATCCAGAGATGGAGGAGTGTTCAACGGAGCCGTTGGAGACCGTGTAGAAGTAGACACCACCGAGACCGTCGAGGAGTTTCACGTCCCGTATTATGAAGTGAGCATCCGTGTTCGCGATGAGGATTGCGATGTACGCGTTCGGGATGATCCATCCCTCGATAATGTATGGATCCGTGGCCGTGCCACTGCCGCTGGTGACTCCACGGGCCGCCGTGAATTCAGCGTTCGACCCTATAGAGATTGGAGCATGGAGGAGAAGCGATGGAACGGTTCCGGAACCCACTGGGAGCACGGAGACGTCCTCGAGGTCCGCGGTAATCACTGAGCCGTCGTACTTCAAGCCCGCAGTGAGCAACAAGCTGAACTCGGTGAACGGAACGATCTCCGAACCCAAGTGGATGTCGTTCAGGAAGTACCCGACGATGCCATCTGAGACGACGATCTTGTACTGGACGGTGGCGCCCAGGACGATGTCCGTTGAATCCAGGGTGATTCTCTCGTAGCTGCCATCGATGCACTTGTGCAGCCATCCGACCGTATTCACTCCCGCGGACGGGTAGTAGTACATGCACCACACGATGCTATCGCGGTAGACGTCGTCCATGACAGACGGAGATCTAATGCCAATCCCAAGCATGGCCTCGCCGCAGGAGAGCACGGACGGCGTGATGTTGCAGCTGAACGCAATTCCATCATTGAACGTCTCACTCGATAGGAGGAAGTAACTGTTCCAGCCACCGGTATAGGGGGTCGTCTCCGCGCCTGTGTATAGACCCGACACGGTCACCCCATTCGGAGTGACGGCCCCCGTCATGTCACCCCATTCATATTCTTGCCAAGTCACGCTCTCTCCGTACGTCGGCACAGGCACCTGAACGCCAGCAACATCCAGACCGATAGCAGATACACTCAGCAGTGCTACTGTGATTACTACACTTACCGTGATTCCCCTCAAGTTCCGACCCCCGGCCCAATCGTCCGTATACACAAGGCTACTTATCTACCATTTGCAGGCCATGGTAGGAATTCATCCGAGACGGTCTTACGACGATTAGGGAAGATCCGCCAAGTCAATTCGGACATGCAAGCCGTACGCCCTGGTTGCCCGATCCCACGGGGTTCAGTGCTCGAAAGGTTCACACTCCGGTGCAGATATCCTCTGACTGAGAAAGAGCCAGTCATCCCGTTTCAAAGTCGGCTCTCAGCTGATGTTGATAGAGTCATTCGTGTGTGAACTCTTCTGTTCGCCTAGTCCCTGTCAACTTGCTGTTTGTTCAGAACAGCGTTCGACTTGAGGGAACTCACGAATGGTCTCAACCTGTTTCCGAAGTCTCTCATCTTCAATCGCGATGTACAATCCACTCTCGACGATAGGACTCTTGAACCAGAACTTGTCTTGATGACTGCGCATTCGGCTAGCCATGCTCTTTGACTGTCCTACATAGATTGGCCGTTCACTGACATCGTAGAACACATAGACTCCTGGCTTGTCTGGCCAATCTTTCGGCTCATGTGGGTTGAAATCCTCGAAGTCGCCTAAACCTTCAACCTCACTTGCTTTTCTCGGTCTCGTTCCGCCATAGGATACGAATTCTATTATGCCCAGCGCCTTCTCCAATAATCGAATCGTCTTCACGAGGAAATTCGGCTCTTCGACTCTCTATGTTATAGATTGTGGGGACGCTCAGTCCTGCCTTCCTTGCCAACTCTGATGGTGTGAGACCAGCTTCCTCACGAGCCCTCAACAACCATGAGGCTACGGTCTGCCTTCCGACTGGGGGATTGGGCTCCAATCTGCCGGTGATGAACGGACCTAGCACCATCTCGAGTTTCGGAATCCATTCTCTTCCAACAGAAACCCTTCCTGCCTCCCAACTCGATCCGCACCCTGAGAGGCACCAATCTTGTTCCCAAGGTCCATACTGCGAGCCCCACTTGCTCTCTCGCAATCCTAATCCTCTTCCCTGTCCTCATGCCCACCACGTACGTCCGTTGAAGAGTTGTGGACACTTTCAACCTTTCGTGCAAGAGGGTGCCAGCGACCAGATTAGGTATGGCACAGAAGAGAGAAGAGCTGGAGTTTAGGAATCGGAGTCATGGCGCCGGATTGAGAAATGGCCATCCATCCGAGGTTTGCAGGTCGTACGACCTGAACCTCCGATTCCACGAGGAAAGGGGATGAAAAGGTTTATATCCCGGTGCAAAAACCCTCTGATTGAAAAAGAGCCACGTCCCGTTTCAAAGTCGGCTCCCTGCGCAGATTGATTTTGAACCAGATCTTCAGGTTTGCATGCGATAGCATGTGAACCAGCTATCCGAGGTGCAATTTACGACTAGGACGAGTTGAATTGTTCGATTTCGCCGATTGCGAAGTAATCCACTTTGGCGAGATCAAACACGTCCTCCGATAGAATCCGATCATCAAGAACGAGTGCAATCCCTACGAACACCTTCCCGGCTCCTTTCGAGAACGCCCTGGGAATGGAGTCGCCCATGATTCTCTCACCGACTAGCAGATACCGACGCCCTAGGTTCCTATCATCAAGCTCTATGGCGAAGTAACTGACGCCGTTGACGTCCCTGATTTCTTTTATGATTGTTCCTCGGACTTTTAGGTACTGACCGCCATGGCTTGTCCCGCCTTCAGCTTCATCTGCCCTGACTTCTACCTTCTTCCCGATTACCGTTGGATAGTCGCTGAGTTCCAGATGAATCAGCTCTCAAACGAGTGACCGTGTCTCTGCCCTAAGGTCTTTTCCGAGAGCACAATCTTCCGCAGCTTTTCGCCATGTCATCCATCCTCCCGTGGTTCATATCGTGTTCAATGCAGCCCCGCTGTCGTCAACCCGTCTCTTACACCTCGATCGTGAGATGGAACGCGGTTCGTGAGTTTAGGGCAGGGGTGGTCAATTTTCGAGCGGCACTTTTGCCTGAAATTCAACCGGCACTGACATTCCCTGGCTATCTGGCTTATCGATACGCCCTGTCTGTATCGTTCTCTCATCTCTGACCACTCCGCTTCGGTCCTCATGCCCAGCCCCCAGTCGATCAGGGACCGGATGGGACTGGTCAACATTAGACCGGCGGAACTGGTAACTTTTCAACCGGCGCTGACAACCAACGGTCTCCTTCACCGCGGCTGGTTCATTACCAACTGCCCTTCTTGAGACAGGGCCCAATCGACGTATCTGAACGATTGAGGAGGTACGAAGTCAGGATCCAGCTCCCATGGGTCAATGGGCTCCCCGAACTCTCGAGGGTTTCTTACCTCTATTGCGAAGCCCTCGTCTCTGCCTCCGAAGTATCGAAAGAAGTCCCCCTCATCGATTCCAGCCTGCTCATGAAGCATCCTCCAGAGGTTCAGGGGGTCGTCCTGAATGACCCTCCCTACACCGAAAGCCCCGATAATCATCTGAACTGGTGACGTAGAATAGACGAAGATGTGTTCGACAGCGCTACTTCTGAACAGAGATCTTCTGAACTCATATCTCTTTGATTCGTTCATTATGGCTTCTGCATACTGAGGCCTAATGGACAACAAAACGTTCATCGATCCCACCCATTCTTCTGATACTCTCGAATTCATCGTCACCTATCTGAGCAATCGATTGAGGGGCCCTTCGCGTTGTTCCCGAACCTCCTAGACCTTTAAAAGCGATTTGCCGAGGTAGGAAAAAGTGCTGCATGAAGAGGACGACCATTGAGTCTTTTCTCGAAGTATCCCTTATTTGGGCCTGGGAGTAGGCAGTTCTGGGCAAGAGATCACGGCCCTGGCGCAAGCACGCGAATCCCGAGAACGGCCACACATCTCCGACAGTCGGAGTGGAAGTAGCGACCTATTCAATCAGACCGCGATTCCGAAGACGCTCCCGCTCCCAGGTCCTGAAGTCGACCGGAGGAGCGACGACCTCGGCATCGGGCTTCCTCTCGAGCCTTGCCGCGCCGCTCGGGCATCCCGTAACGCACAGGCCGCACCCGATGCACTTCGCGCGGTCCACGACCGAAACGCCGTCCGCTCCACCTATGGCATGGACCTGACACCTGTCCTCGCATATCCCGCACCCGGTGCATTCCTCGGGATCGATGCGGGCCAGGTAGTTGGCGGAGGCCACGGAGTTCTCGATGCCAAAGTCAGTGATCCCCCTCAGCAGCCCGCAGCAGCACCCGCAGCAGTTGCACACATAGCCTATCCCTTTCATGACATTGCTCACGGTGTGGACCAGGCCCAGCTCGCTCCGACTCGTCGAGGAACGCCAGCGCCTCCTCCTTCGAGATGGATGACCCGTGCGTCGGGCCCTCGTTCTCCGAGAACGAGAGGCAGGTCCTCAGGGGGAAGCTGCACTCGTGGCCCATCAGCTTCTGCTGTTCCCTGCAGATGCAGTCCCTGAGCGTGAAGGACTTGGACCGCAGCAGGACCGCCTTCACATCGTCGTACGGGAGTATCTGCTCCGACTTGACCGCCTTCTGAGCCGGGACGACCCTGTGTATGGCCGGCTGCGGCCTCATGATGCCCTCCGCCCCACCGCCCGAGAGGTATTCCTCCACCAGGTGAGCCAGCTCATGGTCGAGCGTGCTCGACTCGTATATCCCCACGATGAACGGGGCCAGGCGGAACACGCGCGTGCCATCCTGCTCGTGGCTCCAGAGCAGCCCCTTCCCGACCATGTTCAGGAGCCTCGTGCCCGTCTCTTCGGGGGAGAGTCCCGCGCGCAAGGCTATCGCGTCCGCGGTCTCATCGTCGCGCCCCATCTGACTCGCCAGGGAAGCCTCGTCCGCGGAGAACAGCCTCTTGAGGATCCTTATCTCGACTTTCGTTGATGTCCTCGGAAAGCCGTTCGGAAGCCTGTTCAGGGCATCTGCGAGGTTCTCATAGACGATGTCGCTCAGTTCTCCTCCCCTCTCGAACGGGAACGGAATCGATGTTGAGCCTATTAATGGAGACCTCACCCTGAGAAGATGCCCCGCGAAAGGAGACAGGGGCGGAGTCTGCCTAGGTGCTGCATAGAGCGAGTGCCGCTGGGCACCGAGGCGCCTAAGGACGCGCCCTCAGCAGGACATACACCGCGATGATGGCGACCGCTGCCGCGGCAGCTATCGCCGCCGCCACGGGGAAGGTCCACAGGGACTCCGGCTGCGTGACCGGCTCCTCGGCATCGTCCGAGGCTATGCTGACCTCGAACGTGGTCGTCTGCACGGCCTCGTTGCCCGCCTCGTCCACCACGCTGACAGAGAGCTGGTGCATCCCCTCGCATAGCCTCGAGAGGTAGATGCTCTCGGCGCCGTCCGCCACTCCGGTCGATACACCGTCCAGGGTGTACTCGACCGTGGCGACCCCGCTGCATGCGTCCGAGTACCCGAGCTCGACGATGATGGAGTCGGTGTCGAACTCCGAGCCGTCCACCAGGCTGACGGTCAGCTCAGGCACAGTGCGGTCGACCTTCACCGTGGTCGAAGAGGCCGGCTCCAGGTTCCCCGCCACGTCCGCGGAGCGGTATTCGATGGCGTGCACCCCGTCGCCGGAGACCTCGAACGAGCCTGCATATGCCGACCACTCAGACCCGTCGACCGCGTACTCGGTCAGGCCGACGCCGCTCGACCCGTCGGTGGCGTCGAGCGACACCGTCACCTCTGAGACGTACCAGCCGCCATCGCCCACCTCGCCATCGACCGTCGCATCCGTTACGGGGGCATCCCCGTCGATGAGGATCGCGGCCTCGGCTCCGGGGCAGTCGACCTCCCACGCGAGCAACGATGCAGTGATCGTGAAGTCCCCGAGCTCGACGGTCTCGCCGTCCTCCGGGTCCCAAGTCAGCTCTTCGGAGTAGTTCTCCCCAGGCTCCAGGGTCACCATGGTCACCGCCATGAGCACGGTCGGGGAGTAGTCGTAGACCACGACCCCCTCGGAGTCCTCGACCACGAAGTCGAACAGCTGGGAGGTCCCCGATACGAGCTCGACCGCGGACGCGTCCTCGTTGACCACCATCAGTTCGAAGCCCACGGTCTGGCCCGCCATGAAGGCGGTCCTCTCCATGTTCATGACCATCTTCACCTCGTCCGGCTCGTCGTCGGGGACGACCGACGTCGGGGCGACGAGGGGGAACTCGTCGTACGAGTACCCCACTGGGTCGAGCGCGTACGGGTAGTCGACTATCCCGTCCGCGTCGTCGTCAGGCGAGGTCCAATCGGACCAGAAGTTGCCGTAGCCGTTCATGCTCCAGATGTTGCCCTCGCAGTCGTCGTAGCACTGGACATGATACTCGTTGTAGGTGGCGGAGGCGCCGTTGTTGCCGTAGAACGTGTTGTTGTGGATCACGTTGCCGGTCGACTGGCGCTCCGCGCGGACCGCATAGCCAGACTGGTTCCAGAACCCGTTCAGGAAGACCTCGTTGTAGTTCGAGTCGTTGTCTATGTCCATGCCCATGGAGCCTTCCGTGAAGGTGTTGTTGGAGAAGGTGCTGTGGGTGCAGTACTGCGCGTATATCCCCAGCCCGCTGCGGAGGAATACGCAGTCAGAGACTCTGTTGGCCGAGGACCACTGGATGTAGATGCCTATGGAGTTGTCCTCGAACGCGCACTCCGAGAAGGTCACGTTTTCGCACATCCCCATGAGCACGGCCGTCTGGAGATACGAGTCGAACGTGTGGCCGACGATCTCGAGGTCGCTGCAGTTCGCCAGAATGAGCTCGCCCGTGTCGTCGGGCACCGTGCCGCCCACCTGGTCCTTCACGTACACGACCGGCTTGCCGTTCACGGTGTTGCCCGTGTCCATCGAGTGCGAGTTCCAGTGGTCGGGGAAGTAGCCTTGAATCGTGATGTCGTCCTCGAGGAAGACGTTCGAGATGAGCGTGCAGTTCGCCGAATCCGTCATGAACAGCCCATAGTCGTTGCCCTCGCAGAGGTTCTCGGCGAGGAGAGTGTCTACGCAGTGGCTCACGATCAGGCCCATGTGGTTCCCCGACACGTTGCATCCCCTGACCTCTGCGCCCTCGCACGAATCGAGGAAGAGGCCGTTGTTCTGGTTGCAGCTGAGGCTGCAGCCGTCGATGAGGATTCCGTCGCAGTACGAGGCGGCGACGCCGCACCAGTAGTTGCCCTCCGACTCCACGTCCGTGACGGTGATGTTGGACGAGAAGTGCAGCATGACGCCCACTGCCGCGCCCGGGAGGACGAGACCCTCGATGATCATGTCGGAGCAGTCCGCCAGTATCACCTGTCCAGCATCGTCAGGGATGGACATGCCCTCCTGGCCGCTGAGGTAGTACACCGGCTTGCCGTTCACGGTATTGTCTGCGCTGATGCTGTGGTTGATGGCGTGTTCCAGTTGCCAAGGGCACATGATCAGACCGCAGCCAGTCATGACGTTCGCCTTGAGGGTGGCGTTGACGCTGCTGTATATCTCGATGCCGACCCCGAGGGAGGACGACAGCGCGTTATCCGCCAAGGTGCAGTCATTCGAGTCGACCAGGGACAAGGAGGCGCCGGAGGTGTCGCACGTGTTGTTCGAGACCGTGTCACCGTCGGACTCCGACAGGATCACGCCGCAGTTGACCCCGAGCAGTTCGTTACCATCGATGAGCCCATTCTGGACGTTCCGCAGGAAGACGGACGCGATGGTCCCGGTGAGGGTGCATCCGGACACGGCGAAACTCACTGTCGTGTCGGTCAGGGAGATTGCGTAGAATTCGGTAGTGGATATCTGCAGATCCATGATCAGGTACGGGTCCGAGGGTGTGCCGCTGCCGAGCCAGCCGTCTTCCGCCGCAAGCGCGGCGAACTCGGCGTCGCCGACGATCACGATCGGATCGTGTGTCGTCGTGGCCATGGCCGTGGACACGAGGGGCGCCGAACCGAGACCCAGGACGGCCGATGCGAACGAGACGAGCATGAGGAGCGTGAGTGTGACTGTGATCGAACTGTGGAGCCCAAAACGTCGTACGTGCTCTTGCATCGGATTTCCTCCCGAACGCTGGTAATAGCACCGTTCCGACGCTATAAGTACACGCCTCTTCCCCCTCGCCCAGACGGGATCTCCGCGCAGATGCGCCCCCTCTCCGACCTCGATCCATGTCCAAGCTGGAGGCAGGACCATCTCTGAAAGAAGAGAAAACCAGACAATCTATCTCGACCGGTAGCGTCTCCCATCCCGTCGGTTCGTGTCCGGCCTCCTCTGGCCCTGCGACTTGTTGCCGTGTATGGCCTCGGCCCGGATGCGACGCTCGGTCAGCACCTGGCGACGTTGTTCGCCCGTCTCTTCGTCCTGGTGAACACCAGTACGCACGTCAGATGTTCGTGCCTCAGCAGTTCCAGCAGGATCGGTATCTTGTTCCTGTATCGGTGTCGGGGCAGTATAGCCCTGCTTGGCGACTGCGGCCAGAAGAGGCTCTATGAGCTTGAGGTCCTTGAACGTCATCCTTATCTCTCCAATCATCACCCCACAGCAGGGGGATGAAGGGTTCTTCCAGACCATGCTGCGCCCCAGAGTGGTCCGTCCCTCCCGGGCATGTTTATTACCCCATTCACACATCCACGTCCCGGGATCCTGGCGACAGGGCCCTCTGGAGGAGCGGGGAGCATGGGCAAGATCGCGCGCGGGTGGAAGATGACCAAGATGAGCCTGAGGATCGTCCGGAAGGACAAGCACCTGCTGATCTTCCCCGTCCTGTCGGGATTGTTCACCGCCCTGATCCTGGTGGGGTTCGTCGTAGGCATGTTCTACTCGATCGGCATCGAGGCGATGTTCGAGGCGACGAACACCTACACCTTCCTGGCCCTCACCGTCGTGGTCTATTTCCTGAGCTACTTCATATCCATCTACTTCAACGCGGCCGTCGTCGGCTGCGCCATGATACGGCTCGACGGCAGGCGGCCGACACTGGGCGACGGGTTCAGGGTCGCCAACCAGAACATCGGCAGGATCCTCGCATGGGCCCTCTTCACCGCCACGGTCGGCCTCGTCCTGAGGACCATCCAGGAGAAGGTCGGGATCTTCGGGAAGATAGTCGTCGGGCTCATAGGCGTCGCGTGGGCGCTCGGGACCTTCTTCGTCGTGCCCGTCCTGATATTCGAGAAGGTGGGCCCCTTGACCGCCATGAAGCGCAGCGCCGTCGTGTTCAAGGGCGTCTGGGGGGAGACCTTCGTGGGGGGGATGGGCATCGGGGTCATCTTCTTCCTGGCGGGCCTGCTGGGCGTGCCCATGATCGTGCTGGGACTGGCGCTCGGCGGGGAGACGGGGCTGTTCATCGGGGTCGGGGCCGCCGCCGTCTACTGGATCGCACTTGCGGTGGTCGCATCCGCGGCCGCGTCCATCCTGACCGCGGCTCTGTACAGGTACGCCACGACGGGCAAGGTGTCGAGGGAGTTCGGCTCGAGGCAGCTGTTCGAGAACCCGTGGAGATACTGAGGTTCAGACATCCGAATGGTCCCTGATAGCACCCTCGAGCCGGTCCAGCAGCACGTACGCGCACGCGCCCAGCAGCGTGAGGAGGACGAACGGGGCGAGGAAGAGGGCCTCCGGCCCCGCGAGCAGTGAGGAGGAGTTCATCGCGTCGATGAGAATCCCACCCCATGTCGGATACTCTCCCGGCCACGGGGCCATGTCCATCGCGGCCGTGGTATAGCTCATGGTCGCGATCAGTAGGCCGACCACGACGGCGTACTTCGCGACCCTGAGCGACCTCGAGGCCACCAATCGCATCGAAGGGACCAGCGCCAGCGACCTCACCGGGACGCCCTCGGCCATGGTCGCCATGGAGCTCCTGTACGCCGGCACCGCGACCCACTCCCACGCCCATCCCATGAACAGGGGGGTGAAGAAGAGGGAGTACTCGACCAGGTCCATCCGCCTGGCGACCACGAGATAGTATGCGAGGACGACGAGACCGACAGACGCGAACGCGTACGTCACTCCCCTGAGGAGAACGCTCAGGGCCCGCACCAGGCCCGCGGGCGCCCCCGCGGACGCCGCACCGAGCAGGCCCGCGGCGCATCCGAGCAGGAAGGCAAGCCCTGCGATCAGGCCGACCATGGCCAGCGGGCCCCTCGCCCCGTACAGCATCAGCGAGTACAGGTCCCTGCCGAGATGATCCGTCCCGAGCAGGTGCACGATCCCCGTATCGGGGGACGGCGTCAGGGACGGGTCGACGAGGACGTCCACCGTGTAGTTCTCCGTCGACGCCGGGTTGCCGTCCACCATCGACAGCACGGGGGCCAGGGATGCCGCGGACACGAGGACGACGAGCACGGTCAGGGAGGCCATCGCCGACCTGTTCCTCTTGACCGATGCCCACAACGGCAGCACGATTCTCTTCAGCGAGGGGGGACCGCGGAACCCCACAACGGCCGCGGGCGCACCCTCCGCCCCGTCCGGCCCCGGCTCCTCGGGGACGATGGCCAGGAGGACATCGAACACCGTCGAGGCGACCAGGACGAGGAGGGCGGCTATGACGATGCACCCCATCACCAGGACCTGGTCCATTCGCCCGATGGCGTCGACCATGGTCAACCCGAGGCCGCGCGAAGAGAACGCCGTCTCGAGCGCGATGGTGCACAGCACGGCCCAGGAGACGAGGAAGATTGGGCCGGGCCCGGTCGCCCTCAGTCGCGCGAGGACGCCGACCAGCATCCCGGCCCGCCCGTCCTGCCCCGTGTCCTCCCGCCCCTGGCGGATGAAGAGCCAGACGAGAGGCGAGATGACGCACACTGATGCTATCAGAGGCAGGGCCAGGCCGGCCATCGCCGCCGGCATACCGGCCAGGTCCACGTCGCGAAGCCACCAATTGAACTCGAAGAGGCTGAAACCGAAGGGGCCGTCCGCCCTTACGTTCCAGACGATCAACGCATAGCCCAGTCCCGTGATCTGGACCGAGATGAAGAGGGCGGCGAGGGAGCTCCCCAGCCAGTCCCTCAGGCTGCCTTTCGGGCAGGCGAAGAACCTCTCATACAGGATGGCCACCAATGTCGACAGCGCGAAGGACATCACGAAGAGGAGCACCGTGGACTTGGCGTTCTGGAGCACGACCTCGGTCACGGGATCGTTGTCGTATGTGTAGGACACATAGAGGTCCCCCCGGAGAGTGTCCCCGAGGTAGTCGAAATACTGCGCGACGAGCGGCTCGTCGAGGCTCATCCCCTCGACCGACGTCTGGTCGCCCCTCCAGATGTCGTGTCCCAGGTACCCTGTGAAGTCATCGTCCGGGGCGACCCTGAACGCCAAGAAGACTATAGTGACTATCACTATGAACGCGATGAAAGCCACGACCAGGCGCTTCGCCGCCTCGAACAACACAGAACCCTTGCGGACCACCCTATCGCCGACCCCGCCACTCGGATTCGCCGCGGCGCTATATGAACGGTCGGTCCTCGCATGACAGGGCCACGGGCAGCGCACTTGGCGACAGCGAACGGACCGATGTCGCTCCGCGGAGGATTCGGTCAGCTGATGAATTCGAGTAGGTAGAGGGCCAGGAAGAACCCCAGTATGATCCCTCCGACGGCGACGAGAGTCCAAGGGTTCAACCCCATGGCCACCCTCGAGTTCTGGACCTGGGCGTCCGTGTCCCTCAGTCTTGCCCGTATCGGCAGCGGCGGTGGTCCTCCAGAGGCACCCATTGACATCGGTCACGGTCATGGTTATGGCTCAGTATCAAGCCTGCGGTGGGATTCCATGACGACTTGCGGATGGGCTCTACCCCAGGTTCGTCTCCATCCACTTGACCCCGTAGTCCACGAGCGCCCTCTGCCGCATCAACAGCGCGTGCGCGCACGCGACCTTACCCGAGAGCACGTCGGCCTTCCTCTCCGCGAGGAAGCCTTCCCCGATCAGCGGGAAGACCGAGTCGTCATCCTCGACGTCGTCGGACTCCACCCATCGCCTCTCGCCGTCGACGAGCACGGGCGCCCCGCACCTGACCACCTTCCTCCGGGGATATCGCGCCCTGTACTCCGCGAGGTGCAGCGACGACGCGCACATGAAGTCGGACCCGAGGTGCAGGACCCATCCGTCCATGGCGTAGAGCCTCCCGAGAGGGGAGTCGTCCCCCGTGGGGTAATCGAGCGGGTGGTCCCTCGTCAGCTCCTCCGCCCTCGGACCCCTCGCCGCGAGCGAGACCTCGGGGTGGGAGCTCCTGACCGTACCCCTCTGCTTCCTGAAGCACTCTGCGACCGCCCCCACGCCGCGCGTGGGGGTCATGTCGATGTCGAAGGCGGGCATCTCACTCCGGATGAGGTCCCACCACTGCTCCGGGACGGGCGGGTTCCGCCACTTCGACGGGTCGGAGAGGTCGCCCGAGTGCGCGGGCATCATCAGGGTCCCTTCGGGTCCGAGCGCCCTCTCGAGGGCGAGCACGACGCTTACGGCGCCTCCGCAGACCCATCCCAACGAGCTGAGGGATGAATGGACGAGCAGGGTCATGCCCGGACGCACGCCCAGCAGTGAGAGGTCATCGGCGAGGGACCCGACGGTGGCAGGCATCCCCTTCGTCTTCCCGACTGCGTCGGCCTCGGTCATGATGAACACCTAGGACGGTCCGCGAGGGCCGTCGCGACGATCGAAGGGGAAATGCGTCCGTGGCCTAAGCGCTTTTCCGTGTGGCGCCCCGTGCCCGTGGTCACGACGTAGGCTGCGGCCGGGACGGTCGGTCACAAGGCCATAGCCAGCACCTCGTGAAGAGCCGCGCGCATCGCCTCGTCCTAAGCCCGCGTTCCTCAGCCAGGACCCGTCAACCACACTTAGGTCGTCATCAGAGGGGTTATGTACGGCAGGGCGACATTCTAACACCCATGAGAAGCTCGGTCTGGACATCCATCGCGGTCTTCGTAGCCCTGAATCTGTCGGTCATCGGGGGCTCCGTTCTGACCATCAACGCCCAGGCGGACGACACGGTGCCCGAGCTGGTCCCTGAGCCCTGGGTCCACGAGACCCACGAATACAACGTGTCCGGAGACGTGAACGGCACCCCGACCGATGCGTTCTTCGTCAACGAGAGATGGATGATCGATGTCACCCACGGGGATGTCATGACACTCATCATGGCCAGGAACATCACTCAGGACGGCATCCCAGCCGTGGATTACACTAACAACATCCACTACAGCATCGGGGGCAAGCTGTACATAGCCCAGTTCATGATCTGGGAGCTGGCCTTCGAGATAGGGGGTTATACGATACATTCGCCCCTTACCACCTGCAGTGATTTCGAGGTGGAATACTCCCCGACAGTGTACGACGGCACGGTGCCGACCTTCGACTGCAACATCACCTACGAGGGCATCCGGGTCTATTACGGCGCGTCCGTCCCCGTTGGCTCCGACGTCTCCACGGTCGATCTCACCCTGATGCATCACATCAGAGGGGACTGGGACAACACGCACATGAAGATCGAGGCGCTGCTCGATTTCGACGACACCATATTCTTCAACCCTGACGACGACAACAACGAGTTCGATGCGGGCGAACCCTTCACCGCGGAGATCCGTTACATGATGATGGTTGCGAACCCCGAGGACTTCACAACCACGGGACCCCTCATCCCCTCGGGCTGCACCAACACGACCCTGGAATACAACATGACGCTCGATGACGGGACTCCCCTGACCGTGTCGAGACTGGACATGAGGGACGATTTCACGATCTACAACGGAAGCGGCGCCAATGACTCTACGGGCTACTCGTTCATGGAGCTGCACGGGGGACAGGCCTACGTCACCCACGGGTTCCCGAACCTGACCTACGAGGACACCCAGTCCATGAAGAGCGACCCGGAGATAACGATATACCATGACAGGGTCACGGAGACCGATCCTATGGCAGACAAGCCTCTCTGGGTCCTGATACCTGTGGCGGCCGGCATCGCAGCGGTGGGCATGGTCATCTTCCTCAAGAAGAGAAGGACCCGGGGACCGGCATAGGACCCCGATCCTCGTCCATCCTGCAGAAGGGGACGAGGGGACTTCCTGGACAGAGGATCCTAGGCCGTCTATCGCGACCGATACTGTCTCCTGTTCTGTCGATTCATGTCTGGCCTTCTCTGACCTCTCTGCTGCTTCGGCGGCGGTCTTGCGGCAGCGCCGACAGCATCTCTTGCCGTGTTGGAGTGGAATGAGTGAGACATCACTTCGACATTCATCTTTATGAGGCTCTCGATCTCCCTCAAGGCGTCCCGTTCATAGCTTGCGCACAGGGAATATGCAGTGCCCTTGGCTCCCGCTCTTGCGGTACGCCCGATCCGATGGACATAGTTCTCGACATTGTCGACGGGCAGATCGAAGTTTATCACATGGGATATGTCATCGATATCGATGCCTCTTGCAGCGATGTCGGTCGCGACCAGCACCCTTGCATGTCCTGATTTGAAATTGTCTAATGCCCTTGTCCTTTGACCCTGTGACTTGTTGCCGTGTATGGCCTCGGCCCGGATGCCCCGCTCGGTCAGCACCTCGGCGACGTTGTTGGCTCTTCGTTTTGTCCTTGTGAATACCAGTACGCATTTCAGATCCTCGTGTTTCAGCAACTGCAATAGGATCGCGATCTTGTCTCTCTCGTCTACAAAGAGGACCTTCTGCTGGACCAGCTTCACCGTGGTCGCCTGGGGAGCGACTTCGACGCGCACAGGATGACGGAGCAATGTCCCTGCAAGCTCACTTATCTTCTGTGGCATCGTCGCTGAGAAGAATACCGATTGTCTGTGTGTCGGCAGTTTTGCGATGATCTTCTTGACATCATGTATGAATCCCATGTCGAGCATCCTGTCGACCTCGTCGAGGACGAGGAATTCCAGGCGGTCCAGTTTCACGTAGCCCTGATTCATCAGGTCCAGTAACCTGCCAGGCGTGGCGACCAGGACATCGACGCCGCTGGAGATCGCCCTGACCTGGGCGATTTGGCTGACACCTCCGAAGATCACGGTGTGCTTGAATCTCATGAATGAGCCGTAGGTGGCGAAGCTCTCGTCTATCTGAGCGGCCAATTCCCTGGTCGGCGCAAGGACCAGGGTCCTGGGAGACCTGGCGATGACATGCCTAGGTGACTGTGACATCAGCTGCAGCAGGGGCAGGACGAACGCGGCGGTCTTCCCCGTGCCGGTCTGTGCGATCCCGATCAGGTCCTTGCCTTGAAGGATATGGGGGATCGCCTGGTCCTGTATCGGTGTCGGCACCGTATAACCCTGTTTAGCAACTGCGTCCAGAAGAGGCCCTATGAGCTTGAGATTCCTAAACGGCATCTGTTCATCTCTCCAATCGTCATCACCGCGCAGGAGATAAAGGATTCTTCCTGACCATGTGGATTCTGGGGGGGTTCTACTCAAATCCCGCTGATTGGCCGGCGAATCCGATCTGCTGGCTGGACTCGACCAGGTCTTCCCGCACTGTCCGCGGATTTGCGTGCAGAGGGCCGAAGAAGAAGAGCCTGAGAAGGGGTCCAGCTCGGTGCAAGGACCCTCTGGCCGAGACAGGACACACCGAACAAGTCTTAATACTCTCGACACGGATGCGAGGCGAGAGAACGAATGGCGAATGGATTCTGCAGGAAGCGCTGGAAGGAAACCGGCAGCCTCATGTCAAGAGGCCGGCCGGTCCAGATTGCGGAGCCCAGCTGACGAACCAGGAGAAGGTGATTCTCGCAATGGAACCAGACGAGACGGAAGTGCAGTGCGCACCGGCGAAGCTCCGAGGCACACATGGCATCCTGACACTGACGAACAGACGGCTGTTGTTCACACATACGTTGGGCACGGCCTCGAGGAAAGGATCCACGGTCCTAGATCTCCCCCTATCGACCATAAAGGATGTCTGGGTCGACCACAATCTTGTCAGATCGAGAGTGGTGCTCGTCGCGCAGGGGGAAGGACATTCCGGGGAGCCCAGGATCGAGATCGAAGTCCATATGCCTGACAAGTGGCGCTCGATGATCGAGTCCCAGATACCCAAGAGACACGCTGAGACCGAGGAAGAGGGCAGAAAGAACAGCATCTAGCATGTGACCGACTTCTCGCCCCTGAAAGCAGAGGTCGAGAAAGGCGGCATCTGGGCAACATCCCCAAAGAGGGGCAGCACCTTCGGCTCCCAGCACATCGCACTCAAGCTCCCCGAGGAAAGGCGATGAAAGGGTTTATCCTCTGGCCGGAGACAGCCTGTCATCCGGCCCCATCCGTGTCTACCTGTTCATGGCCCTCTTGAACAGCGGCACGGCGATCGCCAGCAGGACGATGCCGAACGCCGCGAGGACGACGACATCGGTCATTATCGCCTCGGGTCCTGCGCCCAGCACCATGACCTTCCTCATCGCGTCCGCGGCGTAGGTCAGAGGCAGGAAGTTCGCCAGGGTCTGCATGAACGACGGCATCTGCTGGACCGGGAAGAAGACCCCGCTCAGGAACATCATGGGGAACATGAGCGTCATCATCACCATCGTGGCCGTCTCCTCCTTGTCGGCGAAGGAGGTTATCAGGATCCCCAGCCCGACGAAGCTGAACACGGTCAGCAGTATGAGGAGGACCACGAGCAGGATGCTCCCGTGGATGACGACCCCGAAGAGCAGGACCGACAGCAGGAGTATGATGAACCCCTGGACCAGGCCCCTGGTCGTCTGGGCCATGACCTTGCCCAGGATGATCGCCCATCGGCTCGTCGGCGCCGCCAGCATGCCGTCCAGCGTCCCCATGTCCTTCTCGTAGGAGATCGCGTGCGGCAGGCCCGTCATGAGAGACATCATGACGACCATGGCCATTATCCCCGGGGCCACGAACTCGAAGTAGTTCGGGTCCCCTGGAACGATGCCCTTCGACTCGACGTTGTACGGCTGCAGCACCGCAGGGGCGTCCTCGAACGAGATGTCGTATGTCTGGTTGAGGTTGAGCTCCGCCAGCTGCGAACCCAGCTGCTCGATGATCTGCGTCAGGACGGTCTGCATCATCGATGACATCTGCGGGTTCGACTGGTCCGTCATGATGGTGATGTTGCCCTGCCTGCCGGCCAGCAGGTCCGAGGTGAAGTTCGCGGGCACGATGATGCCTCCGCTGACCTTCCCGTCCTGGATCATCGTCTTGATGTCGTCGAAGCCTGTGGCGTCGCGCAGCTCCATCATGCCCGTCTGGTTGTTCACGGCCTCCAGCTGGACCACGAAGCTGTCGCCCAGGGAGGTGCCATTGACCGCCAGGTCCTGGTTCGCCAGGGCCACGGGCTGCTGGCTGATGCTGTCCCCGGTCGGGAATATGAACCCGACCATCATCATCATGAAGAGAGGCATGAGCACGAGCATGACCAGTCTCAGCTTGCTCCTGCTGAACTCCAGCAGGTCCTTCCAGCATATCCACGCGCTGTGTCTGAGCACCCTTTTGACTCCCATGAGCTCACCTCACCCTCTTCTTGGGCCGCATCCCGGGCGGACCGTCCCTGTGCGCCGAGACGGGGGCCTTCGCCACCTCATCCCTCACTTCGTGGCCCGTGATGTGGAGGAAGACGTCCTCGAGGGTCGGCTCGAGGTTCTTCACCGTGCGTATCTTCGCGCCGTTCTTCCGGAGGACGTCGACAAGGGTGTCGAAGGAATCGTCCCCCACCGAGCTGACCTTGATGTGCGTCGGGTCGTCCTGGACCACCGAGCTGACGGATGCCAGGGCCTTGACCGACGACAGTATCCCCGAGTCGAGGTTCGATATCTCGAACTCGAACAGGGTCGTGTCGTTCCCGGATATGGACCTCTTCAGGCCGGCCGATGTGTCGAGGGCCACGATCTTCCCGTGGTCCATGATGCCGATCTTGTCGCAGAGCATGTCCGCCTCGGTCATCATGTGGGTCGTGAGGATGATGGTGGTCCGGTTCTCGATGTTTATCCTCCGCACGAGCTCCCTGATCTCCGCCGTCGACTGCGGGTCCAGGCCGAGCGTCGGCTCGTCCAGGAACAGTATGTCGGGCTGGTTCACCAGGGCGCGTATGACATTGATCCGCTGCTTCATGCCGGTGGAGAACGTGTCGATCCTGTGGTCCGCCCACTGCTCCATGCGCACGAGGCTGAGGAGCTTGGCGATCCTCTTTTTCAGGACATCACTCGGGATGTCGTACAGCTTGCCGAAGAGGGTGAGGTTCTCCTTCGCCGTCAGCTCGTCGTACATGATCATCTTCTCGGAGACGAGGCCTATGTGCTCCCTGACCTTGCCGTCCTGCTTCCGGACGTCGAAGCCGGCGACGGTCGCGGACCCCTCGGTCGGGACGCTGAGCGTCGACAGCATCCTGATGGCGGTCGACTTGCCCGCCCCGTTGGGACCCAGCAGGCCGAATATCTCCCCCTTGTTCACCTCGAAGGAGATGTGGTCGACTGCGGTGAAATCCCCGAACTTCTTCGTCAAATCAGTGGCTTTGATCGCGATTTCAGACATTGTCTCACTACCTATCCTGGCTTGCACTTCCTCGTCCCATTCCCTGTCCAACTCTGATGTGATGCTCCCGACCCGCTTCATCGACTATGCCGACATCTCCCTCTTGCTGAAGAAGTAGTAGGCGAGGACCAGCGATATCAGGGCGTAGGCCGCCATGACCGCGATCGCCACGCCGACGTCGGGGAAGTAGCTGCTCGTCAGGCCTCCGGGGGCCATCCCTCCCGGGGCACCCCCAGTGGCCACGCCGCTGGTCGGGTACGGGTCCTGGGTGATGTAGTCGATGGACCCGCCGGAATACGTCACCACGAACCACGGCTCCACACCGCCCAGCGTCAGCACCCCCGTCACGATGGTGAAGATGAACAGGAACAGGGCGAAGGTGAGTATCTGGGCGCCCGTTATCCCGTTCATGACCGAACTGATGAGGAACCCAACGGAGAGGGCGGCTACCGAGTAGAGCATCGCCAAGAGGAGCGATTCGACGCCAAGCACCGGGAACGACCCCGTTATTGCGAGGTCGAGCAGGAGCGCGACCCCGTAGTAGAGCAACAGCACCAGGAACATGGCACCGGTCGAGGCAAGGAACTTTCCAGCCAGGAGCACCCATCTCTTGACGGGCTTCGGGAAGAGCAGGTATCCGGTCCGGTTCTGGAACTCCGATACGATGGCGTCTCCCGCGAAGAGCGTGGCACCGATTATGATCAGGATGCTCGTGAAGCTCGCGTAGGTGCCGATGAACTCGTTCGCGTCGTCCGCGTATGAGTTCCCCAGCAACGGGGGGAGCGCGGTGATGAGCAACAGGACGAGCGTCACGATGGCCAACATGCCCACCAGTCGCTTGCTCCTGAGGTACTTCAGGAAATCGTATTTCACCACGATCCCGATCTGGGACACGTCCGATGGCGCGATGTAGGCCGACCTTCTCACGGCTGGGTTGACAGTCTCGTTGATATGAATCACCTCGAATCCTTGATCAGGGACATGTACAGACCTTCCAGCGAGACGCCGGTGTCCTTGAAGCTGACCACCCTGAGACCGATGCCCCGCAGCTCCTCTAGAAGGCCCGCCTGAGCCTCGTCGCTCCCCATCAGGGAGAGCGCGAAATCCCTGGGGCCGAACGACTCGAAATCCGTGACGCCATTCAGTCGGGACACCTGCTCCAGCTGGGCCGCGGTCGCATCCCTGAAGGTCCTCACGTCCAATCGCCTCACGTTCGCGGAGCGGGTCAGCTCTTCGACGGGACCCTTCTTCAGCAACTGCCCCCGGTTTATGAGGGCGACCTCGTCGCACACCTCCTGCACCTCGTTCAGCATGTGGGACGACATGAGGATGGTGTAACCCTCCTTCTTGAGCCCTGACAGCACCTCGCGGACCTCGAATATCCCCCTGGGATCGAGCCCGCTGGTCGGCTCGTCGAGGATGACGACCGTCGGCTCGTGCAGGATGGCCTGGGCGACCGAGACGCGCTGTTTCATGCCCTTGGAGAACTTGCCTATGCGCTTGTCCGCCCATTCGGACATCTTGACCAGGTCCAGTACCTCCTTGGTGCGCCTCTTGATGTCTTCTCCGGTCATGCCGTGCAACTCGCCCAGGTAGGCCAGGGTCTCGTTGGGGGTGAGATAGGGATAGAACTCAGGGGTCTCGACGATCGTCCCCAGGTTGGTCAGCGCGACCTTCGGCTTCTCGGCAACATCGATGCCGTTGATGTACGCCGACCCGCTCGACGGCGAAAGCAGACCGGTGAGGATCTTTATCGTCGTGGTCTTCCCTGCGCCGTTCGGTCCCAGGAAGCCCATGAATGAATTCCTCTTCACCTCGATGCTCAGGCCGTCCACCGCCCTGAACCCATTGAAGTCCTTCGTGAGATTCTCTGTCCGGATCGGTTCGTTCATGTCAAAAACCCCAGGGAGTGAGTTGTCTACTTCCTGCGCTTCGCCGCAGAAGTCGGCTTCATCCGTCCACCGGGCTCTGCCAACCCTCTGCTCATCTTCTCGATCAACTTCTTGACAACCTCGGCCTTGATCAGTGCGACCGCGTCACCCATCGGTGGCCGGACCACGAGCAGCAGGTCGCCAGGTTTGATGTCGAATTCCTTTCTGGCCTGCGATGGGATCACGACCTGCCCCCTCTCTCCGACTTTGACGGTGCCGTAGACTTCGATATCGCTCGGGTTCATTCGAATCACATCATTCACACTTATCATACAATACATACATTGCATATATGAAGCTTCTGCCCGAACCGGAAGAACGACCCATGACCACCGTCATCACTTGACGCGCTGGCCCCAGAACCTGAACCCTTTCTTGGGCGCGTGGGCAGGGATCTCGCTCACTTCGACGGGGTTGCCATTGGAGTCCACCCTGACCCTGTACGCAGTCGTGGCCTTCTCCACACCCGCGGGTGGAGGCCCGTTGGATGTCTGATCGCACCCTGGGCCTTCCTGCTTGCTGATCTCCAGATAGTCCGTGTCGCCCTCATCAATCCCGAGCTCGACGAGGTCGCTTGGGTTCAGCTCGATCTCCCCTGTGAGAAGACTGTCCGAGAAACGGAGCCTCATCCTCATCGACCTGCCCTCGTGCCGGACCTGCACTTCGTCCCCAGGTTCGAGCATTGCCCTCCTGGCGATCTCCGCATCCATCCCTGCGCATCCCCGGTCCATGGCGTCGGATGCCACCACGACGTTCGTCCTGAACGCTGTGAACCTGGTCGCATTGGCCGCTCCGGGCCTGAGGAGCGGCCACTGCTTGTCCAAGTCGTCTGCACTGATCACGCGTGTCGAGGATTCGCTCGTGGCGACGCGCACCATCGACAACATCTTGGCAGCGTCGATGCTCTGGAGGACCCGCCCGTGGCGGTCCTTGACCTCGATAACGACATCGCGGTCCAGGCGGATCACGTCATCATCCCGTCGCCTCCGCTTCCAGAACCCCATCCGGTCACCCAGTGTCGCGGCGTTCATGGTCGGATGTCCATAAAATCCTGTCGACTCATGTCCGGTCGGAGCACGCAGGCCGATCAGATCAGGGCGTGAGTCACCGCACTCATCCCTCAGGCATCAAGCCTTCCGTTCCGGCAGTGTCGACACCCGGATGGCAGCTACCAGGAGGATGGACCCGCTGAGACAAGTATCTAGCTCGCACTCATTCTGGGGGCGGCGGAGGCGGCTCCTCGCTAGGAGCCGTCTGCGGCGCCTGCGGCTGCTGCACGGGCGCGCCGTACGCGGGATACGCGGGGCCTGGGACCGGCCCTCTCATCGGCATCGGCCCCACCGGCACGGCCATCATCTCAAGGTTGGGAGGACACATGATCCTCGCGCCCTGCTTCAGGCCGTAGTTGTTTATCGAGATGGCGACCTTCATTTTCGGGACGCAGACGACGCTCGTCGGCTGGCCCTCGGCGATCATGCCCTCGAGGCCCCTCGTCGGCATGATGGATATCGGCCCGACGGTCCACATCGGGCCCTTGCCGACCATGCCGCCCCTGTACGCAGGGGCGTACACCTCGACCACGGTACCATCCGCCAGTGTCTGCGCGAGCCTCTTCCTGATGACGATGGCGTTCACGGACATGCCGATCGCCACAAGGCCCATGACGATCATGAACACATAGAGCACCGTCGACACGGTGTCGAACGTGATCGCGTCGGTGATGAAGGCCGAGAGCACGTACGTGTTCAGGACGAAGAGTATGAGACATGTAAGTGAGAGAGCTCTCAACCCGTTCTGAACGGTCTTGTAGAATCTTCCCGGGAGCTGCCTCTCAGCGTCCGTCAGAGGCCGCCTGACTATCTGCATGTTGAAGGCCGGCGCCTGAGCGCCGGGATACTGCTGCGGGTACCCCATCGCGTTCATCAGTTCACGCCTCCTGGAGGAGCCCTGTTGCAGACCGGACAGGACCATCCCGCCGCTGTGGCCATCAGCGTCGAGCCGCAGTTCGGGCAGGTGCGCATGGACAGCACGTCCGTCTGATTGATGTCGGTCGGGCGAACGTCCGTCGGCCGGCCCATCTCCACGTTCGGGAACTGAATCGCGCCAGGCCCCATTGGCATCCTGGGAACATCTGGAAGCGGTCTGGTCACGCCTCCGGGCTGGCCCGCCATGGAGCTCAGCTTGTGGTCGACGACCACGGACTGGGACGGGGCGTACGGTGTCCCCAGGGCCGTCTGCCTCGGGGCCATTATGGACCCGCCCATGTTCCTGGGCGCCGGGAGCAGCGAGACCCCGAATCCGACTAGGAAGCCGCCGACCGCGATCGCGCCTGCGATGCCGGCGATGCCTGAGATGCCGAGCGAGATCGGGTCACCGGAGCCTCCGCCCTTGGTGACGTCCATCTGCCAGCTGTTGGTCACGTATGAGATGTCCGTGTACTGGCCGCTCCCGTACAGCCTGTTCCCGTCCTGAGTGACGGGCAGGACGTAGGAGCCGCCGTAGTTGTCGTTTATGGTGAGAGTGACCGTGGACCCGATCATGGTCCAGTCGACGTCGACCGTCTGCGACTGGCCCAGCAGGTCATATGCCGCCTCCCACCCTGCCACGTTGACTACGACGTCGGTGCACTCCAGCCACAGGGAGCCGTCACCACCGGGGTTAAGCGTGAGCTCGGCATCGAATGTGTAGTCCGCGGGGTAGGTGCTGTCGAAATAGCCTTCCCCGGGGATCGTGGAGGTGTATGTGCCTTCCACGCCCGCTGCCTGCGACCCTCCGCTCAGCGCGAGCGTGAGCGACAGGAGGACGAAGACGGTTCCAGAGACCAAGAGACCAAGGCACCCACTCCTCGACATGATAGCACTCCGAACATGCCAGTCCAGATGGACTGCGCCACTCCATACTGGGCCAGCCGTATATACGAGGTGCCATTTGCCTATCAGAAGTGATAACCTCTTCCTGACGAGCCAGGATGGAGGAATGGATGAGCGAGCACGGCAGGAGGAGCGCCCACGGCGAGGACGCCTTCCAGCTCGGAGCTTGGATGCATCACGGATTCGAGACGATCCATCCGTTCGGCGATGGCAACGGCCGTGTCGGCAGGCTCCTGCTTAACCTGCATTTCCTGAAGCACGGCTGGCCTCCCGTCAACATCCTGGGATCCGAGAAGGCCGGATACAGGCTCTCGCTCGAGGAGGCGACCGACCGAGGAGGCGATGTCAGCAGTCTGACGGGTCTCCTGAAGGTGCAGATGGCGAAGTCGCTGCTAGACATGCTGGACCGGGTGGGCACGGGCAATGACGAACTCCTACCACTCAAGAGCATCGCAGGCGACACGCCCTATTCCGCGAACTACCTGACACTGAGAGCGGGCCAAGGGGAGCTTCCCGCGGTGAAGGTCAAGCATAGACTGCTCACGAGCAGGAGGGCCATCGGTCTGTACAGGGAGTTCGTCGGAAGGTAGTGGAAAGGGCCTGAGTCCGAGGAAGCAGAAGACGCAGAGGAAGCAGGAAGACCCGAAAGTGGTCTCTTGAGGGGCGGTCGACCCACATCCACCCGACGGAGAAAGCACATATGTAGCGACACCGGCGGCCTCCGATCAGTCACAAGAGGAGGCACGCTCAGCTCGGGGAGGAGTTGACTGGAGAGGGGGTCATTGCGGTTCTGGAATCGCAGGATCGGAGTCTGGGTAGCATCCCTGGTCCTGATTCGACTCGCCCCGATGAGAAGCGATATATCCACTCATTCCATTGCGGGAACGGGGAATGGCCGTGAAGTGTCCAGGGTGCGGGGCGGAGATACCAGATGGGACGGGCACTTGTCCCGCGTGCGGACAGCGTTGGGGAAGGAAGGTCGTAGCGCCTCGGAGGGAGGAGCAATCTCCCGCCCAGACCGAGTACCGTCCATTGGACCCCCGAGTCGGCGGGCCCAGGAAGCCGTTCCGTATGAGCCTCGGCAAGACGATACTCGTTGCGGCGCTCGCAGCCATCTTGGTCATCGTGCCACTGGCATCGGACATGGGCCTGTTCGACCCGAAGCCGGAACGGGATCCCTCCGCCGAACTCAGCGCGTTCCTCATCTGGCAGGCATACGGCGACCTGCTCGGAGGAGAGGGCGGTTCGATCTCGATATCCGGAGACATAACGAACCACGGTGACGAGGAGGGCTGGGGGACGGTGCACCTCCGCGTCTTCGATGGATACGAGTGGAAGGACCACTACAAAGACACTGGCATCGTCCCTGCGGATGGTTCTGTCCCCTTCAGCATGAACATCTCTCTCGACAGGGTCATCATAAACTCGGCCGAGGTCCTCGTCAGCATCCAGTAGTCACTCGGCGGCAGGCGATGGAACGGACTCCGCCGCCACCTCTAGGCGGCCCATGAGGATGTACGCGCTCGCTCCGAGGAGCGTCAGCAGGACGAACGGGACGATGAAGAAGGTCTCCGGGCCGGCGAGCAGGGCGGAGGAGGAGACGGCGTCGTCGAGGATGTCGCCCCACGTCGGATTCTCGGCAGGCCATGAACCTATGAAGAACGAGGTGGGCGCCCAGACCATCGTCGCGACAAGGAGACCGACCACCGTGGACGACTTCGCGACACGCAGGGACCTCGAGACCACCAGTCGCACCGATCCCCATACGACGGACCACAGGTCCGTCCCCCCGGCGACAGCCGCCCTCGACTGCCGGTGCGCCGGCACCACCAAGATCTCACACGCCCACCCAATGTACATCAGTGAGAAGTCCGCCGAATATGTGAGCATATCCATCCGGCATGCCCAAGTCAGCTCGTACGTGATGACGACGCACGAGACCGCGGCGAAGGCGAAAGTGACCCCCCTCAGCGGCACGGACGCCACCCCGACGACCCGGACGGGGAGCTTCGCGGCGCCCGTACCGAGGAGGCCGAGTTCCGCAGCCGACGCCGTTCGGGCAAAGAGCATAGGGTGGGGAAGTGCATCCAGAGGATGGAGGCGGAACGATCACCCAACTCAAACTGCCGAAAAGCAAGAACCGCAAGATCAAGGAGCATACCGAGAAGGACCGCAAGGGGAAGGTGAGCAGGGAGCAGTAGCACACGGGGGCTGAGATCCGATGGGTCATGGCCGGATGGCCCATCCCCCTTCCGGTTTCTTCAGATGAAAGACCTGACTGTAAAGGGTTTATTGGGCCAGGAACCGTTCCCGTTCACAGCTTCAGGACGTTCCTGGCCTTGTTCTCGTCACTGACGGCGAGCGCCACATGCACATGCTTCGAATCCTTGTCCAGCATGTACGCGGCGTCGATGTTGACGCCTTCCTTGGCGAGCGCTCCCGATATCCTTGCGAGCTCTCCTGGCCTGTCCTCGAGCTTGGCCACCAGCAGGTTCCTCTCGGAAAACTGCATCTTGGACTGGCTGAGGCTCTTGCGGGCCTTCTCTGGGTCGGATGTGACGAGCCTCACGACCTCGGCCTTCTGCTCTGTCGAGATCGCGCGGATGTTGACGCCGTCCTTCTGCAGGACCTCCGTCATCCGTGCTAGCTCTCCCGACCTATTCTCCAGCTTTACGCTAAACTCCTTCTCCATGTTGCTTTCCTCCATTCACAAGTGCAAGTGCGCAAAAGATCTCCACCGTATAGTAGAGAGAGAAGAATCACGTCTTGACCAGGTGCTATGCAGGCCATGCACGCCGTCGCTCAACCATGTGCTGTTGCCACACGATATGGAGGTACCCACTGACGATGGTATAGGGCAGGTCCGGGTGCTGAGGGCGACGGCAGCGGCGCCCGCGGGCATCCGGTCGGCATCCCGGGGATCGCCAGCGATGTCGGACGGGACTTCGCGTGCGGCTCTGGCCGCAGGTCGTCACTCGAGAGCGGCCGCCAGCGTCGCCACCCTCTTCCCGAGCTCCTTGCAGGACGCGGCCTCCTTCTTGTCCGGCGATTCGACCGCCGTCGGGCCGTAGTGCTTGTTGTCGAACCTGCCCTGGACGACCATCCCGTGGATGAGCATCGCCTCCAGCATGGAGAGGAGGGTCGTCTCGGCCCCGCACGCGGTGCCGCCGGAGCTGGTGAACGCCCCGCCGACCTTCCCTCTCAGCTTCCCGTGGATCGCGTTCGTCCGGTCGATGAACGACTTCATCTTCCCGGACATGTTCCCGTAGTACGTCGGGGAGCCGAGTATGATGGCATCGGAGCCGGTGAGGTCGCTCATCTTCGCCTTGTCGACCTTCAGGACGACGACATCCGTCCCCTTGACCTTCCCTGCGCCGTCGGCGACGGCGAGGGCCATCTTCTCCGTGTTCCCCGTCCTGGAGTCGTAGATCACTGTCACTCGGGTCATCTCTCATCCCCCATGCGCCATGCGGTAATCGCCTGACGCTCGATATTACACTATCCCGCCGGGGGCGCGCCGTGCGTGGTCGGATTCCTGGTTCGCCGCTGGCACCTCAGATGACCGTTGAGCGTGTCGATCCGCGGCCAAGTTGATGTAACCGGGATGCAATCCCATCTATCCGTGCAGGGACCCAAACCGAAGGACAGCGTGTCGAAGGACATCCCCCTGGTGTCATTCCGCAGGTACGCCCCAGGTGACATCCAGGCATGTGCCAGGATGGCCAGGGACGCATGGCCGGCCGGCCCCAGGGTCGCCGCCAAGGACTCGGCATGGCCCAGCGATGCGTA
>CAWBDD010000011.1:0-16160 GCA_963787465.1 uncultured Thermoplasmata archaeon
ATGAGCATGGCCCAGGCAGGGGTCTCCAGCCCGGCGACGATGGCCGGGAACCTGGTAGTGAACAACGCGGAGATGCTGGGCCTGATGACCCTCGCCCAGTGCGCGAGGAAGGGGGCCAAGCTGATCTACGCGTCCGCCCTGGCCACGACGGAGCCAAGGAGCGGCGGGTATGTCTCCGGTTCGCCTGAGGCGGCCCTGCTCTGCGCGGCCGCGGTCGAGCTCGGCAAGCGCTACGGCATGCCCGCCCAGGCGTCCGCCTTCGGGACGAACGCACTCGAGCCCGGCAACCAGGCGGCGGCCGAGCACATGATGACGGCGATGATGTGCATCAACTCAGGCGCGGACATGCTGAACGGGTTCGGCCTCCTCGAGGGCTCGACTGTGCTCTCCTACGAGCAGCTCATGCTCGACTACGACATCGTCACGGAGCTCCTGGACGTCGCCAAGGGCATCGATGTCGACGACGAGACCATCGCGAGGGGGCTGATTTCCGAGGTCGGCATAAGCGGGAGCTACCTGGCGAAGAGGCACACGCTCGCGCACTTCAGGGAGATGTGGCAGCCGATGGTCCACGAGCTCACCAACTACGAGGACTGGACGAAGAAGGGCGCGGTCTCGCCCGTCGCCAAGGCAAGGGAGGCAGCGAAGGCGATAATCCGGGACCATGTACCCGTGCCCCCCGAGAAGGACCTCGCCAAGGAGCTGGACTCGATCCTGGACCGCGGCGAGAAGGAGCTCGCGAGGGCGCACCACGCGTAGGCCCTGCCGGCTGTCGAGCATAGCACGACCACTCAGCGGGAGCTGGGAAAAGGGGGGACGGAGGCTGGAGGAAGGTGCGGGCCCGGTCAGGGGTTATTTGGGGGGGAGGAGATATTCTGAACCCGGGTCCGACAATGAGAATGATAGTTTCCTTCCTGCAACCTCGTACCGGGGGAATCGGCCCTGACCGTTCATATAGCCTGCGCCCCAGGAATCATGGCTGATAACATCATCTGGAAGTCACGCGTCAGAAAGGTTTAACGACGGCCAGGGCATTCACGGCGGCGTGACAGACAGCCCCGTCCAGCCGCCGGCACAGGCCATCCCTCGGGTCATAAAGGGGGTCGTGTTCGACCTCGACGACACGCTGGTGGTCTCGACCGTCGACTTCGCGAAGTTCAAGGGCCTCGTCATCGAGAGGATCGTCTCGTTCGGCGAGCCGAGGGAGTCCTACGACCCCTCCGAGACGGTCGTGAGGACGATCGCGAGGTTCGAGGAGCGGATGAGGGAGGGGGGGCTGCCGGAGAAGGAGCTCCGCAGCCGCCTCGCGGAGCTCGACCGGATCATGGACAGGGTGGAGATGGAGCGGGTCGACGAGACCGAGCCGCTGCCGGGCGCGAGGGAGACACTGGAGGCGCTCGGGCGCAAGGGCGTGAGGGTGGGGGTGCTCACGCGCGCATGCGGCGAATACGCCGAGAGGGTGTTGCTCCTCACCGGACTGCGGGGGTTCGTCGACGCCATCGAGCCCAGGAACTCGGATGTGCGGCCGAAGCCGCACCCCGACGCGTACGTCAGGCTCACGAAGGCGCTCGGGGTCGACATGACGGAGACTGTCTTCGTCGGGGACCACCCCATAGACGCGCACTGCGCCGCGACCGCGGGGGTGGCGTTCATAGCGGTCGGGACGGGCGACGTCCCGGAGGAGGTCATGAGGAGGGCGGGAGCGTGGCGTTCCTCCCCGATGTCGGACACCTCATGTCGCTGCTGGAGCGCTCGCTGGGGTGACAGATGCACAAAAGCGCAGGTCATATGACCTTCGCGTTGAACCGGAAAAGGACTATCGCGGACCTATGCCGAGGACGCGGAGTTCGCCGCTCTCGTGGGCGATCATCGGCTCGTCCTGCACGTCGACATCGGGCCTCGGGATGATGGTCTCCATGTTCCTCTCGAGGAGGGCGAGCTCCCTCTCGGAGACCGTCCGGGGGTCCAAGGGCACGAGGAGTATGCTCTCGTTCGTCGCGACTATGTCGCGGAGCTGATGCATGAACTGTAGCATCCGGTCGTACGTGTTGACAGTGACGAGGTACTCGAGGCCGTCGATCATGACGACGGTCTTCCGCTGGTTCTCGATGAAGCTCCTGAGCTGGCTCATCAGTATGCCGATGGCGGTGGGGTTGATGCGGCCCTCGCCGACAAGGTTCGTCATCCAGACGACCCTGCACGCGCCGAGGCCCTTATCCGTCAACAGCTTCTTGGGACACTCCCGTGTGAGGACCATCCCGGTGTGTCCGGACGCCATCGCCTGCTCGAAGAGCTCGAAGGTTGCCTTCGGCCGCCTCTCCTCTACAAGGTAGACGTTGCCAGGCCTTGGCTCCGATGACGTTTGAACGCCGTTGCTATAAGCTGCGGCCACTGACGCATCCCATCCGCTAAGTTCCTATACGAACTTCGTTCGTATTTAAATCTGTTGACAATGTTATTTTGCGGTGAGACAATCCAGTCGCGGACCGCGACTGACAGAAATGTCATGTCCGGCCCGGTCCAGAAGTCGTGCCCAAGAGTGATTCGCACCGGTGCGAATTTCCGGAGAGAATCACGGGCGACCGCAAGGGTGCGGATCTGGGGCCATGACCGCGCCTGACGCACTCGGTCCGCGCGAGTCCGTGGGCACAGGCGGCGTGCCTGCCAGGCGCGGGCCTCAGTCTCACGGGCGCGAACCGGCCGCTAAAGCTTTTATGGACGGTAGGACCTTGAGGGCTGTCGAGGGCGCACGACCACGTTGTCCGCGCCCTGCCCCCCTTCGGAGACTGCTGATGTCCACACCCCCCGGGATAGACCTTGAGAACTTCGTCGCCAACCTCCAGGACGGAGTCACGCTGTGCACGAAGGCCGGGGAGATCGTCTACGCGAACCAGCATTTCGCGAGGATGCTCGGCATCTCCAGGGAACAGGTCATGACGAAGAACATCGGCAAGGACCTGGTCGACAGGGAGCTCGAGTGGATGGCCCTCGTGTCGCTCCTCGAGCAGGGGAGTGTGATCGCGGACTACGAGATGCGCTTCAGGCGCGCCGACGGCGTGAAGATGTGCATCACCATCTCCGCCACCAACCTGAGGGACGAGAAGGGTGCCCTCCTGGGGCTCGCCATCGTGGCCAGGGACATCTCCACCAGGAAGGGCGTCGAGGACGAGCTCAGGGACAAGGCATTCCGCACTGACATAATGAACAAGGTGGCCAAGCTGACCGGGACCACCATTGATGTCAAGCACGTCATGCAGCCAGTGAGCGAGGAGCTCCGGAAACTCATCAACTTCGACCTCCTGTGCATGAGCGTCACCGAGGAGAAGGGGAGGCATGTCGAGGTGCTCGTGCCGGACAGGAAGGTCCCAGATTCGGCCAAGGTCCTCGGCAAGGTCCCGTTCGAGGGCAGCATAGTCGAGAAGCTAAAGTACGGCAGGAGCGCGCTGATAATCGAGAGGGATGCTGGGAGGAAGCTGTTCTCCGAGCTCACGCTCCTGGACCAGGACAACATCGCATCGTTCGTCGCCGTCCCGCTCATGAGCCGCGGAAGGGTCCTGGGCTCTCTGAGCATAGTCCACTCCAAGCCCGGCGAGTACAACTGGGAGTCGGCGGAGTCGCTCCAGATGGTCGCGGACCAGCTGGCAGGGCTCGTCGACAACATGATCCTGCTCGCATCTCTCGAGAAGAAGGTCAAGCTCAGCGAGATGCTCGTCAAGTCGGGCGTCGAGCTGCAGAAGGCGATCAGCACCCAGCAGGTCTACCAGGCGATAGGCACGCACATAGGCGAGGTGGTCCCGTACAAGGACCTGTCGTTCTACCTGGTGGACTGGCAGAAGGGGCTCGTCTTCCCGGTCCACGCGGTGGGCACATTCACGGACGAGGTCATGGCGGCCGCGGGGGACATCGACGAGGGTATAGTCGGCGTCGTGGCCAAGTCGGGGAAGGCCGAGTTCGTGGACGACGTCGATGCCGACCCGAGGGGGGCGGACGTGCCCGGGACGCCGTACGAGCACAATGCGATGCTGGCAATCCCGCTCATCGGGAGCGAGGGCGTCCTCAGCGTGCTCGAGCTGTACAGGGAGCGCGGACAGGTCTTCACCACGAGCGATCTGGAGGCCGGGCACCCTCTTCGCGCAGCAGGCGGCGGTCGCCCTGCAGACGTTCCAGCTCGTCACGAAGCTCCAGGACGCCAAGAAGGAGATCGAGATGCTCAACGACCTCATGTTCCACGACATCAACAACTACAACTTCGCGACCATGAACTACGTGGAGACGATATGGCGTTCGCCGGACGTCTCCCCAGCGCACAAGCTCTACCTCGAGAAGTCGCTGCACCTGATCAGGCAGAACGCGAAGCTCATCGAGAACGTCAGGAAGCTCACCAAGATAGGCGTAGTGCAGGACCGAGGACCTGGTCCCTGTCGACCTCACGGACGTGCTCAGGAAGGTCTCCGCGGGCATACAGACATCGACCCCGGACAAGCGCGTCAGCATCAAGCTCAACATGCCCGAGTCGGGCCACGTGGTCGTGCAGGCCAACCCACTCATCGAGGAGCTGTTCGTGAACCTGCTGAGCAACGCGGTGAAGTACGACCCGCACGAGGAGGTGGAGATCGACGTCGACGCCTCCAAGGTGCTCGAGGACGGGAAGGTCTGCTGGAAGGTCTGCATCTCGGACTACGGGAACGGTATCCCCGACGACAAGAAGGCGAAGCTGTTCCACAAGTACGTCCGGCTGAAGCCGGACTCCAGCATCGCGGGCACGGGCCTCGGACTGTCCATATGCAAGGCCCTCGCCGACAAGTTCGGCGGGAGGATATGGGTCGAGGACCGGGTCGCTGGCAAGAGCGAGCTCGGCGCCAAGTTCTGCATAGTGTTCCCAGCGGTCAAGAAGGAAGAGAAGGCCTGAGCGCGGAGAGGGACGCTGATGGCTCCAACCGCGCGCGACCGGACCGTCTCCGTGACGAAGTGCTCTGATTATCGTCCCGACGAGGTGGCGTCCGCCGTCGCGGCCGTCCTCGCACCCCTCGGCGGGATCGGGAAGTTCGTGTCGCCAGGGGAGACCATCCTCATCAAGCCGAACATGCTCGCGGCCAGGAGGCCGGATCAGGCCGTCACGACGCACCCGGAGGTCGTGAGGCAGGTCATACGCCTGGTGAAGGGGGCCGGCGCCACGGCCCTGGTCGGCGACTCCCCAGCGGGCATCGGGAACGAGAACGCCCTCAAGAGCCTCGCTGAGAAGACCGGCATAGGCAGGGTCTGCGCCGAGGAGGGTGTCGAGTTCGTCATGTTCACCGAATCGCGGCGGATCCCCAACCCAGGCGGGCAGGTCATGTCGTACTTCGAGCTCACGACGGCCCTGGACCGCGCGGACGGGGTCATCTCGGTGGGCAAGCTCAAGACGCACACGTTCACAGTGCTCACCGGTGCGGTCAAGAACCTCTTCGGGCTCATACCTGGCCTCAAGAAGGCCGAGCTGCACTTCAGGCTCAAGGAGGCCGACAGCTTCTCAGGGATGCTCGTGGACCTCTCCGAGTGCGTGAAGCCGAGGCTGACGGTCATCGACGCGGTGGTGGGCATGGACGGGGAGGGCCCGGCCGGCGGTCGGCCGAAGAGAATCGGGCTCCTGATTGCATCGGATGACACGCATGCGCTGGATGCCCACTTCGCCCACATCGCGGGGGCGGACGGGGACACGGTCCCATCCGTCAGGATCGCCAGGTCCAGAGGGCTCGGACCGTCCGACCATGCGCACATCCGGGTCGTTGGCGACGGTGCGGACGTGGACCGCATCGACGGTTTCAGGCTGCCGTCGACGACGCAGCGCTACGGCGGGATCCCCCACTATCTGAGAGTGTTCGTAGGCGAGGGGGTGACGAGGAAGCCCGTGTTCCTGGCGTCGAGATGCACCAGGTGCGGCCAGTGCATCGAGGTGTGTCCGGCGGAGGCGCTGGTGCAGGGCGACAGGAAGCCGACCATCGACCGCGCCCTTTGCATCAGGTGCTACTGCTGCCAGGAGACCTGCCCGGAGAAAGCGGTCGTCCTGAGGCGGATGCCGCTGCGGTCCATCGCGAGGGCTGCCGCGTCGGGACTCATGAAGCGGCTACGGCGATGACCGGCAGAGGGAGTCGAGGGCCCGGCCCGTCGTGGAAGGAATAAGAAGAATGGTAAGAGGTTTGAATCGACTTCCTGCGTGCCCCTACCCGTCCGACTCCCTGCGCCCGATGACGGCAGGCACCGCCAGCAGTATGGCCACTGCCAGGATCCCGCCCATCGAGGTGATGCACGCCGCGAGCGTCGGGGCTTCGGCCAGGATGGATTCGGCCTCGGCCGGCGCCTCCTCCGTCGTCAGCACCTTCTTCGTGGTCACTTCGAACTCGATCCACGGCGCCCCGTGGTACAGCTGCCCGCTGGCCCAATGGACGTTGTCGAACGATACCGGTCCCTCGATGGTGATCGTGTCGCCCACCTGCGTGAGCACCGCGCCATCGGTGTAGTAGAACCCGAGCGACATCGTGCCATCCGCCCTGATGGCGTCGAAGTCCGATGCGTCCCCGCCGGCCAGGTTGGCGTAGGCTGAGTAGTCCAGCCCGACGCCGTCGAAGCCAGCGACCGTCCCTGTCGGGAGCTCGAAGACGAGCTGCTCGCCCTCGGTCAGGTTGAACCAGTACGGCGTGTACTCGTAGTTCGCCGCGGAGCCGAAGTAGTTGTCGCCCGAGTTCCAGCTCTGGTAGTCGACGGAATCGTACGGCGCATACTCGTTCGGTATGTCGGGATCGCAGTAGGAGGGCACTATGGTCGTGTAGTCGATGTGGCTCGGCTCCCACGCCCATGCCGCCCCGCTCGCGGTGCCGTTCGCCTTGACCGCGTGCATGCTGTACTGACAGACGCCGTCGAAGCTGACGTCGGACATGTCCTCGCCCATGGTCGCCGACAGGGTGAAGTCCTCGTACCACGGCTCGTGGTTCTCGGACACTCCGCACTCCGTCAGCCACCGGGTCATCAGGACCTCGTATCCCCAGCTGAAGTGGCCGACCTCGAGCAGGACCTCGTCGTTGATGGCATCGTACGTCAGCTTCGAGAAGACACCCTTGTCGTAGTACAGGTCCTCGTAGCCGTAGCAGATGTCCAGGCGCACGTTGCCCTCGTCGAGCACCCACGCGCTGTACATGGCGTCATAGTCCGCGTCGTCGAACCAGCCCTCCGGGTCCGCCTCTGCCAGCGGGAGCCCGATCCACTCGAGCGCCGCCTCGCGGTTCATGGTGCACGACGTCACTGTGCCGACGATGTACCCGTCCTGCGTGTTCGTGTACCAGTTCGCGGTCGGCGGGAACCCGTACGTCCCGGACCAGGTCGGCCACCAGTAGGTGGTCCACCAGTCCTCGTAGACATACTGGAAGTAGATGTCCATCGTGGCCTGCGCTCCGGCCACCGGCGTGGAGGACACCTTCGGGATGAACTCCGGCTCGTGCACGGTGAGCTCCGTCGTGTTCCTCATGTCGACTCCGTACCTGTAGGGCGCGTAGAGGATGCCCTGGGTCGGATCGCCAGCATCGCCTCCGATCATGAACAGCGCCGTGTTGGCGTTGGTCCCGGTCGATACGACGAGGTCGCTCCCGTAGTTGTCCCACCTCGGGCCCCACCACTCGCCCCAGGGCTCCGCCAGCAGGTCGTAGATCTTGTACTCCGCCTCGTACGCCGCGGTCTCCAAGACCGACAGGGTGGCAGTGTCCGTCAGGGCCACATCGACCGTGTCCGTCGCTGTGATGTCCTGCGAGCCGATGGTCACCAGCACGAACTCGTCGGTGAAGGTGTGCGTGCCCGCATCCCCTACGACGAACGTGTAGTCCGCAGGCAGGGTCGCGGCGACGTCGGTCGACTCGAAGGTCACTGTGCCCAGGTAGTCCTCGAACACCGAGTCGTACTGATCGTACACCGTCACGGTCAGCGAGAACGCCACTTCCTCGATCGCGGATGCCGGCGCGGACTCTATCGCGAGAGTCGTCGCGACAGGCATCCCGCCGACCAAGATGTCAGTCTGAGCGCCCGTCGCCGAGCTCACGACGGTGTCCTCGACCGAGACGCTGTACGTCCCGGCCTCCTCGAACATGACCTCGGCCGTGAACACATGCACCCCTGCGTCGCCCACCAGGAACGTGTAGTCCGCTGGAAGGTCGTATGCGCCGGTCGCGTCCGTGCTGAACGTCACGGTCCCCGCATAGTCCGTGAAGACCGTGTCGTATTGGTTCCACGCCGTAACGGTCACGTCGGAGTAGTTGAACTCCCACATGTCCGAGATGCCCTCGACCGTGAAGTGGTCGATTACGGGGACATCGGTCACGACAAGGACGGACGTCGTGCCGGTTATGGCCGTGTCGACGGTGTCCGTGCACGTGAGGTCGAACACTCCGCCAGCCGTGAAGCTCAGCTCGTCCGTGAACACATGCACCCCGGCGTCACCCACCAGGAAGGTGTAATCCGCGGGCGGGACGAAATCTGTCGTGTTGCTCGTGAACTCCACCGTCCCGGTGTAGTCCGGGAAGAGGTCGCCATACTGGTCATAGACCGTCACCGTCACGCTCACATCGGTGTTGTAGACGATCGGGTCCGGTATGTCGCTCAGCTCGAAGTGGTCCGCCTCCCTCGGCGCCAGCACTGTGATGGCGCCCTGGAAGGAGGTGACGGCCGCGTCGACCGTGTCCGTCACGGTCACGCTCTGCTCGCCCTCCGTCGCGAACGACAGCCCTGAGAACACATGCACCCCTGCGTCGCCGACCACGAACTGGTAGTCCGCCGGCAGCACTGCGCCGGAATCGGACGAGTTGAAGTGCACCGTGCCCACGTAGTCTGCGTACACGGCATCGAACTGGTCGTAGACCGTCACCGTGACGTCCGTCGTGTCGCCCGGGATGATCGGGTCGGCTATGCCCTCGACGACGATGTGGTCGGCGACCGGTGGCTCTATGACCACGATCTCCTGCTGCCAGCCCCATATGTCCGCGTCATCGGCGTCGGTCGCGGTTATGTCGTGCAGTCCAGCGGTCTGGAAGGTCACGCCGTCGACGAACTGGTGCGTGCCCGCGTCGGCCAGTAAGAACGTGTAGTCCGCAGGCAGGTCAGCAGCCGTGTCGTTGGACGTGAAGTGCACGGTCCCTGTGTATGTCGGATATAGATCGCCGAACTGGTCCAGCACCACCACGTCGAAGCTCGAGGCCACACCTATGTCGACCGGGCTCGTCGCGTTCTCCACCCTGAACGATGTCGGGACAGGCTGTCCGACCATCTTGAACTCGATAGTCGGCATGCCGTACGGCAGGACGCCCAGCCGGTCCCATTCCTCGGCCAACGCGGTGTGCGTCGTCTGGTCCTTCGACCAGGACCACATGTCAATCGGACCCACGAAGGTTATTGTGCGCTCGGTATCGTCGACCAGCACCTGCCCAGCGAAGTCCCCGGCGTCGGGTTCCGTGTACAGGCAGGCCATCTCTCCATAGACCTCGTCTGCCACCCCTGGCTCGACATGCCTGTAGAACATCTGCTCGTCGGCAGGCCAGGTCACGGTCATGGTCTCACCCTCCGAGAGGTTGTGGACGCCTGGCGTGTAGTCGTAGGTCATCCACATGTCGTACAGCTCGCTGCCCGGAGCCTTGTTCTCGTAGGTCAGCTCCTCATAGGTGTCGAACAGGGAGTCTGGGTGTGCAAGCGTCGATCCGACGTAGTCCTGCATCAGCGCCTCCCATTCCCAGCACGGGTCGCCTTCGAGGGTCGTCTCGTATGCGTACATCGCATACACGACCGCTGTGTCGATGTCGAGGTCGGCCATCTCAGGCCCGATGGTCGCGCGGAAGTTCATGTCCTCGAAGTACCACTCGGTCGGCATGAACGAATCCGCCATCCACCTCGTCATCAGGGCCTCCATGCCCCAGGTCACAATGTCATAGTGGAGGACGATCTTCCCGGCCACCATCTCCGCGTCCAGATACCAGGCAAGGATTGTGAACGCGTATTCGTACATGTTGTATATGTCGAGCCGGTCGTTCCCCTCCGTCTTCAGCCACTCGCCGTACGCGTTCGTGACGGAGGCGTCGTTGTCTGCCCACCAGGCGTCGAAGTCCTCGAGCCCGGCTTCGTCGACGCCGAGGACGGACATGGCTGCCTGCTCATCGAGAGTCGCAGTCCCATTCAGACCCACGACCCAGCCGTCCAGCCAATCACCTGTGTTGTCCGGGAAGCGCTCCATCTCCTCTTCCGTGAGATACTGCAGGTACCAGTCTATCTCTGCAGTGCCGCCCCGGGCGGTGCCCAGGAACGGCAGGAAGACCGGGTTCTCGTTCATGTTGAGGTCGGGCATGTTCGCGCCCGTGACGTTCAGCCTCATGTTCGCGTAGTTCCATGTGTTGCTCTCGTTCCCATACCATATGAAGATGTATGGATACGAATCCGAGATGGGCTCCTCGACGCCGTAGTAGTCCCACCTGAGGTCCCACCATTCACCGAAGGGGACGTTGAACATGTCGTACCAGTAGTAGTCGACGGCCCTTACGGAGATCGATGACGTGACGGTCACGACCGCACTCGATGTGGCGCTGTGATCGTCGAGGGTCGCGGAGGCGTTCAGCCATGCGACGCCTTCGGCGGTCGGCGAGAACTCCACGGATGTCGAGTTGATCGTCGTCAACGCGTAGTCCGCCGAAGACATGTTCCAGACGCTCCAGGTGAAAGTAATGCCAGACATCTCGCCGCTGACGGTGTCGTATGCCTTGGCCGAGAAGACCTGGGAGTCGCCAGGGGCAATCGTGTCCGAGGCGGGGCTGATTGTGACAGATGCGAGGTACGGGTCGGCGACTGTCAAGTCCGCAGACACGGTCACGTTGACATCGTTGTAGGTGACCTCGCAGGTCACAGTGCCTGATCCGCCTTCGTCCCCCGCGGTAAGCTCCACGGTCTGGACGGCCCTACGGTCGAACGACCCCATCGTTATCGGGCTGACGGACCATAGGTACTCCACGTCTACGTCGGCATCGAGAGCATCCCCGTCATACTCGACATTGACGGTCAGCGTCACGCTCTCCCCTGCTCCGACATCGATTGGGTCCGGGTCGATCTCGCCGGTGAGCTCCTTCTCGCCCCCGCTCAGCAAGACAAACGCCGCGGAACCAATCAGGAGGATGGCGACGATGACTGCCACGATCATCAGCCACAGCTTCTTCTTGTCCTTCTTCGGTTGGACAGAAACAGTCTGGGGCTTCGCAGTCTCACTAGAGGTTGCACTAGAATCCACTTGTTCGCTCATGTCAGTTAATTCCCCCACTGTTGGCTCAACTAACAAACTGAGGTCGGTAACGTGAATGTAACTATATCAATCCTGCCATTTTCTGACATGCTGAGATACGAAGAATGTTTGGGCGAGCATGCTCATCATACTCCACGTTTTTCGAACAAAGGGTGTTTCTCTGCCAAGAGTCGCGGTATCGGGAGGGATGGTTCGAAAGATCGAAACACGGGGTCTTGGGCAACACTCCTAGACGAACACAGATGCCCGTAGAGCAAGGAGTGTGCGGCGAATCGACCTTCTCCCACCATTGATCTCAGACGGGTCAGAGCGATACACCGCTGCGGAGCGAGGCCATCCGCGGTCCACAGTACGGGTCGTGTCTGCGATGTCGGTCGGCAAGACCGCGTTCGACTCAAGAATCCACCCATTATTCCAATTTTGTTTCACGTCAGAGGCCGGTACTCGAATGAAATCGCATACCGCCAACCATTGTCGCAATGTTCTTATACGACGCTATTGATTCAATGTCAGGTCCGACAAGCGGGGCGAGTCTCTTTGCTGGAGACACCTCAGTGGGGGTCGGGCCAGGATGGGCCTGAGCGCGCCTTTCCGGGGTCTCGCTTAGACCTCCGAGGGAATCGAGTGTGTGGGGGAACAACATTGGATAGTCGAATCGGCAGATTGCTTTCTCTGTGTGCAGTCCTAGTGTGTGCGACCGCTCTGTCCGTTCCAGTCGCCGGGGTTTTCGGGATCGTCCAACCATCCGAGGCCGCGGCGGCGGACGAATCTGTTCTCAGAATCGGTTTCATGCAGAAGATCGACAGCCTGAATCCGAACATCGGGCTAACGGACGCCGCCTATGTGTTCTACGGACTCGTGTACGATGCGTTCCATTCGGTGGGGAACAACCTCGAGACGGTCGGGAACCTCGCCACGGAATGGAGGATCGTCCCCGAGACGGACCCGGAACTCGAGGAGAGCGGAGACCCGTTGGGCTCGATCTGGGAATTCAACATCACTCACAACGCGAAGTGGCATGACGGCGAGCCGTTCACCGTCGACGATGCCGTCTTCACGATCAACCTGAACGCGAACAACTACGACGAACTCTGGGCGTACCAGCCATACGCGTACTTCATGGACGACGCGGTGGCGGAAGACGAGGACACGGTGCGGGTGCACTTCTACGACAGGGAATCGGGGACGCCGATGGCGTGCGCATATCCGCAACTCATCTGCATACCGATGCTCCCGGAGCATCTCCTCAGGGACGAGACTCCGTTCTACGTCGGCTTCGAATGGGAGGGCGTGTTCACCGACCCGGACATACTCCCCATCATCGGCACTGGACCGTTCATGGCCACGCCGGACATATTCGAGGAGTACATCGACGGGGACCACATCACGCTCGTCAAGAACCCCGAGTACCACTGGGCGATAGACAAGGGCAAGGAGGTGCAGTTCGACAGCATCGTCCTGAGCTTCTGGGACGACGCGACTGCCATGTCCACCGCTCTCAAGAACGGGGAGCTCGATGCGGCCCAGTTCCCGCCACAGACGTACCAGTCCCTCAAGACCGGGAACTATGACAACATCACGTGCTACGACGGCCTCAAGGCCACGCAATACTGGACGGAGATATCCTTCAACATGAACGAGGCGGGGCCGAACCCGTCGAGACTGGACCCGGACATCAGGACCGCAATAGCGATGGCGACGGACAAGGACTACATCGTGGACCAGTTCTACCTGGGACTCGCTGAGCCGGGCACGACTCTCATATCCCCGGTCAACGAGGCCTGGCACTACGAGCCCACCGACGACGAGGTCATACAGTTCAACATAGACGCGGCGAACGCGCTGCTCGACGAGGCCGGGTACACGGACGAGAACGGGGACGGCATGAGGGAGGTAACTGCCACCAGCCGTGCGTTCACGGAAGGGTGGGCGCCTCTGGAGAAGCCCCTGCAGTACGACATGATGATAAGGTCCGAGTTCCCGGAGGAGCAGTCGATCGCGAACTACCTCGAGCAGGTCTGGCACGAGATCGGCGTCGACATCAACTACAGGGTCATAAGCGAGGCACAGCTCTCCACCGAAGCCTACGCGTACTCATACGACACGATGATATGGTACTGGAGCGCGGACCCCGACCCGAACTTCATGCTGTTCTGTCAGTCCGCAAAATCCTGGAACGGTTGGAACGACAACATGTACACCAGCGATGCGTACGAGGAGAACTACAACCTCTCCGTCACGACCCTCGACCCCGTCGAGCGGAAGACGTACACGGACAACTGCCAGAGGGCGAACTACCAGGACTGCGGATACATCCTGCTCGCGTACGTGTACCAGACCTACGCCTGGAGGACCGACACATTCGAGGGATGGGGCGACTGGGAAGCCAACCCCGGCAGGAGCCTCGACGCATTCTGGACGGGAAACCCGCTGTTCTTCGACCTTCAGGCGGTCGATGAAACGCCGGGCGACAATGGGGACGACGACGGCGGATGGACGACCTTGGTGCTGATCGGTGCCGGGATCGCCGCGGTCTGCGTCGTCGTTGCCGCCATCTTCCTCCTCAAGAAGAAGGGTGGCAAGAAGGAGAGGGAGGGCGGAGATAGCCCACTGGGAGACTGACCGAAGACCGAGGACCACAGGGGGCCCGACGGGCCCCCGCCTTTCGGTCCACAGACGAACACGCGGACAGAGTCAGCGCGCCTTGGAAGGGAGACGGATCGCATAACGCACAGGGAGATGGCCGGCACAGGGTGTGAAGGAGGCGAGTGCACGTGGACTTGAGATCGTTCATCCTGAAGAAGACGGTCTATCTCGTCATCACTCTGTTCGCCATAATCGCCTTCAACTTCTTCCTGTTCAGGATCATGCCCGGGGACCCGGCCGCGGTCCTCGTGCCGAGATCCGGGGACGAGGTGCTCAAGGACCTCATCAGGGAACGATTCCACCTCAACGACCCGCTTCTCACGCAGCTCTACTACTACATAATCCAGGTCTTCTCCGGGGACTTCGGGGTGAGCACCGGCGTCCTGAAGAACACGGAGATATCGACCATCCTTCCCTCGAAGATATTCAACACGGTCATCCTGGTCGGGATAGGGACAGCCCTCTCGATATACCTCGGAGTGATGATCGGCAAGGTCGCAGCCTGGAGGAGAGGGAAGCTGGCGGACACGATGGGCATGAGCTTCGCGCTCGTCTTCTACTCGATGCCGACGTTCCTGTTCGCTCTCGTGCTCCTGATGATCTTCGCCGGGACTCTAGGGTGGTTCCCGCTCAAAGGCGCCACCTCGGAGAACTACAACGAGTATGGCATACTGGAGAAGATAGGCGACCGGGCATACCACCTGGTCCTGCCGGTCATAGCGTTCACGCTCGAGGTCATGGCGGAGTTCGCGCTCATCATGCGCAACTCCCTGACCGACGTGCTGACCGAGGACTACATCACCACGGCGAGGGCCAAGGGCGTGTCCAACAAGACCATACTGAACGACCACGCGATGAGGAACGCCATGCTGCCGGTCGTGACGGTCATGGCCATCAGCGTCGGCTGGGTGCTCGGCGGGGACGATCATGGTCGAGATCGTCTTCACGTACGATGGCCTGGGGAAGCTGACGTGGGACGCGGTCCTGAACCTGGACTATCCGCTGCTCCAGGCACTCTTCCTCCTCATGGCGATCGCGGTGCTCATCGCGAACTTCGTCGCTGACATAGTCTACACTTACCTTGACCCGAGGGTCAAGATCTGAGGGGATAGATTGGTCCAAGCTGAGAAATACAGACTGATGGTGAAGAACGCCAAGAAGACATGGAAGGTGTTCAAGGCCAACAGGCTCGGCTTCTCAGGGTTCATCATCCTCGTCGCCTTCGCAGTCATGGCGGTCTTCGCGCCCTGGCTGTCCACCGTCCCCCAGCCGAACGACCTCAACAGCATGGAGGACAACAGGCTGGACGAGGGATGGATCAACCCGCTGCCCCCGTCCCTCAGCCCCTCGCCGTACACCGACCTCGTGCACCCTCTCGGGACAGACCACATAGGCCGGGATGTCTACAGCATGACCCTCTACGGCACCAGGGCGTCCCTCGAGGTCGGGCTCATTGCCACGCTCATCTCCGTCGCGCTGGGCGCGTCCATCGGCCTAGGGGCAGGGTATTTCGGCAGGGTCACCGACGAGGTCCTGATGAGAGTGACCGACTTCTTCCTGGTGCTGCCCTGGTTCCCGCTCATGATCGTGATGATGTCCATCCTCGGGAAGGAGTTCCTATGGGTCATAGTCGTCATAGGGATAACCGGGTGGCCGTCCACCGCCAGGATCGTGCGCTCGCAGGTCCTGACGCTCAAGGAGAGGCAGTTCATCGAGAGGGCCAGGGCGGTCGGTGCCGGAGACGCGCACATCATCCGGAGGCACATCCTGCCCAACGTCATGCCCCTCATGTTCGCCAACACAGTCCTGCTGATCTCGCTCGCGATATTCTCCGAGGCGTTCCTCGACTTCTTCGGACTGGGGGACCCGAAGGTGATAAGCTGGGGTTCGATGCTCGAGGCGGCCTACGCCAACGGCGCCTTCGACAACAACGCCTGGTGGTGGATCGCCGCGCCCGGCATGGCGATAGTGTTGATGGTCCTGTCGTTCTCGCTGGTCGGCTACGCCCTCGACGATGTTCTGAACCCGAAGCTCAGGAGACGCTGAGCCGGGCAGGGCGCTCGCTGGTCCAATGGGGAATGAGAAACTGTAAACGGTTTGGGTGCCTGGCCCCAACACCTACTTCTTCGGGGCGATTCCGAGCTCGGCCTGCCTCTTCCTGAACCAGGAGAGGTAGCCCATGGCGAACTTGTCCTCGCCCCAGAAGAGCTTCGGACGACTT
>CAWBDD010000012.1:0-96968 GCA_963787465.1 uncultured Thermoplasmata archaeon
TGGCAGCTGACCAAGCGGATCAAGGCGCCAGGCGTCTTCCCTGCGGAGGCCACCGTCGACCCGGAGCCGTTCTTCCGGGAGCTGGGCAGAAGGAAGATCCGGGTGGACGAGCAGACAACATCGATGACCAGGTTCTACTGACCGCCGCCGAAACGCATCCTGGGGCGATGCCCCAGCATCCTTTTCTCATACCACCGCTCACTCGGAGTTGTCCTTCTCGGGGATGAGGCCCATGAGCCTCGCGACGGCCACGGTGAAGTCCTCCAGCTCGACATCCACCATTGCCTTGTCCACGGGGACCTTGTCCTGGACGGCGCACCTGAAGTGTATCTGGCATTTCGGGCAGAACATCAGGAGCCTGTCGGCCCCGACCTTCTTGGCTTCCATGATACGCTCGACCTGCATCCTCTTGATGCTGCTGTTGCAGTTCGTCCACCCGCTCACGCCGCAGCAGATGGCCTTGTCCCTCGTGTTCTCCATCTCCACGAACGTGTCTCCGGAGAACGCCTCCGCGAGCTTCCTGGGGCTGTCGTACACACCGGAGTGACGGCCGAGCCTGCAGGAGTCGTGGTACGTGAACTTGGACCCCTTCCCAGCCTTCCCCTCCACCTTGAGGGCGCCGGATGCGATGAGCTCCTGGATGTAGTCGGCAATGTGGACGGTCTCGAAGGGCAGGTCCCCCACGAGATCCCTGTAGTCCATGTTGAAAGTCCTGTAGCACTCGGGGCACGTGAAGACGACCTTCTTGGCCCCCGACCTCTTGACCAGCTCCACGTTGTGCTCCATGAGCTTCTCGAAGTCGGCCTCTCCGCCAGTCCAGTTCAGGTCATGCCCGCAGCAGCGCTCGTCGTTGCTGACCACGGGGACGACTCCCGCCCTGTTCATGATCCTGACCGCGCTCTCGGCGACCTCTTGGAGCCTCAGCCCCTTGCGGTCGTAGAATATGGCATCGTAGTGCGGGAGGCAGCCGACGAAGTAGAAGACGTCCCCCTTGTCCGCGACCTTCATGTCCTCCTTGACCCAGCCGAGCCTGGTCCTGCTTGGCGTCAGAGTTCGCCATGATCCTCTGCACGGAGTGGATGAGCCCTCCCTGCGAGCACGCTGGCACAGCGCCCGCGAGTGTCGCCTCCTCCCTCATGCCCCTGATGAAGCCGGAGTAGTCCACCTTGTAGGGGCACATCGCGTTGCACTGCTCGCAGGTGATGCAGGTCCAGATGTCCCTGTCGGTGGCGATGTTCTCCACGATCCCTTCCATCGCCCTCAGCACCATCGTCCTCGGGGCGAAGTTGGTGTCGAACTTGGCGATGGGACACACGGTCGTGCACTTGCCGCATTCGACGCAGTCGAACGCCCCGGTGTCATCTATGAGCTGCTTGACCTTCGCGACGGTCTGCTCCTTCGTGCGCGCCGCGCGCGTCCTGTTCTTCCTGCTCACGGGCACGGGCCCGAGCGCGCGCAGCTCCTCGGTGAACTCCCTGACCGCCTTTGCGAACCTGGTCCTCTCCGAGGCGTTGATCCACTCCGTCCTGATGCGCCTTCCGTCCAGGCCGGTGAGGTCGAGGAGCCTCTTCAGGGAATCGACCCTCTCCTGTGCCTTCTTGTTCCCGGACACGTAGTGGCAGTTGTCGATGAGGCACCCGATGACCATCACTCCGTCGGCGCCGCTCTCGAACGCGTCCATGATCACACCCGGCTCGACGCTCCCGGTGCACATGACCCTCACTATCTTCAGGTTGGCCGGGTATTCGACCTTGTTGACGCCTGCCAGGTTGGCCGATGGGTAGCCGCACCATGTGCATGTGAAGGCGATTATCCTCGGCTCGAACGCTTCAGCCACTGTCAATCGCCTCCTCGATGATGGCGCGCACCTGTGCCTCGACCTGCTCGCGCTTGAAGTTGTTGACGGTGATGGCCTTGTTGCAGCAGACGACCGCACAGGCGCCGCATCCCTCGCACCTTATCTCGTCGACCTTGGACGTTAGCACCCCCGTCGTGGGGTCCTGGGTGACCGTGACCGCGCCGTACTCGCAGGTCTCCTCGCACCTTCCGCATCCGCGGCAGCGCTTCTCGTCGACGAAGGCCACTATGCGCGGGAAGCGGATGGTCCCCTTCCTCATCAGCTCGATGGCCGCTGCGGCCGCCGACTTCGCATCCTCTATCGAGTACCTTATCCCCTTGGGGCCCTGCGCCGTCCCCGCGACGTAGATCCCCCTTCTGAACTCGGACGGGAACATGGGATTGATGTCCTTGATGAACTTGTCAATGTCAGTCTGCAGGTGGAGCATCTTGACGATCGCCTCGCTCCCGTCGGCTGGTTCCTGGCCGACTGCAAGGACCACCAGGTCAGACTCGATGTTCAGGAGCGTGTCCGAGTCCGTGTCGAGGGCCCTGACGAATATCCTCTCGCGGTCCTCGACGACTTCGGCGACCCGCCCCCTGACGAACTGGATCCCCTCCTCCTTCGCCGCGTTGTAGAATTCCTCGAAGCCACGGTACGGCCCTCTGAGGTCGATGTAGTGGATGTATATGTTCGCCTCTGGGTCCACCTTCCTGATCTCCCTTGCCTGTCCGATCGCGTAAGTGCAGCAGACGAGCGAGCAGTGGAGGTTCCCCTTGACCTTGTCCCTGGAGCCCACGCATTGGATGAAGTTGAGCGTCTTCGGCACCTTGCCGTCCGACCTGCGTCTTAGGCCCCCTCCCTTCTCCCTCTGATCGACTATGAGCTGCTCCAGCTCCTGGGTGGTGATGACGTTCGGGTGCCCGTACCTGAGTTCTGGGATGCGCCGAGGGTCGAAGGTCTTCGATCCGGTGGCAACGATGACCGTCCCGACATCGAACTCCTCGGCGCCCTTCGGCGTCCTGACCTTGACATGCCTCTTGCCGAACCCGCCAGTTATGTCCTCGATATGGGTGTCCAGGAGCACCTCGATGTTCTTGTTCTGCACGACGTCCTCGATCTTGGGCGTGAAGACGCACTCCTTGCAGTACTGCATGCAGCATATGCCGCAGTTGTGCGTCGGGAAAGTCATGCTGAGCTTGTATGCCCTGCCGCCGAGCTCACCCGTCCTCTCGACGAGGTGGACCTTGAACCCCTGAGAGGCGATGTCGAGGGCGGCCTGCATGCCCGCGACGCCTCCCCCGATGACAAGGGCGGAAGGGTCGATGTGGACGTCTATGTCGTCGAGGGGCTCCAGCTTCTCGGTCCTGGCAAGCGCCCCCTTCACGAGGCTCCTCGCCTTCTCCGTCGCAGCGCCCTTGTCTGAGTGGACCCAGGCGCACTGCTCCCGTATGTTCACCTGCTCGAAGAGGTACTTGTTCATCCCCTCCTCCTCGAACGACCTGCTGACTATGAGACCCTGGATGTTGGGCGAGCACGCAGCGACAGTGGCCCTCTCGAACCCCTTCGACGCGTACTCCTTCTTGAGGAACTCCTGTCCCTCCTTCGAGCACAGCGCCTCGTGGATGCCCACGGTTACGATTCTCCCGTCCTTCTCGAGCTCTTTGGCGATCGCCTCGAGGTCCACCTTCCTCGATATGAGGTCCCTGCACCCGCAGAGGTAGACCGCTATGCCCTTACGCTCGCCCGCCTTCCCCCGACCCTCCTCCGTCATCGTGAGCCCTCCCAGACTCGAATGAGCGCGCCGCCGCCTAGCAGGAGACGAACTCGACCCCTTGTTCCAGCCTCGCTCTCCTCATCGCGTTGTACATGCCCTCAAGGATGCACTTCTCGGTCACGAAACCGTAGAAGTCGCCCTTGTCGAACACGACTATCGTAGATACGCCTGAATCGGCCATCGCCTTCGCAACCCACCGCAGTTCCAGCGACAGGTTGGTGAGGATGACGAGCGGTTTTGACATGATGTCCTTGACCTTGACGTCCGCCGGGTCGTGCCCCTCGGCCACGACCTTCGTAACGATGTCCTTCTTGGTGACGATGCCGTATGCGTCGTTCCGGTCCCTCCGCGGGACGAGGAGCGAGTAGCAGCCCTTCCCGAGCATCATGTCTACGGCCTCGAGCGCGGTCGCGTCGTCGTCGATGGTGGGGAACTCGAAGGTCTTGACGATCGACCTGAGTGAGAGCTCCTCCTGCTTCATCTGGTTCCCCCCTTCGATGCCTTCGAGATGGCCTTCAGGATGTCAATGTCGGAGACGAAACCCACGAAATCCTCCTTGTCGAAGACCGCGACCTTGGAGGCGTTCTCGCTGGCCATCTTCTTCGCGACCCATTTCACGTCGAGGGAGAGGTTGTTCAGGACCACGAGGGGTTTTCGGGCGCAATCGAGCACAGAGATCGATGTGAGGTCCAGTCCATTGGCGACAGGGCCGCTCACTATGTCCCATCTCGTGACGATACCGTAGGCGTCGTTCTGGGTCTTTCGATCGACGAGGAGATAATCGGTCTTGTTCTCCATCATAGACACGAGTGCGTCGCCGACAGAGGCGTCGGGGGCGATGCGTACTGGCTTGTTGCCGCTGATGATGTCCCTCAGCTCCATATCCTCTCTCCCCACCCGCGCTATCCACCCACAAGCGCAGTAAACTGCGTTATGCCACTGAGCGTATAAGTAGATTGCCAGTTGCGTCGGCGGCCACGGGACCGCGTCCTGACTGCACGGGCCTGTGAGTGGAATAGGATAATAGCCGTCGAAAGCAATCGCTCGTTCGATGACCGGGGACCTTGCTGCCCTGCTGAGACCGCGGTCTGTGGCGCTCGTGGGCGCGTCCGCGAACCATGCCAAGCTGGGTAATGTCGCACTCGTCAACCTCTCCGGTGGGGACTACGAACTGTACCCAGTCAACCCCAGGGAGGAGCAGATACTGGGACTCAAGTGCTACGGGCATGTCTCCGACATACCGAATCATGTGGACCTCGCCGTGATCTCCCTGCCTGCGGAGGGGGCGCTCTCCGCCGTCAGGGACTGCGTCCGGAAGGGTGTGGGCGTGGTCATCGTAACCGCGTCTGGATTCAAGGAGACTGGCCCTGAGGGCGAGGCGAGGGAATCCGAGCTCATCGAGGTCCTCAAAGGTACCCCGACGAGGCTGCTTGGCCCCAACACCATGGGCGTGCTCGTTCCCAAGATCGGCCTTGATACGATATTCATCCCCAAGGGGCGGAGCCCGAGACCGGGACCGGGAGATGTGGCGATAGTGTCGCAGAGCGGTGCTGTCTCCGTCGCGTTCATGGAGAAGGCCGCGTCATCGAGCGTCGGCCTCTCGGCATGCATCGGCCTCGGAAACAAGGCGGACATCGACGAGGCCGACATCCTCGAGCTGCTTGCGGACCACGATGACACGAGGTGCATCGCATTCTACCTGGAATCTTTCACAGACGGGAGGAGGTTCCTCAGACTGGCGAGCGATGTCGCACCGAATAGGCCGATCGTCCTCCTGAAATCCGGCCGGAGCGCTGCCGGATCGGCGGCCGCGAGTTCACATACTGGCGCCATAGCCTCGTCCTCTGACGCGTTGGTCGACGGTGCCCTGAGACAGGCGGGCGTGGTCCGTGTCTACGACGAGGAGGAGCTGCTGGATGTCGCGAAGGCGCTTTCGCGGATCGACCATGTCACGGGGAACCGCGTCTGCGTGGTCGCCAGCGCAGGCGGATACGGTGTGGTGACCGCCGACCTTGTGGAATCGACCGAGAACGGGGCGGGCCTGAGAATGGCGGTCCTCGGCGATGCTACCAAGACTGCACTGAGGGAGGTCGTACCGGAGTTCGCGTCCGTGAGGAACCCCGTCGATCTGACAGCCGCGGTCACGGACGACATGTACGACAAGGTCCTGGGCATACTGAAGCGCGACTCAGGGATCGATGTGATCATGATGTCTCTCGAACTGCAGCCTCCGGGAATCACGGAGCGGTTGGTCGAGGTGGCGGAACGGCATTCCAGGACCGCAGGACCACCTGTGGTTATCGGAGCATTTGGAGGAAGCCGTGCGGATGCCCTGCTGAGGACCCTTGAGGAGCGGCGCATGGTCGCATATCCGACGCTGTGGAGGGCCGTGCGCGCGATACGAGCTCTCAGCCAGAGAGGAGATTTCCTGGGCAGACATAAGTAGGATGCGCTGGGAAGACCTTCCTCAGACCTTCTGTGCCTTCCTCATGATGAGAAAGGTCTTCCCGCACCAGGGTTTGTAGGGGTTTCTTCAGCCGCCGATCCTGAAGACCTTCGTGCCGCACTTCGGGCAGATGCCCTTCGTGGCCGGCTTCCCGTTCTTGAGCTTAACCTTCTTCGGGTCCTTCATCTCGACGGATTTCTTGCACTTGACACAGTAGGCCTTTACCAGATATCCCACCATTCCCTGTATCAGCTTGGGTTAATATATATCCTTTTGGATGATTTCCAGCGCACCTCTGTTTCTGGTGGAACGGTCGAGGGCCTGCGCAAATCCTGCATTTCCCGCAACGCGGGAGCCCCGCTCGAAAGTATGATATAGTCCACCTGGATGATTCCCGACCAGAGGGATGGGTCCCTGGCGAAGTCTGGCCACTCGAAGGACAGTGCGGACGACTCCCAGAGCCGAACGCTCAACTCGATGTACGAGAACCAAGTAGCGGTGAGCTTCGGCAGAGGCGTAGCGGATCCGTTCATCCCTGCCTTCGCGAGGAGCGCACTGGACGCGACGGCGTCACAGCTCGGCTGGCTTCAGGCGTTCATCAACCTGTTCCCGGCTGTGATGCAGGTTCCATGGGGCAAGCTGAGCGACTTCTTCGGAAGGAGGATACCGTTCCTCGTGGTCGGAGGAGTCTTCTCCTTCGCGATGTACTTCTTCATGATCGGAGTGATGAACGCCTGGCAGCTGATCTTGCTCGTGGCGCTCCAGATGTTCATCGGGTCGATGATGATCCCCACATGGGCGGGGCTGGTCGGGGACGTGACCACGACGAAGACCAGGAACACGGTCATGAGCAAGATGTTCGCCGTCTCGTCCGTTGCGAGCATCGCGGCGACGCTGATGGCCGGCATGTTCATGCCGACCGCGAACTCCTCCAGCGTCTCGGTCTACGCCATCTGGTTCCTGATGGCCGGGATAAGCGGGATAGTCGGCTCTCTCGCCCTGCTCGAGATCAAGGAGGCCAAGAGACGCCTCCACGCATCCCCCAGGAGGATCTTCGCATTCGGACTCAGGTCCTTCGTCTTCATCTCGGACCTGAAAGAGAACCGGTACTTCAGGAACCTCGTGGTGCTGAACACGACTTTCAACTTCATCATGTCCATCATCTGGCCGATACTCTACATAACCTATCTTGATATCCTGGATGCGTCGCTGTTCGAGATTGCCATCATGACGGTGATCTCACTGGTCGCGACGGTGTTCTTCCAGACGAAGGTCGGAAAACTCCTGGATGTCATCGGGCCGATACCGCAGATACTCATCTCGAGGTTCGCTTACATATCCGTCCCGATAGTGTTCGCCCTGGCAACTCAGGTCTGGCACATCTACGCAATCAACGCAGCGCTGGGATTCGCCAACGCGATGGCGAACGTGGCCTTCTTCGCGTACATAATGGACGTCGCTCCGGAGGAGAAGCGGGGCGAGTACTTCGCCGTCTATAATACGCTCATCGGGGTGGCGACGTTCGTCGGGGCAGTCATAGGTGGGTACCTCGCGGACTTCTTCTACACGTTCTACGCCGCTGACCTCCTGGTCTCCCTCGGGGCGGTCTACGCCATCTCTGCCGTTGGCAGGGGGATATGCGCAGTCTGGTTCTTCAAGCTCAAGGACCCTGTGAAGTATCCGAAGACCCTCCGACAGGTCGTGAAGGAACAATTCAGTCGTCTGAAGCTGGGTCGGCTTTCGCCATTCTGAGAAGATGAACTCCTGCGAGCACAGGATCAATAAACGGTAAAGGGTTTGGTGCAGGTCACTGGCCTACTTCATGCGTCTGCCAGCAACAAACCTCCTCAGCGCGACTCTGTCCCTCCTCGGGACCAGCACGAGTCTGCTTTCGAGGTTTACCTGCTTGACTGTGTTCCAGAACATCTTCTGAACCATGTGTCTCGCCTCCAAAAACGCCATCCGGTCTGCTCACACTATTCTGCGGGCAGGCCTTTAACGGCGCGAAATTCGCGCTTGCCCGCATTCAGGTGGGGGGCAGTCAGATATGCGTTGTTTTTGCGCGAACATATCTCCAACTTACCCCTACTCGCAGGACGTATATGATACTTTGCCCGATACCTTCAATGAGTATAATTCTAAATTATAATAATCAGTGGATGAATCGAATCGACATGCAGATTCGCGCGTCTCGATGAACGGATTGCACAACTGGCATGAAATTGTGATGGATTGCGTATTATATAATTAGAACTATACAATAACTAATATGTAAATATGCGAATAGCGCAAGATGGGGTCGAGATTGTGCGAGGCTCATCCGAGTGCACCATCCTGAGGGCATGAGAATGAGGCGGACGGCTATCAGAACTCCTCCAACGATCACGGACAGGGATACCACGGCTCTTCTTTCCATCCCATGAATGCCCGACACATCTGGGTGGGTCGTCTTGGCGCTTTGCCACGCCCTGGCTGGCCAAGTCCCTGAAAACGTGCAAATACACGTAGACCTCATTACACGCGCATGTCACTCGAAGAGATTACTTCCCTCACGAGCAAGGACCGTATACTCCTGTACCTCTCTGATTTCAGCCGAATGGAGGAACGATATGAACTCCCTGCCGAACTCACCCAGGAGTCCATAGCCTTCGGAACAGGGGTGCAGAGGAAGCACCTCTCGCAGTATCTGGACGACATGATGAAGGATGACCTGATTGTAGAGCGCAAGGCCCACATCAAGGGCATGAAGCAGCGCATGAACGGTTACTACCTGTCGGCATCTGGTTGCGTCAAAGCGAAATCGATGCGTGACAGGGTCGGACAGGTAGCGGTCAGGGTCGAGGACAACGGTAAGTCAAGGGACCTGAGGGTCTGCCAGATAGACGATTCGACATCAGTGCATGTCACGCTCTGCGACATCGTCAGGGAGGCGATCCAGAAGGGGAAGATATCCCTGGCCTCTCTCGAGGACGTAGATGCGAGGAAGCGCGAGGTCATCGAGGCCAAGGAGAAGGCGACCGACACCTACAAGCGCGCGCTCCTGACGGTCTGGAAGGACGGGAGGGTCACGGCTACCGAGCGGTTCCTCGTCGACGAGCTCCGGAAACACCTCAAGATCACCGATGAACAGCACAGGATTCTCGAGGACCAGATACTCGGTTCCATAGCGCTGGACCACATGGAGTTCATAAGGATATACAGGAGCGTCATGGAGGTCGCCCTCTCGGACGGCGTGCTCGAAGGGCCCGAGGTCGAGATAATGTGCAACCTCCGACGGGTCTTCCGGATATCCCTCGAGGAGCACGAGGACCTCTTCAAGGACGTCCAGTACGAGATATGCGGCCCTCCCGCGAGCAGCGGCGAAGGCGCGCCCCGAGGCCACTAGTCCCGGCGTGTCATCTCCTGACGCCAGCGAAGCTCCGCCCCGTGAGCCCCTCGTGATAGGCGAAGGCCATCCTCGGCGTGTTGTACGCGAATCCGATGCGGCCCTTCGTGTCGACCATGATCAGCCCCCCCAACCCGTCGACGCGCTCCTTTAGGATCCTGACGGCCCCCTCGCAGGCCGAGTCCGGGGCTAGATCTTCGCCAAGGAGGTCGAGCCCGCTCTTCGACATCACGACTGCCATTATCTTCTCTCCCCAGCCGGTTGCCGAGGCCGCCCCGGTCCTGTCATCCGCGTAGCCGCCCGACCCGATCAGGGGCGAGTCGCCGACGCGCCCTTCTATCTTCCTGCGCGTCCCACCCGTGGACGTGGCGCATGCCACATGGCCTTGCGAATCGATCGCGCACGCCCCGACCGTGTCGCACCCGCCGCCATCGAACTCCTCCCTCGTTCTGAGGACACCGGTCCTCTGGAACTCCATGTAGTCGTCCAGCTCCCACCCAACGAGCAGCTCCTCGTCGGGACATGTCTCGAAACCGTTCGACTGTGCGAACCTGAGGGCGCCATGGCCCGCCACCATCGAGAAATGGGTGGTGTCCATGAGCCTTCTGGCGACCCTTATCGGATTCCTCACGTTCCTGAGGGCCGCGACGGAACCGGACCTGAGAGTACGTCCGTCCATGATTATGGCATCCATCTCGACGAACCCCATCTGGTTCAGGACGGATCCCTTTCCTGCATCGAAGATGGGGTCGTCCTCCATGACGACGACTGCCTCCTCGACGGCGTCGAGCGCGCACCCCCCTGCTGTCAGGGCGTCGTTCGCCCGCGCGGCTGCGCGCTGGCACCCGCTCACGTGACGGTCGACCTGGTCGTCAGGGATGTCCCACGCCCCTCCGTGGACGATGATTGACGGCTGCATGCGCTCGGGCAATCGGAATGGCGGGACTTAAGGCTAGACGACCAACTTGAAAACCTTGTCGTGCTGCCTTACCCTGTCCCGTACCTTTATGCCGACCGCCTGGCCCGCTCCTACGGTGGCGACGGGTTGCCGGTCTATCTCCATCGATTCGACTCTCTGCTCGAACTCGGTCGTGGACCCCTTGATGCGTATGGTGTCTCCGACGGAGAGGGTTCCAGATGTGACCTCTATCGCGGCGACGCTCGGTTTGGCAAAGAACTGCATCACGTGTCCGATCGGGACTTCCTCAGCCATCTTCAGACCCTCCGCGGGGAAATCCTGTTACGCGTATTAGGAAGTTTGCGCAGGACTGCACGCTCATCGGTTGCTGGATGCGCTCAGGGGTCGGAGTTGTCTCGCGAAAGTTATAATAGTGAGGAGTATTTCACTCACATGCCGTCTGAGGGACGGGCTCTGGGGATGCGCTATGCAGAATACTTCCGAGAGAGCGAAGAATAGGTCTGCCTCAAGGCAGGCTACCGTCCCGCCGAGGTTTGCGGGCGATATGGTCAGCGTGCTCTCGGAAGTCATGACCGTACAGAGCATCGATACGGTCCTCCAGACGATAGCGACGACGATAGCGGACCTGTTCTCCGTGAGAGGTCTGGTCATCGGCGTCCTCGATGACACCGAGCAGGTTTTCCGCATCCGGGCGACCCACGGATACGAGGGCACGAAGGCGGAGAAGATCAAGAAGCTCACCTACAGTCAGGAGCGCCTGAGGCACGACCTCGATGAGAAGTACAAACTCGCGGACAACGTCTACTTCGTCCGTCCTCAGCCCGAGGAGTATGTCAGGTCGGACGAGCCGTTCTACTTCAACATCCAGAACATAACCAGTCCGAGGAAGGACCTAAGCGAATGGCACGAACTCGATTACCTGAAGTTCGTGTTCTCTGACAGGGACGGTCAGATAACGGGCTACATCGAGATCACGGAGCCAGCCTCAAAGAAGGTCTTCGACAAGGAGACCGTGGATGCGCTCACGGTCTTCTCGCAGCTGGCCGGTGTCGCAATCGCGAACTCGAAGATGTTCCAGAAGCAGGTCGAGGTCGTCCAGCGGACCCGTTTCCTGAGCGACATAATCGCCCATGACATCAACAACTACAACCAGGCCGTCACGAGCTATCTCGCGATGGCTTCCTCGAACCCGGGCAAGGCGTCGACCTACCTGGACCGCGCCTCGTCGTCGGCGTGGAGCATCAGCGAGCTCATACAGCGCGCGAGCAAGCTGACGAAGATCGAGGAGGAAGGCGCCTCGAACCTCGGGCCAGTAGAGCTGGGCGAGGTCCTCAGGGAGAGTAGCGAGGAGGTCCTGAGGGGTGCTCCCGAGAAGAAGGTCAAGATTGACATCAAGCTCAACAACCACAGATACTTCGTGACCGCCAACGAGCTCTCGAAGGACATATTCACCAACATTCTGCAGAATGCGGTGGAGTACGACGCTCACGAGACCGTGACGGTCGACGTCACTATCGGCGAGTTCTTCGTCGACTACAGGCGTTACTGGTGCGTCTCCATAGCGGACAACGGCATCGGGATCCCCGACTCCAAGAAGGCGCTGGTCTTCGGGAGGTTCTCGGGTCGCACAGAGGGGCCGATGGCGAGCGGCCTCGGCCTGTTCATCGTCCGCGCGATCGTGGAGGCCTATCACGGGATGGTCTGGGTCGAGGACCGCGTGCCGGGCGACCACTCGAAGGGCAGCACGTTCCGCGTGGCCCTGCCGATGACCTCGTCCAAGTGACCCCCCGGCACACGGCCGGCCCAGAAGTATTATGCCAGAGGGTTCTGATTCGCTGAGGGTACCTGATGAGGCTGAAGGGGAAGGTCGCCCTCATAACCGGGGGGACGGAGGGAATCGGGTTCGCGACTGCCAGGCTCTTTCTCGCGGAGGGGGCAAGGGTGGTGATCACCGGCCGCTCCAAGGCTAAGGGGGCCAAGGCCATCGCCTCGCTCGCAAGGCCACGCGATGCGGTGTTCGTCGCCGGCGACGTCTCGAAGGCGAAGGACGCAAGGCGGATGGTCGATTACACGGTCAGGCGGTTCGGGGGGATAGACATCCTCTTCAACAACGCGGGCATCTACATCGAGCATCTCGCAGAGGACACCAGCGAGAGGGAATGGGACCTGGTCATCGACATCAATCTGAAGGGTACCTTCCTCGTGACCAGGTACGCCGTCGAGCACATGAAACGCAGGCGGTCGGGGGTCGTGATCAACAACTCGTCCGATGCTGGGCTGATAGGCAACCGGGCGTGCCCGGCCTACTGCGCGTCGAAGGGGGGCGTGACCGTCATGACGAAGGCAATGGCCCTTGACTACGCGCCCTACGGCATACGAGTGAACTGCGTCAACCCGGGCACGGTGGACACGCCCATGCTCGCCCGCGAGGCCAGGTCGTCCGGGGACGAGGAATCCTACTTGAGGCGCATGGATGGGGAGAATCCTGTCGGGAGGATTGGCCGACCGGAGGAGGTCGCGGCGACGGTCCTCTTCCTCGCCTCGGACGACGCGTCCTTCGTGACGGGCGCATCACTTTCGGTGGACGGTGGCCTGACCGCGCAGTGAAAGCGTGAGCGTGCGGGCGCGAGCGTTCGCGGAAACGCCTATATCCCGAGCGGTGCGTTCCATAGCCGTGGTGAACATGCCCAAGGACGCCTCGCAGGACCCTCTGACCGTGCTAAGGAACGCCGTCGCGATGGAGCTCGAGGGCAAGGACTTCTTCGAGCAGGCGTCAAAGGCCATGAGGCACCCCCGCGCGAAGGAGATGTTCGCGAGCCTGATCAGACAGGAGCAGAGGCACATAGAGATCATCAGCGAGGAGCTGAGGCGCCTGGAGTCAGGCGATGGATGGGGGACCCTGGCCGATATGAGGTCCTCCGCCCCGAGGATGCCACAGCTGTCTGTGTTCAGGGACAGGGAGATCGTTCGGAAGAGACTTAAGGCGGACGCGGGGGAGCTCGAGGCGCTGCAGGTCGGGATCAAGGTGGAGAAGAAATCCATCGACTACTACCGGGGGGCCGCTCAGAAGGCGTACGATCCGCGGGCGAGGGAGCTGTTCAACTGGTTGGTGGGGCAGGAGGCGGGCCATCTGACAATCCTGAACGCGGAGTACGACAACCGGTCCGGCTCTGGATTCTATTACGACGAGGCGGAGTTCAGTCTTGAGGTGCAGTGACGCCTCAGAGTGTTCCGGCGCGGATCGATTCGACCGTCAGGAGAAGGTCCGATAGAACTGCATAGGCCGTCTGAGTGACTGTCGGGTCCGTCTCCAGGATGGTTATGTCCCCCATAAGGTCGGTCCTTATCGTCAACGCGCTGGATGTACCGTCGACGGCCCAGAACGGGTCGTCTGGCCCCATGGCCTGCCTGTGGACTGAGAGTTCGACACCGTCTCCTTGCTGCACCGCGGTCGCCACCAGGCGTATCCTCCTCCCGTTCTTCGCCTCGGTGCGTAGCTCCTCCGTCGTGATGTCCCGGATGCCCTGGCGCTTGACCATCTGAGGTTTCATACGCGCTTCCATCATCACGTTCGCGAGGGCGGTGATCTTGGCCGCTGCGTCCCAGCCGTCGATGTCCAGGGACGGGTCGGCCTCCGCAAACCCCCTCCTCTGGGCCTCTTTCACGGCCTCCTCCATCGTCCGTCCACGGTTCATCTCGCTCAGAACGAAGTTGGAGGTGCTGTTGAGTATCCCCCTGAGCCCAATGACCTCGCAGCCAGGAAGCGTGCGTTCGACGAGGTTGAAGACCGGGGTCCCGTCCATGACGGTCCCCTCGAACCTCAGTCTTACGTTCCTCGACCTCGCCATGGAGCGGAGCTGGTCGTATGAATGGGCGATGGGACCCTTGTTCGCGGTGACGACGTCCATCCCTGCCTGGAGCGCGTTGGATATATGGTCCTTGGCGGGCTGACCGTTCTCTATGTCGAGGGTAGTCAGCTCGATCATCATGTCGGCGTCGCACTCGTCGATTATGCTGAGTGGGGACAGGTCGGTGACCTCGGGGCCGTAGTCCCTCAGATGGCCCTTGGTGGCAATCTCATTCTGGACCCGCGCGAGGTCCAGTGCTCGCTTCGAGAGGAGCGAGCCCTTGCTCCTGGTGGCAATCGCAAGGACCTCGACGTCGAGTCCTTTGCTCTTCAGAAGCCACTCTCTCTTCGCGATCAGCAGCCTCGCGAACTCCTGGCCGACGTTGCCGAAGCCAATAATCGCCAGACGGAATATCATCTCTTGCGCCTCTCTGAATGAATACTATCACTTCGGTCCGGTGATCCTGTCAGAGCTGGGTGAATTCGTCCTTCCCGGCCCCGCACTCAGGGCAGACCCAATCCTCCGGAAGGTCCTCGAACGCGGTGTCTGGCGCCACACTCTGGCTGGGGTCGCCGACGGCCGGGTCGTAGATCCATCCGCAGACATTGCACTGGAACTTCGGAAGCTCGCTCATCGGTCATGTATCGACGTGTTTGTACTTTACATTGCGGTATGGTTCTGCCGCTGATGCCTGGTTGAAAGCGTGTTCAATGGATGCTAACGAATTTCGCAACTCATCTCACCGACAGTTCGCCATGAACTGAACGAAATGGGCGCCATATCAAAGGGATTTCGTCCGTTTAGATACGCTTAAGTATGTACTCGACCGTCAAGGCGCCCAGGGGACGGAAGGCAGTCCATTTCTCCAGTGGAGAGGGGCCGCACCGTCGACCGCAGATGGGAAATAAGGACGGTCAGGTGTTCAGATGGAATCTTTGAGGAGCATCCTGAAGAACTTCAAGTGGTTGTTCGGCCGGAACAGCGAATTCTGGCCGACGAACATGAAGACAGGAATGTGGGCATGGGTCGGGCACAGGCTTACTGGCGTGGCGCTGGTCGTATACGTGTTCATGCACCTGTCTTTCATCACGACGGCATCCATGGCAGCGGACGGTGCGGACTTCGATGTCCTGATGGAGATGACCTCCCAGCCGCTCTTCGTGGCCATGGACTTCGTGCTCGTGGTCGTCGTGATATACCATGCGATGAACGGGTTCCGGGTCGTACTCTTCGATCTCGGAATGGGGATCAAGCGGCAGAAGCTGGTGTTCTGGATCATGATGGCCGTGGCGGCCGTCCTGACGGTTGGTGGCCTCTGGGCGATATGGCACCTGCTGCTCGGAGGAGGTGCCTGAGATGGCTGACCACAAGATTGCCACTTCGAAAGTGGCCGGTTCGTGGCCGTGGCTCCTTCAGAGGGTCTCGGCGGTACTGCTGATCGTGTTCCTGGGCATCCACATCTACGTCTCGCACTTCATGGATGTCGGGGCAGAGACGGGCGAGGAACCCCTCATAACGTTCAACGAGGTGAGCATCAGGCTCGACGCGCTGATCTACGTCGTTGTTGACTATGGCATGCTGACGTGTGTCCTGTTCCACGGGCTGAACGGATTCAGGACGGTGCTGTTCGACTTCGACATGTTCGCGAACAGGAAGAAATTGATTGACGTCGCGCTGGTCGTGGTCGGCCTCGGAACGCTCGTCTGGGGGATAATCATCCTCCTGCCATTCATAAACGGAGCGTGAGCAGGTGTACTACCACAAGATACTGGTTGTCGGCTCGGGACTGGCGGGTCTCAGGGCAGCGGTCGAGTCCGCCCCCAAGGTCGACACGGCGATAATATCGCAGGTCCACCCGGTCAGGTCGCACTCAGGCGCGGCCCAGGGTGGTGTGAACGCATCCTTCGCGAACAACCCTGCTGCGAAGGACGACAGCGCGGACAAGCACGCCTTCGACACGACGAAAGGCAGCGACTTCCTGGCGGACCAGGACGCGGTCGAGTTCATGACTAAGGAAGCGGTCCCCTGCATAGTCGAAATGGAACACTGGGGATGCCCGTTCTCGAGGACCGAGGACGGGAAGATCGCTCAGAGGCCGTTCGGCGGTGCAGGCTACCCGAGGACGTGCTACGCGACGGACAAGACGGGCCAGTACATGCTCCACACCCTGTGGGAACGGTCGGTCAAGCTTGACATCCCTCTCTACGAGGACCGGATCATGGTGGACCTCGTCGTCGAGGGCGACGCGGTCAGGGGCCTCATCTGCTGGAACATGAGGACTGGAGAGCTCGAGACGTTCATGGCAGAGGCCGTCATCATCGCAAGCGGCGGGAGCGGTCAGATTTACGGAAGGTCGACGAACGCCCTGATATCGACGGGTTCGGCCCAGTCAGCCTGCTACAGGCGCGGGGTCCCGCTCAAGGACATGGAGTTCGTGCAGTTCCACCCAACTTCGCTCTTCGGCACCAACATCCTGATGACCGAGGGTGCGAGGGGCGAAGGTGGCTACCTCGTGAACTCACTGGGTGAGCGCTTCATGAGCAAGTACGCCTCCAAGGCGATGGAGCTAGCGCCCAGAGACATAGTGTCCCGGTCGATCCAGACCGAGATCAACGAGGGCAGGGGCATCGACGGTAAGGACTTCGTACACCTCGACCTCAGGCACCTCGGCAGGGCGAAGATAATGGAACGGCTCCCTGGCATCAGGGACCTGGCCATCAACTTCGTCGGGGTCGACCCGATTGAGAAGCCTGTGCCTATCCAGCCCGGACAGCACTACACGATGGGCGGGCTCGACACCAACATCGATGGCGCTACCAGGTTCAAGGGATTGTACGCGGCCGGCGAGTGCGGCTGCGTCAGCGTCCACGGGGCTAACCGGCTAGGCGGCAACTCGCTACTGGACACGGTCGTGTTCGGGAAGCGCGCCGGCGCGGTCGCGGCCGAGTACGTCCTGGCCAAGAAGGCCTTCAAGGAGGGTGAAGGCGCGGTCCAGAAGACCCTTAGGGAGTCGAAGGAGCGCGTCCAGGGTCTCCTCGACAGGACGGGGACCGAGAACCACTCCGACATAAGGGCCGAGATGAAGCAGACCATGATCGAGAAGGTGGGCATCTACAGGACCAAGGCGCTGATGGATGAGGCCCACGTCAAGATCAAGGAGCTGAAGGAGCGCATGAAGAGGGTTGCGGTCAAGAACAAGGGCAAGTCGTACAACCTGGACCTGATGCGCGCCTGCGAGCTCGAGGGGATGCTCGACATCGCCGAGGCGATAGTGATAGGCGCTTTGAAGCGGGAAGAGAGCAGGGGCGCCCACTCGAGGCTTGACTTCAAGGAGAGGGACGACAACAAGTTCCTGCAGCATACCATCGCGACCTACTCGCCTGCCGGCCCGACGATAACGTACTCTCCTGTGAAGATCACTAAGTTCAAGCCGGAAGCAAGGAGGTACTGAGATGGCCGAAGGCGAGATCACCATCAAGGTGCAGCGGTTCGACCCCACGGCCGATGCCATGCCGTACTGGCAGAGGTTCACCGTGAAACTGCGGCCGGGCATGACCGTGCTCGATGCGCTCTTCGAGGTCCTCAACCACCAGGACGGGACGCTGTCGTTCAGGTTCTGCTGCAGGGCCGGCGTGTGCGGGTCGTGCGCGATGGTCATAGGCGGCAAGATAAGGCTCGCGTGCGAGACTCAGATCGCCCAGTTCGTCGGCAAGGGTGAGCTGCACATCAGCCCCCTACCACACCAGGAGGTCGTCAAGGACCTGGCGGTCAACTACGACCAGTTCTTCGAGAGGATGAAGAGGGTCAAGCCGTTCCTGGTCGGGCGCGAGCCCGCCCCGGAGAGGGAGTACCTGCAGTCCCCGAAGGAGAGGCAGCCGATCAACGAGCCCATAGACTGCATCCTATGCGGGTCCTGCACGAGCTCCTGCACGGTGGCGTGGACGACGAAGGACTACCTCGGCCCGGCGGCTCTGATGAAGGCGTACAGGTTCGTGGCCGATACGAGGGACACGATCACCGACGAGCGCCTGGACCTCGTCGAGAACGAGGACGGGGTATACAGGTGCCACACGATCTTCAACTGCGTCGAGGTCTGCCCGAAGAAGCTGAACCCGACGGAATCGATACAGCGGCTGAAGATCAAGTGCATCAAGAGGAAGCTCTTCGGCAGGAAGAAGCGTAAGGCGTGAGTGCCAAACCTCTTCATAACATGCTTTCGGCGAGGGGGCGTAAACCCCCTCGCCTCTCAGGTTCTCGATGCCTCTGCGGTGTGGGCCCGGCTACCTCTTGCCCGGCTTCTCCTTGAGTGAGGTGAAGAAGTCGTGGTGGTCCTCCTCGTCTTCTAGGATGCCCTCGAATATGAACCTCGTCGTCACATCACCTTCGGACTCGGCGACCTTCTCTATCTGCTTGTAGAGGACCATGGCCTCTTCCTCGGCCTTGATGTCGTTGTCCACCATCTCCCAGAGTTCGCCGCCCACACTTATCTGCGACGGTTTCGTTGTTGGGGTACCTCCGAGGTACCACAGTCTCTCTGCGATCCTCTCGGCGTGCTTCATCTCCTCTATCGCGACGCTCTTGAGCTTGTCGCTGACAGCGAAATGCTCCACGCCGGCCCACTGCACGTGCTGCCACATGTACTGGACCGATACCTGTACCTCTCTCGCTATCGCCTGGTTCAGAAGCTCTTTGAGCTTTGCAGATGCCATTTCTCTCTCCTCCCGGTTCAGGCACTCGCCCACGTTCAGGGGATGCTCCCCCCGCCGGGCTGAAACAGCGTTATGATGTCGTATAAACCTTTTCGCGAAGTAGTGCGTCGGAGGGTCGGTCGTCCGGATTGTTGGATGGCGACCCGTGTCATTGACAGGTGTATCCGCCGTCGACGGAGAATGCCACACCCGTTATGAAGCTGGCTGCATCTGATGCGAGGAACAGGACGGCCGCGGCGACCTCCTCCGGGACTCCTAGCCTTCCTATGGGGTGCACCTCACACAGTTGCCTGCGGTACTCCTCGACTGGCATCCTCCTGGATTTCGCCTCGCGTATGAACATCGGCGTGTCGATCTCTCCGGGACAGACGCAGTTAGCCCTGATGTTCTTCTGAGCATAGTCCAAAGCGAGGCATTTGGTCAGCAGGACCACCGCCCCTTTGGACGTGTTGTACGCGATGGCGTTGCGATCCCCGACCAGGCCACTGCACGAAGCGTTGTTGACAATCACCCCTTTGCCCTGACGGAGCATCACGGGCACGACGGTCTTGCTCATGAGGAAGACCCCCTTGACGTTGACCGCCATGATCCTGTCCCACTCTTTCTCGGTGACATCCTCGATGGTCCCTTCGATGAGTATGCCCGCGTTGTTGAAGAGGACATCGATGCGCCCATGGGCCTTGAGGATCCTGTCGACCATGCGCGCCACGTCCTTGGACCGCGTGACATCCCCGGTCAGAACCAATGGTTCGAATCCGTGCCGTGACATCTCTTTCTTGAAAGAGGCGCATGACCTCTCCGAGAGGTCAATGACTGCGACCTCCGCGCCCTCCTCCAAGAACGCCTTTGCGGTCGCCTTGCCTATGCCCGATGCGCCTCCGGTCACTATTACTGACCGCCCTTCGAACCTCCTCTCACGCAACGAGGTCAACCCGCGACAGTGTATCCATTCTCGCGGGAATAACCTTGCGACGTGGTTGACAGCAGGTTGAAATAAACCGTCCACGCTCTTCGACGCGGAGGGCAATAGTGATGGTGTCGAGGAAGGTGCTCGGGATCATGGGCGGTCCGTGTCTGGACGGAAACACCTCCAGGCTCCTCAATGCGGCACTTGAGGGGGCAAGGGAGGCGGGGGCGGAAGTCGAGCGACTGGACCTTGCCCGGATGAACGTCCACCCGTGCCTCGCCTGCAGGGCGTGCGACACAGGGTCCTCCTGTTCCCAGGAGGATGACGACATGGTCCAGATCTACAAGCGGATAACCTCCGTGGACGCCATCATACTGGCCTCCCCGATATTCTTCATGGGGGTGACGGCCCAGACCAAGGCGATGATCGACCGCTGCCAGTGCTTCTGGGTGGAGAAATATGTCCTCGGCAGGAGGCGCTATGAAGGCGGAATGAGGCCGAAAGGACTCTTCGTCGCGTGCGCCGGCTCCGAGAAGGGCATCGTCTTCGACCCCGCGAGGCACGTGGCGAAGGCATTCTTCGCGGCGATCGACTACGAGTGGTGCGGTGAGGTGCTCCTGCCACACACAGACGGCCAGGGTCTGGAGTCACGAAGGCTCGAGGCGCTTGCCGCTGCAAGGGACGCTGGCAGGAAGCTAGTGGACGGCTGACCCTCAGAGGAGCTTCCCTTTGGCCATAAGCTGGACTGTCTTGCCGTCGATCCTCTCTACCTCGATGTTGACGCCTGGGTCGGACACGAAGTCCCAGTGCATGATGGACTCCGACTTGCCACCGTATGTATTGTTGGACCCGAACGCCAGGTGGACCGTCCCGGTCACCTTCTCGTCCGTGAGGATGTAGCCTATCGACCTCTTGATCCTGCGATTGAATCCTATCCCAAGTTCGGCGACGTTGGTCGTGCGTACGGGGTCGTACTTCTTCCGGTCGACCTCCTCGCACTCCATGAAGCTCGCCTTCATCGCCTTCTCGTTCACCTTGGCGGTGAGCTTGTCCATCACGAGCCTGCCGCTCCTGAACTCGAGGTGGACATCGCGCACGGGCTTCTCGGACATCCGATCGGTCGTCACGGGGCAGTGCAGCGTCCCTTCGCCGACCGTCTCATGCGGCGCGTAGAAGACCTCGCCGGCCGGGAGGTTCGCTCCCCTGTCGCCGACCTTGTAGTCCTCATGGCTTATGAATCCGTCATCGATGTTGAGCCTCCGCCCCTCGACCTTGACCCTGAAGTCCGTCCCCTTGTCGTCCCAGACATGGACCCAGGATGCATCCTGCAGCTTCCTCTTGAACCTCTGACCGATCGCCCTGAGCTCTGACGGAGGGACAGAGATCCCGCCTATGACTATGTCCTCGAAGACGCCGTAGCTGACGCCGTACGCCTTGGCTGCCTTCCTGGTCGGCCAGCCGGCATAGAGCCACTTCTTCCCGTCGGTGCTGTGATATATGACGTCGTAGACCGGGAGCATCGCCCTCTGGCGCGCCTTGATCTTGTCCCTGGGGAACCGCGTGGCGATCGTGGGGTCGTCCAGGTCCTCGATGTGAATCAGCATGTCGGATGCCTTTATCGCGGCCAGGTGACTCTTCGGTGTCGTGGCGATGGTCTTCGCCGGGATCTCGTCGTAGACACTCTTGGTGTACCTGTCGGACGTGACGACGATCATCGGGGTGGCACCCTTGCGATAGCACTCTATCGCGACCTCCTCCAGGAGCGTCATCGTGTGCACTCCCCCGAAGATGACGACCGAGTCCCCTCTCTTCAGGTTCGAGGTCTCTATGATGCTCTTGGCGCACGAAAGCAGCTTCTTCTTGTCGGTGGTCAAGGGGATGCCCTCCCTTCTTGTTTTTCCTCAGTCGTGGCCGGTTACTTAACCCTGTCGCCGCCCCTCGGAGGCTGCCGTCAGAACGTCTTGACGACGACTGCAGGGAAGCAGTCGTTCTGGTACTGCTTGCAGAGCATGCAGTTGCTCATGGACGGGCCACCAGCCTCGTCAATCGAGCTCTTCCTGAAACCGACCCTCTCGAAGAATCTTGGTGCCCTGGCGAGCGCCCAAAGCCGCCCCGCCCCCATCATCCGGGCCTCGGCCTCGACCCTCGTCACGAGCATCGCACCGATGCCCATGCCCCTGAGCTCCTCTGAGACGGCGAGCCAATCGACAGAGTACCTGTCCACCTCCTTCTTGAGAGCGACACATCCGACCAGTTTGTCGCCGAGGTAGTAGCCGTAAGCCGCAGTGACATTCTCGAAGGTCCCGTCGTCGAGCCCCGACTTGAGCGCGAGGTCGCGAATAGCCTCGTAATCGTCCGTCTTGCGGATCCCTGGGGCGCCCTTCGCCCTTCCATCCATGCGGCCGGAGAAGCGTTCCTTTCTATTATCTCTTTCTCATGGCTGGTCGTGGGTCAGTAGGTCCCATGGACCGCCTCGCCGTTCATGTTCCTCGCTTCGTCGACGACGGGCGCCTTGGGGAGCGATATCTCGAAGCATGCCCCCTCCGTGTGGTCCCCCGGCACCCTGTCCTTCACGTTGACGATCCCGTTGTACCTGCTCGCGAGGAGGGAGACAATGGAGAGTCCGAGACCTGTCCCGTCGACCCCTTGGGGTCTCTTGGCGAACCGCGTGAACACCTGGCCCTTCTTCTCGTCGGGGATGCCGATGCCGTGATCCGCTATCCGGACCGTCCAGGCGGAGTGTGCGTCCTGAACGTTCACCTCTATCTCGGCCACGGATCTGGGGCTGTACTTGACAGCGTTGTTGAGCACGTTCGTGAAGAGATCGTCAATGAGCTCGTCCGCGAATACGGGGCTCTCAGTCTCCGGGCAGTCGACGCTGACGATGATGTCCTTGGAGGGGAAGTCCCTCCTCGCGTTGGAGATGCACCTCACGAGGACCTCGCGGAGGTCGTAGCGCTCCCTGGCAGAGAACTCGGAGGACTTCACCTCCGAGAGCTTCCTCACGTTGTCGACCAGGTTCTTGGTCGCTCCCGCTACGGCCGTGGCCTTCTTCAGGTGGTCGTTGGTCCTGTTGTCCAGCCTCGCGCCGTCCTGCGCCGTCCCGAGGTAGTAGAGGAGAGGGTTCACCAGGTTCCCGATGTCATGGACTATGAGGTCGAGGTAGCCCTGAGACTCGTTCATGGCGTTGATGGCTTCCTCGTACATCTTGAGGTTCTCTATCGCGATGGATGTCAGGTCGGCCAGGAGCTGTATCCGGTCCACCGTTTCCGCAGGCGGGACGGTCCCGTCCCTCGGGCTGTCGATCTCGATCCAACCTATCCAGTTGCCCAGCCTGTCGGTCATCAGGAGGTATATGCAGTCGAGCTCGTGCCAGTGCCTGGGCGATTCCCGTGACTTGGTGATGGCGGCCGGGTCCAGGACGTAGTCGAGGTCGTCGTCGAACGAGAAGTGCTTATCCTCCGCCCTGACGTAGTACGCATTGCGGCCCACCCTGAAATCGTCGTGGAGTTCTGCACGCTTCCTCTCGACGGTGTAACTGTGTCTCCGTATCGCGAGGACCTTGTCGGGAGGGTAGCCGTGGATCGCTCTCGGCGTGAACGTACCGGTCCTCTCGTCGAGGACGCATATGGTCATCCTGCCGATCCCGAAGGAGTCGGAGATGGTGTTCGTGACCTTCTGTAGCAGCGTGTCGATCGGTTCTGCCCGAGAGATGAACCTGAGTATGTCCATCATGTCCGCGATCGGCAACACGCTCGATTGCGGCCTCGTCGTATCCGGGACCTCATCGTAACTCTGTGCATTCGGCATTCTAGTCCCTCGAGTGCATCCCAGGGTCGCATTTGCACAGAGTTATAAAAACATGTCGAATGACTAGCAATGTGCACGCAAGCGCGCGTAAGAATAACGTGCGTGCGCGGGTCGGAGTCGTCGAAACCATCGCCCTCTCTCAGAGGTCCTGTCGCACCCGTTTCGCGTAATATCTGATATCCTTCTCGTGCTTGTATCCGAGTCCCTCAAACAGGCGCTCGGAAGGGTCGTTCTCGCCCTCGATCATCACGCAGAAGACCACTCTCCCAAGCTCGTGGAAGATCCGCTCGCACTCTGCCACCATCGCCCTGGCGACCCCCTTGCCCTGCGCCTCGGGGACCACTGAGAGCCTGTTGATCCAGCCCTTCCTTCCGTCGTCCGTGGCTATCGCCACTCCGACGAGGTCTTCTCCATCGAAGGCGCCGACGAAGAACCTGGGCTGCGCCTTCCACTGGGTTCTCGAGGCTCTCCAGGCTGTCCCTTCCGCTCGGTCTGTATGGAAGGCCAGCTCTGACCCAGATGTCTGCCAGCTTGTGCAGTTCGTCTTCTCTGAGCGTTCTGATTGTGATGGTCGTAGTATCACCTCTTGTTGTCCCTGTGAACTCCAGAACGAGATATCAATGGTTCGGGCCATCGTGGCGATTGCATGTCAGAGTTCACCCTCACCGCGCGCGTCTCGCGCGAGCCTGAGCAGGACCTCGAAGAGACTGAATGCCTGAAGCATGTCCTTGGACTTGTAGGCGACCGTCCGGTCGTCCAGGCGGTCGACCGTGGGGACGGGAGAGCAGTACTGTGCCATCACCGGGCTCGCGAATTCCACCTCGATGCGCACGGGTGTCCTCGGGGAATACGGTCTCACGGTCCTCGACGCCTTCACCGCTTTCGTGGCCCCGGCTCGTATCATCGCGCATGCCTTCTTCGGTGCGACTGAGCGCGCGCCGTAGACTCCGAGTCCGGTCTTGACCGGTACCCCGACCACGCCCTTGATCAGCTTCTTCGCCTGATTGATCGCGTGCACGTCCCCTGCCACCATTGTCAGAGGCACTCCGAAATGCCCGGCCAGCGCTGCGTTGAGCCCGGTCTCCCCGACCACGGTGCCGTTGACGCGCAGCTCAAGTACCGTGTAAGTGTAAGTGTGGCCGATCACGCCCATGTGCGTGTCCCTCATTGCGTGGTATCCGACCTGGAACGCGGCATCGAAGTCGGAGGATACCCCGCCCATCATGCCGAGTTCGTAGGGGCTTCCTTGAACGATCTCCACGTCCTCGTCGAACCGCTCCACGAGAAGATTCCTGCCCGTGTCGTGTGCGTCGCATATCACGAACTCGGATGCGCCTCCCTCTCTGGCTCCCTCGACCGCGGCGAGAACCTCGTTGGTCTGCAGTTCCCTCATCCTGGCGTAGTCGTGGTTCTGCTGCTCCGCCTGCTTCTCGTGGGTGAGGCCAGCCACGCCTTCCATGTCGACGGATATGTGGACCTTCATGTTACCCCCGTCCGGATGTCATTCCTTCCAGATTAAGACGTTGTGGACTCCGTGGAACCACGCAGAAGCCTTATTAATCATGGAATGGGAATATCGAACCGGTCCATGCCCGATCTCAAAGAACCGTCCCAGGACGCGCACGCCAGGAATCTAGCCAGGATTCACGAGCTCACGACGCAGCTGCTGGATGTAGGGGACATGAGCGTCTTCCTCCAGCGGGTGGCGGAATCGGTAAGCGACCTGTTCGGTTTCCAGAGGGCCAGCATCTCCATCCTGGACGAGGCGAAGCAGGTGTTCACGGATCACGCGCTGGTCGGTTATTCACAGGAGGAGGAGGCGGAGATACGTGCCAACGAGGAGTCTTTCCTGAAGGGTTCGATTCTGGCGGATTTCAGGGACGACTGCAAGATTGCGACGACGGCATACTACATCCCTGCCGAGAAGCAGACCTCACCCCTTGAGGAGTTCGTCGTCGTGAGGAACGGGACGGCTGCGCTCCGACCGCGTGCGTCTCCAAATTCTTGGCACGAGCTCGACCTGCTGTACTTCGCACTGAACGGGCGGCGGGGCGAATTCATAGGCTACATGCAGGTCGACTATCCGACGGATGGGAATGTGCCATCGCTGGCCACGATCCGGGAGATGGAGCTCTTTGCGGGGATCGCTGCGGTGGGGATCGAGAACTCGAAGGTGTTCAAGCGCGCTCAGGACCTCCTCGTCGAGAACGAGGCAAAAGCGGAGAACCTGCTGAAGCTCCTCGAGCTCACTAGGAGCGTCCTGCGGGTCGAGGACCTTGGGGTGACCCTCCAGAGGATCGCAACCGCCGTTGCTGATTCATTCGGATACCGGAAGGCCGGGGTGGCGCTCTTCACTGAGGGCTCGAATCGAGGTCACAACGCTCGCTCTGGCGGGATACTCTAAGGAAGAGATGGGCCGCACCAAGAAGGGCGGGATCAAGAAGGACGTTGTGCTGGCGGACTTCAAGGAGGAGTTCCGTGTAACGCCGACAGGCTACTTCATCCCGGGAGAGACCCAGGTCGCCCTCATGGACGAGTTCACTTTCATCGAGGACCGTGAGAAGGCCGCTGCCCCGCGTGCGTCGCCTTACGCGTGGCACGAGCTGGACCTACTCTACTTCGCTCTGTACAACCGGGAAGGGAAGATGACGGGCTATCTGCAGCTCGATTATCCGATGGATGGCCGGATCCCCACGAAGGACATGATACAGGCGATGGAGACCTATTCTACGGTCGCATCCATCGCAATAGACAATTCGCTCATGTTCCGGGAGATGAGCGATGCCAGGAGCGAGGTCAAGATGTATCTCGACCTCCTCACGCACGACGTCGGGAACTTCATCAACCCGGTGACGGCGTACGTCGAGCTGGTGCTGGGGACCACCCAGGTCTCTCCGGTCCAGTACAAGTACCTCTCATCGGCGCTCGAGAGCACGAAGAGCATCTCCCACCTGATCCGGAACGTGCGTCGGTCGGCGCAGCTGTTCGAGCAGCAGACATCGGAGATAGTCCCCAAGGACCTCGGCAAGTCGCTAGGGATGGTCGTGGCGGAGGCCCGTGCTGTCTTCCTGAGCAAGAAGATCGATGTCAGAACCAAGATGCCCGAGGGAGATGTGTGGGTCATGGCAGATGACCTCTTGGAGGAGGTCTTCTACAACCTCGTCAGCAACTCCATCAAATACGACGAGCACGAGGAGGTCGTCATAGACGTCCTGGTGGATGTGACGGAGTTCGAGGGGAAGCAGTATGCCCGCATCAGAATCGTTGACAGGGGCGTTGGCATCCCGGACGATCTGAAGCCGATGGCGTTCACCAGGGGTTTCAGGGAGATGCACCGCATGGAGCGTCCTTCGCTCCAGAAGGCGAAGGGGGCGGGCATGGGCCTCTCGCTTGTGAAATCCCTCGTCGAGAGATACGGCGGGAAGATATGGCTCGAGAACCGCGTCTATGGCGACCATTCCATGGGGAGCGTCTTCGTAGTCATCCTGCCGCTGCCATAGGCATCTCGTCCGCTCAGTCCGGCCAACAATTTATACAGTCCGCGACCATGCACCGGTGGAGTTCTCAGATGATCCACCAGGATGAGGTGCAGGGGATAAGGGCGGCCCACGGGATCATAGGGCGGGACACGGAGGTCGAGCGGGCCCTGGCTGTCCTCCGCTCCTCCCGTCACCTGCTCATAGAGGGTCCTGTCGGGGTTGGGAAGACCGTTCTCGCCCTTGCCGTCGCTCGGCACCTGGGAAGACCGGTCTTCAGGGTCGACGGGGACGAGAGGTACACGGAGCAGAAGCTCGCAGGATGGTTTGACCCGCCCGTCGTTCTCGAGAAGGGCTACATCCAGGACGCGTTCGTCCCAGGTCCGCTCACCGAGGCGATGCGGAGCGGCGGAGTCCTGTTCGTGAACGAGATGAACAGGATGCCCGAGGGTGTCCAGAACATACTCCTCCCCGCCATGGACGAGGGCATGATCGATGTGCCCAAGGTCGGTGTGGTCAGAGCATTGCCCGGTTTCGTCGTGATAGCGACGCAGAATCCGAGGGAGTTCGTAGCCACGACGGCGATATCTGAGGCGTTATCCGATAGGTTCGAGCTGCTTCTCCTTGACTATCAGGACGAGGCCGAGGAATTCCAGATCGTCATGCGCCATCATGCTGGTGCGTCGGAGGAGCTCGTCGCCCGTGCCGTGTGGATCGCTAGGAGGACGAGGGACCACCCCAACATCCGGAGGGGGGCGAGCGTCAGAGCCGCGATGAGTATAGTGAAGCTCGCGCCGCAGCTCTCCCCCGATATGCCAGATGGTGTCAGGAAGGCCAGCCACATGTCGCTCCCGACACGCATCGAGCTGAGGGAGGAATCCCAAGCCAAGGTCGGTGAGGTCATCGACCAGATTGTTGACGAGTGCTTCTCCCAGGCGACCCCGGAGCTACGGACGATCGAGGACCCACGGAGACGTGACAACGGAGCCCGTGGGGATGCTGGCCGACGCGAGAGGTCTGTGGATGTCGGTGACATTGCGAAGATCGTGGATGCCAGCCTCCCATCCTGCCTTGTGGAAGGGGACGATCTCGGGTGGGTCATCGCGCAGAACTACTCGCTGTTGCGCCCCATGCTTTCGAGCCCCGCCATGGTCGAGATGGCGAAGAGGATGGCAATCCGCGCGACCATCCGGAAGGTGCTGCAGTTGCTCGGCCCGGTTTCGATACCGACGAGGGTGATGAGGCACGAGTTCCGCGTCGGCGAGGATTCGGAGATCGACCTGGATGCGACGCTCGAGAACCTGGCGGAGAAGCACAGACCCGAGCCCTCTGACATCGTCGTCGAGAGCAGGGAACCGAGGCAGACGGCCGTCGCTCTGATGCTCGACGCGAGTCTCTCGATGAGCGGAGACAAGCTCGCGATGGCGACCGCGGCGATTGCTGTGCTCGCCTTCAGGATGAAGACCATCGACTACCTCCTCATCACGTTCAACGACCGTCCCACAGTCGTCAAGCGAATCGACCAGGCGAGAGGCCTCGATGACCTCATCTCGGATCTCCTCGAATCGTGCGCCGCAGGATACACCAACCTCGAGCTTGCGCTCAGGAAGGGCAAGGAGGAACTGCAGCGTGCGGAGACGAGGAACCAGGTCGGGGTCCTGATAACCGACGGGAACTACACGGTGGGAGCGGATCCGTCGGATGCCGCGGCGGCATACAGGCGACTCTTCGTGGTCATGACCGAGAGTCACGACTGCCGTCCTTCCGTGTGCGAGGCGATGGCCGTCAGCGGCAGGGGACGGATGTACGAGGTGACCAAGTTCGATGAGATCCCGCGCGCGTTGTACAGTGTGCTGAGGCAGGTTGCACAGGGGTCACCGCCCTCCCGTCACCTGTGACCGCTAGATGACGAAGGTCGATGATTCGGACAATTGTGTCCATCCACGCCGTCAGTAGGGCCTGTGGCATAGGGGATGTATTTTAACTCTCGCCAATCAGAATCGCGTCGTTCAAGGGACGAAGCGCAGGGTTATATAATGCTAGAACGCCCAAACAGTACCCAGAACTTCCCCCCCTCTCTTCTTTTTATTTTTCTACCCATGAGCGCATGCTCTTGCCCGTCACATGAGTTTTCTCGCTGCTAGCTGCTCGCGAGACGATCGCGTTGACGTCAATCCTCTCGATTGCCGTGTTCGGGATTGAGGTCCTGTGACTGTTGTGGGCGCGCGCCTCGGCTTGCTCGGGTACGCGCTCACCCGTGCGACGGTCGTCACTCTCTATGCAGTCTTCTTCGCGCACCCTGCTTGTGCACGGCGCGAGCCGCGCATGTCCGCAGGAGGTTCTCGACTTCGCTCTGAAGGAGAGTGAGTTCCGCTCGTTCCCGAAGGTGCTCGAACGGCAAGGGATCCCCCTTCGCGGAGGATGCTTCGTTCGAGGTTCGCTCCGAAGATTTGGATTCGATGGTCCGCGATGTGAGATCTCATTGAGGGCCGATGGTGCGCTTAGGAGGAGCGGACTTCGCGTCAGTCGCCCAGAAAATCTCAAAAACTTGTCCGAGAAATAGTTTTAAGAACACGGATGCACAATGCGTTCAGCTAATGCCAATAGTACCCAAGAAAGTCTTCTTCACAAAGGGAGTCGGAAGGCACAAGTACGAACTGCAGTCGTTCGAGATGGCCCTGCGGGATGCGGGCATCGAGAAGTTCAATCTGGTGTCAGTGTCAAGCATTCTTCCACCTGGATGCAAGGTCGTGTCCAAGGAAGAGGGGCTTAAGGAACTCTACCCTGGCCAGATCCTGTTCGTCGTGATGTCGAGGAACTCGACCAACGAGCCGAACAGGATGGTCGCCGCGGCGGTCGGCGCGGCTATCCCCGCGGACGGAGCTCACTACGGTTACATCTCAGAGCATCACGCCTTCGGGTCCAATGCCGATGTCGCCGGTGACATGGCGGAGGATCTTGCGGCGACCATGCTCGCGACGACCCTGGGCATATCGTTCGATTTCGACCAGGACTGGGATGAGCGGGAGAACCAGTACAAGATCAGCGGGAAGATCGTGAAGACATTGAACGTCACGAAGACCGCTGAAGGCGACAAGGTCGGATTGTTCACGACCGTCGTCGCGGCGGCGGTGTTCGTCACCGAGAGACTACGGGCAGCAGCCTGCGACCGACGTCCCAGCCGAGACGCCGAAGCAGTGATATCCACGCAACTCAGTCTCGTCCGCAGGGAGGGTTCATTTCAATGTCGAGGACAGGCAAGGGCAAGAGCGTCCGCAAGGTCGAGGGTCTCAGCGACGGGGTCAGCGACAAACTGAAGCCTCTGACGTCGCTCGATCTGACTAAGTGCCATACCGTGTCGGAGCTCGTCGACGGCATGTCGAGATGCAGCTTCGGGGCCAGGAACCTCGGCGAGGCGGCCGAGGTCGTGCAGTCCATGGTCGAGGACGACAACTGTCTGAGGGTCCTGACGCTCTCCGGCGCGATGACGCCTGCGAAGATGGGGCTTGTGGTCTGCGATATGATCGACTGGGGCATGGTGGACGCCGTCATCTCGACTGGCGCGATCATGGCCCACGGGATGGTCGAGTCGACCGGTCGCGCGCATTTCAAGCACGACGAGGCGATGAACGACGTGCAGCTGTACCTGAAGGGGTACAACAGGATCTACGACACGATCGAGCTGGAACAGAGTCTGGATGACATGGAGGTCATCTTCAGGAAGGTCATGGAGGATGCAACGGGGAAGAAGGAGTCGATGGGCAGCTACGAACTGAACTGGCTCATCGGCGAGTACCTGGCGAAGAACACGACGGATGATCAGCGCGGTATACTGAAGTCCGCGTTCCTCCGCAAGGTCCCGGTCTACGTCCCGTCTTTCACCGACTCGGAGCTGGGCCTGGACTTCGGGGTCTACCTCCGCAGGATGAAGATGGCTGGCAAGCAGGGGATCAGGTTCGATGCGTTCGCGGACCTTGAGGACTACACGCAGCGCGTCCTCGATTCGAAGAAGCTCGGTATACTCACCATAGGCGGTGGCGTGCCGAGGAACTGGGCACAGCAGGTCGGGCCATACCTCGATATCATAAACAAGCGGGTCGGCGTCGGTGGCGGGTTCAAGAGGTTCGACTACGCAGTCAGAATCTGCCCGGAGCCTGTGCACTGGGGCGGTCTGTCAGGCTGCACGTACTCGGAGGGCGTCTCCTGGGGCAAGATCCGGCCTAGGGCCGAGGGCGGGAAGTACGTGGAGGTCTTCGCAGATGCGACCATCGCGTGGCCGATAATCGTGAAGGCCGTGATGGAGCGACTCGTCCCGAAGGGCTTTGGGCCGGCGGGCAGGCCAGGCAAGTGAGCCCCGACCTCACCAGTCGTCGACCGGGTTGTACCACATGGTCTTGGTGCCGATCTTCGAGCGCATCTTCCACTTGAAGCTCTTGGGCTTGCTCTCGATGTGGGACAGGAGTCTGTCGATCCGCTGGCCGACGATCATCCTGTCGTCCTGGGACAGCTGAGGGTACTCGTAGGCGGCCTTCTTGACCTTGTTCAGGTTCATCGTCGCGGTGTAGTGCCATCCCCAGTCGTTGAACAGGTCGACGAAGTCGAAGACATGGATGTTGATCGTCTCGCTGTCGCTCTCCCCGATGTCGTGAGCCCTGAACAGCACGATCAGGTCCTTGATGTCCTTCTCGTTGATCTTGACTATCTGGAGTTTCTGGAGCATGAGTTCGCCAAGGGGCACGGTGAGCGGGTCCTTCTCGAGCCTGTTGGCGTATTTTATCGTGTGGTTCATGGCGAGCTGGTCGTAGAATATCTCGACCATGGGCACCCTGCCCCCGAAGAAGATGTGCCGTGACTTGCCGAACTGATATAGGAACCTCGGATCGGTCTTGTACCCCCTCGACTGCACGAAGTTGAGCAGGTCGTTGCTCTGCTTCCCGTAGGCGACGAAGTCTATGTCTGTGAAGGCCTTCGCCCCGAGCCTGGCGAGGCGCTTCCATAGGTCCTCCTGCTCCAAGCTGTGCATGTATATCGCCATGCCCCCCATCACCCTGAGGGTCAGGCTCCTCTTGGCTGCTTCGGCGACGAGGGTCTTCGCCTCGTCGAGGAACACATCTGGCGCAGGATATTCCTCAATCGGTATGTCTGCTGGGAGACGGACCGTCATCTCGAACCCTCCTGAGCGTGCTCGTCCCCACGGGCACTATCCCGAGGTAAAGACGTAGCTCTTCATCTTTGTATCGGAAAGCGTGAGCAGGACCCCCCGCAGTACGCCCTCGCCGTACTCGCTGCCAGGGTTGACGCAGAAGGTCCTTCCGACGTACTGGATCGCACGTGATTCGTGTATGTGCCCGTGAAGCCCGAGGAACGGCTGGTATTGCTTTATCTTCTCCAAGACGGCGGTGCTCCCGACATGTTCCGTCTCACCGGCAGATTGTCGGTTGTCCTTCAGTTTGGGGGCGTAGTCGAGCATTGTCCCGTAGGGTGGGTCGTGGAAATTGAATATGGCCCGCTGCTTGTCCCTGACGGTCGCCGCCAGCTTATCGATGTTCTTCGCCATATCCTCCTCGCTCCACTCACGCGGGGTATCCCAGGGAGTCGGCGACGTGTGTGCGAGAGTGATCATCTCGTAGCCGAGGACGTCCAGGTTCTTCATCGCAGCCGACTTGATGGTCTTCGAAGCCTCAAGGATGGCATCCATCTCGAATGGATCGTCGTTGCCAGGCGCCATGAATACCTTCGCCTTGGTGTCCTTGAGTTTCTCGTCAGCGAGCTCTATCCAGTGCTGGACCCTCTCATTGATGAGCCTGTGGAATATGGTGCCGACCTCGTCTGGCTTCTGCTGGAGCGCATCATAGTCCCGCTTGTCGGTCATGTAGGGGTAGAATCCTATCGCGTTGATCTTCTCAATCTGTTTCTGTAGTTCGGATTCGTTGTTCAGGTGGATTGTCTGGGCGAGGAAATTGACATCGTAAGTCCCGTTCCCGTTGTTCATGACGGGGACGACCATCTTCCCTGCGAGGTCGCCGAGCGCGATGGCCGCATCGGCCTTGTATATCGATATCGCGCTGATGAACTTCCTGAAACACAGTTCGGAACCATGCAGGTCCGTGACGAAGAAGAGCCTCATGCTGCTCAAAACGACCCCCTCCTAGACACTTGTCCAGTCAACGTGATTGAGCGTATTTAACCATAGTGACGAACCAGTGGACCGCGCTCAAGAACCTCTGCTCAACCACCTGCATAGGCCGGCGCGTCGACACGCTCTCCACTACTTGCCCGGGAGTCAGTCTGCATGCGCCCACGTAGCGAAACGCCACCGACCTGCTCCGTCTCGTCTCTGAATGGTCTGTCTTTGGGCACATAGCCATAGATGCCCGCCGGAAGTCGAGGAAGCGCATGCATGCATGGATATTAGTGGTGCCGAATCGCGAGATGAGGTCAGCGGAAATGCCGGAGAGTACTTGTCTGGCTCTCGATGCCAGTGTGCTGTTTTCCCAGCAATCTTAATAACTCTTGCAGTATGTAATGGTCAACGCCTGCGTGTGCGCGAGCGTCGTGGGTAGGGAGGTTGTCAGCATGGATCTCAGCTTGCCTGAATGGGTCGCCGACTGGGCTAGGAAGGCGCCGAATCTGACGGTGCCACCACCGGGGCCGAAGAGCAAGGTCATCATAGAAAAGGACCGGAAGTACGTATCCCACGCATACGACCGCCTCTTCCAGTTCACCATGAAGCGGTCATCCGGGGCGGCCATCATGGACGAGGACGGGAATGTGTATCTTGATTTCTCGTCTGGCATATCCGTTCTGAACGCAGGATGGTCCAATCCGAGGGTCGTCCAGGCGATCAAGGACCAGGCGGAGTGCCTCACGCATTCGCTTGCGAACGACGCATATTTCGATAAGGAGGCCGAGTTCGCCGAGCTACTGGCCAAGATATCCCCCGGTGGGGCCCTTGAATCGACAGTTCTTCGGGAACAGCGGTGCCGAGGGCGTTGAGGCCGCGGTCAAACTGTCCCGGTACTACACGAAAGGGAGCGAGCACATAGCTTTCATGGGCTCGTACCACGGGCGCGTAGGGAACGCGCTGGCGATGGCCAGCCGTGTCAAGTACAAGTACGGCCACGGTCCGTATGCTCCAGGCATCTTCTTCGCGCCGTACCCGTACTGCTATCGGTGCTGGTTCAAGCAGGAATATCCCTCGTGCGGACTCCTGTGCGTCGACTATCTCGAGAAGGGGATTCTTGAGTTCGGAGGCCCGAGCAACGACCTCGCATCCGTCTTCGTGGAGCCCGTTCAAGGCGAGGGCGGGTACATCGTCCCCCCGAAGGAGTTCATGCCGCGCCTGAGGCAGCTCTGCGACCAAAGGAAGATGCTCCTAGTCGCCGACGAGGTGCAGAGCGGTCTGGCGAGGACGGGCGAAGTGTGGGAGTGCAACTCGACGGGAACGGTCCCTGACATACTGATCACGGGGAAGGCGCTGGGCGGCGGGATACCGCTGGGAGCGATAGTGGCGAAGAAGAGCGTGATGGACGTCTGGAGGCCTGGCTCTCACTCATCCACATTCGGAGGGAACGCAATCAGCATGGCTGCTGGTATGGCCAATGTCAAGGAGATACTCGAGCAGAACCTCTCCGAGAGGTCGAGGGTGCTTGGCGCGCACGCAATGAAGCGCCTGTCGGAGCTGAAGGACAGGTACGAGATCATCGGCGACGTGAGAGGCAAGGGGCTGATGATCGGCGTCGAGATTGTCAAGAGCAAGAAGACCAAGGAGCCGCTGTACGTTCCTCAGATCCAGGGTCTCGCCTGGAAGAAGGGTCTCATGATGATAACGGCCGGGATGTTCGGGAACGTGTTCCGCATAGCCCCTCCACTGATCATCTCACAGGAGCAGCTGGACCTTGGGATTGACATATTCGAGCAGGCAATCCGAGAGACCGAATCCACCATGCCCTGAGCCTGGGCCAGGCTCTCGATTGTCGCGTGCTCCGGCGCGTGCGGATGTCATAATGGCTCTGTTGCAGAACTCCGGCGATTGAAACCCCCACTCAGAGCCAGTCGAACAACGTCGGACCATCGACGCCTTGTCCCTGCACCGTTTCTTGTACCATGTCTCGCTGTATCGACCCACGCCCTCTTGCCAGGGCGCTGATCTTGCAGGAGAACGTGACTCGCCGATATCTTGTGGTCGTTCACTCTCTCAGCCGATGCCCTGGGGATGTCCCCGGCGGCAGGGGTGCTCAAGGAAAGCGCGAAAGGGCAGATGTTACATGTAGTGGATGGGAACAAACACCACGACAGCCTAGGAACATCCGATGCTCGTCAAGGCGGTGTCCTTTCCTCTCGAGGACGAGCTGCCCGTCCAGGCCAGGTTCCTCCTCGAGGACTTCCGCCTTGCCGTGAATCGTGCCATAAGGGCGGGACTGCAGACGCGCGCGACATCGAGGTACGCACTGCACAAGCTGGCATACAAAGACTTCAGGACTGAGCATCCTGGCATGTACGCTCAGCACCTCGTCTCGGTGTTCGAAGTCGCTGCAAGCATCCTCAAGAACCATCGGAAGAAGGCCAGGAAAGGAACGGTAGACCAGATCCCGTATGTCAAGCGGCCGTTCATGAAGGCGGTGAATCAGGCATACAGGCTGGACCGGGAGAAGGGCGTAATCGATCTCCCGGTCCGGGCCGGGTGCCATGTCGAGCTCAGGCTGGTCCTGAGCAGGTATCATAGGAGCTTCCTGGACGACCCTTCCTATTCTCTCGGCTCCCTGACGCTCTTCCCGGACAGGGTGTTGATTGCCTTCAGGAAGATGGAGCCCCGACCGTATGTCCCGGAATCGGTGGTCTCCCTCGACACGAACGAGAGGAGCCTCGACGGGGTGTTCGTCTGTGAAGGGAAAGGCGTTCCCGTGAAGGCACCCTTCCCACAGGTGGCCGCGATACAACAGAGGCACCATGACCGGCGGAAGCGCCTCCAGACGAAGAAGTCCCATGACCGCCGGACCTCGAGACGACTGTCGAGGCGGGAGGGGAAGCGGGAGCATGACCGGGTCGAGTACCGTATGCACCAGGTGGCCAACGCCGTACTCGACTTCGCCGAGGAGAACAAGGCGGCGATAGTCCTTGAGGACCTCAAAGGGGTCTTCAAGCCGAGAGCGGACAAGACCCTCAACAGACGGCTGAGCATGTGGCCGAGGAGGAGGCTCCACCACTTCATCGAGTACAAGGCCAGGTGGAGGGGGGTGACGGTCCTGAAGGTGGACCCGAGGAACAGCAGCAGGAAGTGCCCGATGTGTGGGAGAATACAACATTCCCGAAAGGGCACCGAGTTCGCATGTGAGTGCGGCTGGCATCTCGACAGGCACATCAACGCCAGCCTGAACCTGCTGCATACAGCCGTCTCGAAGGAGATGGTAGGGGGTCTACGGTTCGACCCCGGCGCGCTCCAGCGTGACGTGATGATGACCCTCTACGACCCTGGGAAGGGCGCACGGTCGGAGCCGAATGGAGCGAGTCGCGAGGGGGCTGCGGCTTGAATGGCCGCTGCCTGGTTTCGCAACAGAACCCATAATAAACAACATAGCCCATCTGCGGCCATCCGCTTGTTCAGGGGAATGCTGACTCATGTTCGGTCGTAAGCAGGCCGTGGATGATCCCGAAACATCTCTGGCGCGGTGCGTGGTCCTCTGCGACGACATAAGGGCGTACAGGCGCAAGGACGTCGAGCAGATAGAGGCCCAGTTCTCCGCCCTGAAGAAGTCCCGGTTCTCCGAGTTCTACGATATGTGGGTCAAGGCGAGGCCGTCGGCGGAGAAGATCGTCGACATGCCGATGCAGATACCGGGCGTCAAGAAGCTCATCCGGACCGTGAGCGTGGTCAAGCTGTTGAACAAGGTGTCCATGATCTTCGTGGTCCTGTTCATCTCATTCCAGCTGGTGCCCATATGGCGCAGAACCCTTGGTGCGGACTTCCTCTCCGGGATCGGCCTCTACATCCTCATAGGGACCGTCCTGGTCGTTGTGGGCGCCCTGAACATCGTCTCCCTGCTCGACTATCGCATCAGGAAGAAGATAATCGCGTACGAGGAGGAGACCATGGACAGCTACGCGCCCGCCCGGGAGAAGATGAAGGACTGCGTCAGCAGGATGATGAGGTCCCTGGCGAGGGAGGCCAAGAGGAGCGGGAAGGACCCCAACTACTACGGCCTCGTGTTGTACTTCGACGACTACGAATCCATAGAGGTCGTCGACAAGTGGCGGCCCAAGAGCCTCGGGATATTCAAGAAATCCTACAACCACTACCATGTGATACCCAAGTCATAAGGGATGCCGGGTCGAAGACAGGTGGATTGAAAATAGGAAGGGTTTTGTCGAAAGGGTTTGCCCGCGTCCCATTCATGGCTCACGCGGGGGGCAGTTCCTTCCATGCCATCGTCAGGTCGATCCCCTGCTTCTTCCAGTGTCTGACCCAGAGGACATACCAGAGCACTCCGAAGACCCATATCGTCATGTATACGATGGATCCCCAGGTCGATATCGCCCCCAGCTCGGGCTCCGTGAAGAAGTAGTATATCAGTATCCCCACGAAAGCCAGGTTGACCAGGGACGCCACCGTCATGACATAGATGGGGCCTAAGTGGAACTTGTATGGTGACGCCTCCCATATCGTCTTGGTCTTCTTGACGTACGGGAACAGCAGCCCGGACAGGGCCATCACACCCCAGGCCGACATCGCCTCCAGTGCGACGATCGCAATGGCATCGAGCGCCGCCGCCCAGTATGCGTATATGAATATCCCGACCTCGCTCATGAACAGCATCAGGATGCTGTTCTTCACTGGAGAGTGCCACTTCGGGCTCACGTCCGTGAACCACATCGGCCCCAACCTGTCCATCCCCCAAGCGAACGCCGCACGGCTGAACGCGATATAGGATATGGGCATGCATAACAGATTGAAGAAGATGAAGACGGATCCTATGCAGAACTCTGCTATCGGATTGTCGGTCAGCAGCGATATCATGCTGTAGGTGTTGCTCCCCACGGATAGTGTGAACGCATCGATCGAGGCGCCCCCCTCGGCGTTGTCTATGTATGCCATCGCTCCGAGGAAATCCTGGCCCATCACGTCCACGAGTCCCCAGGAGAACCACACGAGGAAGACAGCGGGGATGACGGCTGCGAGGACCTGTCCCAGAATGATGTTCCGCTGAGGCCGTTTCACCTCTCCGCATATGAATGTTATCTGGTATCCGTACGCGGTCGCCCACGCTATCGCGGGGAACAGCGCCAGGGTCGCCCCGAGGTCATACCCTGGTTTCGGCCCTGCCAGGTCGACACCGTCGACATCCCTGACCGTTGCGATCGTCTCGTCATACGTCATTGACCCGTCGATCGCCGCCTGGGAATCATACGCGCTCACGAAATCCGCATGGCTGCTGGTCGTGAGGACTATCCCCGTAACGATGAGGGTGAAGAACGCCAGTACCATGATCACCCTCTGGTTCATGTTGTAGACTCTCAGCCCTGTGATGACTATGAAGAACCCCCAGATGTTGACCAGCGATGCGACCGCCACCACCCCTTCAGCTGACGCGAACCAGTCGATGAGACCCTGGTCTGCCCCGATAGATGAGAGCAAGGACGTCATGCCTGGATCGGCGCAGAACGGTGCAAGAGTGGCGATCCAGAAGGTCATCACGAACCCTGCGTTCGTCATCGACATCGCGATGCCCACAGCAGGGTGTATGATCCTCGAGTTGGCGATGTAGTCGCCTCCGCTCCTCGGCATCGAACCACCCAGGAATCCCCACACAAATGCAATCCCGAAGATGCACATCAGGGACGCCAACAGAGAGCCCAACAACATGTTCCCTTGCGGAGAGATGAACAACCCCCAGCTCGCCATGGTCCATATCCCAACACCAAGAGTGTTGTTCATGAACCCGATGCCGAAGGTGTCCAGCAAAGAAGCTTCTCGCACAAGCCCACTGGCCTTTCTTGCGAATACTTCACCCAACCTGACTCACCCCAGAGAGTAGGGAGCAGCCTCTCCCCCTAAGCTGTGGGTGTATCGACATAGTTCGTATTTTAAATAATGCGGCGTTAACGAATGCCCGAATCCAGTGGAAACCGGGGTCAACGGACTGCCGTTCTGCATACGAGGCTCGAACGACATGCGAAACCGCCAAGTCAGTAGTCCCGTTGTCATCCTTTCGGCACGGGCGGCGGAGAGAATAGGGATTCTTCGCCACGGACCGACGCAACATACTCTATTGCGTAGTGCGATGCACCCAGCCGATGGAGAGGGCGCTTAGGGAGTCGGAAAGGCTCGTGATACTCGGGCTGATGCAGGACGCGAACCTTACAGACGCTGCACTGGCCAAACGATGCGGGATGAAGGAGAGCACGGTCTCCTCCATCCGGAGGAGGCTCATGGATTCCAGGCTCATCTACTTCACGAACACCCCCTCATTCCACAGGCTCGGATGCCAGATGTTCATCCAGGTGTCCGGCTCCACTAACCCAGCAGTCCCCAGGGACGTGAAGGACCAGACCCATCTGAGATTCCTCGATGAGACCCCAGAGGTCTTCGACAGCGCCTCCGGTGAGGGGTTCATAATGATGAGCGGGGTGTACCGGGACTTCTCCGACCACTTGGTGTCGCTCGATAGGTACGAGAGAATCTTCTCAAACAACCATGCATCTGAGAGGGCAGACCTGAGGGCGGCTTACTACCCCCTGGCCATCTCCAGGGTGTGCTATACGTACAATTTCGCCCCAGGCCTTCACAGGATCTTCGGGCTGGATGTCCCGCCCCCGGCGCCGAATCGACCGGTCCGTCTCCAGCCAGAATGCGCCATCCTCTCCCCAGTGGAGAAACGCACGCTCGTGAGCCTGGTCGAGTACCCGCATGCCACGGACGCTCAGATTGCCCAGATCATGGGCCGCTCGAGGCAGACCGTGACGAACGTCCGGAAGCGGCTCAAGAGGAAGGGGATGTACACCCGGACATGCATCATCCCGCTCGTCCTCTGGAACATCGAGTTGATCGCGTACGTCCACATCAGGTTCAAACCGGACATCGATGCGGCCCAGAGGGCAGAGCTGTCCGGACTCGATTGGGTCAACATGTCCTGGTTCACCCTCGAGCGGGACACCGAGGCGCACGCGACCTACATGTTCAAGGACTACCGCGACTACCTGGCCGAGATGCAGCGCATGATGAAACCCCTGATGGAGAGCGGCGTCCTTAAGGGAGACCCGAGCATATCCCTGGTGTCGACCGCCGCGACCAAGGAGCTCAGGGACGGGCACTACGGTCCGATGGTCCGGAAGCTCGTCGGGCTGGGCGAGGAGCTGCCAAGGTCTGCGTACTCAATGGAAGGTATGTGACCCTGGATGATGTCGAGGACAGATCGGTGAGACGCTGGAAGAGGTGTTGACAACATGGACGGAGCCGCCGGGCGCATGAGGTACACGAGCGTCGAGACAGTGATGACAAAGGACGTGATCACGGTCAAGGCATCGGAGAAGATCGCATGTGTCTGGCTCCTCCTCATGGAGAAGGACGTCTCCGGCGCCCCGGTGGTGGACGATGCTGGCCTCTTCGTCGGCGTCCTCAGCGTCACTGACATCAACCGTGCGATCATGGACCGGGCAAAGAAGGCCGGTGCGGTCCACGAGGCCTCATGCGAGAGTTCCGGGGACGCTGAAGCGCAGAGGCAGCGCATCCGGTTCCTGGGAGAGGCCATGCGTGCGGTTTCGGACAGCCCCGTATCAACGATAATCCCTGCCTCGCAGACCCCATTCACGCTCGGCCCGAACGATTCGTTGGACCGCGCGATCAAGCTGATGGCAGAGCACAGCGTGAACCGCCTGCCAGTGGTGAAGGAGGGGCGCGTGGTGGGCGTGATCTCGAGACAGGACATCATCTGGCTGTACGCGGGCCGACCAAGGCACGCCTGACGGCACGCCCCTGGTAGCCCCTCTCGCGTTCGGAGCATCCTATTTATCGGCTGCAATCCCATGCTCCAACCGCGCTTCTGTGAGCGGAGGGGAGGTTCGACCTGGGTATGACAACGCATCCTCGTTACGGCGAGTTCATCGAGCTACTTGAAAGGGAAGACCGTGGGCGGAGCACCGCATACTGCCTGAGGTTGCTGTCGGAAGGCGTCGTGGACGTCCACGCATTGTACACGCAGTTCCTGGCACCGTCATTGAACCAGATGGTCTGCGATGCCGACGAAGCGACCTGCATCTGGCGGGAGCATGTCCGGAGCTCGATCGTCCGGTCGATCATTGAGAACTGCCACTCCTTCGTCCTGAAGGAGCGTGACGCGAGGTTCGGCGTCGGCGCTGCCGGGAAGGTCCTCGTGGTATGCCCTGTCGACGAGTTGCACGAGCTCGGCGCTCGCATGGTGGCAGACTACTTCGTCCTCGCGGGATTCGACGCCGTGTTCGTGGGGGCGAACACACCTCTGTCAGTAATCGAGTCGGCCGTCCGAACGGGCAAGCCGGACGTCGTTGCCATCAGCGTTACGAACTACTACCATCTGTTCGCCGCAGAGAATGCCGTCGCGTCGCTCAGGCGTGCCGGCGGGGACGCCCGCATCAAGATAGTCGTGGGAGGAAGGGCGTTCGAGAGGCATCCCGAGGCAGTGAAGCAGGTCGGGGCGGACGCGATTGTACGTACCTTCGAGGAGATCGTGGCCCTCAGGAAGGGGGTGTGAGCATGCTCCCTCTGAAGATTGCCGTCAGATTCCTCAAGTCCAGCAGGCTACAGACGATGCTCGTCGTGGTAGGGATCGCCGTCGGCGTGTCTGTCCAGGTCTTCGTCGGCACTCTGATAACGAGCCTGCAGGCGAGCCTCGTAGAGAGGACCGTGGGCAACTCCCCTCATGTCACTGTCGAGAACGAGGACGGGACAGTCATTCTCGAATGGGAGACGATGGTTGACCAGATAGATTCCATCCCTTCGGTCACGGCGGTCTCTGCAGCCGCTGACGGCTATGCGTTCACGCCAGTGGGCAGCAGGGTCACACCAGTGCTTGTGAGAGGGTTTGACATATCCGCGGCCGACCGCATCTACGGGATCGAGGACGCGATGTATGCCGGCGAGATCCCTTCCACCTTCGGGGACGCCATTTTCGGAAGGGACCTGGCAGAGATGATGTACTTGACCGTCGGGGAATCGGTCAGAGTGATCTTCTCCGACGGTTCGGACTCGTACCTGCTCGTCTCTGGGCTCTACGACCTCAAAGTTGCCAGCATAAACAACGCGTGGGTGATCACGACCTTGGCAACGACGCAGTGGATGTTCGGGATGGGAGATGGGGTGACCTCGATCGAGGTGCAGGTTTCCGATGTGTTCGCAGCCGATGCGGTCGCCTTGGAGGTCGAATCCGCCCTTGGCTCGTCAATCCTGAGGGTGGACAACTGGAAGGCTCAGAATGAGGCGCTTCTGAGCGGGCTGCAGGGCCAGACCGCGTCGAGTGTCATGATCCAGGTCTTCGTCCTCGCCTCGGTGGTCATTGCCATCGCTAGCGTTCTTGCGATCAAGGTCGTCCAGAAGTCGAGGCAGATCGGCATTCTGAAGGCGATGGGCATCACCGACCGTGCCGCGAGCATGATATTCGTCTTCGAAGGGGTCATGCTCGGAGGCGCCGGGTCCGTGATCGGGGTCTCGATGGGCGTGGGCCTGCTGTACAGCTTCACGACATTCGCAACGAACGCCGATGGGTCCGCGCTGATAGACCTGCATCTCGACTTGCTTTTCATCCTCGGGTCAGGAGTGATAGCCGTGCTGGCCGCGACCCTAGCGGCGGTCATCCCTGCAAGGAAATCGTCCCGGCTGAGCCCAGTGGAGGTGATCCGGAATGGCTGAGGTGATACTTCTGAAGGGTGTCGAGAAGGAGTACGTCAACGGGGACGTGAAGACCAAGGTGCTCTCCGACGTTAACCTCGGCTTCGAACAGGGGACCTTCAACTCGATAATAGGCGCTTCGGGCAGTGGGAAGTCGACCCTGCTCAACATCATCGGTACGCTCGATCTGCCGAGCAGAGGTGATGTGCTCGTCGATGGCCAGAGGACGGCTGACCTGAGCAAGAACGAGCTGGCCCGTCTGAGGAACCGGACGATCGGGTTCGTGTTCCAGTTCCACTACCTGCTGCCAGAGTTCACCGCTCGGGAGAACGTCCTGATGCCCTACTGGATACGGGAGGAGGGACTGACCGACGAGGTGCGCGCGCGAGCAGACGAGCTTCTGGAGCTGGTCGGCCTGAGCAAGGTGAAGGGGAACCTCTCCACGCAGATGTCCGGAGGGCAACAGCAGCGCACCGCCATCGCGCGGGCGCTCGTGAACAATCCCAAGTTGGTGCTGGCTGACGAGCCGACGGGGAACCTGGATTCGGAGAACACCGAGAACCTGTACAGGCTGTTCAGAGACATCAACAACCGCCTCGGGACGACCTTCATCGTCGTCACGCACGACAGGCGCATCGCGGAGAAGACGGACCGCATAGTGGAGATACGGGACGGCAGGATCACGATGGATGTCAAGAGGTGAGATTGGCCAAGCGACGAAACGCCCGGGGGCATCGTGGCGGAATGACGTCTGGCGAAGGCTATTTGTACGGCGCGTTCGATGCCAATGTGGGCGCGGTCGGTGACGAGGATGAGGACGGTTGACAGGTCGCGGATACTGGAGATAATCGCGCGGGAGGAACGGCTGTTCGAGAGGACGCACCCGAAGTCGAAGGCGCTGTTCAAGCGGGCGAAGAAGTCATTGCTCGCCGGCGTGCCTATGAACTGGATGGTCCGCTGGGCGGGCACCTACCCCCTCTTCATCAAGGACGCGAGGGCGCAGTACATCCGCGATGTGGATGGGATCAAGTACCTCGACCTCTGCCTCGGTGACACGGGCTCGATGTTCGGCCACTCGCCGGCCCCGGTAGTCGATGCCGTCAGGAAGCAGGTCTCCAAAGGGATCACGATGATGCTCCCCACAGAGGACTCGGTGTGGGTCGGGGAGGAGCTCTCCCGCAGGTTCGGGTTGCCATACTGGCAGATAGCCATGACCGCGACCGATGCCAACAGGTTCTCCATCAGGCTCGCCAGGGAGGTCACTAAGCGCAAGTACATCCTCGCGATCAACGGCTGCTATCACGGGACCGTCGACGAGACCCTCGTGAACCTGGTGGATGGCGAGGTGGTCTGCCGGAGCGGGAACATGGGCCCGCCAGTGGATCCCAGGGAAACGACCAAGGTCGTCGAGTTCAACGACATCCCTGCCTTGGAGGCTGCACTGGCCTCGCGAGACGTCGCAGCCCTCCTGATGGAGCCGGCGATGACCAATCGCGGGATCATACTGCCCGACCCTGGTTATCACGAGGCCGCTCGAAGGCTGACGAGAAAGTACGGCACCCTGCTCATCATCGACGAGACCCATACGCTCTCGTCGGGCATAGGCGGGTACACGAGGCAGCACGGCCTCAAGCCGGACATGATCACGATGGGGAAGCCCCTGGCGAGCGGCGTCCCCGTGGCGGCCTTCGGCATCAGCCAGGAGGTGTCGGACAAGGTGATGGAGCGCATACTGTCTGACGGGACTGACGAGAGCGGCTTGGGGGGCACGCTGAGCGGCAACGCCCTTGCGATTGCGGCCATGAGGGCAACCCTGCAGAAGGTCATAACCGAGGCGAACTTCAAGAAGATGCTCCCGCTGGCGAAGCGATTCGAGAAGGGCATCAACGACGTCATCAAGGAATACGACATGCCCTGGCATGTCGTCAGGCTGGGTGTCAGGGCCGAGTATCACTTCACGCCGACGCCGCCGAGGAACGGGACGGAGTACGATGACACCAAGGACCACGAGCTCGAGAAGCTCATGCACCTCATGGCGCTGAACAGGGGGATACTGCTGACCCCGTTCCACAACATGGCCCTCATATCTCCGTACACCACCGCCAAGGACGTCGACCACCACACGAGTGTGTTCAGGGAGTGTGTCGAGGCTCTCGTCGGGTGACGGGCGCCTCCTAGGCCCCGGGCCCGTCCTCCCCGTCGAGGATACGGGCGGGCCCCATCCGAGGGCATGGTACGTCACGGACGGTCAAGATGTGGTCGTCGTTTGAGGGCCGTCGGCAAGGTTCATTACGCACTTCGTTCTACACGAGTGCGATGATGAGTCGCCTGACCTGCCGGCATCCCACAGAGGCTGATCTGCCCCTCATGGCGGAGGTCTCCGACAAGTCGAACCGAGGCATCCCGTTCTACAGACCCATCACGATGGAGGAGCTCCGGGTGGAGACATTTGGGTCAGAGGACTTCGATTCCAAGGGCGCAATGATCGTTCTCGACGGCGACACGCCCCTGGCGGTCGGGGAGGTCATCGTCGCGAAGGCGAGGGTCGAGCACGGACTGAACGAGGGGTGGATGCGCCTGTATGTTGTGCCGCGGGCGCGCGGTCAGGGCATCGAGGAGATGCTGATGTCATTCATGGAGGACTACCTCCGGGGACGCGGCGTCGAGAAGGCCTTGGCGCGCTACTACACTGTAGATCCATGGTTCAAGGGGGTCACGGAGAAGGCCGGACTGACGGAGGTCCGGCGGTTCTCCTATCTGGACTTCGTCAGCGGTCAGGAGCTGCCGGATGCCCCACTGCCGGCGGACGTGCTGCTCGAGCGGTACGATTTCAAGCAGGCAACGAAGGAGCAGGTCAAGGCGTTCCTCGACATCGACAACGAGGTGTTCGCGGAACACTGGGGCCACGCCCCTAAACCCTTGGAGGAGTTGCTCAGGTGGCAGATGGCCGTTCAGGACGTCTTCTGCATCACGATCGCCAAATCGGGCTCGCGTCCGGTCGGAGTCACGTTCCTCGAGGACAGCGTACTGTACAACCGAGAGAACGGGACGAATGAGGGGTGGGTCGACGACCTCGGCGTGGTCAAGGAACGGAGGCACCGGGGTCTGGGAAGAGCGTTGCTGGTCGACGGCATCCACTGGCTCCTCGATCGTGGGCTCGATACCATCCACATAGGGGTGGACACGGAGAACGCGCGCGCGCTCACGCTCTACACATCCGTCGGGTTCAGACTCATGGAACAGATGGTTGTAGTCCAAAAGGTGCTTGGCGGGACCAAAGGGTAGAGTGCAAAACGGTTATCATCCTGGAGACGCCATTCAACAGCATGGTCAGGTCGGTGTTCAGAGCCGAGGACGGCACCTCCATGGTCATCAGGGAGCCGCGCAGGGGCGATGCGCCGGCCCTCCTGAGGTTCATCAACGATCTTGCGGTTGAGCCCATGTCCGGCATCCTAGTAGACGGGAAGCTGACCCTCAAGGACGAGGAGGAGTATGTCACGCGCCTGCTCGCGGAGGTCAAGGGGAAGACGACGGCGACGCTGTTCGTCGAGAGCGACGGGCGGATAGTGGGGAACTGCAGCATCTCGCGTCTGAGGTGGAAGATGCGCCACAGGGCCGTCCTCGCCATCGCCCTGAGCAAGGACGTGAGGGAGAAGGGCGTCGGAACGGAACTCGCCAGAATGACGATGTCCCTCGCCATCGAGCGGCTCAAGGGGATCGAGGTCATAGAGCTGTCGTACCTCGCATACAACAAGAGAGCGCAGTCGTTCTACACGAAGCTGGGTTTCAGGCCCGAGGACATCGTCCGTGACTCGGTCAAGGAAGCGAATCAGTACTATGACGAGCAGAGGATGGTCCTTAGACTAGGCCGTTCCGAGAGGAAGGGCGGGGCGCTACGCCCGTAGGCCCGTCTCTCAGGCTAGGAAAGGATACCTCTTCACCAGGGCGCCGCTCTTCCACCATTTCCCGAGGCCCAGCACTTCCCCTGCGCCCGCGTACGCGATCCATATCAAGACCAGCGCGTAGACTATGTGGTCGTCCGTGATGAGATTGTTCTCCGGCGGCAGGTGAGACGACCAAAGCGTGAGCATGAGCAACGCGCCACCGTATCCCGCAACCCTCATGGCTATTCCGAGCAGAAGCGCCACGCCGAGCAGGAGGAGCGCTCCCATGAACGCGGCCTCGACTATGGCGTTGCCCGAGAGTGACTGGTAGAAGTCGCTCAGCGGTCCGGAGGTCGCGTAGGTGAGGTACCCCGCCGTCGGGGACCCCCCGTTGACCCAAGCACTTTCCGTGCTCGTCTCGTGTCCTAGACCCAGCAGCTTGTCGAAGAAGGCCCACAGGAACGTCCATGCCAGTGCCAGTCTGGCGCCTGTCATCGCAGCCTTCTGCACGCCGATTCCCTTCAGGCAGGTCAAGTCCATTTGAATCCCTCGATGGACTAGGAGCATAACGGCGTTATATGTGGGTATGGCCGAACCGATGAGGTCCGTGTGACGAGCGCCACGCCTGCGGTTGTAGGGTGACGAGATGGCTGGGCGCCTCGAAAAGGATTATCTGGCAGTCTGACATACACGGAGCCGTGGCCAGAGTAGTCATGCGCCAGGCAGCGGAGAAGGACGTCGAGTCTTTAGCCGATATAATGCGAAGGTCGAGGGCGGGCCTTCCGAACGAGAGACAGGTCGGTGCGGAGGAGCTACTCGGTTACATCTTCAGGGACCCTGATTACGACCCCGCTGCGAACATGATCGCATTCGACGGGGACAAACCGGTCGCGCTGGCCTCGGCGATCATAGAAAGGATGAGGTTGGCGGCGGGCAAGGACGATGCTATAGTCGACATCGAGGTCGTCCCTGAGATGAGAGGGATGGGAATAGAGGACGAGCTCATCGATTGGGGCCTTTCGCTACTCAGGGATAAGGGGATCGGAACGGCGAGATTCAGGGTCGAGCTTGCGAACATCTGGAAGCTGTCCGTCGCGAAATCTCATTCGTTCGAGGAGTACTACCGGATATGGGACCTGATGCGCCGCGGCGGAGCCCCCCTCCCTGAGCTACGGCCAGTGCCAGGTATCAGATTGGAGCGTCGCATGCTCAAGGATTGTTTGGAGGAGGATGTCAGCAGTATGAACGATCTGCTGAATGAGGCCTTCGCGGACCACTTCAACTCCGTCCGCACCCCGATGGAGCGGCTGCTCAACATGAGGGATGTGAGCAGGGACCTGTATATGGTGACCCTCGCGACAGGTACGGATGGACCAGCCGGGATCTGCCTGACCGAGGAGAGCGTCGAGTTCAATCGCCAGAACGGGGCGAAGTCAGGATGGGTCGTGTTGCTCGGAGTGCTCCCGCGGCACAGGCGGACGGGCATCGGGAAGTCGCTCCTGGCGGACGGGATGGAATGGCTCCTCGAGAGGGGAATGGACACCATCAACATCAGCCTCGTGGCCAAGAACGAGAGGGCGATGTCGTTGTATACGTCCCTCGGTTTCGTGAAGGAGACCGAGGCTGTTTGGCACAAGCGGCCTGTTAGCCTGTGATCGACGCCCAAGGATGGAGCTTCTGAATTCCGTCAGAAGAACATGACTCCAAGAAGCACGAGCGAAGCGAGGATTGCGAGTGCGACCCAGACTTTGAGGTGCCCGGTTCGGGGGTCCCCAGGAGCACGGTGCTCAATCCGTGGGGTCGCTCGTTGCTCATCCTGCATTGTGTACGGCTGTGGATATGGTCCTACGGTGCCGCCCATCTCCTCCACCTGCCCGCAACTAGCGCGTTCCAATTATATGCCGATTCCCTCGTGCCCATGCGCGCAGGGTTATCGTCATGGGACCAGGTCTACATGTCTGGCCCACGTAGCTGCTCGCTCGATCTCCCCCTCCTTGAGCGGGCCTTTGGTCTTCTTGACGATGAACCCCTCCGGGGGTACGACGAGTGTCGCGCCCTTGGTCTTGAGGGAGTCGCCCATCCTCGGGGCGGCATACCCGAACGCCCGGATGATCCTGCCTTCGAGCCTGGTGTCGAAGACGGCGACCTTGACGCCCTGGAACGACGTCCTGTCGATTAACGCCTGTATCTCCGGGGTCGGCCTGCCGCCGTGGGTCGGGGACCCTATGACAATGACATCGGTCTTCTCTGTGATGGCCGAGCTCGTCTCATTCACGCGAGAGACCGTCGCCCCTTCTCCCAGGGCACCGCCAATCGCCTTAGCTATCCTCTCTGTGTTGCCGTGGACAGAATCGTAGATGACGAGCGCCCTCATCGCGGTAATCTCCCTTCGGGGATGGTGATTGGCGTGCGCGCTCTTAAGGCGATTGAGGATTGCAGTCCGCATTCGTGCGGACTATGCTCTGAGGCCGAGATGGTACACCTGGCTCTCGTTCTCGACCTCGAACCCGACAGACTTGTACAGACCGAGGGCCTTCTCGTTCTCCGCGTCGACCCCGATGTGGATGGTGTCGTGTCCGAGGCTCCTCAGCCATTCCATTCCGTCAACAAGCATCGCCGCTCCTATGCCTCGCCCTCTTAGGTCCTTCCGAACGCCGAGGACGTTGATCCATCCGGAACGTAGTCCCCGCTCCTTGTTGTAGACCTGGCTGTCCTCGGCTATGCAGATCGCGACGTTCCGTGACCCGCTCTTGGCGAGGGATATCATCCAGGGGTCCTCGCAGGCGTCCCTCCATTTGATCCAACGCCATGCGGGCTCGGGGGCGAAGTCGAAGTGTTCCGCGAAGGTGTCGTCGACGACCTCTGCGAATTCGCCCACCTCATCATCCGAGAGGTCCTTCAGCATCCTGTGGGATACCACTATCCCGGGCGGCATGTTGAGATTGGGAATGTCGATTGTGCTTCTCTGTGCGAGCCGATAGAAGTGCCTTACACTCTCGAATCCCGCCTTCAAGAAGAGCTGCTGTTTCCATCCCTCAGCCGTCTCCGCTCTCGCGATGGCCTTCCCAACACCCCTGGCTTTTAGGTATCCGACCGCGAGGTCTGTCAACTCCTCCTCTGCGCCGAGTCCCCTCTTCTCTGGGATGACGTCAATCTCGACCCAACCATCATCCAACCCAGCGTCGAGGCGACCTTGCTCTATGACGGCTATCACGTATGCTGTCGCTTCATCCCCGTCGAAGGCGAGCCATACTCCCTCGGTCTTGTAGTCAGGGTCGTCGAAGGTCTCGGCGTTCACCTCAGCCGTCGTGATGTCCCTGTGGTATGCGGTCTCCTTCCTTGACTGGTTCATGATGGAGGTTATCAGGTCAAGGTCACTCTCCTTTGGGTTGCGGTATGTGAAAGTCATGCACCATGGTAGGCCAGATTCCGAGATAAACCTTCTGCGGCAAGGCCAGGAAGCGCTAAATGTGGATAGTGACATCGGGGGTTGAAGGATGCACATGAAACCTGTACTGTTTGTGCAGGATCTCCAGAACGCTTGGTTGTACGACGCAGACAGCAACCAGGACCTGCGGAAATCCGTGGAGGCGCGCCTGGATCGTATCAACGAAGCGATAGACTGGTTCCGAAAGAGGGGGATGCCAATCATTGTCGGATACACCAAGGACGAGAGTCATGGACTCGTCCCCGGCGCGAGGTCCTACGAGGTTCCGTCCTCAGTCCACGTCGAGGTTACTGACCTGAAAGCGACGAAGCGTCATGCGAGCGCCTTCGGAAACCCTGAGCTCGGGGCGATGCTCAAGAGGGAAGGATGTGACACTTTTGTTATCGTCGGGCTGAGCGCGAGCGGATGCATCCTGGCAACCTACTGGAGCGCCTTCGACTGGGACGTCCGCCCGCTTGTCCTGAAGGGCGGGATTGCATCCCACAACGAGGAGCACGTGAGGTTCGCGGAGGAGATATGCGACACAACTACCCTGACGGAGCTCGAGCAGACTTGCCGCTGACCCGGGAGACTTGGCAGGCGCGTGCCGCGTCCATAGACGACACTGAGTCCATCGTGGCCCTCATCAACGCGCACGCGAGGCACTACTACGGGGAGGATCGAATCGGGCCTGGCGAAGTCAGGTCATGGTTCAAGGTCCCAGGCCAGCAGCAGGACGATACCAGGTGCTGGTTGTTGCGAGAAGGTACGCTGGTCGCGTTCGCTCAGGTTTATTCGCCGGAGTTCCCCGCCGCGTGGGATGTGCTCCATGATGTCACCATCCATCCAGCCCATGCAGGCGACGACTGCCTGTGGGCAGATGTCCTTGACTGGTGCGACAGATACCAATGGACCGCTCGCAAGGACGGGGCGACGCCCGACAAGGGGATGTGCAGTGGCACACGCATCCACGAGAACGACTTGGACAAGCGGAAAAGGTACGAGTCACGGGGTTTCAGGCATGTGAGGAATGAGACCCTGATGCGGGTCGAACTGTCCGCGGTTGTATCGGACTCGACAGACGCGCCTGAAGGCATCAAAGTGCGCCGGCTGGACATGGGCGTCGATCTTAATGGCTACGCGCTCGCCTACGGGGAGGCATTCCGAGACCATTGGGGCTATGCGGACAGTCCCTGCAGAGGAGTGGGTCGCGAGGAAGAAGGCGGAGTTCGAAGCGTGGGGCGACATGTACGTCCCGGACCTGTGGTTCGTCGCTGTGGATGATGACACCATCGTCGGGAGCGTGGGCTGCTTCCCGGACTACGGCAACGTCATCGGTCGTTGCTACCTCTACCATGTGTTCGTCCGCAGGGCGTGGCGGAACAGGAGGATTGCCTCGACCCTCATGAAGACCGCGTTCAGGGCGCTGAAAGAGAGGGGGGGAAGGACCGTGGAACTGCACGTCGATTCCGAGAACACCACCTATGGTCTGGAGCTCTACCGCGGCATGGGTATGATTCCTGTGTGGCACCAGCGCCTGTACCAGAGGGCGCTCCCCATGCCATCGCAGGTCGAGTCACATCCTGACGGTTGATGGGCTTGATCGGTCGAATGCACTAGCTCTTGCGGAGTCACGGATTCACTGACGTCTCAAGGATGTAGTGCCAGGTGAAGGACATAAGCCCCTTTCTGTTCCCGCCTTGCGACGGTGATGGCATTCGACTATTGCACTCTACCCGCCGACGATGAGAATCGATTCGGCCGTTTGAGCTTGCTCCGGTGGGGAGTCGCCGTTTCACCAAGTCCCAGGGAGATCTCACCCCCGAGGGGATCATCGCGTTATCCCTGGGCTGTGCCGTTTCTGCGCCCTTGCCAGGACTCTCGCCCTGCCGCTCTGGCGGCCCACCTTCTCTTGGAGAGGGGACTTTCCTCAGCCGGTGCCCCTTTCGGAACACCTACCGTCGGCCATCCGCCTTCTCCTGGCGTCATACGTCTAGACGTTCCATGTACAAAACCCTTTCTCCGGCCCCGTTCATGGCAGTCAGGCGGTCAGATGACCTTGTCCTTCTGGAACGCGCCCTTGATGAGAATCTTACCGGTCTCGATGGAGAACGTGGCCGACCGTCCGTGCCTTCCATGGACGTCCTCTGCGATGACCGGCACCCCGAGCTCGTGCAGCACCCTCCTCGCCTCCCTGCAGTTATCGCTGCCTATGTCGTTCGTCTTGATGTCGAGGTTGGGGAACATCTGAGCACCCCCGACGAGCTTGGCCCTCATCCTGCCCCTGACAGCGCCCCTGGCGATCAGGTCGGAGTGGAGCTTCCTGACGCCGGTGTCAGCGTACTTGGTCTGTGAGTCCCCCCCGGTCGCGGGCGCGCGCGGCAATAGTGCGTGCAGGACGCCTCCGATCTTCAGCTGCGGGTCGTATATGAACACGGCGACGCAGGACCCAAGCCCGAGGCAGCACAGCTCGTCGGGGGACTTCGCGACCGCGACCTGCGCTATCCCGACGAGCCTGGGGTCGTTCATCTGATGGCGTCTCCGATGTTGTCCATGATCGCCTTGAGCATCTGTCGCTCCGGGAGCAGGAGGAAGTACCCGTCGAACTCCTCGTCATGAGCCTTGAAGACAGTGTGGACCGCGATGACCGTGTCAACGGTCGCCCCGAGGTTCGCCAGCGGGAGGTCCAGAACCGCCCCGAGCAGGTCCACCGCCGAGTCCGGCGGCGCTGGGATGAGGTCGAGCTTGATGAGCTTGGATACGGCGACGAGGTACCAGCAGAGGCAGATGTTCCCTATCTCGCTGAGGGCCGAGACCTGTAACGGGGTCAGTCTCGAAAGGTCTGCGGGCTCCTTCGTGACCCTGCGGAGCATCATCTCGGCCGATTTCCTCGGCACCACGACGAGGATGCTGGACCTCATCTCACCGCAGAGCTGGGAGTAGATGCCAGCCACGATCTGCTCCTCGCCCCCGAGTTCCTTGGGGACCTCGGAGAGGGGGAGCATCTTGCACGAGGTGACCTCGTTCACGAGTTCCATGTCGAGCAGGGACGCGAGCGCGGTGGCGGCGTTGCCCGAGCCTATGTTGGCGAACTCCTTTATGATGTCCAGCGCCCGGTTCGTGTCGAAGTCCTTCATGATGTCATTCCCCTAGTATCGTGTCGACGTCCAGTATCAGCGCTATGTTCCCGCTGCCGAGGATCGTGCCGCCCGAGATGCCCTTGGTCCGCCTCAGCCTGCGGTCCAGTCCCTTGACGACTATCTGCTGATGCCCCAATAGCTCGTCGACCGCCAGGGCGGCGCGCCTCTCGCGGCTCTGGACGACCATCGCGTTGACGGAGGGCTCCTGTGTGTTCCTGGGTATGGAGAAGAAGTCGCGCATCCGGATGAGTGGGAGGACCTCGCCTCTTAGCTGGACGACCTCCCTCGTCCGTATCTGCCTGATGTCCGATAGCTCGAAGCTGTGAGATTCGGCCACGACGCTCATCGGTATCGCGTACATCTGCCCGGCGACGGTGATGAGCATCGCGTCGATTATGGCGAGGGTGAACGGGAGCCAGAGCGAGATGGTGGTCCCGGCTCCCTTCGTCGTGTTGATCATGACGGTGCCACCGAGCTCCTCGACCCCCCTCTTGACGACGTCGAGCCCGACGCCCCTTCCGGAGATCTCGGTGACCTCCTCCTTCGTCGAGAACCCGGGCCTGAAGAGCAGTTCCATCAGCTCCCTGCCCAGGGCCGCGGCCGCCTGCTCCTTCGTCATGATGCCTCTGGAGACCGCCGCGCGCCTGATGACATCGAAGTCTATTCCCTTGCCGTCGTCGGAGATCTCGATTAGCACATGGTCCTGCTGCTTCGATGCTGCGACCCTGATCATCCCTTTCGGGCGCTTGCCAGCCTTCTCCCGCTCCTCGGTGGTCTCGAGCCCGTGGTCTATGCAGTTCCTTATGATGTGGACTATCGGGTCGGCTATGCGGTCGACGACGGTCCTGTCCAGCTCTATGCTTCCCCCGTCGACGAGGAACTCGACGTCCTTCTCCTGGCTCCTGGACAGGTCCCTGACCATCCTGGGGAACCTGCTCATCACCAGGTCCAGGGGTATCATCCTGATGCCCAGGACCTTCGACTGGATCTCGCTGGTGAGCTTGTCTATGAGCGAGGATATCTCCTGCAGCTCGAGGTCGTCCCTCGTCTGCGCCCTCTCGACGAGCCTGCTGCGGCTGATGACGAGCTCGCCGACGTCGTCCAGGAGGTCGTCCAGCTTGTCCATCCCGACCCTCACGGTCTGAACCTGAGTCGCCTCTTGGACGGGGGTCGGTGCCGTGCTCTTCGAGATGCGTCTCTGGGCCTCGGCCGGTGCCCCCTTCGCCCCGACGAGCACCTCGTCGACATCCGTCATCGCCACGACTCTGTCGAGGGATTCGTCGATCCTCTCTCCGGGCTCCAGGTCCACGACGAGCTCCTCGAAGACCTTCTCGTGGTCGATCTCGTCCTCCGTGGGGTCGGTAGCCCTTATGTGGGAGCTCTTCTCGAGCTCCTTGATTATGACCATTGCCCTCGCAGCTGGAAGGGCGCACTTCCTGTGGAACTTCACGCGCACCTGGGTGACCTGCTCTCCGGCGGCCTCGGGCTTCGGCTTCGTGTGCTTCGGCGTCGCCTTTGTCTTCATGGCCTTATCGGGGAGCTTCTTCAGCCGCTCGACGATCGTCTCCGCGGGTGCGATGGGCTCCCCCTTCTCCACGAGGTTGACCATCCCTTCGAGCGCGTCGAACCCGTCGAACATGGCCTCCGCGATGTCACCCTCCGGGACGATCTTCCCGTCCCTGACGGCTGCGAGAACGTCTTCGAGCGTGTGGGCGAGCTCGGTGACGGCGGGCATGTTCATCATGCCTGCCATGCCCTTCATTGTGTGACATGCCCTGAACATCTGGTCGATGAGGTCCTTCTTGCCAGGGTCCGACTCGAGCTCGATCATCGCCTCGTTGAGTGTCCTGAGGTGTTCCCTGGACTCCGTCACGAAGAGCTTCATGTACTTGCTGAGGTCGAACTCCTTCGGCACCGTCTCATCCCTCCATGAACGAGACTATCTCGAGCGGGATGTCCTCTATGGGTAGGACCTTGTCCGCGGACTTCCTCTCGATGACCGCCCTTGCCATGCCGAATATGACCGAGGAGGCTTCGTCCTGCACTATCACGCGCCCGCCTGCCGCCCTGACGGCCATGGCGCCCTTCGCCCCGTCGGAGCCCATCCCCGTGAGGACGATTGCCAGTAGGTTAGGGCCAAAGCACTCGGCGGCGCTCTTGAAGAGGACGTCCGCGGACGGCCGGACGTAGTTGACGGGATCGGTCTGTTCGAGCCTCATGGTGACCGCGCCCGTGCGTCTGCCCTCCAGCGCAAGATGCCAGTCGCCTGGGGCGAGGTACGCTGTCCCGGCTTGGACCTCGACCCCGTCGGCCGCGAGGGCGACCTTCGGTCCCCTGGCCGCGGTGAGCCTCTTGGCGAAGGATTCAGAGAACCCTTCGGGGAGGTGCTGGACGATGAAGATGGGGACATTGACGTTTCTGGGGAGCGCGGAGAAGATGGACTCGAGGGTCTTTGGCCCTCCGGTGGATGCGGCGATGACGATCGCCCTCCTGCCCACGCCCCTCGTGGATTTCGGGGGCGCGAGGTGCAGCTTGTGTGGCGCCACCGTCTTCGTCCTTGTCAGCGCCTCGACCTTCGCGGCGACCGAGTTGCGCACTATCTCGACGATCTTCGAGCCGAACATCACGATGTCCACGGAGACCGGCCCGCCAGGCTTGGAGATGAAGTCGACCGCGCCCAGGTCGAGCGCCTGCAGGGGTAGCTGCGGGTCCACCCTGTCCATGGCGCTGAGCATCACCACCCTGGTGGGGCTCTCCCGCATTATGCGTTGGAGGGTCGCGAGCCCGTCCATCTTCGGCATCTGGATGTCGAGGACGACGACATCCGGCTTGAGGCGCTTCACCTTCTCTATGGCGTCCAGACCGTCCTTGGCTGTGGCCACGACATGCAGCGTGGGGTCCGCCTCTAGCATGTCCTTGAGGACGACACGCATGTATGCGCTGTCGTCCACGACCAGCACGCTGTGACGGTCCGCCATCCGATTTCCCCTAGTTCCTGCTCTGCAAGACAGCGCTCACGGATTCGAGGACATCGTCCGCAGTGAACGGCTTCATTATGAAGTCCATCGCACCTGCTTCGAGCGCACGCATGACGGTCTTCTGGTGTCCTAGAGCGGATATCATGATGATCCTGACCTTGGGGTCTGCCTCCTTGAGGGCCCTGACCGTCTCGATCCCGTCCGTCTCGGGCATGACTATGTCCATGGTGATGATGTCCGCACCGTCCTTCTTGAAGATCCTGAGCGCCTCTACCGAGCCCCTCGCCTCGACCACTTTGTGTCCACCGCTCTCGAGTATGTTCTTGAGCACGCGTCTCATGAAATCCGAGTCGTCTACGACCAACACCCTAGCCATGCTTCTTCCCTCCAGACTCCTGATCATCAGTTGAGAGTTCGAGTATCTTGACGGGATCGATTATGGTTACGAGTCTCTCGCCCTGCTTGGCTATCGCGAGGACGTACTCGGCTTCGGCCCCCTCGGCGACGATGGACGGCGGGGGTTCGATCGCCTCGGGGGGTATCTTGGCGACCTCGGTCACCTCGTCCACCAGGAATCCGACGGCGGCGTCTGGCGCGTCGACCACGATTATCTTGGATGACTCACCCGCGGGCGTCGCCGGGAGCCCGAGCCTCTTGCGTAGGTCGACAACGGTGACGAGCTTTCCTCGGAGGTTCATGACGCCCTCGATGTACGAGGGGGTCCTGTGGACCTTCGCTATCTGCTGGAGCTCGTGGATCTCCTTGACCATCGAGATGTCGAAGGCGTACTCCTCGTTGCCGAGCCTGAAGAGGACGTACTGCGTTGCGACCTGAATCCTGTCTGTCATATGCCCGCCTCAGTCCTTCTCGGGACCTGCATCGGAGATGCGCACGGCCGGGGCGGTCCCGCCGCCGGTCTCGATGTGCCGGACTATCTCGGTGAGCTTGCTCGCCAGGTTTGCCAGGTCCTGAGCCGAAGCCGTCAGCTCCTGCATGCCCGCGGCGAGTTCCTGGGATGACGCGGAGACCTCCTCCGCGGATGCCGATGTCTGGTTGGCGACGCTGGCGACGTCGTCGAGGTTCTTCGCCAGGCTCTCCGTCAGTGCCTTCTGCTCCTGCGTGGACGCGCTGATCTCCTCGACCATGGCGGCGGTCTCCTGTACGGTCGCCGCTATGTCCTCGAGGGACTTGAGTGACTCCGACACTGTCTTCGAGCTCTCTGAGACGTCCGTCCTTGTCTTCTCCATCTTCTGTGAGCTCTCGACGATGTCCCGTTCCACGGACTGCAGGAGTTGCTGTATCTGGTTGGCCGCCTTCCTGGAGCCCTCCGCGAGCTTTCTGACCTCGTCGGCCACGACCGCGAACCCGCGGCCGTGCTCCCCCGCTCTCGCCGCCTCGATGGCGGCGTTCAGGGAGAGGAGGTTGGTCTGCTGCGCGATGTTCGTGATTATGTTGACTATCTGGGATATCTCCTGTGACTTCTTGGACAGCTGGTTCATGGATTCGGCGGACTGCTCGACGCTCTTGAGCAGCTCCTTCATCCTCTCGAGGGCGTCCTGGGCGGACCTGCTGCCCTTCTGGGCGACCTCGCTCGCGTTCTCGGACGCCCTGGCCGCGTTCTGGGAGCTCTGGACGACGTCGTAGATGGACTTCGTCTGCTCTCCCAGCATCTTGACCATCTCCTCGACCCTGGTGGCCTGCGACTGGGCTCCCTTCGATGTCTGGGACATGGAGTTCGAGACCTGCTGAGTCCCCTCGGTCATGTGCCTGGCGGTGTCGGCGAGGCCTATGGAGGACTCCCCGAGCCTGTCCGAGGCCTCCTTGATCTCCTTCGTGAGCCTGGCCAGGTTGTCCCTCATCTGCTTGAAGCTCTCGACGAGGGTGGCGATGTCCCCCTTCGCAACGATGTCAATCTCCGTGGTGAGGTTGCCCGCCGCTATCTGCTGTGCGCTCTCGGTGAGCTGCGTGAGCGGGCCGGACGTGTTGTCTATGAGGAGGTTCATGGCTTTGACCAGGTCCCCGATCTCATCGTCCGCGGTCTTGACCTGGAGACGGGTCATGTAGTTGCCGTCGGAGATCATCTTCGCGGCCTCGGACACGCGGACAACTGGCCCTGTTATGATGGCTGAGAAGTAGTACGCCACGACCGACACGACTATGGCGACGAAGGTCCCGCTGACGATCGTCCAGAGCGTGCTGGTCCTGATGGTCTCTGAGACGAGCGATTCCATCAGTGTGGCCGCCTCGACCCTGATGTCTATGAGGTTCCCCATCTCATTGGCGACGACCTCCATATGGGCGGACGCGTTGTACATGGATGATATCGCAGCCGGGTAGCTGTCGTCGATGACGGACGTCGCGTTGTCCGCATCGTCAGTGTACAGCTCCCAGGAGATCTGGAGGTTCTCAAGGGCAGACTGCTCGGAGGTTATGAGGTCATCCCTGTCCTCAGCCGTGATGATCGCTGCGATGTTGGGCAGATTCTCGTAGGAGTAGTCATTGTCGTACTGAATCAGGAACTGGGAGAAATCCTGACGGTAGTCGAACATGTCGTTGTAGTATTCATTCGCATTGGAGGTGCCATAGTTGAGGACGTAGCTGGTGAACGAGTTGTCAGCATTGTCGAGGGAGTCCTGCCCCTCGGCAATCCACGACACGACGACCAGGTTCTCCTGATAGAGGATGTCGACGTCGGTCTTGATCTGGTTCATGCCCTGTATCGATAGGACGCTTATCACGATGAGCGGCCCAAGGGATAGGACCAGGATCGTCGTCACCAGTTTCCTTGTGAGTGCTAGTCTCACCATACCACCCAAGAATCGCGCGCGGAGGCCGTGGGCTGTCCGGTGCGAGCCGCATGGCACCCGCTGTCGCGCATCATTATCAAAAGCGACAAAGTGTCTATAAGTATGTGTCGTCGAGAAACTCAGTTCTGATGATACCTGCCAGCAAGCGGGTGGGAACACATATCTATCCTTCAACCGCTACTCCGAAGGCGTATGGACCAGGCGGAGGACCAGTTTCTCGAGCTGGTGGCCAGGCACCTGGCGAGGAGCCGGGGCATCGACCTGATGGGTTACTCGAACTCCTTCGTGCTGAGGGCCGTCAAGAAACGCATGGGTCGGACGAAGTCGAGGGACTATCTGGCATACCTCTCCCTCCTGAGGAGGAGCGATGAGGAGACAGGAGCCTTGGTCGGGTCGCTGTCCATCAACGTGACGGAGTTCTTCAGGGACAAGGGGGCCTTCGAGACCTTCGCCGCCAAGGTTGTCCGGACGTTGCTGGCGGAGAAGAACACCCCTGTCGGAGGCATCCTGCGGATATGGAGTGCCGGGTGCGCGACTGGTCAGGAGACGTACACCCTCTCGATGTGCGTCGAGGAGGAGGTGAGGAGGTTGGAGGGGGACATCAGGATGGTGATATCGATCCTTGGGACCGACCTCTCGGAGTCAGCGATCGCGTACGCGAGGGACGGCAAGTACAAGCCTGAGGAACTGAAGGGTGTCTCGGACCGCCGTCTGAAGCAGTTCTTTGTCAAGGTCGATGGAGGGTACCAGGTCTGCGATGCGGTCAGACGTAGGGTCAGGTTCAACACGGGGAACCTGCTCGCGAAGCCTGAGGGCACGCACTTCGACGCCGTCGTCTGCCGGAACGTGCTGATATACTTCTCCCGGCCGTTCCACGACAACGTGCTCATGAACCTGCATGGGGCTTTGCGCATGGGTGGGTATCTGATGATCGGGAAGACGGAGACCCTGATGGGTCTGAAGAGGAACCTGTTCGAGACCGTGGACTCGGACTGCAGGATCTACCGGAAGATGCCGTGAGAGGTGTCAGGCCTCGACCAGGCTCGATTCGTCTGACGGACGCTGCATGATCTCGTCCCTGAGACCCATCAGCTGCTGGATGCTCATCCCCTCCATGTCGACCATGCTGGATGTCTCGATGTCTCCCATGAAATCGGAGATCTTCGCGTAGTTGTCCTCGAGCTCGGAAGTGAGTCCCCTCTGCAGGACGTTCATCTCCTTGGTGGTCATGCTCCTTGCGATGACCTCTGCGAGGGTGACGCCTTCGCGGTCCGCCTGGCTCACGAGCTCTTCGAGAGAAGATAGGCTCAAGTGCATCCCATCCTATCGTATGACAATCGTCAGACGATGTAGGGGCGGGGCGGATATATATCACTTGTCTATCCGAGGTCACTTGACCAGGTCCAGCCATCTCGCGTACGCCGGCTCCTTGCCCCTGACGATGTCCAGGTACTTCCTCTGGATCGCCATGGTGACGGGGCCCGGTCTTCCCTCGCCGACCGGCCTCCTGTCGACCTCGCGTATGGGCGTGACCTCGGCGGCCGTCCCGGTGAAGAAGAGCTCGTCTGCGATGTAGAGCTCGCTCCTCGCGAAGTTCCTGCTCCTCGACATCGTACCCCATGTCGGTCGCGACCTTCATCACGGACTCGCGCGTTATGCCCAGGAAGGATACCCGCGTTCGCCGGCGGGGTGTAGAGCTTCCCGTCCTTGACCATGAAGATGTTCTCTCCCGAGCCCTCGGCTACCATGTGCAGCTCGTTGAGCATGATCGTCTCGTCGAAGCCGTTCATCTTCGCTTCCATGATGGCGAGGGAGCTGTTGAGGTAGTCCCCGCAGACCTTCGCCGTAGCAGGGACCGATCCGCTCGACGCCCTGTGCCAAGACGATGTGTGCACCCTGATGCCGTTCTTCAGCCCCTCGTCGCCGAGGTACGCCCCGAACGGGAACGCGATGATGAACGTGTCGACCGGGTAGCCCATCGGGTTGACACCTATGCCGCTCACGCCGAAGAACGAGATCGGGCGTATGTAGCACGAGTCGAGACCGTTGACCTTCACGACCTCCTTGACCCCCGCGCAGAGCTCGTCGACCGTGTGTGGGATCTTCATCTGTATGGCCTTGGCGGAGGTGTGGAGCCTGACCATGTGGTCGTGGAGCCTGAAGACCGCGGGACCCTTGTCGGTCTGGTAGCACCTGATGCCCTCGAACGCACCGGTTCCGTAGTGTAGCCCGTGTGTCAGCACATGCACGGTCGCGTCCTTCCAAGCTATCAGCTGTCCGTTCTTCCAGATCTTGTCCGTTGTCTTGATCTGCATCGCTCATTCCTCCTCTGCTATCCTCATCCACTCACGACGGGGTTCCTCAAGCATCCTATCCCGTCCAGCTCGACCTCGACGACGTCCCCGGGCTTCATCGGAGAGATGCCGGACGGGGTCCCTGTCGCGATTATGTCCCCTGCTTCCAGGGACATGACCGTCGAGATGTACTCGACGAGGGCGGCGTCCCCGAAGACGCGGTCCTCGAGGGAGCACTCCTGGACCGTCCTGCCGTTCAACCTCGTGAGCACCGTCGTGGGCGGCCGCTTCGAGATGACTGGCCCTATCGGGGCGAATGTATCGAACCCCTTGGCCCTGGTCCAGTCCGGGTCGGTCTTCTGCAGGTCCCTCGCGGTCACGTCGTTGATGCACGTGTATCCCGCGATGTACGACGCCCCGTCGCTGACCTTCGAGGCCCTCCGCCCGATGACGAGCGCGAGCTCTCCCTCGTAATCGACCCTCTTCGACGCCGCTGGTATGACTATCCGTTCTCCCGGGCCTATGATCGCGGAAGATGGCTTGCTGAATATCAGGGGTACCTCGGGGAGCTTCGCCCCCATCTCCTTGATGTGGCCCCTGTAGTTGAGCCCGACGCAGACAAGCTTCGACGGCCTGTCGACCGGGGTGAGGATTCGGAGGTGTGCCAGGTCATGCCGCCGGCCCCGCTCGGAGGCGGCGCCTGAGAGCGCCTGCAGCATCGTCGTGGCGTCCGTCTCGTTGACGTTCTCCCCGTCCAGTACGCCTATGAACTCGATGCCGTCGGCAGCGAACCTGCCGAACCGTCTACCTGGGGCGATGGGGCCTGACGTGATGTCACCTGTCCGATGCACAAAAGAGGCCGTCCGATATGTATTTCTTTTGCACGTAATCGAATGACATCGTCACTTGAACATCTTGCGGATGTTCTTCCCGACGACCTCGATTTTGGACTTCTGTCCCTCGGTCCTCAGCTTGTTGAGCGTGGGCATGCCCTTCTCGTTCTCAGCGACCCACTCGGCTGCGAACGCGCCGGACTGGATGTCCTTGAGGACCTTCTGCATCCTCGTCTTCACGTTGGCGTCGATGATCACGGGGCCGCGGGTCCTGCCACCGTACTCCGCGGTGTTGGACACGCCGTCCCACATCCCCTCGATCCCGCCCTTCTGGACGAGGTCGATGATGAGCTTGAGTTCGTGGAGCACCTCGAAGTACGCGATCTCGGGCTGGTACCCCGCCTCGACGAGCACCTCGAACGACTTCTTCACGAGCTCGCTAGCGCCGCCGCAGAGGTCCGCCTGCTCCCCGAAGAGGTCAGTCTCCGTCTCCTCCTCGAAAGTGGTCTCGATGACACCGCGGTTGGTCGCTCCGAGGCCCTTCGCCATGGCGAGGGCGGTCTTCTTCGCCTTCCCTGTGGCGTCCTGGTGCACGGCTATGAGCGCGGGCACGCCGTCTCCGGCCTCGAAGGTCTGTCTCACGAGCGCCCCTGGCCCCTTGGGCGCGACCATGATGACATCGACGTCCTTGGGCGGGACGATGCGCTTGAAGTGGATGTTGAATCCGTGGGCGAAGTCGAGGGTCATTCCCTTCCTCAGGTTGGGCCCGACCTCCGCGTCGTAGACGGTCTTCTGGACCTCGTCCGGGATGAGCATCATGACGATGTCGGCCGACTTCACGGCCTCGGGGATGTCCATGATCCGCATCTTGTCGACCTTGGCTTGCTTGTAGTAGTCGTCCTTGAACTTCAGGCCGACGACGACGTCGGCCCCGCTGTCCTTCAGGCACAGGGCCTGCGCCCTGCCCTGGATGCCGTAACCGACGACGGCTATCCTCTCTTCCCTTGAGTGCGTTCAGGTTCGCGTCCTTGTTGTAGTATATCCTGGCCATTGGTGCACGCTCCATCATATCAGATTGCGTTCATCGTCTCGATGTATCTCTCTGGCTGGCTCTTCTTGATGACAGCCTCGACCTCGTCGACGCTGCCCGTAATCCTGCATGTCCCTTCCTTGTTCACGAGCAGGGCGTATGCCTCGTGGCGCGGCTGGTCCACCAGGTCCGCCTCGATGACCTCGTGCAGCGCCCTGAGGTGCTCGAGGACCGATGAGGCCCTGTCCCTGTCCTTGACAGACAGGACTATCCGGGCACGCTCGGGCATCTCGCACTTGCCGACGACGATCGTCTCGACGTTGATCCTCTTCCTCGTGAACTCGCCCATGACTCTCTGCATGACCCCTGGCTGATCGTAGACCAGGAGCATGATAGCTTCCATCAGACCACATCCCCCTTCCACTTGCACCTGCCCCGGATGCACTCGGATGCCGACTTCCCCGGCGGAGTCATGGTCATCGGCAGGACGTCCTCCTCGGGGTCGATCTTGAAGTCTATGAGGGTTGTGACGTCCGCCTTGGCCGCCCGCTTGATCGCGTCCGCGACCTCGGAGTGCCTCTCGACGCGCAGAGCCTCGGCCCCGTAGGCCTCTGCGAGCTTCACGAAGTCCGGGGAGCCCGTGAACTTGGTCGCCATGTATCTCTCCCCGTAGAAGAGCTTCTGCCACTGCTTTACCATGCCCAACCATCCGTTGTTCAGGAGGCAGACGACCACTGGGATGTCGCTCTCGACGGCCGTCGCGAACTCCTGGGAGACCATCTGGAGACTGCCGTCTCCCGCGATGTCAGCGACGACGCTCTGGGGCCGCGCGATCTTGGCCCCTAAGGCTGCGGGGAACCCGAAGCCCATCGTGCCCAGGCCCCCCGATGTTATGAACATCCTCTTCCCGTAGGTCTTGTAGAAGTGCGCCGCCCACATCTGGTTCTGCCCCACCTCCGTCGTCACTATCGCGTCGTCGGGGAGGTTCTTGGACAGTTCGTGTATGACCTTCTGGGGCTTGATCGGGTCCGAGCGGAGGTCGTAATCGCAGGCGCACTCCTTGCTGAGTTGTGCGATCCTCTTCTCCCAGGTCGGGGACTTCTTCCTCTGCTGCAGTCCGGCCATGAGGGCATGGACGACTGTCCAGGCATCGCCCACCAGGCCGACCCTCCCCTTCACGTTCTTGCCTATCTCAGAGGAGTCGATGTCGACATGGACGACCTTCGTCTTCCTGCCGAACTCGCTCAGCTTTCCTGTGACCCTGTCGCTGAACCGTGTCCCTATGGCTAGGAGGACGTCGCAGTTGTTGAGCGCGTAGTTGGCCACCTGGCGGCCGTGCATCCCGCAGACCCCCAGGACGAGAGGATGGTTCTCCGGGACCGAGCCCTTCGCCATCAGCGTCGTCACGATGGGGGCCATGAGCATCTCCGCGAGCCTGGTGATCTCCGGTCCGGCCCTGGACCAGGTCACGCCGCCGCCGACGAGTATGGTCGGCCTCTCGGCCTTCTCGAGGAGCTTGATCGCGTCGAGGAGTTCGGAGAGGTTCTTCCTGGGTTTGGGGACCCGTACCTCCTTCGCCATGTCCTCGTCGGATATCTCCGCATGGAATATGTCGACGGGTATGTCGATGTGGACTGGTCCATACCTCCCCGTCGTGGCGATCATGAACGCCTTCTTGATGGTCTCCGGGAGTGTCTTGGGGTCGGTGACCCTGAAGTTGTGTTTCGTCACGGGCATCATCAGGCTGAACGAGTCCGCCTCCTGGAAGGCGTCGTTCCCCAGCATCCCGGTCGCCACCTGCCCTGTTATCGCGATCATCGGAGAGGAGTCCATGAACGCCGTGGCGACACCTGTTACCAGGTTCGTCGCACCCGGCCCGGAGGTCGCGAGGCACACGCCGGCCCGTTTCGAGACCCGGCTGTAGCCGTCCGCCATGTGGCCGGCACACTGTTCGTGCCTGACGAGGATGTGCCTGATGTCGGAATGGACGAGCTCGTCGTAGAACGGTAGGAGGACTCCGCCTGGTATGCCGAACATGACTTCGACATTCTGCTCCTTGAGCAGTTCGACGGTAGCCTTCGCACCCTTCATTCCATCATCTCCTCTCATCACTCACATCGCCCGCACGGCCATGCCTCCAGAGGTCATGTCGCCGTCACGGGCCGACGGTCCGCAGGACGAGAAGTACCCCTAGGGGCTGAAGAATTAGCTCCTGGTGAATGTCCGCGGCGGACGGTCGCATTGGGCGCTGGAACGTACCAACGACTATTAATATCTTGGCCGTCGAGGTCCAGAATCGGCGCAGAATGTCGAGATGTGTACAGGCCCTTTTCAGTGCCGGGTGTCCCTGCTGGTGAGCACCGCGACGAACGTGTGACTCTTGGAATCCATCGCCGCTATCCCTGCGAGCGCAGCGGCCGCGGCAGGGAGGATGTCGAGCCCCTCCTCCTGCTTGATCGTCTTCGACATCTTGACCATGTCCTCGTCGGTTATCTCAGACGCGGCGCCGTTGGAGTCGAGCATGGCACTTATGGCCTCCTCAGGGTCGGCGAGGAAGTTGCCGGAGAGGGGTTCGTTCACCTCGGTTATTTGGAGGTCCGGGACGAACACGGGCGCCCTCGATTTTGACAGGACGGCCCTGACGGCGGAGTTGTTGTTGGAGCAGCCGAGGACCCTGGGTTTCATGCCCATCCCCCTGAAGCCCTGCCACACCCCGCCGATTACCGTCCCGTTCCCGACCGGCACCGCGACCCAGTCCGGCGAGCGGCCCAGCGCCTGCGCGATCTCCCTTGAGATGAATGTGTAAGAGTAGACGCCCAGCTCCCGGCTCGACCCGCCTGGGTTGGCGTTGTACCAGTGGTTCCTGAGGGCGTCGTCAGCGCAGACCTTCATGGTCGCCTCGTAATCCCCCTTGACCAGTGTGACCTCGCCGCCCTTCGCCTCGATGTCTGGTCTCCTGGATGCGTGGAAGTCTGCGGGGATGTAGATCTTGCATTTCATGTTCAGCTTCTCGCAGACATACGCGAGAGCCGCCCCGTAGTTGCTGCAGGTCGTCGCGGCGAGCGTGTCGAGTCCCTTCTTCCTGGCATCCAGGGCGAGCAGGAGGGCCATGCGGTCCTTGTGCGTACCCGTGGGGTTCTCCCCCTCCAGTTTGAGGTGCAGCCTTCTCACGCCCAGCCTCTTCTCGAGCCGCTGGACCCTCGTGGTCGGCGTATCCCCTATCCTAAGGGCCTTCATCTGCATCTCGAACTCGCGGATCAACTCAAGGGGGATCACGGTCAGGACTTCCTGCGAATGTGTTTGTGCGGACGGCGCCGGGATGACCGGGCCGCCCGAATAAGTTTGTCCCTGCCGGGCTCGCTCAGTCGAGGCCGTGCTCCTTGATGTCCTTCTCGGCTCTCTTGACGATGGACTCGAAGTCCTTCGCGACCTCGGGCGGGACCTGCTGCACCACGTGCTCCTTGAGGATCTTCTCGACCTTCGCGCGGGCGCGGTCTATGACCGACTTCCTGCCGTCGGCCTCCCACGTCTCGCCGGTGCGCCTGTCGGTGATGTCGGTCATGAAGTGTTCCTTGTTTAGCCACTGCATCGTGTGCCTCTCTCCGAGGAAGCTCCCGCCGGGGCCGACCTTCTTGATCAGGTCGACCGCCATGTGGTCGTCGTCCACGGTCACTCCTGCGGCGAGGCGCGCCATGATCTTGACCATCTCGTTGTCGATCACCATCTGCTCGTAGGACAGCATAGTGACGTCGTCCAGGAGGCCGAGCCCCGCCACCATGTCGCAACCCGCGTAGAACTGCGGTAGGCCGCTCGACATCTTTTCATAGCAGGCCTGCGGACCGGGCGTCTTCGCCGAGGTGACGATGCCGCCGCACAGGATGGAGAACCCGTAGTGATGCGCGAGCTCGCCCGCCCCCGCGGAGATCAGCGCCCTCTCGGGGCCGCCGCCCGCCCATGTCATGGTCCTCATGTCGAATGCCGCGCCACCGGTGCCGTACATGAACGGCGAGCCAGGTGCCGCCAGCTGTGCCATCGTGAGGCCCGCGAGGACCTCGGCGTTGTTGACTATGATCGAGCCTGCGAGCGTCACAGGCCCTGTTATGCCTGCCTGGGGCATGCCGTAGAACGATATGGGGACGCCAGCGCGGGCGAGGACGAGCGCGCCCTCGGTGGACCCTCCGTCCAGCTGGAGCGGGGAGAACGGGCAGTGCATCGACGAGAATATGGGCCTCCGCCTGAGGGCCTTCTCATCCCCGGCGAGGGCCGAGCCTATCTCAACAAGCCATTTCGCTTCGCGCCTGTGACTGGTCGTCTCCACCTGGACGTGCTTCTCGATGCTGGAGAGTGCGACCTTCAGGTCGACGACGTGCCTCATGTAGTCCGGGATGTCCTGGCTGCTCACGCACGGCCAGAAGATGTGCGCGGAATCCAGGGCGTTGGCGACTTTGCCGACCATCGCGAGGTCCTCAGATGTGGACATCCTCCTCTTGCCGGTCCTGAAGTCCATCACGCTCGTCCCGTTGCCATCCGTGGTGCAGTAGACCCTGCGCCCGTCGAGGACGACGTCGTACTTCGGGTTCCTAGCATGGAGCGTGATATTCTTCTTCGCCTTGCGTATCGCTTCTTCAACGAGGTTGCCGGGAATCTTTGCACTGCTGTCCTTGTAGTCGACCGTCGACCCTGCATCCTCCAGGAGCTTGAGGCATTCCTTGCTGAATACCTTGATACCTGTGTTCTCAAGCACATCCAGCGTTCCCCAGTGGAGCGACTTCATATCGCTCTCGTCGAACATGCGGAACGCGATCTTTCCTCTCGGGAAACCTATCATTCCAACATTCCCCTTCCGTGTTACAGCTCTCCGCGACCACGAACGGAAAGCCTCTGACTTCCCGTATCGCACGCGAGTATTTATTTTGACGCGAGTAGGGCTTGTGTGAGTGGGATGGCGGCTCTCCCCTGGACGTCGATGGCGAGGCTCCGGCGCGATGGATAGGGTTCGAGCGACCCGGCAGCTGCGACGAAAGTCTTTATGTAGGGGAAACATATCGACCGCCGCCCAGGCATACGGATGCGGGGGTAGCCAAGCCCGGTCAACGGCGCCAGATTGAGGGTCTGGTCCCGAAGGGGTCCCTGAGTTCGAATCTCAGCCCCCGCACCACCATTTTTCTATGCCAGCTTGACATATGGCAATCTGTTGTCGCGGCGATGGGCTTGTCGGTCAGCAACCCAGATATATCGACTTCGACGGTATCTCGTTATCCGAGACGGTGACCGATGCTAGCTGTCACACACCTGTTCGTCACTCTACTGTTGATGCAGCTCCTGAGCCTTGACAGGAACGAATCCTTCGTCGCGTTGCTCTTCGGCTTCGGCATAGACCTTGATCATCTGCTGGGACTGAAGGAGTTCGTCTCGTCGAACGGGACTGCGGCTTTGCTGGACACGGGGTTGTTGATGGACCCAGGCGGGCAGTGGAAGTCCATGCTCCATACGCCTGTGGCGTCGTTTGTGGTCGGTTCGCTCTCTGCCGCGTCGCGGTTGGCCTTCCCTTTCCTCTTCTGGTTCATCCACGTGGGACTGGACCAGCTGGAGGACTCGATCCTCGGTCTGTTCTCGATTGCTGAGATGATCCTCATGGTCGGATCGGCTACTGCTCTCATCGCGATCAGATGGAATCGATTCAGGTCCCTGTGGCCAGGTTCCTCGGTCGCAGATTTCCTGAGATCGGAGAGAATGGTACTCTGGCCGTGGCGCGCGTCACGGGCAGATGCGGTGTGAAGTCGCTCGGAGCAGCTTGAGGACTTCCCCGGTGAACGCTTGCGAGCCGAGCCGACCGCCCACGTCAATCGTCAGGGATCCGGAGTGGTATGCCGTCTCGACCGCGCAGGCCACTCGTCTTGCTTCCTCGGCCATCCCGAGGTGCCTCAGCATCATGGCGCCCGAGAGTATCGCGGCCGTGGGGTTCGCGATCCCCTTCCCGGCGATGTCAGGGGCCGACCCGTGCGCTGGCTCGAAGACGGAATGTCGGGGCCCGATGTTCCCGGACGGTGCGAAGCCGAGCCCGCCAGCGACCCCGGCGGCGACATCCGAGAGGATGTCCCCGTACAGGTTGAGGGTGACGATCACGTCGAACGAAGAAGGGTCGGTGACGACCTTCATCGCGGCCGAGTCGACCAACTGGTCGGAGGCGATGAGTTCGGGCGCCCTGGCCATCACATCCCTGAACGACTTCAGGAACAGCCCGTCCGATTCCCTGAGGATGTTGGCCTTGTGGACGCAGCAGACCCCCTTCCTGCCCATAGTGCGTGAGAGGGCGACCGCGAAGCTGTTTATCCTCTCGCACCCTGAGGCTGTGACCCTCCTCCTTGTCGTCACACCCCCGGATTCGTGCACCTCGTCCTGGGTGTATAGCCCCTCTGAGTTCTCCCTCACGATCACGAGGTCGATGGAAGGCCTTCCAGTGAAAGAGACTAGGCTCTTCACCGGCCTGACATTCGCGTAGAGGTCAAGCTCCTTCCGGAATGTGAGGACTGCGGACCTTTGCCCCTTGGTGGACGAGGATGTCACCGCCCCGAAGAGGCAGCTGTCGGAACTCCTCATCGTCTCGAGGGTGTCGGGGGGAAGAGGGTCTCCATGACTCTCAGCGGCAGAGCAACCTATGTCGGCGTGGACGAACCTGAGCTCATCTGTCGCAGCTGAGAGCACGTCGACGGCGCAACCGACCACCTCTGGACCGATGCCGTCGCCCGGGAGGACGCAAATGGTCTTCATGGAGCGCTACTCTTGGACTAGTTTAGCGAAATCGACCAGGTGCTTCTCGACCCTGGCGATGCGCTTCCGGCTGTCGTGTATGTCCTTCTCCATCCGGGTGGCCATCTTCCTCATCTCGTCGAGCACCTGGGCTGCCTCCGTCTCGAGTTCGTTGAGCTTGACGTCGTGGGACATGGCCTTGGTCGTGTATTCCTCAATCTTGCGCTCGAGGTCCGACTGTCTCTCCCTCTCGGCGGACTTGGAGAAGTAGCTGTCGACCTTCGAGTTGAGCATGGTGAGTATGTTGGAGACCTTCTCGATGTTCTTTTCGAGCTTCTCGACCCGCACGGTCATGTCCTCGATCTTCTCGGAGGTCTCCGGGGGCTGGGATGTCTTCTCGACATCGAACATCCGCGTCTCCATCATCTCGACCTTGCTCTCGAGCGCGGAGACGTTCTTGATCCCCTCTGATATCTCCTCCAACAGCTGCCTGTCGGGGAACTCGATGTGGATGCTCTCAGAGCCTGGGGTGTATGCCTTTAGGGACTGGAGCGTCGCGATTGCGTCCACGGTCGGGAACCCTCCTTTGACCCTGCCGTCGAGGGTCCTCAGGGTCGAGATCATCTCGCTCCCCTGCTTCCCGAGCCACGGGTTCGCGCGCACGATCTTCGTGATGTTCTCGATGATCCCCTCGAGTTCCGCTCCTGCCTTTGTGAGCTCGGAGCGATCCATTAGCCTGAGGTCCCTGAGCGCGTCCTTCTTCCCCTTCTTGTTCCAGTCCCCGAGGGACCTGCCCTCGAACGGGAAGAACCCTGCGAAGTGGTCAACGCCCTTGACGACGAGGTCTTGGACCTCGTCCCAGTCCTTCTGTCCCCCCTCGACCTTCGCCTCCTTGGAGGCGTTGAATATCATGCATATGGAGCCGTTCGGGAGCAAGTATGACCGGATGCCGTACGGGCCGTCCTGGGCGAACTTGGGGTAGGTCTGGGGCTTCTTCTCGTCGACGGTGTCCATGTACGCCTTGAGATACTCCCTCGCGAAAGCGGCGAGGTCTTGACTGTCAGGTATCTCAGGGCCAGCTTCCTTCGCGCTCATCTCCCTCTCCTCTCCTGCACCAAGGGTATCCTCAGCTCGTGTTATTAACCTCTCGCAGGCCGCACTTCTCCGAGGACGGAGCTGGCCAGTATCGGAAGGGTGATCGTCGCGTCGCCCTCCACGGTGATGTATTTGGCGGACTCCTTGATCTTGCCCCAGCTGACGGCCTCCCTTAGCCTGGCCCCCGACAGGGACCCATCGTACTCCTCGGCGGTGGTCAGATAGACGGCAAAGTCGAGGCCGTCCCTGAACTGGTTCCACCAGATGACGTGATGCTTCGAGATCCCTCCACCTATCATCAGTGCACCCGCCTTCTTGGATGTGAATACAATGTCGGAGAGCTCCTGCTCGTCTCTGAGGACGTCTATTGAGAAGTCAGGGTGCTGCTGTCGGAACAGCCAGAGTTGGGACCCGAACGCTCCGTCGGTCAACCCAGGGACGTATATGGGTATGTCGTTCTTCGCGGCCCAGTACAGGATGGACTTCCTGTCGTTTATCCGCGTCCCGAACTCGTAGGCGAGCTGCCGGCTCGACATGCACTTCTTCCCGGACGCGTAGAGTTCGCTCAGGATCGGCTGCATCTTCTGCTCGAGAACGATCCCGTAGCTCTCGTTCGGGATGAGTATGTTCCCTAGTCGGTTGATCCCCTTTCTGTGTAGGTCCGCGTCATTCATCATGAAGTCGCCGTGGTAGTACTTCTTCCAGACCCTCGCCAGGTCGTGGTCCAGTGTCCCGCAGGTGGTGATGACCACGTCGACGAGCCTGTCCTCGATGAGCCTCCTTATGACCCCCCGCGTGCCCGTCGAGATTATGCACGCGGGAAACGACAGGAAGATGGTGCATTTCTGAGACCGCAGCATGTCTCTCATGATGCCGCACGCGATGCCGAGCTTCTTTGCCGTGAAACCCCCCGATGCGAGCATCTGCGCCGTCATGTCCTTTACCGTCATATCTCCGTCGATCTCGATGTCAGTTATCGGCTTCAGTCGGCCCGCCATCGTGTCCACACCCCGTAGTTATCATCCTGAGTTAACCTTCCGAAAACATTTATAGCTTTCTTGCCGGATAGCGACCTGAGACCATGTTGAAGGTCAAGCAGATAATGTCCAAGCCCGTGCACACGATAACGCCGGACACTCTCGTCAAGGACGCGACGGCCCTACTGGCTACTAAGAACGTCTCGGGGGCCCCCGTCGTCGAGGACGGCAAGGTGGTGGGCGTTTTCAGTGAGGCGGACGTCCTCAGGTCCATCAAGACGATGAAGAAGGAGATGCGGCTCGTTTTCCCCTCGATATCCTCGCTGGGCATAGCGTTCCAGGAAGAGGTCACCCAGAGGGAGATCATCGAGGCATACGAGGAGATAGGGAACACCCCCGTCAAAGCCGTCATGTCGAAGGAGGTCGTCACGGTCGACGCCGACATCCCTCTCAACGACGCGATTGCCAAGATGGTCCAGCGGGGCATCAGCAGGCTCCCTGTCATGGAGGACAAGAAGCTCGTCGGCATCGTCACGAGGGGCGACATCATCCGCGGGCTGGCGATGGACAAGGGCAACGGAGGGCAATAGCCTTCCGTCCGGTCACCATCTGAATAGTCCCTTCTTCTCTTTCTTCGTTTCGACCTTGGTCTCCGACTTCAGCACACGCGTGGCGGTTTTCCTCTCCGATGCGGGCTGAGCGGTCTGTTGGACGGCAGGTGATATCGCTGGCTGAGACGCCGGCGACGGTGAAGCCTGCGTTGCCATATTGAAGTGGTGCCCGCAATCCATGCACTTGCTGCTCGAATCGGGGTATGTATAGAGGGACTCCTTGCCGCACTTCCCGCACTTCGCCTCCGGGATGTGTGTGATGACGCCCCTCTCGACCCTCTTCATATCGAGGTCCTTGCGCAGGGGGGTGTGAGCGTCGGAGGCAAGTCTGGCGTACTTGGCCGCAGCGACGACGTCCTTCTTCGCCATCGCGTCCTTGGCGGACTTTATGAAGACCAGCCCGTCCTGTACATCGATGCCGTACGCCGACGCCTCCTCGAGGTCGGGTCCGACGGTCTGTATCGTTGAACTGATGCGCATTATCTGTCTGGATTCCACGTTCTTGTCCTTGATGCTCTCAGCGTGGGCGGTGTCCGCGGCCTTCTCGATCGCAGCGAGCAGGTCTGCGGCCCTCCGGAAATCGCTCTCCTCGAGGGCCTTCTGTGCCTCATTCAGCTCAGCGCCATGGGCCGTGGAGTCGTTCCTGGCTTCTCTGGACTCAAGAACCGCCGCCCTGACGTAGGCGAAAGACGTCCCGATCTGCTTGCCGCGCTCCGTCTTGGCGGACTCCGCGGTGGCCCTAGCATCGTCCACAAGCCTCGAGTACTCGGCGAAATTATAGCCCTGCCTCGCCTGGGCTGCGATCTCGAGGAGGCGTCTCGGTGCGGTCGTGTCGGTCCCGAATGTCTCGTACTCGCGCAGCATCCTGTCGAGTTCCTCCATCATGAGGTTGGTGCCAGACAAGAATGAATCGTACGCCTTCCCGGCGAGGCCTTCGAGTGCGTCCAGCGTCTCCTCTCGTCTCCTGGGGTGACCGTCGATGAAAGCGAGCTTCGCCTCCGCGAGCGCGGTCTTGAGGGCGGGGTCGAGCCCGCCCTTCTTCATGGAGATGCCGGATAGGAGCGTTTCAGCCGCCCTGATGGCGAGCGCGGCCGAATAGACCTCATACGCGCTCAGACTGGAGAGGGCCCTCAGCCGGGCCTCTTTGTTGAGCCTCATCGCCTCGGCGAAATCCCCCAGGACCATCCTGTTCCATGCCTTCTCAGCGGCGGAGTCGATCTCGAAGAAGCCAGGTCTCATCATGAGCGCCTGGTCTATGTTCCGCTCGACGGTGACCTCGTCCTCCGCAGGGATGTCCTTCGCCTCCCCTGGGTGGTCTGAGATATCCTTGAGCTCCTTCTCGATGGTGAGGACCTCTTCTGAGGCGGTCTGTTCAGGGGCCCGCGCCTTCTGCTTCGGCTTGTACCGGTCCACTGCCATGGCGATCTGTTCATCGGTAAGGTTCGCGGAGGCGATCCTCTCGATGATGTCCCTCTTGTTCCTGCAGTCGCTCACATCGACCCCATGCTCCTGGGCGACGGCCTTGAGCTTCTGAACCGTGAGTTCGTTGAGGCGGCTTCGGGTTTCTTCTGCCATGGGGGGATTCCTCTCGCTTCGCGCCACCTATCAGAATTATCTCTGATAATTGTTTCGCAACCATCGCCTTGGCTTGGGAAGCGCCATTCCGGCGCTAGGGAATCAGGTTGAATGGAACGGCGAGCAACTCGTGGACGGCTTTGTCGGCAAAACCTAAGTACATTCCAAGGCTTTGAGCGGGGCATGGATGCGGCCACCGAGAAGATCGCAGTCGCGCGACTGTCGGTCTATTCCAACACCTCGTTGGTAGTACTGAAAGTGGTCGTCGGCCTCCTCATGGGGTCGGTCAGTGTGATCTCTGAGGCCATACACTCGGGGATCGACCTGATTGCCGCATTGATTGCCAGATACTCAGTAAAGAAATCCGCTGAGCCCGCTGATTCCGATCACAGGTACGGTCACGGTAAGTTCGAGAACTTCTCCGGGATGATCGAGGGGAGCCTCATCTTCGTGGCCGCGGCGTGGATCATGTACGAGGCGTCCAAGCGCCTTTTAGGGGAGCCAACAGTGGAGTTCGTGTACGCGGGCCTCGTGGTGATGGGCTTCTCGGCAGTTGTCAACCACTGGGTCTCCAAGAAGCTCTTCGAGGTGGCGAAGCGGACGGATTCCCTTGCCCTCGAAGCGGACGCGTATCATCTCAAGACAGATGTCTGGACCTCGGTCGGGGTGTTCGTCGCCCTCGGCCTGATATTGATCACGGGCGTCGAGATACTTGACCCACTGGTCGCTATCATGGTGGCGGTTCTCATCACCAAGACCGCCTTCGAGATAACCAGGCGTTCGACCGAAGGGCTGTTGGATGTGAGCCTGCCCAAGGACGAGATCGAGACAATCGAGCGGGTGATGAACGAGCACTCGCGCGATTTCGTCAACTTCCACCGGCTCAGGGCTAGGAAGATGGGGTCTGAGAGGCAGATTGACCTGCACGTGACGGTCCCCAGACAGCTGACAGTTGAGGAAGGCCATAGGTTCGTCACCCACCTGGAGGAGGACATCAAGCGGATATTCCCAGGGAGTGTCATTGTCATGCACATCGAACCGTGCAAGTCGGACTGCGAACGTTGTGGGATGGGCGCTCCGAGCTCGGTGTTCCGGGGAAAGACGTGAGGCATGGTCATATCAGACCGCGTGAGGCGAGAAGCCGCTCGACCTCCCTGAAGGAGCGTTCTCCGTCCTCGCTGTTGTCCACCCTGACCCATCCGTCGGACGAAGTGAGGCCCAGCGCGACCGAGCGGACCTTGTCGAGCTGTTCCCTGGTCTCGAACATCTCTCTCGTCGCGTCCCTGGCCTCGATCCGTTTGAGTGCCACCTCGGGCTCTATGTCTATGAACAGCGCAAGGTCCGGGAACGGGAGGAGCCGTCTGAACACGGCGTATCCGTACGGGGCCAGTCGTTCGGGGAGGTAGGCCGTGCCCAGGAGATACCTGACGAAGATGACGGTCCTGTCCCGCTCCTTCGCGAGATTCATGACCGAGACGAGCACGTCAGCCGTGTAGAACACGGTCGCGATGAGTCTCGCGCAGGACCCAGACCCTTCGAGCGCGCGCTTGGAGAGCCTGCCCATCCTCCGCTGGGACGGGTGTGAGACGAGCATCACCTTCCCGCCCTTCGACGTGATCAGTTCAGCGATGCGTCGGGCATGGGTGTCCTTCCCGCAGCCGTCGAGCCCATCGACGACGATGAACTTGCGGACGTTCACACCCCCAGGGCGTGGAGGTACGCCGCGACCACCAGCGGTATGACGAGGTTGTCGATCTTGCCAGGTGTGATTGCCTCGAGACATGTGACGAACGCGGCAACGGCGGCTGCGAACGGCAGGAGCAGGTCTGGAGAGCCACCGTTTGAGTACCCCACGACCCCGAAGTAGAACCAGTCGATTACTATGACTGCGAGGAATGTCGCCGAGAACACGGCGGCGCTCCCCTCCACCGTCCTGTGTCGCATGAACTGCAATCTGCCGACCCGTCTCCCGACGACCTCGCCCATGCCGTCACCGAATGACATGGCCGCGATGGCTATGGATGCCGCGAAGAGGTCGTCGAAGAGGGCGAACGCGATGACGGTCCAGGAGACTGCGTACAGGACGAGGCCGTACGAGTGCCCTTCGACCGACCGTGCCCCTAGCGGGCTCCTCCTCAGCGCCCTGACCGGGGAGACTGGGCTGGCGAGCAGGAGCAGGATGATGAACGGGAACGCGGCGAGTCCGGCCATGACCTCGCGCGTGTCGAATGCCCACCAGAAGAACACTATCCCTCCAGTCAGTATGTGGAGGACCTTGCGCGGGTTCGAGATGCGGTCCCTGAGGAACCAGCTGAGGACGACGACGCAGGCGACATACCCGTAGACCCCTGCGAGGCCCAGAATGTCCCCCTCGGTGAACGTGACCACGGCCTCGGATTGAGCCAGGGCGGCAAAATACTTTTCCGATGGGCCGGCTCACGCGGAGCCTTTCCTCTTTGTCAGCTCGGCCACCAGCTCCTGGGCGCGGTCCATGCGGACCTTCTTCTCGGAGACCATCATCCTGACGACCTCGTCGACGAGCTCGGGCGGGCACCCTGCACTCGCGGCTATGTTCTTCGCGTGGAGCGACATGTGACCCTTCTGTATCCCGACCGTCGCCAGGGCCCTCAGGGCAGCGAAGTTCTGCGCCAGCCCGACGGCGGCGGCGACCTCACCGAGCTCGCTTGCGCCCTTGACCCCGAGGAGCTTGATGCATGCTCTCGCGGTCGGGTGCACCTTAGTCGCCCCTCCTATCAGCCCGACGGCCATGGGTAGCTCGATCGTCCCTGCGAGGTCGCCCTCATGGGTCTTCTCGAAAGTCGTGAGGGGCTTGTAGCCTCCCTTCATCGCAGCGTACGCGTGGGCGCCTGCCTCTATCGCCCTCGTGTCGTTGCCCGTGGCGAGCATCACCGCGTCTATGCCGTTCATTATCCCCTTGTTGTGCGTCGCGCACCTGAACGGGTCGGCCTCGGCGAACACATACGCCTCAACGACCCCGTCGACTACATCCTCGCCGCCGATCTCCTCCTTCGACCACACCGCGCGCGCACGGGAGAGCCTGTGGACCGCGAGGTTGGACAGTATCCTGAGGTAAACCCTCCCGCCTGTCATCTTCTCCACGAACGGCGCGACGGCCTCGGCCATCGTATTGACGGCGTTTGCGCCCATCGCATCCCTCACGTCGACGAGGAGGTGGATGATGACGTTCGGTCCCTTGAGCGTCTGGATGACCCGGACTTCCAGGTCCCTGGCCCCACCTCCCACTTTGACAAGCATCGGGTCCTGTTCATTGGCAAGGGTCAGTATCTCCGCGCGCTTCTCGAGTATCATGTGCTTCGTCTTGGAGGGGTCCTTGACCCCGGTGAGCTGTATCTGTCCTATCATGACGGGGGTGCTGCTGCTCGTCCAGAAACCGCCTTTCGACCTGGCCATCTTGGCGGCGTTGGACGCCGCAGCGATGACGGACGGCTCCTCGATGGCCATTGGCACAAGGTAGTCCTTCCCGTTGATCAGGAAGTTTGTGGCAATCCCGAGGGGGACTGGCATGCATCCGATCGCGTTCTCGACCATCTTGTCGGAGACCTTGGGGTCGAGGCCACCTGCCCCTGAGAGGGCGTTAGCCTCATCGTCCGTCAGCTGGCCGAACTCCTTTGCGAGCTTCAGCCTCTCCGCCATGTCTAGCCTGTAGAACCCCTCAATCCTGGACGAACGTTCCATCTTCAACCCAGCTGTCGTAGGGCGAACCTCCTCTGGAGTCTTAATCCTTACCCGGCCGAGCCGAATGCGTCGCGTGCCGAAGAAAAAGGATATATGGCCAGTCGGGTCTGGAGGGTCCGATGAGGACCTACTCCGCTCCCGGTAAGATGATACTCTTCGGGGAGCACGCCGTGGTCTTCGGCAAGCCCGCCCTGGCGATTGCCATCGACAGGAGGATCACAAGCACCATGCGTGACTCGGAGGAGTACTACGTGAACGGCCATCCGATGAAGCGGAGGCATCATGCGTACATATCCGCTGCACTCGACCAGGCGTGGAACGGTCCTCCTGTGGCCATCGACACGACGTCGCAGATCCCTTCGGGTTCGGGCCTCGGTTCGTCCGCTGCTGTCAGCGTCTCATGCGTGGCCGCCCTCCTGTCGAGGAGGGGGTCGGTCATACCCGAGGAGGTCGCTAGGAAGGCGTTCGAGGTGGAGGTCACGGTCCAGGGAAGGGCGAGTCCGACCGACACCTCCGTCTCGACGCACGGCGGAGCGGTCTTGGTGAGTCCCGACAGGTCCGATGGGTTCCTGTGGCGCATCGAGAAGGGGGAGCGTGTCTGGAACATCCATCACAGGGACACGCCTGAGCTGACATTCGTCGTTGGATACACGGGAATACACGCAGCGACCGGCCCACTCGTCGAGGGCGTGCGGAAGCTGGTGGAATCGTCCCCGGAAGCGAGGCACACGGTGGACCGGATAGGCGAGATAACGGCAGAGGGGGTCGAGGCCCTAGTGGCGAAGGATGGAAGACGGCTCGGAGAGCTCATGTCCGAGAACCATTCGCTTCTGAACCAGCTCGGAGTCGGGCACCCGTCGCTCGAAGCTCTCGTGCAGGCATGCGCGGGAAAGGCCTATGGGGCGAAGCTCACGGGAGCTGGCGGAGGCGGGAGCATGATCGCGCTGACGGACGACCCCAGCGGGGTCGCCGATGCCATATCACGTGCCGGTGGGAAACCGTTCATCGTCAAGACTGGCTGCGAGGGGGTGCGGGAGGAGACCGACCCCGCCGGTGTGGCGAAACGATAAATCCCAAGAGGGTCTTCTTGCCCTAGGTGAAGGTTTGGTAGAGAAGGTCGCGCAGCACAGGCACTGCAAGGAATGCGACAAGGCGATACCCTACAAGGACGAGTTCTGCGACGACAAGTGCAGGACAGATCACAAGGGCACGATCCAGAAGAAGAAGCGGCAGCTGACCTACTTCTACGTCATCATGGTGGTCATAATGATCCTGGCGATAGCGCTCAGCTTCATGGGGTAGCCGGATGAGGGTCTGCGTCGGCGGGACCTTCAACGTGATACACAAGGGCCACGAACTCCTTTTCGAGACGGCCTTCTCCGTCGGAGACGAGGTCGAGGTCGGGCTGACATCGGACATGTTCGCCCGGTCCACCAGGAGCATCGACATCCTCCCGTACCATCAGAGGCAGAGGCACCTGGATGAATTCCTGGGCAGGTTCGGAAAGCCCTACGAGATAGTGAGGATCGACGACGGGTTCGGGACGGCCGCATCGTCGGAGAGAATCGAGGGGATAGTCGTTTCGCCCGAGACGCGTGACACGGCGGATGAGATCAACTCCGAGAGGAGGAGGCGCGGCCTCCGCCCGCTGAAGGTCTTCTGCATAAAGGAAGTGGTCGCGGAGGATTCTGCCACCATCAGCGCGACGAGGGTCATGAGGGGAGAGATAGACCGCGAGGGGCGGCTTCTGCGACCGCTGAAGGTCGCTGTCGGCTCGACCAACAAGGTCAAGGTCGACGCCGTGAGGAACATGTTCACGCAGGCCTTCGGGTTGGTCGAGGTCGTCTCGGTGGAACCGGGTCACGGCATCGAACGCCAGCCTCAGGAGGGGCGGGTCGTCGAGGGCGCGGTCCGCCGCGCCAGGAACGCCCTGAAGGCGACCGGGGCGGATTTCGGGGTGGGGGTCGAGGCCGGCCTCTTCATGAACGCCCACGTGGGGAAGAAGCTCGATGTCCAGTACTGCGCGGTCGTCGATTCGTCCGGGCGGATGACTATGGGGCACGGGCCGGGTTTCGAGTACCCTCCAGAGGTCATAGAGGCAGTAGACAAGGGGGCGACGGTCGGAGACACCATGAGCGCACTCACGGGCATCGATGACATAGGCAAGAACCAGGGGTCTGTCGGATACCTTTCGGACGGGCTGATCGACAGGACGTCCCTCACGGAGATCGCCGTGCTCATGGCCCTCATACCGCGGATAAGGAGGGACCTGTACTACCGTCCGACCGATCAGGAAGCCGGTTCCTCTTCCTCGGAGACGGCTTCGAGGTAGTCGGCCAGGGAACTGCAGCTGTCCTTGCCGACGCATCCGAACCGGTTGTACTTCTTGCAGTAGTCACCTGACGGGTCCCTGAACTCGCACGTCATGGCCTGTTGTTGCGATGGGCACTGCTTCCTGATGCATGCGTAGCCCTGGTATTTCCCTGTGCACAGCCCCTTGGCGTCGATGAACTTGCAGTGCACGCGATCACGGCTCCCGAAGATTCAACGACGGGCGCTGCTGGTGGACAATGAACTTCTTCATGTAGGATTCGGGCGTGGCACAGTGTTCCTTCCCGGAGCAGTAGAACCGCTTGTACTTCTCGCAGTAGAGTCCGAGCCACTTCTCCCCGGTGCAGTCTGTCATCGTTCTGTCGAGCCCACGCTTCGTGAGCACGTTCACGCCTGAGAACTCGCACTTCTCCTCCCCCAGACAATCGAGGCTCTCTATGCTCCCGTTGGCACAGCCTCCGCTGGGGTAGCTGTACTTGCACATGCTGACCCATCCCTTGCCCTCGCGGGCGACTCATATAATGCGCGTGCGCGCACATAAACATTGGCGAAACGTCGCGTTTTATCGCACCGAGGATTGTGGAATGGATGAGTCCAGCGAACACGGACGCATCCGGGACGGGCCGCCGGAGGGATGGTGAAGAAAAAGAGTTTGGACGGCGGGTCTCCCCGCCGTAGAACTCCCTACCCCTCGGAGCCTCCTGGCCAGCCCCCTTGAAACCCGGGATTGGCGACGCGAGCAAGTGCCGCCCGGAGGGTGCCTGCCTCGGGAAGCCCCATGGTTTCAGAGCCTCCCCCTGTTTTGTCCCTTTTTCGTCCGCTTGGCGGACGAGAACCGGGCTTGCCCGCGTGCCCGGTCAGAAGGAATATACTGTAAGGGGTCTGGATATCTCGTTTTCGCTAGGCCTAGAAACGTGGTAGCACCGTCAGGAGAGGCGCCGGTACGCTTCCGGTGGAACACGGATCTCGAACCGCGCGCCCTTCCCGTGCACACCGCTCTCCCTTATCGTCAGCCCGGTTATGGCGAGTATCTCGCGCACCAGGTACAGCCCGTATCCAGTGTTCTTTCCGACGCCTAGCTCGAATACCCGTTCCTTATCTGGACCGGGGATGCCAACCCCGTCGTCCTCGCAGATGATGTGCAGACCGTCCTCCCTCTCCTTCGCCGAGAATGCAATCCCCTTTGCCCGTTCCCCGTGCCTGAGGGAGTTGTCGATCAGGTTGTAGAAGACCTTCTCCATCATAGGGTCGGCGAGCACCTCGTACGTGCCCAGGTCGAAGGAGTACTCCTGCCCCATCCCGTCGAAGTGGTCCGCGGCCTTGCTCGCCGTCTCGGAGAGGTTGAGCCAGACGGGTTCATGGGTGCCGGCGTTCTGATAGTCCCTTGCGAACTCGAGCAGCCTCTGGATGTTCTCGCCAGCCTCCCTGGCTCGCTTCACTGACTCGGCGTGCCTGTCGTTCGGTGTGGGGATGCCCAGCCTGTCCAGGCTTCCGTAGATGACTGTCAGCTGGTTCAATATGTCGTGGCGCGTCATGCTCCCCAGCATCGACAGCTTCCTGTTCGCCAGCCTGACTGCCTCCTCCGTCCTCTTGCGGTCCGTGACGTCGATGAGTGAGACGAGCGTGCTCGTCGTCCCGGGTATCAGGTCGGCGGTGGCGAATACGTGCTTCACGCCGCCGCCCTTCACCACGGCGTCGAACTCGTAGCTCCGCGGTGCGTTGGCAGGGTCTGCTCTCCTCTTCTTGTTGTACTCCATGACGCGTTGGAGGTCCTTCGGCGCGACGACCGCATGCCAGGACATCCTTCCCTCGAGTTCCATCTTCGAGTACCCGGATATCCTCTCCAACTCCGTGTTCACCAGCATGACCGTGCCGGTTTCGGAGAGGATGGCGATCGCGGTGCCCGTATTCTCGAATATGGTCCTGTATCTCTGTTCGCTGGCCCTCAGCGCCTGTTCCATGACCTTCATCTCAGTCACGTCGTGGTGGGATATCACGACTCCGCCCCTCCTCTTCGAGAGCGGGGTCACCCTCATGACGAACCACATCATGCCTTCGGGCGTGCTGCAGGCGTACTCCATGGTGAAAGTGGACAGCGCGCCCTTGAGGACATCGCGGATGCCGGAGAGCGCCTCTTTGGCCCCTTCCGCCCCTGCATCGGCAGACTTCTTCGTGACCTCGAGGTAATTCGCCCCATGGCCCGTGCGTGCGCCTGCACGCTCGCCCTGGTTCCTCGCGAAGCGTTCCCACGAGTCGTTGACGGCGACGATCCTACCGTCGCGGTCGATCACGGCTATGTGAGCATCCAGCGAGTCCAGGACCGCGCGGTTGAAGAGGCCGCTCTCCCTCAGCCCCTCCGCGGCGGTCCTCGCGTCCGTTACGTCGAGGCCGACGCCGTTAACCTCGAGGAGGCGGCCGTTTGCCTCGTCGTACCGGTTGAAGGAGGTCCAGAGCATGGTCCGATGCCGCCCCCTCTTGTCCTGGAGGATCATCTCATAGCTCGACACATCCTGCTTAGCCATCACGTCTCGGACGGCGTCGACCTGCTCCCCCAGTGGTCCAGGGTACAGCACATCCCACCAGTTCCTTCCGATGAGCTCTCGTGAATCGTAGCCGATGGCCGTCTTGACGAAGTCGTTGACGAAAAGCGTCTCGCCAGCGGGTGAGAGGCGGCAGATGATACAAGGGGAGGACTGCACCAGCTCCCTGAACTCCCTCTCCGATGATTCCAGCTTCTTCTGGATGACCCTCTCCGGGGTGATGTCTCGGACGAATCCGACCGCCTCCACCACCCTGCCACTCGGGTCCTTGAGCGGGAAGTAGGTCGCGGAGGTGAAGATCCTTGTGCCGTCGGCTCTTACCCGTTCCGTCCTCAGTTCCTCGGCCGTATGTCCCTTCCTCATCTTGTCGAGAATCAGCGCCATCTCTGTCAGCCTGTCCGCGGGAAAGAACTTGGACGCGCTACTTCCGATGACGTCCTCGGCCTTGGCCCCATATATCCGCTCCGCGCCCTTGTTCCAGGTCTTGAAGTTGCCTTCGAGGTCTGTGCTGATTATGGCGTCCGAGGATTCGGCCACCATGACTGCCAGTCTCGCGGCCTCGGCGGACGACCTGTGACGTCCGACCGCCTGGCGGATCATGTTCGAGAGCTCTGCGAACTTGACCTTCGGATCACCGGCCTTCCGGAGGTAGAAGTCGGCGCCAGTGTTCAGTGCGTCGATCACCACATCCTCGTGGCTGTGGCCCGTGAAGAGAATGTATGTCACCATGTCTCCGGCCGAGCGAAGCCGTTTCAGGTATGCGAGGCCATCTTCGTTCGGCATCTGGTAGTCGACGACGAGGCAGTCGTAGATGCGCTTGCTCCTCATCTCGTCGGCGGCCTTGGTCGAGGACGCGATGTCGACAGTGAGCCCTGGGCCACGCTCGATGAAGGTCTTCGCGATCCTGAGCATGTCGGGTTCGTCGTCGACGATGAGCACTGTGATCATGTTGATCGCTGCCATGTCAACACGGGTCCCTTCTGCGGTCCTCCAGCCGTTCCTCAGTCACCCCGCAGGTTGTCCATGAACTAGCTCGATATAAATAGGCTCTCACGCTGGTCACATGGATGTGTGGCGCTGAGGGGGAGATTTGAACTCCCGTGGTACGGTGTACCACCAACTCTCAAGGCTGGCGCCGTAAACCGGGCTTAGCTACCTCAGCAGTCTTGGCAATCAGGCCGTCCAAGCAACGCACGCGCCGATAGAATACTGTTTCGGAGGTTAATCATCTTGACGCGCCCTTCAGGCGCATGAGTCCGTCGAGGTCGAACTCGAAGGCGACAGTCGGATATCCCAGCTCAAAGTGCTCGAGTGTCGACGGCGACACCTCGCCGAACACCCCGACATCGACCCCGCGGACAAGGACCCTCGCCGCCCTCCCTGGGACGAAGCCAGGTAGGTCGGCCTGCTGCATCTCCGGCTCCAGAGCCATCCCTTGGAGGAATGACTGCACGACCGACTTGCACTCGGTGAAGCTCGCCTTGGAGTGCATGGAGGAGGCGGCCATGTGTCTCCTGTTGGTCCGGTCGAGGACCACGTCGCCGACCTCGAATATCCTCTGGGGCAACTCGCGGTGCTTGTTCTTCCTGAATATGGTCATGAGGCTGGGCAACAGGGACGTCCGGACTAGCGTGTGGTCCTCGCTGACCGGGTTCCTGACCGAGGCGCTCCGGGCGTCTGGGGCGATTCCATAGGCATCACACTGGTCCCGGACATTCGACAGCGACAGGGTGGACACCTCGAAGTACCCCAGTCCGACGAGGATTCCTCCAGCGGATGTGCCGAAGGCGGTCAGTGGGTCTGGACGCCCGAATGTCACGCTCCTGGGCATCGACCCTCCGAACCGCTCGAATCCGTGTCCGACCGCAACGTCCTCGGCGAGGTCGACCGGATGGATAATGTCCGCTCTGTACGACGGTACTAGGACATTGAGTCCCGACGCGCCAGGAGCGGCTCCGTATCCCATCCTCATCATGCACTGCGCCATCTCCTTGTCGTCGAGGGACAGGCCAAGCAGTCTGTTGACATAGACCGGGTCGACAACCATCTTCCTTGGCTCAAGGTCAGGGGCCTCCTCCTTGGTCCCGTCATGCTTGATGACGACGGACCTTATCCGGCCGCCTCTCTCCGCGAGGGCTGTGGATACGATGTTGACCGCGGTCTTCACCGCGTGGACATCAGTCCCGGTGCAGTCCACGAACATCCTCTTGGTCCTCTCAGTCACCGCGGTCGCGATGCCGTTGATGATCGGCGGGAAAGAGAGCACCTCTCCTTTCGAATCGACTATGATCGGGTATCTCGTCTTCCCTTCGAGTACGGAGGCGTATGCCCTTCCCTTGTCGTGTTCCCTGAGGATCTCTGCCAGATTCATCGCCCTGTTGCCCTGCAGCGGGGTGAATGAGACCTCGTCAGGGCGGACGGCCTTGTAGACGAACGGTGGTTTGACGGCGGCGAGATCGTGGATGCCTATCGCCACCTTCCTCCTGTTCCGGCCGAGGGTGAGGTGCAGTTTCTCCTGGAGGTCCATCATGGACCGTATCAGCGCGTCATCCGATTCGACCCCTTCGACCACGGACGTCCAGATGAACGGTCTCACGTCCGCGACCGTGTTGTCGACTTCGAGGGTGACGTCCGACCGCTCCACGGGGTATGACCTGAGTCCTGGCTCGTGTCCTAGGAAGGCCCTCAACGCCCTCGCGATGCCCTCCACTGAATAGAGGTCTGGCCTGTCGGGGAAGAACTCAAAACTCATATCGTCCGAACCGTCCTGGGCGGACTTTAGGTCGGCTCCTATCATCGGTAGCCTGTCCCTGAGCACCTGCCTGGGCACGTCCGTGCCAAGGAGTCCGCACAGGTCCGAGTAGCTGAAGTTGATTACTGGCATCTGCTGAGCAACCTGCCCATGAAGATTGCTGCTGACATAATAAACCTTGTCGGCGCGTCCGCGCCCAGGTGCTAGTGTTCTTTCGTTATCAATCTAGAGCTTTGGATGCAAAGATATATGGTCGCCGAATCCGAATCATCGACGCGTCAATGGGGACACCTAGGGTCGTCCTGAGGGATTGTGGATGATCAGGGACAAACTCAAGACCGGCGTACCAGGTCTAGACCAGATGCTGGATGGCGGTCTTATTCCTGGCAGGCCGTACATCGTGTCTGGCACATCAGGGACGGGCAAGACCACCCTCGCTATGAGGTTCCTTCTCGAGGGTGCCAAGAACGGCGAGCAGGTCCTGTATGTCGCTCTTGACGAGCCTCCGAACGAGGTCAAGGCGAACATTCGTTCGTTCGGCTGGGACCTGACCGGTCTCACCGTGTTCGACGCGACGCTGGACATCATGAGCTACGACAAGACCCCGGTCAGGGACGTATCCAGCGAGAGGAAGCCCGTTGCGATGACCAGTCTGGGGGACGGGATCAGGAAGACCCCGGACAAGGGCCCCGCGGACATGACCATCAACACGCTTCAGGAGATGCTCAAGCAGGAGATGAGGCTCAAGAAGTACACCCGCGTCGTCATCGATTCGACCACCTCCATAGAGCGGTTCTACATCCGGACGAGCGAGGAGTACGCGACGATGCAGTCGTTCTTCAGGCTGATGTCGGACCTCGGAGTCACGTCGATCCTGACGGTCCAGCTCTCGGAGGTCGCGCAGCCGACTGCTGAGTCGCGGATGGCAAGGGCGGAGATCCGATTGCACAAGTGGTTCGATGGAAAGGGCATGAACCGGGGCATAACCATCGAGAAGTACAGGGGTTCGACCCATGACGAGCGACTCAGGCAGTTCAAGATCACTGACCATGGCATCGAGGTGAAGCTCGAGTCGGCCCCGAAGAAGGGTCGGGAGCAGAAGGCAGCTACGCCCGCAGAGCCGGAAAGCATGCCGCATCCCGCGGTCGCACCGCCGACGAGCGCTCCCGTGCCGACCGCGCCACAGGCTCAGGAAGCGCCCCCGGCCCCGCCGCCGGAACCGCCGCGGGAGCCAGACCCTGGCCCACCGCCGCAGGGAGGTGCCGGCGCATGACCTCTCCACCGAGGATGAGCACCGGGATCGAGGGGCTCGACGATATGCTGCGGGGCGGGTTCGTCCCGGGCAGACCGTATCTGATCTCGGGGGGAGCCGGGAGCGGGAAGACGACCCTTGGGATTCAGTTCCTCCAGCAGGGTGTGAAGCAGGGCGAGCGGGCCCTTTTCGTGTCGATAGACGAACCGCCGGTCGAGGTAAGGGAGAACGTGCGTTCGCTCGGCTGGGATGTCGGCAAGATCCGGATACTGGATGTCCACCCGAGCGCAAAGGCCTACAGCAGGAAGGTCTCGTTGGTCGAGGTCGGCGCGCAGAGGAGCGTAGGGTCCCTGCGCGAGGCGACGACCGATGGGAAGGCGGAGGCGTTGAAGCAGGTGTCTCCTGACCTTTCCGCCCAGACGCTCCAGCTGATGCTCAGGCAGGAGTTCGGCGAGACAAGGTACTCGAGGGTAGTGATAGACTCCCTGACGTCCCTGAGGCGGATGGCGGCCCCTGACGAGGACCCGGAGACCAGCATCGGCTCGCTGTTCCGGTTCCTCTCGGAGTCGGGGGTCACTGCTCTGCTGGTCGCAGATCTGCCAGACTTCGCGAAGCTCGAGATCGAGACTTTTCTCTGCAGAGGTGAGGTCCGCCTCCACAAGGTGATGTCCTCGACCAAGATCGAGAGGTTCGTCACCGTCGAGAAGTTCAGGGGATCCGGCCACGACACTCTGCCGAGGCCGATGACCATCACCAAGGCGGGCATCGGCGTCGCCAGCACGAAGAAGGTGGCGCAGGCGATCCTGAAGACGCTCCAGTCCGTCCCGACCGCGTCGGCGCGGTGAGCCGGGTCTCACAGGTTATTTATCGTCGGAGCGGCTCCCGAATGCTTGAGAACATGAAGGGCAAGCGCGGGCTCCCGCTGGTCGAGGTCGAGGGCAAGCCGTTCGATATGGGCGAGATGTCCGGCAGGAAGTGCGCCAGCAGGGCGAAGTCCTACAGGGCGTCGATGGCGGAGAGCATCGAGTACTCGACGGGGGTGGGCTGGGGCAAGGCGGTCGAGAGGGCGAAGGCCTTCCTACCGTACGCTGAGGGCTTCTATCCGGATTTCGTCGAGGAGATAAGAGGATACGCCAGCGGCGCGAAGATGCCCTTCGAAGATGCTTTCACGATGTGCTGCCACGAGCTCCTCTCTCCCCTAGGGTTCAGGGGATGCACCGACATGGCGTTCTCCGGCGAGGCGACAAGGGACGGAAACGTGCCTCATCGGCCACAACGAGGACTGGTCCTCGGATCAGCTGGACACCGTGGTCCTGCTCCACGCGAAGCCCAAGGGCAAGCCCGAGTTCGTGACGACGGCCTATGCCGGACTCCTCCCATCCTCGGGCATGAACTCCGCGGGCATCAGCCTGACGGGTAACGCTCTCAACCCGAACGACACTCGCGTCGGAATACCCAAGGTCTTTCCGGTGAGGAAGGCTCTCGAGGCCAGGAGGATAGGCGAGGCGCTCGTGTACGCGATGCCAGGAGACAGAGCGTCCAGCTACAACAACATCTGTTCCGACGGCAACGGGGAGATATACTCCCTTGAGGGATCAGCGACGGACTTCGGGCTGATATACGCCGTGGATGGCTATCTGGTGCACACGAACCACTACACCGTCGAGAAGATGCAGAGGTTCGAGGCGAACCCTTCCGCCGTCGCGTGCTCGATAGTCAGGTACTCGCGGGCGTCGAAGCTCGCGAAGGCAATGGTCGGGCGCGCGACGGTTGAGACGATCGCGGAGGCTTTCAGGGACCATGTCAACAGACCGGACTCCATCTGCAGGCACGTGGACCAGAAGCTGCACAGGCTGGATGCGTCGGAGACGATCTTCTCCGTCATATTCGACCTGACGAATCTCGAGGCGCATGTGCTCAAGGGGCATCCGTGCGAGGAACGGTGGTTACGCCAGCTTCAAGTTCGAGGACTGAGCCAGTCGGAATGCTCCCATGGAAAGTATTTAATCACCCCCGCGGTATTGCGCACAGCCAAATGGGCCCATAGCTTAGCATGGTTGGAGCACCCGGCTGATAACCGGGAGGTCACCGGTCCGAATCCGGTTGGGCCCACTCCTTTTCACCCACGATGCCTGCCATCGAGCGTCGCACACCGTGAGTTGCGACCCGATTCGGTCGCCGCATGGTTATTGTGTCCCATGTCGACCTTCACCTGACGGGGTTGGTGCGACTTGACGAGGACTTGCGGGAAGTGCGGTCACGACAGTCCTGATTCCGCGGAATACTGTATGGTCTGCGGGGGAGCCATCGACGTCAAGGGGGAGACGAGGCCCGACACGTCGCGGATATGGGCGCCTGACCTGGATGGTGCGGTCGGGCGGGACGATCCGGTCCGTGAGTGGCCGTCGGGGAGCTCGAGATACACGGATGCTACGCCGAGCAGGTCGCTGTCACTGACTGGGTGTCCGATGCGCTTGCTTCAACCGCAATCAATACCCGGCGGATTGCACTCGCCCTCCTGTTGCTGGTCGGGATGAGCATGCTGGCCACCGTGTGGTCGCTCGTCGTGGCGTCCTCGGCGGACTCCTATGACTACGAGCAGGCAAGGGGACAGTATCTGGCACTGGCTGCGATAGAAGTCATCGTGGGTCTCGTAGGTGGAGTGTACATCCTCACGGTGAAGCGGTTCTCGCGCTTCTGACGACGTCCGCCCTCGGCGCGATGTCATTCTCCACTGGAAATGGAGCATTCGGAGCGAAAGGTACGAAAATAGGAACGGCTTATACCCTGAACCATGGACGACACAGACACGAAGATACTCAACCTCCTGCGGGACAGCTCCAGGATGAAGAACACGGAGATTGCCCGCCACGTCAGTCTGACCGAGAGGGCCGTCAGGGCCCGCATCGAGAAGCTCGTCCGTGAGGGGATCATCAAGAAATTCACCATCGAGACGGCCCCTGTGGGCTTCGAAGGGATAGTGCTCATCGACACGAATGTAGGGAGGACTCCGGCGGTGAAGCAGAAGGCCAGGGAGATGTCCGACCACGTGTTCGAGTGCAGCGGGGAGTATGACGTGGCGGTGAGGCTCAGGGCCGACACCCTCGACGACCTAAACAAGAGGGTCGACGAGCTGCGCGCGTTCCCAGGGGTCCTCAGGACGTCGACGCTCATCAAGCTGGTCGAGCACTAGGCCGCCATTGCGCGACGTCACGAGCCAGTCGTTACCAGGCCGGTACGTCCACGCGCAAATCCTTATATTGGCCAAACTCCACTAACGAGTAGTGACCCCATGGACCTGATGGAGGCCATCAAGACGAGAAGGAGCATCAGGAGATACAAGCCAACTCCTGTGCCTGAGAACCTCCTGAAGGACGTCCTGAATGCCGCAAGGCTCGCCCCGACAGCGAACAACTCCCAGCCGTGGAGGATCATCGTCGTCAAGGACGAGGATGCCAAACTGAAGCTTGCTGCGGCAGCGAACGGCCAGAGGTTCATGGCGCAGGCCCCCCTCGTGCTTGTCGCATGCGGGGTGCCCGACGAAGCCTTCCAGACGGTCGGAGGGTACATGAGCAGCCATGTCATGGACGCGACCATCGCAGTCGACCATCTGACGCTGGCGGCCCATTCGCTGGGCCTGGGGACCTGCTGGATCGCCTGGTTCAAGGAGGACAAGGTGAAGGATGCGCTCGGCGTCCCTGAGGACGTCCGAGTCATAGCCATGACGCCGCTGGGCTATCCAGATGAGGCCCCCGCGCGACCCATGAGGAAGAATCTGGAAGAACTCGTGATGCATGACAAGTACAGGTGACCCGAAGCCCCGTCCCCATCGGGCGGGTCGGATGTGTCACCGGACGCGGAGGAATGGAGACGTCGCAGAAAGGAGTCGTCAAGACTGGCGAGATGTACTGCCTCGAGTGCAACGAGCAGGTGGCATCCGACGTCGAGAAGTGCCCGTCGTGCGGGACGGACCTCTTCGAGGAGATCAAGGCCTTCGCGTGTCCTAGATGCAAGTCCGTGCTGGCGCTCGGCACCGCCCAGTGCCCGAAGTGCAACATGCGGTTCAAGGTGAGGTCTGTGGCGCAGAAGCCCGCAGAGGACGAGAAGCTCCTCGTGAAGCTCATCGAGATGGAGAAGCCCGCAGGCGAAGGGTCACCGACCGTATCGGCGACACCGTCGCCCGAGAATGTGGGGAAACTGGCGATACTCAGGGCCAGCGTGGAGGACCTGGTGAAGAACCGGTCTGAGATGCTCAGGCGCATGGAGCGTCGGCTCGAGGAGGAGAAGACCCGCCTCGCGAGGCTCCATGACATGGAGGGGCGCTCGCCGACGACCGAGAATGTCGAGGCGGAGATCGACGCCCTCGCCGAGGAGATGGCGGACATCGCCGTGCTGCAGACCCACATGTCGAAGCTAGCGGATGAGATCACCAGGCTTATCGAGTCCTTCGAGGTGAGCCAGGCGACGAGGGACAGAGGTCTTGCCGCCAAGGCGCTCAGGCACAAACTCGATCAGAAGGAGAGGGAGATCGAGGACCTCAAGTCAAAGGAGGACGAGCTCGCCAAGCGCGAGGAGATGGTCGACCGCAAGATCAAGGCGTACGCGGCGAAGAAGAAGCAGCTGGACGAGCAGGAGCAGGGGCTCGAGTCCCGCCTCGGGCAGCTGGAGCAGGAGAGGGCCGAGCTCCAGAAGCTAAGGGGGCAGGCTGCGCTGGCAGTGACACCGGACGACCGCAGGGAGGCCGAGGTCCGGTGGGAGGAGGAGCAGAGACGACTGAGGCACAGGCTCATCGAGCTGAGGTCGGTCGTCGCGAGGCCAGGTGGTGCCGCGGGCGGCACCGAGCAGAAGATAGCGGACGCCGAGGCCGACCTTGATGGTACCATGTCGAGGCTGTCAGAGGAGATCCAGGTCCTGCTGTCGCAGAGGTCGGAGCTGGAGACCAAGATAAGGGAGGCCGAGGAGGCCGATGACGACCTCAAGAAGCTGCTGAAGGTCCTCGATGATATGCTGGGCCAGCTTCCGCAACAGACCATTGACAGGTTCTCAAGTTCAGAACATTACGCGGCCTACGAGCGAGTGATGAAGAGGTTGAAAATCTAGAGACATGGGTTAATGTATGCCCCGGAACATTACAGAGGAAAGCATCATCCCACGCCTTCCCCCGAAGCGTGGTCACACCACGGAGCAGAGCTGACATGGGTCTCAGAGACAAGGCTAGAGAGAGTGCCTCGAAACCGACCGGAGATGTGGCCCCGAGAGAGGAGCCCGTCACCGAGACACCCCAGCCACAGGAGGCTCCCCTCGTCGAGGATGCGCCGGAGCCCGCCGAGGCGTCGCCCGAGGTTGCACCCCCACAGGAGCAGCCTCCAGCACTCGAGCCGTCCGTGACATACCTGGTCGAGGAGGAGAGGCCGGACCTCGCATATTCGCTCTTCATCCAGGCGTCGTCGCAGGGCACGAGGGGCATGATAGTCTCGAGGACATACCCGAAGAACCTCAGGAAGGCTCTCAACCTCAAGGACACCCCCGTGTACTGGCTGACGAACGCGATGAGCGACGAGGCCATAGGCCCTAAGGACCTCGAGCGCATGACCCTCACCATCCGCCGGTTCCTCGAGGAGGGTGGCGGGCGCCTCGTGCTCATCGACTCACTGGAGTACATCATCACGAACAACAAGTTCGTCAGCGTCCTGCGCCTGCTGCAGACACTGAGGGACCTGATCGCCGTGCACAAGGCGATTTGCATCATCTCACTGAAATCGTCCACATTGGAGCCGTCGAAGCTGGCCTCGGTCCAGAGGGAGCTCGAGGTATTCTCCGGGGACAAGACGAAGATCGCATCTGTCCGGCCAGAGATAGAGAACAAGCTCATCAGCGAGCTCAAGCAGGACGAGCTCACAGTCGAGGCCGAGAAGCTGGAGGACCAGCGCCGTAAGCTGCTATTGGCCGAGGAGCGAGTCCAGTCAGAGGCGAAGAGGCTCGGCCTCGACCGGCTCGAACTGGAGAAGGAGCGGCAGGAGGTCAGGCAGACCCTCCTGAAGGTCAGGCAGACGAGGAAAGAGCTGGAGGATTTCAGGATCAGGCTCACCAAGGAGGAGGCGGACGTCACATCGAAGGTCCGCACCCGGCTGGAGAAGGAGATGAAGAACCTGGACTCCAAACGGACAAACCTCGAAGCTATGGAGAAGGAGATTGAGTCCAGGTACATGCAGCTCGACAGGGTCGTCGCGCTCAAGACAGAACAGAAGATGTTCGAACTGCAGACGGAGGGGAAGCGCCTCGAGGCTGAGCGCCAACGCCTGACCGAGATGACCGTAAGGCTTGAGACCGACAGGCGCAGCATGGATGAACGATTGAGGGTCCTCGAGGAGAAGGATTCAGCCATAACGCGGCTCTCGGAGGAGGCCCGGGACAGGGACAAGAAGCTCGAGGACCGGGAGCACGCCATCGCGTTGGGCAAGGTCGATGTCGAGAAGGACCGGGCGGCGATGGACTCCGAGAGGAAGGAGCTCGAGCGGGTCAGGAGGTCGCAGGAGGAGGAGCTGGGCCGCATGCGGGGTGAGGTCGAACGGGCCTCCTCGCAGGTGTCCGAGAGGGAGAACTCGGTCACGAGGCTCACATCCGATCTGGAGGGTCTGAAGTCACGGCTCGTCGCGCAGGAGCAGACGCTCCTCGAGCACGAGAAGGCCGCGACCTCGAAGATCGACGAGATGGCTGCGAAGGAGAGGCAGCTGGCCACGGCGGAGGCTGAGGCGAAGCAGGCGCTGGAGAAGGCCGCTCTCGTCGAGTCCTCCGCGAAAGCGAAGGAGGCGTCCCTGGACGATGAGCGGTCCAGGCTGCTCGACGAGATGGAGAAGTCAAGGAGCGACCTGTCGAAGAAGGTCGCGGAACTGCAGAAGCGGGAAGAGAAGCTGAGGTCCGATGAGGACCGGTTCTCGAAGGAGGGCGACGCCAGGAAGAAGGCACTGGCGGAGTTCGAAGCGCAGCTCAAGGAGAGGAGCGCCGTCCTTCAGGAGGCGAAGCAGTCGGTCGAGTCGCGTGAGGACGAGCTCAGGACCCTCCAGGCGACGGCGGAGAAGCAGCGGAAGGAGATCGAGTCCGCCGCGTCCGACCTCGAGGCGCGCAGGCAGGCGTCGGAGTCCGAGTCACATTCCGCAAGAGAGACGGTCATGCAGGAGCGCAACAGGCTCGAGCAGGACAAGATGGCTTTCGAGCAGGAGCGTTCCGATTCCCAGAGGCGGCTCACCGAGGCCCAAAGGTCACTGGAGGAAAGGGAGTCCCGGCTCGAGGAGGAACGCAAGGACGTCCAGGAGAAGGCCTTCTCGATCGAGGAGATGAAGACCATCCTGGACCAGAGGTCCAGCGACGTCGCGGCGTCGGAGCTCCGCATGGCGGAGGAGCGCGTCGAACTGGACAACTTCCGCAGGGGGGTCGACAAGCAGAAGGAGGAGTTCGAATCCCTCGGCAGGGAGCTGGCCGTGAAGCAGGAGAACCTCCAGAGCACGGCCGAGATGATCCAGCAGACCAAGACCACCCTCGAGGAGAGGGACCGGCTGGTCAAGGGCCAGGCGAAGGCCATAGAGACGGAGCTCGCGGCGTTGGAGGCGAGGAAGTCCTCCTTCGAGGACGCTTCCGCCAAGCTCGCGGAGGAGAGGTCCGTCCTGGATGCCCGGTCCGAGGAAGTGTCTGCCCAGCAGACCGAGCTCGAACAATGGAAGAAGGAACTCGACGACATAGCGTCTGCGAACACCGCCAGGGATGCCGAGCTGGTGAGACGCGAGGAGGCGATACACCGCCTCAAGGAGGAGGTGGAGAAGCGCGAGGCCGAGGTGGGCTCGAAGTTCGACGACGTCGAGGCGGAGCTCCGAGAACGGGCTGCCGGACTCGACGAGCGCGCGAAGTCACTCGAGGCCGAGTCCGAGGGTCTGAAGACGGTCAAGGCGGAGATGGCGGACCTGGAACGCGAGGTGACCGAGCGGGAGGAGAGAATAGCGGCGGCGGAGCAGGGCCTCGTGGAGAAGGAGAGGGCCCTTGAAGCCGCCCGGCATGCGGTGGAGGGCGAGGGGGCCTCCGTCAGGCGCGAGAAGGAGGACGTAGAGAGGCAGCGCGCGTCCGTCGATGTCGACAGGGCTTCGCTGGTCAAGGAGCGCGAGGAGTTCCAGCAGAGGCTTGCGGAGTCGCAGGGGGACATAGCAGCGAGGCTTTCGAAGCTCGAGAGCGAAAAGGATGCCGTCTCCGCGGAGGGGCGCAGGCTTGAGGCGCTTGCGGCAGAGTTCGAGGAGAGGGAGAGACTTCACATTTCAAAGGTTCAGACGATCGAGGCCAAGGAGGCTGAGATCGCAGACAAGGAGCGCCGCCTGGAGGAAGAGAGGTCCGCCCTCGACGACAGGCACGAGGGGCTGAAGGCGGTCGAGGTCGAGCACAAGGGCCGGTTCGCGACCATCGACGAGAGGATGCGCGAGCTCGAGGACAGGGCGAAGGACCTGGAGAAGCGCGCTCTGGACTCGGAGGCTAGGTCCCAGGAGCTGACGGAGAGGGAGAGACGGGCCGCTGAGGCCGACGTCGCGCTCGCCGAGAGGGAGTCCAGGCTGGCGGACGGCGAGGCGAGCATCGAATCATCCATGGGCACGCTCGCCGCCGACAAGGCGTCAGCGGAGTCAGCAGCTGCTTCCGCCGCGGAGGCGAAGGCGGCCCTGGACGGGGAACGGCGGGCCTTCGAACAGGAACGGGACAGGGCCCTCAAGGAAGTTGAGGACAGCTGGTCTGACCTCGAGCGGTCCAAGGACGATCTCGAGACAAGGGGCAGGTCCCTGGAGGAGACCGCCCAGGTACTGAACGCGAAGGAGAAGGCTCTGGAAGGGCAGCTTGCCCAGATTGGCGCGAGGGACACGGAGCTGAGGATGGCTGAGGAGTCCCTGGAGAGATCCAGATCATCAAACGAGACGCGGGAGGCCGAGATCAAGCGCATGTCGAACGAGATCGAGGTCTGGCAGAACGACCTCGACAGGGTCTCCAAGGAGCAGGTGGCCCTGGAGGAGGCACGGTCCGCGAGGGAGAAGTCCCTGCTTGAGCGCGAGGCCGCCCTATCCGCCATAGAGGCGGAGACATCCAGCCGGATAGAGGGGCACCAATCGTCCGTACAGGCCGACAGGGCGGAGATAGGCCGACTCAAGGCGGAGCTGGCGGCGGAAAGGGAGAACTTGGACCGCGAACGGGTCCTGACCGCGGAGGTAGCGGCGTCGGCGGCGGTGAAGGAGTCGGCCCTCATCTCGAAGGAGGGCGAGTTGAACTCCAAGACGGCGGAGCTCCTCGGGAAGCAGCAAGAGGTGGAGGAGCTGAAGGCCAAGCTCGCCAGCATGGAGACGGCCCTCAGGATGCGCGAGGAGGGCATGGACAAGTCGATAGAGGAGTACAAGACGGTGCTCGACGAGATAGCGGGAAAGAGAGCAGAGGTCGAGGCCCGGGAGGGGAAGCTGGCCTCGAAGGCCACGGAGCTCGAGGACAGCATCCACGAGTTCGAGCTGTTGCAGGTCGAGGTCGAGAAGGAGAGGACGCTCACACGCCAGAAGGACGACGGGCTGGAGCAGCTCAGGAGCGAGCTGGAGAAGTGGCGTCAGGAGCTCCTAACCCGCAGGGAGCAGATCGAGGAGGAGGTCCGGGAGCGGGTCACAGTCCTCGGCAGGGAGGCGAGACCGGCACCCCGTGCGGAGCCATCCTCCGTGAGCGACGAGGGGCTCGTGCGGAGGGAGGTCGAGCTGAGGCACTTCGAGGAGGACCTGCGTCTACGCGAGCGCGATGTCGAGACGAAGGAGAGGACCATCGCGGTGGAGCTGGAGCGTCTCGAGAAGGAGCGCGTGGAGATCGAGGACCTCTGGGAGAAGGTGGAGGGGACGAAGGAAGGCATCTCCACGATGGTCGACCAGAAGACGCTCGAGGAACTGGCCCGCAGGAAACAGGAGCTGGACGACCTCTATCTCAAGTTCGCCGAGCGTGAGGAGACGGTGC
>CAWBDD010000013.1:0-4094 GCA_963787465.1 uncultured Thermoplasmata archaeon
CGCCGACGCGATAATCGCGGACATCTCCACGAGGGACGATCGTGAGCCTGGACCCATCCACCGGCCCCCTCACCTCCGTCCTCGGTGATGTCGAGGACGGGAGCTACAGAGCCGTGATCGTCTTCGGGCCCAACTTCACGGCCGACATGGCCACCGCGGTCGCGAACGCCAGGCTCGGTCTTCCCGCCACTCCTGCGACCGTCGTGCTCTGCTACGTCGACAGCGCCAACCCGACCATCGGCCGGCTCGTGGCCGCCGAGGTCCAGAAATCGGTCCAGATCGTACTCGCATCGCAGTACCACACGTCACCCTGCCCGTCGCTGTGCTGACCAACGCGGTGTACGGCGGCGAGACCACGGACTTCGACTTCACCGTCCCTGGTATCATGGGCCTAGTCGCCATGATGGCCGGGTTCATGCCCGCGATGCTCGCGTTCATCGCCGAGCGCTCGGGACCAGGCCGGGAGGGGGCGCCCAGACGTTCTCCGTCAGAGCTCGTAGGCGGCTACGCGCTGTCCTACGGTGCGATAGCGATCGTGCAGTCTTCCGTGATCCTCGGGACGATGATGCTCTTCTCGGTGCAGGTCGAGGGGTCCGCGTGGCTCGTGCTCCTCACGCTCGTGCTGCTCATGACGAGCGCCCAGGGCCTGGGCATCCTGATAGGCTCGATGGTCGGCCGGGACCCGAAGGGCGCCGTCCAGTCGGTGCCGCTCGTGCTCTTCCCTTCGATCATACTCACGGGTCTCATCTTCCCGGTGGAGATGGTGCCGGACCTGTTGAGGCCTCTCTCCTACCTGCTCCCGCTCACCTACTCGATCGACTCGTGCAGGGACATCATGATCCGAGGCTGGGGTATCGGTGACGTGTGGTTGGACGTCGTCGCGCTCGCGGTGTTCACGGCGGCCGCGCTGGCGGTCAGCGTGTTCGTGCTATGGCGCAGGGGTAGCCTGCCGGCTGAGAAGTGATGTCGTTCAGAAGCCGGTCCCTGACCCGCAGGGACCCTTCACTCCTTCTTCCTCGCGCCGAGCTCCTCGGACCTCTTCGCGGCGATCTCGACCGCGTCTATGAGCATCGCCTTGAGCCCGTTCCTCTCGAGCGAGTGGAGGGCGCTTATCGCCGTCCCGCCGGGGGATGTGACCAGGTCCTTGAGCTTGGCCGGGTGCTCCTTGGTCTCCTGGATGAGCTTGGACGCCCCTATGAGCGTCTGGATGGAGAGCGTGTTGGCGATGTCCCTGGACAGGCCGACCTTCACTCCCGCGTCGGAGAGCCCCTCGAGGATCTGGAAGACGTACATGGGTCCCGGTGCCGCTGAGCCCCGTGACCGCGTCCATGAGCGACTCGTCGACCTCGACCACTATGCCCACGGACTCGAATATGTGCCTCGCGACGGAGAGGTCCTTCTCGGTGGCGTACTTGCCCGGGCAGATGGCGGTCGCCGCCTCCCTGACGACCGCGGCGATGTTCGGCATCGCCCTGACGACCGGGACCTTGCCTCCGAGCTTCTTCTCGATGCTCGAAGTGGTCACGCCCGCGGCCACGGATATCACGAGCTTCGAGTCCTTGAGGGCCGGTCTTGATCTCATCCATGACCTTGAGCATGATCTGGGGCTTGACTGCAAGAACAACTATGTCGGCGAATTCGGCGGCCTCTAGGTTGGAGTGGGACACTCTTACCCCGGGCACGGCGCTCTTGATGTGCTCGAGCCTCCCCTTGAGCGGCTCGGCTACCATGATGTGCTCGGGCTTCGCCCAGTCAGTCTGGAGGATGCCCTTCGCGAGGGCCACTCCCATGTTCCCGCCGCCGATGATGGCTATCTTCTTGTTGTTCATGATGGTCCCTTGTGTGTGAGGTTGGCCACTATGAGCCCGATATTTAACTTACATGGTACATAATTGGACATTCAAGGGGCCCCTTATTAATCCCCAGAGGGGATTCTCGATCGGTTGGAGACGGAGAGGAGGACCAGGAGCCGCGAGCCGATGAGAGGGGCGATCGGGCGGTCCTTCCCATCCAAGTATGCTGCAAGGGCTTTGGAGTGACCTCGGGGGTCAGGCCGCAGGCGGAGGTGCTTGCCGGTCCGGTCCACCACGAAGAGCTTCTTCGATGACAGCGATTGGATCGTCCTGTAGGTCGGAGTTCCTCGACATCCCCGTCGCCCTCTCCAACTCGTGACTCGTCTTCGCGCCTCGACAGACGGACTTGAAGGCTCTGAGCTCGTTCTTCCTCAGCGTGTACATTCTGAGCGGTAATCGATTGACATATTATATATCATTTATCAAAAATGACACACCCTTAGGTACAATCGAGCACTCGTGCGATTCAACTCTCACCGCATCAGCTGCTTCGGGGCACGTCGTTGTCGGCGCATTGTATACATTTCCGAGGCCGGTCTTGTATACATTCACTGTGTATACATTCTCTGCACGGAATAATAATCCTATTCGGACACGACCAGCCACAGGTGGACGGTCCTGTAGGCGTCCTGGCTGATTGCCTGGCCCTCGGTGAAGAGGAGGAACTGGAGCTTCCAGGTGCCGTCGGCGGTCACGTCGAAGTCGAAGGTCTGGTTGTAGTACTCCTCGTGCTCCAGGCTGAAGTCCTGAGCGATCCCGCTGTACGGCGCCATCGAGTGCGTCGCGTTCCAGGCGATCGAGTCCTGGCCGACCGTGAAGTTGTAGTTGGTCGAGTTGGTGAGGACTATGACGATGGTGTAGTTGACGGGCTCGTGCTCGAACGACTTGACCGTCAGGAGGACGCGCGCCTCCTCCCCGACCGTGAGGTTCCTGGGGTAGTCCGTCGCCATCCCGTTCAGGTCCAGGAGCGCCAGCTGCGTGAAGGTCTCGCCGACCCTCGGTGTCGTGACGGCCCATGCCAGGACGACGACGGAGGCGATGAGCATGACGGCGATGCCGACCGTCAGGAGCTTGTCGACGAGGGGCATCCCCTGGAATCCCAGGTCCACGTCGACGACTATCGCGAACCGCTCGTCCACGGGCAGGCGCATCCTCCTGTACCAGCCGACGAGCGACGCGGCGACTATGAACCCGGACACGGAGGCCAGTATCGGGTCGAGCCTGATCCCGAACGGGGTGAAGTTGAGCGCGAGCCCGATGAGCGGGACGATGGCGATGCTCAGCCCGAAGCTGAGCGCGACCCTCTCGATCCCGTCTATCTGGTCGTTCTCGGGGAACAGTGCGGCGGTCGCGGCATACCCTGGCAGGAACAGCACGAACACGAGCCCGAGTATCTGCCTCGCGAGGCTGTCGGGGACAAAGAGCACGAGGGCGATGAGCACCAGCGCGAGGGCGACGCAGAGCGGCGAGGTCGTAGGGCGTCTCCCGGACCTCGAAATGGAACCTCCGCCCGCCCTGTCCCGCAGGCGCCTCCTTCCCGTCGCTCGGAACCTGGTCTTCTCCCACTGAATCGGGTGAGAGATGCGTTGTCATATATGAATGCTGTCGGGCTGCGCTGCCTCGGACTTGAGACCTCTCCCAGTCACGGTAGGTACCTGACCATCTGGAGCAGGCCAGACGCTTCATCCTTCTGGAGCGGCGTGAAGTCGTTTCTTCGGTAGAACTCCACCAACCTCCGTGAGTCCCTGCAGTCAACGCGAACGAACCTTCCTCCAATCATCTCGTGTCCGGCCCTGCACACATGGATGGCGTGTGCGACAATCTCGTTCCCGTTGGTGCATCCTGCGTACTCGTCATTCTTGGCCAGCTGTCCGATGAGATAGCATGGCACAAGGCAGTCCTCGAAGATCCCGTTCAGCTTCCTCTTCTTGGTCCTTGAGACGCCGTCATTGATGCTGGTAATCGAGAGAGCGACCGAGAAATACGCCAGTATCCTGAGGTCGGAGACTTCGCGGGTGGGGTTGGCCAGAAGATACGTCCTGCTCTTGTCTGCCTTCTCGAATCGGATTGACTCGTTCCTGAGGAAAGTCTCTATGTCCTTGTCCCGCTCGCAAGAGAATCCTGAGAGAATGCGGTGAATCGTGGACTCCTCTGGGACCGTCTCTAGGAGGTTCTTGAGTCGGAGAACAACTCTCTGATTAATGCTCGTCCCCTCTCGATGGCCCCCATCGTGTCCACGTC
>CAWBDD010000014.1:0-35478 GCA_963787465.1 uncultured Thermoplasmata archaeon
CTCGGGACCTGCCCGAAGTGCGGCAAGGGCGAGCTCATGCAGATAAGGCCGAAGGGGGGCGGCGTCTTCGCCGGATGCTCCAGCTACCCCGAGTGCCGCAACACGTACCCGCTCCCTTCGGGGATGCTCATCGTCCCGTCGGAGGAGAAGTGCGACGCCTGCGGGGCGCCGAGGATCAAGATCGATCACGAAAGGACAGGCACCCGTGACATCCTGCATCGACCCCAAGTGCCCGAGTTCTCAGAAGGAGAGGTACGTCGGCAAGTGCCCGAACTGCGGCGCGGACATGCTCGCCCTGCAGTCCAGGAACGGGAAGCGGTTCGCGGGGTGCTCGAAGTACCCTGAGTGCAGGACGACCTACCCGCTCCCGCAGTACGGGAAGATCCTCGCCACGGACACGAAGTGCGACGCCTGTGGCGCACCGGTCATCAAGGTCTTCAACCAGAAGGGCAGGCCGCCCTGGGTCCTGTGCATCAACATGGGCTGCCCCAAGAGGGAGCAGAAGAAGGTGGAGCCGAAGAAGGTCAAGGAGAAGAAGAAGAAGGCCGAGCCAAAGGGAACCGAGGAGAAGAAGGCCTGAGCACGCCCCGGCTCATCCGGGCGGCGGAGGCACGTACTCCTCTGGGACCTTCTGCGCCTCGACGGTCGTCTCCGCTGGGACATCCGACGGCGCCTTCGGCTTCGTCGGGCCGAGCCGCTTCTCGATCACGCGCAGCCGGGCCATCACGTCCGTCAATGTGTACACGTCGCCCTTGAAGCTCAGCGCCACTATCAGGGCCGCGTCGACGAGCAGCCAGGCGACGAGGATCCACAGGAGGATCGTGAGCAGGTCCCAGGTCCAGTCGAATGAGACGTTGAATTCGGAGGACACGTTGCTCTCGAGGTCGGTCACGAGCCCGTCGGCGTAGTACATGATGACGATCGCCAGGACGACCAGGAAGGCCGCCTTCACCCACTTGCCCGCCATCTGCGTCGTGACCTTCATGTTGACACCACACGCTCCATCGGTCTAGAGGATATTAACAGGTTCTGCTCCGCTCACTTCCCCAGAAGCAGGTTCCTGACGGCCGGGCCGAAGTCGAAGGTCCTGATCTCCGTGCTCCGCTCAAGGACGTACAGCTGGATGTCCGGCTTCTCGTCGAACACCTGCATCTTGTGGTACCACGACAGGATCTGGTCCAGGTTCTCGGCGTACTCCTGGAACTTGGAGATCATGTAACAGGCGACGGATTCGCTCGGCTTCGTCAGGCCGAAGACCGCCAGGTCGAGGACCTCCCTCGGCTCGGTGCGCACCCGCTTGTCCCAGGAGAGTTCCATGGTGAACCTCCCGTGGGCCACGGCCAGGAGCTCGAAGCCCCACTTGTAGAGGTTGGGGATGCAGACCGGGACGTAGAGGCCGTCGTCGAGCAACTTGTTCCGGATGCGCGTGACCGCCTGCCTGGACAGCTTCATCGATGCTGCGATCTCCCGATCGGAAAGGCGTGGGCCCTCGACCATCGCTATGAGCGCCCTCTTCTCGTTCTCGGAGAGGTCCGGCGTCTCGATGGCCATCGACGCCAACGACCTCGGCTTCGGCGGCTGAGAGTCGATCTTGAAGTACCGGTGCACCAGCGGGGCGTAGTTCAGGGTGTAGAGGCCCTTGGAGATGGGATACGGGAAGAATATGTCCTGGATCTTGGCCCTGGACGCGCGCCTCGACCCCGAGAAGTACTTGTTGTGCGTCTCAACGATCCGCTCCAGTTCGGTGACGTTGCGGAGAGCGGTCTGGAAGAGGATGTTGTTGCCCCCGATTATGACGTTGAATGCCTGGGGGCAGAGGTCGGTGTAGCCCACGTATGCGCTGGCCTTCGTGTGGGCCGGGACAGCGGGGTCCGTCGTCCCCATGTGGAAGCCCATCATCTCGCATCCGAGCTTGTTGAACGCGGGCACGTTGGCGTAGGAGATCGCGCCAGCATCCTCGAGCCGTCTCCTGACGGAGGCGACGGTCCCCTTGTTCAGCCCGTAGAGTTCGGCGATGTCCGCATCGGTCCTGGCTGCGTCTTCGACGAGGCCGGTCATGACCAACATTTCGGATTTTAGAAACCGCCACATGAGTGGGTAATTGGCAAATCTGAAATAAGAATATTCTAATGATACATAGGCCAATTGTAGGTCCATTATGCTTGCATAAAAGCATCCATTCAGGGTACACGAATTGCAAAAGGTTAAAAACAAGAATGTCGAATCATAGTATGCCATTTTGGCAAACACGCTCTTTTGAAGGAAAAGGAGAGGTGTAACCAAAGGGTGATGCCCAACTGCGGTGGAGTCCCCTCCACCCACTTTTTCTTTTTCACATGTGAGCGGATGCTGTCTGGCCGCAACGCTCATGATAGCGTTTCTGATCCAGCTAGAATGCTCGACTCGACCGCCGGTCCCCCGGTCAGGTGTCACTAGGCCTTCTTGGCTTCCTTAGCCTTGACCCTGAGCCCCTTGTAGCCGCACTTCCTGCAGCGTGTGGCCCTGATGGCGTTCCTCGCGTTGCAGTTCATGCAGATCTTCTTAACGAGGTTCCTCGCCTCAGCCTCTGGGAATCTAGCCATGGTCGGTCCTCTTGCGCCTCAAACTGTGATACCGTATATAACCCTTGTGGACCGGACTGGCTGTGGCAGGTCACCTGGTCCTCTTGCCCTCGACCGCGAAGTGCGCTAGGAGCGCCTCGAGCTGGATCCTGTCGCTCGCGCCTGATACCATCCTGAACTCGGCCTCGCCGACCCGGTCGACGAGCCTGATCTTGGCGTCCTCCTCGACCGGGAGGTCGAAGACCGCCCTGTGTATCGCCTGGACGATGTCCTCTCCCGACAGGCCGTGCTTGACGATGATCTCGTCGAGCCTCGACCGCGCGGCGGTGAAGTTGCCCCTTCAGGGCGGTCGTGAGCATCTCCTGGATCTCCGAGGGTCGGATGTTCTCGGTCGACTCGAACACGCGTCTTGGTCGACCTTCTTGCCGAGGGACGCGGCCACCTGGAGTATGTTCGTCGCCTTCCTCAGGTCTCCACCGGACAGGGTCGTCACGGCGTGAGCCCATCCTCGGAGATGTCGATGCCCTCCGAGGTGGCTATGCGGATGAGATACGTCTTCACGTCCGCCTCCGACAGCGGCCTGAACCTGAAGACCGCACACCGGGATTGGATGGGCTCTATGATCTTCGATGAGTAGTTGCATGATAGGATGAACCTGCAGGTCTGAGTGTAGCGCTCCATCGTCCGTCTGAGGGCGGCCTGGGCGTCGGAGGTGAGGGAGTCGGCCTCGTCGAGGAATATGATCTTGAAGTTCTCCCTGCCGATGGATGCAGCGCGGGCGAAGTCCTTGATCTTGCCCCTGACGATGTCTATGCCCCTCTCGTCCGAGGCGTTGAGCTCTATCAGGTTGTCGCGCCACTGGTCGCCGTACAGCTCCTTGGCGAGGGCGATGGCGCATGTGGTCTTGCCACATCCCGCCGGACCGGCGAAGAGCATGTGAGGCATGCTCCGCGTGCGTACATACGCCCCGAGGCGCTCCATGATGGCCCTCTGACCGATGACATCGGAGAGCTTCTTCGGCCGGTACTTCTCAACCCAGACATCGTCCATCTTGACCTGACTTCTCGAATGCCATATCCTTACAAATAACTATCTAGGCGTGGCCAGTGCAATCGACAATCCTGGTCGAGGAGATGCCCTGTCGAATCGCCCGATGCGAAACACGGGAGCATACGGGAAGGCCATCAAAAGGCGGACAACAGGTGCGATAATCACAGGAGCGGGGGGATTCTGCGCTCATCAGGATCACGGGGCGAGGCCGGGATGTGCCCCCAAAGCATCATCTTCAGCAACAGCCAATCTCTGCGATAAGTGTGCCGGACCTGGAGGCACTCTCCATCGTCGCCGAGGAAGCTGAGCCTGACCCAAGGCGCAAGCCTTGGGTGCGGGTGGTGCTCTGCACCTCGAGAGTTCGAATCTCCCCTCCGCGCTTCTGCCTGCGGATTCAGTTGGATCCGGCTGCGACTGCTGGAGGCTCCCGCTCTTCGAGCACATACCGCCACATCAACGCCGCGATGATGCCCCCGACAAGCGGAGCGGCCCAGAACAGCCAGAGCTGCCCCATCGCGTCTCCTCCGACGAAGAGAGCGGGTCCCAGGCTCCTCGCGGGATTGACCGATGTCCCGGTTATAGGTATGCTGACAAGATGGATCATCATGAGCGAAAGGCCGATAGATATGCCTGCGAACCCCGCGGGGGCCCTCTTGCTGGTCGACCCAAAGATCACCAGGAGGAACACCATCGTCAGAGTGATCTCTGCCACGAGACATGCCACAAGCGTGAACCCTCCGGGCGAATTCTCGTCATATCCATTCTGTCCGAGGCCGTTCACCGAGATCTCGTAGCCGGGCATGCCAGAAGCGATCGCCCATAGGACTGCGGCGGCGATGACCGCACCGATGCATTGCATCAGGATGTAGATTCCAGTGTCCTTCGCTTTCATCTTGCCGGCTACGAACATCGCGACGCTGATGGCGGGGTTGATGTGGCATCCGGAGATGCTGCCTATCGCATAGACCATAGCCAAGACGGACAATCCAAACGCGGCCGATATCCCCAGGTATCCAATGTCTGTGCCCGCGAAGACCGCGCTCCCGCATCCAATCAAGACGAGTACGAATGTGCCAATCAGCTCCGCCAGATAATTCCTGCCATCTCCCATTTCCGTCATCCCCGCATCCAGGCCCCTTCCGGCCAATCCGTATTGAGTCGGCGGCGTATTATGTGTTTTGGGGACTCAGCGGAGGCGTCACCAGAACAGGCCGAATCACCCGGTGGAGTCACGCTCGGGATCACGCCAAAGTGGTCAACACTGTTCCAGGGTGGGAGACGACGAGCGCAGGAACAACCCATTAATACGCGTTCTGGGAATCCGACCCCGTGAAGGCCTGCGACAAGTGCAAGCACCCGGCCATCATCCTTGTGCGCTACAGCGGGGCGCACCTCTGCCGGAAGCACTTCTCCGAGTTCGTCGAGAAGCGTGTCAAGCTGGAGCTCAGGCGGCAGATGGAGCTCAACGGCGGTGAGCGCATCGCGGTGGCCGTGTCCGGAGGGAAGGACAGCATGGTCGCCATCCACCTGATCCACTCCATCCTCGGCGACAGGAAAGACCTGAAGCTCTGCGCCGTCACCGTGGATGAGGGAATCGAGGGGTACAGGGCATCCAGCATCCCCATCGTCGCCGACGCCTGCAGGTCCCGGGGCCTGGAACACATCGTCGTCTCGATAGAGGACATCTGCGGGATGACTGTCGATGACATCGCGCGCAGGGACAGGGATCTCTCGATCTGCAGCTACTGTGGCGTGCTCAGGCGCGCCGCGATCAACCGGGCCGCGAGGGACTGGGGCGCGACCCACGTCGCGACGGGGTTGAACCTCGACGACACCGCGCAGTCCATACTCATGAACTTCACCAGGGGGGACGTCGAGAGGCTCGCAAGGCTGGGGCCGCACAGGAAGGTCCAGAAAGGGCTCGTGCCGAGGATCCAGCCCCTGAGGACCATCCCCGAGAGCGAGACCACGCTCTACGCCATCGCCAACGGGATGGCTTTCCACGACCTCGAGTGTCCCCACGCACCGGAGGCCCTCAGGAACTCGTTCAGGCAGGTGGTCGCGGACCTGGAAGACAGGTACCCCGGCACGAGGCATTCGATCCTAGCAAGCTACGACCAGATGATTCCATCGCTCGAGAAGCGGTTCCCGCCCGCCGACCTGAAGACCTGCGCATGCGGCGAGCCCACCGTATCCAGCAGGTGCAAGGCCTGCGAGCTCGTGGCGTCGGTCTCGAAGCACGACGTCAGTCCCTGACGACGGTGTCCCGCGGGTACCACGCGCCGCAGCCCTTGCAGACGTAGTCTCTCACAGGGGCCTTCGTGCCGCATATCTCGCAGACCTTCATCCCTGGCTCCGTGGGGATCGGGGGCGGCTCCGGGACATGCCCGACCATGTCGTCCGCGGTGACCTCGTACTCCGCCTTGCGGAACCCCGAGAGCTGCATGTCGTCCTGCGCGCGGGCCTTCGGTGCCGGCCGCGCCTTCGCCGCTTCGGCGCGCTCCCTGGCCTGCTCCATGCGCCGCAGCTTCGCACGCTTGGTCTCCTCCTTCCTGGCGGTGGTGAACGTGGACACCACCAGGAGCCCCTTAAGCGAGATCCCGAAGAGCATTATGTAGACCAGCTTGCTCATGTCGAAGGTGACGAAGTACGGGCCCCACCGGATCTCGGCTATGCCTCCGCCGAAGATGACGAAGAGCCACATGCAAACGAACACGAGCGCGACGAGGCCGAACAGCATGCGCTTGTAGGTCCCGGGCCGGTTCGCGGCCTCCAGCGTGCTGGACGCGACTATCATCCCGCCGAAGAATAGGATGTAGAGGACGATGTCTTCCATGAACGCGGTCGCGAGCTGAGGATAGTTGCTCGTGACGAGGTCCACGAGGACGAAGGGGACGATGACGAACCTCAGCGATTCGGTGAAGGCGGTCCAGACCGCGTCCGAGAGCCTGCCCTTCGAGCTCACGGGAGCACCTCCGACGGGAGGGGGACTGACTGATCCACCTCGAAATCGAGGACCACGATCTGTAGGACCACCAGGTCAGGGACGGAACCGAGGGGGACGGTCAAGGCGACGGTCCCGTCGGACCTCGTGCCCAGCTCGAGGACCTCATCGTCCTCGGAGAGGAGAGTGTCGCCCTCGTACAGCGAAGCGTGGACATGGGCCAGGCCGCTCAGGAGGGGCGATGTGGTGAGGTGGTAGTCCACCAGGAGGTCGGTGCCGTCGATCTGGAACCCATCGACCTCGAGCTCCTGGATCAGGGCGTCCCACTGGAGTGTCACTTCGTACTCGGCGCTGAAGTGGATGAGCTTCGCGGTGTAGTAGCATGAGACTTCGATGCTCATGTAGATGAGGTCGTCGTTGAACACCATCGACGTGAACCCGCGCTCGTAGAGGTCCAGGATGTCGAACGAGAACTCTATCGCGTCCGAGCGGACCGTCCCTGCCGGGATGGTGCCGATGACGAACTGGTCGGAGGCCAGCTCCGAGCTCGTGGCGTTCGTGACTGTGTACGAGAGACGCAGATCGGCGACGTCGTAGAACCCTCCGTTGTCGATCGTGTACGGGGCCGTGACCGTGACGACACCGTCCTGGTACCGCCACTCCACCTCGTTCGGGGAGGGGAGGTCGACGTTGAACTCCCCGCTGGGGAACGGGTAGATGCTGCTGAGCGCGAGGGCGAAGATGGCGAAGTTGACCACGCCGACAGCTATCTGGAGGACCCTGACACGTGCGACCATCTGAAGCTCGCAGGTAGCAGATTAGGTTGCGCGCTAATAAACTGTGCAGATGAGGCTATCGCAGGCCCGGACTCATAGGTCGCCGTCGTACGAGGGGTAGTCGTAGGCCTCCTCCCCCTCGAAGAAGCAGTAGTGGACCTTGGTGTAGCCGCGCTTGAACGCGACGACATCCTCCTTGACCTTGAGCGGGTCCTCCTGCTTGACCGCGACCCGTTGGATCAGCTCGGCGACGTCGACCATCTGGGCCTCCTTCATGCCCAGCCTGGTGAGCTCCTGGACGCCGATCCTGATCCCGGACGGTCTGACCGGGTCGGAGTCCCACGGGAGCATGTTCTTGTTGAGTATGATGTTCGCCTTCTCGAGGTCGAGCGCGACCTTCTTGCCGCCGCCGTGCTCCTGCACGTCGACCACGATCGTGTGCGACTCCGTGAAGCCCAGGTGCTCGCACAGGACCTCCATGTCCCTCTCATGCATTGCCTGCCCGAGCGCCTTGGCATTGCTGACCGTCTGGGCGGCATATGCCTCGCCGAACTCCTTGGTCTCGGCCAGGGTAACTGCCAGGGCTGCGACCGCGTGAAGGTGGTGGTTGCTCGTTGCACCGGGGAAGACCCCGCGCCTGATGTTGGCCTCAAGCCCCTCCTTGCGCAGGTTCGCGATGATCATCCCATGCTGAGGACCGGGGAGCGTCTTGTGTGTGCTGCCCGAGACGACGTCCATGCCCTGCCTGAGCGGGTCCTGGAACCTCTTCCCTGCGATGAGGCCGAAGACGTGCGCGGCATCGTACCAGGCCGTCGCGCCAACCTCCTCGACCGCCTCCTTGATCTCATCGAGTGGCGTCGGGAACAGGTAAACCGACTGACCGAACAGGGCGACCTTGGGCTTGACCTCGCGGATCAGCCTCTTGGCGCCCTCGGCGTCTATGTTCATGTCCTTCTCGTTGAACGGGTAGTTGAAGATCTTGGCCCCGCGCATCCCTGCGGCGCCTATCTTGGCGTGCGATATGTGCCCCCCGTCCGAGACCGAGACTGCGGTGAGCTTCTCCCCAGGCTTGGCTATCGCCTGGAGGACGGCGAGGTTAGCGACGGTGCCCGATGTGGGCCTCACGTCCGCGAACTCTGTGTTGAAGACCTCCTTGGCGAGCCTCTCGCAGAGGCTCTCGATCTCGTCGAAGACGATGTTCCCCTGGTAGTACCTCTTGCCAGGTAGCCCCTCGGCGTACCTGTTGTGCAGGTCGGAGTTGAGCACCTCCCTGCTGGCGGGGCTGAGGATGTTCTCCGATGCGATGAGAGGGATGCAGTCCTTGAACCAGGCGTTGTGTCTGCGAGTCAGGTCGCGCACGGACTGCGCGATCTCCCTAGAAGATGGCACGGATTCGGGGAACCTCTGAGAGATTAAAAACGTATCCTCGGGAAAGGAAAACATGTTCGTCAGGTTTGTCCGCATTCCCGACAACCCCGCCCGGGATGAGGCGGTCTACGGCCACGGGCGGGTCGGCGGGCTGCACCGGCTCCACAGGAAACATAGGTAGACGGATTCCTAGATAGCTATTTATAGACTGTACGACAATTTGTCGTACAAGGCGCCGCGATCACAATGTCCACACAAACTGCCCGCATCAACGTACGACTGCCTGAGGAGGACCTCAGGGAGCTCGAGGCGATACGCGAGCGCGCCGGCCTTCAGACTGTATCCGATGTCGTCCGCCAGGCCATAGCCGCATACCTACACGATGAGGCTGGGACCTGGAACTCAGCGAAGGTGAGCACGATGGTGCCCAACGCGCTGATGGAGGACGTCGAGATGTTCATAGAGAGCGGCGACGCCAGCGATGTGTCGCAGGCCGTGACGATGGCCCTTTCCGGATGGGTCGAGGAGAAGAAGCGTTACTACCTCGAAGGAAGGGAAGCGTTGCGCCAGAAGGTCGCGCAGGCGGTCGAGGAGCGCAGCACGAAGAAAGGGATGGGACGTGCTGCGGACCAGATGCGGATGCAATGATGCTCATAGAGGACGACGCCCAAGTTCGTCGCGGGGGACTCTCTCGCCCGCGTTCGAACGGACAAGAAGGGAATGGAAGGGTCTGGCCGACAGGTCGGATGGGATTTGACGCTCGAGAGGGCGATGGGCCCTCTCCTCACTTTTTCACTTAAAATCCGTCCTCTGCCGCACGCACTGCTGCAAGATGAAGCTCACTTTTCTGATAGAATCGACTTGAGCTCGTGTATGGGCTCCGTCGAGGACGGGTCCTCCTTCCTCAGGATGCCGAGATAGGCGCTCACGTAATCCCCGACTGTGACGAGTGACAGCATCTGCGCAAGCGGCAACGTCCCGCTCCCGTGGACCGAGAAGACCCCGGTCCTCCTCGCAATCATCGCCTTGGTGGCGTTCACGCGCCTGTGCATGGGTGCGTGGCGCTCGTCGTGCTCGAGGACTATGACGGAGAAGCCCTGGCACCTGCCGTCCCTCATCCATCCGACGATCTCGTTGTGGTTCATCTCCGGGATCTCGGTGCTGAAGGCGAGGACCTTGCCGTTCTCGTTCAGCTGGTTCGCCCAGCGCCTCGCGACCGGTGCCGACAGGCCGTAGCCTGCCACCACCGGGATAGTGCCGAAGATCTCGTGCGCGAGCCTCTTGGCCGGGTTTCTCTGCGTGGCGATGTCGGGCGCGCACGACATGGCAGTCTCGTCGAGCACCCTCGTCGCCTCCTCCAGCTCCTGCGTGGCGTCGACGACGCCGGACTTCTCAAGGATCCCGATCATGGCGCCCATGAGGAAGCCCAGTGAAGCGCGCGGGACGAGGCCGTTGGGAACGCGCGCGACGGGGATGCCCACCGCAGAGGCCATCTCGACGAGACGCCCGCCGGAGGCTATGGCGACGATCTTGGCACCCCTCCTCCGGGCGTCCTCGAGCATGCTCATGGTCTCCTCGGTGTTCCCCGAGTAGCTGGAGACTATGACGAGGGAGTCCTTGCCCACCATGCTGGAGACGCCGTAGGACCTCCGGACGAGAGACGGGATGTCGGATGTGTGCCTCAGCCACTCGCTGAGCAGGTCGCCACCGATGGCGGACCCGCCCATGCCGCACACGACGACGTTCGACGGACGGTACCTCGGGATGCCTGCCATCCTGCCTCTCTTGACTCCCTCGGCGAGGTGCTTCGACATCTGCTCGATCATTCCGAGCATGTCCCTGCTGTCGAGGGAACGGATGGCATCCGGCGTGTCTAGCATGAGAACGGCTCCAATAGGGAGTGCGGGTACAAAAACCGAACGTTCGCGAGGCCGGGGCGCATGTCGGTGGTCCAGCGAAACCTTATAATAACCTCCCAAATCTCGGACCCCTATAAGTCCCAGGAGACCGCTCCTGGTACCACGGGGGAGTAGCCGTGAAGGACGTCAAGAAGAGGACCATGAAGGTGGAACCGCCGCCGCACGATGCTGGCAAGGACGGGATCATTGTCGCAGTCGACCTCAAGAAGACCTACGACACGGGCAAGGTCAAGGTCGACGCATTGAAAGGCCTCGAATTCAAGGTCAGGGAAGGCGAGATGGTGGCCGTCATGGGACCGTCTGGCTGTGGGAAGACCACGCTCCTCAACTGCATCTCCGGGCTCGACGACATAAGCTCGGGCGAGGTCATGATCAGGGGCAGGCCCCTCTCCAAGATGTCCGACCGGGAGCGCACAAGGTACCGGGCGGAGAAGATCGGTTTCATATTCCAGGCATACAACCTGCTGCCCGTGCTCACCGCCGCTGAGAACGTGGAGATGCCGCTCCTGCTCGGGGGCGTGAAGCCGAAGGACGCCAGGCTGAAAGCCATCGAGGCCCTCAAGGCGGTGGGCCTCGAGGAGTGGAAGGACCACAAGCCAGCGGAACTCTCCGGTGGTCAGCAGCAGCGCGTGACGATCGCGCGCTCGCTCGTCAACAGGCCCGAGATCGTCTTCGGGGACGAGCCCACCGGGAACCTCGACAGCGAGTCGTCGAGGGACATCATGCAGCTCCTGAAGAAGCTGAACAAGGAGAACGGTCAGACGTTCATCATAGTCACCCACGACTACAACATCGGGAAGATGGCAGACAGGATCGTCATGATGAAGGACGGCGTGGTGGAGAAGGAGTTCGTCCCGTCGCCGTACTGAGGTGGTCGCTTTGAACGGCTCGATGCAGCTGCTGCTCATGGTCATAATCGGTCCTGGCAGTCATCGGACTCCTGATGCTCCGCCGCCCAGTATTCGCCAGGATGGCCCTCAGGAACATCGTCAGGAGGAAGAGGTATACCGTCATCGTCGTCGCCGGCCTCATGATCGCGACCTCGATGATATCCGGCTCCCTCGTCGTCGGTGACACGATGGACCAACTCGTGAGACAAGAAGTCTACGCGTCGACTGGCGCGGTCGACATCGTGATCACGGTGGAGGACGAGGTGGGGGACTGGATCTACTTCAACCAGAGCATCGCAGACTCGCTCTCATCGTCGCTCCAGGCGGGAGATATCCCGCATGTGGACGACGTCGCCCCTGCCATCAGGGAACGCGTGTCGGCCGTGAACCCCAGGCTCAGCTCCTCGTCACCGACGGCGACGCTGTTCGGGTACGACCCGACCGACATGGTCAACGAGCTGCTCCTGGAGGACGGCTCCGACGTCCCGGCGGACATGGTCTCCGCCGGCAAATGCGTGATCAACGTCGACCTTGCCGACGAGCTCGATGCCGTCGCCGGGGACACCCTCATGGTCGTCCCAGATTCCGGCATCCCGTCCATGCTGACCGTCTCGGCGGTCGCCAAGGACGATGGCATGGCCAAGTTCGACGGGACATCCACGATATTCGTGGACCTGTCATATGCCCAGGACTCGATTCTCTTCGCTCCGGGCATGATCAACAAGGTCGATGTGTCCGCGGCGGGCAGCGCCAAGGACGGCTACATCGTCACAGACGAGGCGCTGGCGGAAATCGTGGCGGTCATCCCGGACGGGTCCGAGTATGTCTACGACACGATCAAGAAGGACGGGATAGACCAGGCCGAGCAGGTCTCGGACATGATCTCGCAGATATTCATCATCATGAGCTCGTTCGCCATCATCGCGGGCGTCGCTCTGATAGTCAACATATTCGTCATGCTCGCCGAGGAGAGGAAGCCCGAGATGGGCATCTCCAGGGCCGTGGGGATGCAGCGCGGCGACCTGACGCAGACATTCCTGTTCGAGGGGGTCGTGTACGCCCTCATGGCATCCGCCGTGGGAGCGTTCGCGGGCCTGGTCATAGCCGCGTTCATGGTCGTCATGTTCTCGACAATCATTTCGACCGCAGGGATGGACGTCGCACTCAGCTTCGAGTGGGGCAGTCTCCTGGTCGCGGCATGCGCCGGGTTCCTCCTCACCGTGCTGACCGTCTCCGTCGCGTCGTGGCGCGTGAGCAAGCTGAACATCGTCCGCGCGATCAGGGACATACCGGAGCCGACACTGACCAAGTCCGAGAAGAAGCACTTCGTAACGGGTGCGCTGGCCATCGCATTCGGGGTGCTCGTCACGCTCATGGGGGACGCCGCGGACCAGGCAGGCTACATCCTGGCGGGACCGTCGCTCATCGCGCTCGGCCTCGCCCTCATCGGGGTCAGGTTCGTCAGCCCGCGCTTGGCGTTCAGCCTGGTCGGCCTGTTCATGGTGTTCTGGGTCCTCGACCCGTTCTCCGTGGACCTCCCAGGGAGGATATTCGGGGAGACTGGTGGCGGGATGGAGATGTTCATCGTCACAGGCGTCGTGCTCGTGACGGGCGGCGTCATGGTCATCATGTTCAACAGCGACCTGCTCCTCGAAGGGCTACTGAGGGTCTTCGGGCGCAGGAAGTCGCTCCTGCCCGTGTTCAAGGCGGCCGTGAGCTACCCGATGAACAAGAAGTTCAGGACCGCCCTCACGCTGTTCATCTTCTCGCTCATCATGTTCACGGTCGTGGTGGTCATGATGATCGCGTCGTTCCAGAGGGAGAGCGTCGAGTCGCTCACGGAGTCGTACTCGGGCGGCTTCGACGTCATAGGCTACACCTTCAGGAGCATGCCGGAGGAGAACTTCACCGCCGGAATGGCCCAGGTCGAGCAGGCGGTCGGCGCGGAGGGCGTCTTCGAACGGGCCGAGTTCTCGATGACGGCCACCGCCATCATGCTGCCCGAGGGAGCGAACGAATCGGAGACCACCCTCCTTGTGGGGTACAGCGGCACGATGCTGCTCGGGAACCAGTTCTCTCTCGCTGAGAGGGCCGATACCTACGATACCGACGAGTCCGCCTGGAGGGCGCTCCTCGTCAACGACTCCGTCGCGATGATCGACGGGTCCGCGGTGTCCAGCATGTTCGGCATGGGCGGCGGCGGGTCCTCCGTGGGGATCGGGTCCACCGTGATGCTGACCTCCGTCGATGGGGACACGAAGAACGTGACGATCATCGGGGTCATGGACCAGATGTTCGTCCAGGGGATCTTCATGTCCTCGGACTTCGTCGCCGGCTTCTCGCCGTCCGTGTCCACCAACCTGTTCTACTTCTCGATCGACCCGCCCGCGGACTACACGGTCGCGGATGTGGCCGAACAGATGGAGCGGACATTCATCGAGTACGGCATGATCACGATCGTGGTCAAGGACACAATCGAAGAGGTCATGCAGATGTCCTCGTCCATAATGCAGCTCATGGAGGTGTTCCTCGGCGTGGGCCTCATAGTCGGCATAGCTGGGCTGGGCATCATCACCATCAGGAACATCGCGGAGCGCAGGCAGGAGATAGGCGTGATGCGAGCCATCGGCTACCAGAGGAACATGATCCTCAACGTATTCATGATCGAGACCGCGTTCGTCGCGCTATTGGGCATCGCCCTCGGCCTCGTCATGGGCCTGGGGCTCTCATACCGCCTCTGGCAGTGGGGCGGGTTCCAGGAGACCGCGCCGTTCGTCATCCCTTGGCTCGAGGTCCTCGTGATCGTCGGCATCGCCTTCGCCGCGACTCTGCTGTCGACCCTGCAGCCGTCGAGGAAGGCAGCCAGACTGGCCCCCGCCGAGGCTTTAAGAAGGATAGACTGATACTTTCGGGATAGTAGCTACAACAGTCCATAATATCCGTAAGCCTCATCAACGCGACGATGGCATCTGCCAGCGTATCCAGCGCACTCCAGGCGCTCAGGGGGGGAAGGTTCGTCCTAGTCTACGACGCGGACGGCCGCGAGGAGGAGACGGACATGGTCGTGGCCTCCGAGTTCGTCACGCCGGAGACGATACGCACCCTCAGGAAGGACGCTGGCGGGCTCATCTGCACGACCGCGGACGTTCGCATCCAGGAGAAGCTCGGCCTCCCGTTCCTGACGGAGCTGTATCAGGGCATGGGCCCGAAATACCCCGTGATGAGCGGCCTGGTCCCGAACGATATCCCCTACGACGCGAAGTCCGCATTCGGAATCACGATCAACCACAGGAGGACCTTCACCGGCATAACCGACAAGGACCGGGCCCTCACCGTCAGCGAGTTCGCCAAGCTGGCCAAGAGCGCCATGGGCACGGAGGACGGCTGGGGGAGGAAGGAGTTCGGGAAGCTGTTCCGCGCGCCGGGCCACATCCACCTCCTCAACACGAGCAGCAGGATACTCGAGACGCGCTTCGGCCACACCGAGCTGGCGACCGCGCTCGTCATCATGGGCGGGCTCACGCCGTCGGCGACGGTCTGTGAGATGATGGGCGACGACGGCGACGCGCTGTCCAAACCCGAGGCGAAGGCTTACGCCGCCGGGCACGGACTGGTCCACCTGGACGGGGCCGAGATCGTCCAGGCCTGGAAAGAGCACACTGGGAGGTAGTCCACATGGTCAGGGTCATGGCGACCGGCGTCTTCGACATTCTCCATCTGGGACACCTGCACTACCTCGAGGAGTCCAAGAAGCTCGGCGACGAGCTCGTCGTCATCGTAGCGACGGACCGGACCGTGAGGGCGAGGAAGCACGAGCCCATCACTCCCGAGAAGATGCGGCTGGAGATGGTCGGGTCGCTCAAGCCGGTCGATAGGGCGCTCCTGGGAAGGGACTCGGGGGACATCTTCGACATCGTCAAGGAGGTCCAGCCGGACATCATCACCATCGGCTACGACCAGTCCTTCGACGAGGGCGCGCTCGAGGGGGAGCTCGCCGTGCGTGGGTTGAAGGTCAGCGTCGTGAGGATGCCGCATCTGGACCACGACCTGGACGGCACCCGCAAGATCATCCGCAAGGTCATCGAGTTCCACGAGATGAGCAAGAGGCTCAAGGCGGTGGAGAAGTGACCGCGAAGATAGGGGTCGCGGACACCACCTTCGCGAGGGTCGACATGGGCGGGTTCGCCGTCGACCAGCTGAAGGCAACGGGCACAGGATTCAAGGTCGAGCGCTGCACGGTCCCCGGGGTCAAGGACCTCCCCGTCGCGGCGAAGAAGCTCATCGAGGAGCGCGGGTGCGACATCGTCATCGCCCTGGGGATGCCCGGCGCGCAGGCGATCGACAAGACCTGCGCCCACGAGGCGTCGACGGCGCTCATCCAGGTCCAGCTGATGACCAACCGGCACATCATCGAGGTCTTCGTCCACGAGGACGAGGCCGCGAGCGCGAAGGAGCTGGCATGGCTCGCCGAGAGGAGGAGCAGGGAGCACGCGGTGAACGCGTACGACCTGCTGTTCCGGCCCGAGCGCCTGGTCAGGAACGCCGGGAAGGGCCTGAGGCAGGGCTTCGACGACGCCGGGCCCATAATGTGAGGATCTAGGACGGAGATGATTGGAATGGCAGGTAAGTACAGGATAGGCATCGTCTGCAGCGAGTTCAACTTCGACATCACGCAGATGATGCTCGAGAGGGCGAAGGAACACGCGAAGTTCTTGGACGTGGAAGTGGCGAGGGTGATCATGGTGCCGGGCGTTTTCGACATGCCCCTGGCGATCAAGACCCTCGTGAAGGACAAGACCATAGACGCGGTCGTCACAGTCGGCGCCGTGATCGAGGGCGAGACCGAGCACGACAAGATCGTCATCGGCCAGGCAGCCAGGAAGATGACGGACCTCGCGGTGGAGTACGAGAAGCCCGTCGGCCTGGGCATATCCGGGCCCGGGATGAGCAGGCTCCAGGCCGAGGACCGCATCGAGAAGGCGAAGGACGCGGTCGAGTCGGTCGTCAAGCAGCTCAAGGCCCTGAAGTGAACCTGGTCGCGGTGCAAAGTCTATAATACGGCCGCCCGCTCAGCCCACCGTGGGCGAGATCAGACACGGCAAGATCCACCTCCGCTGGTGCGACGCGTGCGAGGTCCCCGTGATGGAGCAGGCGTCCTGCGGGCGCTGCGGCGGCCGGACCAGGGAGGTCAAGGTGACCCCTCCAGGGGACGCCAGGCCGGCGTTCGACCGTGACATCGCGCACATCAGGACGCTCGTCGACTCGCAGTTCGGGGAGGGATCCGGGGTGGCCGTGATTCCGGACGGGGTCATAGTGCTCCTCAACAAGGCGCCCGACATCGACCGCATGGACGAGGTCGTCGTCGGCGGCGACGTGGTAGGCGCCGTCAGGTTCAACATGGTCAACGGCGAGAAGTTCCTCCCGAGGCCGAGGGGCACGCTCGCCATCGCCAAGGTGGCGACCAAGGGGCGCGTCGTCGTCGACCCGGGGGCGATCATCCCCATCCGGACGAAGAAGGCCAGCACTCTGGCGGTCGGAGTCCTGAAGTGCGACGAGGGCGTTGTCCCCGGGGACGACATCATAGTCGTATCCCCTGAGGGCGGGCCCGTCTCCGTCGGATCCGCAAAGATGTCCGCGGAGCAGATGATGCGGGGAGAGCGGGGCACGGCAGTCAAGACCAGGTGGGTGGTCGATGAGGGCTTGCAGGCCAAGGAGCCCAAACCGGCCACCTGGGGGGACGCGATATCGGCGAGCCGGGAGACGATGGCCCGCAGGGAGGACGAGGCGAAGAGGTTCGTCAAGGAGGTCGTCTCGGAGAACGACCTGCCCGTCGCGGTCTCCTACAGCGGCGGCAAGGACAGCCTCGCGACGCTCCTGCTGGTGCTGGACAGCGGCGTGAGGCCTAAGCTCATGTTCGTGGACACGGGGCTCGAGTTCAGGGAGACGAGGGAGAACGTCGAGCAGATCGCGCAGGACTTCGGGCTCGAGGTCGTTTCGGAGGCCGCAGGCGACTCCTTCTGGAGGAACGTCGGGCACTTCGGGCCACCGGCGAGGGACTTCCGGTGGTGCTGCAAGACGTGCAAGCTGGGACCGGCCACGAGGCTCATCCAGAGGGAGTTCCCAGCAGGGGTCCTCTCGTTCATAGGGCAGAGGGCGTACGAGTCGGAGCAGAGGGCGGGGAAGGGCCGCATCTGGAGGAACCCTTGGACGCCCGGACAGCTCGCCGCATCACCCATCCAGAGATGGACCGCGATGCACGTATGGCTCTACCTCATGGCGAAGGGGGCGCGCGTGAACCCGCTTTACGCCATGGGATTCGAGAGGATAGGATGCTTCATGTGTCCCGCGGCCGACCTCGCGGAGCTCAGCCGCGCGAGGGAGCTCGCGGATGACTACCCGCGATGGCAGTCGTTCCTGGACGGTCATGCCAAGGAGAGAGGGCTCCCCGAGGCGTGGCTGAGGTACGATGTCTGGAGATGGAAGCGGCTCCCACCCTCCGTCACCGAGGAGTTGCGCCTGGGCGGAGTCGACCTGCAGATGGATGCGGCCAGGGTGCCGGCCTCGGGGCCGCTCGAGTTCAGGAGCACGCAGGGGTACGGCCCGTGCGTCGAGGGGCTGAGCATGGAAGGCGTCTTCTCGAAATCACTGGACATGGGCAGGGTCTCGAACCTGCTGTCCGTCATAGGCCCAGTCGCCCGCTCCCCGGATGGGAACATAGCCGAGGTGCGAGGCATCACGGTCTTCGCCGAGGGACCGGTGATGGTGAGGGCCAAGGACGAGGCCGAGCTCAGGGCGAAGGCGGCGAAGCTCAAGGAGGTCGTCCTGAGGGCGATGAGCTGCGCGGGCTGTGGGATATGCGTCGCCCGGTGCGAGAGGAAGGCCTTGAGACTGGACGGCAGGGTCGTCATAGACGAATCGACCTGCACCCACTGCGGTCAGTGCCTGGGCCCGTGCCCGGTCGTCTCCTTCAGGGAGGACGACCTCGACATCTGAGCGAAGAGCGCTTCGAGGGCGGCGGAGACATCGGAGTTCCTCGCCCCCCACGGCACGACTGCCATCTCGCCCTTCAGCTCGAAGCCCTCCTTCACCTTGCAGCACTTGACGAGCGCTGGCCCCTTCACGCCCCTCGCGCGGAGAAGGTCCTGGGGGCACATGTTCACGAGCCGCGGCTCGGTTCCGTACACCGCCTTGAAGATCCTTCCAGACAGGGAGCAGCCGATGAGGGTGACCCCGGAGACCTCGGCCTTCTGGAGCGGCAGCGTCTCGTCCAGGTAGAGCGTCCTACCCTCCGCCTTGAGCCCTGATGCACGGCACGGGAACATGATGTCCGGACGGCCGGTGGACCCGGCCAGCTCGTTGAGGTCGACCTCGACGACATCGAACATGGCGTACGTGCCCTGGAGGTCGCTCTCGAGGACGGATTCGACCAGGCCGACAAGCTTCGATGGGCGCGGCGGGACGACGTCGAAGACCGTGAACCTGAGTGGCGCTTCCTCGATGAAGAACGATATGTGTTCCGCCTTCCCTCTGACGACGACGCACCTGGAGTGCATGATCTCCCTTAGGCGCCCCATCCTGCTCGCCGACAGGACCTCGAGCGAGGCGTCCTCGACGAAGGAGGTTTCGGAAGGGAGCGATAAGACGCTTATCCTCTTTATCGGCTGGAGGATCCCGTTCACCTCGTCCTTCTCGACGGATGCGACCGCCCAGTCGTCCCCGTTGTTGAAGACGTAGTACCTGGTCCTGAGGTAGGCCTTCTTGCCCGTGAGGTACCCGGTGATGCTCTCCCTGGTCAGCCGGAAGTCTACTGTCTTCACGCTGACCTCCTTGCAGTGCGATGGGAACATTGTCGGTGCCCTGAAAGCTGAGGGCGTTAGCCCCCCTAAATACCCATTGCCCGACTGGCCAGGGTAAGGCGCTTGGCAAGCATGGAAATACGCGAGAAACGATTCCAGGCGCCGTGAAGAGGAACGAGGAGGGCAGGCTGCTCGAATTCGGCGAGTTCCCGGAGTTGGAGACCGAGAGGCTGCGCCTCAGACGGATCACCCTCGAGGACCTCGGATTCTACCTTAACCACTTCTCCAGACCCGAGATGGTCGCAGGGAGCGGCTTCCCTGCGCCCGCGGGCATCGACGGCGCCCAGGAGGAGATCCTAAGGTACTGCATCGACGTATTCACCGAGAATAGGGGCATCAGGTGGGGCATCGAGCTCAAGGGGTCGCCCGGCCTGGTCGGCACCCTCGGGTTCCACAACTGGGTCAAGGAGGGCGGCTGGAGGGTGGAGACGGGTTATGATCTCGACCCGGCGTTCTGGGGGAGGGGGATCATGCGAGAGGCGATGTCTGCGACCATCCAGTATGCCTTCGACGATATGAGGGTCAACAGGATAGAGGCGATGGTACTCCCACACAACCACAGATCGATCGGATTGGCGCAGCGCCTCGGGTTCGTCCAGGAGGGCGTCCTGAGGGACCATGGCTTCGTCGACGGGAGGTTCATCGACGACATCCTTTTCGCGCTGTTGGCCGGCGACTGGAACCCCGAGGGCCGCAGACGGTTGCGACCTTCAGAAAGTGTGAAATCGTACTGATGTGATAACCCTCCTGCAGTTGGGGCAGATGGACCGGGGGGACCTAGAGAGAGTCGTGGAGGAGTCCACGCAGAAGCTTCTTCGCATCGCGGTGCCGCCAGTCAAGTACTGGACCAACAGATTTGTGCTGCAGCAGTCGGACGACGATCCGCAGCAGAGGAAAGCGCTTGCGGAATGCGAGAGCTATCCTCCGAGGGTCAGGCTTCTGCGCGCGCTCAGAGAGGACGGTACTTGGCCCGTGACCAACTCCAGGGCATCGGCCGAGCGACGAGGGAGCGGCCCGCCCTTCGGCTGGACGTACACGACCATGCTCAGGAACCTCTACGAATTGGCGGAGTACAAGACCCCCAGGACCGAAGGGAACGTCGAGGACAGCCTTGAGATGATCCTCGGCTGGCAGACCGATGAAGGGTACATCCCCGGCCCCAGCATGGTCAACATCCCCGAGACGCACACCAACGGCTTCGCCCTGAGCCTGTTCTTCAGGTACGGCATGGGGGACGACCAGCGAGTCCGGAAGCTGAGGGACTGGCTCATGAGCGTCCAAAGGCCCGACGGTGGATGGAACATCCCCTACATCCAGGACATGCGCTACGACCCGCAGTACAGGTGCCTACGCATGCGGGCCTTCGAAACACTCGTCAGGCAGGGGAAGTTCGCAGATTACGACCCAGACAGGTACTCGGACGTGCCCAGTTGCATCTGGACTACCCTGATGGTCATCCGGGGGATGGTGCAGAGCCTCGAGATGAGGTTCGACCCCGAGGTCCGCCGGGGCGGGGAGTACCTGCTCGACCACTTCTTCAAGAGGAACTACCATCCCTGTTACTGCCAGTCCGAGAGGAACTGGACGACTCTGAAGTACCCGACGTACCACGGCAGCGGATTGGTCGGCATCGACATGCTCACGGCGATGAGGTTCGGGCCCAAGGACCCGAGGATGGCGAAGCCGGTCGAATGGCTCGTTAACGCCCGCTCCAGCGACAACCTGTGGCATACGACGGATCGGCCCAACCCCGACCGTGACCAGTGGATCTCGACGACCGCCCTGGGCGCCCTGGCGCGCTATTCGCGGTCCTACTGAGAGACGGTTGTCCGATTCCAGATAAACGGGACCCGCATTGTCGAAATATCCACAGCAAGCTTCTTTACGGGAGGCCTGAATAACCCGGAGGTCGTGCGGATGAAGGGCTTCCTGGTCCTCGAAGATGGGAGTGTTTTCCAGGGGGAGGCCATCGGCGCCCGGCGCGACGCCCTCGGCGAGGTCGTCTTCGCGACGGGCATGACCGGATACCAGGAGTCGCTGACGGATCCGTCCTACTGCGGCCAGATCCTCGTCTCCTCGTATCCACTGATAGGCAACTACGGTGTGAACGCCCACGACGCCCAGTCCTCGAGAGTGCAGGTCTGGGGATATGTCGTGAGCGAACTGTGCTCCAACCCGAGCCACCGGAGCGCATCGTCCAACCTGGACGGGCTCCTGAGACGCGACGGCGTCCCTGGCATAAGCGGGATCGACACGAGGGCCCTCATAAGACGCCTGAGGACGCGCGGGACGATGAAGGGCGGGATCACGACGTCGGATCCCGAGGCGATGCTGGCCCGTGTCGCCCGGATGAGGCACCCCGAGAAGGACAACCTCGTCGCGATGGTCAGCACTAAGAAGGCCGTTGACCGCAGATCCGGAGGGAGGCCGCTCGTCGCTGTCCTCGACTGCGGCGTGAAGAGTGACATCATCGAAGCGCTCTGCGCGCGCTTCGACGTGGTCCAGCTCCCGTTCGACACTCCAGAATCCGAAGTTCGGGCGCTCGACCCTGACGGAGTGTTCATCACCAACGGCCCGGGGGACCCTGCGCATCCAGACATGATCTCGTCCACCGTGCGCACCATCGGCGCTCTCAAGGACGACTACCCCATGATGGGGATATGCCTAGGCAACCAGCTCCTCGCACTCGCCTTCGGTGCAAGGACCTTCAAGCTCAAGTTCGGTCACAGAGGAGTCAACCAGCCGGTCGGTCACGCAGGCCGCGTGTTCATCACCTCGCAGAACCACGGGTTCGCCGTCGACGCCAAGAGCGCCACCGATGCGGGGCTCGAGGTCACCCACGTCAACCTGAACGACGGGACCGTCGAGGGGATGCGGCACAGGGAACTGCCGATCATGTCGGTCCAGTTCCATCCCGAGGCACACCCTGGACCTCACGACACGAGGCACCTGTTCGACGAGTTCAAGCGGATGCTGGAGGGACGCCATGCCTAGGCGAGAGGACCTCCAGAGGGTCATGGTCATAGGCTCCGGCCCGATCGTCATCGGCCAGGCGGCAGAGTTCGACTTCTCGGGCTCGCAGGCGTGCAGGTCTCTCAGGGAGGAAGGGTGCCACGTCGTCCTGGTGAACTCGAACCCGGCGACGATCCAGACCGACACGGAGACGGCGGACGTCGTCTACGTCGAGCCGCTCACGGTCGAGACGGTCGAGAGCATCATCAAGAAGGAGAAGGTCCAGGGGATCCTCTCGGGCATGGGCGGGCAGACCGCGCTCAACCTCTGCTCAGAGCTGGCGGAGAAGGGGATACTCGACCGGCTCGGGGTCGTCCTGCTCGGCAGCCAGCCGAAGGCGATAGCCATGTCGGAGGACAGGGAACTCTTCCGCCAGACGATGCTCGACATCGGCGAGCCGATCCCTCGGAGCGTCACAGTCAAGTCGATAGACGAGGCGAAGGGCGCGGTGGCGGGCATAGGCGGATATCCTGTCCTCGTCAGGCCCGCGTTCACGCTCGGAGGCACCGGCGGGGGCATAGCCAAGAACGAGGAGGAGCTGGTGCACATCGTCGGCCGGGGGCTCATCTACTCGAGGATCAGACAGGTCCTCGTCGAGGAGAGCGTCATCGGCTGGAAGGAGTTCGAGTACGAGGTCATGCGCGACTCCAGGGACAACTGCATCATCGTGTGCAACATGGAGAACATGGACCCCATGGGCATACACACCGGTGAGAGCATCGTCGTCGCACCGGCCCAGACTCTCAGCGACCGGGACCACCAGATGCTGAGGGACGCGTCCCTCAAGATCATACGCGCCCTCGGGATAGAGGGCGGGGCGAACGTGCAGTTCGCGGTCCACCCAGGGACCGGGGAGTACAGGGTCATCGAGGTCAACCCGCGGGTGTCCAGGAGCAGCGCCCTCGCCTCCAAGGCGACGGGCTATCCGATCGCGCGGGTCGCGGCTAAGATCGCGCTCGGCAGGACGCTGGACGATATCCCGAACGCGATCACGAAGAGGACTTGCGCGGCGTTCGAGCCCACCATCGACTACGTCGTCGTGAAGATCCCGCGCTGGCCCTTCGACAAGTTCAGGACCGTCGACCGCAGGCTCGGCACGCAGATGAAGAGCACGGGCGAGGTCATGGCCATAGGCAGGAACCTGGAGGAGGCGATGCTCAAGGCGGTGCGGTCCCTCGAGATCGACCGCATCGGGCTCGAACCGCTCGATTGGACGGACGAGCAGCTGATGACCGAGCTGACCGAGGCCTCGGATGTCCGCCTGTACGCGATCGCCGAGGCGCTCCGCAGGAAGATGTCGATCCAGGGGCTCTCGGAGGCTACGGGATGGGACAAGTTCTTCCTGGACAAGATAGCGAACATAGTCAGGATGGAGAAGGTCCTGAGAGAGGGCCTGGACGCCGGGACACTGGCCCACGCGAAGAAGATCGGGTTCTCCGACGAGTACATCGCCCTCGTCTCCGGCAAGGACGAGGCTGACGTCAGGTCGATGCGCCTCGCACAGGGGCTGAGACCCGTCTTCAAGATGGTCGACACGTGCGCCGCCGAGTTCGAGGCCGAGACGCCGTACTACTACTCCACATACGAGGACGAGTGCGAGGCCAGACCATCCCCGAGGAGGAAGGTCGTGATCGTCGGTAGCGGGCCCATCAGGATCGGCCAAGGGATCGAGTTCGACTACTGCTGCGTCCACGGGGCACTCGCCCTGAAGGGAGAGGGAGTGGACGCCGTCATCATCAACAACAACCCGGAGACGGTCTCGACCGACTTCGACATCTCCGACAGGTTGTATTTCGAGCCCATCACCGCGGAGGACGTCCTGAACGTGCTGGAAAAGGAGGATGCGGACGGCATCATACTCCAGTTCGGCGGACAGACGTCGATCAACCTCGCCCTCCCGCTCAAGAAGGAGCTGGAAGGGCGCAAGACGCGCATACTCGGGACATCGCCTGAGGCCATCGACCTCGCCGAGGACAGGAAGAAGTTCTCCGAGCTGATGGAGCGTCTGGGGATACTGCAGCCCAGCTCGGGGACGGGCTTCTCGTTCGTGGAGGTCGAGGAGCTGGCCCAGAACATAGGCTATCCGGTCCTCGTCCGGCCGAGCTACGTGCTCGGGGGCAGGGCGATGGAGATCGTCTACAACGCCACAGAGCTCGAGACCTACATGCGCTGCGCGGCCAAGGTCTCCAGGAACCACCCGATCCTCGTCGACAAGTACCTGACGAATGCGGTCGAGATTGACGTCGACGCCGTGTGCGACGGGAGCGAGGTATACATCGGAGGCATCATGGAGCACATCGAGGAGGCGGGGGTCCACTCGGGTGACGCCACGATGGTCCTCCCGCCCAGGGGGCTCCCCGAAGAGGTCCTGGATGAGGTCCGTTCGATCACGAGGAAGGTCGCCCTGGCGCTCGGCACGGTCGGGCTCATCAACCTCCAGCTGGCGTACAAGGAGGGGAAGGTCTACATGCTCGAGGCGAACCCGCGCGCGAGCAGGACCGTACCCATAGTCTCGAAGGCGACCGGCGTACCGCTCGCGAAGGTCGCGACGAAGGTCATGCTCGGCAGGACCCTCAAGGAGCTCGGCCTGAAAGGCGAGGCCGACGTGCGCCACTACGCCGTCAAGGCGTCCGTCTTCCCGTTCCTGAAGCTGCCCGGTGTCGACAGCATCCTCGGGCCCGAAATGAGGTCCACGGGGGAGGTCATGGGGATAGACCGGTCGTATCCAGCCGCGGTCTGGAAGGCGTTCACCGCGGCAGGATACAGGCTGCCGAGGAAGGGGAACATATTCCTGAGCGTCTGCGACAAGGACAAGCTGGTGGTGGCCGGGCTCGCGATGCGGCTCACCGAACTCGGGTTCGGGATACTCGCCACCAAGGGGACGGCGGCTGTCCTCCGGTCGCAGGGGATCGAGGCGCGGACGGTGTACACCATCTCGGAGCAGAGGTCCCCGGACGCGCTCGCCCTGATGAGGGGTGGGGATATCCAGCTCATAGTAAACACGCCGTCCGAGACCTCGGGCGCGAGGAAGGACGGCTACATGATGAGGCGTCTCGCCGTCGAGCTGGAGATACCGATCTTCACGACGGTCAAGGGAGCCAGCGCCGCCGTGATGGCCATGGAGCATGCCGCGAAGAATGTCATCTCCGTCGAGCACCTCGGGAGCTTCAGCGGCAAATCCGGCGGGCCTAGCGCTTCTTCAGGTGCTTGAGCGCTACCTGAGCGCCGCGCCTTCCCGACAGGAGCATCGATCCGAAGGTCGGGCCCATCCTCGGCAGGCCGAACACCGTGGACACGGACATGCCCGTGACGATGAGGCCTGGGTGGCAGAAACCGGTCTTCTCGACGACCGCGTCCTCGCTCTTCTCGATCCACATGGCGCCGAAGCCAGGCATCTTGATGAGACCGCGTTCCTCGAGCTTCCTGACGACGCACGCGTCGTGTCCCGTCGAATCGATGACGACCTTGGACTCGAAGGCGATGGGGTCGACTGCGCTCACGACCTTCGGGAGGAGCGACACAGGCGTCCAGTTGATTACGACGCCGCCGACGCGGTTCTTCTCCCTCAGCACGACATCGTCGAACGAGACCATGTTGAGGATCTTCGCCCCCGCCTCGCACGCGGAGACGATCAGCTTGGCACACGCCAACGGGCCGGGCGTCACATGGAGGCCTTTCGAGTACTCCCTGTGGGCTATGCCCAGTTCGTCGAGGATCTTGTCGGCCGGGGCGCGCACGGTTATGGTGTTCATGAGGAACCCGCCGAGCCAGAAACCTCCGCCCAGGTAGTTGTTCCTCTCGATGATCAGGACCTTGACATCCTTGCGGGCCAGGTCGTACGCGGCCATCAGGCCGCTGGGACCCCCTCCGACGATGATCACGTCAGTGTCGGCGAAGCTGCGCATGTCCTTTGCGAACTCTTCGACAATGGCGCTGGTGACAGCCCTCTCTGAAGACTTCTCGAATATCGGCATACAACCTCACCCGAACTGCTGGGCTAACGCAAAAGACTGCCCGAATATAAGGGTTGCCGTTTGACATTCTGCATGTTAGGCTTCCAATGGAGTCTGGAGCTGCGGTTTGTGGATGTAAGGGCATAGGAATATCATTAACGAGGTTAATACGTGTACTCGCGGAGCGGAGCTGGATTCCCCTCGATGCCCCGCAAGCGAGATAACCTGGCTCCGCTCCCACAGCTGTTTCTGGTGAGGACATGGCAGTGGACCCTATCTGTAAGATGGAAGTGGACCCGAGGACAGCCAAGTGGAGATCCCAATACAAGGGCAGGGAGTACTACTTCTGCGCGCCTGGATGCAAGGCCGCGTTCGACAAGGACCCGGAGAAGTACTCGAAGTGAAGGATCAGTGGTGCTCGCCACACCCGCACGATTGGGCCACTGGCGGCAACGACGCTGACTTCTTCAGCTTCTCGTATTTCTCCTTGTACAGCTTCGCGCAGACGCTGCAGCAGAGGTAGTGGTACTTGCCGTCCAGCTTGATCTTGACGCCCTCGTCCTTCATCATGTGTCCGCAGTAATAGCACTTGATCATCAGGCCGGCCTCGTCCGTGAGAGCCGCCCTCTGGAGGTCCTTGGGGACACGCATCACCATCGACGCCTGTATCTTCACGACTTCCTGGATCTGGGATATCGAATCCAGGAACTGCCTGTACTTCGTCTGGTTGTAGAACGAGACGACCGCGAGTATGCCCGAGTTGGACAGGACATAGACATGCCTCACTATGTCGTCCTCCTTGATCCGCTCGACCACCTTCTCGATGTCGGCCGGCCTCACTTCCAGGTTCACTATGACGGAGGTCTGCCCGAGCATGTCCGCGTCCAGCATCGTCGTGTAGCCGCGGATCAGGCCCGTGTCGGTCATCGCCTGGACACGGGCGCTGACGGTGGGCGTGCTCACGCCGATCCTCGACGATATGTCTCTGAAGGATGCCCGACCATCGGTCTGTAGCTCTCTGAGAATCTTCCGATCCACATCATCCAGGTTCTGGTTCATGATAGTCTGACAGGGGGTGTCGTGGATATCCTTTTCGATTGACAGGTACGGGGGGTGTCTCCTTGACACGCCTAAAGCGCGCCCCCCGGACCAAGAAGCGTCCCGGAGAGGGCACGGCCGCCGAGGACGAGGCCGCTTGCCACGAGGATCATGCCGAAGGCGAAGATGTAGATGGCCGGGCCAGGCACCTCCAGGCTCGTCGACGAGAATACGTCCACCGAGAAAGAGGCCAAGATGACGACAGTCCCTGCGACGACGAGGGACGCGGGGAGGATGAGGGACGTGATCCTGAACTTCCTTGGCCGCGCCTCCGTAGGCATGATCGAGTGGGATTCGGTCAGAGTAGACACCGCGCGATGGGGAGGATGGCATCGGCCTCGATATATCGGTTTTGGATGACGCCGGGCTCCCAATCTTAATATCGACAAACTGCCTACTCGCCGGCAGTTTGGTAAGATTCGGGGAGCCCTGGGCGTCATCCGAAACCAATTGAGCCGATGCCCCATGCTCCCATCACGCGCGGTGTCTACTCTGACCGAATCCCACTCGATCATGCCTACGGAGCGCGGCCAAGGAAGTTCAGGATCACGTCCCTCATCATCCCCGCGTCCCTCGTCGTCGCAGGGACTGTCGTCATCTTGGCCTCTTTCTCGGTGGACGTATTCTCGTCGACAAGCCTGGAGGTGCCTGGCCCGGCCATCTACGTCGCCTTCGGCATGATCCTCGTGGCAAGCGGCCTCGTCCTCGGCGGCCGTGCCTGCTCCGGGACGCTTCTTGGTCCGGGGGGCGCGCTTTAGGCGTGTCAAGGAGACACCCCCGTACCTGTCAATCGAAAAGGATATGTACACCCCCTGTCGGGGCTCTCATGAACCAGAACCTGGATGATGTGGAAGTCGGAAAGTTCGAGAGCTACAGACCGATCGTCGGGCATCCTTCAGAGACATATCGTCGAGGATCGGCGTGAGCACGCCCACCGTCAGCGCCCGTGTCCAGGCGACAGCCGACACCGCCCCTGATCCGCGGCTACACGACGATGCTGGACGCGGACATGCTCGGGCAGACCTCCGTCATAGTGAACCTGAACACCGAGGCCCGCCGACATCGAAAAGGTGGTCGAGCGGAAGTCGAGGAGGACGACATAGTGAGGCATGTCTATGTCCTCCAACTCGGGCATACTCGCGGTCGTCTCGTTCTACAACCAGACGAAGTACAGGCAGTTCCTGGATTCCGATATCCCAGATCCAGGAAGTCGTGAAGATACAGGCGTCGATGGTGATGCGTGTCCCCAAGGACCTCCAGAGGGCGGCTCTCACGGACGAGGCCGGCCTGATGGGATCAAGTGCTATTACTGCGGACACATGATGAAGGACGAGGGCGTCAAGATTAAGCTGGACGGCAAGTACCACTACCTCTGCTGCAGCGTCTGCGCGAAGCTGTACAAGGAGAAATCAAGAAGCTGAAGAAATCAGCGTCGTTGCCGCCAGTGGCCCGATGAGCTTGCGGGTGTGGCGAGCACCGCTCGATCCCTCACTTCGAGTACTTCTCCGGGTCCTTGTCGAACGCGGCCTTGCATCCAGGCGCGCAGAAGTAGTACTCCCTGCCCTTGTATTGGGATCTCGGCTTCGTAGTCCTCGGGTCCACTTACAGGGTCCACTGCCATGTCCTCACCAGAAACAGCTGTGGCCAGGTATCTCGCTTGCGGGACATGAGGGAATGGGCTCCCGCTCCCGCGAGTCCCGCGCTAGTTTAAGCCTCGTTAATGATATTCCTATGCCCTTACATCCACAAACCGCAGCTCCAGACTCCATTGGAAGCCTAACATGCAGATGTCAAACGGCAACCCTTATATTCGGGCAGTCTTTTGCGTTAGCCCCGAGCAGTTCGGGTGAGGTTATATGCCGATATTCGAGAAGTCTTCAGAGAGGGCTGTCACCAGCGCCATTGTCGAAGAGTTCGCAAAGGACATGCGCAGCTTCGCCGACACTAACATGATCATCGTGGGAGGATGCCGCGGCCTGATGGCCGCGTACGACCTGGCCCGCAAGGATGTCAAGGTCCTGGAACATCGAGAGGAACAACTACCTGGGCGGCGGTTTTTCGTGGGCGGAGTTCTGATGAACACGATAACCGTGCGCGCACCCGCCGACGAAGGTGCTCGACGAGCTGGGCATAGCCCACGGGAGTACTAGAAGGGTCTCTATATGACGCCCGTCGGCGTGTGCCGAAGCTGAATGCGTCTCCGCTGCGAGGCGGGGGCGAGTATCCTCAACATGGCTTCTTCGACGATGTCGTGCTCCGCGAGAAGAACAGGGTGGCGGCGTCGTCGTCAACTGGACTCCCGTGGACGCGCTTCCGAGACGATCACTGTGCGTCGACCCAGTCGCGCTCGAGTCCAAGCTCGTCATCGATTCGACGGGCCACGATGCGATGGTCGTCAGGAAGCTCGAGGAGCGAGGTCTCATCAAGACTCCGGGGTTCGGCGCCATGTGGATCGAGAAGAGCGAGGACGCGGTTGTCGAGCACAGCGGTTTCTGCCACCCAGGTCTCATCGTCACGGGCATGGCAGTGTCCACGACCTTCGGGCTGCCGCGGATGGGCCCGACCTTCGGTTCGATGCTTCTTTCGGGAAGGCGCGGCGCTTCAGGTAGCGCTCAAGCACCTGAAGAAGCGCTAGGCCCGCCGGGATTTGCCGGCTGAAGCTCCCGAGGTGCTCGACGGAGATGACATTCTTCGCGGCATGCTCCATGGCCATCACGGCGGCGCTGGCTCCCTTGACCGTCGTGAAGGAATCGGTATCTCCAGCTCAACAGCGAGACGCCTCATCATGTAGCCGTCCTTCCTCGCGCCCGAGGTCGCGGAGCGGCGTGTTTACTATGAGCTGGATATCCCCTGCATCAGGGCGAGCGCGTCCGGGACCTCTCCGAGATGGTGTACACCGTCCGCGCCTCGATCCCCTGCGACCGGAGGACAGCCGCCGTCCCCTGGTGGCGAGTATCCCGAACCCAAGTTGGTGAGCCGCATCGGCCGACCCGGCCACCACCAGCTTCTGCCTTGTCGCAGACGCTCAGGAATATGTTCCCCTTCCTCGGCAGCCTGTATCCTGCCGCGGTGAACGCCTTCCAGACCGCGGCTGGATACGACCGGTCTATCCCCATGACCTCCCCGGTGGACCTCATTTCGGGCCCGAGGATGTGGACACCGGGCAGCTTCAGGAACGGGAAGACGGACGCCTTGACGGCGTAGTGGCGCACGTCGGCCTCGCCTTTCAGGCCGAGCTCCTTGAGGGTCCTGCCAAGACCTTCGTCGCGACCTTCGCGAGCGGTACGCCGGTCGCCTTCGAGGCTCTGGGTACGGTCCTGCTCGCGCGCAGGGTCTTCCTCGAGCATGTAGACCTTCCCCTCCTTGTACGCCAGCTGGAGGTTGATGAGCCCGACCGTGCCGACGCCAGGGCGACCTTCCAGCCATCGAACGGACCTCATCCAGGACCTCTTCGGGGGAAACTTGCTGGGCGGGAGGACCATCGTGCACCAAGTGGACCCTCCTCCTCGATGTGCTCCATGATGTGTCCGATGTATACCTCGCTCCCGTCGCACACCGCGTCGAGGCACTGGATCTCGACCGCGTTGGTCCCAGGTACTTGTCGACGAGGATCGGGTGGTTCCTGGAGACCTTGGCCGCGCAGCGCATGTAGGTCTGGAGCTTGCTGGCGTTGTAGACGATCTCCATCGCCCTGCCCCGAGCACGTCCAGCTCGGCCGGACGAGGACCGGATAGCCTATGTTCTGGGCCAGCTCCTCGACCTCCACGAACGAGAAGCCACCCCGATCGTGTCCCCGGACGCTACTCGGAGACTTCTTCCTGTCCTCGGCGAGGTCGATGGCCTCAGGCGATGTCCCGAGTATGCGCGTCTTCAGCGCCTTCCAGCTCCTTCTTGACGGGAGGCAAGGTGATGGACGGTCTCTCCGCCGAACTGGAGTATGATGCCGTCCGCCGTGTAGCTTTTCCACACAGTTTCAGGACATCCTCCGCGGTGATGGGCTCGAAATACAACCTGTCGGAGATGTCGAAGTCGGTCGAGACCGTCTCCGGGTCTGCTGATGATGACAGCTGCGTCCACTCCCTCTCCCTTCAGCGGGGAGTCCGTGGACGCAGCAGTAGTCGAACTCGATCCCTTGGCCGCGATCCTGATGGGCCCGCTCCCGACGGAATCACGACCTTCCTCCTCGGGGATGGTCTGGCCTCGTTCCCTCGTATGTCGAGTAGAAGTACGGCGTCTCGGCCTCGAACTCGGCGGCGCAGGTGTCGACCATCTTGAAGGCCGGTCTAAGGCCGGCTGCGACCGCCGGGCGGTGACGCCTGCTCCTTTCCCCGAAGGGCGCCGATGTACTCGTCGGAGAATCCGATTCTCTTGGCGTCGGCCACTGATCGTTCGGGGCCGCCTTCTTCTCCTGCAGGCATTCCGTTTCCAGCGACGGATGTTTTGGAGCTTGTGCAGCCGAAGAACGTCCCACTCCGTGAGCTTCCGAGATCGTCGCTGGCTGAACATCCACGGCGCAGCGACTCGGCAATCGCGTAGAGCCTGCTGTCGGATGGCTCCACAGCTCGGCGAGCGTTCGGTCGGGACCATTTCTCCGGCTCCAGCCCGATCCGGTCCATCTCGAGCGATCGCACCGCCTTGAGCAGCGCCTCCTCGAGGCATCTGCCGATGGCCATCGACCTCGCCGGTGCTCTTCATCTGCGTGCCGAGCTGCCGCGTCGACGGCTTCTGAACTTGTCGAAGGGCCAGCGCGGGATCTTCAGGACGACAGTAGTCGAGCGCGGGCTCGAACGCGGCGGAGGTCTTGCCGGTTATCGCGTTCGGTTATCTCGTCGAGCGTCATCCCGACCGCGATTTTGGCCGCCACGCGCGCGATCGGGTAGCCGGTCGCCTTGGAGGCGAGCGCGGACGAGCGCGAGACGCCGCGGGTTGACCTCTATGACCCTGTACTCTCCGGTCTCCGGGATGGACCGCGAACTGGATGTTGCAGCCGCCCTCTATCTCCGAGGGCCCGTATGATCTTCAGCGCGGCGTCGCGCAGCATCTGGTGGTCGGGGTCGCTCAGCGTCTGGGCCGGCGCGACGACGATGCTCTCACCGGTGTGGATGCCCATCGGGTCGAGGTTCTCCATGTTGCAGACGATGATGCAGTTGTCCCTGCAGTCGCGCATGACCTCGTACTCGAACTCCTTCCAGCCCAGCACGCTCTCCTCGACCAGCACCTGCTGTGATGCGGGAGTAGAGCAGCCCCTGCCAGACGATGTGCTCCAGCTCCTCCTCGGTCGTAGGCGATGCCCCCGCCCGTCCCGCCCAGCGTGAATGCGGGCCTGACGATGACCGGATAGCCGCCGATCTCGTCGACCGCCTGGCCTTCGCCTCGTCTATCGAGTTGACCGTCAGCTCTTCGGGATCGGCTCGCCGATGTCCAGCATCGTCTGCCGGAACAGGTCCCGGTCCTCGGACAGGGCTATCGCCCTAGGCTGGCTGCCCAGAAGCTCCACCCCGAGCTTCTCCAGGATCCCCTTCTCGGCCAGCTCGGCGCAGAGGTTGAGCGCGGTCTGGCCGCCCATGCCCGAGAGAATCCCGTGGACCTTCTCCTTCTCGATGATGCTCGTGACCATCTCCGACCGTGAGAGGCTCGATATAGACGCGTCGGCCATCTCCGGGTCGGTCTGGATGGTCGCCGGGTTGGAGTTCACCAGGACGACTCGTAGCCCTCCTCCCTGAGCGAGCTGCAGGCCTGCGAGCCCGGAGAAGTCGAACTCGGCCGCCTGCCCGATGACGATCGGCCCGGAGCCGATGACCATGACCTTCTTGATGGTCCTCGCGCTTGGCATCAGGCGCTCCCCTCCATCATCTTCCGAACTCGTCGAACAGGAAGCGTCGTGTCCGTGCGGCCCGGGTGCGCCTCGGGGTGGAACTGGACCGAAATACATCGGCAGCTCCCTGTGGCGCATGCCCTCGACAGTGCCGTCGTTCAGGTTGATCTGGGTGACCTCGAGGCCCGGCGTCCGCGGGTCTGGCGTCGACGGCGAACCCGTGGTTCTGCGAGGTGATGAACACGCGCCCCGTCCTCGTGCCCGACCGGCTGGTTGACGCCGCGGTGGCCGAACTTGAGCTTGAACGTCTTCGCTCCGAGCGCGAGTGCGATGAAGCTGGTGGCCGAGGCAGATGCCCATCATGGAGTCGTCCTTGAGGGCCCTGAGGGTGGCGACCGTGGTGGCGATGCATGTCTGGATGCGCAGGGTTTCCGGGCCGTTCGTGATGAAGACCCCGTCGGGCTCGAGCCCCGCACCTTGTCTTCGGGCGTGTCGAACGGGAGCTGGATCACAGTATTTGAAGCGTGCGCTCGGAGCCTCGCTGAGGGTGCTTCTTGAGACCGCAATCGAGGACAGGGTTACGGTTACCGAGGCCCCATCCGGTCGTGCTGGACGATGCCTTCTTCGCGCTGACCATCGCGACGAGGTTTCCTTCTCGGGGTGCTTCGAGGCGCACGACCCGTTCCAGCACGGCGTCCGGGTCAGCGGCCGGAGATGCCCCCTTCATCGTTCCGGGGTCGCGAGGCGTCGGATGAGGCACGGCGTGTCGATACCACATATGCCGGGGACGTCGTCGCGGACAGCAGGAATCGAGGTTGAGCTTTCAGTTTCTGTGGCTCGGACGGGGAGAGTTTGCTTGACGGTGTATCCCCAGACCTGGACTCTTCGAGACTGGGTGTCGGGTTGTTGACCCCGTAGTTGCCTATCAGTGGATACGACGAGACAAGGAGCTGGCCGCAGTATGATGGATCCGTGAGCGACTCCTGGTAGCCGGTCATGCCCGTCGCGAAGACGACTTCACCGAGGACCTCGCGTTCGGCACCGAAGGCACGCCCCTCGAAGACAGTCCCATCCTCGAGGACAAGGTAGCTGCTCATTCTGCTGACCTTTGGGTTATTCAGGGCTCCCGTAAAGAAGCTTGCTGTGGATAATTCGACAATGCGGGTCCCGGTCATCTGGAATCGGACAACCGCGTCTCTCAGTAGGACCGCGAATAGCGCGCCAGGGCGCCCCGGGCGGTCGTCGAGATGCACTGGTCACGGTCGGGGTTGGGCCGATCCGTCGTATGCCACAGGTTGTCGCTGGAGCGGGCGTTAACGAGCCATTCCATCTCGAGGCTCTGCACCATCCCCCGGATGACCATCAGGGTGGTCCAGATGCAGCTCGGCACGTCCGAGTACCTGTTCGGGTCATAATCCGCGAACTTCCTCTGCCTGACGAGCGCTTCGAAGGCCCGCATACGTAGGTACTTGTACTGCGGATCGTAACGCATGTCCTGGAGATAGGGGATGTTCCAGCCCCCATCAGGCCTTTGTACGCTCGATGAGCCAGTCCCTTGGCTTCCGGACTTGCGGGTCGTCCTCCATGCCGTACCTGAAGAACAGGCTGAGGGCGAAGCCGTTGGTGTGGGTGTCTCTGGGATGTTGACCATGCTGGGACCAGGGATGTATCCTTCATCGGTCTGCCAGCCGAGGATCATCTCAAGGCTGTTCTCGACGTTCCCTTCGGTCCTGGGGGTCTTGTACTCCGCCAATTCGTAGAGGTTCCTGAGCATGGTCGTGTACGTCCAGCCGAAGGGCGGGCCGCTCCCTCGTCGCTCGGCCGATGCCCTGGAGTTGGTCACGGGCCAAGTACCGTCCTCTCTGAGCGCGCGCAGAAGCCTGACCCTCGGAGGATAGCTCTCGCATTCCGCAAGCGCTTTCCTCTGCTGCGGATCGTCGTCCGACTGCTGCAGCACAAATCTGTTGGTCCAGTACTTGACTGGCGGCACCGCGATGCGAAGAAGCTTCTGCGTGGACTCCTCCACGACTCTCTCTAGGTCCCCCCGGTCCATCTGCCCCAACTGCAGGAGGGTTATCACATCAGTACGATTTCACACTTTCTGAAGGTCGCAACCCGTCTGCGGTCCTCGGACCCGGCCGATCGGGGTTCCAGTCGCCGGCCAGCAGCGCGAAGAGGATGTCGTCGATGAACCTCCCGTCGACGAAGCCATGGTCCCTCAGGACACCCTCCTGGA
>CAWBDD010000015.1:0-150618 GCA_963787465.1 uncultured Thermoplasmata archaeon
ATGTATACCTTGAATCCGAGCGAGTTCAGCATCCTGATCGCGCCTCCGCCCAGGCCTCCGCACACTACGACGTCGGGTTTGGCCGCCTTCAGCCTCTCGACAGGGGCGCCCCCGCCGCACACGTGCTCGCCGTTGTTCGCGATCACTTCCACCTTCCCACTGGTGGTATCCACCAGGGTGAAGCACTGGGCCCTCCCGAAGTGCTCGCTTATCTGGTCGTCCAGCCCGCTCGCTCCCATGGTCGGTATGCAGATCCTCATCGAAGTCACGTCCTCTGTTCCTTTGTTCCGTTCAGTCCCTCGCCACGGGCGTTCGGCCCATGGCGTCTGTGCCTGCAGTGGCATTTCGCTCCGGTGTCCGTCCTGGACACATCCGCGGAGCTCGACTCGATCATGATGGCCTTGCCGTTGATGAGCGCATCCGCGACCTTCGCCCTGGCAGACCCGAGTATCCGGTTGAAGGTCGGCTGGGATATGTCCATCCCGTCGGCCGCTTCCGCCTGCGACCTTCCGTCCAGGTCAGACAGCCTCAGAGCCTCGAGCTCGTCCAGCCGAAGGTCGACATGTTCCAGCCGGGAGAGCGGTATCCCCCTGGGCTTGAAGAAGTCGTGCTGCGGGTCGCAGCACACCCTGCGGCATCTCTTTGGCCTTGGCACGATTTTGGATTATGATTCATAACATACTTGAACGTTGCGGGGCGACCGCGACCTTGACGGCCGCGATTCGTCCAGAGCGTCACTTCCCGTGCAAGCTCCTGTACTCATCCTCCAGGATGCTCATCATGACGAAGTCGTCGTACTTCCCGGCCCACATGTGCGCGTCCCTCTGGACGCCTTCCTTCTTGAACCCGAGGCATTTCCAGTACCTCATGGCCCTCTTGTTGGATGAGACGACCCCTATCGACACCCTGTGGATCCCCAGCTTCGTGAATGCGAGGTCGAGGAGGAGATGTCCGGCCTCGGTCCCGTAGCCCTTTCCCCATGCGTCCTTCTCCCCGACGATGACGGTCACGTCCGTCGAGCGCCAAGGCCTGAACATATGGAGCAGTCCGGCCTCGCCGACGACTCGGTTCCCGTCCTTCAAGACGATCGCATACCACATCCGGTCCTTGTCGGCGCAGATCCCCTTGTACCACTTCTCCGCCTTCGCGCGGGTGATGGGTTCGGCCTCACCGATGAGTTCCCTCATCTCGGGGTCCTTGTACCATCTGAGGGTGTGGGGGAGGTCCTCCTTGGCGAATGGTCTCAGGACGATCCTATTCCCCGATCAGTGACTTGGGCTTCGCAGCGGTCTTCTTGTTCGTGGGCATGGTCTCGTCGGTCCGTCAGCAGAAGACGCTGTTCGGTAGAAGTATGTTTTCACTCGCAGCGCTCAAGTCTGCTTCACGCGGCCGACATTGTGTGATTGACGCTGAGAATAGTCTGCCCAACTACATGATGCAGCCTAGAAGGCGTGAGTGGGCCCAACCAGATTTGCGCCTACTGGAATGACTGGCTCGGCGTCGGAGAGTACGACACCCCGAGTATATGGCGTATTCGGAAGGGTATCGGAAACGATGGGTTCGTAGCCCCTCACAAACCCTTTTCATTCCCCTCTCTATGGACTCTTCCTTCAATGCCGAAGATTGCTGTCGAAAGTCATTCGTAAGATGACTGGAAGGCGTAGGGTATTTCAATGATGACGGTGATTGGATGGGCGGTGGGATGAACGGATCCAATAAGAAAGACCGCAATGATTGTAGGAGTGTTGTTTGCAGTTGCGACGATTGCGGGAACGATTGGTGCTATCTTCATAGGGCCTATTACGGATGATCCAGATTATCTTGTTAACACTTCTGCACATGAAAACGAAGTGGCATTGGGAGCGCTCCTTACCTTGATTATGGGAGTCGCAGTCGTTGGTATTGCGGTTATGATGTTTCCCATCCTCAAGAAAGTCAATGAAGGTTTGGCTCTAGCGTACGTTGGCTTCAGGACTCTTGAGTGCGTAATCTTGATAGTCGTGGCAATGAGCCTACTATCGCTATTGACATTAAGTCAGGAATATGTAGAGGCGGGAGCTTCGGATGCCACCTCTTTTGAGGCTCAAGGCGCTGTATTGCTTGCACAGCAAGAGTGGTCCAATATCCCAGTGGATATTGTTTTTGGCCTTGGTTGCCTGATGGTTTACTATCTATTGTATCAGTCAAAACTCGTTCCTCGACCATTGTCAGCTTGGGGGTTTATTGGAGGAGCACTCATGTTAGTGACAGCCCCGCTGGGTGCGTTTGGCGTTATCAGTTTTCTTGATACGCCCTCTATCTTGTTGAATCTCCCAATAGCCGTGCTTGAAATGGTTCTGGCGGTGTGGCTGATAGTGAAAGGATTCAATCCATCTGCAATCACTTCCTTATCTACCAAAGGATAGGTAAACTTGACAAAATGAGCACATCTAAATCAATGAAGGAGGCGTGCAGTGGAACTCACGTGGAGCGGTAGGGCTTTAGTCGTGACGTTGCTCTTTCGTTCGATCTTTGGAGGGTATCTGATAGGAATGGATCAATACCGTTTTGATGATGTTGACAGCGCGTTGTCAGTCCTGTTGATATATGGCTTGATAGGAATCTTCGCAACTCTGTTCCTCTTAGGCAGAAGATATGGACTCTTGGGCATAATAGGTCTTGATGTCATCTTCATAATGTCACAGTCTGTTTTCACAATCGCTGCTCTAGGTAGAACAGTAGATCCAGGCTTGCATGACCCGCTTACGAATTGGTGGACAACGCTGCTAATGTTCCTGTTCTCCATACTGACACTCACATTCGCTTTCAAAACCTACAGAGAAACCGGACAAAAGATTCCTTCTTGTTCCGGACAGGAGCATTGATTATCCAATAGACAGCGAGGCTGGATACGATTAACAAAAGGACAAGACCGGCCAAAGTGCGGAGTCCAATGTTGTCAGCGCTCGACGCGGTGCTCGACAGGCTGAAGCGGGAGAGCGGCATCGGCTTCAAGGGGCATCATACGCTCAGACGCACGGGCGGGCGCCTCATGTGGCAGGAAGGCGTGGCAATCGAGACCGTGGCGTCCATCATGGGCCACGAGACGACCGAGATGACGCTCCGCTACATCGGGGTGAACCTCGACGACCGGGCCAAGGCGTTCCAAACTGTCAGGGAAGCGCGCATCCAGCGCGCAAAAAGCGTGGAAATCGTACCTTCGGAGCAGGGACCAGGGGTTTGAGTGGGCCCAACCGGATTTGAACCGGTGATCTGCGCTGTGTGAGAGCGCCGTCATAACCGCTAGACCATGGGCCCTTTGGACGCAGGCCGATGAATGCCAAGTCTGTTTAATATGCTTTCGGGCCCGGCACCCACCCTTTTATCCGCCCTCGTTCATTCTCGGGAGCGAGGAACATGCTGGTCAGGACCCCTAGCGGGCGGAAGGACATCAGGGCCCTATGGATGGAAGGCCGCGCGGTGAAGATGATAGACCAACGCCTCCTGCCTGGAAGGTTCAAGCTGGTCACGATCAGGACGCATGTCGAGATGGCCGATGCCATCAGGGACATGACCGTCAGGGGTGCCCCCGCGATAGGAGCCGCGGGCGCCTACGGGATGGCCCTCGCGCAGCTGAATGGAAAGGATCCCGCGAAGGCTGCGAGACTCTTGAAGTCGACCCGGCCCACCGCATACGACCTCTTCTACGCCGTCGATTCGATGATACAGGTGAAGAATGGCGACCTCGTCGATGCCGCGAATGAGTACGCGGACGGAATCGTCACGAAGTGCCGGTCCATCGGGGAGTACGGAGCCCCTCTCATCAAGAGAGGGTCTAAGGTTCTCACCCACTGCAACGCGGGCGCGCTTGCGACGGTGGACTTCGGAACCGCGCTCGCGCCAATGCGCGTGGCACACAGGGCGGGCAGACGCTTCTTCGTCTATGTGGATGAGACGAGACCGCGGCTCCAGGGTGCGAAGCTCACGGCATGGGAACTCCTGAACGAGGGCATCGACCATGCGATCATCCCGGACAACGCCTCAGGTCACTACCTGAGGAAGGACGTGGACCTTGTCATAGTCGGCGCGGACAGGATCGCAGCGAACGGAGACTTCGCGAACAAGATCGGCACTTACGAGAAGGCGGTTCTCGCCAAGGAGAACGGCGTGCCGTTCTACGTCGCCGCTCCGGTGAGCACGTTCGACCAGTCCTTGAAGGACGGACGGGGTATCGTCATCGAGGAGCGGCCCGAGGACGAGGTGTTGATTGTCGACGGCAATAGGATCGCTCCCAAGGGAAGCCATGCCCTCAACCCTGCTTTCGACGTCACCCCCGCGAAGTATGTGAAGGGTTTCATCACTGAGAAGGGAATCCTGTCTCCAGGAAAGTTCCGCGAGATGTGGGAATGACGCTTCCCGACGATTCGTATGCGTTCAACGCCTCCAACTACCCCGGATTCCAGGAGGCGCTCAGCAAGGATTCCGCGGCGAAGGAAAGGACCTTTTCGGACGACTACGAGGCACCATTGACCTTCGTGGCCATGCTAGCCCTAGGCGCAGTCCTCGTCATGTTCCTCTCGGACTTCGAGTTCCGTTCAAAGGTCTTGATCGTTGCAGCCCTGACCGCATCCATCGTGATTGTCATTGCGCTCTCGGTCCACTTCTACAGGAAGCCCCGCATCGGTCCGATTCGCATCACCACAGGTGGAGAGCTGGTCCACGGGAATCGTCGCTGGAGGCTCGATTCCATGGCCGAGATCGAGTTGTCAGGCCATATGCTCATCTTCCGTGGCAAGGACGGGAGGAAGTTGGGGGAGGCCGATGACTGCGAGGCCGGTGACCTCGAGAGTCTCGTGGCTGCACTCAAGCGCCTGGCACCAGATGTCGTCTTCCGAGCCGACTTGACCTCCGTTCCGCCCAGGCAGGTCCGGATACCTAAGATGTGAATGTCTGAGAGATACTCACAACAGCTTTTTTAGCCATGGTCAGGATATGGACCCCGGATGATACTAGTCACCAAATGGTTCGGCGCCTTCCTGTGCGATGACGGGAAGGTAATCCGGTCTTCCCTATTCCCCAAAGACCCTGTCGCGATCGCCCAGAGGCTCGACGTCATGCGCCGGGGCGGCATACTCGCCGAGGAGCAGAAGCTCGCAGGCCAGGCACAGAAGGTCGTCGACAAGCGCCTGGCGGAGTTCGGCCGGACGACCAAGTTCGATTCCTCTTTCATCAAGCCGGAGGACCACGGTTTCACAATAGCGATGTACCGCGAGGCGACGATAGTCCTCGCCAAGCAGGCGGTCAAGGCCAGCGTCGGGCCGGACCAGCACCTGGGACAGGCAGTCCGCGCACATGACGATCTCGTCTTCGCGTCCAACCTCCTCGCCGAGCGCCTGAGGGAGTGGTACGGGCTCCACTTCCCCGAGTTCGAGGTCGTCGTGACGACCGAGGCCTTCGTCAGGGCCATCCTGGAGCACGGCTCGAGGGCCAAGATCCTCGAGGCGTTGAAGCTCGAGATGGATTCCATAGGCGGGGACATCGAGCCAGAGGACCTGGAGGCGGTCAGGCAGCACGCCAGGCCGCTCCTCGAGATGCTCGTCTCGAGGGAGAAGCTCGAACGCTACATCGAATCACGCATGAAGCATGTGGCTCCGAACGTGGCCGCCATCGCCGGCCCGGTCATCGGGGCCAGGATGATCATGCAGGCCGGGAGCCTCATGAGGCTGGCAAAGATGCCTTCCGGCACGGTCCAGCTCCTGGGAGCCGAGAAGGCCATGTTCAGGCATCTCAAGAAGGGGAGCAGGCCCCCGAAGCACGGGACCCTGTTCCAGCATCCCCTCGTCCACAGCGCCCCGCTCTGGCAGCGGGGCTCCATCGCCAGGGCCATCGCGGGCAAGATATGCCTGGCCGCCCGGGCGGATGCGTACACCAAGAACGACATATCCGAGCTGCTGAAGGACCAGCTGGACAAGAGGGTCGTGGAGATCAAGAGACAGCACGCAAACCCCCCGAAGAGGCGGCAGGAGTCCAGGCCCGAGGGGAGGCGGTTCGACGACCGTGGTAGGAGGCCAGACCGGCGTCCTGGCGGCAGGGACAGGCGCGGCCGCGGGCCGCAAGGGTTTTAAATGCCCACAATCTACCCATGTTGGCAAGTGAGCACATATGGTGACCGAGCAGGCTGAAGTCAGAGAGCTCAAAGAGGGCAGGTACATGGTCATCGACGGCGAGCCCTGCAGGATCCTCAGCATCTCCACATCCAAGCCAGGGAAGCATGGTGAGGCCAAGGCGAGGATCGAGGCCATGGGCATCTTCGACGGGAGCAAGCGCTCGGTCGTCTATCCTGTGAAGCACAAGATCCAGGTCCCACTCATCGACAAGAGGAACGCCCAGGTCGTCTCCATCACGGGGACGGAGGCCCAGCTCATGGACATGGAGACCTACGAGATGTTCCATCTGGCCATCGAGGCGGAATTGAAGGACTCCCTGAAGGCGGGCGAGGATGTCCAGTACATCGTCGCGATGGACCGGAAGAAGATCACCAGGGTGTGAGGATGCCAAGCCGCGGGATGCTGCGGTTCGCGGATGCCAACGAGGGCTTCGAGGAAGCCGATTTCGTTCTATTGGGGGTCCCGTTCGACCGGACCACCACCTTCAGGAGCGGGGCGAGGTTCGCCCCCACGACCATCAGGGAGGCGTCCTCCAACTTCGAGATGGAACTCTTCGAGCATGGCGTCACGTTCGCCGACATCAAGTTCCACGACTCCGGCGACCTCTACGAGGAGGGGACCGTGGACGACATGGTCAAGGCCATCGAGGAAGAGGCCAGGAGGGTCGTCTCAGCGGGCAAGTTCCTGGTGGCCACGGGCGGGGAGCACTCGATAACGCCTCCCATCGTCAGGGCCTACGGCAAGGACATATCCGTCATCACGATCGACGCCCACCTCGACTACAGGGACTCGTACCAGGGGCTCAAGAACAGCCACGCGTGCGCGCACAAGCGGATAGAGGACATCGTGGGCAAAGGGAATGTCTTCGCCTTCGGCATCAGGTCCATCTCCGGCGAAGAGGACCACAAGAACGCCCTGTACGCCGACGCGTTCACGATCCACGAGAAGGGGTGCATGAATGTCTTCCGCGAGATGCTCGCAAAGCTCAAGAAGAAGCCCGTGTACCTCTCGCTCGACATAGACGGGATCGACCCGGCCTACGCCCCGGGGACAGGCACTCCGGAGCCGTTCGGCCTAACCCCCATGGAAGTCAAGGACATAATCGACGAGCTCGCGCCTCGCCTCGTGGGGTTCGACGTCGTCGAGGTCTGCCCACCCTACGACAACGGGAACACCTCGATACTCGCCGCCAGGCTCATCCGCGAGGTCGTGGCGACCACGTGGAAGGCGACCCACAAGGCATGATCATGCCTTGACCAGTCTCTCGACCTTCTTGCGATAGTCCTCTGCCATCTGGCGCGCCTTCTCGGGCGTCTTCGCCTCCGTGAACACCCTGAAGAGAGCCTCGGTCCCGGACGGCCTCACGAGGACCCACCCGTCGTCGAGGAATATCTTGACCCCGTCCGTGGTGTCCACCCTGCCCCCTCCGGCGGACTTCGAAAGGGCCGCCATGACCTTCTCCTTCATGTCGTCAGGGCAGGGCGTCTTCGTCTTGAACTGGGAGTACGAAGGGATCCTGTCCAGCTGCTCGGACAGCTTCCCGTGCTTGGCCACGGCCTCGAGCATTGCGGCGACGGCCATCCCGCCGTCCCGGCAGTGCTGCATCTCCGGGAAGATCAGGCCGCCATTCTCCTCGCCGCCGAACACGGCCCCGTGCTCCATCATCGCCCTCGCGACGACGGGTGAGCCCACGCGGGTGTACATGATCTCTCCGCCGGCCATCCTGGTCGCGTCCTCGACGCACTTGGATGAGCCCACTGTGGTGACGACGAGGCCGCCGTTCTTGGCCTTCACCTTGTGGTAAGCGACGAGCGCGAGGCTCCTGTCGCCGTACATGTACCTTCCCCGGTCGTCGACGAATATGCTCCTGTCGGCGTCCCCGTCGTGGATGACCCCGAAGTCGAAACCGCCGGTCCTGACCAGCTCGATCAGGTCCTTGGTGTTCTCGGGCACGGGTTCGCTGTTGTGCCCCGGGAATGCGCCGTTGGGGTCCGCGTTGAGGGTAACGTATCTGACTCCCAGCCGTTCCAGGAGCTTCGGGGTCGTGAATGCCGCCGCTCCGTTGCCGCAGTCCACCGCTATCCTCAGGTCCGCCTTCCTTATGGCATCTGAGTCGACGGCTGCGACGATGCCCTCGCACGTACTCGGCCGCAGCGGTGGGGAAGGGTCTTGATCCTCCCGACATGGTCCCATTCGGCCCTTCGGAACTCCTTGGAGTGGTAGATGCTCTCTATGGTCTCCTCGTTCTGCCTGGCCATCTCGGTCCCGTCGGGGTCGATGCACTTGATGCCGTTGAACTCGGGCGGGTTGTGCGACGCCGTTATCATGACCCCGCCGGCGGCCTTGTGCCGCTTGACGGCGTACTGGATCGCCGGGGTGGGGACGATGCCGAGGTCCAGGACCTCGCATCCTGTCGCCATCATCCCAGCGACGCACGCAGACTTCAGCATCTCGTTCGAGGTGCGCGCATCCGTCGCGATGAACACGGTTCCCTTCATGATGGTGCCTATCGCCATCCCGAGGCTCAGGGCGAACTGACTGTCCATCTGCTCGGTGTTGACCACGCCTCGGACGCCGTTCGTCCCGAAAAGCCTAGGCGCATCGGGCCTGGTCGACTTCGACTTCATCGTACACGGATTGTCAGATGCCGAATAAAAAGGTGCGCAGCCGCACGATCGGTCTAAGTATGTCTATATATCGCTATATAGAATCAGTAGGCTGCGCCATGTCGGATTGTGCCAATTCGGCATCATCTGGCTTGCTCATGGCAAGCCTTAATATGTAGTCTATTGTTAGCCTCATCACGGGGGCAGAAACGGATGGGATTCAAGGAATGGATCATCCCGCAACAGAAGCATTTCTTCGATCTGCTGGAGAAGCAGGCGGACACAGTGCTCGAAGGGGCGACGGCACTCGTTGACCTCGCGAAGAACTTCGAGAATGTCGCCGCGAAGCGGGACAAGATAAAGGAGATCGAGAGCCGCGGCGACAGCATCGTCCACACGATCGCCGAGGAGCTGAACAAGACGTTCGTCACGCCGTTCGATCACGACGATTTGTCCGAACTCACGTCCCGGCTGGACGACATACTGGATTTCATCGAGGCGGCATCTCACAGGATGTGGGCCTATGACGTCAAAGCGGTCCCTCCGGACATGGTGCGACTCGCCGAGGTCATCCACACGTCCGCGAGCGAGGTCGCCTGCGCCGTCAAGGACCTGAGGAACATGAACGGCAGGAACGAGATCCTCAAGCACTGCATCGAGATCAACAGGCTCGAGAACGTCGGAGACGACATCCAGCACACGGCCGTGTCGGCCCTCTTCAGGACCAAGGACGCAATCGAGATCATGAAGCTCAAGGAGATATACGAGCACCTTGAGGAAGCGACGGACAAGTGCGAGGACGTGGCGGACGTGCTGAAGGACTGTCCTGATGAAGAACTCCTAGGTGCGTTTCATGGAGATCTGGGGAATATCGGCTCTGGCTGCGGTCACGATATCGCTGGTCCTCGCGTTCGAGTTCGTGAACGGTTTCCACGACTCCGCGAACTCCATCGCGACCATAGTCGCGACGCGTGTCCTCCCTCCGGTGGCCGCCGTCGGCATGGCCGCGGTGTGCAACTTCGCCGGGGTCATGATCGGGACCAACATCGCGGCGACCATCGGGAAGGGTATAATCGAGCCTGACCTCATGTGGGCGGACTATGGCGTCCTCCTGATATTCTGCGCGGTCATTGGCGCGATAGTGTGGGATCTGATTACTTGGTGGTTCGCCATCCCCACATCGAGCAGCCATGCGCTCATCGGCGGGCTGATAGGCGCGGGAGGTGCGGTGGCCTTCTTGGACGCCGTCGTGTGGAGCGGCACCTCCAAGACGATACTGTTCATAGTCATCTCCCCGGTCGCGGGGCTCATCGCGGGTTTCCTACTCACCATGCTCGTCATGCGGCTCCTCAGGAACATGTCGAGGACCACGGTCAACAAGTACTTCCGGAAGCTGCAGATTGTATCGAGCGCCTCGTATTCGATTGGCCACGGCGCGAACGACGCGCAGAAGGGCATGGGCATCATCGCAATGCTCCTCCTCCTGGAGACTCTCGACGCGCCGACCAGCAATTTCCCCGTGCCGATGTGGGTCAAGCTCGCGTGTTGCTCGTGCATTGCTCTCGGGACATTCTTCGGCGGCTGGAGGATTGTGCGGACGATGGCCTCGAAGATAACGCACCTCGACCCCTACCAGGGCTTCTGCGCCGAGACTGGCGCCGCGAGCCTGCTCTTCGCGACCGCCCACTTCGGGATACCTGTGAGCACGACCCACACGATATCAGGGTCCATCATGGGCGTAGGCGCGACGAGGAGCCTGTCTGCGGTCAGATGGGGCGTCGGCAAGAAGATCGTCATGGCATGGGTCATCACGATCCCCGCAGCCGCGACGATCTCCGGGCTGCTGTTCGTGATACTGAGGCCGTTGATGGGCCTGTAGTCTATCTCGGGCCGTCCTCGGAGGCGTTGCTGAGCACGGCGGAGACAACCTCGGTCCCGTCAGGGACGGTGACCCCCTCGTCCACTATCGAGTCGATGATCCTGCAGCGCGTGCCTATGCGCGCGTCCGCGTAGACGACCGAGCGCTGAACGACCGAGCGGGGGCCCACGACCGCCCTCTCGGAGATGTATGCCTGGGGCCCGATGGCCGCTCCGGCGACCACGGCCTCCTCCCTCACGACCGCGGGGGCCCGGATGTCCGCTCCGCCTGTGACGGTCCTCCTGTCTACATCGCGGGAGTCGCCCATGAGCGCCCAGAATGCGTCGAGGACCCCTGCCCTGGTGCCGCAGTCGACCCAGTATCCGTCGAACCTGAGGCCGTACATGCCCCGGCCGAGGAGCTTGGGGAATATCTCGCGCTCCATCGAGACGAACCCGGGACCGATGAGGTCCAGTACGTCGCGCTCGAGCGCGTACGCGCCCGCGTTGATGAGACGCGAGAACGCCTCCTCCCGCTTCGGCTTCTCCTGGAACCGCCCGATCCTCCCGTCGCCGTCGACGTCGGCTATGCCGAAGGGGCTCGGGTCCTCGACCTCCCAGAGGGAGATGGTGGCCGCGCCGCCCTTGGCCTTGTGGAACTTGACGAACTCGGACAGGTCCAACGACCAGACGCTGTCGCCGTTGATGACGAGGAATGTCCCGTCGATGAGCGCCTCGACGTTCTTGACGGCTCCGCCGGTCCCGAGGGGCGTGGGCTCGTCGACGAGGGTCACCTTCTTCCGCGGCCTGTGCGCGTCGAGGTAGCGCTCGATCATCTCCTTCTTGTAGCTGACGGGGACGATGACCTCGTCGACCTCGTCGGGGACCTTGTCGATGACGTGCTGGATGAGCGGCTTCCCCATGACGGGCAGGAGCGGTTTCGGGATCCTGTAGGTTATCGGTCTGAGGCGGGTCCCGAGCCCTCCCACCAGGAGCACTGCCTTCATGCGCTCGTAGAAGGCCAGGGCCCGCATTAAACCTTCGGGTCCAGGGCACGGCCTAGTGCCGTGCGTCCAACTAGAAACAGCGCCCCGGGCCTAGGCCTTCGGGGCTATGCTGACGACGTTGTTGCCGCGGAGTATGACCGTCCCGAGCCTCTTGACCTGGTCCCCGTTGGTCTCCTCGGTGTCCTCCAGGACCATGTTGAGGTAGTCGTCGAACCCCACGAGCGTGCCCTCGAGAAGCCTGCTGTCCTTGAGCAGGAGCGTGACCTTCTTGTTCATCGACTTCTCAAGTAGGCTGAGAGGCATCACCATCTAAACACCGTCCTCGTCAATGCGCAATCGCGTCTTAAACCTTTGTGCGATGGCCCTGCGCCGCTGAGTCGCCCGTCAGCGCCCTGGCGCGCCCGGCCCCCTGGACTTCTTGCCGAGCTCGCCCTCGAGCCAAGCCTTGACCTCGTCCCTGGAGCGCGCGTCTATGCCGAAGGTCTCGATGAACCGCTTGGTGGTCGTGAGCTCGACGCTGTTCCTCTTCGGCTTCTTCTTCACGAGGCCGAGGTCCTCGAGCTCCTTGACATGCTCGTAGATCTTGTTCCCGACGAGGTCGAACATCTTGCTCTGGAGGACGGGCTGGTAGTACGCGATCAGCGCCGCCGTCTTCAGGATGTCCTTCGGGACCTTGAGGTCGGCCAGCTTGGACGCGCAGTTCGTGTACTCCTTCTTGACCTGCATGGCGTACCTCGGGCCCATCTTCGCGATCTCGATGGCCCCCTCGCCGTCGTTGTACTCGTCGATGAGCTTCTTCAGGGCGGACCTGACGGTCCTGGCATCGAGCCCCGACACGGTCTGCAGCTCCGTGACTGTGACTGGCTTGTTGGCGGTGAAGAGCTCCGCCTCGACTACCCTGTCGCTCTTCACTTGACCACCGGCGCGTTCTCTACGGCTGCGTTCGTCTGCACGACTGGCGCGGCGTCCTCGAGCTGGACGATGTCCCATGCCACCTTGACCTCGAGGAATATCTCCCCGTCGGGGACCTTCTCCTGCCAGACGGACACCTTGCCCATCCGCGCGAGGAAGAGGACCGCGACGAAGACCGTGATCCTGTCCTCCTTCCCGCCCTCGAAGAGGTCGGAGAGGCTATCGGCCCGGTGCCGCACTTCTGCAGGCGCTCCCAGACCATCGCGATGTCGTCCTCGAGGCTCTCCTTGTGGGCCTTGTCGTCGAAGTCAGGGCGCTTGTACTTCTGCATGAACTTGGAGAGCTCCTGCCTTATGTCGCTCTCCTTCTTCGCCTCCTCGAACGCGTCGAGCAGGTCGATGAGTGTGACTGGTCTGTCGCTCCTCCTCCTGATCTTCTCGTCGATGGGCATCTCCTCGGAGTGGAGCATCGCCTCGCCCGCCCCGAGCTCGAACGGGTCCACGAACAGGTCGAACCCCTCGGGGTTCCAGCCGTCGAACAGGATGTCGACCTTCTCGGGCCTGTCCGCCCTCTGGAGGGTCTGCTCGGACTGCATCCTCTGGATCTCCCATGCCATGTAGACGATCTTGCCAGCGATGAGGAGGTTGATCTCCGTGGCCTTCTTGACCCTGCTCGTGTACATCTTGGCGAACTCGATCAGGTTGATGTCCCACGGGTCGAACCTCTGCTGGATGACGAGCTCGAAGACGAGCGCGACGCTCCTCTCGAACGGGTCGTCGGAGGGGACGAGCGCGCCGCGCTGCATGTCCTCGACCATCCTCATGTAACTGTCCAGTCGGCTCTCCTTGGTGTCGTCCTCTATCACGGCCTTCTGGAACATGAGATGTTCCAGGACCTGACCGCAGTTGATCTCTTGTGCCATCATGCCGATCCGGCCTCCTGTTCTGTGCTCGGTCCACTCGGACCGTCAGCTGGGGGTGCGTCTGCGCCGTCCCCGATGTTTGGCTTCATGACTATCTCGGAGACTCCCTCGCGGGGCATCGTGACCCCGACTATGTGGTCCGATTCCTTGAGGGTGACCTTCCTGAGCGATATCTGGATGAACTGGGCGTTCTTCGACCCTCTCTTGACCGCCCGCGCCACGTTCTCTGCGTTCACTCCGTCGAGGAACATGTCGACCTCGTCGAGGAGGTAGAACGGCGAGGGCTCGTGCGCCTGTATGGCGAATATGAACGATAGCGCGGTGAGGGACTTCTCGCCGCCCGACAGGGCGTCGAGCCTGACCGCCTTCTTGTCCCTCGGCCTCGCCTTGATGATCAGGCCTCCGGACAGCGGGTCCTGGTCGTTCTCGAGGAGCAGCTCGGCCTCGCCGCCGTTGGAGAGCTCCGCGAAGGTCTTCTTGAAGTTCTCGTTGATGCCAGTGTATATCTTGGAGAATCCGAGCTTCTTCTTGTCGTTGAGCTCGGCGACCAGCTTGATGAGGTTCTGCTTCTGCTTGTCCAGCTGGGAGATCTCGCCCTTCAGCCCGTCGAAGCGGCCCTTGCGCTCCTCGAAATCGTCTATGGCCTTGAGGTTGACCGCGCCGAGCCCGGATATGACGCGCTCGCACTCGCCGACCGTGACCTTGAGCTCATCGGCCGGCGGGACCTGCTCAGGGAGCTTCACGGATGCGTGCTGTGCGACCTCCGACTCGGCCTCCTTCAGCCGCCTCTCGCCGTCGGCGACCTTGCTCTGGAGGCTGAGCACGAAGTCGGCGCTGGTCTGCGCCTTCGTAGCGAACTTGTCGACCGCGGCCTCGGTGTCGCTCTTCTTCTTGTAGAGCGCGTCGCGCTTGTTCCTCAGGGTGTTGAGCTTGTCGCCCATGGAGCGCTCCATGCTCTGCAGCGCCTTCAGCTCGGTGTCGAGCTTGACGTGCCTCTCGGAGCCGTCCTTCCCCTTCGTCCGCTGGTCCTCCATGGACCGGTCGGTGTTGGCGACCCCCGCCTCCACCTCCTTCCTCCTGGCGGTGACTATCTCGATCTGCTTGGTGATGGTCTGCATGTCGGACCCGAGCGTGGAGACCTCGCTGGAGAAGTCGAATATCTCCTTCTCCAGGCTCTTCAGCTTCTGTGAGAGCTCGTGCGGGGTCGCATCGAGGAGGCGCTTGTCCTTGCCCTCCTTCCTCTTCTCGGTCTTGGTCAGCTCATCGGTCATCCTGGCCGCGTCGACCTTGACCTTCTCGATGAGTTCGAGGGCCTCCGTCAGCTCGTTGTTCCGGTTGACCAGCTCGGCGTCTATGGACTGCAGCTTCTGCTCGAACTCCTTCCTCTTCGCATCGAGCGTGGATATCCTGACGCTCTCCCCGGAGTCCTTCGCGTTGGTGTCCCTTATGCGCCCCTCGAGGTCGGTGAGCTGGGTCTTCAGTTGGGCGAGCTCTGCCTGGACCTTCTCCGCCTGCTCGACGGCCTCCCTCAGCTCGGAGGACTTCTTCTCGATCCTGTTCTCCGAGGGCGCGCCGAACTTCATCATGTGCTTCTCGAGCGTGCCGCCGATCATGGCGCCGCTGGCCTCGGTCAGCTCCCCGCTCAGCGTGACGAGCCTGACTCCGCCCATGTGGCGTCTGGCCTCGTCCAGGTTCTTGACGACGATGGTGTCCCCGAAGACGAACCAGAACGCCGACCTGTAACGCTCGTCGAACTTGACGAGGTCGATCGCGAACCCGGCTGTCTGGTTGGCCACGAGTATGGCCTTCCCCCTCGGCCTCCCGTCCATCATCTTGCTGAGCGGGAGGAACGTGGCGCGGCCGCCCTTGTTCTTCTTGAGGTAGTCGATGCAGTCCGCCGCGACCTGGTCGTTGTCGACGACTATCGACTGCATCCTGTTCCCGGCCGCGACGTTGAGCGCGACCCCGTGCTCCTCGTCGACATCGGCCAGCTCGGCGATCGTGCCGTGGATGCCCTTGATCGTGCCCTTGTCCCGCGCCTCCAGGATCGTGGTGGTCGCGGAGGCGTACCCTCTCTTGACCATGTCGGCCGCCTCGGCCTCGGCCTTGAGCTGGTTGTACTCCCTGGTGAGCGTCTTGATGGCGTTGTCGAGGTCCTGGTACTGCCCCAGGAGCTTCTTCTCCTTGGCCCTGAGGGAGTAGTACTCCTCGTTGACCTTCTTTGTGTCGCTGGATGCGAGCTTCGACTCGCTCCTCAGCTCCTTGAGGGACCACTCGGCGTCCTTGAGCTCGAACTCGTAGGTCTTCCGGGTCTCCTCCTGGTTGGCTATCTCGACCCTGAGCCTCTGGACCTTCTCGTCGAGCCTGTCCTGCTCGAGGGTGAGGGCGTGGAGCTTCTCCTTCTTCGTCGTGACATGCAGCGCGAGCTCGAGGATCTCCTTCTGGAGGGCGTTGAACTCGGAGTCGGACTTCGAGAGTACGTCCTGCTGGCCGGTGAGTTCGGCCCTCCTCTCGTCGAGGGCCTTGGACTTCTCGGCGTGGTCCTTCTTGATCGGGTCGAGCCTCTCCTCGAGGGTCCTCAGGTCCTTCTCGACCGCCTTGAGGTCCTCGGACTGCGCCTTCCTGACCTCCTTGAGGGAGGCGACCATCTCCTCGGCGTTGGCCGAGGCGTCCTTCGCCCTCGCGATCTCAATCCTGAGGTTGTCGATCTTCTCCTTGAGCAGCTTCGCCTCCTCTCCTCCGCGCTCGATTATCTCGGCCTCGACGGCCTTCAGCTCGTCGCCGAAGGCGGTCAGCTCGTTCTCGAGCTCGGTCCGCTTCACCTCGGCCTTCTGCCTCTCGGCGGTGTAGTTGGCGATCTGCTCCTGGATGGAGGCGATCTCCCTCTCGACGCCCTCCTTGCCCTTGAGCGCGAGGCACGCCTTGGCGACCTGCAGCCTCTCGTGCAGGTCCTTGTACTTGAGCGCCCCCTCGCGGTCGTTCTCGAGCTGCTTCATCTGCTTCTTCAGCTCGTCGAGTATGATTGAGAGTCTGGATACGTTCTCGTCTGCGGCCGCGCGCTCCCTGTCCGCGGCGGTTATGTCCTCATCGAACTTGGTGATCCCCGCGATGTCGTCGAGGATGCGCCTGCGCTCCAGGTTGCTCATCTGGACTATGCGCGTAATGTCCCCCTGCTGCACGAAGTTGTATCCGTCCGCGCTGATGCGGGCGTTGGCCAGTAGGTTGTCGAACTCTCCAAGGGAGGACTTCTTATCGTTGACATAGAAGTATGAGTAGTACCCCTCGGCGTTGTCGGATGTGCGGACGACCCTTGTGAGCTTAACCGCGTCCGAGTCGATCGGTATGAGCCTGTCGGAGTTGTCGAAGACGAGGCTGACCTTGCACTCGCTGGCGGGCTTCTTGTCCTTCCCGCCGTTGAATATGAGGTCCGTGAGCTTGCCCGCGCGTATGACCCTGGAGCTCTTGGGTCCGAGGACGAACAGGATGGCGTCGGCGATGTTGGACTTGCCAGCCCCGTTCGGCCCCGTCACAGAGGTGTACCCCTGCAGCAGGGGTATCCGGGTCTTGCGCGCGAAGGACTTGAAGTTCTCGAGCTCGATCTCCTTTAGGTGCATCGTGTCCGACTCCCATCCGGACGAGAAAGAGCGACGTGGCCGAGCGCTATCGCAATCGCTGCTCTCTGCATCCCATCCTAGTTGGTCCGACAGATGTCGGACGGACAATAAAATGCCCTGCTGAGTATATAATACTTCTCAGGGAGTAGGGCCCGCCAGGGCCCTATACGCGCTCATGAGTTCGTCCCTCGAACGGGCAGCGGACAGCTCCTTGTCGTAGTGCTCCCTGCCTCTCCTGCCCATCGCCTCGAGCCCCTTCGGGTCGGCCGCGGCCTTCCCGACGGCTGCGACGAACGCCCCCGCCTCGTACGGGACGACTATGCCGCACCCCGCCCTCATCACCCTCTCTGCGATGTCCACCCCCGATGTGACGACGACCGGCCTTCCGAGGGCCATGGCGTTGATGACCTTGCCCGGGGTCCCGAAGCGGTTGATGGGGTCCTTCGGGTCCATCATCGCCACGACGATGTCGCTCGCCCAGGTGATCCTCAGCGCCTCGTCGGCGTCTACCGCGCCTATGAACCTGACGTTCCGGTTGGACCTGGCCGCTCCCTCCACGGCCGGGCCGAGCGTGCCGCTGCCTGCGACGATGACCTTGACGGCCGAGCCCTCCGGGAATGCGGTCACGAGCTCCTGGACGAACCTCCCTGGCTCGAGGGAGCCGAGGTAGGAGACGACGAACCCGTCCATGCCCCACCTCCTCCGGACCTCGCCCCGGTCGGCACCGGCCACGACCGACGGGTCGGGGCTCGTGGTGACTATCCTCGCGGGCCGTACGCGCCCCTTGGAGAGCTCGGCAGCCATGACCTCACCGACGGTGACGACCTCGTCCGCTCTCCTGGAGAACGCCTTCTCCAGGACCCATACCAGCCTCGAGAGCGGCCCCGCCTCGTTCTCGATCATCCTGGCGTACAGCTCGTGGGCGTCGTACAGGACGGGCTTGCCGTGCAGCCTCGCTATGAGCATGCCCGCGGGGAGCGTGTCCATGTCGTGACTGTGAACGATATCGAAGCTCTCGTGCCTGGCCCTCAGCATCGTAGCGAGCCAGAACCTCGGGAGCCTGGTGATGACCTTCACGGGCGACCTGAACGGGCATCCCGGGCCCGTCCGGACGACCCTCGCGCCGTGCTCCTCCCTCTCCGATGCCTTGCCAGTGTCGCGGTCCCACGCGACGAGTGTGACGCGCACGCCCGCCTGCCCGAGCGCACGCATCTCCTGCAGCACGCGCGGGTCCGGCCTGAACGGGTTGGAGAGCAGCATCAGGCTTGAGACCATGTCCGAGTGAATCCCTTCAGGGATATATGAATGGGCGCAGCGGGGTCAGACCTTGATGGCCTTGTGCTCCGCCATCGACCGCTTCGCCGCCTCTATCAGCTCGACGGTCTTGAGCCCTATGACTCCGCTGTTCTTCGTCTCGGTCATCGGGTCGGATATGCTCTTGACGAAGTGGATGAGCTCGTCCCTGATCGTGTTGTTGCGCTCCACGCCGAGCTTGTAGGTGTACCCGCTCTCGTAGACCGTGACCTCCTGCGCCACGGCGTCGATGAGGGCGGACCTGGCCTCTCCGACGAGGAGTATCTGCCGCGTCTTCTTCGGGATCAGCCAGCTGATGTTGGAGATCGCTATCTGCCCGTCCTTGAAGCGCGACATCACGTACGCCGTCTCCTCGCCCTTGTCACGCCTGAACGGCCCGCCCACGCACGAGATCTCCTCCGGCCACTGGCCGAGCAGGTAGTTCTGGATGTCGAACATGTGCGGGGCGAGGTCCATCAGCACGTCCCTGTCGGGGAACGCCCGTTCCAGGTTCGTCCACGTGAGCTCCATCAGGAAAAGCCTCCCGAAGAACTTCTCCTCCTTGATGAGCCTCTTGACCTCCGCCAGCGCGTTGTTGAACCTGAAGATGTGCCCGACGGACAGGGTCAGCCCCTTCTTCTGGGCCAGCTCGACGAGCTCCTTGCCCTCCGCGGCGGTCTGGGTGAGCGGCTTCTCGACCAGCACGTGCTTCCCGGCCTCGAGCGCGTCCCTGCATATCTGGTAGTGGAGGGCGTTCGGCGTGCTGATGCTGACGGCGTGCAGGTCCTTCACGGCGAGGAGCTGCTTGTAGTCCTTGTAGCCGTTCTTGACCCCGAACCTCTCCGCGCAGAACGCGAGGTTCTTCTCGTCCAGGTCCGCGACGCCGACCAGCTGGACATGTTCTCCACCTTGGAGAACTCGTCGACGATCTTCCGGCCCCAGTAGCCTACCCCTATGACCCCGACATTGAACTTCGCCATTGGAACCGACCTACCCGTAGAACTCCTTGACGCACTCCGCGACGTACTTGATCTGCTCGCCGCTGATGTCGGCGAACATCGGCAGGGTGAGGACCTCCTTGCTGAGCCTCTCGGTCGTGGGGAGCATCCCCTCCTTGAACCCGTACATCTCCCTGTACACTGGCTGGAGGTGGATCGGTATCTCGTAGTGGACGCCCACGCCGACCCCCTTGGAGTCGAGGAACTTCCTGAGCTCGTCCCTGCGCTTCGTCCTTATGCAGTAGAGGTGGTAGACCGGCTCGACGTCCTTCGTCGGGCCTGGCGGGAGGGTCACATCGCCGACGCCCTTCAGGAGTGAGTCGTAGTGCTTCGCGGCCGCGCGGCGCTTCTCGTTCCAGGTGGGCAGCAGCTTCAGCTGCTCGATGCCCACCGCGGCGTTGGCCGTGTTGAGTCTCGCGGTGTGCCCGATGATGTCGTGCTCGTACTGCCCCTTCCTGCCGCAGTGCCTGAGCCTCTTGGTCAGGTCGGCGATCTTCGCGTCGTTGGTCGTGATCATGCCGCCGTCCCCGCCGACATGCATGTTCTTGGTCGGGTAGAACGAGAAGCATCCGACATGTCCGAGGGCGCCTGCGCGCTTGCCCTTGTACTTCGCTCCGTGGGCCTGGCAGGAATCCTCCACGACGAAGGCCCCGTGCTTGCGCGCGAGTTCGTTGATCTCGTCCATCTGGGCCGGCTGGCCGTAGAGGTGGACGGGGATGATAGCCTTCGTCCCCTTGTCGATCTTGATCTTCGCCGGGTCGATCGTGTAGTCGGCCTCGCGCACATCCGCGAACGCGGGTTTCGCGCCGAATATGACATACGAGTTGGTCGTGGCGACGAACGACATCGCACTGGTCAGGACGGTGTCCCCGGCCTTGACCCCGAGCGCCTGGAGCGACAGTGTGAGCGCCGCTGTGCCGCTGTTGACCGCGATGGCGTGGTCGACGCCGCACATCTTCGCGAACATCTCCTCGAACTTGAACACGCTGTCTCCCAGCGTGAGCCTCTCGGTCCTCAGGGCCTTTGCGGCCGCCTCGATCATCGTCTCCGTCATTATAGGCTGTGCTAGCGGTACCTTCATCTCTTACCCCTCCTAGTGCTCTTCCTGATAGGTCTCGTCTGCGCAGTCTTTCTTGATTCTGCCTTCCTGATGACCCTGGCTGGATTCCCAGCGACCACCGTGTTCGCCGGGACGTCCTTGGTGACGACCGACCCGGCGCCTACGAGGGCGTTCTCCCCTATCGTGACGCCGCACACGACCGTCGCGTTGGCGCCCACCGATGCCCCCTTCTTGACGAGGGTGGGCGTGACCTCCCAGTCCCCCACCGCCTTCGGTACGCGGTCGTTGGTGAAACAGACATGGGGGCCGATGAACACCTCGTCCTCTATCTTGACCCCCGATGGTATGAACGCGAAAGCCTCGACCTTGCACCTGTCGCCGATGACGACTCCGCGCTGTATCTCGGCATATGCGGCTATCCGGCAGCCCTTCCCTATCCGGCAGCCGTACAGGTTCACGAAATCGCGGACTATGGTGTCCTCACCGATGTCGACATCGTCTATCTTGTAGTACTGCGCCATCAGCTTCATCGGAACCAGTCTGAACGTGGAATCGGGACCGGACTATAATATGTTGTGGACATAGCAGGAAAGGGGTACACGAGATTCGTCGCGGCCGCGCTATCTGGATGCCCTGCCGCGGAGGTCACTGAGGTCGTCGCCGAGGTCGTGCCTTTCGCGGCTCAGTTCGACGGTCGCGCGGATCCAATCGGCCTTGCTCCCGATATCGAATCTCCGGCCGGAGAATCTGAACCCGTACAGCCCCTTCTTCCTGCACATGAGACGCATCGCATCCGTGAGCTGGTACTCGCCGCCCTTGCCCGGCCCTATCCTCTCGAGGTACTCGAAGATGTCAGGCTCGAAGACGTAGCGCCCGATGATGGCCATGTCAGAAGGGGCCTCCTCGGGGGAGGGTTTCTCCACCAGATCGTCCACCTTGTAGACGCCGCCCTTCACCTTCTTGCCGCTTATGACCCCGTACCTCGAGACCAGTGCCTTGGGCACCCTCTCGACGCCGACGACGGATGCCTTGTACTCCTCGTGCACTTCGACTAGCTGGCCTATGCACGGATGGTCGTTGACGACGATGTCGTCGCCGAGCATGACCGCGAACGGCTCCTTCCCCACGTGCTTCTTGGCGCAGAGGATGGCGTGCCCGAGGCCCAGCTGCTCCTTCTGTCTGATGTAGAAGATGTCCGCCATGGAGGCTATCCTCTGGACCTCCTCCAGGGCCTCTTTGTTTCCAGCCTCTCTCAGCTTGTGCTCGAGCTCGTACGACTTGTCGAAGTGGTCCTCGATGGCCCGCTTGCCCCTGCCGGTGATGATTATGATGTCCGTCATGCCGGCCTCGACGGCCTCCTCGACGACATACTGGATGGCCGGCTTGTCGACGACTGGGAGCATCTCCTTGGGCTGCGCCTTCGTCGCCGGCAGGAACCTGGTCCCCATGCCGGCTGCGGGGATGACGACCTTCATCAGGCGAATGAACGGCAGGAGCGGATATAATGGTTTCCAGTGTCTGGCTGGCGCATCAAAAGGTTCATTAGACCCCCGGCCGGTTCCAGAGACATGAAGCTCTGTGTGATCGGGGCGGGGTACGTCGGCCTCGCGACGGCCGTGATGTTCGGCAAGCTCGGCCACGAGGTGATGGTGGTCGACGTCGTCGAGTCCAGGGTGAGAACGGTCAACTCCGGGAAGTCCCCATTCTATGAACCACCGCTCGAGAAGGAGCTCGCGAAGCTCGTCAAGCGTGGGATGCTGAAGGCGATGTCCTCCGCTTCCGGGGCGGTGAAGGATGCGGCTGCGATATTCATCTGTGTCCAGACTCCTCCGTTGCCCTCTGGGAAGATCGATATCCGCCCGGTCAAGACAGCGTGCAGGGATGTGGGCAGACAGCTCCGCACAGTGGACGGGTACAAGGTCGTCGTCATGAAGAGCACGGTGGTCCCAGGGACCACTGAATCGATGGTCCTGCCCCTTCTCGAGAAGTACTCCGGGAAGAAGGCGTGCGAGGGGTTCGGGCTCTGCATGAACCCCGAGTTCCTTCAGGAGGGGAGCGCCCTCAAGGACAGCCTCGAGCCGTCCAGGATCGTCATAGGTTCGATGGACAAGAGGTCGGGCGACCTCCTGATGAAGCTCCACGCCCCCATCAAGGCGGCGAAGATCCGGACGGACCTGACCTCTGCCGAGATGATCAAGTACGCATCCAACACCTTCCTCGCGACGAAGATATCCTACGCCAACGAGATGGCGAACATGTGCTACCTCTTCGGGATCGACTCGGAGCCAGTCCTCCGCGCCGCGGGGTTCGACCCGCGCATCGGCCCGTTGTTCCTGAAGCCAGGCCTCGGTTACGGCGGGAGCTGCCTGCCCAAGGACGTCAAGGCCCTCAAGGAGAGGGCCAGGAGGGCAGGGTACAGGTCCCGGCTCCTAACCGCACTCGACGCGATAAACGAATCTCAGCCCGGGGAGGCAATCAGGATGCTCGAGGATGCGGCCGGCTCGGTGAGAGGGAAGCGCATAGCCGTCCTCGGCCTGGCGTTCAAGGGCGGGGTCGATGATACAAGGGAGACCCGCGCGGTCCCTCTGATCAGCTCTCTGCTGGCAAAGGGCGCCCACGTCGTCGCTTTCGACCCGATGGCCACGCCGAACTTCATCCGCCTGATGCCCACGATAGAGTATGCGTCGTCGGCCGCCGAGTGCCTGAAGGGCGCGGACGGATGCATCGTCCAGGCGGACTGGAAGGAGTTCAGGGACCTCGGAAGGAAGGAGTTCTCCACGATGAGGGTCGCCATCCTCGTCGACGGCAGGAGGTCCCTAGACCCTGCCAAGGTCGAAGCCGCCGGCGCCAGGTACCTGGGAGTGGGGTACGGCCTGGCCAGGGGTAAGGGCCTCTGATCCCGGGCTGGAAAGCATAATATGAGGCGAACAGTTCTGAGGGAGCTGCGTTAGTATGATGGTCAGCGTAGTCCTGAACGTGCTCAACGAGAAGAGGCACATGCGTGACCTCCTCGACAGCCTCGTCACCCAGGAGAAGCCCTGGGAGATAGTCGTCGTCGATGCGGGCAGCAACGACGGCACCGTCGATGTCGTTCAGAACTACATGAAGAAGTACCCCGAGATCAGGTTCTTCCACTGCCCTGGCACGAGGGGCGAGAGCACCAACTTCGGGATACAACAGGCGCAGGGGGACGCGGTCGCGACGACCGGTGGTGACTGCATCGCGAACCCGTTCTGGATCAAGGAGATCCGAAGGTCGCTCCTGCAGCACGACATCGTTGCTGGAAGGACCATCAACATCGGGTTCCATGCGTGGGAGGACCTCGAGAGGGTGGAGCTGTTCCACAAGGGCTTCGACGTCTCGTTCCCGAGCGCCAGCATGGCCTGGAGGAAGGAGGTCCTGGACGACGTCGGAGGCTTCGACCCGTGGTTCGTCACGGCGGAGGACATCGACGTGAACCTCAGGGCGGTGGACCGCGGATACACCATGGTGTACAACCCGGACGCGATAGTGTACCACCGCACCAAGGGCAGTTTCAAAGGCTTCTTCAAACAGGCGTTCTGGAACGGCTGGGGGAGGAAGCAGCTCACGGTCAAGCACGGTCGCCTCTGGTCGAGCTACAAACCACAGAGGCTCATCGAGACGAGCAAGTCGTTCTGGGCGCTGGCGAGGCTCGTCGTGGCCCTGCTCGGATACGTCTCATGCAAGCTCTTCGAGAGGGTCCCTGAGGAACTCATGGGCGACAGGAGCGAGCCCGGCAAGAGAAAGAGGAAACCGTTCAAGTTCGTCTACCCAGGCAGGTGAGCGGACGGCCGGGACTTCGAAGATCTCTGTCATAATCCCGACCATGAACGAGGAGCGTGGCATCGGCCTCGTGATGAACGAGGTCAAGAGCGCGCTCGAGGGGAAGCGGCCCTACGAGGTCCTTGTCGTGGACACGGATTCGAAGGACCTCACAAGGGAGATCGCACTCGGGCACGGCGCCGTCGTCGTGGACGAGCCCCGACGCGGCTACGGGAGGGCCTACAAGACCGGCTTCGAGAGGGCGACAGGCGAGATCATCGCCACCCTGGATGCCGACCTCACCTACCCCGCATCCGACATCCCCGTCCTCGCGGACAGGCTCGAGGCCGAGGGACTCGAGTTCATCACGACCAACCGGTTCGCCGACATGCAGAAGGGGGCCATGGGCGCGAAGCACCGGTTCGGCAACCAGGTCCTCTCCACCGCCATGCGCATGCTCTTCAGGGTCAAAGTGAGCGATTCGCAGAGCGGCATGTGGGTCTTCCGGAAGGATGTCCTTCCCAGGCTGGCCATCACCAGCGACGGCATGGCCATGTCCGAGGAGATCAAGATCGAGGCCTTCAGGAAGTGCAAGGCGGTCGAGGTCCCCATCCGCTACAGGCCGAGGATGGGCGAGGTCAAGCTGCAGAGCTGGAAGGACGGCATGGGGAACCTGAGGTTCCTCCTGAAGAAGAGGTTCTAAGCGGTCCGCCTCCGCAGCCGGACCGCGTACGCGACGGCCACGGCGGCCGCCGCCCACGAGATGGCCACGAGCGCGACCTCGGATGCGTCCGGACCGTCGTCCGCAGAGCTCTGGTCTGTGACGACCACGATGTCGCAGACCGTGTGGTCCGAAGAGACGACCGCGAAGGCCCATCCCACCACTGCGCCGTCCTCGTCACGGAGCTCCATCCTCACCATCTGCCCGTAGTCGACCTGCTCAGGGAGCTCGAGGGTGACATCGAGGCCGTCTCCGCCCTCCGCCGCGACGGCCGTGCCGTCGGTGAGGACCGCGTAGGCGACGCATCCGTCCGTCGGCACGCCGTCGACTCCGTGCGCGACCACCTCGATCACGACCTCCCATGGGAACGTCGGGGTGGCCTCGTGGTGGGATACAGCCATGCCTGTCCCGTCCAGGGCGCTGACCGAGATGACGAAGAGCCCGTGGAGGTCCTGGAGGCCTGCGGACCAGCCGTCGGAGGCGACATGTTCGTGGAACGCGACACCCCCCGATTCCTGCCTGAAGGCCCAGAGGTCGACAGACGCCACCTCCGTTGCCCCCTCGGACCATGAGACGTTCACCATGTCGTCCCATCCGTCGCCGTCCCCGTCCGAAACGGTCACCGTCGGTGCGTCCGTCTCGTCGATGGGCGAGAGGTCGTCCGAGAGCACAAGGGCCATCGTCGGCCACTGCGTGCCGGCGATCATCAGCTCGTCGTACTCGGGGTATATCGTCTCCACCGGGACGAATGCGACCATCCCGGTCGCGTCGTCCATCGTTATCCCGTCCTCGGGGTCGATGGCCGCCGAGACCTCGAACCTGTCGACCAGGTCGGAGTAGACGAGGGCCGTCTGGAGGGCGGTGAACCCGAGCTCGATGGGAAGGTCGTGCCCCGTGAGCTGCGTCACGAGGTCCCCGAGGTCCACGTTCTCGTAGTCCTCGTAGCTCTCGGAGTCCCAGAGCGCGTCATAGAGCGCCTCGTCGTAGATGCCGTTGAACTTGATGCACTCGGATGCCAGGGAGTCCAGGGTGGCCATGAACGGCTCGACGCTGGAGAGGTTGAACATGGTCATGGTCTCGCAGTACTCCGAGCCGAAGTCCGCCCACTCGATGTAGCTGTCCACGATCGTATTGCCGAGTTCCTCGGCGGTCATGTCAGGGTCGTCCGCGAGGTCCCCGAGTATGAGGTCGTACGGGAACCCTTCCCCCGGGACGGTCCTCTCGCTGGCGACGAAGAAATCGGCGCAGTCGCGTATCTCGTAGGCAGTCTCCAGGGTCGCCTCGGCGCACGCGTCCACCGCGAGCAGGTCGATCCGCTCGCCCGTGTCCGCCTCGGATTCCTCGAGCGCGGTGCGGAGCTCGGGGAGCGTGAGTATGTCGACGCCGTCCGGGCAGAGCCCGACCCACCCGCCGCCGTGCCCCCACAGGACGAGGGCGTACCTGTCCGCAGGATGATTGGTGATGACGAACTCCATGAAGGCTGCGAGCGTCGCGGGGGAACCGGTGTCCACCTCTAGGTCGACGACCACCTGGCCACCGTCGTCGACCACCGGGGAGTAGATCGCAGGGTCGAGGTACTGGGGGTCCTGCACGATCTCGTATATCACAGAGTTCGCGCTCCCCAGCGGGTCCACGAGCGCCACGACGTCGACCGAGTCGGGGAGGTCCACCGATTCCATCTCGTTGATGTCAGGTGTCCAGTAGAGCTCGGGGTACGCGTCCGCGGCCATGTACTCCATTATCGTCCAGGTCTCCCCCTGCAAGGCCGCTGCCGATGACGCGGCCGCATCGGGCGTCTGCTGGAACGAAGAGAGCAACGCCAGCACGGCCGTCGCCGCCAGCAGCAACCTCACCGGGGACATTCCCACACCCTAGACGAGCCCGGCCTTCTCCAGCCCGGCCCTGACGTCCCCCTTGAACCGCGGGACCGCCCCGCGGTCATACAGGACGCCAGCCGGATGATATGTCACGATGACCTTGAACCTTAGCCCGTGCATCTCCGCGTCGGTCCAGCCACCGGCTATGTCCGCCATCCTCCCCTCGATGCCGAACAGCCCGTTCGCGACCGTGAGCCCGAGCGCGACCACGACCTTCGGCCGGATCTCCTCGAGTTCGGAAATGAGGTTGGGCGCGCACGCCTCGACCTCCTCCTTCCTCGGCTTGCGGTTGTCCGGCGGGCGGCACTTGACCACGTTCGTGATGTAGACGTCCTCCCTGCGCGCGCCCGCGTCGGTGATGGCCTCGGTGAGCATCCTCCCCGCCATGCCGACGAACGGTTCGCCCCTCAGGTCCTCGTCCGCGCCTGGAGCCTCGCCTATGAAGACGATCGCAGAACCGCACGGCCCCTTCCCGCGCACGACGCGCGTGCGCCCGGCACTGAGCGCGCACGCGCGGCAGTGCTCGTCCACGCTCCCGCAGCTCATGCGAGGTCCTTGGCCTTGAAGATGGAGACGAGCTCGATGCCGTTCTGAGCGAGCATCTCGGTCGCGCCCTCCTGGCGGTCGACGACGACCACGACCTTCTTGACGTTCGCGCCCTTCTCCCTGAGCGCGGTGACGACCCTCATGGTCGACCCACCGGTCGTGGCGACGTCCTCCACTATCAGGAACCGCTCGCCCGGCAGCACGTCACCTTCGATGAGGTCGCGCGTGCCGTGGTCCTTCGGCTCCTTGCGCACCATGACGAACGGCCTGTCCGTCTCCAGCGCGACGGCGACAGCGAGGGGCACCGCGCCCAGCGCCATCCCAGCTATCTTCATGTCCTTCTCGACATGCGGAGCCACCTCCTTAGCGATTTCGCGGAGGATGGCCGGATCCGTGCTGGCGCGCTTGATGTTCACGAAGTAGTTGCTCTTCTTCCCGGACGCGAGGACGAAGTCCCCGGTCTGCACGACCTTGAGGTCCTTCAGCATCTGCTTGAGCATGCATTTCCCCTACCAGGGCACATCCTTCTTTCCCAACTTATAACCTATGATGTTGATACCACGGTGAAGAAGGAACACGACCACTAGGAAGAGCAACAGCCCGTAGTACGCGTCGCCCCCGATGTAGTGCTCCTGGAACCAGCCGTTGCCGAAGACGAGGACGAACGCGAGGGCGCCGACGACGAAGTTGTACTGGTCCAGCACGGGGGCCTTGTCCCCCCGGTCGAACCCGACCCTCCTCTTCAGGAACGACCCGAGGCTGTCGCCGATCATCGCCCCGAAGGACAGGCATATCACTATTACCAGAGATGCTGGCCAGTCCCCGAAGCCCCACGACGCGTCGGTCCCGAGGGTGCCCGATATCCCGATCTGGATGATCCCGAACGCAAGCCCGGACAGGGACCCGCCGAAGAAGCCCCTCCATGTCTTCCCGTCGCCGAGGATGCGCTTCCCCCTCCAGCTCCTCCCGAAGTCGATGGGGGTCCCGCCGCCCAGCAGCACGGCTGCTGAGTTGGGTATCAGCGCCGGCAGCATGAGCCAGAGCCCGGCCAGGGCGCTCTCAAGGGGCGACATCTGGGGGGCATAATGCTCACCGCCATATAAATCGAATGTCTCCGCCCCTATAGGGGCGGAGGTCACAACTGCAGTCCCTTCCTCGGTGTCGACGGGTGCGCGGGTGCCGGCACGGGCGGGGCCGCGAAGAAGGCGACCGTCTCGGCGACAGGGTCGTCCGACCTCCTTGCGCCGAGCACCTCCCTGAAGTGCACCGCCCTCTTGTCCAGGATCAGCGCCACCCCACGGTCGGTCTCGCTCCGGATCAGCCTGCCTATCGCCTGCTGGACCTTCCTCGTGGTAGGCGCCTGCACGGCGTGCTCCCACCCGTGCCCGAAGCGTATCTCGCAGAAGTGCTGCTGCGCTCGCTGCTTCGCGGTGGGCTTAGGATAGGGTATCCCTGCGATCACGGCGACCTCCATCTCCTCCCCCGGGAAGTCGACGCCCTCGCTGATCCGGCCGCCCGCGACGGCGTGAAGGACCCCCGAGCCGCTGGCCGACTTGAACTTCGAGACGGCCTCCATGAGGTCCGCCTGGTCCATCCCCCTGGACTCGAAGTGGACCGCGCGTCCGTCCGATATCCCGCTGACCTTCGTCGCGATCCTGTCCATGAGCGCATATGACGGGTAGAACACGATGGTGCTCCTGCGCACGCCCTCGACCATGTCCGTTATCCTCCCGGCGAGCCTGTCGACCATGGCCCGGTCCCGCTCGACCTCCTCGTACTTCGTGGTCACGTCGTCGACGTAGAGCACCAGTCTGTTCTCCGGCGGGAAGGGCGACGGGACCTCCAAACGCCGCGCGTCCTTCGGCAGGCCTACCGTGTCGACGTACTGGTCGAGCGGGGTCAAGGTCCCTGACATGTGCACGCTCGCATGGCATTCCGCCACTGGCTTGCAGGCTATCGCCGCGTCGAGGCAGTACGCCTCGAGGGCCTTCGTGTCCCCGTCCGCGACGACCAGCTTGATGTACTCGGCCTCGTCCAGCGAGTGCCAGAACGTGAGGAAGTTGCCGGTGTTGTGGACGTAGGACCTCGGGAGCCTCCCTGCGAGCTTCTTCCTGTCGCGCACCATCTCGCCGAAGTTGACCGCGTGCGTGACCATGTTCGCGACCCCCCTGCTGGTCTGCCTCGTCCGGAACATCAGCTCCTCGCCGACGAACCCATCCGGGATGATGCCGTCCTCGTCGATGAGGTACTCCTCGACCCCCTTGTCGAGCGCCTCCTGCAACATCAGCACGAGGTCCCGCAGGGTCACTCCCTCAGCGACCTCCGGGTCCCCGAACTCATCGACCTCGCGCTCGGCGAGCCTGAGGCCGATGGACGAGAGCTGTGCGGACTCGAGCTCGCGGGCGTAGGACGGGAGGTTGTGAGCCTCGTCGACCACAAGCACGATGTCCGGGAGCGCGCACGCCATCCAGTCGAGGAGCGCGTGCCTGATGAACCCGTCGAAGAACATGATGTATGGGACGGCGACGACGTCCGCCATCGCGACGTGCTGCTTGGCGATCTCGTACGGGCAGAGCTTCCTGTCGACGCAGTGCCTCACGAACTCCTCGGTCGTGGGGAGTTCGTCCCTGGCGAAGGCCATCACGGGCTGGAGGTCCTCGGAGACAGTGGTCGCGTAGAACTCGCAGGCCTGCTCGTCCCCCCTCAGGACTCGCGCCTTCCTCTCGCTGCAGACCTTGGAAAGCTCTTCCGAGCTCCCCTGCGAGAGCTCATCGTCCCTCATGGCGAGAGGGCACATGTTCTTGCGCCCCTGGAGCGCGACCCCGAACACCCTCCCCCGCTCGTTCATCTTCCTGAGCTCGAGCATGACCTGCCGCTGCTGCGAGTTGGTCCTCGTCAGGTAGAGGAGCTTCTTCCCCCTCTCCTGGCACTGGGCCGCGCATGCGGACAGGGCGCAGACGGTCTTCCCAGTCCCGGTGCCGCTCTCGACCACGAGGTGGGCACGGTCCCGGCACGCGTCGGAGATGGCGGACATGAGCCTCTCTTGGCCGGGCCTTGGCTGGTACGGGAAGATCCGGTGGTGCATCCAGCGGGATGAGCATGGGGCCAGGTCAAAGTGCTTTCGCTGGCACCCGTGAAAGTACGAAAAGAAGCGGTTTACCGTCCGTCAGAGCCGTCATTCCCTCTGCCAGATGTCCTCGGGGACCTCGTCATAGACGCTGACCTGCTCCCCGTCGATTGCGCCGGTGCCCATCTTGCCTGCGAGGAGCTCGTGGATCCTGGACTTGCGGAACATCCAGTAGTGGATGCGCCACTCCCTCCCGTCGTAGAGGGTCGTCTCCTCGCGCTCGGTCATGAGGATGCCAGCGTCCTCCAGCATGTAGAAGGCGTCCCTGTCCTCAGGCTCGAGCACGTTGTCTATGATCCTCTCGCTGTAGCCGAAGAAGTTCATCACGTGCTGGGCCATGGCCCTCGCCTCCTCGTCGGGCATGCCCGCCTTGTCTATGCTGTTCTTGATGGCCTTCGTGAGGTGCTCGACGGTGAGGGTCGTCCCCTGGACCTCCCCATCGGATTTCTTCAGCTTGGTGATTATGTTAATGGATTCTCCTCTCCTTCCCTTCAAACCAAATCAAACCCCCTATTATTCCAAACAGGCACCAAAGGCCTCGCGATGGAAGATTATTTAGCAGGTCGCGGTATAAATATGTTCGCGTTCCACGAGAACGCCGTCCACGGGGTGCTTGCATGCCCATCGTGATGGTCAGCAGATCCTGTGGCCACTAATGTACGTCGAGGTGATATGTCAATGCTCGCTGAGTTCAGCGTCGTCCCCCTTGGTGAGGGGGCGAGTGTGAGCCGATATGTGGCTGAGTGTCTGAAGATCGTGGATGGGTCGGGGCTGGATTACAGGCTGAATCCCATGGGCACGGTCATGGAGGGCGGGTACGACGAGGTCATGGCCGTCATCAAGCAGTGCCACATGGCCATCGTCGCGATGTGCCCGAGGGTGATCACGACCGTCAAGATCGACGACCGTGTCGGCGCCAAGGGCATGATCGAGGGGAAGGTGCGGTCGGTGGAGGAGAAAATCGGCAGGGAGTTGAAAAGGTAAGAGGTTTCCAGACGTCGGGCCTCTCTAGATGAGACTCATCACGTCGCCCATCAGGGTGAAGCTGAACCACCACACGGTCAGGACCGTCGCGGCCGCCACGAGGGCGAATCTCACCCACTTGTCCATGTCCGCTCTCATGATCGCGGCCATGAACAGGTCCGCCACCAGGATGAACGCTCCGAGGGAGCCCAGGACGACGCCTGCCTCCCAGTAGTCCTGGCTCAGGCCATATATCAGAGACCCCAGCATCAGCAGGAACAGTCCGAAGACGGCGCCTATCACGATGACGAAGTCGGAGACCAGCGGTCTCAGGTACTCCACGGGTGCCCTGTGGGGTTGCGGTTGATACACGGGTGCGTATGTCGGGTACGGCATCTGCTGTACGGGACCTGGTTGCTGTCCAGAAGCCATTTTTATCCCATCCTACCCTATAATGCCATCTGATGGGTATATATTTTTCGGAAATCGCCTATAAATAATGGCGTTTGCTCTCCAGACGGCCACTATCCTGGGTCGCACTGCGGCCCAGTTCGTACCGCCCGCTGATCAGCTCTTCTGTTCAGTAAGGTCCCCGTTTTCCTGGGGACGCTTGTTCCGGACGACGACCATCCGGCATTTCCTGACCTTAGCCACGACTGGCTTACCGAAGTGCACTTCCAAGAGTACGCACCTTCCACGTAGAGCCCTATCCTCCAATCGAGCCCCGCGTGTCTGTTCGGGCAGATACGACGTATCTCATCGTATATAAATGGGCTGTCAGATTTCCACAGTTTGATATACGCATGGCCAGCGCGACAGCGCGCGCAAGGCCAGACTACCTCCCCTTCCTGTAGGTTTCCGCCTTACGGGCGAGGGCAATCAGCTCGTCCCGCAGGCGCTCCTTGTCCAGCGGGGTCACGGACCTCACGACTCTCGCAGGGGACCCCATGACCAGGGAGTCCTTCGGTATGACGCTCCTTGGGGTCACCAGGCTCCCGGCCGCGACGACGCTCCCGTCGTCCACGACCGCGCCGTCGAGCACCATGGCGCCGATTCCCACGATCACATCGTCCCCGACCGAGCAGCCGTGAAGCCTCGCCCCGTGGGAGATTATGCAACCTCTTCCGACCTTGACGGGGCTCCCCTTGGGCGCCTCTATGAACGCCATGTCCATCACGGCCGTGCCGATGCCTATGTCGACCTCGTCGTCGTCCGCCCTGATGAGCGCGCGCGGCCAAACTGTGGCGCGCTCGCCGACGTGCACCTTGCCGATGACCAGAGCGTCCTCGTCGACGAACGCCTCCTTGTCTACGACCGGCCTCCGCGTCCCGAACGCCCTCAGGGCCATGCCCCCTCATCTCCCTCGGGCGGGATTATATCTTCCGCCTCGACGTCGAACGCGTCCTGCGGGAGCCGCTCCGAACACCTTATCTATCCTGAACCCGTTCTTGGCACACGCTCCCCCTTGACACCTGATCCACCAGGCTTCTGATAGGAGGCCATCCATTTGACAGACGATACGGACAGGAAACTGAGGTTCTTCGATATCATGAAGCCCATGTGGGCAGAGCTGAGCGTGTGCAAGGACCCCCTGCAGTCCATGAACGCGGTGGCCGAGGCGTTCAGGAAGCTGACCGGATCGGACTTCACGATGGTCACGCTCGCGTCACCGGATGGAAAGACAGGGACGACGGTCGGTGCCGCCGGAGTGCCCGAGTCCATGCATCCCCCCTCGACCTTGTCCGTCATCAGGGAGTACAGGACGCACACGATACCGACCAACGCCCCTAGCGCTCTGAGGCTGACAAGCTTCGACGACCTCGCGGAGGACATCCGCGAGAACGTGAAGCTCTTCAACGTAGGTCAGGTCGTGACGTGCAGCATAGTCTTGAGGGGGGAGATCGTCGGGTTCCTGAACGCAATCAAGATGACCGGTTCGCCCCAGTTCCCTCTGGACACGGAAGAGGTCGTCACGGAGTTCTCGTCGATGGTCTCGGTCGCCATCGAGAGCACGAAGAGCGCGATGCAGCTCAGGAAGACCGTCCAGGAGACGTCGAAGATGCTGGAGACGGCTCCGATAGGCATCATGCTCATCGACCCGAAGGGGATCATCAGGTCGATCAACCCCAACATGGTGAAGACGTTCGGTAAGAAGAGCGAGGAGGAGCTCGTGGGGACGAGCGTCTTCGAGATACCTTCGGTCAACAGGTCCGGCATGGATACCCTCATCATACACGGCATGGATGGCCACGCCTCTGAGAAGACGGATCTCCACCTCGTCATCGCGCCTGACAGGGCGTACTACCTCCATGTGAAGATATCCCCTCTGACCAAGGAGTCGGGCGATCCCGAGGGGGCGGTACTGGTCGCCATGGACACATCGACGAAGGTGAGGCTCGAGAACCAACTGGAGCGGTCTTACGAGAAGCTCACGCAGACCTTCCAGGAGCTGGAGCGGGTCACGAAGATGAAGAGCCAGTTCATAGACGTCGTGTCGCACGAGCTGCGAACGCCCCTGACCGTCATGCGCGGCTACGTCGACATGGTCGAATCGGAGTACGCGCACCGGCTCGACCCCAAGTTCGGGCAGAAACTCAAGATCATCAAGGCGAACACCGACAAGCTCTACGGGCTAGTGGAGAGCATGCTCGATGTCTCCAGGCTCGAGAAGGGCTCGATGCAGATACATCCAGAGCCGCTCAAGGTGGACACCGTCCTGGATGAGATTGTGAAGTCGAGGACGAAGGACGCCCAGGAGAAGAACCAGACCATCACCCTGGGTATCGAGGGCAGCATCCCGCTGCTCATGGCCGACAGGCGCCGGATCAGGGATGTCTTCAACCACGTGATAGACAACGCGGTGAAGTACACACAGGAGGAGGGGCACGTGCACGTCGGCGTGCGCGACGAGGGGAAGATGGTCCACATATGGGTCAAGGACAACGGCATCGGCATACCCCTGGAGAACCTCGGCCGCATATTCGACAGGTTCTACATCGTCGCGAGCAACGACCTTGCCCATCCCGTCGACAGGATCGGCCTGAGCCTCCCGATAAGCAAGGGTATCGTCGAGGCGCACGGAGGGAGGATATGGGTCGAGAGCCAGGTCGGCAAGGGGAGCGTGTTCCACATAGAGCTTCCCAAGGAGACGCCGAGGTAGGTTTCTAATAGGCGCCGGTGTTCTCAGGCTCGATGCCTCCGAGGGAGAGGTCCAACGCCATCCTGCTCACGGTCTTCGCGAGCCTGATCTGGGGCACGTCCTTCCCAGGCGTCAAATGGGGTCTCGGCTACGTCGGGAACGACATCCTCTTCCTCTGGCTCAGGTTCCTGGTCGCCTCCGCCGCGACCCTGGCCGTCGTCCTCTACCTCCGCAAGTTCTCGTTCTCGGTCCTCAGGGAGCCGATCGTCTGGCTCATAGGCGCCTTCAACGCGGGCTCGTTCATCGCGCAGTACATCGGCCTGAACTACACTACCGCCTCGAAGACCGCGCTCCTCGTCGACATCAACGTCGTCGCGGTCGCGGTCATCTCGTACTTCGCGTTCAGGGAGCGCATCGGCAGGTTGCAGGCGCTCGGCGTGGGGCTCGGCATGGCCGGCGTGATCCTCCTGACGGTCGACGGAGGGATATCGTTCGGTGGGAGCGAGTTCCTCGGCGACATGCTCGTCTACCTGGCCGGCTGGGGATGGGCGTTCTTCATAGTGCTCAACAAGAAGGTCCTTTCCCGCCACAGTGCCCTCGAGGTCTCGTCGGCGGCCATCGCGACGTCGACCATCTGGCTGGCCATACCAGTGGCCTACCTCTACATGACGGGTGCGGACTTCACGCTCGAGCCCATGGCCTGGGCGTCGATCATCTACCTCGGAGTATTCTGCACATCGATCGCGACGCTCCTGTGGGCGATGGGCCTCGAGGGCGTCTCGGCGACCGCGTCGGCGACAATAATGCTCGTCGAGATAGTCACGGCACTCGTGATCTCGATAGGCCTGCTCGAGGAGACGCTGTCGACCGCAGCCATCGCAGGCGCTGCGCTGGTTCTTGTGGCCGTGTACCTGGTGTCATCCTCCCCACCCGAGGAGATGCACTCGGTGACCCACACCTAGGCCGCCCGGCCTCAGGTGACGCTCGTCACATACCCCGTGATGCCATCGAGGATCATCTGCACGGCGTAGGCCGATGTGATAAGTCCCATGACCCTCGTCAAAGCCCTCGTCCCAGCCTTGCCGATTATCTTGTACAGCAGCTTGGCCTTCCAGAGCAGGACGGCGACAAACATCATGACTGCGAGCAGCGACAGGACGACCAACGGGATGTCGGCCGTCCCGGTGAGTATGATGACGACGGACATGGCGCCCGGCCCTGCCAGCATCGGGGTCCCAAGGGGCACGAACGCGACGTCCTCAGGGTCGTGCGGCGCGGGCTCGGGGTTCATCTCCTCCTCCTTTCCGCGCCTGGCCCGCGGCGTGTCGCCCTCGTAGAGCATCATTATCCCGATGACCAGGAGCAGGAGCCCGCCCGCGATCCTGAGCGCATCGATGGACACCGAAAGGTAGTCGAGGATGGCCTTCCCGGCGAGCGCGAATGCGGCCAGCAGCGCGGTCGCGAAGATGAGCGAGTACTTCAGGGTCTTGGCCCTGGCGGGGTCGTCCATGTTCGCCGTGAGCGCGAGGTAGATGGGCAGGACGCCGAAGGGGTCTATGACAATGAACATCGGGATGAATATGACCAGGAACTCTGCAGCCATCGGGACCACGGACAGACATTCCACTATATGATGGCTTTCAAATCCTCTCGAAAATGTCTTTACTCGCGGACTGCATGCGGGTCGTGATAGCATGTCCGAGAAGTGCCTTGACGCAGTCTACTCGCGCATCGACAAGGACAACAAGAAGCACATCGCACGCATAAGGCGTCTCCTGAGGCAGCCGAGCTCCAGCCAGCAGGACATCGGCATATGCGAGTGCGCGGACCTCGTCGCCGATATGTACAGGGAGGTGGGGTGCGACAAGGTCGAGGTCATCGAGACCAAGGGCAACCCCGTCGTCTACGGCGAGTGCAAGGGCAACAGCGACAGGACGCTCCTGGGCTACTTCATGTACGACACGATGCCGTTCAACGAACCTGGTTGGAACAACCCTCCCATGGATGCCAAGATCGTGGACATGAAGCTCCCCGCGGGCAAGGTCAAGTCGATCGTCAACAGGGGCGCGGACAACACGAAGGGCCCACTGGCGGCGTTCCTCAACTCCGTGGAGGCGTGCGTAAAGGAGGATGGCCGGCCCCCGGTGAACCTAATCCTCGTAGCGGAAGGCGAGGAGGAGCTGGGCAGCCCGAACCTTCCCCGCTATGTGAAGAAGGACAAGAAGCGCCTCTCGAAGGCCGACGCGTGCTACTTCCCGTACTTCGGCCAGGATTCAGACGGCGCATCGAACATCTTCCTGGGAGTGAAGGGCGTCGTCTACTTCGAGATGGAATGCTCTGGCAGGTCGTGGGGTCGCGGCCCCGAGGAGTTCGACGTCCACAGCAGTCAGAAGGCGTGGCTCGACAGCCCGGCGTGGAGGCTCGTGGACGCGCTGAAGACGATGTGCGACGAGAACGGTAACAAGATCCTCATCGAGGGCTTCAGCGATGCGATCGCCCCGCCCAGCGAGGAGGACGAGGAGCTGGTGGCGGAGCTCGCGAAGCGCTTGGACCTCGCGTCGTTCAAGGAGGACATGAAGGTCAGCCGGTTCATGCTCCCGGAGGACGACAAGGACGCGCTCATCCGGAAATACACCTTCGGCACGACGCTGAACATCGACGGCATATGGGGCGGGTACATCGAGAAGGGCTCGAAGACCGTCCTGCCTCACAAGGTCACATGCAAGATCGACATCCGGCTCGTGCCGGACCAGAGGAAGGACGCGATGATACCGCTCGTCAGGAAGCATCTGGACGAGCATGGGTACAGCGACATCAAGGTCACTGAGATCGACACGGGCTACGACGCGTGCCGGGCGAGCGTCAAGGAGCCGGTGGTACAGTCCATCCTGCGGTCGTTCCGCGAGTTCGGCCTTGACCCGGCGGTCTGGCCTACGAGCGGCGGGGCCGTGCCGTTCTACGTCTTCAAGGACTACCTCGGTCTGCCGTTCACGATGAGCGCGATAGGTCACAGCAGTCTCGCTCACAGCCCGAACGAGTACATGGTCATCGAGGGCAACAAGAAGATAGCGGGCCTCCCGGAGATCGAGAAGTTCTTCGTCCACTTCATGGACGGCTTCGCGAGGGATGCCTGAGGGCGGACTCATAGGCCCTGTGGACGACCTTAGCCGCCTCGTCCCACGAGAACTCCTTGATGCGGTCGAGCCCAGCCTGGCCCATCTTCGCCCTGAGCGTCGGGTCGCCGAGAAGCCGCGCGACCGCGTCGGCCAGCCCCGTGATGTCTCCGTTGTCGACCAGGAACCCCTCCTTGCCATCAGTGACGAGTTCCGGGATCCCGCCTACGCGTGTCGCCACGACCGGCTTCTCGAACGCCATGGCCTCCATCAGGGAGAGCCCCCACCCCTCGTTGCGGGACGGGAGCACAAGGACATCGCAGTCCGAGTAGAGCTGCATCAGCATCTCCTGGCTCACCGATTCGTGCATCTCGACCGAGTCCTCGATCCCGGCCCTGTTCGCGAGGACCTTGAACCAGCCGGGGTCGTCCGTCCCTCGGAATCCGGACTTCCCGACGACGACCAGGCGCGAGTTCGGGAACTTCTCGAGGACCCGCGGCATAGCGAGGACCGCGTACTCGAGGCCCTTCCTGGGCTCGAGGCCGCCGACGAAGAGCACCGTCGGAGTCTTGGAGCGCCTCGGCTGCCCTCTGGAGAAATCGGAGGCATCGAGGCCGTTGTAGACGACCGTCGAGTCGTACCCGAAGTCGCGCTTGAGCGCGTCCCGCCAGTACTTAGACACGACGAACCTGTGGTCCGCGTGGGCGACCGCCCGCTTCTCGAACTCGAAGAGGCCCGGCTCGGCGAAATCGTCGATGTGGTGTATGGTCCTGAACACGGGCGCGGAGATGAGGCCGTCGGACTTCATCCTCATCAGGGATGTCCCGCCCACGCAGTCCTGGGAGTGATAGATGTCCGCGTCGCGCGGCAGGTTGGCCACGTACGCCTCGATCATCCTCTCGAGCCTGGTCATTATGTCAGGGTGCCACTCGTACGCGAACACGCGGTATGGGACGGAGACCTCGCGATAGAACCCGCTCGCGGTCGACGCGTCGTCGCTCCTCGCGAGCGAATAGATGGTGACCTCGGTGCCGGTGGATTTCAGTCTCTCTGCCAGTTTCAGCGCGTGCGCGACCCCGCCACGCGCACGCGTGCTGTATGTGAGCATCGCGACCTTCATCGGACCATCTCGCGATGGGAACTGTCGTATCGGGTATTTCGGTGTGCGCTCGGCCGACCGTTGCACACAAATGCTGAGCCATTTCGCCGCGCGCCTGGTAGTTGGGAAGTGTTAATAAGGCGACGGCATTTACCTAATGTCCGAGGCGGCAGTTCAGCCGTCCTGGCGCGATTGTCGATTGCGGGGAGAGCGCCCATGGACGGATGGGACTGTCGCATGCCTGCGCCGGAAAGAAACGGACCGCGTCGTGCGCGGGCGTATGCGCGGAGCGTCTCAAGCCTACGGAAACCACCTACGTCGAGGCGGGGCGAAGATGGCTAAGAGTGCTGGAACGCAGTTGAAGAAGACCCACGAGCGGTTGCTGTGGCTCGACCAGGTAGGGCTCAAGGACATAGCCATGGTCGGCGGCAAGAACGCGTCGCTCGGTGAGATGATAGGCCACCTCACAAGCAAGGGCATACGCGTTCCAGAGGGTTTTGCGGTCACAACGGTTTCATTCAAGGAGTTCGTCGATGCCAACGACCTTAGGACCAAGGTGAAGGCGATCCTCGACGGCTTCCACCCAGACGACCCGACGGACGTCGCGCAGAGGGGGGCGAAGGTCAGGAAGGCGTTCCTGGACGGCGAGTTCCCCGAGGAACTCCAGAGGGAGATCGCGTACGGGTACTGGGAGCTAGGGAGACGTCTCAACATCGAGGCGCCGAGCGTCGCCATAAGGTCGAGCGCCACATCCGAGGACCTGGACGGCGCGTCCTTCGCGGGGCAGCACGAGACCATACTCAACGTGAGAGGGGAGCACGCGGTATTCAGAGCCATGAAGCAGTGCTTCGCGAGCCTCTTCACCGACCGCGCGATCGCATACCGTGCTCACAAGGGCTTCGACCACATCGACAACGCCCTGTCAGTGGGCGTCCAGCGCATGGTCAGGAGCGACCTTGCGTGCAGCGGTGTCATCTTCACCCTTGACACCGAGAGCGGGTTCGACAAGGTCGTGTACGTCACCGGTTCGTGGGGCCTCGGCGAGATGATCGTCCAGGGCGCGGTGAACCCCGACCAGTTCTACGTCTTCAAGCCGTCGCTGGGCAAGTTCGAGGACCCCATCATAGAGAAGAAGCTCGGGAGCAAGGAGCACAAGCTGATCTACGCGTCGAAGGGCTCCGGCATGGAGGATGCCGAGGTCCCTGAGTCGGACAGGAACAGGTTCGTGCTCGAGGACGAGGAGATAACTCAGCTCGCCGAGTGGGCGGTCATCATCGAGAAGCACTACAAGAAGCCCATGGACATAGAGTGGGCGAAGGACGGCCTCACCGGGAAGCTCTACATCGTGCAGGCGAGGCCGGAGACGGTCCACGCCACCAAGCACGGCAGCGTCCTGGAGGCGTACGTCCTCGAGGAGCGCAGCGAAGTCCTGCTCAAGGGCGAGGCCGTGGGGTCCAAGATCGGCAAGGGGACGGTCAGGGTCCTGGAGAGCGCTTACGAGATATCGGATTTCAAGAAGGGCGAGGTCCTGGTCACAGACAAGACCGACCCGGACTGGGAGCCCATCATGCGGATAGCATCGGCGATCGTGACCGACAGGGGGGGCAGGACCTGCCACGCGGCGATAGTCTCGCGCGAGCTGGGCATCCCCTGCATCATCGGGACGGGGACCGGGACCCGCGTCTTCTCCAACGGGCAACCTGTGACCATCGACTGCTCCGAGGGCGAGGGTAGGGTCTACAAGGGCGAGCTCAGGTTCAGGATAGACAGGACGGACCTCTCCGTGCTCCCGGAGACCAGGACGAAGATCATGATGAACGTGGCCGTCCCGGAGCACGTCTTCACCCAGGGACAGACCCCCTGCGACGGCGTCGGCCTGGCCAGGCTCGAGTTCATCATCGCGTCGCACATAGGGATCCACCCGCTCGCGCTGGTCGAGTTCAAGCACCTGCAGAAGCTCGCTGAGACCGATCCGAAGATCGCATCGGTGGTGAACAGGATCGACGAGAAGGCCGCCGGCTACGAGAACAAGGTGGACTACTTCGTCGACAAGCTCGCGTGGGGGGTCGGCAAGATCGCGGCCACCTTCTACCCGCGGGACGTGATCGTCCGGATGTCGGACTTCAAGACGAACGAGTACGCGAACCTCCTCGGAGGGGAGCTGTACGAGCCGAGCGAGTCCAACCCGATGATCGGCTGGCGCGGTGCATCGAGGTACTACGACAAGAAGTACAAGGAGGCTTTCGGCCTCGAGTGCAGGGCCATCAAGCAGGTGCGTGAGAAGAAGGGACTGACGAACGTCAAGGTCATGGTGCCGTTCTGCAGGACGCCCGACGAGGGCCGCAAGGTCATCCATACGATGGCCGAGTTCGGCCTGAAGCAGGGCGAGGCCGGTCTCGAGGTCTACGTGATGGCGGAGATACCGAGCAACATCATCCTGGCAGATGAGTTCGCAGAGGTCTTCGACGGCTTCTCCATCGGATCGAACGACCTGACGCAGCTCACCCTCGGACTGGACCGCGACTCCGAGCTGGTCTCACACCTCTACGACGAGAGGAACCCGGCGGTGAAGATGATGGTAGCCTCCGTCATAGAGAAGGTCAGGGCCAAGGGGAGGAAGATCGGCATATGCGGACAGGCCCCGTCGGACTTCCCCGAGTTCGCCGAGTTCCTCGTCGAGTGCGGGATAGACAGCATCTCCCTCAACCCCGACAGCGTCATAAAGACCCGTCTTCTGGTGGCCGCGACCGAGAAGAGGCTCGCGGAGCGGCCCGGCAAACGCCGATGAGCGCTCACATCCCACACTGATGGGCATATTCTATCAATAATGATAACATTTATTAGCCATGGGGGGATTTCCCTTGATGTTATCCTCCCCCCTTTTCTGTGATAACACGGCCCCGGATGCGGGGCCGGATTTGTTTTCTATGGCTCCTTGAGGACCCGGACCTTCTTCGTGGCGCCCTCTCCGCGTCGACGAGTCTGCCCCAGGTCGTCAGGAGGAGGAACGCGATCGGGAGGCTGCCGAGGGCTATCATGATGAGGCTCCCCTCGATGCTCCAGGCCTCGGCGACGAACCCGGCCGAGACCTCCACCGTGACCAGTATGCCCGTGAACATGACGCTGGAGATCGCGGCGATGGTGGACCTGTGGGCGGAGTCGACGCGTCTGTTGATGTATCCCCCCACGATCGGGGATTGCAGGTCTGCTACGGCGTAGATCAGGTACTGGACGACTATCGCCTCGATCGACCTGACCATGAACACGACGACTAGGGATGCGAACATGGCCACGTACATGAACACGAGGGCCCTCTTCTCGCCCGCGTAGCTCTCGAACCTGCTCGCCTCCCGGACTATGAACGCGCCGACGATCGAGAACGACGCGTAGAAGAGGCCGATCTGGAAGTAGTCGAATCCAAGGCTCTCGCCCATGTATATCGCCCTGAAGACCGCCATCACGTAGACGGCGACCTGTATCAGGATCTGGAACATGATGAGGATCAGGATCGTCTTGGTGCGGATCACGTGCCTGAACCCTTCCTTGAACTGCGTTACGTAGGATTCGAACTGTGTCCGTTCGACCTTCGGCTCCTTCAGGAGGAGGATGGTGCTGAGCCCGACCGTCATTATCCCGGCCGACACTATCAGCGTGATGTCCAGCCTGTCGAGCGAGTAGGCCACATACCCGCCGACCATGTATGCCAGGGCGTTGACGCTGAACATGACCGCGTTGGAGTAACCCATGATCTTCGTGAATTCCTTCTCGCGCTTCAGTTCGACCAGCGTGTCGTAGACGAAGGGGGTGTCACCGCTGACGACGAAGCAGACGCCCAGTGCCCAGATCACGTTCGAGATGAGGTACTGGTCGAAAGTCGTGCTCAAGCCGAAGCCGAGGAGGCCGACGGCGAACAGGAGCTCCCCGAGGAACAGCACGATCTTCCTGCCGTATCGGTCGCCCAGGAGGCCAGTCGGTATCTGGAACACTATCATGGTGATCCAGAACGCCATGTCGATGACCGTGATCAGGAATATGTCGTCGATGTTGCTGTTCGCCCAGAGAGTCCAGAACGGGCCCCACATGGCGAAGGACGTGACCGCCCGGTAGAGATAGAACCGTCTGATGCGGTTGTCGCCCTCGGCCATGGCTGCCTGAAGTGCGAAGGTGGTAAAATAACCGATGTCACCGCCAGTCGAAAAGCGTGAATGGGTTGGAGAAAGGGTTTGCCACTCCAGCGCTGGCGCGTCACAGTTTCTTCTGGACGCAGTTCATGCCGTACTTCGGGAGCATCTTGACGAACGGCTCCGGGTCCATCATCTCCGGCGGGAAGACCCCCTTCTGGGATATCTTGCCCTGTGCGAAGAGGATCGCCGCGATGGCCAGTGGGACACCGACCGAATACGCCGTCGCGCTGAACCCGTACTTCATGTATGTCTTCTCGTGGTTCAGCTCCGTGTAGATGAAGTGCCCGGCCTTCTTGCCGTCCTTCACGCCCGTGACGATCGCGCCGATGGCACAGTCACCCTTGGCCTTGTGACCGAGGGTCGACGGGTCCGGCAGGACTGCCGCGACGACGTCCCTCGGGGCCACCTTGACACCCTTCACGTCGATCTTGTTCGGATTGGACAGACCGAGCTTGCCGAGCATCTTGATGGCCTCGACATACTCGTCTCCAAGGGCGATCTTGAAGTCGCAGTAGTCGCAACCCTTCCCGAGCACCTCACCGATGAACGTCGGGAGCGTCTCCGCCTCCTCGTGATCGACGTTGTAGACCGGGAGCTTGCCGACCGGGTCTGGGAAGTCGAACTCCTCCCTCCCCTGGAACGGTGCGAACTTCCTGTACGCTCCCTTCCCGTAGTACGTGGCGGGCATCAGCACCTCCTCTATCAGAGTCTCTGGTGACCATAGAGGTGCGAAATCATACCCCTCGACGATGCCGTTGTCCCCGTCCCTGATCAGGATCTCGTGGACACGGTCCAACCGGTCCGCTCCCATGCGGGCGAACAGGTTCGAGAGACCGGGGTCGCATCCGAGCCCTATCATGCCGGCGATGCCGGCCTTCTTGAACGCCCCGTCCTTCTTCAGGAACTCCCACACAGGGGTCTCCTTGATTACGCCCCCAGCGGGCGTGTGGTCGACGGCGATGTCCCAGGCCATGTCCGCGTAGTTGGACTTGGCCTTCAGGCATGCGTCCATTATGTTGTGGTTGAACCTCGGGATTGCCCCGTTGAGGACCAGGTCGGTCCCCTTGAAGGCCTTGGCCATGCCGTCCACGTCGGAAGCGTCTATTCGCTCGACGCTGACCTTGTCGTTCGATATCTTCTTCTCCGCCCGCTTCGCCCTCTCGATGTTGATGTCCGCGAGGACGACCTTGTCGAACTCGTCGGAGTTCGCAAGGACCTCGGCGGTGACGGAACCCACAGCCCCCACGCCTATGACGATTGTCTTCATTATTTCACATTCAACCCCGGGCCCTGGCGAGCACGCCTGGACCCGTGGTCGGGACTAATGGTCTGAACGTATTTTAACCCAGCGGGACTTGTTCGATTGCGGTTTCAAGTCGGGCCGATTAGGCGCACGATTTTCGAACCGGGGGCCGCGGCACAGAATCCGGTGGTCCGTTCAGTCGGTCCGCGGGCGGGCGCTCCTCGTCCTCTTCCCGCGGTTCGGGAAGTAGCTGAGGTCCCTGTGCGGGAGGAACATCGCCTTCGCGAACTCCTGCTGGAAACCCTTCTCCGACGCGAGCTCGACGTAGCCCACCTTCCTGGAGAGTTCCTCCGCGAGGTCCCTCGCCTTCACAGACTTGAGTGCCATCCTGGCACCCGACCCTGCCGCGTTCCCGATGAAGCTTATCCTCTCCGCTGGTACGTCGGGGTACATGCCTATGTTGATGGCGCTCTCAGCGTCGACGTAAGTCCCGAAGGCGCCAGCGGCGTAGACCCTGTCGATGGCGCTAGGCCTCACCTTGAGCCTCTTCATCAGCGTGGCCACGCCCGTGAAGATGGCTGCCTTGGCCAGCTGTATCTCCTGGATGTCGTGCTGGGTGACGACGATCTCCTCGCCCGTCTCCGTCTCCCTCGCGTCCACGAGGACGAACTCTGGTACGCCACCCACCCCTCTCCTGACGCCAGGGGCGCCGCCGTCGACGGCTATCTTGCCCGAGGGGTCCAGGATCCCCGCGTTGAACATCTCCGAGACCGCGTCGACGATACCGGAGCCGCATATGCCGCGAGCTGGCCGGTCCTCGACGGTCGTGTACATGACCTCCTTGGTCCCGCGGTCTATCCACACGCGCTCTATCGCGCCCGTCGACGCGCGCATGCCGAACCTGATGTGAGCCCCCTCGAACGCAGGGCCCGAGGCGCAGGAGCAGCTGATCAGCTTCTCCCTGTTGCCGGCGATGATTTCCGTGTTGGTCCCGATGTCGATCATCATGCCGACCTTCTTGCTCTCGTGCAGCCCGCTCGAGAGCAGGTCCGCGACGGCGTCCGCGCCGACGAAGCCGGCTATGTTGGGGAGCGCCGAGACCTTCCCGAACGGATACATGTCGAGGCGGGCCTGGGACGCCGGGATCGCGATGGATGTGCGCACGACCGGCGCATACGGGGCGGATGCCAGGTGCTGGGGCGGTATCCCGAAGAAGATGTGATGCATCGCCGTGTTCCCCACGACCATGACCTCGAGGATGTCGTCGGGGTCGACCCCGCCCTTGACGCACAGTCTCTCTATGAGCGTGTTCAGTCCGTCGACGATGACCTTGCGGAGTTGCTCCAGCCCATCCTTCTGTCTCATGGTGAACGAGATTCGGGACATCAGGTCCTCGCCGAACGGTATCTGCGGGTTCGGGATGCTCTGTGTCCCCACGACTTCTCCCGTCCTCAGGTCGACGAGGTAGGCGACGACCTTGGTCGTCCCTATGTCCGTGGCGATACCGTACAGGGTGCCAGTGGTGTCCCCGGGCTCCGCCCTTACGACCTCGTTGTCCCTGAAGAGCGAGACCGTGGTAACCCATCCCTTGTCTCGAAGGGCACGAGGAAGGTGTGTGTGCACCCCGGGGTCGAGAGCGGCCTTCTTGCGCGCCCGCTTCCTGAGCTCGTCGAGCAGCCGGTCGTCATCGGCGCGGAAGTCCCTCATCGATGCTGGCGGCAGGGTCACGAGGACCTTGGACATGGCTGGACAGAGCTTCGTGCGTGGCTCGATCCCCTTGGCGAGGAGCCTGTGATGCTCCCTGCGGCTGCCCTCCGGGACCTCCACCACGATCCGTCCTGCTCGCACAACCTTCGCCCTGCAGGCGAGCCTCACCCCTGACCTGACCTCCCGGTCCGAGAGGAGCGCCCTCTCGTCCCTGTCGATGGGCGAGAGCGACGACGCCCCCGCGGTCACGGCGACCTTGCACTTCCCGCACTTGCCAGAGCCGCCGCAGATTGCCTCAAGCGAGACCCCTGCCTTCGAGGCGGCGTCGAGCACGGTCGCGCCGAGTGCCACAGGCGTCTTCATCCCGAAGGGCTGGAACTGCACGACGGTCTCGACCATGGTACCGCGAGGAGAACGGCGTCCGGGTTATTATGTATGTCACGAACCCATGCTGGCGCGCCTCGAGGACGCCCACGGTCGGAGGCTGTTGATAGTTCAGGAACCCTTTTATACCACCAGCAATTACTCACTCTTGCTCTTTTCACAGGAAAGGGCCGATGAATGATGAAGGCGCCTGACGGCGCCCGAAGGAGGTATCAGTTTGCCGAAGGCAGTGTATGTCAAGTTCGAGACGCCGAAGGAACTTGTGGACAAGACCTACGAGATCGTCGAGATCGCGAGGGACGGCGGGAAGCTCAGGAAGGGCACGAACGAGGTCACGAAGCTCGTCGAGAGGGGCGAGGCACTGTTTGTCGTCATGGCCGAGGACGTCTCCCCACCCGAGATTCTGATGCACATGCCGGCCCTGTGCGAAGAGAAGAACATCCCGTATGCATTCGTTCCGGCCAAGGCGGAGCTTGGGAACGCCTGTGGGCTGGAGAAGCCCACCGCAGCTGTCGCCGTGCTCGACGCATCGAAGGGCAAGCCCGCGCTCGACGAGCTCGCCGAGAAGCTGAAGGCGCTGAAGAAGTAGGTGGCCTAAGATGGCAGACGATGACAGCATCCCCGCGACCGTCGTGGAGATCATTGGTCGGACAGGCATGACCGGTGAGGCCACGCAGGTCAAGGTCAGGGTCATGGACGGGCGCGACAAGGGGCGCATCATCACGCGCAACGCGATGGGCCCTATGAGGGTCGGCGACGTCCTGATGTTGAAGGAGACATCGAGAGAGGCGAGGAAGCTCGGCGTTCGCTGAGCTCCGAGCCAAAGAGGTGATGTTCCATGGTCGAGCGGAGAGTATGCTCGTTCTGCGGGAACGAGATCGAACCCGGGACGGGAAGGATGTACATCAAGAAGGACGGAGTCATCTACAACTTCTGCACATCCAAGTGCTACAAGAACCTTGTCGAGCTGGGCAGGGTCCCGAGGAGGACCACCTGGACCGTCTGGTACGCCAGGGAGAAGGAGGTCCGCATGAAAGGCCTCCCTTCCAGCGAGGAGACCGGCGGAAAGGCGAGGAAGTTGAAGAAGGGTCCCGAGGGGACCAAGGCCGCTGATGCGGGAGAGAAGCCCGCTGAGAAGGCCACTCCCACCGCCGAGGAGAAGCCCAAGGCGGAGAAGAAGTCCTCGGTCAAGAAGTCAGAGAAGAAGGAGGCCTCCAAGAAGAAGTCGGAGGCGGCTAAGGAATGATCGAGAGGACCTTCGTCATGGTCAAGCCGGACGGCGTGGCCAGGGGACTCGTCGGCAGGATCGTGCAGCGCTTCGAGGACCGCGGGCTCAAGCTCTCGGCGATGAAGCTCATGCGCATCCCGCGCGAGCTCGCGGAGAGGCACTACGAAGAGCACAAGGGCAAGGGTTTCTACGAACCCCTGCTCTCCTACATAACCTCGGGCCCCGTGGCCTGCATGGTCGTCGAGGGCGAGAACTCCGTCGCCGTCTGCAGGTCCATGATGGGCAAGACGAACCCGCAGGACGCCGGACCGGGCACCATCAGGGGCGACTTCGCCCAGGTGACGGGAAGGAACATAATCCACGGGTCCGACTCGTCCGAGAGCGCCAAGAGGGAGATCAAGCTCTTCTTCAACGACTACGAGCTCCAGAACTACGAGCTCCCGTCCGAGGCCTGGCTCTTCGAGAAGTAGCGCCAGTACAGGGAAACCACTTCCATCCATCTTCTTTTCCGCGAGTTACATTGATATACCGACCGTACCTTGGTGACCCCCGTGTCCTCTAGGCAGCCGATAGTCTCAGTCATGGGTCATGTGGACCATGGCAAGTCGACTATACTCGACCGCATCAGGGGGACCAAGGTCGTCTCGCGCGAGGCGGGCGGGATCACGCAGCACATCGGCGCCACCGATGTCCCGATCGAGACGATCCACGAGCTGTGCGCGAAGCTGATCGGCGAGCGCAGGTTCACCGTCCCCGGGCTGCTGTTCATCGACACACCTGGACACTACTCGTTCGCTTCGCTCAGGACCAGGGGGGGCGCGCTCGCGGACCTCGCCGTCCTCGTCATCGACATCAACGAGGGGATGAAGCCCCAGACGGTCGAGAGCATAAACATCCTCAGGAACCTCAAGACCCCGTTCGTGATAGCCGCGAACAAGGTAGACCTCATCCCGGGATGGAGGGTCCACGAGGGCATGACATTCCATGAGAGCCTCGCAGCCCAGGACCCGCGTGTGGCGGGGGAGCTCGACGAGAAGCTCTACGCTCTCTCAGGGCGCATATTCGAGAAGAGCGGCCTCAGCGCGGACAGGTTCGACAGGATCGCAGATTTCACGAAGAGCGTCGCCATCGTCCCGACGAGCGGGAAGCACGGAGAGGGGCTGCCCGACCTGCTACTAGTCCTGGTAGGCCTCGCGCAGAGGTTCCTCGAGGAGCAGATCAAGACCGAGGAGGGCGTGGCCGAGGGCACAGTCCTCGAGGTCAAGGAGGAGAAGGGCATCGGGACGGCCATTGACACGATCATCTACAAGGGCACGCTGAGCGTGGGCGACCAGATCGTGGTCTCGTCCGTCAGGGGCGACCCCATTGTCACGAAGGTCAAGGGGCTGCAGCGGCCCAGGCCCCTCGACGAGATACGGGACCCGAGCCAGCGGTTCGACCGCGTCAAAGAGGTCTCGGCTGCTGCGGGCATCAGGATCGTCGCCCAGGGGCTCGAGGCCGCGATGGCCGGCGGCATGGTGAGGGTCGTCTCCGGGGACCTCGACGAGATCGTCGAGGAGATGAAGCAGCAGGACCAGATCAAGGTGGAGCTGGCTGAGCAGGGGATAATAGTCCGCGGGGACGCGATAGGCTCCCTGGAGGCACTGGCGTTCGAGGCGAAGAGCGCGGAGCTGCCCATCAGGAAGATCGACATAGGGAACGTGAACCGCAAGGACGTCGTCGAGGCATCGAAGTTCGACGACCCGCTGCACAGGGTGATATTCGCGTTCAACGTCAAGGTGAACCAGGACGCCGAGGCGGAGCTCAGGGCGACCGGCGTCAAGGTGTTCGCCAACGACGTCATCTACAGGCTGTTGGACGAGTACAAGCTCTGGACCGAGGAGCGCAAGAGGGAGATCATCGCGGAGAAGAGGCTGGAGGTCGTGTTCCCAGGGAAGATACTCCTGCTGAGGGACCATGTCTTCAGGGTCAGCAAACCCGCGATCGTCGGGGTCCGCGTGCTCGCCGGACGGATACGGCCCGGGCAGGCGCTGATGAAGCTGGACGGTACCTCCGTCGGACGGATCAAGAGCATCCGCACGGGCGAGAAGACCCTGACGGAGGCGATCATGGGCGCCGAGGTCGCGGTGGCCATAGACGACCCGACGGTCGGGCGGCAGATCGATGTCGAGGAGGTCCTCCTGGTCGACATCCCGGAGTCGCACGCGCGCGAACTCGCAAACTTCCAGTTGTCGGCCGACGAGCAGGAGGCCTTCGACCAGATAGCGGCCGTCAAGCGCAAGGAGAAACCTTTCTGGGGCAGGTGAGCCGCGGGCCAGGCGACTCCCCGGAGATGCACCAGCACATGCGACCGCCCCCGAAACCTATATAACTCCTTTCGCATTAGGGCGTCGTGCACCGGAGCGGACAGTATGGCAGAGTTCAAAGCCGTTGTCAATGACCCGAAGGATGGCAAATCGTACCAGACCACCGTCGCGGGCCAACACGCCAACTCACTGATAGGCAAGAAGATCGGCGAAGTCGTGGACGGGATATTCGTGGGCCTCCCAGGTTACAAGCTGCAGATCATGGGCGGGAGCGACAAGGACGGGTTCCCGATGAGGAAGGACCTGCCTGGCCCGAGGCGGAAGAAGCTGCTGGTATCCGACAGCATCGGTTTCAACTCCCCGGAGAACGGCCTCAGAAGGCGCAAGAACTTCAGGGGCAACACCATATCCCCCGAGACCATCCAGGTGAACCTGATGATCACAGCGCATGGGATGAAGCCCGTATCCGAACTCATCAAGAAAGAGGAGAAGAAGTAAGGATGAAGGTCCCATCCCAGCCAGAGACCAACATCGGCATGATCGGCCATGTCGACCATGGCAAGACCATGCTGACGAAGGCCCTGACCGGGGAGCAGACCGACAGACACTCGGAAGAGGTCAAGAGGGGCATCTCCATCCGACTCGGCTACGCCGACGTCGCCTTCTACAAGTGCAAGAACTGCGCCGTGCCCGAGTGCTACACGATCCAACCGACATGCCCCGCCTGCGGCGGCCCGTGCGAGCTGCTCAGGTCGGTGTCATTCGTCGACGCGCCTGGCCACGAGACCCTGATGGCCACGATGCTATCGGGCGCCGCCATCATGAACGGCGCGCTCCTCCTCGTCGCCGCAAACGAGAAGTGCCCTCAGCCGCAGACCAGGGAGCACCTGATGGCCCTCTCGATAATCGGCGTCGACAAGATCATAGTCGTCCAGAACAAGATCGACCTCGTCAGCAAGGAGGAGGCGAGGAAGAACTTCCAGGAGATCAGGGAGTTCGTCCACGGGACCATCGCCGAGACGGCCCCGATCGTGCCCCTCTCCGCGATGCACGACGTCAACATCGACATGCTCATCAAGACCATCGAGGAGACCATCCCCACTCCGAAGTGGGTGCGGTCGAAGCCCCCGCGGATGCACATCGCGCGCTCGTTCGACATCAACGTCCCCGGAACCAAGCTCGACAGGCTGAAGGGCGGCGTGGTCGGCGGTTCCATCACGCAGGGCACCCTCAAGATCGGCGACGAGATAGAGATCCGTCCCGGCAGGAAGGTAGAGGTGGCCAGAGGCGTCACATGGGAGCCGATGTTCACCCAGGTCCGTTCACTCTTCGCAGGTGGCGCCGCCCTCGAGACGGCGCACCCGGGCGGCCTCATCGCGATAGGCACTGGTCTCGACCCGGCCATGACGAAGTCAGATTCGCTCGTCGGCAGGCTCGTGGGCAAACCCGGGTCGTTGCCCGATGTGCGCACATCGTTCACGATGCGCACGGACCTCATGAACAGGGTCGTCGGGGTCGCCTCCGACCTGGCGGTCGAGGGGCTTAAGACCAACGAACCGCTGATGCTGAGCGTCGGGACCGCGACCACCGTAGGGGTCGTGACCAGCGGCAGGTCGGACACCGCGGACATCGGCCTCAAGATACCCGTCTGCGTGGAGACCGGCCAGCGCATCGCGATATCGAGGCGCATCTCCGGCAAGTGGCGGCTCATCGGCCACGGCATCGTCCAGTAGGGGATGGTGTTCGGTGCCGGATGTGGTCGTTCTCGATGCAAACGCCCTTCTGATGCCCTTCCAGTTCAAGATCAACCTCGACCTCGAGCTCAAGCGTCTCTTCGGCTACCCCGAGGTCGTCGTCCCGAGCTCCGTCCTGGGCGAGCTCGCGAACGCGGTCGACAAGAACTCGAAGGTCGCCCTTTCGCTCGCGAAGAAGTACAATGTCATCGAGACGGACCTCAGGGGGGACGATGCCGTGCTGGACATGGCCGAACGCCTCGGGGCTGCGGTGGTCACGAACGACCGTGAGCTGATCTCGCGCCTGAGGGAGTGCGGGCTCAGGGTGGTCCGGCTGCGCAGTTCGAGGCACCTGGAGCTGAGCGGCGGCCCCATCAACTGACCTACTCGTTTTCTCGGAAAAGCTATTAATATGCGTACATAATGCTAGTTTTTGCCATGCATGAGAAGCAGATAGCGACGCTCAAGCACATCGCCCTCATGGGCGGCGTGCATGACTACATCGCCATCTCCTCGCGCGAGCTGGGGAATGTCCTCGAGATATCCAGCAGTCCGCCTCGAAGAAGATACTCGAGCTCCTCGGCGAGGGGCTCATCGAGAGGGACCTGGGAGCGAGGCGGCAGAGGATCAAGCTCACGGACAAGGGGTTCGACCTCCTGAGGAAGGAGTACTCGGACTATCAGCGCATCTTCGAGATGAAGGACCACCTTGTCATCATCGGCACGGTCACATCGGGCCTCGGCGAGGGGCAGTACTACGTCAACCAGGATTTCTACGCGGAGCAGTTCCAGAAGAAGCTCTGGTTCAAGCCCTACGAGGGCACGCTGAACCTGAGGCTCGCGGACCCGGAGCTCCCGAAGCTCGACGTCCTGAGGAAGTCCGAGGGCATCACGATCAAGGGCTTCGAGAAGGAGGGCAGGACATTCGGGGACGTCAAGTGCTTCCTCGCGACGATCCACAACATGGAGTGCGCGGTCGTCCTCCCCGTGCGGTCGCACCACACGGACATCATCGAGGTCATCTGCAAGTACCACCTGAGGCGGTCCCTGGGGCTCAAGGACGGGGACCAGGTCGAGCTCATAGTCTCACTGTGAGCGCTCTGGCCGAGTGCAGCATCGGTGTTCTTTCGGGCGGTCGCTCTGCCTTGGTCACAGCTTCTTTGTGACGTAGTCCAGCACGGATTCGAAGACCGCCCTGCCGTCGCCCGGCCCGTCCGGGCTCCGTGTCCAGTCAGGGTGCGTGTACTTGAAGAAGACCCGCTCGGGATGCGGCATCAGCCCGAAGACGTTCCCGTCCCGGTTGCATATCCCCGCGATGTTCTCCGTGGCCCCGTTCGGGCACCACGGGTACTTGGCCGGGTTGCCCTCCGGGTCGACGTACTTGAACACGATCTGGTCGTTCTCCTCGAGCTCGCGGACGATCCTCTCGGACCGGTCGATGGGGAACATCAGCTTCCCCTCCGCGTGCGCGCTTGGTATCAGGGAGACCTTGCCCTGGGGGATCTTCGTCGTGAAGACGCACTTGCCCCTGTTGACGTTCTTCAGCAGCGTGGGACGGCACTCGAACCTCGCCGAGTCGTTGGTGGTGAGCACGGCCTCCGGCGTCTCCGTTATGACCGCTGAGAGGGCCGGCAGCATGCCCGCCTCGACCATGATCTGGAACCCGTTGCAGATGCCCAGGACGGGCTTCCCCGCCTTCACGAAGTCCTCGAGGTCCTTCGAGAGCCTGCTCTTCATGCGCGCGGCGAATATGGCGCCCGCGCGCACGTAGTCGCCTGCTGAGAACCCGCCTGGGAAGACGAGTATCTGGTAGTCGGACAGCTTCCGCCTCTCCTCCGGGTGCACGTCGCTTCCGGTGAGCTGCTTCAGGTGGACCTTCTCGGGCCTCGCCCCGAGCCTCCTGAAGCACTGGTACGACTCCTCCTCGCAGTTCGTGCCCTCGATCCTGAGGACGCAGACCTTGACCTGGCTGGTCTTCATCCCATCACCTTCCAGAACGGCGCGTTGAACGCCTCCGCGAGGTCGTCCGGGCAGGTGTCGACCAGGGTCTTCGCGGACCTGATCCTGAGGGCGCCGCCCCCGACCGTGCCGACCTTGGTGACCTTCGTCTTCCGATCCTTGGGCAGGAGCTTCTCCTTGCCCTTGCGCAGCTCGACGATCCAGCGACTGGGTCCCTCGGAGAAGAGCCTCGCATCGGACCTCATGTCCCCTAGCTTGGACACGTCGACCTCAGCCCCTATGTCCCCTCCGATGCACATCTCGGCGAGCGCGACCGCGAGACCTCCGTCGGAGATGTCGTGGCAAGAGACGATGGCCCCTCTCTCGATGCCTCCGATGACGACGTCCATCCCCGCCCTCAGGGCGGCGATGTCCACGTCCGGGACCTTCCGCGAGTATGACTTGGTCATGCGGTAGTACTCGGATGCGCCCATCTCCGGCCTGGCTGCGCCGACGACCGCCAGCATGTTGCCCTCCTGCTTCAGGTCGGTGGTGACGCACCTCCTGATGTCGGAGACGATGCCGCAGCCCAGGACCGTAGGTGTCGGCAGGACCGCTCCGGACGCGGCCTCGTTGTAGAGGCTGACGTTGCCCGACGGGATCGGCATGTTGAGCGCGGCCGCGACCTCCCCCATGCCCCTGACGCACTCCCTGAAGAGCCATAGCCTGTCCGGCTTCTCGGGGTTGCCGAAGTTGAGGCAGTCGGTGAACGAGTGCGGCACGGCCCCGACGGCCGCCAGGTTCCTGCATGTCTCATCGATTGTGAGCTTCCCGCCCCTGTACGGGTCGATGGCGACGGCGAACGGGTTTGAGGCGACGGCGACGCCGAGCCCCCGGAACGAGTCCTCGACCGGCTTGAGAACCGCGGCATCGCCGTGGCTCCAGTGGCCGAGCTTCCCCTGGAGGGGCTTGATGACGGTGTAACCGCGGACCTCGTGGTCGTACTGTCTGATGACCCAGTCCCTGTTGCAGATGTTCGGTGCCGATAGGAGTCTGAGGAGTTCCTTGTCGTACCTGTCCTTCGCCTTGGGGACCTTCTCGGCCCTCTTCTTGGTCGATTTCTCCGCGCTGCACGGCCTGCAGTACATCGGGCCCGCGGTGAGGAACTCGAGGTCGAGGTCGAAGACCTTGTGCCCTGGAAGTAGAGCCTGACGACCTTCTCCCGGATGACCTTCCCGATGGGCGTCGCCGGGACGTCCCACAGGTTGAACACATGGAGGACCTCGTCGACGTTCTTCGGTGACACGGCGAGCATCATGCGCTCCTGGATCTCGGAGACCCAGATCTCCCAGGGGCGAGCCCTTCCTCCTTGAGCGGCACCTTGGCCAGGTCGACCTCGGCGCCGCAGCCGCCGGAGAGGGCCATCTCGCCGACGACGCAGGACAGCCCGCCGCCTCCCAGGTCCTTCATGCCGTTGATGAGCCCCTTCTCGTTCACCTCGAGGACAGGCGTGTATGACCGGCTCCTTCATGATCGGGTCGCCGAGCTGGACCGCGCCCCTGCGACTCGGTCTCGCTCTCCTTGGTGAGCACGGCCGATGCGAATGTGACTCCGTGGATGCCGTCCCTGCCCGTCCTTCCGCCGACGAGGACCAGCACGTCCCCGGGCCCCTTGACAGCGTTCTTGCGGATGTGCCTCTTCTCCGCGATGCCGATGCAGCCGACGTTGACCAGGCAGTTGCCGACGTATCCCGTCGTCGAACCAGATGCCCCCCGCGACGGTCGGGATGCCGATCCTGTTGCCGTAGTCCCGGATGCCGGCGACGACCCCGCCGAAGAGGTACTTGGGGTGCTTCGTCCCCGGAGGCACCTTGTCGGCCGGGTAGTCCAGCGGACCGAAGAACAGCGGGTCGACCAGCGCGATCGGCTGGGCGCCCATGCACAGGACGTCCCTGACGATGCCGCCGATGCCGGTCGCCGCGCCGCCGTACGGCTCGACCGCGCTCGGGTGGTTGTGGCTCTCGATCCTCAGGGCGTAGGCGTGGTCCTTGTCGAACTCCATGACCCCGGCGTCGCCCCTGTCGATGACCTGACGGGTGTCGATGCCGAAGACGTACTCCTTGAGGAAGACCTTGGAGCTCTTGTAGCAGCAGTGCTCGCTCCAGGCCTGTCCGATGGACTGCAGCTCGACGTCCGTCGGGTCCCTGCCCTTCGAGGCGAAGTGGTCCCTGGACCCTCTTCATCTCGTCGAGCGACAGTCCGGTCCCGCTCTCCTGGCTGATCTCCTCGAGCTCCTCGTCGCTCGCATCCGAGAGCTTGATCTCGACGAGCTCGAACGGGACGTCCTTCCGGGCGTACAGAGTGGTCGGTAGACATCCCCGTCCCTCACTTGACCTTGATCGTGTAGTTGTGGATCACGGGGTTCGCGAGGAGCCTCCTGCACATCTCCTCGGCCGTCTTCTGCGCCTCCCCCGCGCCGCCTGCAAGTTCGATCTCGAAGACCTTGACGGTCTTGACATCCTTCACGCCCTCGAAGCCGAGCAGCTCGAGCGCCTTCAGGGTGTTCTTGCCCTCAGGGTCAGCCACCCCCTTCTTCAAGCTCGATCCTGATCTCTGCGACGGCCATCCCGCGTTCACCTTTGTGTGGGGATTACACAGGGGTGTACTTAGCTTTTGAGGGCTGGAGCGGGGGTTCCGTCATGACCAGGTCATGACGGCCGGACCGTGCCCTCGTTGCCTCGACTGACAGGGGTTGTTCATATAGCGTTGACCCGTTCACGATTTCGGGTGTAGCGGGGTTCGAGGGGGATTGGTGGCTAGAACTTAGGTGACAGACTCACTGAGCCGATCCATGACATCCACTTCTCAGTCTCGGATCCTCTAGGCCCAGCGCCGAGGAGGGGCGCTCTACGAAGTACCATGGACCTCTGTGGAGGAGGAGGTGGAGGAAGGAAATGGAAGTGAGGGAGAAGAGAGGGCGGCTTCCCGCGTTCACGGCGATAGCGGCCATCGTGGCTGCGGTGATGATGCTCCCGGCGACCATTGGAAGCGCGACCACGAATCTGCCGTTGCAGAGCGTCGACATCGGGGACGAGATGTCGGAGTGGAGCTCTGGTCGAGATGGACTGGCTGGGGCGAAATCGTGACCGACACTGAATCAGGCTGGGGCGGTCTCGGAGACGGCACATGCAGGGTCGTGTGGTTCTCCGGTGATGAGAACTGGGCCACAGTGACATTCGACCTGCCAGAAGGGTTCACGGGCGCAATACAGTACCTGAAGATGTGCGTGCTCGACGGCCAGGCGGACGACAGCTTCGAGGTCTACCTGATGGACGGGCAGTACGGGACATGGGCCAGGGTCTATGAGTACGCTGCAGACTCGCTGACCGACCCGGAAGGCGCGGCGGAGCAGTGGATTGATCACACGGTCTACTTCGTCGACATCGACACCGGACTGTGCGCGACGCACGGGTGCTGCTGGTACGGCGACGGCGTGCAGATCAAGATCGTCGCGACCGGGGATGCATGGGCCGGCTTCGACACATACGGCCAGCTCGGCGTCGACTCGATCGAGCTCTTCGGAAGTGGGAAGCTGTAGACAAACCTCTTGGAAGTTCAGGGGACCTCATTGGGGAGAGGTCTCCGACAAGTTTTTCCTTCCATCGGACGGCGGACTCGCTAGATCTTCCGCGCGATGGCCATGTAACCCGTGTGCCCGAGCATCTCGAAGCTCGGCCTCACTCCGCCCTCGTGCACGACCATCTCCCTTTGAATGGTCTCGAAGGCGTAGGTCTCCCTCATGCCCGCATCGCGCATCGCGCGCATCGTCTTGTCGAGCTGGTTCGCGTTGGGGACATAGCAGCAGAGGTATCCCCCAGGCCTGATTGCCCTGTGCAGGTTCGTGACAGCATCCCATGGGTTCGGCATGTCCAGGACCGCTGCGTCAACGTCCTTCTCGAGGTCGACCGTGCATATGTCCCCGATCTTGAGCTCCCAGCAGTCCGCGTGCCCGGACATCTCAACGTTCCTCCGGGCCTGCTTTGCGTGATCCTCCCTGTTGTCGTAGGAGTAGACCTTCCCCGTCGGGGCGACGGCCTTGAGGAGGACGACGGTCAGCGCTCCGGACCCCGCCCCCGCCTCGATGACCCTGCTCCCGGACTCCAGGTCTAGGTACATCGGGACGAGGAAGCTGTCCTTGGGGTTCATGATCTGGGCCTTCCGCTGCACTGCCATGACGATGTCCGTGATGCTGGGCTTCAGTATGGTGAACTCAGTCCCGCCTATGCTCAGGCGGTCCCCGAAGGACGCGTCACATATCTTCCGGCCGTCGACGACCCCTAGCTTGCCCACCTCGAGCATGCCGCCAGACGCCCTGAGGAACGACTTGCGCCCTTCACCGTCGACCAGGATGACTCTGGTCCCTTCCTCTATCATCAAGTATGCGAACACGACAGGTGTATAACAACCTTGTCAGGGCGGGGTCGCACCACATCGTCCTGGGTTCGTGATAATAATTATAGTGCGCATCATATGAAATGCACTCTCCTCTCCCTCGTCAAGCCCATCCGAGCACAACGCATCGTGCAGACTGACGATGGCTGGAGCCCCACGAACCGCCTTATCTGGCTTACGAATCGCACCCGACAATGGCTATATACACCGAAGTTGTTTCTGAAGCTGTACCTCTCAGGGGGCAAAGTAGGAAGTCGGGGATTCGGCGTCATCGCTCAGCCGCTCATGGCGCAGCGTGAACCCTAGACTACCTGGCTTCGTCCGAGATCGTGATGCATACAGGAGGAGACTCCAATGACGAAAGGCCTCAAAGCCGATATCGAGAAATGTACGGGCTGCCAGATGTGCGCCCTTGTGTGCTCCGCTTCGCACACGGGGAAGTTCAATCCGAGCGAGGCGCGCATCGTCGTGGAGGACGTTTTCCCGGAGCCTGGCGAGTTCAGACTCGGTTTCTGCGTCCATTGCGACGAGCACCCGTGCGTTGATGCCTGTCCTGTCAGCGCGATCAAGCTGGACGAGGGCCTGGGCACGTACTACGTCGACAAGGACGAATGCACGGCTTGCGGTGCCTGCGTCGACGCGTGTCCCTATCACGGCTGCTGGATCGATCCATCAGGCACTTACTCGATCAAGTGCGACCTATGCAAGGGGAACCCACAGTGCGTGGAGATCTGCCCCAAGGGAGTGCTGAAGAGGTGATGATTCATGGGTGACGGATACACACACAAGGTTCTGAGGGTCGACCTGACCAGCGAGAAGGTCTCGACCGAGCCGCTGAACATGGACTACGCGAAGCAGTTCATAGGTGGCAAGGGACTCGGTGCCAGATACCTCTTCGACGAGCTCAGGCCAGGGACCGACCCTCTCTCGCCCGACAACGTCCTCACGGTGTGGACCGGGCCTGCGGTCGGGACTCTCGTGCCTCTCACGAGCAGGTACGTCCTAGTGACGAAGAGCCCGCTCACGGGCGCGTTCCTCGACAGCTACGCTGGCGGATACTTCGGCCCTGAGGTGAAGTACGCGGGGTTCGACGGGCTGATCATCAAGGGGAAGGCGAAAAAGCCCGTCTACCTCTGGCTCAACGACGGCAAGGGCGAGATAAGGGACGCGAAGAACCTCTGGGGCAAGGACACGTACAAGACCGAGGAGCTCGTGAGGAAGGAGACCGGGGAGAAGGCCGCGCGCGTCGCGTGCATCGGCCCTGCCGGAGAGAAGCTCGGCCTCATATCGAGCGTCACCAGCGACCTCACCAGGAACGCAGGCAGGGGAGGCACTGGCGCCGTCTTCGGATCGAAGAACCTGAAGGCCATCGCAGCCAGGGGTCACCTCGGGGTCGAGGTCCCCGAAATGGATTCGTTCCTGACGATGACCAAGGAGATGGTCCAGAAGGACGTCCTGGAGAACCCGGACCACGCCGGGATGATCACGGACGGCACCCCTATACTCGTGGACCTGAGCAACGACAGCGGGATCCTCCCGACGCGGAACTGGTCCACCGGTGTGTTCGAGGGGTCGAAGGGCATCAACTCCGATGCGATCAAGACGCGTGTGCTGGTGCGCAAGAAGGCGTGCTTCGACTGCGCGATCGCCTGCGGCTCCTACGCCAAGGTGAAGAAGGGGGCGTTCAAGGACGCTGCGACTGAGGGACCGGAGTACGAGACGCTCGGGCTCTGCGGCTCAAACTGCGGCATAGAGAACGTGGAGGCCATCATCAAGTTCGTCGAGGACTGTGACCGGTTCGGGCTCGATTCGATATCGGCCGGGAACGTGACTGGCATGGTGATGGAGCTCTACGAGAAGAAGGTCCTCTCGAAGAAGGACGTCAACGGCCTGGACCTCCGGTTCGGCAACGAGTCCGCCTATGCGAAGATGCCCGAGATCATTGCCAGGAGGCAGGGCATCGGGAACACACTCGCCGACGGTGGCAGGCGCGCCGCGAAGAAGATCGGCAAGGGGGCCGAGAAGCTCGTTGTCGAGGTCAAGGGGATGGAGTTCCCCGCGTACGACCCGCGCGGGTCCATAGGCATGGCGCTCGCGTATGCGACCTCTGACAGGGGTGCGTGCCACCTGCGCGCATGGCCCGTTGCCGCCGAGGCGTACGGGAGCATGGATCCGTGGTCGCCCGAGGGAAAGGCCGCGATATGCGTGGAGGACCAGACCAGGACAAGTGTCAAGTGGAGCGTCATCTTCTGCGACTTCTACAGCGTGAACTTCCCGAACATGGCGAAGTACTACACGGCGGTGACGGGAGTCCCGGCCGACGAGGCCCACATGAGAGCCGTCGGGCGCAGGATATGGAACCTGACGAGGGCGTTCAACGCCAGAGAGGGCTTCGCGAAGAAGGACGACACGTTGCCCGAGCGCATGGCGACGCAGCCGCTCCTGGACGGGAAGACGAAGGGGCACGCGGTCCCGAGGGCGGACTTCGAGAAGATGCTGGTGGAGTACTACTCTCTGTGGGGCTGGGACGAGCAGGGCCGGCCCACGAAGAAGTCCCTCGAGGACGCGGGCCTGAAGGACATCGCGCGAAAGCTCGATTACCTGAAGTGAGCCCATCGTTGGACAGGGATGACCTCCGTTGTACAGTGGTCGAGGCCAGTATCTCCAGGTGGACCGTGTCCATGTCGAGGTTCGGCGGTCCGGTGCACGGACTCAGTAATTATCTGCCCATCGAGATAATATGCCTGCTCCCCTCTCCTCTTTCACCATCACTTTTGATAGAATTGAAAGACTGCCGATTGCCTTACGGTAAATGGAAGGTTTTCAACAAATCATGCCATTTGATTGAACATTGTTCATAAAGAGCCCATTCAAATCGCACAGAGCGAAGCTACAAATACCCAACTCTGCAAGGGTTAATGTACGATGACCGGCTTACTGATGGCTGAAGGCAAGTCACCCTGAGTCGACCGCGCAAAGTGGGGATGGCGCCGTCGGACCAGGAGGGATGCAAATGACCGCTGCCAAGAAGAAGTTCGGATTGGTCTTCCACCCGGACAACTGCAATGGATGCCTCGAGTGCGAGAAGGCATGCATAGCCGCGCATGCATCCAGCGTAGCGGCATGCAAGACGCGGATCAAGATCGCGGGTGACGGTGGCAAGTACAAGGCTACCGTCTGCGTGCACTGCGATGTCTGCCCACCGAGCGAGGTCTGCCCATCGGCGCTGCTAGAGTTCCGCGAGGATGGCAAGTTCTGGACGCTGGACGAACACAGGTGCTTCGCATGCATGGCATGCATACCGAGGTGCCCGTACGACGGCGTCTTCTTCGAGGGGGAGTTCGGGGTCGAGACGGCCTACATGTGCGATCTCTGCATGGGCGACCCCAGGTGCATCAAGGCCTGCCCGAAGGGCGCACTGACTCTCGAGAAGGCTCGGGAGGGGTAAGGGATGAGTGAGATGGTGGAGAACGAGGCGGTCGTGGAGGCTCCGAAGCAGCAGTTGAAGCCGGCCGAGGGCGAGGAGAGGCCGAAGGTCGACACTGAGGAGTTCCCGTTGCCTGACTGGGTCCCTGAATGGGCCCGCGACGCGCCGAAGACGGTCGTCCGCGCACCCGGTCCCAAGAGCAAGGAGATCATCAAGATCGACAGGGACTACGTCTCGTACGCATACGACCGATGTTTCACTTTCACGATAGACAAGGCCGCGGGCGCCGCGGTAATGGACGCGGACGGCAACGTCCTTCTGGACTTCTCTTCCGGAATAGCGGTCATGAACGCCGGCTGGACCCACTACAAGGTCACGAAGGCCATACAGGAGCAGGCCGCCAAGCTCATACACTCCATGGCCAACGACGCCTACTTCGACAAGGAGGCGTACTTCGCGAAGCTCCTTTCGGAGATATCCCCCGGGAAGGCCCTGAAGGGGACATTCTTCGGGAACAGCGGCGCGGAGGCGGTCGAGGCCGCGATGAAGCTGTCCAGGTACTATACCAAGAGGAACGAGCACGTCGCCTTCTTCGGGTCGTACCATGGGAGGATAGGGGCAGGCCTCGCGCTGACGAGCAAGCTGAAGCTCAGGTACAGCTACGGGCCGCTCGCGCCAGGGATCATCTTCACACCGTTCGCTTACTGCTACAGATGCAGCTTCAAGCAGACATACCCGGAGTGCGGGATGTACTGCACGGACTACCTCGAGAAGCAGGTCCTGACCATGGGCGGCACTACGAACCAGATCGCATCGCTGTTCGTGGAGCCGATCCAGGGCGAGGGCGGCTACGTCGTCCCGCCGAAGGAGTTCCTCCCGAGGCTGAAGCAGATCTGCGACGCGCAGCAGGCCCTGCTCGTTTTCGACGAGGTCCAGACGGGATTCGCGCGCACGGGCAAGATGTTCGCGTGCGAGCACTTCAACGTCGTCCCGGACATACTCGTCATGGGCAAGGCACTGGGCGGCGGCGTGCCGCTCGGGGCGATCATCGCCAAGCACGACATCATGAGGAAGTGGAGGCCCGGGTCCCACTCGTCCACGTTCGGCGGCAACGCCATCACGATGGCGGCAGGCCTGGCACATGTCCAGGCGATAGTCGAGGAGAACCTGGCGGACAGGGCCGCGAAGCTCGGCGAGCACGCCATGAAGCTGCTCAAGGAGATGCAGCAGCGCCGTGAGATCATAGGCGACGTCCGCGGGAAGGGCCTGATGATCGGGGTCGAGCTCGTCAAGAACCAGTACACCAAGGAGCCCCACGAGGCGACCAACATCCAAGGCAAGTGCTGGCGCGCGGGTCTGATGACGATCACATCCGGCTTCTTCGGCAACGTCTTCAGGATCGCGCCTCCGCTGTGCATATCGAAGGCCCAGCTCGAGAAGGGGTTCGAGATATTCGAGCAGGCCCTCAAGGACGAGGAGGAGTTCCTGAAGATCGGGACGTCCTCGCCTCCGGGATGACCGGCTCGCGAACGCGCCTGCTGTTCCGCACTCTTGATATACCGTCAAAGGACGTCATCTGTGACAAGGGTGGCGAGGAATGTTCTACGTCGCAAGCCACGACCTGAAGGAGGGCCGGATCCTGGAATTCCAGGACTGGTCGAAGAGAAACTCGAAGAAACTCTCTGCGCACGCCCCGCCTGGATGGCGTTACAGGGGCACATACATGGCCGTGCTCGGGTTCGGCACCCACGACGTGACATCGGTGTGGGAACTGACGGACTACGCGGACTTCGACAAGCTGAGGACGCACAAGGACGCGGTATGGGCACGCCTGGTCGCCGAGGAGGCGGGATTCCACGTCCAGGGCTCAGGCCAGTCCGTCCTTCTGAGAGCCATGGCGGACACTCTGATCAAGGAGCCGACCGAACGGCAGATCACGGGAAGGACGAAGTGAGAAAAGACGCCGTCCGAGGGGAGATTGCACGACGGACGGCAGATGTAATCCTCACTCGACCACAGTGTGTGCCTGCTCGCGCGCGAAACCCTGGAGGTAGTGCGGCCCCAGGACGCCCTTTCCTGTCGTGCCGCTCGCTTTCCACCCGACGAAGGACTGCGCGCCGGGCCAGGCGCCCGTGGTCGCCCCGCCGGACCTGTTGGCGTAGCACACGCCGAACTGTATGTTGCGGAAGAACTGCTCGATCTCGGCCTTGTCCTCCGTGAAGATCCCGGCGGTCAGTCCGTACTCGGTGTCGTTCGCCATCTTGAGTCCGTCTTCGAGCCGGTCGTACTCGGCGACCGCCAGTACGGGGAGGAAGAGTTCCTCCTTGAAGATGGAGTGGTCCGGCGCGAGGCCCGCTATGACCGTGGGTTCGACGTAGAATCCGTGGGAGAGGGTCCCCTCGCGCAGGACTCTGCCGCCGCACAGCACCTTCCCGCCGTCGGCCTTCGCCTTCTCGACCCACCTCTCGTAGGTCTGGACGGCCTTGTCGTCCACGACGGGTCCCATGAACACATCCTTGGTGATCGGGTTGCCGACCTTGAGCTCCTTGGTCTTGGCAACGAGCATCTCTGTGAACGACTGCGCCACCTTCTTCTGGACGTAGACCCTGGAGGTTGCGCTGCACTTCTGGCCCTGATACCCGAACGCGCCCTTGAGGACTCCGGCGGCCGCCTTGTCCAGGTTAGCCTCATCGGAGACGATGACCGGGTTCTTGCTGCCCATCTCCGAGATGAATGGTTTCGTGTAGGGCTGCCTCTCCGCGAACTGCCTCTGCAGCGAGGTGCCCACCTCCTTGGACCCGACGAACGCGACTCCGTCGATGCCCTTGCTGGCGGAGACGACCTCGCCGAAGGTCTGGCCAGAGCCGGTGATGAAGTTGACGGCCCCTGCCGGAACGCCCGCCTCGCGGTAGATCTGATAGAGCTTGAGGCCGGAGAACGGTGCCGCGCTCGTGGGCTTGAAGACCACGGTGTTGGCCATCATCAGCGCGCCGGCGCACATGTTGTTGGCCAGCGCAACCGGGAAATTGAACGGGGAGATGACCGCCCAGGTGCCGTACGGTTTGAGCACGCTCACGCATCTCTCGTTCTTGACAGGGGACTGCATCCTGGTGAGATACCCCTCGTTCGCCTCGAGCTGGTCGCAGTAGTACCTGAACCAGTCCACGACCTCGAAGACCTCGGCCAGGGCCTCAAGCCGGCTCTTCCCGACCTCGTACGAGGTGAGGGCCGCCATGTGGAACACCTTCCGTTCGAGTATGTCCGCCGCCCTGCGGAAGATACGGACCCGCTCCTCGTAGGAGGTGCTGGCCCATGATGGCGCTGCGTCGTTGGCCGTGGAGATCGCGCGCAGGATGTGATCCTTCGTCGCCTTCTGGAACCGGCCGAGGACCACGCGCGTGTCGACGGGACTCCTCAGTTCGATGTCGTCCCCGTCAGCGTAAGACCTCCTCGTCGCCGATGTGGATCGGATGGCGTTTCCCGAGCTCCTTGTGGAGTGACTCGACCGCCATCGCGAACTTGTGATGGATGCTCTCGTCGGATGCTATGCTGACATAGGTCGGTCTCGGTCCTGTAGCCGGGCCTGGGTTCTTCGACATCTGTTCTGGAGACACACTCGACATGCGATCATCTCGCTTGGTTATGCTCAGATGAGCATAACGGTCTATGTTCGTCCGCGATATATAGATGCCGGCCAGATGGCAAGCCTGGACTGGCGATGGAATTGGCTTTGGAGCAGGGACTTCGAGAGGCGGCGAGAGGCGCGGTACGCGCTGGTGCGACAGTTTGCGAACAACCGACCGCTCCGTAGCCTCACTCCTGTCTAAGCGGCCCCTGCGGCAACTTGACCGGCGGAACTCCTCGTCAGCGCGACCCGCGAAGTCCCGGCATGGCTCAGGGCGGGGGACCACGACATCTACTATCGCGAACCTGGCCTATGGCTCCCTCCCGTCATCTTCGCCCTGATAAGTTCAAACATGATTGCTAGTGGACTGGCGGGGCCTGAGCCTGTGGATCTCACACGGATGACTTGGAGCGTCGTGGGGGTCTTCCTGCTGGGCCTGACAATCCTGGTGTGTGTTTGGTGGGACGTTTCAAGAAGAAGGGCCAACAAGCGTAATATGGCCGACTGGGCCAGCAGGGCGGAGTCTCTGCGTGGTCGGATGGAAACGTATCTGCAAGGGCTGTGATGTGATGGATTGCCCTCTTCCCTTGATGAAACCCGACCCCTATGTCGTCACGAGAATCCTCGAGAGGCTGTGGAAGAACGGGTCCCCCATGATCAAGACCCGGCTACAAGTGGCGTCCAACTGTGAACTACGACATGTTCCGTCGATATCTGGCGTGGATGTCGGACAAGGGGCTTGGTGGAGGTCCAGGACGCGGTCCCGACGGGCATGACAGGGTTGACCCTCAGCAGGAAGGGCGAGGAGACCTATGGCCGGCTGATCCGCTGGACAGACGACTTCATCCATATGCGTGATTGACAGGGTCACCGCTCCGTCCTCAGAAACCAATTTATACGACCAACCCATTTGGCGCGATGATGGCAGAGGCCGAAGGAGCCGAGTTCCAGAGGAAGGCCATGCTCGCATTCTTCACGATGCTGCTAGTCGCAGGCATCGCGATATACTGGGCGTGGGGGGTCATGTACGACACATGGTACCCATTCAACCGCGGGAACATAGGCATCTACACGATCTACGTGCCTCTCATCGTCTTCGGCGCGATCGGCATACTCCTCTACAGGAAGAAGCCGCAGAGCGCTTGAGCCATCATCCACGCGGCGGGGAAATGCCCGTCAGGTTTCTCACATCGCGTTCGCCATGTAGACGACCGTCTTGGTGGGCTTCCCGCAGACCACGCAGTTGCCCTGCCATTCCTCGCCGTCTATTGGCGTGCCGAGGAGGTTCTTGTCGGCCTTGGTCTCTATCTCGCGCCCGCACTCCTCGCTCCCGCACCATCCGGTCTTGAGCAGCTTCGCCGGCAGGTTCTCCAGGGAAGTGACGGACTGGACGTTGTCGTCCATCTCCTTACTCACCCTCGAGTACATGTCGGCCGCGATCTTGTCGAGCATAGAGCGGACCTGGTCCGCCGCGCCCTCCCTCGGGGCCTGGGACTTCTCGCCTGTGTCCCTCCTCACGAGAGTTATGACGCCACCATCGATGTCCCTCATGCCAAGCTCGAGCCTGAGGGGGACACCCTTGAGCTCCCAGTCGTAGTACTTGGCGCCTGGGCGGAGGTCCCTCTCGTCGATGTGCACCCTCATCTTGGCGTCCTTGAGCTCCTTCGTGAGCTGCTTGGTCGCCTCTGTGACCTTGTCCGCAAGGCCTTTCGCCAGGACCGGGATGACCACGACCTGTATGGGCGCAACCTCCGGAGGCAGCACGAGCCCCTTGTCGTCACCGTGGAGGGCCACTATGGCCCCTACGAGGCGCTCGCTCATGCCGTAGGTGGTCTGGTGGACGTATCTGTGCTCGCCCTTGTCGTCCTCGTACTTGATCTCGTACGGGCGTGAGAAGTTCTCCTTGTACTCGTGTATGGAGCCGAGCTGCAGGCTCTTGCCCATTGGCAGGAGCGTGTCTATCCCGACCGTGTAGAACGCGCCCGGGAACTTGTCCCACTCGGTGCGCTTGAGGAGCCTGTACGGGATGCACCACTTGCGTCCCAGGCGCGTCATTATGTCGTAGTCCTCCCTGACCTGCCTCTCGGCGTCGTCGAAGTCGGCATGGCAGGTGTGCGCCTCGAAGAAGTGTATCTCCCTGACCCTGATGAACGCCCTCGTCTGCTTCGTCTCGTACCTGAAGGTGTTGACTATCTGGTATGTCTTGAGCGGAAGGTCGGCGTGCGACCTGACCCATAGGGCGAACATCGGGTACATGGCCGTCTCGCTCGTCGGCCTGAGCAGGAGCTTGACGTCGAGCTTGTTCAGGCCAGCGTGCGTGACCCAGAAGACCTCGGAGTCGAAGCCCTTGATGTGCTCCTTCTCCTTCGCGAACTGGTCCTCGGGGATGAGGAGCGGGAAGCAGACCTCCTGGTGGTTCGTGCCGTCGAACTCCTCCCTGATCTGGGAGTCGATGGCCCTCATGATCTTCCAGCCGTAGCCAGTCCACACGTTCATTCCCTTGATCGGGTAACGCTTGTCCGTGAGGTTGGCCTTCTCGACCATCTCGTTGTACCACTCGCTGAAGTCCTCTGCCTTCTTCATGGCGTTCTGGAGAAACCCAGGGGTGGATATCTATGTTTTGGTGGGCCGAGCGCTCAATCCTTCGCCATTCTGGCTATCTGCGGGGCGACGCTTATGCACGTAGTGGGATTTTCTATAGTGTCTGTCGAATAAATCTCGTCGCATGCGCCCCTCAGCCTCTCGAGGGCGTTGCCGGCGAAGACCCCATGTGTGCATGCCGCCACGACCTTCCTGGCGCCGTGCTTCCTGAGTTGCTCGGCCGCCTTGACTATGGTCCCGCCCGTGGCTATGATGTCGTCCACGATCGCGACGCTCTTGCCCTTCACGTCGAGGTTCTTCGGCGTCATGACGACCGTGTTCCCGTCGATGCGCTCCTTCTCGAGGTAGTCCGCGTCGCATCCGACCACATCGGCCACGCGCTTTGCGTTGTCCCAGCGCCCCTCATCAGGCGAGAGGATCACCTGGACGCCGACGCCCTTGAGGAACCTCCCTATCTCGGGGTACGCCATGACGTTCTTGGCCGCAGCCTTCTCGAACCAGTCGATGACCGTGGGCGCGTGCACATCGACGGTTATGAAGTCATCAGTCTGGGACTGAATGAGACGCGCGAGTGCCCGCGCGCTGATCGGCTCGCCAGGCTTGAACTGCTTGTCCTGGCGGGCGTAGCCGAAGTACGGGACCACGGTCGTGAGGGACGCGACCTCGAAGTCGCGGACCGCATCCTGCAGCAGGAAGAGCTCGACGATGTTCTTGTCGGGCCACGCGGTCTGGACGATGAAGACGTCCTCGCCGTCGAGGTCGTTGTCTATCCGGACGTAGCACTCGTCATCTGGGAATCTCTTGATCTCGACCTTCGCCTGTTTCGCTTTCAGGCACTTGGCCAACTCCTTCGACAGCCGCTGCGAGGCGGATCCACCTACGACGAACATGCTATCCGACGCGGGGAATGACATGTCCGCTCTTAAAGGCTGACGGTTCGGTCGCCCGTCGCGCGCGCAAGAGGTGGGCCTGAAAAAGGATTAATAGCTGGTAGGGGCATAATCGGGAATAGAGATGGGATGCAAGTGAGCGAAGGTACTGACCAGGTGTCACTCTCTCCGCCAGCGGACGAGACCGTTGATGGCGGAGCCCACATCGCGGCAGAAGCCGCCCCGGCCAAAGCAGAGGCGCGACCCGTGAGGAAGAAGGCCTACCAGGGTCTGACCCAGGTCGGCGTCATCTACGGCAACGTGGGGACTCTCAAGTTCAGCGTGTTCGTCACCGGAAAGATGGAGAAGATGGACTACGTCCAGATCGAGCACGAAGAGGTAGGATGGGTGCTCTGCCAGGTCACGGAGATCGAGAGGCGGACCAACCTCACGGTCGAAGGTGTCGCATCCTCCATGAAGAACGGGTTCAAGGTCCCGATCGACGAGAAGGAGATCGCGACGACTACCATCATCGGCTTCAGGGACGACAGGAACCTGCTCCAGGTCCCGAGGACCCCGCTCAGGGCAGGGGCCCCGGTCTTCCACGCCAAGGACGAGATGATCACGGACATCATAGGCATCGAGGAGAACAGCAAGGCGGGGGCGTACGTCGGCCTGCTGTCCGGCCACGACATACGGATCGAGTTGGACATCAACAAGCTGGTCCAGAGGCATGTCTGCATCCTCTCGATGACCGGCGGTGGCAAATCGTACTGCTCGGGTGCCATGGTCGAGGAGATGATGAAGCACGACGTCACCGTCTGCATACTCGACCCGCACGGCGAGTACTCCGCCATGAAGGAGAAGGGCGCGGTGCTGAAGAAGGGTCGGGACTTCGGCGTCACTCCGAGAGGGTACAAGGACAAGATCATGGAGTTCGCGACCGACACGAACGTGAACAGGGACGCGAAGCCGCTCAAGTTCACACTCCACAACCTCGACGCCAGGGACATCCTGTCGCTGATGCCGAGCAAGAACTGTCCGCGCGTACCTGACCATGCTCAGGAAGACGATCGACGTGCTGAAGGAGACCAAGGAGAACTACACGATCCAGGACATCATCGCCGTCCTTGAGGCGGGCGAGGACTCCAACGCCTCCGGCCTCATCACGGAGCTGGAGTACCTGAAGGAGATAGAGGTCTTCGCCGAGCAGGGGACGAAGATAGACGAGCTCATACAGAAGGGGAAGACCACCATCATCAACCTCCGTGGCACCCCGACCGACATCCAGGAGCTCATAGTCAACAGGGTGTGCACCGCGCTCTTCGAGCTGAGGAAGACAGGCAAGCTCCCACCCATGATGCTGGTCGTCGAGGAGGCCCACAACTTCTGCCCGCAGCAGGGCCAGAAGATGTGCTCCAAGATATTCAGGACGATTGCCTCCGAGGGGAGGAAGTTCGGGCTCGGACTCCTCGTGATCACCCAGAGGCCGGCGAAGATCGACAAGAACGTCCTGAGCCAGTGCAACACGCAGATCATACTCAAGGTCGTCAACGCGAACGACGTGCAGGCGATCTCCCAGTCGATAGAAGGCTTCGTCGAGGGCATGGACCAGGAGATGCAGCGCCTCCCGATCGGAACGGCGATCGTGACCGGGGCCGGCATCCAGTTCCCGCTCTTCGTCGAGATACGGCCGAGGGAGTCGAAGCACGGCGGCGAGAGCATAAAGGTCGTGGAGTGACGGGTGATGGCCAAAGGTGGCGCGACTCTCACCGAGGAGAGGGTCGAGAAGTACATCGACCTCACAGCCATGGCGCTGGCGAAACTCAAGATCGCGGCGCCCGAGCGCTCCTACGGAAGGAAGCTGGCCGAGGACTTCCTCGGGATGGCGCGTTCGTACTTCAACGACGCGCGCGACTTCGCGAGCAAGGGGGATCTCGTCAACGCGTTCGCCTGCATAAACTACGCCCACGGATGGCTCGACTGCGGCGCGCGCATAGGGCTCTTCGACGTCGGCGGCGATGACAGGCTCTTCACGCTCTTCGAGTGACGCCGGATGTCAGCCCAAGACCCTGGGTCCCTTCGTGTCTACTCTGCACGCGAAGACAATGGACCCCTTCGGAAGCGCCTCGCGCAGCGTGCGTAGCCCCTCCGTCGTGAAGACCGAATTGCCGAGCATCGACATGCTGGCCGTCGTTCTCAGGGAGCGACTCGACGACCTCTGAGACCTGCTTTGACGCGAGGCCGGCCCCCGTCGCGAATGACCATGACAGCTCGGTGAACCTCTCGAAGGTCGGCCTCTTCAGCAGCTCCTGGACGAGAGGCGCGCCGTGCTCGTCTATGGCCGCCGCCTTCTGCGGGTCGGTCAGCACGCCCTTGGTCCGCAGCCTCCTGCCCACGACCGCCAGGGAGACCCACGGGTCGCCGTCGATCCTTCGGGCCTCGCCCGTTGGCGGGAGACCAGGTTTCAGTCTCACCTCGACGCCCCCTGCGTGCAGGCCGGCGACGTCCCCGAGGCCGCAGCCGCAGACGATGTCCGCTATGTGCGCGGCCTCGTACGCGTCCTGCATCCCCTGTCCGAGGACCTCCGACAACGCGAGGGACGCCGACAATGCCCCTGCCGCGCTCATTCCGAACCCCTGGCTCTGCGGAAGACCGAGCCCGGTCCTGACCTTGACATCCAGCCGGTCCTTCCCGAGCAGGTAGCGGACGGCGTGCTTCGTCACCTCCGCCCTGCTCTCCTCGCCGCCGATCAACACGCTCACCTTCTGCCTCGCAGAATCGGTGGCAGTGACCTCAGAGGTGGCCCCCAGCGTCGTGCTGAACCCCGCGCCTCTCGAGCCCGTGGAAAGGATGTCGGTGCCCCTGTGAGTCTCGAAGAACCCGGTCACGTGGCCGGGGCAGAACGCCTTCGCCCGTCTCATAGCATCCCAACGGCGACATCGAGGACCTTGTCCGCTACCTGGGACTTGCTCCCGTGGACCTCGTCCGTCGCGCCGTCCTCGGTCACGATCAGGACCCTCGTCTTGCCCGGGGAGACCTCCTCGATCTTGTTCGCCACGACGAAGTCGCATTTGGACCTCTTCAGCAGGGCCAGCGCCTCGTCGACGAGCTTGTCGTCGCCCAGTCTGGCCTGGGCCTTGAACCCGACGACGACCTTCGCCTTGATCCTGTCTATGAGCTTGGGGTTGCGTCTGAGCGTGATGGTGAGTCGCTGCTGGTCGGAGGGGATCTTCCCGCCCACCTTCTCGGGTGAGTAGTCGCTCACGGCCGCGGGGAAGAGGACTATGTCGTGCTTGATGCCCTTCGCGAGCTTGGCGAGCTGCTCGAATGTGGAGAACCTTTTGGTGGCGATGTATGACGGTATCCCGACGCTGCACCTGCCCATCCAGAGGTCCACATCCGCTCCGCGCTCGTAGGCCGCCTTCGCAAGCTCCACGCCCGTCTCGCCCGAGCTCCTGTTCGTGATGACGCGGATGTCGTCCACCGGTTCCTCGGTGGCGCCCGCGATGACCAGCACCTTGCGTTTCTTCAGGTCGGCCCTCCCGACCTGGGTCATGACCTCCGCGATGATGTGCTCCATCTCGGGCATCTTGGCCTTGTGCTCCTCCATCCTCGGCACGAGGACGGTGACGCCCAGCTTCCTGAGCCTCGCGATGTTCTCGGTGACGGCCTTGTGGCCCATCATGGTGCCGTGCATCGCTGGGACGAGTATGACTGGCATGCCCCCGCCCAGAGCTGTGGTCGCGCAGGTAGTCACAGGCGTGTCGTCCACGCCCGTCGCGATCTTCGAGATGGTGTTCGCGGTCGCGGGTGCGATGAGCAGGACATCGGCCCGGTCCGGGACGTCCCCGCAGAGGGAGACGTGCTGGACGCGCCCGTCGATCTCTGTGGTCACAGGCTTCCCAGACGCGAACTCCATCGCCCAGGGGTGGACTATCATCTGGGCGTCCTTTGACATGACGACATGGACCTCGGCCCCGTGCCTTATGAGCTCCCGGCACAGCTTCACGCACTCCACCGCCGCAATGCTCCCGGTCAGTCCCAGGACTATCTTGCGTCCCCTCAGCTTGTCACTCTTGCTCCCTCTCAAATGGTCTGCAGGATGCATGGAACCACTCTTACCACGGCCGCTTGCGGCCTTAAAGCTTCGCCTCCCTGACCCTCTCGAGGACCCGTCCGACGACCTTCTCGAGCGGCTCCCTACCGTCGAGCCTGACGACCGTGTCGTCCAGCCCGGCAAGCCTTTCGTAGTTCGCCTGGACCTCCTTCAAGAACTCGAGGCGCTCGAACCTGGAGAGCTCGCCTCGCCTGCCCACGCGCTCCAGCGCGAGCTCCGGGTCTATGAACACGATGAATGTGATGTCGGGCTTGAGCGAGATGCGCGTGTTCGCATCGAGAAGCCAGTCGAAGTGGTCTCCCTTCCCCGCAGCCTTCAGCGATGCGGTCTGGTAGGCGATGGTCGAGTGGTAGTATCTGTCCGAGACCACGAGCCTCCCATCCTTGACACGGTCGGCTATCTCGAGCGTATGCTGCGCGCGGTCCGCCATGAAGAGCAGCGCGTCGGTGTACGGACTGATGACCTTCGCGTCGCCCTTCCTCACGGCCGCGCCGATCCACGAGTCCGTCGGCTCGAAGGTCAGCAGAGCCCTCTCGCCTATCGCCTCGACGACGGCCTTCGCTACGGATGACTTGCCGCATCCGTCGATGCCCTCGAGGACTACGAATCCGGCCATATCCGGCCGGATTACGGTCCCTGATTAGATAACCGTTTGTGTCGCTTCTTAGGTGCCGCGGCGGGAGGACAGGAGCTCTGTCGACCAGCGAAAGCCAGTATCTCAGCGATGTCCAAAGATGTGCATGGTGCCCATCGCACGCGTGGTGCCTGCAGTCGACTGTGCCAGTCTGTCCATCCATGCGCAACTCTGGATAGTTTTATGAGCAAGGAGCTGGCTTATAGGCCTCTCATAGGTGAGCTACATGGTCATCGCATATGTGCTGATCACTACTGCGACCGGCAAGGAGACTGCCGTGCTCGAGGGGCTAAGGAAGCTGCCTCAGCTCTCAGAGGTCAGCCAGCTTTTCGGCCAGTACGACATGATAGCGAGGATAGAGGCCTCCGACTACGACTTCATAACGGACCTCGTCACTTCGAAGATCAGGACCATCCCGGGCATCACGAGCACGAAGACGCTGATAACCGCCCGGTTCAAGAAGGCCTAGACTTCGCTGCGAGGGCGGCGACCCTCTTCTCGTAGGCCCGCCAGCTGAACACCATTTCCCTTGCCGCCTTTGCCTCGTCGAGCCTTCTGACCGCCGTGTTCCTCGGGGCGTCCTTCAAGAGCTGCGGGTCCTCGGCCACTATCGTCTTGCACGTCTCGACGAACATGTCTAGGGTCTCCCTGGACTCGGTCTCGGTGGGCTCTATCATGATGGCCTCCTCGACTATGAGAGGGAAGTAGATCGTCGGCGCGTGGAATCCGTAGTCCAGGAGCCGCTTCGCGAAGTCGAGCGTCCTTAGCCCCTTGGCCTTGAGCGGGTTGCCGCTGAGCACGAACTCGTGCTTCCTTAGGCCGTCGTAAGGCAGTTCGAAGGTCCCCTTGAGCTTCTCCTTGAGGTAGTTGGAGTTCAGGACCGCGTTCTCGGAGGCTGCCTCCAGGCCGCGGCCGCCCTGCATCTTGATGTACGTGTAAGCGCGGACGAGCACTCCGTAGTTGCCGTAGAACGCCCTCACCTTGCCGATGCTCTTCGGGCGGTCGTAGTCGAGCGTGTACCGACCATCGTGCCCAAGGGCCACCCTCGGGACGGGTAGGAACGGCTCCAGCCGCTTCTTGACCCCGACCGGGCCCGCCCCGGGCCCCCCGCCGCCGTGCGGCGTGGCGAAAGTCTTGTGCAGGTTGAAGTGCACGATGTCGAAGTCCATCTTGCCGGGGGACGTCTTCCCCATGATCGCGTTCAGGTTGGCGCCGTCGTAGTAGAGCAGCGCGCCAGCCTCGTGGACGATCTTCGCGATCTCCACGATGTCCTTCTCGAATATCCCGAGCGTGTTCGGGTTGGTCAGCATGAACGCGGCGGTGTCCTTCGAGACGGCGGACTTGAGGGACTCCACGTCGACGCAACCGTTCTTCGAGGGCATCTCGAGGACATCGTAGCCGACCATGGCCGCGCTCGCCGGGTTCGTCCCGTGCGCGGTGTCCGGCAGCACTACCTCCTTCCTGGTCTCGCCCCTGCTCTCGTGGTACGCGCGCGCGATCTGTATCCCGGTCCACTCGCCGTGCGCCCCTGCGGCGGGCTGCAGCGTGACTGCGTCCATCCCGGCGACCTCGCAGAGCATGAGCTCGAGCTCATACATGAGCCTGAGCGCCCCCTGGGCCGTCGACGGCTCCTGGAGCGGGTGGATGTCCGCGACGCCTGGCAGCGAGACTACCTCGTCGCAGACCTTCGGGTTGAACTTCATCGTGCACGACCCCAGGGGGTACAGCCCGTTGTCTACCCCGAAGTTCATCTGGGAGAGGTTCACGAAGTGCTTGACCACGTCCCTCTCGGAGAGATCCGGGATGTTGAGGTCCGCCCTGAGAAGCTCGGCGGGGATGGCCCCTCCCACGGTCGGGTCGAAGCGCTCTCCCTCCTGTGGCCTCTCGCAGTTCTCGAAGAGGACAGGGACGTCGTGGACCGCCTGGTGGTACTTCATCGCGATGCCTCCAGCGCGGAGACCAGGGCGTCGTGGTCCTTGGTGGTGTGCATCTCCGTCGTGCAGTAGAGCGAGGCGTGGCCCAGCTCGGGGAACATGCCGCCGAGGGGCAGGCCGCCCTGGATGTCCTTCGAGATCAGGTGCCTGTGGACGTCATCCGCTGGCCTGTCCGATGTCACCACGAACTCGTTGAAGTGTGCCCCCTTGAAGTGCGGTGCACTGAACCCCTTCACGCCGGATATCCGTGACGCGAGCGCGCGCGCGTTCTTGACGTTCCTCGCTGCGATCTCCCTGAGGCCGGACCTTCCCATGACGGCGAGGTACGCGGCCGCCCCGACTGCCATGAGAGCCTCGTTGGAGCAGATGTTGGAGGTGGCCTTGCTCCTGCGGATGTGCTGCTCCCTGGTCGCCAGAGTCATGCAGAACGCGCGCCTGCCATCGAGGTCGTTGGTCATGCCGATGATCCTTCCCGGCATCTTGCGCACGTGCTCGGTCCTGCATCCGAAGAGACCAAGCAGCGGCCCGCCGAAGCTCATGGGAGACCCGAAGACCTGCGCCTCGCCTATGGCGATGTCCGCTCCCATCTCTCCCGGGGGCCGTATGAGGGCCAGCGCCATCGGGTTCGTGCCGATGACGAGCGAGCGCTTGCCCACTATCTCCCTGATCTCCTTCCAGTGCGGTTCCAGCACGCCGAAGAAGTTGGGCGTCTCGAAGTAGAATCCGCAGGCCTTGTCGGTCAGCTTGGACCTCAGGTCCTGCAGGTCGACGGTCCCCGTGACGGGGTCGAACGCGACCTCCTCGATGGTGATGTCCGCACCCTTCGCGTACAGCTCCGCGACGGCCTTCCGCTCGGGGCTCACGGCCCTCGACACGAGGAATGTGTCACCCGGAGATATCCGCGCGCTCATGAGGGCGGCCTCGCCGAGCGCGGTGGACGCATCGTACATCGAGCTGTTGACGACATCCATCGCGGTGAGCTCGGCCATGAACGACTGGTATTCGAAGAGCGACTGGAGCATCCCCTGGCTTATCTCGGGCTGGTAGGGGGTGTAGGCGGTGATGAACTCCGACCGCATCGTGATGGTCCTCACGGCCGCCGGTATGAAGTGATGGTAGATTCCAGCGCCCAGGAAGCTCGGTCTCTGGGATGCGGTCCTGTTGACGGCCATCATGGCCTCGAGCTCGCGCCTGACGTCCAGTTCGTTCATCCCATCCGGCAGTCTGAGCCCGCCGGACCGGACCTCCTTCGGTATGTCGGCGAAGAGGTCCTCGACGGACTTGAGCCCCATCTCCTGTAGCATCTCTAGGGAACACTTGGAGAGAGCCATGGTCGCGCAATCGGGATGCCCGTCTTTATCTCTTTCCCATTTACAACTCCGGGTTGCACCGTCACGGCCTCCCGGCGGCGACCTTCAGACCCGCCACGAAGGCGGGCAGCCCCTCGACGTCTTTTATCTCCTTCTTGGATAGGATCACCAACTGCGTCCGGGGTCCGTCGAGCACCTTCACACCGTTAGTCTCTAGCGCTTCCTTGAGAGCCCTTGCGAGGTGCCCTCCCTTCCTGTCCCAATCGGTCAGGAGCACGACCCTGCCGTGGTCCTTGGCGAGGTCCTCGCAGAACGCGACTATGGTCCTCCCCCTGCCCAGTGGTACGACATGTTCCTGTCTATCCCGAGGCGCCTCAGCGCCTCAACGTCCTTCCTCCCCTCGACCACGACGAGCGTGTCGGCGCTCAGGTCCTCGATCTCATCGAGGACCCTCATGACCTCCTCGAGCCTCTCGAGGGGTGAGAGCATTCAGCCGCCCCCGAGCCTGCTCCTCGCCGTCTCGACGTCCACCGGCAGGGCGACCACCTTGAGGGACGATGTCGCGCCTCTCTCGATCGCGATGGTGCGCCTCGGGACGCAGATCACCTCGGCGAGGAACCTGACCAGTTCCTCGTTGGCTGCCCCCTCCCTGGGCTCGGCCGCGACCCTCACCTGCAGCGCCCCCCGCCATTCGTTGACGCCCGCGACCTCGGTGCGGGATGCCCCCGGGGAGACATCGACCGTGAGGCTGCATCCTCCGTCCCTTGGTCTCAGGTAATCCCTCTTCAAGAGCCCGTCCCTTGGCCCACGGGATTGTCATGTGCTGTGATATCGTCTTCGGTCGGGGGCATATGGCCCTTACTCACAACGGTCAAATAGGTCGAGCGTGTATGCTAAGCGCGATAAGATGGCGGAGTCCAGGGGGGATATCACATACGAAGACATCATGACCCTTTTCCGACAGGAGAACCGGTCCCCCCAGCTCACCAAGGTCGACACCTCCCTCTATGAGGACGTCAGCGAGTACATCAAGAGCATCAGGAAGGAGAGCGAGCGGGAGATCGCGATGAACCCGAGCTCCCACGCGAGCATGATGCTCAACGATCAGCTCAAGAAGGCCATCGACAAGGCGAAGCGCGTCTACGAGCTCAGGCAGCGGAAGATATCCCTTCTCGCACTGAGGAAGGTCGCCGGGGACAACCCGAGCACGGACAATCTCACACCTGACGAGCTTGTTCTTTTCTCCAGCCTTACTTCAGTGCTTCTCGCGCACAAGGACTCGAACGCGGACTTCGAGGATCTCGGGCCGAGGCAGACGAAGAAGGAGCAGCTCGTGACCATGCCAGAGGCTCCGCCGGCCAAGACCTGCGAGGAGCAGTCGGAGGCCGCCACCGAGGCCAGCGAGCAGGCGCACCTCGTCACGGCACGAGTCCTCGAGGACGTGCCGACCTTCGTGGGCGTGGACCGCGAGTACAGCCTCCGGAAGGAGGATGTGGTCTCACTTCCAGAAGGCATCGCGAAGACGCTCCTCGACCACGGCAAGATCCGCCTGATCGGGTCAGCGTAGGCTGAACGGGCCGTTGGAGCCGCCGTGCTCCGTCACTGACAGGTCGACCGACACGCCGTGCTTCCTCATCTGGCCCGAGACGGTCTCGGCCGCCTTCTCGGGCGTGTTGTTCTCCTTGCTGAGATGCAGCAGGACGACCTTGCGCGTCCTCTCGCACGACGCCTTCGACGCGAGCAACCCTGCATCGTCGTTCGAGAGGTGACCGTGGTCTCCTCTTATCGTCCTCTTGAGAAAGTCCGGGTACGTCCCGTGGACCAGCATGTGGTCGTCGTAGTTCGCCTCGATGAGGAGCATGTCTGCCCCTGACATCTCCTCCACTATCCTTGGCGTGACGCATCCAAGGTCAGAGGCGATCCCGACCTTCACTCCGTCGAGGGTGACAGAGAACGCGACCGGCTCCGCCGCGAAATGCTTCACGGGGGTGGGCTTGAGCGTGAACCGCCCGACCTGCAGAGGTTTCGTTGAGGCTATGGCGACCGTCTCCACCCCGTCCAAAGGTGTCAGGGAGAGCGTCCCGTCCGTCCCGTAGGCCTTCACACCGTGTTTCGAGCAGAACCTCTGGGTGCCTCTGGTGTGGTCGGTGTGCTCGTGAGTGAGGACCACGGCCTCCACCGAGTCGGGGTCGGCACCGAACAGGGAGAGCCTCCTCTCGAGCTCCTTGCAGGAGATCCCAGCGTCTATGAGGATCCCGGACCCGTCGCTTGACACGAGTATCGAGTTCCCGCAGCTGCCGCTGCCGAGAACGGTGACGGTGAGGGTGTGCATCCTTCGCGGCGATTGAGCACCAGCGAAATAAAACCTTGCCCGCGCGGGCACGCGGATTGCCTCGCCGTCGATGCGTGGGTCCGTCGGCCAGCCATTTTATCTACGGCGAGAGTGATTGCCCTGATGCCCCGGTCGGAGAACGGTCGGGGCGGGTGGCGGTCGTGATGATATGCATATTCGTTTGTGCGGGCTGCGGTCTGGACCCGCTCGTGACCAGCTACTTCAGGCGCCGCGGCGCAGACGGACTCGACAATAGGCACGCGTGACCGATGATTCTGCCCGGAGTCCTCGCGGGACGATGGGCGCAAACCCCGCGCGTGCGTGGCTGGCACATGCCTGCCAGCCGTCGACTGGATACGGAGTGGTTGAGGATGTCTGCGTTCGCGAACAGGTTCAGGGTCAGGGCGCCCTTCTCGCTCCTCACGGCGGAGGAGAGAAGGAGGATACACGATGCAGCGCTCGAAGTGATGGAGACTGTGGGGATACGGGTGCACAGCGAGACAGCGAGGAACGCACTGAAGGATTCCGGCGCGATCATCGCCGAGGACGGCCTGGTCGTGAGGTTCCCACCGGAGCTCGTGAGGTATCTCATAAGCAGGGTGCCCCACGAGATAGTGCTCGCTGGCAGGTCAAGGGAGTTCGACCTCCCGCTGGATGGGAGCCACTCGTACTACACGACCGATGGCTGCGGCATAAGCGTCTGGGACGCGAGCAGAGGCAGCCGCCGTCCCTCGGTCCTGGAGGACATAAGACGGACCGCTGTGCTCTCCGACTGGCTGCCCTACGTCGGCATATACGAACCGACCGTGGTCGCCCACGATGTCACCGAGAAGATGCACGTGGTCAAAGGGGTCCGGGTCGCGATGGAGAACACCTCGAAGCATATCCTGTCCGAGTCCACGTCGACCCCGGACGAGGCGCGCGCACAGGTCCGGATGGCAGCCGAGATGGTCGGTGGCCCAGAAGTGCTGTTGAGGCGTCATTACATGTCCGCGATGGTCTGCACGATATCACCGCTCGTCCTGGACGGACGTACGACGGACGCGGCGATGGTGTGGGCGGAGAGCCGGGTCCCGGTGCACATAACCGGGATGGCCCAGACCGGTGTGAGCGGCCCGGCGACCCTTGCAGGCGACCTCGTCGTGAACCATGCTGAGACACTGGCACTGGCATGCGCCATCCAGGCGCATGTCCCAGGGGCACCGTGCCTCTACGGGTCCGTCCTGTCGAGCATGGATCCGATGACGGGGGCGTACATGGGCGGTTCGCCCGAGAGCACGATCCTCTGCGGTGCGGCCGTCGAGATGGGCAAGCACTGCAAGATGCCCACGTCCACCGGCGGCCTGGGGTCGGGCGCGAAGACGCCTGGCACGAGGGCGTCGATGGAGAACGCCCTGTCAGCAGCCATGTGCGCCGTCTGCGGGGGCGAAGTGGTGAACGGCCTGGGGGTCCTGGACGGTTCCACACTACTCTCCTATGAGCAGCTCCTCTGGGACGACGAGATCGCAGGGATGACGGTCCGGATGTTCAGGGGGGTCGATGTCGATGACGCGTCCCTCGCCATCGACCTGATCAAGAAGGTGGGGATCGGAGGCAGCTATCTCTCCCAGAGGCACACCGTCCAACAGCTCAAAGGGTTCTATCTCCCGACGGCATGGGCGAGCGTCTCGCAGGTCTCTCGTGGGGAGGGAGACGCGGAAGACCAGATGAGGGCCGCCGGGGCGAAGGTCGATAAGATACTCAGGAGCCATGTCCCCGAACCGTTGGACCGGGACATCGCGAAGGGACTGGACGCCGTGGTCGACGGTTTCGCCGGCTCGCACTGATGCCAGGAAAACAATTCAAACAATATTATTTATTTATCCCCTATACATATTCTCGGTGGATGCCGCTCAGGCGACGACCGGTTGAGCCAGACGTCCGAACACGTATCTGGCAAGCGCGATAGCTTTATTAATCATGAGCGTATAATCGGGCTTCGCGGGTCTGTAGCTCAGCTAGGTAGAGCAATCGGCTCTTACCGCGAAGTCCATTGGTATCGTGGGAGATACCGATTGGCCAAGGGTTCGAATCCCTTCAGGCCCGCTCTCCCTCTCCGCATCTGGAACCTTACTATGGCCGCCAAAAACCTCTATTTTGCGGGCACCGCAGGCTGCGGGAAGAGTACCCTTACCAATGCGTTCCAGGTCTGGCTCAGCGGAAAGGGCATCGATGTCATCACGGTGAACCTCGACCCCGGTGTGGACTCTCTCCCCTACGCGCCCGACGTGGACATACGGGACTGGATCAAGCTCTCGGAGATCATGGCCGAGAACGGCCTCGGTCCCAACGGGGCACAGATCGTCGCCGCCGACATGCTCGCGCTCAACATACAGGAGGTGTCGGGCGTCGTAAACGAGTTCGACCCGGACTACGTGCTCATCGACACGCCTGGACAGCTGGAGCTGTTCGCGTTCAGGCAGAGCAGCAGGCACATCGTCGAGGAGCTCGGCATCGAGCAATCTGTGCTTGCGTTCCTCTACGACCCCGCGATATGCAGGAGCGCGAACGGCTACGTGTCGTCCCTGTTGCTCTCGGCCACGATACAGTTCAGATTCCCGATTCCGATGATCAACATGGTGGGCAAGTCGGACATGATCTCGGACGAGGACCGGGAGAAGCTGGACCTCTGGGGTAAGGACTACTACTCGCTGTTCAACTCGGTGCTCGACGAGGCCACCGACGCGCAGTCGCAGGTCAGCGCGGAGTTCCTGCAGGCGCTGGAAACGGTGGGCGTCGGCCGCGGGGCGTTCCTGGTCAGTTCTGACACCAACGAGGGTCTCGAGGACCTTTACTCGTCCGTCCAGATCGCCTTAGAGGGCGGCGAGGACGTCGACCTGGGCTGATCAGCGCCCGCCCGACCTCTCGGGATGGATGGCGCGGAGCACTTCCCTGCCAGCGGGTGTCAGCCTTATCATGATTCTCCCGTCAGCTGCCTCCGACGACAGCAGGTCCGCCTTCCTGAGCTCCCGGATCGTGCGCTCCGTCCCCTGCCTGCCCGTCGGCTGCATCTTCTCCACGGCCTCCGCGAGAGTCAGCTCATGGTCCAGGAGTCCGATCATGCGGAGCTGTCCAGGGGTGAACCTGTCCTTCGATGTGGCGCCGGTGAGGACTGGTAGCTTGACCGCCTTCCCGTCGCAGTGATACGTCCGGATCCCCAGCCTGAACGCCGCGAAGAGTGCCGCGTTCCCGAGGAGCTTGGTGCCGCCGCTCACGTTGAGGACGACATCGTTCCTCCCTCCGTCGTCGCCCTTCGACAGCCTGACGAGCGCATCGGCGACCTCGTCGACCAGCTCGAGGAACCCGCTCCTGGCGGTCTCCACGAAATCGACCCCATGACCGGAGACGGCTTCGAGATCGGAGACCATCACGAAGTCGGGACAGGAGCCCGCCCCGCGCTCTCCGATGAGGACCAGCTTGTCGTAGGGGAGGGTGCGCATGGCGTCGAATGCCTTGGATGCATCCCCAGGTCCGAAGGTCGTGACCAGGGTCCTCAAGGGGCATCCCCCAGGAGGAGCTCGGTCGACTCCTCCACCGTTATGACCTTCTTCCTCGCGTCCTTGGGGTGCCTGTCGAGTCTCACCGCCCCCTTCGAGACGAGGTTCCTGATGTGGTGGTTGATGGTGGCCTTGTGCTTGCCGAGGCTCCTTGCGAGGTCGACCTCGGTCAGCTCCCTGCTCCTGTTGTCCAGCAGGAACTGCAGGATCTGGCGCTCCTCCCCGGAGAGCACGCTGCTGTATTCCATGCGGAGCAACGGGAGATGTATCTCCTCGTAGGTGACGTCGTGCACGTAGACGGTGGGCACGCCCTCGAGGATGCACACGAGCAGAGCTGCCGACGAGGTCGGGCGCGTGCCTCCAGCGATGTTGAACACGCCGATCACCTTCCCCTCGGCCTTGTGGCGCTTTATGTCCTTCCTTATCCTCCGCGCGATCCCGGTGAAATCGAAGGGATCCGCGAGGTCCACGGCATCCACTGCGATCTTCATGGCCTTGCAGTACTCGAGGACGGCCTGCTTCGCCTCGGCGACGCGTCTGGGGGCTTCCTTGTCGTCCCTGTCAGCTCCGCAATAGAATACGAGTTTCTCGACGTCCGGAGTCGCCTTGAGCGTTGGAATCAGCGACTTTGGCCTGTAACCGAGGGTTCCGAAGACAACGACCATTTCTCTTCCCGAGATGTGATATGAGCTCCGACCATTTTAGAGTTTGTCATACGGTAAAATACATCTTAAGACCAATATATTATGCTGGTTCCGTCCACCACTCGTCCTCCCCCGCCTCCCATCAGTATTACTTGTAGTCATACCGTATCAGATATCGTTCAATACGCAGCCTTCTGGTCCACCTCATCATGACTGTCATGGACGAGACGAGGATGTCACACAAGTTCAAGCACGTGTTCCTGGACGCGGAGGGGACCCTCTATGTCCCCAAGCACGGACGGTCGAGGTGGGAGTTCTGGGCAGACCCTTCGCCTGAGCGGGCGGTCGAGTTCTTCGAACTCGACGAAGGCGTGTACGACGCCCTGGTGAAGATCAGGATGCGGGTGGAGACACTCTGCCTGGTGTCCCTGAACCACTCTGATGTCCTGGAAGCCCTCTTGGATGAGTTCGGGATCAGGCATCTCTTCGACGCAGTCCTGCTGAACGGGGACAAGGGTCAGCGCATCGCTGACTATCTAGACCGACGCGGATTCTCAAGGAACGAGGCCGTGATGGTCGGGGACATGCCCGGCCTGGACCTCTACCCCGTCAGGGCCGTGGGCATCGAATCCATCCTCGTGAACAGAGGGTACAACAGGACCGCCAGGGCAGAGCGCATAAGCGGCGTGGCCGAACTCCCCGCGTGGTTGAGGGTAGCCGACCTTGCCGAGGGTTTCGTGGTCCAGAGATTCAAGGTCGCGACCCTGGACGACTTCTTCGGGAGGGCGGGCATCCCGGATCACAGGTCGCCGGGACCCGCGCTCCCGACCAAAAGCTTGATTGCGGTCCCAGGCGGATGAGGGATGGAGGGGTGACAGGGAATGGTCAAGATAACCTGCTACGGCGGTGCGGGGCAGATCGGCGGGAACAAGATACTGCTCGAGGACCGCGACACGAGGATCTGGCTGGACTTCGGCGAGCCGTTCAATATGCAGGAGAAGTACTTCCTGGAGTGGCTGAAGCCGAGGGACCGGCTCGGGCTGAGGGACTGGTTCCACTTCGACTACGTCCCGCGGATCCCCAGCCTGTACGATGAAGAGTGGCTCGATGGCACCGACCTTCCAGCGGCAGAGCCCGACTTCGACGCCATCCTGATCTCCCATATGCACTTCGACCACACCTGGCACCTCAAGTTCGCCCACAGGGACATACCGGTCTACCTGGGGAAGGCGACTGACACGATCCGGCAGTCGTGGGAGGCGACAGGGTCGAGCGCTGTCGATTTCGGCGAGCACGAGTTCAGGACCTTCAAGACCGGCGACCGATTCAAGGTCGGCTCGCTGGAGATAGCACCCATACATGTGGACCATTCAGTCCCGGGAGCGTACGGATACCTGATTCACACGTCCGAGGGCTGCGTCGCCTACACCGGCGACCTCCGCATGCACGGGCCGAAGGCATCCATGACCCGCGACTTCATCGCGCGCGCGGCGGCGGAGAAGCCCATCGCGATGATCTGCGAGGGGACGCGCGTCTCCGACCAAGACCCGCGCGAGAATCTCTCCGAGGCGGGGGTGGAGGCGAAGGTCAGAGGGCTGGTCTCCGGGACTGACAAGCTGGCGGTCGTCGCATTCTACCCCAAGGACGTCGACAGGATGCGCACGTACAGGGACGTGGCGCGCGCGACCGGGAGGAAGTTCGTCGTCTCCGTCAAGGTCGCCCACCTGCTGGAATCGCTCTGCAAGGAGAACCTGATGGACGCCCCGAACCCGATGACTGACGAGAACATGCTGGTCTACGTCCGCACGGGGATGGCAGGGCGGAACGCATACGAGCGTCGCTACCTCGATCTAGTCGGCAAGCACGACCACGTCGTGGAGTCGGGATTCGTCAAGAAGAACCAGCGGAAACTGATCTTCCACACGGATTTCTCCCAACTGCCAGAGCTGATAGATGCCTGCCCCGAGGACCACAGTCTCTTCATAAGGTCGCAGAGCGAACCCTTCGAGGAGGACGACATCAGGGAGGATATCCTGCAGAATTGGCTGCTGCACCTCAAGCTGGACTACCACCACGCCCATGCCTCCGGCCACGCGAGCATGACGGAGGTCTTCGACATGCTCAAGGAGATCGCGCCCAGGACCGTCATCCCGGTCCACACGGAACACCCCGAACTGTTCTCGAGGACAGGCCTCCAAGTGTCGTTGCCCGTGCCCCGGCAGCCGATGGTCTTCCGACCATGAATCTGCCGGGCACCGAACTTTGGTTGTAGGCCCCCATCCCTTAAGAACGTCCATTTTTGTCCCTACCCCTCAGGAGCTGTGACCCTCGGATGCATGCGGTTGTCAAGAGGAACAGGACGGAGGGTGCGGGAATCGAGGACGTCGCCAAGCCGAAGGCCGCGAAGGGCGAGGTCCTCGTCGAGATGACGAGCACATCGATCTGCGGTACCGATGTCCATATCTGGTACTGGAACCACTGGGCCCAGAACCGGCTCAAGCGCCTCCCGATCATATTCGGTCACGAGTTCTGCGGGAAGGTCGTCGAGGTCGGCCCGGGCGTCAAGAGCATCAGCGTCGGGGACATGGTCTCCGCAGAGACGCACATCGTCGACGGCACGTGCTACCAGTGCAGGACCGGCAGGATGCACATCTGCAGGGACATGAAGATCCTGGGCGTGGACACCGACGGCGTCTTCGCCGAGTACGTCCGCCTCCCCGAGATGAACGCCAGGAAGCTCCCGAAAGGCCTCAACCCGAAGCTCGGGTCGCTCCTGGAGCCCATGGGGAATGCGACCTTCACAGTGCTCCCGCACGACTGCATGGACGAGATCAAGGGGAAGAACGTCCTGGTCGCGGGCTGCGGTCCGATAGGCCTCATGGCTGTCCCGATCCTCAAGGCACTCGGTGCAAAGAAAGTGGTCGCGACGGAGCTCGCCAGCGAGGAGGTCCGGGTGCGCCTCGCGAAGAAGGTCGGGGCAGACGCGGTCCTCGACGCGGGGATGAAGTACGAAGACCTAGTGGAGTCAATCAGGCGGGAGACCGATGGCAACGGCGCCGACATCTCGCTAGAGATGTCCGGGGCACCCCAGGCCCTGAACCTCGTCTTCGACGCACTGACGCCGGGAGGGCGCGTCTCCATACTCGGGCTGTACGCGGACCCCGTCACCCTGGACGTCAACAACGCGATAACCTTCAAGTCGGCCACGGTCTACGGAATCACCGGAAGGAGGATGTTCCAGACCTGGGACCTGATGTACAAGCTCCTCGAGAAGGAGGATTTCAGGGCTAAGCTTTCATCCATCATAACCCATACCCTGCCCATAAGGGACATCGCGAAGGGCATGGAGCTGATCCACACGCGCCAGGCCGCAAAGGTGTCCCTGAAGCCAGAATGGTGAGGTCATGGCGGCGAGGGACCCGGTTTCCTTCCTGAGGACGGAGTACGAGCAGCTCGTGAAGGGCGAGATAGACTGGAGACTGAGGGTGCTCCAGGGGCCTAGCACGCCCAGGTGCAGGGTCGACGGCCGCGAGGTCGTCATGCTCTGCTCGAACAACTATCTGAGCCTGAGCAACCACCCCAAGGTCAAGCAGGCCGCGATGGATGCGGTAAGGACACACGGCGCTGGCTCCGGCTCGGTCAGGCCGATCGCCGGCAACATGGACCTGCACATGGAGCTGGAGACGCGCCTCGCGAGGTTCAAGGGCGCGGAGGCCTCGCTCGTGTACCAGACCGGGTTCGCGGCGAACTCCGGACTGATCCCGCAGCTGGTCGATGCCGGTGACCTGATAATCAGCGACGAGCTGAACCACGGGAGCATCATCGACGGCGTCAGGCTGTCGAAGGCGGACAGGACGGTCTACAGGCACGGCGACACGGACGACCTGGCCGTCGTGCTGGCCAAGTCAGAGGAGCACTCTCCGGCCTACCGTAGGATTCTCATCATCACCGACGGTGTGTTCAGCATGGACGGCGACATGGCCCCGTTGGACCGTGTCGCCTCGCTGGCGCACGACCACGGCGCCATGGTCTATGTCGACGACGCCCACGGCGAGGGCGTCCTGGGCGAGGGCGGCCGCGGCATAGTCTCGCATTTCAAGCTTCCGAGGGACCGCGTGCAGGTCGAGATGGGCACGTTCTCGAAGGCGTTCGGCGTCGTGGGCGGCCATGTCTCCGGGAGCAGGGACCTTGTCAACTTCGCCTACAACAAGTCGAGGACATGGCTCCTCAGCGGCTCGCACCCGCCCGCGGTCGTTGCGGCCGCGCTCGCGGCCATAGACGTCCTCGAGACTGAGCCCCATCACGTGAAGAACCTGTGGACGAACACAGAGTACTTCAGGAAAGGTGTCCGGTCGATGGGCTTCGACACGGGCAACAGCGAGACGCCCATAATCCCGGTCATGATAGGGGACAGCGGCGCCGCGAAGAGGTTCAGCCAGATGCTGTTCGAGAACGGGGTGTTCGCGCTACCGATCGTCTTCCCGATGGTCGGCCGGGACAAGGCGCGGATCAGGACGATAATGAACGCCGCCCTGACCAGGGCGGACCTGGACCAGGCGCTGGGCGCGTTCGAGAGGATAGGGAAGCAGCTGAAGCTCGTCTAGTCCTGCTCGTCCTTTTCCTCTTGCCTCTCCGCGATGGTCACCTTGAACTCCTCCTTCGGGGTCACGACCTCGAAGATGAGGGTGTCGACTATGCCCTTCTCCTTCAGCGACTGCTGCGGAGGGAGCAGATGGTGCTTCTCGAAGAACGTTGTGAGCTGGTCCCTGCCATCGTCGCTGAGGGCCCTCTTGATCACCGCGGGCCTCTTCCAGAATCCGGATCCGAGCTTCACGACCGTCCGCCTGCCTTCGATATGGAGGACGACCTCCTCGGAGTTCTTGAGGAAGAACCTGTCCCTCGCTATGGTGGGCACCTCGATCCCCCTCGACCTGTTCGGCCCCTGCCAGATGGTGGCCTCGAAGGATTCACCCGATGCGGTCGTCGGGGATGTGTCTGGTGCCTTCGGCGGATATGTCAGGACGTGACATGTCGGGCAGAAGATCGCCTCTGTCTCCTTCTTACAGCGATTGCATACCCTCATGTGCCATGGTCCCCTGGTTACTGTGGTAAAAGACTCCCTGCACTTCAAGGTTTGTGCCGACTTCTCAGGCCAGCGGTTGCGATGACCCCGGGGGCTCATCTCTCGCCGTGGTCCTCCAATCCAGTGGCATACATGACGAGATGCAGCCTCATCCAGTGGTCGGACATGTCGGCCTCCTTCATGGACCCGTGCTTGGCGTACATGCGGTTCGCAACACCGAGACGAGCGAAGGCGTCGTCATGTCACCGATCATCTTGGTATGACGCAATGCCGCCTCGGTATCTGACCCTTCGGTGGGGAACCCTTAAGGGCGCAATCCACATTCCTGAGTGCGAGGGATATCGTGCCAAAGGTCCTGATCTGCTACTACTCGAGGAGCGGCAACACGAAGAAGATGGCCTACATGATCCAGAAAGGGGTCATGGAGGGGGATGTGGAGGTCGACACCAAGGATGTGAAGGACGTGAAGGTCGACGACCTGCTCACGTACGATGGCATCATCCTCGGCTCTCCCACATACTACGGCGGCATGGCCTACCCGATCAAGGAGCTCCTGGACAAGAGCGTGAAGAGGCATGGCAAGCTGGATGGCAAGGTCGGAGGAGCCTTCACATCGAGCGCCAACATCGGCGGGGGCAACGAGACGACCATACTGGGGATACTCCAGGCGATGCTCATACACGGGATGGTCGTGCAGGGAGACCACACCAAGGACCATTATGGCCCCGTCGCGGTGGACGCGCCCAACAAGGATGTCGAGAGGTTCTGCATCCGCTACGGACAGCGCTTCGCCAAGCTGGTCCGGACGCTCCACGGCTGAGGCGGGCGCACCGTCAGGCGGTACACGGGTGGGCGAAGTGCATCGGGTAGATGTCCCCGGAGACCTTGCCGGTGTCAGCGTATCTGCATACCTGTAGATCGCGCGCACTCACAGGCGGTTCAGGTCGTCCGTCCTGGACGTCTCGTGCTTCTTCTTGCGTGAGGGGGTGGGCTCTCCCTCCTCCTCATCTCCGCCGCGCTCCTCGTCCGCCTCCTCCTCTGGCTCCTCTCCCCGCGGTGCAGGGCGTTTCCTCCTCGGCTCCTTCGGCTCAGGCTCCTCCCCACTCAGCGGGGTGTTGCACCTCGGGCATCTGTCTGAGCCCCGGATGCACTCCTTGCATAGGATCGCCTTGCACTTGCCGCACCTAGCCACCGCGATCCCGCCGTGGAACAGGCATCTCCTCCCGACGAGGTCGGAGGGGGTCTGCTGCTGGTCGTCGGCCTTGGGCCTGCCGCCTCTCGCCCGCTCCTGTGGGCGGGTCTGCTCCTCCTCGCGGGTCTTGCGCTGGGGCGGTCCGAGCCTGGACTCCTCCGCCTTCTCCTCCCGCTCGCGAGGCCCTCTCCTCGGCGTCCTCGGTTCGTCTGGGCGCTCCTTCCGCCCGCCGGCGGACCTCTCGTCGTACGCCTCGTACTGACCGTATCCCTGGCTGACGATCGACCCCACCTTTATGGACGGGGTCTCGAAGCCGCCTCCTCTGAAGCTCTGCAGGATCGTGACAAGCTGCTTGGCCTGGTACACGCCCACGCCAAGGTTCCTGATGAGTCCGAGCACGCTCTTCTGCTCGTCCGGGACGTCGAGCGCCTGCCTCAGCAGAGCGTCGGTCTGCGGGTCCGTCACCTTCGTGCCGAACTGATGCTCCTCGACCGCCTGGATGTAACTGAGCACCTTCTTCGCGGTGGCGATCTTCAGCTCCGGGAAATTGACCGTGATGTCGCAGAGCCTGAGCCCATGCTGCGCAAGGTCCCTCGTGTCCATGGTGTTCACCAGGACCTCGCGGGAGATCTTCTCGAACCTCTCGAAGTCCTCCTTCTTCATGCCGGACAGGCCGACGACCTCCTTTCCGCTGAGGTAGTCGAGCACGTCCCCAAGGAAGGCGTACGGGATGCCGCACACCTTGAACGCCTCCTCCTTGGTGACGGGCCTTCCGTTCTTGTACTCGAAGTCCAGCACGGATCGGGAGTAGTCCTCGATCTTCGTCCTGCGGATCTCGAACTCGGCGTGCTTCCTCCCCTCGGAGGCCGCCTCGAAGTAGGGGTCGATGCTCAGGGCGTGGTCGAAGCATCTGAGCGCCTGCTCGGGTCGTCCCAGCTTCGACATCACCGCCCCCTTGCTCTTCCACGCCTCCTTGTCGTTCGAGTCCAGGGCGATCGCCCGGTCGTACGCACTGGATGCATCCTCGAAGAGCTCCTGCTTCTCCATGGCATAGCCCTTGCTCATCCAGATCTTGGAGTTGGAGGAATCGACATCGATCGCCTTGTCGAAGCACGCGTCCGCCTGCTGGTATCTGCCCAGCTCCATGTGGAGCATGCCCATCCTGTACCAGGAAGACTGGTCCTGGGGGTCCTTCTCAAGTGCCTTCGTGTAGGATGCGACGGCACCCTCCTTGTCGCCGACGGACTCGCATGCCTTCGCCCTGCTCGTCCAGAGGTCCCTGTCGTCCATTCCGAGTCTGATAGCTTCGTCGAAGCTCCCAAGGGCCTCGGAGACGCGGTTCAGTTTCAGCAGGGCCATGCCGAGGTACTTCAGGGCGGATGGGTCCTTGGGCGCCAGTCTCCTCGCCTCGTTGAACGATGCTATGCTGTCGTCGAACCTGCCGAGCGTGGCCAACGCCCTGCCATCGTTCACGTGGAACTCGGGCACATTGGGCAGTATCTTGATCGCCTTCCTGAAGTCGGTAAGGGCCTCGTCGGTCCTCCTTAGCTCCAGGAACGCCCGGCCCCTGTTGTTGAGCACGAACGGCTGGTTCGGGTCGAGCCGGATGGCGTTGTCGAAGGCCTCGGCAGCCTGTGCGGGCTTCCCCGCCCCCAGCTGCAACAGCCCCTTCCTGTTGAGTGTGAATACATCCCTGGGATCGAGCTCCAGGGCCTCCTCGTAGCTCTTGAGCGCGTCCTCGTTGCGACCGAGCTTCTCGAGGGCACTGGCCCGGTCCGCGTGGGCGTGCTTGTTCTTGGGGCTCAGGTCCAGGATGCGGTCGCACACATGGACGACGGCCTCCTGGTCGTCCAGCTCCTTGAGGGCGTTCTTCTTGAGCTCGAGAGTGTCGAGGTCGTCCTTGTCGATGTCCAGCGCCTTGTTGAATGCGGAGAGCGCGTCGTGCGGCCTCCTGAGAAGCAGCGAGGCGCTGCCCTTGTCCACTAGAGTCTCCTTGTCCTTGGGCGAGATGGCGAGTATGAGGTCTGCTACGGCGACGACCTCGTCGTGCCGTTTCTGGGTCTTCAGCACCTCCTTCTTCCCCTTCAGCGCTGTCATGTTGTTCGGGTTGACCTTGACGGCCGCATCGTACGCGAGGATTGCCTCGTCCCCCCTGTCAAGCTTGGTGAGGATCGCAGCCTCCTTCATGCGCAGGTCCGGGGATGCCGGGTTCCAGTGCACGGCCTCCCTGATCGCGATGAGGGAGTCCTCGTGTCTCTCCAGCCATTCCAGGGCCTGGGCCTTGAGCTGCCACGCCTCGGCGTCGTGCGGGTCTAGGCCGAGAGCCTGCTCGTACGCCCCGAGAGCCTGCTCGTATCTCTTCAACTCGGTCAACGACCTGCCAAGGGACTTGAGCGCCCCCTTGTCGTTGTGATCGAGGTCGGCCGTCCTCTTGTAGGAGTCGGCGGCGAGATCGAAGTCCTTGGCCGCGAACGCGGCCTCTCCGCGCATCCTCCAGAGCGGGGCGCTTGTCTGGTTCGAGGCGGTCCCCTGTCTGGAATAGTCGAGCGATTCGGTCGGCTTCCCCAGGCGGAGGTACAGTGCGGCGATGTTGTAGAAGATGTCCGCGCTTGCGGGGTCGTTCTTGAGGGCGACCTTGTAGGCGGCGACGGCATCATCATTCCTGTCCATCCTGTCGAGCGCCACCGCCTTGTCGAAGGTCCCCTCCTTGTCGGCGGGGTCGATGGCCAGGATTCTGTTGCATGCATCGACGACACTCACATCGTTGTTCAGCTGCTTGTACGCGTCCTTGAGCGTAAGGAGGAGAGGCAACTTCTGCGGCGCGGTCTTCAAGGCCTTCTCGAGCGTCTTCGTCGCATCCCCCGGCCTGCCGAGCTTGATCTGGGCGACGGCCTTGTCGTGCATCGCGTCGTGGTCGGATGGGTCCACATCGAGCATCTTGGTGCACCAGGCGACGACGTCAGCGTGTCTGCCCAGCTTGATCAGGCACTCCTTCTTCAGGTTCATCGCGCCCTTGTTGTTGGGGGCCAGCTTGAGCGCCGCGTCGGCGAAGGCGACGCATTCCTGGTGCCTATCCAGCGCATGCAGTGCCCTGGCCTTGTCCAGCAGAGCGTCGTGGTCCCTCGGGTTGAGTACGATTATCCTGTCGCATGTCGTGAGGGCGTCCGCGTATCTCGCGGTCTTCACCTGGGTCTTCCTCTTGTTGGTGAGCACGGTGAGGTCGTTCGGGTCGATGGTCAGCGCGTGGTCGAAGGATTCGATCGCGTGGTCAGTGTCATTGACCTCCTCCTGCACAACCCCCAGCTCGTTCCAGAGCACCTTGCTGCCAGGGTCGAGCTCGGTCCCCTTCTTGAAATGCTCGAGCGCCTCGTCGCGCCTCCCGAGCTTGTGCTCGATCCTACCCATGTTGTCCAGCACGTACACATCCTCTGGGGCTATCCTGAATGCCTGCTGGAGGGAAGCGAGGGCGCCCTCGCTCTTCCCGGTGGAGTTCAGGGCCGCGGCGTGTCCGATCCAGAGGTCCTTGTCCTTCGGGTCGACCTCCGTCCCTGCCTTGTAGGTGGCGGCAGCTTCGTCGTGCCTCCCCAGTCGTGCGAGGACGGTCCCCTTGGTCTTGATGAGGGTCGTGTCGCGCGGAGTGTGAGCGAGTATCTTGTCGTAATTACGTATGTTGTCAGGCTGTATTGTGAGGGCGCGCCTGTAACTATCGATGGCTCCCTCGACCTGCCCGATGGATTCCTGCGCGTCGCCCAGCATCGACCATAGTTCCGGCTGGTGAGGCGCGATTGTGACCGCGTTCCTGAGCCATCCCAGGCCCGTGTCCCGGTTGCCGAGTCTCAGCGCAGCGCGTCCTGCGACGCCCATGGCCTGTGGGTTCTGAGGGTTGAGCTGCAGCGCCACCAGTGCGGCATCCTGGGCGTCGTGCGCGCGGTCGAACAAGAGGTGGCTCATCCCGAGCTCCGCGAAGATGTCGGAGAACTCTTTCCGCATCTTGGAGACGAACATCATGTTCTCCTTCAGCATCGCGGTCGTCTTCCCGAGTTCCACGATTGCCTCAGGACGGTGTCCGCTCCGGTCCAGAGCTTCCACTCTGGACAGCTCTTTCTTGGCTCTATTCAAGAGCTTGCTCTCTCTGCTGAACAAGGAGTCCAATACGCCCAATTACGTGTCCCACCTGGCTGTCGACCTAATACTGTTGTCGCGATAAAACAATTTCCGGTCGAGGATCAAAACGGGTCCGGTGCTCATCAAGAGACTGTCCGACGCACATCGTGCTCGTTTCGCACCTGTAGATCGGAGTTGCGAGCATTCCAGTGCAGAAATCTCTACGAGATTTCTCATTGAACCGAAGGGCTCTAGTCAGACGATTGTGGCATGTCAACTGCGTCATTCTGCGAACCTATAAATATACCAAACGAATATTAGGCCAATCAGCTGACAAATCGTCAGACAAACCTATTAGGATGGGATGCAATGACGCGCAGGAATGCGGTGCGCCAGGCGGCGGCTGCCAACGCACAGGCGATTGACTGGGTTCAAACCCACACGCTGAGGGACCTGGAGAATCTCGTGAACGAGATGTCCGACCTCGGAGCAGATGTCAACGACATCGTCGGTCTCTTGGATGATCTGAAGGAGATCGATCGTGGCCTGCATCTTGGAGCAGAACCAGTTCCTGAGGCATGTGAGTACGCGTGAATCGCGGGAAGTGAGTACAATGTTTGGAACCAAGAAATCGAAACAGACGACTATGCCGTCGGAAGACGACTACGAAAGCTACGAACACAAGAGAGTCGCCGAGTTTCACCCGCACTGCTTCATCCAGCAGCTTGCGCTGGCTGAGGCGAAGCAGTTTGACGAGGTCTACGCAATGGCACACGAGCCTGCGCATGGAGAAGAGGAGTAGACTGTAGACCTGCAGTTACAAGATTGCAGAGGGCTAAGCTGAAACTCAATGGAACGAAAGTGCAGGTGCCGGGATTCGAACCCGGGCCGTTGGCTTTCGTCCCTCTCCAATTTTTCATTCTTCTCTGGAGAGAAGTTGGAAGGCCAAAATCCTAACCAGCTAGATTACACCTGCTCGAGTTGCGGAAACGTCTTCCCCGATAAATAGCTTGTTTCTCCCACAGGGTCGCCTGGCCGTCCACCGCATGACGGCGGTCTCCGCCCAAAGCAGATGCTCTGCTCCATTAATATCCTGGGAACGCCTTTTCGCCATTGGGATGATGGGCATCCACAACTCGTCCGAAGGCTCGGTTGCAGGAGGGGGCACTCGGATGGATGACGGCGGCGACACCGACCTTGCCAACAAGGTGCTTGAGATTGCTCTCTCGGTCCTGTATCACAGGGACGAGAACCGGATCATCGAGATGGTCGGCCAATCCATGTTGGACCTCTTCCCGGTCTCGAAGACCGTGATCTACCTCAGGGACCCTGCGTCCGGAGAGTGGCGCGTCAGAGCAGTCTTCGGGTATCCAAAGGCCCAGGCTGACGGGATCAGGAGTGTGGCGTACTCCAAGGACAACTGGAAGGAGACGCTCAGGATATCTGAGCGGGTAGGATCTCTTTCGTACCTCGCACTCGGCGAGTACGTCCAGATGGACGATTTCGACACCGCCTTCTACTGGCATCTCCCCAAGGAGATTCCTCCCAGGAAGTCCCCGGACGATTGGCACATGCTCGATTTCATCGACACTCTGCTGTTCGACAGGGACGGCAGGGAGCTCGGGGCAATCGAGATACTGGAGACGACGAGCCGCAAGAAGCTCGGCAGGGATGTCATCGCGCAGATCGACCTGCTGGCCGCGGTCGCATCCATAGCGATCGAACTGTCGAGCATATGGAGGAACCAAGAGCAGCTCGTCACGGCGAACAGCAATCGTGCAAGGATGTTCGCGAAGATGCTGGACCTGACGACCGCCATAGTATCGATGCGTGACAGGGAGAGGGTCCTCGAGGCGGCGGTCGACTTCCTCTCGTTCGAACTGGGGTTCGCCAACTCCATCGCCGCGCTATGGGACCCGCGGGAAGGGGCATTCAGGGTGGTCGCGACCAGCAGCTACAGGCCGACCGCGCCGGCGTTATCCAGAGCCGTCGTCGACTCCGACTGCGATGTCACGTACAGGTTCACTGAGAACCTGTTCTGGGTCCCTATGGAGCAGATCGCCGAGGACAGGCTCTCGTCGCCCCCGATATCAGACGATCAGGGGGCCCGGATAAAGGAGCTCATGGACGGCCCGATCACCAATGAGACCGAAGGCACGCGCAGGAAGAACGACCTGTTCGTCGTCCCACTCAGAGGCGGCGACGATGACCTGGCTGGAGTCATCTACGGGACCGATTGGCGAGGTGCCGGAATCTTCGAGAAGGATCTGCTCGAGGTCATGAGCGTGTTCGGGTCCACCGTGTCTCTCGCCTTCAGGAACTCCGGCCTCATCGGAGAGATTATCCAGACGAACGAGAACCAGGAGGTGCTGAGCCGTCTCCTCTTCCATGACATCAGCAACTACAACACATCCCTGGACTTCTACCTCGGGATGTGCGCGAGGCCGGGGGCCAGTGACGAGGAGCGCGCCCAGGCCGTCGCCAAGGCCAGGAAGCAGCTCGAGATGAGCAACGCGCTGATCAACCGGGTCCGGAGGCTTGTCTACATCAAGGAGAAGGGGTCCGAGAACCTCGCGGAGGTCGATCTCGTGGCCGTGCTCGCGAAGTTGGCGGACGAGGTCAGGGAGATGAAGATAGAGAAGAAGGTCACGGTCACTCTCAGGACGGACGTCGACCACGCGACGGTGCGCGCGAACGACCTGGTCCACGACCTCTTCGAGAACATCATGACGAACTCGGTGAAATACACCCAGGGCGAGCAGGTGGCGGTGGATGTGGCTCTCGGGAAGACCGTGGATGCAGGCCGCGAATGGTGGGAGGTCACTGTCGCAGACCACGGGATCGGGATACCGGACGACAAGAAGGAGATGATCTTCCAGCGGTTCGCGCCGCGGCTGGCGGGCAGCAGGGGCATAGGCCTCGGCCTGTCCATTGTGAAATCGATAGTCGAGCGCTACGGTGGGCGCATCTGGGTCGACGACAGGGTCAAGGATGACCACTCTCAGGGCGCGACGTTCCACGTCCTGCTTCCGGCCGTCTGAAGCGTCAGCGGGCGCGATCGAGCCTGACGAGGCCAGCGCGCTCCATGTCACGCATCATTCTCAGCATGACCGCGCTGTCCGTCGGGCCGAACTCCGCGGAGACGGTGCGGACAATCTCGTGGATGCTGCGCCTCCCGTCGGTGAAGTTCAGCACCTCGTAGACCTTCCTCGAGAAGTCCCTGTCCTTCGATTCCACGCCATCGTACCAGGAGGCCCGGTCCTCGCCTGCCCTGTCCATGAAAGTGTCCCATGAGAGCGTTCCCTTGAACCTCCTCTTCGGGACCAGCCCTCTTGATTCGCGCTCGGCCTTCGATTCCGAAGGCCTGGCGGGCAGGGTGATGTCGAGCTCATCCTCCGCGAGATCGACCATCTCCCTCAGGCACTCGAGCTCCATCTCACCCTGCGCGGCCACGGCCTTCATCCTCTTGTCCACGTGCGCTCTGAGCACGCGGTCGTCGGCCAGCCTGAGGACCGACCTGACCGCCTCCTGTTCCCTCCAGGTCACGTGCTCAATCCGCATCTTGTGGAAGTCCACCGCTCTCGATATCTCCTCCGCCTTGGACCGTTCGCCCATGAGGTGAAGCATCTGCGCCGCGGCCTCGCGCCCGGTCATCGCCAGCCTGGCCATTCCCCTCGTGTGGGTCTCGTTGGCCATGCGGAGCCCCGTCCGCCTGTCCGCGTCGGCCATCGTGAGTAGCCCGACCGCTGTCATCCATCCCACTCTTGCCAGGCTCTCCTCGCTGACCTTGTCGATGGTGTCCATGCTGGTGTGGTAGAATCTGTCCGGCCACTGGACGAGCCCTACACACGGGATCCCGAAGGTGGCTTCGCAGAGCTCCGCGTAGTCGCTCCCGCCACTGTACTGCGAGACTGCCGTCCTGTAGGTCCCGGCCCAGCCGTGCTCCGAGTGTGGGTTGAAGAGCGTGTTCTGCTCGTCCAGGAGTGATTCCATGAGGTCGTTCAGGAAAGAGGGGACCGAGTCGGGCGTGCGTTCGAGGGTGAGAGTCGAACCGCACTTCTGCTGGTCCTCGCCGACCATGTCCATGTTGATGCCCGCCACGACGCTGTTCCTGAGCTCCTCGTGGTCGGCCAGGTACGCCGTGATCCCGAGGGTCTCCGGCACCCACAGCAACCTGATGGTCCTCCGTGGACGTTCGATCCTCTTTGATTCGATCAGCCTGACGATGGTCCTCGCGACCTCGAGTAGGAGCCCGCTCCCGGACGCGTTGTCGTTGGCGCTCGGCTTCGGATGGCATAGGTGCGCCATGCCGACGACCTCCTGGTCTGGGAGCTCCCGCCCCTTGATGGTCGCGACCACGACCTCCTCCTTTCCAGGGAAGAGTTCGGCATCCACCGTCGCCCTGAGCCTGACCTTCTTGCCGGACCGGAGGAGCGCCCTCAGATCGTTCCCCTGGCGCTTGCTCAACGAGAACCCGAAGGTCATCTTCGCCTTCTCCGCGGCCGTCGGCCACAGACCCTGATAAGCATGTGCATCGGGGACATCGAGGTGTTCGCGGACACCCTTGATCTCGTAGCTGAGACCGTCGGTGAGGATCCCTGCGGCACCGCGCCGCATCACTGCCTCTATCATGACCCTCCGGCCCCTGCCGCTCGCGAGGACGAGCTTCCCCTTCACCTTCTTGCCCTTGTAGTCGTCGGCCGATGTGCCGTGGCCGACGTCGACGAGATCCGCCTCGACGCCACCCTTCCTGGTCGCCTGGCTGAATGTGTGCAGTGACTGGGGGATGTCGTCGTAGCTGGCCAGTAGCTTCTCATCTGGCTCCAGGAGCCTCAATTCGGCGGATCTGGCGGTCCAGCCGATGGGGGAGACGTAGGTCCAGTACATGTGCTTCCCATCGGCCGTGAACTGCTCGATCCGGGCCTCATCCGTCCCGATCTCCTCGAGCTTCTCCTTGACATAGACGGCGGCCTCGTGGTACATCGTGGACCCCTGGATCCTGTGATATCTGGAGATGTCCGCGACGAACTGTCTCGCTCGGTTCCCTGAGAGCTCTTCCCTGACCTCGGCGCACCTGTCCATGTTCCGTCTCCATGATTCGCAAGGTCTCGGACTCTAATTAACTTTTCATGGAATCTCGTGTCCCAGCGTCCTGACGAGAGCGACCGAGTCGGCAGGATACCCGGGGCATTGCCAGAATGCAAAAGATGATTGCTCCGGGTCCGGCCAAGGGGGAGCCCGAGACCGGCCCGGATGCGTTTTCGATGGTTTGATCGCGTCTCACTCGACGTAGACCTGCGAGAATGCGAACAGGAACTCGTCCCAGTTCGTGTCCGAGACGAAGTCCAGCCCACAGGTCAGGTAGCTCTCGTAGAGGTGCTCCCAGCAGATCGTGTAGTACACGGACATCCCGTAGGTGTTGATGCACGCACCGCTGTCGGCCACAACCGAGTCGCAGTACACAACCGCGTCGTCGAGGAGCTTGAAGGTGTTCTCAGCGAGTTCGGCTATCTCCGGTATGTTCTCTCCCAGCTCAGTCACGAACAGCCCGATGTCTATGAACGGGAAGTTCTCGTTCATGAACTGCAGCTGGGGCGTCTGAGACTCAGACGACTGTATGGCACCTCGTAGGTAGTAGTCGTCCGCGTATCCGTACAGCGCTTTGCCCAGGGCGTCCATGCCGCCGTCCGGGTTGTCGACGCCGACCAGGTCCACGACCTTGTCGAGGTCGAAGACGCTGGAGCTCACATACGGGAAGCCGCCGATGCCCGCTCCCGCGCAGGTCGCGTAGCTGGATATGTACGCGTCCACCGTCTCGATGCATATCGTCTCGGCATCCTTGTTCTCCAGGCCAGTAACCGCAGTCAGGAACGCGGTGTAGTCGTAGCCCGTGCCGGGCATCGTCGTAATCGATGCGACCATGTAATCGGCCAGGTCTCTGTTCTCGTAGGCCACTTCGACCATGCCCATGAAGCACGCGTCGTAGGCGATGATCCCCATGTGCTCACCGGTCGCGGTCAACGCCGACCTGACCTCGTCCATCTCGAGCCTGTCAGCCTTGCCGCTCGGCAGGAACGAGCTGTCGTCCACGCATATGGCCCACCAGCCACCGCCGTGGTTCCAGAGGTCGAGCATGTAGTTCTCTGCGGGGGCGTAATCGACTGCCGTCTCGACGAAGTACTTCAGCGTCTCTCCGTCGCCCATGTTGAGCTCGCCTGGGCACTTGTGGTCGGGCGCGATGTCCGCGCAGTCGCACTTGATGGTGCCGTCATCTAGGATGTGGTCGCTCCCCGGTGTGATGAAGAACCAGTGTGACCCTTCGAAGGATGTGTACCCGTCGAAGAGCACGATCACGTTGACTCCTGCGGTCGAGCCTACAGCCTCCATCTCAGCCAGGTCCTGGAACCCGTTGACCTCGAGCGTGTTGTCGGCGTCCAGGTAGACCATGACCGTCCACTCGGCGTCGGCAATCGGTCCTTCCGACAGCAGCTTCGTGTCGTCAGTCACCGGTGCTGCGAGCGCCAAAGCGCTGGCTGTCAGCAGCATCGTCAATGTCACCAGTACTACTCCCGCTAATCTAGCTTGTCTAATCTTCATAATCCTCCCCTCGCTGAGGGTGATTCGGTCTTTACGCTAAATAACGGTTATGGTGGCCCGGCGTCATGGGCGCAGGAGTGGGCGTGAACCATCCATCCGAGAATCACTTCGGCCCGACTGAAGGTGTGGGGCGGCTTGGTGGATTGAGAGTGGGGTAGGCCGGATTTGAACCGACGGTCACGTGGTCCCGAACCACGGATCATACCAAGCTAGACCACTACCCCATCCTGTCCGGGTGGATGGGGGATAGAATGGGGGCCTTATTTATTCCTAGTGCAGACGGTGCCGTCGGTGGCGCCTGAGTCCCTCGTGCCTCTTTCAGGAGCATGGCGGTGCCTGCGTTTGCACCGCGTATCACCCCCCACGCGGGCCTCGCGAGCGGGCACGTGGGCGCGTGATTCGGGGCTATCGGCGGATGACTGGCCAAGTGGGTTCGGCTTTTGCCGTTTAGTCGGTACGGCAACTATTTATAGAGTGCTCGTCGCTCAGCCGGACATGCGCGACCAGGTGAGGGAGAAGATCGCCGGGGAGATATGCCTCTCCGAAGAGCCTGGCAAGACGATACGGAAGTGGAGGGAGCAGTTCTTCATCTCCCAACAGGAGCTGTCGAAGCATCTTGGGGTCTCCCCTTCGGTCATAAGCGACTATGAGGCGGGGCGCAGGAAGTCCCCGGGGATCGTCACCATCCGCAAGATCGTCGATTCGTTCCTGGACATCGACGAGCACAACGGCGGCAAGGTCCTGAAGCAGTACTCACTCGCGGCGAAGACGGATTCGATCATATCCATAAAGGAATACTCGCATGAGGTCCTCGCGTCCGAACTGGTGGGCAGTATCGACGGTGAGAACCTGACACCCGCCATCGACCTCGACAGGCACATCCACGGTTACACGGTCATCGACAGCGTGAGGGCGATAACCTCGCTGAACTCATTCGACTACCTCAAGATATACGGCTGGAGCAGCCAGCGCGCGCTCGTGTTCACGGGCGTGCGGTTCGGCCGCTCCCCCATGATCGCCATCAGGGCGCACCCGCTGAAGCCCGCGATGGTGGTCTACCAGAAACCCGAACAGGTGGACGAGCTGGCTATCCGACTGGCGGAGCTTGAAGGCCTCCCGCTGGTCAGGACCGAGCTCGGGACCAGTGACCTGGTCGAGAAGCTGAATGCGCTTGGTTGAGGTCAAGGTGGAGATACTATGAATGTAGGGATCGTGAGCTACGGAGCATATGTGCCGAGATACCGGATCGCGCCCGAGGAGATTGGGAAGGTCTGGGGAGTGGATGGAAAGGCCATGGGCAAGGGGCTGATGATTCAAGGGAAGTCGGTCCCGGCCCCCGACGAGGACACGATAACCATTTCGGTCGAGGCTGCCAGGAACATGATGAGGCGCTCGTCCGTCGACCCCAAAGACATCGGTGCCCTCTACGTCGGTTCGGAATCGCATCCATACGCGGTCAAGCCGACGGGGACGATAGTGGCAGAGGCCATCGAGGCGGCGCCGAATCTGACCGTCGCCGACCTGGAGTTCGCGTGCAAGGCGGGGACCGCAGGCATACAGGTGTGCATGGGCCTCGTCGGCGCCGGCATGGTGAAGTACGGCGTCGCGATCGGGGCCGACACGTCGCAGGGCGCCCCGGGAGACGCCCTCGAGTACTCTGCCTCCGCGGGGGGCGCGGCGTTCCTCATCGGGAGCGAGAAGGTGATAGCGCGCATCGACCACACCTACTCGTACACGACCGATACGCCAGACTTCTGGAGGCGGGAGGGGCAGATGTACCCCAGGCACGGAGGGAGATTCACGGGCGAGCCCGCTTACTTCAAGCACATCGTGAGCGGCGCCAAGGGGCTCATGGAGCGGATCGGGGCGAGCCCGAAGGACTTCGTGCACGCCGTCTTCCACCAGCCGAACGGGAAGTTCCCTACGAGGGTCGCTAAGCAGCTCGGGTTCACCGAGGAGCAGATCAAGCTCGGCCTGGTGGTCACGCAGATCGGCAACACCTACTCCGGGGCGGTCCCGCTGGGGCTCGCGGCCATACTGGATGAGGCGAAGCCGGGCGACAGGATATTCGCCGTCGCCTACGGGTCCGGCGCCGGCTCCGACGCGTTCGACATCACGGTGACGGACGAGATGGCGTCCTTCAAGAGGGAGATGGCGCCGACAATCAAGCAGCTCATATCGAACCCGAAGTTCCTGGATTATGCGACCTACGCCAAGTTCAGGGGCAAGATCCTTCTGGGGAGTGAGTGAACATGAGACGTGTGGCAGTCATAGGTGTGGGGGACACGGAGTTCGGTGAGCTCTGGGACTCCTCGTTCAGGGATATTGGGATAAAGGCCGGTCTGGCGGCCGTCGCCGACGCCAACATCAGCGCAGAGATGATCGACGCGCTGTACGTCGGCAACATGTCAGCTGGCCGGTTCATAGACCAGGAGCACATCGGCGCGCTCATAGCGGACTACGCCGGCTTGGCGAGGGATCACATCCCCGCAACCAGGGTCGAGGCGGCTGGCGCGTCCGGAGGTCTCGCGCTCAGACAGGGGTTCATGGCGGTCGCGTCGGGTCTCCACGACATAGTCGTTGTCGGAGGCGCCGAGAAGATGACCGACGTCAGCGATGTGGAGTCGGCTATGATCCAGTCGTCGGCGGCGGACCAGGAGTGGGAGACCATCCTTGGAGCGACCTTCCCGAGCCTGTACGCCATGATCGCGACACGGCACATGCACCAGCATGGGACGACGCGCGAGCAGATCGCGGATGTGGCGGTGAAGAACCACAAGCACGGCTCGCTGAACCCGAAGGCCCAGTTCCAGAGGCCCATAACGAGGGAGACCGTCCTCGGCTCGCCCATGGTCGCATCCCCTCTGAGGGTGTTCGACTGCGCGCCCAGCTCGGACGGGGCTGCGGCCGTTGTGCTGTGCCCGCTCGACCACGCGAAGAAGTACACTGACCTGTCCGTGGAGATCATCGGGTCGGGCCAGGCGAGCGACACACTGTCGCTGCATCACCGCAGGGACATCACTACCATGGACGCAACAAGGGTGGCCGCAGAGCGCGCGTTCAAGATGGCGGGCGTGACGCAGAAGGACGTGGACGTGGCCGAGGTGCATGACAACTTCACCATAAGCGAGATACTGGCCATCGAGGACCTGGGATTCTTCCCCAAGGGCGAGGGTGGCAAGGCGACGGAGGCGGGGAAGACCGGCCTCGAGGGCGAGGTCGCGGTGAACTCCTCGGGCGGCCTGAAGGCGAGGGGTGACCCGATCGGGGCGACTGGGCTTGCCCAGACCGTGGAGATAGTGACCCAGCTGCGCGGGAACGCCGGCAAGAGACAGGTCAAGGACGCGTCGGTCGGTCTCACGCACAACGTCGGAGGGACCGGCGCTACCGTGGTCGTCCACATATTCAGGAGGGCGTAGACATGGCGACAGCACCGAGATACTGGCGTGAGAACCCGAGCAGGTACAACCTTCTGGGCTTCAAGTGCAACAGCTGCGGTAAGACATACTTCCCCCCGAGGGCGATATGCCCGGTCTGCCACAGGAAGAGCGTGGGCAAGATGGAGCCGGTGAAGCTCAAGGGCGAGGGCGCGATATTCGCATTCTCAGAGGTCCATGAAGGCCTCGAGGAGCTCTCGATGCAGAGACCGTACGTCATCGCGATGATCGAGCTCGACGAGGGCCTCAAGGTGACGGGGCAGGTCATAGACTGCGACCCGTGTGACCTGAGGATAGGCACGCGCGTGCGCGCGTCGATGAGGAAGCTGAGCGAGGAGGGCCCGTCGGGGATCATCCACTACGGCTACAAGTTCGTCCCTGTCCAGGCAGCACCTCCGAAGTGATCCGGTGGTTACCTCAGGTATAGATACCTGCATGCGATTAGAGGAGCGTCTCCAGGCGGGCTGAACATGGCGGCCAAGGATGAGGACCATAGGGGCAGAGTGACGGTCGACGGTTCATCGCTCACGATCGATTCGGTCGTGCGCGTTGCGAGGGGTGGTGCCGAGGCTGCGCTATCGGCGGACGCATCAGCTCGCATGACGCGCGCGCGCGACGCTCTAGAGAAGAAGGTCGAGACCGGGGAGACGATATACGCGGTCAACACAGGCGTCGGAGACCTCGTGGACGTCAGGATACCGCACGAGGACCTTCGGGCGCTCCAGATCAATCTCCTCAGGAGCCATGCGTGCGGCGTGGGCGACCCCTACCCTGCCGAGGTCGTCAGGGGCATGATGCTGCTCCGGGCGAACGCTCTCGCAAAGGGCTTTTCGGGCGTCAGAGCCGAGGTGGCAGGCATGTTCCTGGATATGCTCAACCGCCAGGTGCATCCAAGGATCCCGCGGCAGGGATCAGTCGGGTCGAGCGGCGACCTCGCGATGCTCGCGCACATGGGCCTTGTGCTCATCGGCGAGGGCGAAGCGGACTCGGGTGCCGGCTTCGAACCAGCCTCGAAGGCCCTCGAGAGGAAGGGGCTCAGGCCGCTGGTGCTCGGCCCCAAGGAGGCCATCTCCATCATCAACGGCACGCAGGCCATGACCGCCCTTGGCGCGCTGGCGGTCAGGGACTCGGCCAACCTCGTGGACAACGCGCAGGTTGTCGCCGCCCTGTCCCTGGAGGCGCTGAAGGGGACGGCGACGGCCTTCGACGAGCGGATATCGAAGGTCAGGCCGCATGCCGGCCAGGTGAAGGTCGCCAGGAACATGACCTCGATGCTCGTGGGGAGCGACATCATGCTCTCCCACAAGCACTGCTCCAAGGTGCAGGACGCTTACACGCTCCGCTGCATCCCCCAGGTCATGGGGGCGAGCATGACGGCCGTGGCCCACGCGAGGGATGTGGTCCAGGTCGAGATGAATTCGGCCACCGACAACCCGCTCTTCTTCCCGGACGACGGCCTGGTCGTCTCCGGCGGCAACTTCCACGGACAACCGGTCGCGCTCGTCATGGACTATCTCGGACTCGCGGTGCACGAACTCGGAAGCTTCTCGGAGAGGCGCACGGCGAGGCTCGTCGACCACAAGCTCAGCGGACTGCCCGCCTTCCTGACTGGGCACGGCGGCGTCAGCTCCGGGATGATGGTCCCGCAGTACGTGGCGGCCTCCATCGTGTCTGAGAACAAGGTGCTCGTCCACCCGGCGTCCGCGGATTCCATCCCGACCAGCGCGAACCAGGAGGACCACAACAGCATGGGGACGACCGGAGCGTGGAAGGCGCGGACGATCATCGAGAACGTGAGCAAGGTCATGGCCATCGAGCTCATCGCGGCGGCGCAGGGCCTCGATTTCATACAGCAGCGGTCCAGCCCGCCCGTCGAGAAGGTCAGAGCGGTTCTGAGGGCCAAGGTCCCGACGCTGCAGGCCGACCGGTCGCTCTCGGCCGAGATAGAGGCGGTCGCGCGCATGGTCACCGAGGGCGTGTTCGTGGGCGCCGTCGAGGCTGAGTGCGCCTTCGAGCGCGCGTGAACCCGGACTTCGCAAGATTAAACATCATGCATCCCCTTCACCACCACTTCCAGGAGGGATCGCGTGGAGGACATAGCAGTCAAGGCGGTCGAGCACGCCAGGAAGCTCGGCGCGGAGTTCGCCGACATCCGGGCAGAGAATGTCACTGGCACGAACATCGTCGTCATGGATGGGAAGACGAAGACGATCGCGTCGCTCGTCGAGTCCGGATGCGGTATCCGCGCCTTCATCGGAGGGGGCTGGGGGTTCGCGGTCACCAACGACCTTGGGCAGAGCCACGTCAAGAAGGCAGCAGAGGCCGCGGTCAAGATGGCTCGTGCCTCGAGCTCGAAGGCGAAGGTCAAGTTCCGAATCCCAGAGCGGAGGGGGCTCAGGAAGACCGAGGTCTACAAGTGCAGGGAGCGTCCGAGCGAGGTGCGCGTCGAGGACAAGATCGCGTTCGCACTGGAGCAGGACGGGCTCATGCGCAGGGCGGATCCGCGGATCAAGAGCACCAACGCCAGGTACGACGACCTGGAGGGGGAGCGCGTGGTGGCGAACTCCTTCGGGACGGTGGTGCGGACCAGAGAGACCTGGACGCTCGGCGCGTGCTCGGCCTGGGCGCGGTCAGACGGGATCATGCAGAGGGGTCACGACGCGGTCGGCAACGTCGGCGGGTACGAGTTGATGAGTACTAAGGGAGCACTTGCGATCGGCGACAAGGCCGCGTCCATGGCTCTGAGGCTCCTGAACAGCAAGCCCCCGCCAGCGGGCAACTTCACCTGCGTCCTCGACAGCAAGCTGACCGGCTTGATGGCCCATGAGGCGTTCGGGCACGCATGCGAGGCGGACGCCGTCCTCGCTGGCGCGTGCGTCCTTGAGGGGAAGCTCGGCCAGGTGGTCGCCGATGAACAGGTCTCTCTCATAGACGACCCGACGATCGAGGGCACCTTCGGATACTTCGGATACGATTGGGAGGGAGTGAAGTCGTCGAGGCATGTGCTCATAGAGAACGGGGTGCTGAAAGGGCTCATGCACAACCTCGAGACGAGCGCCAGGATGGGTGTCCCGACCAACGGGGCTGCCAGGTCGCAGGCGTTCAACAGCCCGCCGATCATCCGGATGAGCAACACGTTCATCGCGCCGGGCGGATGGAAGAGGGACGAGGTCATCGAGGAGACGAGGAACGGACTGCTCGCGGTCGGCGCCCAGAACGGATATGTCGAACCCGCCAAGGGCCAGTTCATGTTCAGGTGCGACGAGGCGTACGAGATCAAGGACGGGGAGGTCGGGAAGATGTTCAGGGATGCGTCGCTCTCCGGTGTCATACTCGAGGTCCTGAAGAACGTCAAGTGCGTCGCGAGCGACTTCAGGCTGGGCGACCCTGGCTACTGCGGGAAGGGCGGACAGACCGCCCGCACGACGGATGGCGGACCTCACATGTGCATCACGGACATCGTAGTGGCGGGGCTCGCGTAGGGGTGATGATGATGGTCGACATGGTTTCTCTCGCTGAGAAGACGGTTGCGAAGGTCATGAGGCTGGGCGTCACGGACTGCGATGTGATGGTCTCCGACGTGAGGCTCATGACCGCTGAGATGGAGAAGGGCTCGATCAAGCAGGCCAGCACCCTCGGCGACCCGGGGATGTCCATCCGGGCGTACAGGGGCGGCTCTATGGGGTTCGCGTACTGCACGGGCCATTCGCCCTCTTCCGTGGCGCGCGCAGCACAGCTCGCGGCCGCGATGGCGAAGGCGGGGACGCCGGACGAGGCCTTCAAGGGCCTGCCACAGCGGTCGAAGGTCAAGCGCCTCGCCGGGCTGTACGACCCGCGCGTGGCTGACACACCTCCCGAGGCGGTCGTCGAGACGGTGATGGACGTCGCAGTGATAGCGGGCGACGACCCGCGCGTCTATTCGGTCAACGCGGGCGCGCTCGTTGCCAGCAGCGAGGTCGCACTCGCCAACAGCAACGGGTTCAGCGCGTCCCAGCGGATGACCTCCTACGAAGTCTTCGCCGAGGTCGTCGCGAAGTCGGGCGACACGATGTTCTCCGGCGTAGAGGGGATGTCCGGGAGACGGCTCGACGAGGGGTTCATAGGTTTCGTCGGGAAGGCCGCCAGGGAGAGCGCGGTCAGGGGCCTGAGACAGGTCCGGATGGAGACGGGCGACTATCCTGTGATCATCGACCCGATCGGGCTCGCGTGGATCCTCAGCAACGGGATAGCCGGCGGAGCGAGCGCGGAGAGCGTCCAGAGGGGCAGGAGCTACCTCGCGGGCAAGAAGGGGGAGAGGATCGGCTCAGAGCTGCTGACGATCACGGAGGACCCGCTGATCGAATGGGCCTCGGGGAGCACGGCCTTCGACGGCGAGGGCACGCCCTGCGCCCCGAAGAAGGTCGTCGACAAGGGGGTGCTGCGCACGTACCTCTACGACTCCTACACGGCCGGCAAGGATGGCGTGGCCAGCACCGGCAACTCCTCAAGGGGTGGCTCCGTGTGGAGTTACAGGGGCCCGCCAGGCATATCGATGACCAACATGGTCGTCGGCAAGAAGGGATCGTCCCTCGACGAGATGGTCGAGGAGACCAAGGACGGGGTGTACCTGCGCCTGACCCTCGATTACCCGAACCTGGCGACCGGCGAACTGTCGGGCCTGATGATGGAGAGTTACAGGGTCAAGAAAGGCGAGGTCGGCCCCGCACTCAAGCAGTCGACCATCGGGATAAGCATGTTCGACCTCATGTCCAGGATAGACATGGTCGGCAAGAAGCAGAGACGCGCCTACGGCGTCGTCGCGCCACCGGTGAGGATATCGAGCGCCCGGATCGCCGGATCCGGCTAGAAACTGTACTTCTGACCGCAGACGGGGCACACCGCGTTCCTCTTCGCGCACGCGAGGTGGAGCGCGCTCCCGCACCTGCAGCTCACGATGTCGAAGCCGGGCTTAATCCTGCCTTGGCATGAGACGCACTTCGTCAGCTCGGAGGCTCTCGCGACCTCGAACGGCGGCCCTGGCTCGTACACCTTCAGCGAGTCCTCGAACTCGAAGGTCTGGACCCTCCCGTCGAAATGCCTCTTCGCCGAGACCCTGACCCTGAGCGGGACCGTGCCTCCGTGTCTCGGGACAAGCCTCACGCCGACCTCCGCCGCATCGGACGGCCTGATCGACCCAGGGACCGTCGCCCCCATGAGCTCGTAGTCGCCCTCGATGTCGATCTTGAGGTCCTTCGCGAGCGCGCGCCCGCTGTTGGAGATCTTGAGCGTGACCTCGCCCTCGTACCCGGCCTGCAGTCCCTGCGTCGAGATCGCCCCGGTGAGCTCAGGCGAATAGGATTCCATGGTCGTCTTGGCGCTGTCCAGCGCCTCTGCGACGAACTCGACCGCGGAGTCGTAGTCCCGCTCCTTCTCTATGTCCGCGAGCGCCAGCAGCCTCTCCGCCTCCTTGGACTGGATGCCGTACGCGGCCAGCACCTGAACGGCGCTCTCGGCCGCGAGCGCGATGTCGATGTACTTCTTGTGGATGTCCTCGATCTGTTGCAGCCTCTGGTCGGCGTTCATCAGGGCGGAGAACGCGGCCTCGGAGTCCCCCGTCTCAGCCGCCTTGTTCGCCTCATCGAGGATCTCCTCGACCGGCTTGACGGACGCACCGATGTTCGCCAGTGCGTCGCTCTTCGCCCTCACGTCCGAGATGAGGTTCGACATCTTCTTCCCTATGAGCTGCATGCACTGGACCCTGCACGCCTGGGCCTGCTGGTATGCGAAGTCCCAGAGCTTCTCGGCGAAGGATGTCTTCGCCACCTCCAAGAGGTCCTCGCATGGCTTCGTGTTGATGCCCATCGACCTCGCCTTCGCGATGAGTGCCTGGTTCCCGGCGACCACGTCGGTCATCGAGTTCTCGAAGAGCGATGCCGCCTTGGCGGCGCAGCGCCTCAGGGCGTCCTGCGTCCTCGCCAGGTCGTGCTTCGTGAGATGATCGTGGGCGATGTCGAGCATCTCGTCGAGGTCCGAGGTTTCTATGTTGACCTTCTTGAGCCTCTCGATCTGCTCCTTCACCGCGCTGAACTCTATGCGGACGCTGTCCAGGCTCTCCCTCATCAGGTGCAGCTCGTCGCCGCTCTCGATGGCGGCCGTCATCGCGTCCACGTACTTGCCCTCGGCCAGGAAAGCCTCCGCCTTCTCGACGAACTTGGAGAAACCGGGGCTCCTGATGCCCATCACCGCCGCCTCCTCGAGCTTCCTGCGGGCGTTCTCGACGGCCTTGGTGCTTATCTCGCGCTGTAGCTCGGCCCTCTCCATCTCCGCCTCGCAGAGCATCACCTGCCTGAGCGCGTCCTGGTACCTGCCGTCCCTGAACGATTGGGTCCCTTCGGATATGCACCTCTCGGCCATGCCCATCGGGGAGCCTTCCGAGGCCGCCTTGTCCACGCGCTCCTTGAGCCGCTCGAGCGTCTCCCAGATCCTCGTCTTGCTGATCTCGATGGACGCGTCTGAGGACTTCCTCGACAATTCGAGCGCTATGGCATACTGGTGACGGGTGAGGGCATCCACGGCCTGCTCGAGGAGCTCCCGGGCCCTTCCGACATCCATGTCTAGCGTCTCGGCGTCCCTGAGGTTGGACCTCGCGGTCCTTATCTCGACCGTCGCCTGCGTGCTGAGGCTCTTGACGTGGTCGATGTCGCCCTTGGCCGATTCGATGCATTTGAGCGCGTCTGTGAACTCGCCGCTCCCGGCGAGGGCCGATGCCTTCTCTGCGAGCTTCTCCGGCCCCGAAGTGTCTATGCCGACAGTTCCTCGCGTCCGTGAGGAGCCGCTGTAGGTCCTTGACCATCCCCTCGACGGCGACGGAGATAGCGGACCTGGCCTCATCGAAGCCGCGTTTCGCGACCGTGAGCGCCTCCTCGTAGCCCTTCCTCTTCATCAGGTCCTTGGCCTCGGCGAGGGACCTCTGGGGCACATCCATCGGGATCTCGTACTCCTGGGCGATGTCCAGGATCTCCTTGATCGCCAGGATGGACTTGGCAGCAAGGTACATGGCCAGGTTCCTCTCGGCCTCGGCGAGGAGGGCGTCGAGCATCCCCTGCGCCTCGTCGACGCGCCCTTGGGAGAACACGCCCCTGGCGTCCTCGAGCTTCTTTGCCATGGAGGTGGTGTCCGCCTTCGTGCGGCCTGCCTCTTGGATGAGTTCCTCTGCCCGGCGGATCCTGTCCTTCACCGAATCGTGCTGCGCGATCCTGGACCTCAGCCCGGCCTTGATATCGAATACGATCCTGTGAGCGCCTGCGAAATCGGTAACGTCGGCTCTCGCCCTCGCATCCTTCAGCGCGGTCTTCGTGTCGTCGACGTCTATGCCGATGGAGCGTGCCTCCTCCACCGCGTCCTTGAACGCGGAGAACTCGGCCTGGATGAGCTTCGTCATCTGCTCGTCGGCGTGCGTCGCGATGTCCTTCGCCTTCATCGAGGCCTCGTCGTAGACCCTCTTGTCCAGCGAGTCCTTGGCGCGTGTCATGAGGATGTCGAGGTCCGAGACGTCGCCTCCCATCGAGGCCAGGACGGCGAGCTTCTCTGCGGCACCGTCTATCAACCTCTTGCAGGTGTCCTCGCCGCTCCTCTCTATGCTCTGCGTTATCTCCTTGAGGAGCACAGATGTCCTCTGGAAGTCGTGCTCGGCGAGAGCCGCCCGCGCCTGTTCGATGAGCTGGTGCACATCGCCGATGTCCTCTCCTTCTGGATAGCCCTTGATGAACTGCTCGAGATTGTTGAGCTTGTCAGTGAACGCGCCCGTCAGGGACGCGGTGATGCCGTCCAGGCTCGCCTTGGCGTATCCAAGTGCCTCGGGGACCTTCTCGTCCGAGAGGGACTCCACGGCCTTCTGGAGTGCCGTCTCGGCCTGCTCCGTGTCCGCATTCATGGCCTTCGCAAGGGTGATGGCCCGGTCAGCTTCGTCGACGACCTCCTTCGCCCTGTCGTACGACAGTCTCCGGGAACGGGTCAATGCCTCGCTGGTGATCTCCGCGGTCTTCTTGTATGCCTTGTCCTCGAAGGACCTCTTCGCCTCGGCCAGGTTGGTCTTGAGCTCGGCGACGTCGACCCCGAGGTCGCCCGCCGCCTTGATCGCCTTCGCGAGTTCGACGAGGTCGTCCCTGGCCTTGTAGAAGACATCCAGGGACGATTCGATCTCCTTCTGGGCCTGTTCCGCGTATCTTATGGAGTCTTCGAACTTGCCCAGGTTGTAGCTGTCCCTTGCGGTGTTCAACAGGGTCATGGACCTGCTCATGTCCACGCCCACCTTCCTAGCGAGGATGAACTTGTCCCGCGCGCGCGAGATGACTTCCAGGACGGAATCGAACTGCCCTTTGTGCACTTTCTCCTTGGCTAGGATGAGCGCGTGGAGCGCCTCGATGTACTTCTTGTCATTGAGGGCGGCCTGGGCTTGGTCGAGCAGCTCCTGGGGCATCGTCGCGTCCTCGTTGACGCTCTTCAGCTTCCTGATGCCCTCCCTGACCTCTCTCGAGGTCTCCTGGAACTTCGATGAGATGATGTTCTCCCCGTCGCCTATGCACCTCTTCGCGTAGGCCAGGGCTTCCTTGTATCTGAGCGAGTCCAGGGAACTCCTCGCTCGCTCCACATGGTTCCTGATGCGGGTCATGTCCGCGCCGAGCTCCTCCCCGGCGGCCACAAGCTCTTCCGCGCGTGAGATCGCGGTGGTCACCTGCGACTTGACATTGTCCCCTGCCCCCTCGATCGCCTCCTTGATGAGGGATGCGGCGGATTCGTACTCCTGGTTCTCTATCGCCGCCTTGGCCCTGGAGAGCTGGTCCTCGTATATCGAGACGTCCTCGCCCATCTCCTTAGCCTGGATGATGACCTCCTGGGCCTGGGAGAGCTGGATCGAGAACATCTCGTGGAGGGCCCGCTCGGCCGCGTCGTACGCGCCCTTGACGGCCTTCATCGCGCCCTCCAGGTCGTCCCTGACGACGAGTCCCTTGCTCTTCTCGAGCATGTCGAGGGCGCCCTTGGAATCTGCCGCCGGGACCTGTCCCAGCGTCAGGAGTGAATCGACGGAGTCGGCGATGTCGCCGATCCTCTTGATGAAAGCTGTCTTGGCAGCCTCGTTCGCCTTCCGCACCTGCCCGAGGGCGGTGATGTAGTCCTTCGAGGCCATCGATGCGGTGAACTCGGCCAGGTACTTCTCGGCTTCATCGAGGTCGACGTCGCTCTCCCTGCAGTCCTTGATGAACCGCTCAAGGGTGTCGTGCTCCCTCTCGGCGGACTCCCTGTTCTTAGAGGCCTCCTTGGCCCGCTCCTCCAGCTGTTTGGCAAGCTGGAGGCTCTTGAGGTAACTGCCGGCCAATCTCACCAATCCCTTTATGCCCGAGGCTCACAACCTGGTAGCCTGCTGGCACGAATCGTTGATGTTCTCATTTTGCTGTGCGATATTAAAGCTATCGTTATGTCTATCAAGACTGATATGACTGGGCTGGATATAAAGCCAGTCATTCAGGCGTGGTGTCCCTTGCCAAGCCTCTCGAGAGCGGTCTTCGCGAGGCAGTCCCCCTTCGTCCTTGACTCTGAGACCTCCCTCCTCATGCTCTCCTTGTAGACCTCGTCCTTGCTTCCGTCGACGTTGATCATCACGTTCATGAGAGCCCCCTTGAGGCCCGCGTTCGCGAGGAGGACGGCGACCCCGATATCCGAGTACGCACTCTTGGACCCGTGCAGGGCTACCGAGTCCGCGAGCTCGAGCACCTTGAGGCACTCCGAGGCGGTCATCTGCGGGACGTCGGTCGCGTGCGCGACCGCCTGCTCGACCCTTCCCCTCGTCTCCTCGTTATCGACCTGCTTCCTCCCGCGCAGGGCCTCGACGACTTCGTCGTAGGCGTCAGAGTCCTCCTCCGAGAGCGCTATGAGCCGTTGCCTGCAGGCATCGAGCTCGGGTCTGAGCTTGTCGACCTCCGCCCATGAGGTCTCGTACCTCTTGCTCCTGCGGGTTATCGCGCACACCATGACCATGAGCGAGGCCGCCATCCCGCCTGCAGCCGCGGAGGCCGTTCCGCCCCCTGGCGCCGGCAGGTCTGATGCGAGCTCGTCACAGAACGAGCGGAGACCGTCCAGGCTCCTCATGCCCATATCCTCCTCTCGAGCACCTGTCGGCTCGTGAAACCATCTAGCTTGAGGAACCTCGCGGCGAGGTCGCAGACTGACTCGAGCGGTATCAGGCCTATGATCTCCCCGTTCGCGACCTCCACCCCGAGGGCGTCCGCCTCCGTTCTCACGGCCTCGAAGACCTTGGAGATCGGCGTGACCGTGTAGTCGGTGAGGTTCATCGAGACCTGGACCATGTTCTTCTCCTTGAGCGTGAATCCGAGCGCCTTGACGTGCGGCATGCCCCCGCTGCTGGCCCGGATCTTCTTCGCGATGGCCTTGGCCATCTCGACATCGGTGGAGTTCAGGTTGACGTTGAAGGCTATGAGTGGCATCCTGGCGCCGACCGCGGTCGCGCCAGCGGTCGGGTGGAGTCCCTTCGACCCGTAGTCCGGGTACCGGGAGTCGTCAGTGAGCACGGCCTCCCTCAGTCCCTCGAACTGTCCCCTGCGGACGTTCTCGAGGTTCTTCCGGTCCGGTCTCCTCGCCGCCGCCTCGTACATGTAGCACGGGATATTGAGCCCCTTCCAGATCCTGGCGGCAGTGCGGTTCGCCACCTCGACGCACTCCTCGATGGTGACCCCTGATATGGGAATGAACGGCAGGACGTCGAGAGCCCCCATCCTCGGGTGCTCCCCCTTGTGCTTGGTGAGGTCGATGAGCTCGGAGGCCGCCCGTGCCCCCCGGAAGGCGCTCTCATGGACGCTCTCCTTGTTCCCGACGAACGTGATGACCGACCTGTTGTGGTCGGCGTCGCTCTCGACATCGAGGACCTTCGTCCCCGGCACTGATCGGATTGAGTGGACGATCTTGTCGACGACGTCCTTACGCCGCCCTTCGCTGAAGTTGGGCACGCACTCGATGATCGCAGCCGTTAGGATTCCCCCGGGGATGGTGAATCGCCGTGGGTTCTTATTATTTGTACCACGGGGTCACCTCTTGATGATGTCCACCGCGGCGACCTTCTCGAGGACCAGTTCCATCCACCTGTCGCCGGGGAGGGTGCCGAGCTCCTCTTCCGTGATGCCGAACCTGATGAGTGCACGCCTTTCCGTGAGCGTACGAGCGCTCTGGAGCTGGGTCCAGCCATCGCCTGCGGGGAAGTCCCCCGGCGAGAGCTGCGTAACGACCACCTCGGTCGTAGCTGGACCTACGGCCATCTTCTTGATCGCTGCTCCCAGCTGCCTCTCGCCCGAGATGTACAGGAGAGTCTCCATGGTCAGCGAGTCTGACGAGTTCCTCCCGTCTTCGAGCGCTCTGCGCGCGTGGTACAGTCCCGCCAGCAAGTGATCGGAGCCGAACACGAGGTCATCTCTGAGGACGAGCAGGTCCACCCCACGCTCTCTCGCGACGGCGACCTGTTCGCTGAGGAAGCTCTCGGCCGTCCCGACGGGGACCGCCACGGTCCACGCCTTCAGCCAAGGAAGCTCCTGTCCCTTCCCTCTCTCTCCGTCCATCGGTCCTCACATGCCCGCCCGTATAGATTAAACGTCTTGAAAGTCACCTGAAGTCACCGAGGGACCGCTGCCCGTCCGGCGTCGTCGCAGGGACGGTGGGGTCTGTCTGCCCCAGCTGGTCCTTGATCCTCCTAGCGACCGTCTCGCCTATCGTCGGGATCTGCTTCAGCCTGTCGTAGTTCGTGTTCCTCAGGTCTTCGAGGCCCTTGATCCCCCTCGAGTACAAAGCCCTAGCCCTGACCCTGCCCACGCCTCTGAGCTTGACGAGTTCGAGGAGCTCCGGGCGTATCCCGTACGTCAGCCTTGTCTCCAGCTCCCTGACGGTCTCCACGGTCTCCGGGTTGAACACCTCAGCGAGCCTCGTTGTCGCGTGTATGAGCCATTTGGCGAGGTCGACCTTCGTCCGTATGTCCCCGGGGCCGACCCCGAACGCCTCCGCGATGTCGTTCTCGTGGACCTCGGTGACCCACTCCTGGAGGAGCCTCGCGGTCTTGACCTCCGAAAGGAATATCTCATACGTTGCCAGGTCGTCCGGGGCCTCACGTATCATCTTGTCTTTCACCGAGCCGAGGTACTCCTCGATCTGCTCGTAGTCCGACTGCCGGAGGTACATCAGCTGCATGTCGGGCGTGGCGCAGACCGCATGTAGGAGCCCGAACTCGCTCTTGGAGCCAGGCTTTTCGAGGGCATCCCTGATGACCACGGCGGACTGGGGATCGATGTAGAGGTCGCTGACCCTCTTCCCGAACGGGGTCGCCCTCAACGCCTCCCCCTCCTTCACCATGCCCTCCCTGCGCAGGTACTCGACGACGCCCGAGACGGTCTCCTGAAGATAGGATGCATCCGTCTGGTGGGCCAGGAATGTCTTCTCGAAGAACCCGTTGAGGGCGACCATGTCCGGCGTCTCGTTCGTCGCGATGAGGGCGAGCACGTGCGACCTGATCGCCGGCTCCGTTCCGAGCTTCGAGTACAGGTTCTCGTCCTCCCCGAGCAGGTACTCCTCGAGCAGCAGGTCCTTCTCACCGTCGTTCTTCGCGATGAGGACCGCCTCTCCGAACTTGTCGTACCTGGGCCTCCCGGCTCTGCCACACATCTGGCGGACCTCGAGGACCGGGATGTGGGCGAAGCCGGCGTTGGCGTCGTACCTCCTCACGTCCCTGACGACGACGGTCCTGGCCGGCAGGTTGATCCCGGCCGCAAGGGTAGGGGTGGCGACTATGCACCCCAGCAGGCCTTCCTTGAACGACGACTCGACCAGTTTCCTCTGGGCGTTGGTGAGCCCAGCGTGATGGAACGCGCATCCGTTCCTGATGGCCCTTCCGAGCCTTGCACCCAGGTCGGTCGGCTCCTCCTGCTCGCTAGCAAGCCTCTTGGCTGCTCTCGAGATCCCCTCGTCCTTCTCCCGCATGTATTTCTTGACCGAGGGCCCCAGCGAGAGCGCCAGGGACTCGCATGACCGTCTGGAGTTGACGAACACGAGGGCCTGGCCGCCCGAATCCAGAGTCTGAGAGACAAGCCCCTCGACCGGGTCGTCCGAGAGGACCTTCCTCCGGGTGTTGTCTGTGAAGAAGACCTCACCGTCGCAGTAGACACCTTGCTTGAGGGGGACTGGTCGCCAGTCGCTCTGCACAAGCCTCGCGTCCAACCACGCCGCGAGCTCGGCCGAGTTGCGCATCGTGGCGGACAGGGCTATGAGTTGGGCGCCCGGATTGAACGTCCTGAACTTGACGAGGATGACCTCCAAGGTGGGCCCCCTGTCGGGGTCGTTTATGAGGTGCACCTCGTCCGCGACCACCACTGACAGCTGCTCGAGCCATTTGGCCCTGTGCCTCATGAGGGAGTCGACCTTCTCTGACGTCGCGACGATGACGTCGTACTTGTGAAGCCTGTTGTCCACCTCGTCGTAGTCCCCGGTGGACTCGCCCACCTTGATCCCGAGGCTCTCGAACGCGGCGAGGTCTTCCCGCTTCTCGGAAGCGAGGGCCCTCAGGGGGACGATGTAGAGGGCCTTGCCCCCTTTCAGAACGGCCTGGAGGATGGCAAGGTAGGCGACCAGGCTCTTGCCCGATGCCGTGGGTATGGCGAGCACGATGTTCTCGCGGGCGAGGGCTGGGCCGATGGCCTTCTCCTGAGGAGGATAGAGCGTCTCGATGCCATCCTCCTTGAGCTTGGCCACGATCCTGGGGTCGATGTCGAGCTCGTCCAACCTCATGCGGAACCTGTCCTTCCGATGAGCCGCCATGTCCTTAAACTTGCCCCGGGACGGGCGTAAGTGCCCTTGTTCGGAAACAGGCACCCCGGCATGCTGGCTCTGCTCACCATTCGCCGACTCGCGGCGCAAGCCTTATTTAGCACTCAAGCTTAATAGCTTCGACATACTGGTGTAGCTGATGCCTGAGGTTGATTCCAGGGGGGCGGAGCTCGGCCTCCCCGACATCGAGGATTGGATGAGGTCTCAACACTTCGAGACCACCGCCGACGTGAAGATTCCCGAGCATCTCGTCGATCAGGTGATCGGCCAGGACGAGGCGGTCAACGTCATAAAGAAGGCGGCTGAGCAGAAGCGCCACGTCATGCTCATCGGGGACCCGGGCACGGGCAAGTCGATGCTGGCCCGCTCGATGATCGAGTATCCTGCCAAAGGGAGACCTCCAGGATGTCATCGCGTACCACAACCCCGAGGACCCGAACGAGCCGAAGATACGCATCGTCCCGGCCGGCAAGGGCAAGGAGATCGTCCACGCCCAGAAGCGCGAGGCGGAGCAGAAGAAGGCCCAGAAGAACTCGCTGGATCTACGGTCTGTTCTTCATGTTCATAGTCCTGTCACGTGATGATGACAATCTGGTACGGGGACCCGACCTTCCTGTTGATCGGGCTGATAGGCGGTTTCCTCCTCCTCATGCTGTTCAGGTACACCGGGCAGAGGCAAGGAGACCCTGATGGTGCCAAAGCTGCTCATAACGCCACATGGCGGACGAGCAGCCGCCGTTCATCGACGCCACTGGCGCCCACGCCGGCGCCCTCCTCGGGGACGTGAAGCACGACCCGTTCCAGAGCGGCGGTCTGGAGACCCCGGCCCACGAGAGGCTGGAGGTCGGGGCGATCCACAAGGCGAACAAGGGCGTCCTGTTCATCGATGAGATCAACATGCTCAGGATCGAGAGCCAGCAGAGCCTGCTGACGGCCCTCCAGGAGGGCGAGTTCGCCATCATCGGGCAGAGCGAGCGCAGCTCCGGCGCGATGGTCAAGAGCGAGCCCGTACCGTGCGACTTCATACTGGTTGCGGCAGGCAACCTGGATGCCGTCTCGGGGATGCACCCAGCGCTCAGGTCGAGGATACGCGGCTACGGCTACGAGATCTTCATGCGCAGCACCATGCCCGACACAGATGCCAACCGGGAGAAGCTCATACGGTTCGTCGCCCAGGAGGTGTCGAAGGACAAGAAGATCCCGCACTTCGACAAGGGCGCGGTCTCCGAGATCATCCGGGAGGCGCAGCGCAGGTCCGGGCGTCGCGGCATGCTGACACTGCGGCTGCGTGAGCTCGGCGGGCTGGTCAGGGTCGCCGGAGACATAGCCAGGGAGCGGGCGGCCGACATCGTCGACGCCATACATGTCACAGATGCGAAGAAGATTGCCAGGTCCCTGGAGCAGCAGGTGACCGACCGCGCGGTCGAGCGCAGGAAGGACTACAAGACCTGCCTCACCGAAGGGTCGATCATCGGCATCGTCAACGGGCTGGCGGTCCTCAACGCCGAGTCGTCGATGTCCGAGTATTCCGGCATCGTCACCCCGATAGTGGCCGAGGTGACGCCCGCCCATACCAGGGAGGGCGGGAAGATCATCGCCACCGGCAAGCTCGGTGAGATCGCCAAGGAGTCGGTGCAGAACGTCTCCGCCCTCATCAAGAAGTACACTGGCGAGGACATCAGCAACCACGACGTCCATGTCCAGTTCATCGGCACTTACGACGGCATCGAGGGCGACAGCGCCTCCATCTCGGTCGCGACGGCGGTCATATCGGCGTTCGAGGAGATCGAGGTGGACCAGACCGTCGCCATGACTGGGCAGCCTCAGCGTGAGGGGCCAGGTGCTTCCGGTCGGAGGCGTGACAGCCAAGATCGAGGCGGCGGCCGAGATGGGCCTCAAGAAGGTGCTCATCCCCGAGCAGAACATGAAGGACGTGCTGCTGGAGGACAAGTACCTTCAGAAGATAGCGGTCGTGCCCGTGCGCACATTCAACGACGTACTCGCGCATGCACTCGTAGGCGCGCGCAAAGAGGGCCTGCTCGACAAGCTTGCCCTCCTCGTCGCGAGCAAGAGGACCCCACCGGCCCCGGTCGTGGAGAGGGTGTCGGTGAACCGGGCATAGGAGGATGCTCACATGCGTGGTCTGGTGATCGGGCGTTTCCAGCCCTTCCACAAGGGACACCTTTCCGTCATACGGGAGGTTCTGGGCGAATGCGATGACTTAGTCGTGGTCATAGGCAGCGCCGAGGAGTCCCACACGGCCGTGAACCCTTTCACCGCGGGCGAGAGGTATCAGATGATCTACTCGTCGCTCACGCCATCGGAGCGCGCCCGGGTCCACATGATCCCCATCCGTGACGTCAACAGATACGCTGCATGGGTGAACCACGTCGAGTCCTATGTCCCCCCGTTCGATGCCGTCTACTCCAACAGCGCCCTCACGCGCTCACTGTTCTCAGAGGCGGGTTATGCCGTCAAGAAGACCCGTGAGTACGACATGACGAGGTACTCCGGTACGGAGATACGCAGGAGGATAGCCTCCGGAGGGAAGTGGCAGAGCCTTGTCCCCGAGCCCGTCGCCCATATCGTCGAGGCCATCGAGGGCCGACAGCGCCTGCGTGATGCGGGTCTTCAGCCGAAGAAGAGCGGAAGGAAGTGCCTTGCTCGCTGATGACGTCGGCAGGGCGATGAGGGACCGTGGACTGACCGTATCCGTGGCCGAGTCCTGCACCGGTGGGCTCCTGGGGGATATGATCACCGATGTCCCTGGTAGCAGCGACTACTTCCTGGGCGGTGTCATATCGTACAGCGACGAAGCCAAGGTGTCGCTCCTTGGAGTCGACGAGGGCACACTGAGGTCCAAGGGGGCTGTGAGCGAGGAGGTCGCACTCCAGATGGCTTCCGGCACCCGTTCGAAGTTCGGGTCCAAGATCGGGGTGGGGATAACTGGGATCGCCGGCCCTGCCGGAGGGACCGAGAGCAAACCCGTGGGGCTCGTCTACATCGCGGTGAGCTCCGGGTCATCATTGGCCTGCAAGCGGAAGGTCTTCGACGGGTCGAGGGATTCGGTGAAGAGACAGGCCGCCGAGACCGCGCTCGAGATGCTCCTCGAGATGGTCACGAAGACGAGTTGACCTCGGTCGCGTCCTCGTGTGCGACGGAATGCGCGCGCGTGGCCTGAGAATCTCGCCGTTCCCCAAAGCTTCAATATCACGCAATCTGATGCGAGCCCCGTTTATGTCAGAAGGGGATGTGCCCAGGATACCCACCGGGGTCGCGGACTTCGATTCCATAATTGGAGGCGGCGTGCCAGTGGGCTCGGTCGTGCTCCTCCTCGGGGACGTCGGCGGCGGCGCGCTCGAGTTCGCGCTCACGTCCGCTGCGAAGCTCGGGATCGTGAAGGACTTCCCTGAGACGAGGTCGTTCATGCTGGGCCACGCGGGCAAGGACGCCATCCTCCCAGAGAAGATGGCGTACATCACATTCTCCAGATCGAAGGACGACCTCCTACGCGAGGTCAAGCTCTCGTTCAACAGGGACTTCCACGACGCCCTCTCGGGTGGCCTCCTCTTCAGGGACTTCTCGAGCCGGTACTTCATGCGGACCGTTGTTCCGACGGCGTGGGTCGAGCCGAACAGCGAATCCAATGGGCAGGGGCTGTTCTCCGAGAAGAAGGAGGACGGCGTCCTCGAATCCCTCGTGAATTTCCTCGACGCGAACGCCCCGAGGAGCATGGTCATCATCGATTCGCTGACCGACCTCGTCGTCTCGGATAGCGTGAAGTTCGAGGATGTCGTCTCCCTCCTGAAGGGGATCCAGCGCATGGCCAAGAAGTGGAACGCGGTCTTCTACGTCATCCTCACGGACGACGTGCTCGACAGCAGGCGGCAGCAGATCATCATCGACAGCGTGGACGGCGTCCTGAGGTTCGAGTGGGCCAAGTACCACCACACCTCGAAGAGGCAGAGATATCTCTACGTCGAGAAGTTCATGAGCGTGCTCCCGCACTTGGACCAGGAGCGGATCGCGCGCTTCGCAACGCTGATCACATCCCAGAGCGGGTTCGTGGTCATCAACACCGAGCGGGTCGGGTGACGATATGCCAGAGAACAGGGTCAAGACGGGCATAGTGGGTCTGGATGAGATGCTTCAGGGCGGCCTCCCGGAGGGCCACATAGCGGTCGTCATGGGCTCGTTCGGAACCGGCAAGACCACGTTCGGGCTCCAGTATCTGGTCGAGGGACTGAGGAACTCGGAACCATGCCTGTTCATCTCCCTGGAGGAGGACAAGGACTCGGTCATCGCCAACGCGAAGGGTTTCGGGTGGGACGTGACCCCGGCACTGGAGGCCAAGAAGCTCGGAATATTCAAGCTCGAGCCCTCTGACGCGAAGACGACGGTCACGCGGATCAAGAGCGACCTGCCCAAGTTCGTGAAGACCTTCGGGGCGAAGCGCGTGGTCATCGATTCAGTCTCCCTGCTCAACATGATGTTCGAGGACGAGGCGGAGCGGCGGTCCAACCTGTTCAACCTCTGCCAGCTCCTGAGGAGCACTGGCGCGACCACGCTGCTGACGGCCGAGGTCAAGGACGAGAATCCGAGGTCGTCGAGGGACGGTCTCGCGGAGTACACCGCCGACGGCGTCATACTCCTGCAGTCCGAGGAGCCCAAGGATGGCGGCGAGGTCCAGCTCACGGTGCGGATACTGAAGATGAGGCGCTCGCCCCACTCGCGCAGGGTCAAGCCCTACTCGATCACCGACAAGGGGATAGTCGTCCACGCTGGAGCGGACGTCTTCTAGGACTTCCCGACGAGGTCGCCGCGGACAGCTTCGTGTATCTTCTTCCCGTCGGCGTCGCCCGAGCGGTCCCACATGGAGACCATCTCCTGGTTGACGACGGCGCCCAGGCGCTTGAGCCCCTCCGTGATGAGCTCGTCGGTCGGGTGGGTGAAGTTCAGGCGCATATACGGCGCACCGTCCTTGGGGTCGGGGAAGAACGCCCTGCCGGAGACGAAGGCGACGCGCTTCTTGAGGGCGCTCTCGAGCAGATCTGGGGAGTTGAGCCCCTTGGGCAGGGTCGCCCAGAGGAACATCCCTCCGTCGGGCCGGATCCACTTGACGCCCTCGGGCATGAACTCCTCGAGCCCGCGGAGCATGAGGTTCAGCTTCCTCGCGTAGAGCTGCCTGATCCTGACGATCTGCTGGTCGATGTGCCCCCGGACTATGTACTCGTGGGCGATGCGCTGGCTGAGGACGCTCGCGCAGACGTCCGCGGACTGCTTCGCTATGACCAGCTTCTTGATGATCTCCTGGTCGGCGAGGACGTATCCGACGCGTAGCCCTGGTGAAAGGATCTTGGAGAACGAGCCCATGTAGACGACCCGCCCCTCCGTGTCGAAGCTCTTTATCGGCCTGATGTCCTCACCAGTGTACCTGAGTTCCCTGTACGGGTCGTCCTCCAGGATTATGAAGTCGTACTCGGAGGCGAGGTCCACCAGGCGCTTCCGGTTCTTCTCGGGCATGGTGACCCCGGCTGGGTTGTGGAAGTTCGGGAGGACGTAGACTATCTCCGGGACGGTCGCTCTCTTGGCGAGCCTGTCCAGCTTCTCCTCGAAGAGGTCCATGCGCATGTTGTCGTTGTCGATCGGGACTGTCTCGAAGGTGGCCTCGTACACCGAGAAGCCTGTCAGCGCGGTGAGGTATGTCGGGGCCGAGATGAGCACGATGTCCTGCGGGTCGACGAAGACCTTCCCCATGAGGTCGATGACCTGCTGGGAACCGCTCACTATGAGCACGTTGTCCTTCTCGACCGCCATCCCCCTCGCCCTCATGCGCTCCGCGACCGATTCCCTCAGGGGCGCGTACCCCTCGGTTATGCCGTACTGGAGCGCCGCGGCTCCGTCCTTCTGCAGGACGTCGTTGACAATCTGTCGGATGATCTCCGTGGGGAACGATTCCGGGTTCGGGAACCCACCCGCGAAGGAGATCATGTCCGGGAGCTGGAGCAGCTTCAACAGCTCCCTCACGTCGGAGGCTCTCATCTTCCCGGCCCGCTGGGAGAAATGTGCAGCAATCCCTTCCGCCAAATCCGGTCCCTCGAGCCTTTGAGGGGTAGGTGCGCGCTTAATGGTTTTCACCTTACACGGGTGCAGGAGCCCCGCGGAGTGATTGCCTCCAGACGCAGTCAGTATGCGCATTCGCACCAAAACCATTAAAAGCCATTATGGATTACACGCAATCGTTCTGTATGAAACTCATCCGCCAGGGAAAGGTGAAGGATGTCTACGAGGTCGACACCCGCACCTTGGAGTTCGTCTTCTCGGACAAGATCTCCGTATTCGACAAGATAATCCCATCGCTGATCCCGCACAAGGGCGAGTCCCTCTGCAGGTCGAGCGCGTTCTGGTTCCAGGTGGCGCGGTCATGCGGCGCGAAGACCCACTTCAGGGAGTTCATCCCGCCGAACAGGATGAGGGTCCAGAAGGTCCAGGTCCTTGAGTACGCCAAGATCAACAAGAAGACCACCAACTACCTGATCCCGCTCGAGGTAATCTGCAGGCACTACGTCGCGGGCTCGTTCTGGGACCGGATCTCCAAGGGCGAGGTCAAGCCCTCGAAGCTGGGATTCCCGGCCGGCAAGGAGGTCAAGTACGGTGACAAGCTGCCGGAGCCGTTCATAGAGCTCACCACCAAGCTCGAGGAGGTCGACAGGCTCCTCACCAAGGCGGAGGCCATGAAGATGGCCGCCCTCACGAACGACGAGTACAAGGAGATCGTCGAGTCGGTCCTCAAGATCGACGACAAGATCGCCGAGGAGGTCGAGAAGCGGGACCTCATCCATGTCGACGGGAAGAAGGAGTACGCCTACGACGAGGAGCGCGCCCTCATGATCGTCGACACGTTCGGCACGGCCGACGAGGACCGCTGGTGGAGCTGGGACAGCTACTCCAAGGGCGAGTTCCTGGAGCTGAGCAAGGAGAACGTGCGGCAGTACTACAGGAAGCTCGGCTACTACGACAAGCTCTCGGAGGCGAGGAAGCAGGGGAAGGCCGAGCCGAAGATATCGGCGCTCCCAGAGGCCAAGATCAAGGAGGTCTCGGCCCTGTACATGGAGATGTACGAGCTCATAACGGGCGAGAGCTTCAGGTGAGACCCGACAGGGCGCAGGACCGAAAGGATGATGTTCTCAGGCGCCTTGAGAACTGTCGCTGGACATGGATTTCCACGGAATAGACGAATTCATGTGGTATCTGAAGACCCGCTACGACGAGAGCGAGCGCAAGCAGGAGTGGCGCGCGCTCAGCGGCAGGAACCACGTCGACGGGAGCCATGACACGTTCATCTTCACCGATTCCAGGGTCTACCAGATCAAGGCGGCCGAGGTCTCACGCACCGGCAAGGTCGCCGTCGGCAAGGAGCTAGGCAGCTCCGCACCGGACATGCTCGAGCTCATCAAGGGCGGCTCGCCGGTCCCACTGAGCGTCATATCGCAGGCCATGGGCTCGCCGTCCGTCGTGATGTTCGGGACACAGCAGTACTCTTCGGACATAGCCGACACGTTCAGACGGGAGTTCTTCCACGACCGCCAGGGGGACCTGAAGGCCGAACTCGACAGGAAGGTCGACGCGGTCGTGAGCCGTCCGGAGTTCAGGCGCGCCTACCGCGAGCTGCGCGAGGGCCAGGACTCCTATTTCGCATGACCGCGCTGTGCGGGCCAGCAAGATGGCATTAAAGCTGGGTTGAAAGAAGTGAAATGAGTTTGAGCCGGGGTCCATTCCGCGGCCCTGTGCATGGGTTTCCTTCAGGCCATCTTGCCGTCGAGGAACTGCTGGTATCCAGCGAGGTCCAGCAGGCCGTGTCCGGAGAGGTTGAAGGCTATGACCTTCTTCTCGTTCTTCTTCTTCGCCTCGAGGGCGCAGTCGACGGCCGCCTTTATGGCGTGGCTGGCCTCGGGCGCGGGGACGATTCCCTCGGCCCTCGCGAAGAGCAGAGCGGCTTCGAAGACCTCCTTCTGCTCGTAGGCGACCGGCTTGACGATGCGGTGCTTGACCAGTGCGCTGACCGTCGGTGCTGCCCCGTGGTACCTCAGCCCGCCCGCGTGTATGGGTGACGGGATGAAGTCGTGGCCGAGCGTGTACATCAGGAGGAGCGGGGTCATGCCCGCCGTGTCCCCGAAGTCGTACTCGAACTTCCCGGCGGTGAGGCTCGGGACCGACTTCGGCTCCACGGCGATGAACTCGGTGTCGAGCTTCCCCTTCAGCTTCTGACCGATGAACGGGAACGTGAACCCGGCGAAGTTGGAGCCTCCGCCGACGCAGCCGATCAGGGTGTCAGGCTTCTCGCCTAGCTTCTGGAACTGGAGCATCGTCTCCTGTCCGATGATGGTCTGGTGCAGCATCACGTGGTTCAGGACGCTCCCCAGGCTGTACTTCGAGTTGCCGTCCTTGACGCAGGTCTCCAGCGCCTCGCTGATTGCGATGCCCAGGGAACCTGGGTGCTTCGGGTCCTTCGCGAGCAGCTTCTTGCCGAACTCGGTCAGCATGCTCGGGGATGGGCTGACATCCGCTCCGAAGATGCGCATCATCTCGCGTCTGTAGGGCTTCTGGTCGTAGCTCGCGCGGACCATGAAGACCTGGCACTTGAGCCCGAAGTAGCTGGTCGCGATGCTCAGTGCGGTCCCCCATTGGCCCGCCCCGGTCTCGGTCGTGAGCTTCTCGACTCCCTCCTTCATGTTGTAGTACGCCTGGGGGAACGCCGTGTTCGTCTTGTGGCTCCCCGCGGGGCTGAGATCCTCACGCTTGAAGTATATCTTGGCCGGTGTCTTGAGCGCCTGCTCGAGCCTGAATGCGCGCTGGAGCGGGCTGGGCCGCGTGGCCATCATGTAGGATTGGAGGACCTCGTCCGGGATGTCGATGTAACTCTCGGTGGAGGCCTCCTGGGCTATGAGCGCCTTCGGGAATATGGGCTCCAGGTCAGCGGGGGTGATCGGCTTGTTCGTCGCCGGATGCAGCGGCGGGGCCAACGGCTCTGGCAGGTCGGGGGCTATGTTGTACCATTTCTTTGGCATCTCTTCAGGTGTGAGCGTGGTCCTAATCGGCCTCATGGGGATCATCCTCTGTCAGCCCCGAATTGCTGTACACTATTTATCTGTTGCGAGCATTGATGTATAGAAATGGCCTTAATAGTGTGATGCGACGTGCCTATGTGAGCACTGCCCGGTCACTTCAGGTATATCAGCCGGCCCAGGCGGTGGTCCCAGACCCAGTCGTCCTCGGTCACGGCATCCCTGCGCTTCGCCACCATGTAGTCGAGCTTCGCATCGAGGTCATCCGCCTCGTGCACCGCGAGCGCCTCGGGCATCATCGGCTCCACGGGGGATCCCCACTCCTTCCTGCCGTGGTGCGATAGAAGTATGTGCCTGAGCTTCTGAGCGATCTCCTCTGGGAACCCGTCGATCTTGGAGATGCGTGCCATGAGCTCCTCGTCCCCGAGCGTTATGTGCCCCAGCAGGTTCCCCTCGGTGGTTGCGTTGATGTTGGTCGTCACGGTGAAGTTGCGCACCTTGCCGATGTCGTGTAGGAGCGCCCCGGTCATGACTAGGTCATGGTCGAGCTGAGGGTGGAGCTGGATGATCTTGATGCAAATCTCGGCGACGTTGACCGTGTGGTGTATGAGACCGCCGAAGGCGGCCGAGTGGAGCTGGATGGACGCGGGGCACAGCATGAACTCCTTGAAGAAGCCAGGGTCCCCGAAGAAGCTCTCGAGGAGCCTCTTCATGTGCGGCTCCTCCACGGTCTCCATGATCTCGAAGAGCCGCTTCTCGAGCCTCTCCGTGTCCTCGATCCGGTCAACGAGTTCGGAGAGATCGTACTCGCCCTCGCCCATGCGCGTGACGGTGCCCCCGTTCTTCTGGCTGACGGATATCTCGATGGCCCCCCTGTAGTCCACGGCCTCGGCCCTGAGCCTTACGACATCGCCCTTGTCGAACGAGTCGTGGACCCTCTGGACCGCCTGTTTGTCGTCCCCGCCCCAGAACTTGACAGTGGCCTGGCCGCTCCTGTCAGCGACCCGGAACTCGAACATCGAGCCGTACTTGTAGTCCGACACGGGCTTCTTGTACGTGACGGAGAAGTAGCTCTCGACCTTCTCGCCAGGTTTCAGTCCACGGATCAGCTGTTTGGGCTCGGTAGCGACCATGTGCGTGGGCAGGGCGTGCCCCTCACTCCTGCTGGTTATTGGCATTGGGAGGTATATGCGCTTTATGAAAGATGGGCCGGAGGCCCTCCCCCTCATCTGGAGCACCGCGGTATGCTCAATCGCCGTCCCCGCGGCGAGCTCCGATGGCACATCCGAGGGCCTCCTGCCGCACATGAGCTGGTCAGGCCCTCCGATCTACATACATGCTGGGACTACGTGCAGGCTACCCTCGGCTAGAGAATAAAATTGGGCTGGGCCGGCCACGCATCCCCAGGCCGGCCAACAGCGCGATTCCCCTTTTTCGTCCTGTCTACCAGCACTTCGAGTACCCGCAGGTCCTGCAGACGACGCAGCCTTCGACGTACTCGACCATGCTCCCGCACTCCGGGCACTCTGGGCAGATGTCCCCCTTGTCCACATGGTTCTGCTTCTCGACATGCCCATCGGACGACAGCTGCGCACTTCCGTTGGCAGCCTTCGCCGATGGCGAGTCCTTGAGGTACCTCTCGATGGCCTTGGCCACGGCGTCGCTGCAGGAGAGGACCATGCCACCCGGCTGCCAGAGCGGCGACGGGCACCTTATGCCCCTCAGCTGCCTGACTATGCTGTCAGGGTCGATCCCAGAACGCAGGGCGAGGGATATCAGCCTCGCCACGGCCTCGGACTGGGACGCCGTGCACCCTCCTGACTTTCCCATCTGGGTGAAGACCTCGCAGAGGCCCTTGTCGTCCTGGTTTATCGTGATGTAGAGGTGGCCGCATCCGGTCTCTATCCTCTGGGTCGCCCCCCGCGTGAGGTAGGGCCTCGCCCGGGGCGCCTTGGAGTCGTCGTCCTCCGGTGCCAGGGCCTTCTCCTTCTTCGCGGCGTCGCCGCCGACGCTGAGGACCTGGTCCTCGCGGCTCCCGTACCTGTAGACCGTCACGCCCTTGCACCCGAGCCTATAGGCCATCAGGTAGACGTCCTCGACATCCTTCGGCGTCGCCTCGTTGGGGAAGTTGACCGTCTTCGAGACAGCGTTGTCCGTGTGCTGCTGGAAGCCGGCCTGCATCTTGATGTGCCACTCGGGCTTGATGTCCAGCGCGGTGACGAACACCCTCCTGATGTCCTCAGGCACCGCTGTGATCTCCTTCACGGAGCCCTTGGTCGCTATCTCCTTCATCAGGTCGTCAGTGTAGAACCCGCGCTCCTTCGCAACCTCGCCGAAGAACGGGTTGACCTCGGGTAGGATGTCCTTGTCCATGACGTTCCGCACGTAGGCGACGGCGAATATCGGCTCGATTCCGCTGCTCGCGGCTGCGATGATGCTGATCGTCCCCGTCGGGGCGATGGTCGTCACAGTGGCGTTCCTGATCTTCGGGTACTTGGACGCGAGAGTGCTCACGGCGAAGTTCGGGAAGCTGCCCCTCTCCTCCGCCAGCGCGACTGATGCGCGGTGCCCCTCGTCATCTATGAACTTCATTATGCTTGCGGCCGAGGTCGATCGCATCCTCGGTGTCGTACGGTATCCCCATCACGAGGAGCATGTCCGCGAAGCCCATGATCCCCAGCCCGACCTTCCTGTTGGACCGGGTCATCTTCTCTATCTGGGGGAGCGGGTACTTGTTCATGTCTATGACGTTGTCGAGGAACCTGACCGCCCAGTGGACCGTCTCTCTGAGCTTGTCGTAGTCAACCTCGTACCTGTCCCCCTTGAACACGAGCATGTTCGCTAGGTTGATCGAGCCGAGGTTGCACGACTCGTAGGGCAGCAGCGGCTGCTCCCCGCACGGGTTGGTGCTCTCGATCTCACCGACGCTCGGGGTCGGGTTGTCCCTGTTGATCCTGTCGATGAACACGATGCCTGGCTCGCCGTTCCGCCAGGCCATGTTGACGATCATGTCGAAGACATTCCTCGCGTGCATCTGGCCGGAGGTCTGCTTGGTCCTCGGACTCAACATGTCGTAGTCCTTGTCCTCTTCGACTGCCTTCATGAACTTCTCGGTCAAGGCCACCGAGATGTTGAAGTTCGTGAGCTTCGCGCTCTCCTTCTTCGCGGTTATGAAAGAGATGATGTCAGGGTGGTCGACGCGCAAGATCCCCATGTTGGCCCCGCGTCTGGTCCCTCCTTGCTTGATGGTCTCGGTCGCGGCGTTGAAGACCTCCATGAATGAGATCGGGCCGGACGACACACCTGCTGTGCTCTTGACCGAGTCGTTGGCGGGGCGCAGCCGAGAGAAGCTGAAGCCGGTCCCTCCCCCGCTGTTGTGGGAGATGAAGCCGTTCGCGAGGTACGCGTGACGCTGGGGGATGGTCAGGTCCACGACCTCCCGCTTCCCTGCCGGCCGGACCTCCTTCACCTTGACGAAGTAGTGCCCTTCGTCATCTGGCTCGGCGTGCGCCAAGCCCTCCTTCTCCAGGGCGCTTACCATCGTCTCCTGGTCGATGCCATGGAGCCTCCTGCGCAGGATGATCGAGTCGAACCCGATCTTGTCCCTGAAGACCATCAGTCCGGACCTGGTGCAGATGGTGAGCCTGTCTAGCCGCCTGCCGAGCGGGACACCTATGTAGAACATCATCGTCTGGATGTCCCTCGCGGACTCCTCCGACGGGCACTTGACGCTGACGACCCCCTCGGGGCTGATCCATCCATGCTCGGTGAAGGTCCTTCGCAGGAACGCGCAGATCGCCGGTTCGTCCCCGTGGATGAGCCTCGGGTCCACGGTCGAATCCGAGAACTCCTCGATGGCGTGTGGTACCTCGGCCTCCGTCCCCCCGAGCCATCCGCCGAGCTTCATCACCAGGGTCGCACCGGGCCTGAGCTGGCCTATCTTCCTCCAGTCGAAGTCACCGTCGTCCACCCTTGCCATTAGCCTGTGGAGGGCGGTACCGGTGATGGTGTTGCCCTCCTCGGTGATTACCGAGAAGACCTCCTGGACTCCGTTCGAGTGACTCTCCTGTACCTGGTCCATGCCCTCGTGTGTCTCGATCCAGGTTCCGCTCTCGATTGTGCCCAGGGTCCTGCACCCAGAGTCGGTCATGACGAGTGTCTCTGGCACAAGGCACTTGTGGATGAGGGCCGTATACTTTATCGCATCGAATATGTCCTCCATCGAGTCCCCTATCGGGAGGACGAAGCACGCGGAGAGCTGGCCGAGCTCCCTCCCTGCGTTCATCAGGGTGGGGCTGTTCGGCATGAACTCCAGCCTTGCCATCATCTCGTAGAACCTCTCGGCCACCTTGTCGACTTCGGTGTCTGTCTTGCCGTAGTTCTTCTCGGCGAGCGCGATCGCCCTGGAGACACGCTCAAAGAGCTGTTTGGGTGTCTCGACGGGCTTGCCGTCATCGTCCTTCTTGAGGTATCTCCTCTCAAGGACCGTCCTCGCATTGGAGGTTATCTGGGGCTCGAGTTCCCATCCTCTCGCCGTGGCTGAAGCCTTGTTTCCTGGGGCGACAATGCCCCCTCTTCCGTTACTCGATGGAGACGCTATTACTCCCCCTGTTGATCTTCATTCCTCATCCAGGCCTAGATTGTCGGTCAGCCAGCGATGGCCCTGCCCTTCATTCACGGAAGAGAAGTTTCATGCCGGTCCCCCTCCACCTCTGCCTGGACTCCGCTCTGAGGTGTGACGCGCTACCGAAACGCGGGATGCACTAATCCACGTTTCTCGCTTAAAGAGCTTTTCGAACAAGACCTGATAACACATTTCGCTTGGTGTTTCCGGTCCATCGAGTCCATGACGTTCGGATTTGTTATCAGGTTATTTATCAATTGCCATTGCCAGTATGTTTCGAAGGCGCGTCGACAATTGGTGCGCCGCAATGAACTCTGTGATTGGTCGTGGTCAGGAACGCTTCCGGTGCATCCACTCGACTCCCTGACCCTGTCGTCTTTGCAGGCGATGAATTGAATACGCTCGCTCGCATCTCCCCACCGGAAGCGTATCGGCTTCAGGTGCTTAGTCTGAAGGTCAAGGTCAAGCTGTTCGCGGTTTTCAGGGACATAGTGGGTTCAAAGGAGGATGACCTGGAGGTCACCCCTGGGACGACCGTCCAGGGGCTTCTCGATCAGTACATACAGAAGTTCCCCCAGATGGCAAAATTCAGGGATCACATCATCCTCTCGGTGAACAAGGAGTATGGGGCCCCGTCCAGGACCCTGAAGGATGGCGACGAGGTGTCCTTCCTCCCGCCCGTAAGCGGCGGGTAAGGGCCGTCCCGCCCAACTGGCTAGGGGAATCAGTATATACGGGTCCGCCCAATTGCTTCTAGATGCTCGGAGGGGAGTCCACTTTGAGTGTACTGTCTCGCGTGACTATGCGTTTCCAGGTGCGCATGTGTGCCGTCCTTCTACTGTCCGTTCTCTTCGCTGTGTCGGTTCTTCTGCCGGCGCTCGCACCTGGTTCGGACGAGCCGGATGTCATCGCCCACGCTGAGGCAGGCCCTCCCGTGTACTACACATACCATGACTACGGCCAGGTCAAAGACGACCTCTACACGGTCCAGGGGCAGCACGGCGACATCATGAAGGTGTACGACATAGGCGACAGCTGGGAGAAGGTCAACGGCACGGCCGACCGTGACATCCTGGCGGTCAAGATCTCCGACAATGTGGAGGTCGACGAGGACGAACCTGAGACAATCATAATCGCCCTCCACCATGCTGGAGAGTGGCCCGGGATGGAGGTCGCCCTGTCATACATCGAGAACGTGACGGACGACTATGGGAACGACACCCGAGTCAGTTGGCTGGTCGACAACAGGGAGACCTGGATCGTACCCGTCGTCAACCCTGACGGCCTGGACTTCGCGATGCATGACACTGACAGCTGGCGCAAGAACAGGCACTGGTTTCCAGCCGACGCCACCTATGGCGTCGACCTCAACCGCAACTACGACGGCTCGCAGAACGGCGACCCAGACGGGGAGTGGGGTGGCGCCGGGACCTCGCACGACCCGTCATCCAGCACCTACTGCGGAGAGTCACCCTTCTCGGAACCGGAGACACAAGCGGTCCGCGACCTCGTCGAGGCGCACGACTTCCAGATTGGCATCGACTTCCACACTTCGGGCGACCTTGTCATGTGGCCGTGGAACTACGACTACGTCCTCGCGCCTGACGACGCCGACCTCGTGAGGATAGGCGAGGAGATGGCCGCCCTCAACGGCTACACCCCCGAACAGGGGGTGGTCCTGTACGCGACGACCGGTGATTCCACTGACTGGATGTACGGCGGGGCGGATGTCTACCCCTACTGCATCGAGATCGGGTCCGAGCAGCATCCGGACCTTTACGATGAGGTCATACCGCTCCTCGATGAGAACTACCCCGTCATCCTGCTCGCCATGGAGCTAGCCGGGGACAGGGAGGAGAGGCAGTTCGACATATCGCACACCCCCGTCGCATCCATGGACTACTCGTCGTCCGGTTTCACGCTCACCGCAGACATCACAGCCGGGAGGGGCGTGGACACGGCCGCGGTCGATGTCGTCTACAGCGTCGACGGCGGAGCGTGGGAGAGCGTGCAGATGACTCAGACCGCATCGAACGACACCTACGAGTCGGTCATCCCGTCCCAGGTCGCTGGGAGCGTGATCGACTACTACATCGTGGCCCATGACCTCGCAGGCGTCGAGAAGATGTCACCGACCTACGCCCCGTACGACATACACACATTCACGGTGACCTCGACGGGGACTGCACCCACGGCGAACGCTGGTGTCGACATCGATTCGTTCGTCGGGACCGCGGTCGCCTTCGACGGCACGGCCTCCTCTGACGACGTGGCCATCTCGAGCTACGAGTGGGAGTTCACCTACAACGGCTCGACGACGACCCTGACGGGAGCCGAGCCGACATTCACCTTCTGGACCCCTGGCGTCTACGACGTGACGCTCACGGTAACCGACGGGGACGGGCTGACGGACGAGGACCATGTGACGGTGACGGTGTACGACACGGCCATACCGGAGTTCGGCACGGTCGTCGGACCCGTCGTCGCGACGGTCATGGTCTTCTTCGCGGTCATGTACGCCCGCAGGCGTGCGACCTAGTCGAGGACCACGGCCTTCAGCTTCTGGGCCCTCGGGCACTCGACGTCGGCCTCCTCTATCGAGAGGATCCTCAGCTTCATCCCCTCTGAGGCGCCCTGGGCGTGGCAGAGCCTGTAGTTGGCGCACCCGATCCACGCGCAGCGGCTCTCCTCGTAGGTGAGGGTCGCCCCTTCCATCGCGGACCGAGCGGGCACGGCGACCCTGGTCGGGACGCGCTCCACCTCGACGACGCGCACGCCACCTTCGTGGAGCTTGCACTCGTGGTGGACCTCCCTTATCTGGGTCACCCTGTACCTCCTGCCCGCCTCCAGGTGGAAGCAGACGTTCTTGACCTTGCATTCACGGCACTCCGCGTTGGGACCGCCGAACACGAACTCGAACCCCGCCTTGCACTGGGTCTCACCGACGACCGTCACGAGCACCATGGTAGAATCCTCCTCGTCAGACCACTTTGGTCACAGTCGCCAGGCGCTCTGCGGCTTCGGGTGTCAGCCCCCGGTCGCCGAGTACGGTGTACCTGTCCCTCCGTATCTCATGCGCGTGCACGAGGGCTTCGATGATCTGCTCATTGGTGACGCCTAGCTCCTTGGCGCACGTGGGCGCGCCTATCTGCGCGAGGGAGTCCCGTATCCTCTGCCAATCTCCCCCGTGCAGGTACATCATCATGATCGACCCGACGCCGCACTGCTCCCCGTGGAGAGCCTTGCCTGGCGCGATCTTGTCGAGAATGTGAGAGAACATGTGCTCCGAGCCGCTCGTGGGCCTCGAAGTGCCAGCGACGGCCATCGATATCCCGGATATGATTATCGGCCTTATGGCCACCCATACGCTCTCCTCGAGGTTGGGCTTGATCGACTTGGCGTTCTCTATGATGGCCTCGGCCGCGTACTTCGCGAGGTTCGCCGCGCTCGAGCTGAACATCTCGGTCCTGAGCCTCTCGGAGAGCTCCCAGTCGAGGACCGCCGTGGAGTTCGATATGACATCGGCGCAGCCGGAGGCGAGGAGCCTGTAGGGTGCCTTCACGATCAGCGCGGTGTCGGCCACGACCCCCAGGGGTACTGTCGCATTGAGAGAGAGCGAGTTCCCTCCCTCCTTTATCGACGCGCGCGGGCTCGCGAGCCCGTCATGGGACGCGGAAGTCGGGACGCTGAGGAATGGGATCTTCAGGTGGGCGGATGCCAGCTTCGCGAGGTCGATCTTGCTCCCGCCGCCAACACCGAGGAGGAATCCCGCCTTGACCTCCTTGGCCAGCTCCTCCACCTTGACGAGGTTCGACTGGCTCGCCTCGCCTACGACTATCTGCTGGACGTCGTAGCTCTCATGGACGAGGATGTCGCGGAGCTCGTTCGCCGCAAGCGTGCCCGTGGTCTGTCCCGTCACGATCAGGGCGTTCCCGTCGAGCTCGAAGTCCCTGCACATCTTGCCCGTCTCGTGCAGGACGTCGTGGCCGGCAAGGACCTGCCTGGGAAAACTCATCGTGCGGGCCTTGGTGAAGCCATTGGTAGTCAAAGCGCACAACCTTGGTCCCAATATGATTGGCCGCTTCATCTACTTATCGGTTTGTATCCGACGGATGCCATATATTTGCCAGGCGCGGGCCGGGTCACGGAGGGGTAAGAGCTTCGACCAGGTCGAGCAGGACCGTCTGAAGACGGTGCCCGCCGGCCGCTTCGGCAATCCCGAGGAGTTCGGTCAGCTGTGCGCATACATCTGCAGCGCGCAGGCGAGCTACGTGACCGGGCAGAATTTTCTGATCGACGGCGGGAACGTATCCGGGCACGATGTGACCTGCGGTCACATCGTGCGAGGCGTGAGGCGTGAGGCGAGAGGCGAGAGGCGAGAGGCGAGAGGCGAGAGGCGAGAGGCGAGAGGCGAGAGGCGAGAGGCGAGAGGCGAGAGGCGAGAGGGGAGGCGAGAGGCGAGAGGCGAGAGGCGAGAGACGGGAGGTGGGAGATGATTAAACCTCCCCTCCCCTCGTGGGAGAGGGCTGGGGAGAGGGGGCTGGGTGGCGTCTGCTTCCCCGTTCCCCGACCTCTCCATAGAGGGCGTGGAGAGGGGGTTCTTTTCGCGTCCCTCGCGCCTTGCCTCTCGCGCCTATAATTGCTTGATCCGAACACACCGCGAGGTCAACCCATGAACGCTCCCTACCGATCCCAAGCAGTTCCGCATGCAGCTCAAGGACGCGAAGCTGTTCCGCGAGCAGTGCTACGTCGACGGCGCAGTGGGTCGACGCCGACAGCAGGCAGACCATCGCCGTCACCAACCCCGCGACCGGCGAGCGTGATCGGCACCATCCCGAACATGGGCGCGGCCGAGACGCGCCGCGCGATCGAGGCCGCCGACCGCGCGCTGCCCGCCTGGCGCGCGAGGATCGCCAAGGAGCGCGCAGCGATCCTGCGCAAGTGGTTCGAGCTGATGATGGCCAACCAGGACGACCTCGGCGCTCATCATGACCACCGAGCAGGGCAAGCCGCTGGCCGAGGCGAACGGCGAGATCGCCTACGCCGCGTCGCTTCATCGAGTGGTTCGCCGAGGAAGCGCAAGCGCGTCTACGGCGACATGATCCCGCACGCATCAGGCCGACAAGCGCATCGTGGTGATCAAGCAGCCGGTCGGCGTGTGCGCCGCGATCACGCCGTGGAACTTCCCGACGGCGATGATCACGCGCAAGGTCGGCGCCGGCGCTGGCGGCCGGCTGCACCATGGTGGTCAAGCCCGCGACGCAGACGCCGTTCTCGGCGCTGGCGCTGGCCGAGCTGGCCGAGCGCGCCGGCATGCCGACGGGCGTGTTCAACGTCGTCACCGGCACGCGCCGACGGAGATCGGCGGCGAGCTGACCGCGCAACCCGATCGTGCGCAAGATCACCTTCACCGGCTCCACCGAGGTCGGCAAGATGCTGATGGCGCAGTGCGCCGCAGACGATCAAGAAGGTCTCGATGGAGCTGGGCGGCAACGCGCCGTTCATCGTGTTCGACGACGCCGACCTCGACGCCGCGGTGGAGGGCGCGATGGCCTCCAAGTACCGCAACACCGGCCAGACCTGCGTCTGCGCCAACCGCATCCTGGTGCAGGACGGGGTCTACGACGCCTTCGCCGAGAAGCTCGCCGGCGACGGTGCAGGCAGCTCAAGGTCGGCCCCGGCACCGAGGCCGGCGTCAACGATCGGCCCGCTGATCGACGACGAACGCCGTGGAGAAGGTCGAGGAGCACATCGCCGACGCGGTGGCCAAGGGCGCGCAGGTCGTGGTCGGCGGCAAGCGCCACGCGCTCGGCGGCCCGTTCTTCGAGCCCACCGTGCTCACCGACGTGACACCGGCGATGAAGGTGACCACGCGAGGAGACCTTCGGCCCGGTCGCGCCGCTCTTCCGCTTCAAGACCGAGGAGGAGGCGATCGCGATGGCCAACGACACCGAGTTCGGCCTGGCCTCCTACTTCTACGCGCGCGACATCGGCCGGGTCTGGCGCGTCGCCGAGGCGCTCGAGTCCGGCATGGTCGGCATCAACACCGGCCTCATCTCCACCGAGGTCGCGCCGTTCGGCGGCGTCAAGGAATCGGGCATCGGCCGCGAGGGCTCGAAGTACGGCATCGAGGAGTACCTCGAGATCAAGTACCTGTGCATGGGTGGTGTCTGAGGGGAGGGCGGGACTGGTATGGGAGCATTGGAAGGGACGGGGCTGTAGCGGGGGCGGTGGTGCATCGCGGGGCGCAGATCATTGCCGACCCCAAGCTTTCGGATCTGCCCTATACGATCGAGCTGGACGAGTGGGGAGACATAAGAATGACACCAGCGGCGAGCCCCAAGCATACGGAGATCGGCTTCTCTCTGGCGTTGACCCTGCGTGCCGCCCTGGGAGGCAAGGCTTTCCAGGAAGGTGCGGTCGTGACGCCGCATGGGGTACTCACGGCGGATGTTGTGTGGTGCTCACCCGGATATGTTGGTCGCCATGACGATGTGTTCGCGGACGGTGCACCCGCCATGCCTGAAGCGCCCGAGATCTGCGTCGAGGTCGTGTCGCCGTCCAACTCCATAGGAAAGCTGCAACAGAAGATGGCAGCCTATCTCGCTGCAGGGGCGATCGAGGCCTGGATGGTTTTGGAAGATCTGTCGATTCGTGTATTCAGCCCTGACGGTGAACAGAAGGAGTCACGGTTCGCTGTCGACCTCGCGACATGGCGGCGCGGTCTGGCCTGACTCGCCGCGGCGCGCCGGTCTACTGCGTGGCACCGGGTTTGGATGGCGGAGCCGGCGCAGGAAGTGCCGTTGCATTGCCACTTTGCATCGCTTCCGGCACGAGCGCTTCGCGCAGGTTGAAAGGAGTCTTCAGGGTTCGCTCCAGCACTCCCGAGGATTCTGCGGCCACCGCCGTCGGCGCCACCGGGACGATCTGCGGATTGAGAGCTTGCCGCTGCACGCCCACCGGCACGGCGTAGGCGCCGCCGCCCAGCACGTACCCGAGGAACGGCAGGAGCTTCAGAATCGAGTTGACCGCCTGCACCGGTGCGACGGCCACGGTCATGTCGACCGAGTCGTGGAACCAGTCGACCTTGCCGCGTGCGCACCACGTCGAATGGCTGCGCGTCGAGCACGACCGCGTCGATCAGGATCGCGCCGCTTTCCAGCCTGCCGGTCGCCTCGAACTTGCTGTAGGCAAACCCGGAGTCCCGCAAACCGAGTTTGTTGCCGCGCAGCAGCTCGCTTGCATTGATCAGGTTGAGTACCTGGGCCAGCCCGGTCATGCGATCTACGCGTCCATCGCGGGCCACCAGGTGGAAGGGTCCGGTGATCCGTTGCGGCACCTCCCGGTACGGACCGGTGGCGGTGGCGTGAATATCGGCATTCAGGCGGCCGGTGACGATGGTTCGCTCATTGGACAGACACCGCAGTGCGGGTGCGGCGTCGAGGTCGCGCGCTTGCAGCACGACATCGAAGCTCACCGTCTCGGGCTGCATGCGTCCTCCTCCCGCCATCGAGATACCGCACAACCTCGCCTCCTTGACCGCGAAATCGATGTGGCCGGGCGCGATGTCCAGGGCGGCGAGCAGCGGCTCGACGTTATAGGGGTGATCGACCAGGGACTGGATGGCCAGCCGCACCTTGCCCTCGACCGGGAAATCCCATGACATCGGTTTTTCCTCGGCTGGTTTCTCCCCGGCTGCGTCGCGAGCAGCCGAGCAGCCGTTTCACGTCGACATGATCCGATTTGACGTCGAGGTCGAGCGCATAGCGCTGGTCCGTGCCGCGGATCGTGCCGCTGACGTCGAAGTTCGTGTCTCGCAGCGTAAAGGATGTGGCAACACGCAAGGAGCGCTCGTCCGCCGTGAGCTGGGCGTTGTGCACTGTCAGGTCGTGCCCATGCGACCCAGCCTGGTCGACGTTATCTCGTTGATCCGAAGCTGCCCGTTGGCGCGAAAATCACGCGGCTGTTGAATCGGCACTCGGTAGGTCAAGTCGCCCGACAGGCGAGCGTCGGGTCGCTGTACGGTATGCCCGATCCGGACCAGCGAGGCTCCCGGCCAGGTTGCCGGCGAAGCTGCCTTCGATCACGTCCTGCTTCCAGCGAACGGACATCTGCGCGTTCGGACTGCTCGTCCTGGACGGCGAGTTTGCGGACATCGACCACCTTGGGTTGGATCAGCGCGTCGAAGCTGCACGGTCGTCTTGCCGGCGAACATCAGCTCGCCCCGGGTCTCGAAGCCGTTGTCCACCGGCCAGCGCAGCGCCGCCGGGCGAGCCTCGAAGGGCGCGATACGAGCCGCTTCGTGACTCGATCCCGGCGCGCTCCCACCCCCACGCGAGCAGCTTCTCGCCGACCGGGCCGCTGGCCTGCACGTCCAAGCGCGGTTTGCCGTCGCGCAGACCCGACACGTTCCCGCTTACCTGCAGAGCGGTATCCAGTACCTCGACCTTCACGCCTTGCACGGTCAGGGAGCTGAGATCTCCTCGAACGCTCCCCCCGTCCAGGCGCAGCTCTCCCGGGGGCTCCGGATGACGTCAGACGCACGGCCTTGGGCGTCACGCTGATCGTCGCCGGACCACTTGGCCGGATCTGCCAGCGCGCCGGTGACGGTGCGCGCCTGCACGAGGCCGCGTCCCGGCGAGCACGCGCAGACCCTTGGCAGCATCGGGTAGCTCGAATCGCTTTGTTGCCCAATCGAACAGCTCGACCAGCGCCAGATCGGCGTCGCAGCTGCTGATCTGGAGCCTGGACGCGGCAAGCGTGATCTGGCCGCTGCACTGGTTGAACCCGCTGTTTCCCACGGTGCCGGCCAGCCCTTGCACGGCGAGCTCGCTGCCGTCGAATCGTGCCTTCGCAGCCGTGATCTGATCGGCCAGGGCAGCTGCTCGAGCGAAGCTTGCGCACGGATCGCGTCGACTTCGGCGCGGATCTGCAGATGTGTCGAACGTACCGTCCAGCGCGACGTTGCCGTGGCGCGTTCCCGGTCAGCTCGCGCAGCGCGTCCAGCTTCGCGCGGTCGCGAGGCGCGAGCTGGCGTTTGGTGAAGCGCCAAGACCTGCGCCAGGATCGGCCCGCCATTGGAGTCGTGGCAGCGACCGTCTCCGTCCGGTGAAATCCAGGTCGATGCGGCCGTCGTGAACCGCGCTGTTGCCGCTGGCTGCTTTGACCCCTTTGCGCGCTGCAGCTTGCCCTGCACCAGCGCCAGGCGTGGCGCTCAGATCGCGGATCGGGAGGTCCGGTTGCTTCAATGTCATCGCACACGCCGGCCAGCGTTCCGCGAACCTCGATGGCTTTTTGCCACTGGTCGATCTGGTCCAGCTGCAAGGTCGCCTCGAGCCCGCTCAGCTGGCCGGCCGTGATCATCCGGGCGTACTGCTCGACCTCCGGCGTGTCCGTCGTCCACGGCAGGACCAGCTGCTTCACGGTCTCGAGCTCGGCAGGCTGCATCTTGACTTCCAGACGCTGCTGGTTCCAGTCCGGGCTGAAGGTCAGCACCGCCGCAGCTTGCAGGGCCGGCATCCGCCGCGCGGATGTCCTGCGGCGGCGATCCGCAGCCCGCCGTCGGTCCACTGCGCCTCGCCCGCAGATCTCGAGTCCTGGATATCGAGCTTGCTGTCGCCGCTGGCGATCGACAGGGTGTTCGAGCTCGCCTCGAAGGTCCCGCGCAGCGCCGGCGAGCTGTCGGCGGTGAATCTGCGCGCGCAGCGAGACCAGCCCGTGAAGCTTGCGTATCTCCCTGCACGCCGGCCACCGCCAGCAGCGTGGCGAGATCGATGCCCGTCGCATTGAGCTGCGACGCTGCCCTCGAAGCGCTCCGGGTCGAGGCTGATCTTGGCGTCGACCCGGTGCGCGACGTCCGACGCGGTGGTGACCTCGATCTCGAAGCGGCCGGAGCGGTTGGCGGCGCGGCCGTTGATCTCGCTCAGGGTCAGGCTCGCCTGATCGGGCACCGAGAGGACGAAGCGGCCGCGCTCGATGGTGAGTCGAGGGACGCGCAGGTCGACCGCCTTCAGCCGGGAAATGCTGGCGAGGGCCGCGCGCAGATCCGAGACCGTGAAGGTGCCGGAGGGCCCGTGGACTGCAGGAGTGGGCGCCGACGATGACGGTGATGTCCGGCGCAACCAGCGCTATGTGGCTGAGGCGCACGTCGCCCCACAGCAGCGGCAGCAGCGCGGTGGTGAGGGTCAATGCTTCGACCTTGCCCTTGGCGCGTGCCGGCGGGATGCTGAACGGAGGCGCCCTCGACGCTGATCTTCGGTGCCGGGAACCAGTCGAGCTCGAGGCGAGCGACGCGCCACTGCCCGCCGGTGGCACGCGCCAGATGCCGCAGCGCCGCCGCCTTGACCGACTCGGAGTCCAGCAGCAGAGGCAGCGACAGCAGCAGTGCCGTCAGGACGACCAGGAGAGTGGCCGCGCCGAGCGCAACCCACTTCAGTATGCGCCGCATGCCTGCATGGAACGTGAGATCGGGATTGTTGACTGGCCGGCCGTGATATTACGCGAAGCCGCCCGGCAGGGCGCGGCGTGCTGCGGCACGAGGACGCGATCTGTGACGCAGCTCGAAGTGTGGCCGTTCCCGTCAGCGGAGGTCTGACCCCGCACTGGCTAGCCCGGGTAGACTAGCAGCATGCCGCCCTTCAACCAGCCTGCCGCCGGCGCTGGCGAACCAGTACGACGACGACCGCGTGCTGCGCGCGTATCTGCAAGCCACTCTGCCGCCCGAGGTTCGTCGCCGCCATCGAGCCCGAGCTGCAGGGAAATGGGGGAGATGGCCGGCGGGCCGCTGTACGCGTTCCAGCTTGCCGACCGCCACAACGAGCCGGTGCACACGCCGTGGGACGCGTGGGGCAACCGCGTCGACCGCATCGAGGTGTCGCCGCTGTGGCGCGCGGCCGAGCGCTGGCGGCGAGCAGCGGGCTGATCGCGCCCCCCTACGAGCGGAAGCACGCGGCGTGGTCGCGCGTGCACCAGTTCGCGCTCGTCTACCTGTTCACGCCCTCGACCGATCTCTACAGCTGCCCGCTCGCCATGACGGACGGCGCGGCACGCACGCTCAGCGTGTCGGGCAACCAGGCGCTGATCGAGCGCGCGGTGCCGCGTCTCACGTCCCGCGATCCGCGCCAGTTCTGGACCAGCGGCCAGTGGATGACGGAGGCACCGGCGGCTCCGACGTCGGGCTCACCGAGACCGTCGCGCGGCAGGAGAACAGGGCGCTGGCGGCTCTACGGCCGCAAGTGGTTCACCTCCGCGGCAACCTCGCAGATGGCGCTGACGCTTGCGCGGCCCGATGGCAATCCGCCGGGCGGCAAGGGGCCTGGCGCTGTTCTATCTCGAGACGCGCGATGCGCAGGGCCGGCTCGACCGCATCCTGGTCAACCGCCTGAAGGACAAGCTCGGCACGCGCAAGGTGCCGACCGCCGAGCTCACCCTCGACGGCACGCCGGCGCAGCTGGTGAGCGGGACTGAGGGACGGGGTCAAGAACATCACGCCGCATGCTCAACGTCACGCGCACGTGGAACAGCGTGCGCAGCCTGCGCGTACATGCGGCGCGCGCATCGCGCTCGCGCGCGACTACGCGCGCAAGCGCGTCGCCTTCGGCGCGCCGCTCGCGGAGAAGCCGCTGCACCTCGACACGCTGGCCGGCCTGGAGGCGGAGTTCGAGGCGCGTTCCATCTCGCTTTCTTCGTCGTCGAGCTGATCGGGCGCGACGAGGCGGGCGAAGGCGAGCGCGGAGCAGACGACCTGCTGCGATTGCTGACGCCGGTCGCCAAGCTCACTGCACCGCGAAGCAGGTCGGTGGCCATCGTGCAGCGAGGCGATCGAATGCTTCGGCGGGCGCGGGCTACGTCGAGGACACCGGCCTGCCGCTGCTGCTGCGCGACGCGCAGGTGCTGCCGATCTGGGAAGGCACGACCAACGTGCTGTCGCTGGATGCGCTGCGCGTCGCGAAGGGGCGGATGCGCCGGTGGCTTTGCGAGAGCAGATCTCCGCGTTGCGCTCTAGCGACCCAGAGCCGGCGCTGCGCGAGGCGCGGTGATGCGATGCGCAATCGCCGCCGCAGCCGCCGATTGGCTGCGCGCGGCTGCGGAGTGCGGGTCCGGCACCACCTCGAGGGCGGGCGCGCGCCGCTTCGCGCTGACGCTCGGGCCGCTCGCTCGCGCTCGCGCTGCTGTGCCCGTCATGCCCAATGGGCGCTGGAGCACGGCGACCGGCGGCCGCTGGCCGCCGCGTTGGCTTCTCGGCGAGGGTCCGCCTCGCGCGGCTTGGACGATCTCGTGGACTCGTTGCTATCAGCCGCCATGCGCACGTTCGGGCGTTCGCGGCGAGGCAATGCGACGTAGGAGCGTGGGCGACGTCAGAACGCGGCAGGCCATCGCCGCTTGCGCTGCGACTCTGTCTGACGCATGCACCCGAATCGTCTCCCGACGCACACCCTACCCTCTCCCGCTAGCGGAGAGGGGGACCTTCTCTATCGCGGAAGAGGGAGTATTGTGGCGCGCCTCCCGAACGCCTGTCTTTGTGCAACCAGCCCTTCGCAGTAGAAGCCAGCAGCTGCACCGCCGCCCGGAACTTGGCCGCGCTCTTGCGTCACTTGCGCGGCAGTGGCGCCGGGCTTGTAGAGCGCAGAGCCGAGCCCGAAGCCGCTGGCGCCGGCCGCCCAGTACTCGCCCATGTTCTCGACGCTGATGGAGCCCACCGGGATGACCGGCACGGCCTTTGGCAGCACCGCGCGCAAGCGCCTTGAGCACTTTCGGGGGGCTGGCCTCGGCCGGGAACAGCTTGAGCCCGTCGGCGCCCGCTTCGAGCATCGCGAACGCCTCGGTCGGCGTGCGCGAAGCCGGGCAGGGCAGTGAGCCTGAGCGCCTTCGCTTCCACGACGACCTTGGCGTCGGCGTGCGGCATGACGATCAGCCGGCCGCCCGCTTGCGCCACCTCGTCCACCTGTTGCGGACTGGTCACCGTCCCGGCGCCGACCAGCGCCTGCTCGCCGAGCTCGCGCGCGAGCAGTGCGATGCTCTCGAACGGAGCCGGGGAGTTGAGCGGCACCTCGACGATCGCGAATCCGGCATCGACCAGCGCGCGGCCGATCTCCAGGCACTCGCCGGGTTCGACCCCGCGCAGAATGGCCACCAGCGGACAGGCCGCCAGCGCCTCAGTGAAGGCGAGCATCGTCAACCTCCTGTGAGTTGCGTGCCGAGTCGAAACAGCCCGCGCACGACGGCATCCGGATCGAGTACGGTGGCGTCGCGGCCGAACTGGCGCAGCGCATGCTGGTACAGATCCACGAGGGGCTTGGCGCCGAGCAGGAAGACGGCTGTCGCGGCGCTGCGCGCCGCCACCAGCTCGTGGCCGATCAGGATGCCGGACAGATAAGACGCGGACACATCGTCCGGCACTTCGCCGAACAATCCGCGCGCCCGCACGCCGAACAGGTGATGCAGGAGCCCGCCGGCATCCTGGGCGCGCCGCACGCCGGCGGCGAACCACTGCAGATCGGTGGGCCCGTCGTGCATCATGCGTCCAAGAATGCTGTGCGCCTTGAGCACGGCGAACGCCTCGCCGGTCATGTGGGTGGAGAAGCGCACCACCGTGCCGTCGCGTACTTCGACCCATTTGCTGTGCGTGCCGGGCAGGCAGATCCAGGCGCTCGCGGGCAGCTCATCGAGCACACCGAGGATCTGCGTTTCTTCGCCGCGCATGACGTCGGGCACGCCGGCCGCATCGCGGCTCGACAGGCCGGGGCAATCCAGGCGCGCCGCTCGCCCCAGCGCACTTCGCGCAGCCCCGCGCCGATCTCCGTCGCACCAGCCGGGCAGCTCGCGTAGGGCGCCTCCACCCAGCCCTGGCGGCTGCCGATCATGCCGCTCATCACGACCGGCGCCTCGCCCGCCGACAACCAGTCGCCGACCTGAGCTTCCAGGGCCTCGGCGAAGCGGCTGCCCTCGACCTGCATGATCCCGAGCGGTGCGCCGCGCCGCTCGACCACGCTGCCGTCCGCGTCCAGACGGTAGGCGCGGAAGCTGGAGGTGCCCCAGTCGATGGCGATCATGCTGCAGGCCGCAGAGCAGCCACGGGACTACTGACCCGACGGGTGAATGGGAACTCCCTCTCCCCTCGCGGGAGAGGCAACAGACTCAAAGGTCCCTCTCCCCGCGCGGGAGAGGGTAGCGTGAGGGCCGGGAGAGGGGAACGTACTTCTAGAGGCAACTCATCCGTGTCCGTCACGGGTAGAAGCATCTGTCGTGCTCTGACTCCGCCGTGAGGTCTCGCAACACATCCCCCTCTCCCCCGCCCTCTCCCACGAGGGGAGAGGGAGTTTTCTTTAAGCCGCCAGCCGATCCACACCCTCTCCCGCAAGGGCGAGAGCGATCAGGCCGTCTTGTACGCGAGCGGGATGGCGGCTTCCGGTGCCAGCACGCGGAAGGTGAAGCTCTCCTGCAGGTACAGCCGCACGGTTGTGGCGCTGTGGTCGAGATAACCGATGGAGAAGTCCTGTCCCACCGTCAGCTCGAAGTCGCCGCCGCGCGTGGACAGCACCACCGCGCCGTTGACCGCCGGGCGCCCACACGATCGGCCCGTCCAGCAGCCGCCGCACGTGCTCGATGACCGGATACCCGCCTTTGGTCGTCTTGGTGAGCCCGGTGTAGCAGCGCGGGCCGAGCGCGATCCCATACGGTCCATTCACGCCGGTCTGCGCAGGCGATTCACGGCGTCGGCGACGATCCGCCGGATACGACTCGTAGTCGCTCGGAATGCTCAGGGTCTCTGCCGCCGCGGCCTGGGCGATGCCGGTGATGCCGCCCTCGGCATAGCCGTGGAACACCGCGCGGTCCTCGGCCAGCCCGGCGTTGCGGGCCGCCTGCCTGACCGCGTGAGATCCGGGTCAGCTGCGCCGCGCCCGACGGCTTCCAGCTCCTCGCGGGTGAGCTCGAACGGCACGCGCAGCTCCACCAGCGGCTGCACCTCGCGCATGCGCGCCTCCACGCCCGGCTCCGGTCCGGCGCTCAAACGGCGTGCGCGCCCGTTGCTGACCGCCGACGCGTCCCAGCCCAGCGGCCCGCGGAAATCCACCAGCTTGCGCGCCGCCAGCGTGAGCTTCAAGGTGCGCCTGGCCTCCTCCTCGATCGTCGCCCAGGCGGCCTCCGAGATCGGCGCGAGGTCGCGCAGCAGGTCGTTCATCACGGCACCTCCGCGCGCAGGCTGCCGATGCCGAGCGATCCGTCGGCTGCCCCGCGCCGCCGCCCGACGCATCGCCCCTGGCTCCTCGATCTCCAGGACGGACTTGTCCGCGAACAGGTAGGTGCGCAGCTGCTCGTCGAGGTGCGCGTCGTGGCGGCGCAGCCACTCCAGGACCATCGCCGCGTGCTCTTTCTCCTCGTCCCGGTTGTGCGCCAGGATGGCGCGCAGCTCGTCATCGTGAGCGGCGTGCACGCGCTGGTCGTACCAGTCGACCGCCTCCAGCTCCTCCATCAGGGACACGATGGCCCGATGGCGGTCGATGGTTTCGGGTTTGAGCACATCGGGGCTTTCGTGAAGCGTTGCGCTGGAAGCGCGCCATGCTGATCTCCTTCGGCAATCGAGAAAGTCTGTTTCGAGAGTAAGCCGGAGCGGACGTGCGGTCAAGCCGCCGCGGCTGCGGTTGGGCGCGCGGGCCGGCTCTGGCGCCCAAGCGACGAACCGCTTCACCGCCAGAGGACACAGAGGAACACCGAGGAAAGCAAAAGCTACGAGCGCAGGCCGCACGACGGGTCGATCGCGCGCACGGCCGATCCGCGAGCAGCCACTGGCAGATTGAAAGCGCTTGCATGTCCTCTGAGTGCCTCTGTCCGTCAATGAGGTTGCGCTCTTTGCCCTTGCGGTTCAAGCGAGCACGTTCAAGGCGCGAGCAGAAAATCCCGCACCACCTCGATCTGATCCACCGACATCAGCGCCGGGCGCGTGGCCGATGCCGTCGAACTCCTTGAGCTTGGCCTTGGGGCCGCGCTGTGTCATCTGCTGCGGCGGTCTCGCGCAGCAGCAGATCCGACTGCGCGCCGCGCAGCACCAGCGTCGGGCAGGCGATCGCGTCCCACACCGGCCACAGCACGACGTCCTTCAGCTCGCCTGCGAAGGCCGTCGCGATTCCGGGATCGTACGCCGGGCCGAAGGTGCCGTCGTCGTTGCGCTGCGCCGAGGTCGAGGCGAGATGCCGCCACTGCGCATCGGTGAGCGGGCCGAAGGGCGCGCAACACCTGCCGCAGGTACGCCTCGAACTGGTCGAGATCGCTGCAGGGCGGTGCCTTGCCGACGTACTGGGCCAGTCGCTCCAGCGCGGCCTTCGGCACCAGCGGACCCACGTCGTTGACCACCAGCTTGCGGATCGGGTTGCCGGGTTGCGCAGCCAGCATCATGCCGATCAAGCCGCCCATGGACGTGCCTACCCACAGCACCGAGTCGACACCGGCGCGTGCGATCAGCGCGGTGAGATCCGACAGATACAGCGGATAGCCGTAGTCCGGCCTTGTGCGCCAGCCAGTCGCTGCGTCCGCGGCCGACGACGTCGGGGCAGATGACGCGGAAGTAAGGTGCAAGCGCCTGCGCGAGCACATCGAAGTCTCTGCCGTTGCGCGTCAGGCCATGCACGCAGATCACGACCTGCGGGTTGGCGGGATCGCCCCACTCCCAGTAACGGGTGCGATGGAAGCCGTGTGGCCCCAGGTTGCGAAGTTCACCGCCGCGCATGGAAACGGGCCGCCCGGCCGTCAGGACTCGCCCCGCGCCGGCGTGCCGATCGGCGCGACGGCCTCGCCTGGCTGGTCGCGCATCTCCGAGACCGGCTCGGAACAGGAAGTACATCGCGATCATCTGGATGACTCGGAACAGGTTGGAATGATCGAACTGTGGATGCAGCGTGACGCGTCCTTGCTGGACGAGCGCGGCCACCAGCGACACCAGGATGCCGGCGAGGACCCAGGGTGCGGCGGCCACCCGCTTGCTCCATCCGCCCCAGGCCGACAGCGCCAGCACCGGGAGCATCGGTCGCGACGATATCGTAGACCACGTAGCGCAAGTCGTCATGGTCGGCGATCCACACCGCCAGCAGGGCGAACTTGGCCGCGGCGAGCGTGAGCAAGGCAACGCGCAGCCGGCCGGCGGTATAGGCGTGAACGATCGAGCACAGAAACAGCAGGCTGGCGGCGCCCGCAAGGCACAAGGTCGCGCGCCACAGCGACTGGGCGACGCTGGCGTCCAGTCGCGCCGCGAAGCCTTCGTGCGTTCCGCCGGCGAGGGCGCATAGCGACAACCGCGGCGAACGCCGCTGCCCACAGCCGTGGCGCGAGGTCGGGGCGATGGCGGGCGGCGGCGCCCAACCGCCAGGCGAAGTAGCCGGTGAGCGCCGCCAGTGCGTAGTGGGTGATCAGCGTCATCGGCGTACTCACGGCTGATCACCTGGCGCATGGCAGTGTCGATGCAGACCGGTCGCAGGCCCGTCGGGCGCTCAGTTCAGGTTCGTGATGTACTGCGCGAGCGCGTCGATCTGCTCGTCGGTCAGGCTCTTCGCGTACGCAGTCATGCTGCCGGCGTCGTTGGTGCGGCGCCGCTCGCGAAAATCCTTCAGCTGCTTGACGACGTAGTCGTAGTGCTGGCCGGCCACGCGCGGCACCTCGTTCTGCCCGGAGAAACCGCCCAGGTGGCACATCGGGCACAGGGCGGCGTCGGCGACCTGCTTGCCTGTCGGTGACCTTGGCCGATTCGACCGGGTAGTTGCTCGGCAGCGGCTTCTGCTGCGCGAAGTATGCGGCCAGGTCGTACATGTCGTCCTTGGACAGGTTGACGGCCATCGGGCTCATCAACGGGTCCTTGCGCCGGCCCTTCCTTGAAATCCTTCAGCTGCAGGTACAGGTAGCGGGGGGTCTGACCCGCGAGGATGGGGTACTGCGGCACGGTGGCGTTGCCGTCCGGGCCGTGACAGGCGGCACACACGGCGGCTTTTTCCTTCCCGGCCGCCGGGTTGCCCTGGGCGTGCGCGGACAGCGCGCTCGCGCCGAGCAGCCCCGCGGTGCATGCAATCGTTACAAATTGTTTCATCGTCCTGCTCGAGATCGAGCGCCGCCGTTCCGGTGAACGGGCAACAAAAAGGCCGCGCCTAGTATAAACGGACCAGGCGCGGCCCAGATGACTCGGACAGAGAAGCGCTTACGGCAGCGAGAACACGATGACGCTGTTGCCGCGCTTGGAGTCGATCTGCTCGTTGCCGCCGGCCGCGACGGCGATGTACTGCTTGCGGCCGACCATGAAGGAGGTGGCGGGAGCGTTCACGCCGGCGCCGCGCCTGGAACGACCACAGCTTCTTGCCGGTGCGGGCGTCGTAGGCGGCGAACTCGCCGTTGCCTTCACCGTTGAACACCAGGCCGCCGGCCGTGGCCAGCACGCCGCCGATCAGCGGCTGAGGCGTGTCGTGCTGCCAGGCGATCTTGCCGGTGTCGAGGTTGACCGCGGACAGCCGGCCCCACTGCTTCTCGCTCGGGATCACCTTGAAGGCGCCGCCCAGCCACAGCTTGCTGCCGCCGGGATACTCGGAGGACTCGACGTGGTAGGTCATCGGCTGGTGCAGGTTGGCGGCATAGGCCAGGCGCAGCCTCGGGTTGATCGGCCATCGGCGACCATTCGACGCCACCGTTGGCGCCAGGCAGCATGCGCGCACCTTCCGGCGTGGGCAGCACCCACATGTTCTCCTGCGGGATCATCGCGTCGGAGAAGCGGATCAGCGACAGATCGTCGCGACGGTGCACGTAGACGTGGCCGGTCTTGCCGCCGTGGATCGCCACCGGAATGGTCTTGCCATCCTTGCCCTGCGCTTCCGGTCAGGATGACCGGGCTCACCGCGTCCAGATCCCACACGTCGTGCGCGACGTACTGGAAGTGCGCCTTGTAGGTGCCCGGTCTCCAGGTCGATCGCGACGATCGAGTCGGTGTAGAGGTTGTCGCCGGGGCGGATGTCGCCGTACAGGTCGGGCGAGGGGTTGCCCACCACGAAGTAGACGGTCTTGGTCTTCGGTCCACCGCCGGAGTCATCCACACGCCGCCGCCGAGGGTCTGGTAGAAGCTGCCGCCCATCTGCGCGAGAAGCTGCTTCTCCCTGGGGATGTCGCGCTTCATGTTGCGGCCGGTCGCGTCGTTGGCTGCCCACACGCCTTCCTGGCCCTTCTCGGGGATGGTGTAGAAGGTCCACAGCAGGGCGCCGGTGCGGGCATCGAAGGCCTTCACGAAGCCGCGGATGCCGTACTCGCCGCCGTTGGTGCCGATCATCACCTTGCCGTCCACGGCGACCGGCGCCATCGTCTCGGAGTAGCCCTTCTCGGGATCGGCGATCTGGGTTCTCCCACAGCAGCCTGCCGGTCTTCGCGTCGAGCGCGACCAGCTTGGCGTCGAGCGTGCCCATGTAGACCACGTCGCGGTAGATCGCCACGCCGCGGTTGTTCGGGCCGCAGCAGTAGGTGGTGACCGGCCCCATCTTGTGCTTGTAGTGCCAGAACTCCTTGCCGGTCGCCGCGTCGATCGCGTGCACGTGGTTGTACGAGGTGGTGACGTACATCACGCCGTTGTTGACGATCGGCGCGGTTTCCATCGACTCCATCACCGCGGTCTGGAAGATGTAGGCCGGCCGCAGCCTGCTGACGTTGCGCGTGTTG
>CAWBDD010000016.1:0-6345 GCA_963787465.1 uncultured Thermoplasmata archaeon
TGATGTTGATGGGTACCCCTGCCCTCGCGAACTCGATCGCGGCCTCGCTGCCGCCCCCGTCCAGGATGAGCGGGGAGACCGTGCAGATGACCGCCGAGAGCGACGGCATCTCCATGAGCTTCTCCCTGCCCCCAGCGACCGCGGCCGCCATCTCGATCTGCAGCCGCGCCTCGAGGGCGGTCGTGGTGGACTCCGACATCACGAACTTCTCGTTGTGAGTGTATCCGGTGTGGACCTGGTGGAGGACGTGGGCATGCAGCGGGACGTCCTGGGGGGCGACCGGCGGCGTGTAGTACCCTATCCCGGGGAGATGGTCTACGATCTTGGCCGTGTCGATGATGTCCTGCTTCTTCGCCGGACGCCTCCTCCCCGTCTGCAGGTCTATCGCCTGCACGCCGCACCCGTCGAGCGTGAAGTACAGGTGCCTGTCGTCTAGGTCGAGGTTGTACTTCTGGTTCCTCGCCCTCATCTTGAACTGCCTGGGCACGCTCTTCAGCGACCCCTCGACGAGGTCGCGGGGGAGCCAGACCGTCCTGCTCCCCGCATCCACCTTGGCGCCGTGCTCCCTGAGGAGTGCCATGGCCGTCTCGCTGTGCACCCTGAGCCCGTCCTTCTCCAGGACGTCGAGGGTCGCATCGTGTATTCGCCGGAACGCCTCGTCGTCGACGATCTGCACTCCAGGCTTCCTCATGCTCAACTTCGCGTAGTCACGCTGGGTCAATCCGGGCACCTCCTCCTAGCCGATGGGGGATGCCCTTCTTTTTATTGGACCTTTTGGGTCGCCTGGACGTGGCATCCGTTTTGCGGCATCGGGCCACCTGGATGTTCCAGCAAAGCGCCTAAATACCGCCAACCCTATCCTTTGCACGCGGCCGGGCGGAGGGGCGGTGCAGTCGTTCCCCCGCTTAGAAGGTCGCAGAGGGTATGTTACTTTGAGCCCAGACCGGAAACACCACGGCCCCGACGCCGACTTGGCCAAGCTGAGGATCGAGATAATCAAAGCGTCCAAGGAGGTCAAGGGCCAGATGGGCTTCTACATGAAGCACATCGAGAGTGGCAAGGAACTCGCGATGGACGGGGACAAGATCTACCCCTTGGCCAGCGTCTTCAAGCTCGGCGTCATGATCGCCACCCTGAAGCAGGTCGACGATGGGACGATGTCCCTCGACGAGAGGATAGAGCTCGAGCCGCGGCATTTCTGCATCGGCGAGGGGGTGCTGCAGTACCTCCAGCCGGGCCTCAAGCTGACCGTCAGGGACCTGCTCGCACTCATGATCATAGCCACTGACAACACGGCGTCCGAGATGCTCTGGAAGCGGATAGGCATCCAGAGGGTCGGGATGCTCATGAAGGAGCTCGGCCTCGCGAGGACGCAGATATACATCCCGTACAGGGAGAGCTTCCTGATGTCCATGGGCTACGGCCCGTTCAAGGAGCTTCACATCCCCGAGGCGGCGCGGAAGTGGAAGAGCCTCTCGGACATGGAGAGGATGAAGGCCCTGAACGAGACGGAGAACGAGGCCATGGGCCTCTCGGTCGACGACTTCCGGACGAAGTACCAGTCGATATACGGCCTGAAGGCTGAGAAGAAGGTGAAGACTCAGAAGGCCTACGACGAGGTCTTCGACAACCTCAGCACCCCGAGGGAGATAGGCATACTCCTCGAGAAGATCGTCAGGGGAGAGGCGGGGTCCAAGGAGTCCTGCGAGCTGATGCTGTCCATGCTGCTGATGCAGAAGGACGCCACCGCGATGTCCACGCTGATGTCCCCCGACATACCGTTCGCCCTGAAATCGGGGGTGTCCGCCGCGTCCCTCACGAACGCCGGGATCATATTCGTCTCAACGCATTCCCGAGTGCTCCTCTGCGTGTTCTTCAAGAACGTGCCCGAGGACGAGATGGTCAAGGCGAGGCTCGCGCAGGCCAAGATCGCGAGGATGGTCTACGACCACTTCGCGAGCGTGAAGGCGAAGTAGCCCCGTCACACCTTCTGCGCGCCGGCCTCGACCAGGGCGGCGTCCTTGTCGCTGACGGTCCGCCTGTCCATCGCGATGACCAGGCGGGACCCGTGCGCCCTGACCAGGTCCTTGATGTGGTCGAGCGCCTGCATGGCCTTCCTGGGGTCGTTGTGCGTCACGAGGCTCTCGAACCCGTCCAGGAGCACGACCGAGTTGGTCCCGCGCTCCACGAACCTGGTTATCTTGTCGGTCAGGATGCCGAGGTTGGCCGGGTTGATGTTGTCCTGCCCCGCGACCGTCGAGAGCCACAGCATCGGGGTCCTCCTGAGGCCGAACCTGGCGGTTATCTCCGCAGGGTTCTTCCTCGTGACGATCAGCCCTTCAAGGCCGTCGTTCAGCCCACCGATGGTGGCCTTGAGCGCCCTGTCCGAGCTCTCGTCCCAGAACAGGTACACCGTCCCCGTCTCGAGACGGGTCTTGCCGCCGATGCCGAACCCGGGTTCGCGCACGCGCCTGGAGGTCGTAGTCCTCCTCTGTGCGACCACGAGCATCCCCATGCCCAGGGCCATCAATCCGTAGTTGCAGAGGAAGAGCAGGTCCGGGATGGAGCCGACCACGTATGTCCCGGCCGTCGCGTCCAGGAGATACGTTATGTCCCCCGCCATCCAGAACGATGCCGCGATCGTGAGGACGAGCCAGAAATCGCTCAGCTGCCCCTTGCGGAGGTACCACATGACCATGATCAGCAGCCCGAGGACGACTATGTCGAGCACCGGGTAGACGCTGTAGGTGACCACCTCGGTCGTCAGTCCGCCCTCCTCGACGGACAGGTAGATGGAGTATCCGACGACGGCGGTCATGATCGCGCCGTAGACCACCTCGGTCGCGGCGATCCCTCTGGACAGCTCGACCCTGATGGTCGCCACGGTGAGCATGAGGGCGTAGGCGAGGATGATGTATCCGAGTATCCAAAGGCCGTCAGCGAGCGACAGCCCGGTGATCTCTCCAGCGAGATGGACTGGAGGGTGTATGATGATCCAACCTGCGCTCAGCAGTCCGAAGGCGACGGCGAACCACACACCAGATGCCCTGAAGAGCGGGTTCCTGCTCCTGAGCCAGAGGATGGCGATGAACGCCGCGGCCATGGACGCGAGGATCGGGATGAGGATGTCGACGGCCGTGCTGGCCGAATCTTCGTCGAGCAAGAGCAGTGAGAATGCGCCCATGGCGACGAAAGGTATCGCCATCAGGAATACCCCGCGGTTCGACCTAGGAAGCGACGGCGGCGTCCTTGACCACCCCTGCCTGTTGTAAGTAACTCCTTCTGGGCTATTTCAAGCCTGTTCTGTCGCGAGCGCCGATGGCGAGCCTCTCACTCCGCCCGCTTCCATATGATCTCCTTGTCCCTGAGCTCCGTGGCGAGGCCTCCGCGCCTCGACATCTCCTTCAGCTGGATGCACAGCGGGACGATCACGATGTTCGTCTCCTCCCGGACCTTCTGCGCCGCATCCGCTGCCGCCGCCCGCGCCTCATGCTCCGTGACCTTGTCCTGGTCGTACACGACGGCGACATCCACCTCGTCGCCCGGGCTGTTCTCGCCCTTCCCGATGTTGCCGAAGAGCCTGCAGTCCACGAGCCAGTCGTGAACGGAGAGCACCTTCGCGTAGTGCCTCGCCGATGTCCTGTTCGGATCGGTGTCAGGTATGAGCCTAAGCGCCTTCAGCCGCTCCTTGTCGTCGCAGAGGGTGACGCTCGTCGCGTTGCCCACCTTCCGGGTCTTGACGATCCCTATCTTCTTGAGCTCCTTCACGGCCCTCCACGCGGTCATGACGGGGATCCCCGCCGTCCTTGCTAGCTCGTTTATCGTGAACTCGCGGTCGTGATGTGCCTTAAGGGTCCGGACCGCCTCGATCCGGCCTTTCTTGGCTAGAGCCATCAAAAACTGCCTATCCAGCAAGTCTAATCATACCTCTTGTGGTATGGATATATCGTTGTTGGTATAAAGAACCGACGCATAAGTCAAGCCAGGAAGTGAAAAACGAGAAACATAAGTTGGGGTTTAACGGCGCAATCAGTCCAGGACGTTCTCGAGCACCTTGATCTTGCGCTCCGTCGCGTCGAGGGAGACCTTCGCGTTCATGGGCAGGAGCATGTTCCTGCGCCCGTGCCCGCAGCAGAGGCCCCATACGGAGGGCTTGTCAGCGTCGCCAACGCGCTCGCGCACGATCTCCTCCACGCTCGGGTATGCCCTGTCGGGCTTGGTCATGTCGGAGATCTCGCCTATGATGAGCCCGCGCGCGCTGTGGAGCTTCTTGCAGAGGCGGAGCTGGGTCAGGTGCGCCTCGATGTAGTAGAAGGTCTCCTTGACCTCCTCGAGCATGAGGATCTTGTCCTTGGTCTGCAGCTCGTACTCGCTCCCCAGGGTGCCCGCGCACAGGGTGAGGTTTCCCCCGCAGAGCCTGCCAGACGCCTTCCCGTCGTTGATGGTCATGAGCATCATGCCATCCTCGGGGTTCTCTATCTCCTGGATGGGCTCCTCGCCCATCAGCTGCTTCACGACCTTCTCGAGGTCCTTCTTCTGGACGTCGATCTCGTCCTGGCCCTTGGTTATCTCTATGTCGACCACGGGGCCGTGGAACGTGACCATCCCGCAGATCTGGTTGAGCGCGATGTGATACGCAGTTATGTCGCTGAACCCGAGGAACGCCTTCGGGTGGTCCTTGATCATGTCGAAGTCGAGCAGGTCCAGGACCCTGAGCGAGCCGTAGCCGCCGGTCGCGCACAGGACGCCGTCTATGGAGTCGTCCTTGAATGCCCAGTTGAAGTCCTTGGCCCTGGCCTTGTCCTCCGCGGCCAGGGTCCCGACGGTCATGAGCTTCCTGGTGGTGTCCCCGAGGACGACCTTCAGCCCCATCTTCTCCAGCAGGTCGATTCCAATCTTGATGCCGAAGTGGTCCGGGTTGCTCGACGGCGAGATGACGGCCACGCGTGAGCCCTTCTTGAGCTTCGCAGGTTTCTGGATGTTCATTCCTTCCCCCTCTAAGAGGGGGAAGAGACGAACTGTGATAAAAGGGGTGCGACGGCTGCGTCAGCCCGTGAAGATTATCCCGGTGCCTATCTTTTCCCCCGTGGGCTCGTAGATCAGGACTGCGCTGTACGAGGTGGCCGCAGAGAACGCCGTCGCGCCGCCGTATGTGAACAACTGGAAGTAGTCGCTTCCGCTCACATAGCCGTTACCGGACACATCGAACACCAGGCAGCACACGGTCAGATCCCGCCCACGCGGCTTCGGCCGACAGGTTGGATGACACTGCGGCACCGCCGTCCAGGTTGGTCGCCACGGGGACCACTCGGCGAAGTTCATGCCATCGGACAGCTGGATTTTGACATCGGTCCAGGACACGTCAAACACGCTGATGGATATGATGGTTATCTGGACGCCGTTCGTGATGAAGACCTTCGAATAGGTGGCCACGGGAGTGGTCTGCTCCCACAGGTATGGATCGTCAGGGTACGCATCGCTGTTGTCCCCTACTCCGTCCCCGTCGGTGTCGTTCCACTCGGCGGGATCGTCCCTGAATAGGTCGGGAAGGATGCCGGTCAGGTTGTCGCCGTAGCCGTCCCCGTCCAGGTCGGAGCACTGGCTCGGCTCTTCCGGAAACGCATCGCTGTTGTCGCCCACGCCGTCACCGTCGGTGTCGTTCCATTCCGTCGGGTCGTCCCTGAAGAGGTCCGGAAGCGTGCCCGTAAGGTTGTCGCCGTAGCCGTCCCCGTCCAGGTCGGACCACTGGCTCGGATCCAGCGGAAAGACATCGCCGTTGTCCCCGACTCCGTCGCCGTCCGTGTCGTTCCACTCGCTGGGGTCGTCTCTGAAGTGATCGGGGCGCGTGCCCGAGGGGTTGTCACCGTAACCATCCCCGTCCATGTCATCCCACTGGGTGGGGTCCGATGGGAACCCGTCCCCGTTGTCCCCGCAGCCGTCCGAGTCCGCGTCGGTCCATTCAGCGGCATCGTATGGGAATGTATCCTCCGCGTCTGCATAGCCGTCGCCGTCGTGGTCCCTGATGGATGCGGACCATGAATGTTCGGGACTGAAGTACACGAGTAGTGCCGATGTCACCAGCACTATCGCGAACCACGAGTGCAGACAATCACGATCAGCCAATCTCTTGCCCCTCAGTCCCAGCCTCATCGCCGTTCCCCCAAAGGGGATTCGTGCTTCGGGTAGAAAGACCTTCCCGTCTCTGGAGGCGGGCCGCTCACGGCGCCCAAAGGAGGGTTCTTGCCACGACCGACGACACGAAGAACGCAGTGCTCAGGGACCGCACGAGTCGCGCCCACGAGAGAAGGCCCTCCGGGCCGGGAGCCGGATGTGAACCTTGCTTGA
>CAWBDD010000017.1:0-119989 GCA_963787465.1 uncultured Thermoplasmata archaeon
TGCAGCACGTATAACGGCTGAGCCGATATCGCTAGGCCAACATGTTGTTTAGCGGCTACAACTTTTAGTAACTGCGGGCTGAATACCTCGGCGAACCTTGGTACTTACACCCCAGTTCTATCAAGCTCATCATTTATGAGCGTTGTAAGATGCCTCTTTTTCGGGGTGGCTTCGAGCTTAGATGCTTTCAGCTCTTATCCACTATGGCGTGGCTGCTCAGCATTGCCTTGCCAGACAACTGATAAACTAGAGGCCACGAATCCTCGTTCCTCTCGTACTAAAGGATCCTTCCCGTCAGGCATCAAAACACTTCCACCAAAAAGCAACAAACCTGTCTCACGACGGTCTAAACCCAGCTCACGATCCCTTTTAATGGGCGAACAACCCCACCCTTGGCAGCTGCTGCACCACCAGGATAGGAAGAGCCGACAGCGAAGTAGCAAGCCGCCAGGTCGATATGAACTCTTGCTGGCGACGACTCAGTTATCCCCAGGGTAACTTTTCTGTCATCACTGACCCCCATTTAGAAGGTTCATTGGTTCGCTAGGCCCTGACTTTCGTCATCGTCGGTTCCTTGTTGTGCCGAATCCACGTCAAGCCAGCTTTTACCCTTACACTCTCCGGCAGATTTCTGACCTGCCTGAGCTGACCATTGGGCGCCCTTGTTACCTTTTTGAGGGCGTGGCGCCCCACCCAAACTGCCCACCTATCGGTGTCCTTCCGAAGAAGTAAGTGATACGAGTCCAAAAGGGCGGTGTTTCATCGTTGACTCGGAACTGACCTAGCGGCCAGCCCTGGTAACGTCTCCCGCCTACGCTACACATTCAAACTCATACCACAACAACAGGTTGCAGTAAAGCTCCACGGGGTCTTCGCTTTCAGGTGGAAGATACTGGACTGTGCGCCAGTACATGTTGGTTTCACCGGCTTCCACGCGGGGACAGTAGAGCTCTCGTTGGGCCTTCATGCAAGTCGCCAATTAAGCGACAAGGTATTACGCTACCTTAAGAGGGTCATAGTTACCCCCGCCGTTTAACGGTCCTTCGTTCCGGTTGAACCCGAGTTTCAGATACCGTCACTGGGCAGGCTTCAGCCACAATACACATCCTTTCGGACTTGCTGTGACCTGTGTTTTTATTAAACAGTCGGAGCTCCCTTGTTACTGCGACCAGCCATTTTCACTGGCTGGCACCCCTTCTACCGAAGTTACGGGGCTAATTTGCCGAGTTCCCTCGCATGGATTACGCCGACACGCCTTAGGCTTCTCACCTAGGGGCACCTGTGTCGGTTCTTGGTACGAACAGCATCAGCTGACTCTAGCACATCCATTTTCACGGACACCAGGAATCGACCGAAGCGGACCTTCGCCCTCCTACTCGCGCTTTCACCCGGTTCTCACCATTACGGTTCTTCCCAGGCTTATACACTTGAACAGATTGGCGCTCCTGCTCGCATTTATCCCGATGTGTCAAGATGTAGCGCAGAGATCTGGCACTGGTGCAGGAATATTAACCTGCTTCCCTTTCGCTGTTCTCGATTAAGGAATACCTTAGGATCGACTAACCCTCGGCTGACGAACATTGCCGAGGAACCCTGGCCCCTACGGCGGAACGGATTCTCACCGTTCTTTGCTGCTACTCCTACCAGGATCCTTATTCGAACGCGGTCCACCAGACCTCACGGCCTAGCTTCTACCCACGCACGACACCTCCTTACCAGATCACCTTTCGGTGCTCTACAAGTATCGGTACTCGGCTTAGCCCCGTCCATTTTCAGGGCCCATAATCTCGACTGGTGAGCTGTTACGCTTTCTTTAAAGGATGGCTGCTTCTAAGCCCACCTCCCAGTTGTCTTAGACTACGGACGCCTTTTGCTTGTTACACTTAACCGAAACTTAGGGACCTTAACTTGTAGGCTGGGTTGCATTCCCTGATGGACCCCAAGCTTACCCCAGAGGCCCTCACTCCCGGCTTCTACGATGATCGACATGTTCGGAGTTTGACAAGGGTGCCGACGGATTTCTCCGCCTAAGCCCCCAATCAGTGCTCTACCACATCGATCTACCTCGACCGAGGTCTACCTGCGATTAGTTTCAGGAGGAACCAGCTATTTCCAGCTTTAGATTGACCTTTCACCCCTATGCCCAGGTCATCCGAAAGATTTGCACATCATTACCGGTTCGGTCCTCCACCCTCCTTTCGAAAGGCTTCAACCTACCCAGGCATAGATCAACTGGCTTCGGGTATCCCACCAATGACTCCAGGCGAGCACACCTCGTCCCTCACCCTTGCGGGTTGCGGACTTGTTGGTTTCCCTTCGGCTCCGGGTTCTTCAACTCTTAGCCTCGCCATTGAACAGAACTCCCTGGCCCGTTATTCGAAACGGACGATACGACATTGGTCACTCTTTCGAGCTTCTTCCCTTTCATGCCGTATCAGTACTATAACCGTCTGGTTTCAGGCTCTTTTCACCTCCCGTCAAGGGTACTTTTCAGCTTTCACTCACGCTACTACTGCGCTATCGGTCTCGAGACGTATTTAGGGTTGGAAATGAATGTTTCCCAGCTTCACGCGCGATATCCAACGCACGTTACTCAGGGACATCCGGAACTCATCTTTCTCGACTTATCCGTACGGGACTATCACCCTCTATGGTACTGCGTTCCAGCAGACTTCTGGTTGATCGAGTTAAGATGTATCCGAGTCCACAACACCACATCTCCCCTCCATTTCTGGAGCGGATTCGGTTTGCCCTGTGCCGCTTTCGATCGCCTTTACTAACGGCATCTCGATTGATTTCTTTTCCTGCGGGTACTAGGATGTTTCAATCCCCCGCGTTCCCGGTCCTTACGGACCATTCCGAAGAATAGGAAGTCCCATTCGGTCATCACCGGATCATAGGCTTCTTGCACCTACCCGGCGCTTATCGCAGCTTGACACGACCTTCTTCGGCGCTCGAGCCGAGCCATTCCCCAGACGGCGTAGCAAGCCGCTAGCATTGTCGGCTTAACACACGTCCGGATTGCGTATGATCGGTAATCACTGGAGCCCGCAGGTCCTTCCCGCCCGCTGCCCCTCTACCATCTTCCCCGGGCATGACATGCACGGGTGCACGGTCCCTCCCCGCTATACAAGCAAGGCATTCCCTATTTAGGAATTACCCTGCCCACGGGGCATGGGATTCCCGCTATGCATGGTCCCATATAAAAGCGTTGCCGTATCGCTCGTGGAGACCAGCGTTTCCTGTGGAGCGCGTGGCTACCTTCATGCTTCCACGACCGGGAGGCACCCGAAACCTTGATTTCTACAGTCGCCGTTCTAGTCCCTGGATGGATGCACTCGATGAGTTCAACTCCTAGCAGCAGCGAGCCCGAGCCGCAGCAGACCCCGAAGCCGGATGATTCTCCCCACGAGGCATCCAAGGCCTCGCATGCGACACCGCCGGAGGAGGAATGGATCGAGGAGTACGAGGAGGAGCAGTACTCCGTGGCGAAGCCGAAGAAGAAGAAGAGGCCATGGGCGAGCATTGTGGCCGTCTCGTTCATCATAGTCTTCATGGTCGTCTGGACCGTCCTCGCGCCCCCGGTGCTGGCTCAGGCCGGCACGACCTATGTCGCATCCAACACCTCCTATGCGAACCTGGGGAACTACACCGGCGAGAGGGACATCTTCTGGCTGGGCGGGTCCATACATGTCGGGAGGACCGTCTGGGGCGTGTCGGTCTCAGGGCCCACCGACGTGACCGCCGGCGAGGCCACATCGTTCTACGTGCTCATCACGAAGGTCGAGGAGGAGTCGAGCGGGTTCTGGTTCAGGGGGACGTCCGTGGACCTCGACGTGTCGGCCCTCTACGACGACGACGGGAACGAGCTCGGCCAGATGGTCAACAAGACGACGCTGGAGTTCGGGCCGTTGGCACGCATATCCGCGACCTTCGACTCTCCTGGCGAGTACGAGTGCCATGTGCGTGTCGTGTTCAGGGTCTACGAGTCGATGAGGATCGGCTTCCTGCCCCTGGAGGACGTGGACATCTCCGCGGAGTTCTCGGAGTTCATCACCGTGACGTGAGCACTGGGCCGCTCCCGTCTTACTCTCTACTCTATCATACACATGTGACATGATCCTCCGCCCGCACGCCACGCGTACGATAGGGCCTAAATAGGGGCAACCTCATCGAAGTGCCCGGACTTCGACATGGAGCTCATACTCGTAAGGCACGGGGAGACCGACTGGAACAAGGACCAGGTGTTCCGTGGCAGGACGGACATGCGCCTGAACGCGACCGGGATACTCCAGGCGGATGCCGTCGGCGACGCCCTCTCCGGGAGGGTGTTCGATGCGATCTACTCCAGCCCGCTCAAGCGCGCCATGGTCACCGCGACCAGGGTGGCCAAGTCCCACGAGATCCAGGTCCGGGTCGCACCGGAGTTGAGCGACATCAACTTCGGACTGTGGGAGGGCATGACCCTGCAGCAGGTCCAGGAGCGCTGGCCCGCGGTCTACACGCGCTGGGTCGACAGGCCCGCATGGGTACGGTTCCCACACGGCGAGAGCGTCAGGAAAGCGTGGAAGCGGGTCAACAGCGGCCTCAGGGAGGTCCTCTTCATGCACGGGACGGGGACCATCGTCATCGTGTCCCACCGCGTGCCGATCAAGATGATGACCGCGTACCTCACGGGCAGGAAGCGCAGGGACATCCACTCGATAAAGCACGACCCTGGGGCGATCAGCATCTTCGAGGTCGAAGGCGTGGAGGGACGCCCGGTCGTGCTCAACGACAGGCGCCACCTCGAGAAGCTGGGCATGCCACCTCCGCCGGATTTCTGAGGGTCAGAGGAACCGCGTCAGGCCTCTCAGGTCCCTGATCCTTATGGCGTCCGCGTCCGGGTAGATGTCCTCTCTGTCCAGCAGGACGGCCTGCATGCCGGCCCTCCTGGCACCCTTGACGTCTATGTTCAGCCTGTCGCCGACATAGATCGCCCTGTGGGGGTGTATCTTCGCCTGGCGGAGTGCGAGATGGAATATCTCTGGAGACGGCTTGTTCACCCCGACCTCGGACGAGATGACGACGAAATCGAAACGCCTCTCCATGTCCAGGTTCCTGAGGACCTTCCTCGCGAGGTCCGACGCGTTGGAGATCATGCCGAGCTTGAACCCGCGCGCCCTGAGCGCCTCCAGGGTGGGGACCGCGTCCGGGTACGCGGTCCAGTTGCCCACGTCGTGGGTGGCCTCGTGGAATATCTCCCTGCAGTCCTTCGCGAACTTCTCGTGGTCGACCTTCACGCCCAGCTCCGCGGCGAAGAAGCGCTCGTATCCAGACATCGTGGTCGCCTGCTCCTCAGGCTGCAGGCCCGAGAACTCCTCGTCGAACCTCCTCTCTGCCTTCCGGACGGCCGCGGAGAGCTTGGCCGGGTCGACTGTGACGCCCTGCCTGGACAGCGCCTCTGCGAAGAGCACCTCCGGTCTGTGCTTGAAATCCCAGAGGGTCTTGCCCGCGTCGAAGACGACGGCATCGAGCTCCTCGGTCACGTGGTCGACCACGCCGTCGCAGGTATCTAAGCCTGTTGCCGGAAGCGGGCGGAGAGCCTACTCCTGGAGCAGCCTCGGGACGTCAGTGGGGAGCTTGGCCACCTTGGCCCCCGCCCCCTCGAGCGCCTTGATCTTGCTCTCGGCCGTGCCCTTGCCCCTGGCGATGATGGCTCCGGCGTGCCCCATCCTCTTGCCCGGGGGCGCGGTCTGGCCTGCTATGTACGCCACTATGGGCTTGGACACATGCTCCTCGATGTACTCGGCGGCCTCCTCCTCGGCAGTGCCTCCGATCTCGCCGACCATGACGATCTGCTTGGTCTGCTTGTCCTTCTCGAAGAGCTCGAGCACGTCGATGAACCCCGTGCCTGGCACGCGGTCCCCGCCTATGCCGACGCAGGTCGACTGCCCGATCTTGTGCTCGCTCATGGCGTTGACTATCTCGTATGTGAGGGTGCCGGACCTCGAGACGACGCCGACGTTCCCCTTCCTGAAGATCTTGCTGGGTATGATGCCGACCTTGGCCTTGCCAGGCGATGCGACCCCTGGACAGTTCGGCCCGACGAGGATGACGCCCCTGCTCCTCGCGACGGCGACCATGTGTATCTCGTCGTGGAGCGGGACGTGCTCGGTGATCGCGACGATGGTCTTGAGTCCCGCCTCGATGGCCTCGAGCACGGAGTCCCTGGTGTACGGCGCCGGGACGAATATGCACGCGGTGTTCGCCCCGGTCTTCTTGACCGCCTCGGAGACCGAGTCGAAGACCGGCACGTCGTTCACGACCTGCCCGCCCTTGCCCGGGGTGACCCCGGCCACGACGTTCGTTCCGAAGTCCCTCATGGCCACCGAGTGGTACGAGCCCTGGTAGCCTGTTATGCCCGTTATGACGAGTCTGGTGTTGTTGTCGACTATGACCGCCATGTGATCACCTCAGCGACTCCTTCGAGGCCTTCTCGGCCGCCTCGCTCAGCCCCGATGCAGGGATGACCCCCGCCTCGGCGAGCATCTCCCGCCCCTTCTCCTCGTTCACGCCCTTGATCCTGGCGACTATGGGCGCCTTGATGCTCCTCTCCCTCATGGCCTCGAGGACCCCCTCGGCCACGGTGTCGCACTTGGTTATGCCTCCGAATATGTTGAGCAGTATGACCTTCGGCTTCGCCTCCTCCATGAGGAGGACGGCGTCCCTGACCTTCTTGGGGTCGTCGGTGCCTCCCAGGTCGAGGAACACGCCGGCCTTGCCGCCGTACATGTTGATGCTGTCCAGGGTGGCCATCGTCAGGCCGGCGCCGTTGGCGATGACCCCGATGTTCCCGTCGAGCTGGACGAAGGCGATGTCGAGTCTCTTGGCCTTCTCCTCGAGCTCGGTCATGTCCTCGGGGAACCCTGCGAACTCCTTGTGCCTGAAGAGCGAGTCGGAGTCGATGGTGACCTTCGCGTCGCCGGCGACGACCTTCCCGTCCCTGGTGACGACCAGCGGGTTGATCTCGGCGAGCTCGGCGTCGTTGTGGACCAGGAGGTCCATGAGCTTCTGGCAGACCGTCACGACCTGCGCCTCCTGCTCCTTCGAGAGCCCCATGAACGCGGCCAAGCGCCGTCCCATGAACGGCTGGTAGCCGATGAACGGGTCGACGGGGACGAAGAGGATCTTCTTGTCCGGGACGGCCTCGATCTCGACGCCGCCCTCCGGGGACGCCATGATGAGCAGGCACCTGCGGCTCCTGTCGACGGTTATGCCCAGGTACATCTCCTTGGCGATGTCCAGCCTCTTCTCGACGAGGACCTCCCTCGTGGTGAAACCCCTTATGTCCATCCCGAGGATCTTCGAGGCGACCTGCCTGGCCTCCTCCACGGTGTTGGCCGGCTTGATGCCCCCGGCCTTACCCCTGCCCCCGATGAGGACCTGCGCCTTGACCATGACGGGCCCGGGTATGGCCCTGATGTGGTCCGCGGACGAGACCACGAACCCCTCTGGCACGGGGATCCCATGCCTCTTCATCAGCTCCTTGGCCTTGTACTCCAACAGCTTCATCTCAGCCCCTCTCGGCGGCTAAGCGGGGGGCGCGATATTTATCCGTTGTCCAAGGACAGGGGAACCAACAGGTCGTTCTCGCGGTTGTGCATTGTCACAGAAACCATTATCACGTGCCCATGCAATCATCCAAGTCGATGGAGCAGGACATCAAGATTGAAACTCTAGCGGTCATGTCCGCTCTCCTCTTCGCCGTGATGGCCGTCGTCACATTCCTCGTGCCCTTCGACGACGAGAACACCCGGTTCTTCTTCGTGGCGCTGGCCGGCATCCTCGCCGTCATCGATGTCTTCGGGTTCCTCACGATCTGGCGGTCGTCCCCGACCATAATAGACGAGATATTCCTGATGACCCCGGACGGGCTCCTGCTCAAGCACTACACCAGGAGGCTCAAGCCCGATGCGGACGAGGACATCCTCGCCGGCATGCTCACTGCGGTCCAGACATTCATCAAGGAGAGCATGGACGAGTCGAGCGGGAGGCTGCGGGAGATCAAGTTCGAGAACTACGACATCGTGATCTCGAACTCCAAGCACGTCGTCGTCGCGGCAATCATATCGACCAAGAAGCCTGAGAAGCTCAGGAACCAGCTCAAGCTCGTGACGGACGACATAGAGAGCAAGTACGGGTCCACGCTCGCGAAGTGGAGCGGGGACAAGAGCGAGCTCTCCGAGGTCGACTCCCTCATGAAGAGGCTCCTTGGCGGGAAGTACCGCCGGAAGTAGACCGGGCCTCGTTTTCAGAGTCGATGTAAAGGCTTTAATCCATCCACGTCCTATCGCGCCACTGGATGGAGCTCAAGGAGCTGCTCAAGAAGGTCGTCCTCCTGGGCGACGGCGGCGCGGGCAAGACCTCGCTCATCGCCCGCTACGTCGTCAACAAGTTCGACGACAAGTACATCGCCACCATCGGGACGAAGGTCTCGAGGAAGGACATCCAGATCATCAAGCCCAACCTGATCATCAACCTGAGGATGATGATCTGGGACGTCCTCGGGCAGAAGGAGTACTCCAAGATACGCACCGCGAGCATGAGCGGGGCCCAGGGCGTCATCCTGGTGGCGGACCTCTCCCGCATGGAGACCGTCCAGAGCATGCAGGAGTTCTGGCTCAAGGAGGTCGAGTCGGTCCTCGGGAGGACGCCGATCGTCCTCGTCGGGAACAAGGTCGACATCGCCAAGACGGACTCGATGGCCGCCACCGTGCTGGAGTCCCTGGGGCAGAAGCACTGGCCATCCGGTCTTCCTGACGCAGCGCGAAGACCGGGGACAACGTCGAGGCGCTGTTCGCAGCGCTGGGCGAGCAGATGGTCGCCGAGGTCGCCGCCTCGCCGACCAGGGTCAAGGACACGGCCCCGAAGACGCTCGCCGAGGTCGTGGACTTCATCATCGAGGACTTCTGCGCCCAGTACGGGGACCTCGAGAAGGCCATGCTCATCGTCCAGCACCAGTTCGAGGAGGCCGGCGTCGACATCAGGAAGCCCCACAAGGAGGCAGTCCTTCAGGCGCTCGAGGGACTCGCGAAGGCGGAGGAGCTCTCCCTCACCAAGACGGTCGCGCAGGTCAACCTCGAGGAGAGGCAGAAGCTCGTGGTCATCGCCAAGGGCTGAGGCCTATCTGGATGGTTCTATTGTAGCTCGGCGTTAATAGCGTAAAGAGGCCAAGGTTTTATAAGGCCCCTGCCATCCCGATTCTGCGATGAAGGTCCACTACATCGCTGGGGTGGCCTGCGACAGCAACATCTACCTCGTCGAGGACGAGGACCCACTGGTCGTGGACGCGGGTACGGGCATGTACGCCGACACCGTGCTGGAGGAGATCGCAAGGATCGTCCCCCTCAGGAGCGTCGGCAGGATCGTTCTTACCCACAGCCACTACGACCACATGGGCGGGGCCGCGGCCATCCAACGGGCCACCGGTGCGAAGGTCTATCTGCACGAGGCGGAGCAGGCTCCCCTCAGGGCGGGCGACCACTCGCTGACCGTCTCCGACATGTTCGGGAGCAGGCCCGACAGCCTGGACATCGAACCCCTGAAGGGCGGACAGAGGCTCAGGACCGGCAAGTCCGAGTTCGAGGTGGTCCACACGCCTGGCCACTCGCCTGGGAGCATATGCCTCCTGGACAGGACGACCAGGTCCGCCATAGTCGGGGACACGGTGTTCTGCGACGGGGGCGTCGGTAGATGGGACCTGCCAGGAGGGGACCTGGCCGAACTGAGAGCATCCCTCGACAAACTGGAGCAATGGGACCTTAGGAACGTGTACCCCGGACACGGCCTCTACGCCGAAGGCGACGCGCGGCGGCATCTGCGCATGGCCAGGGAGTACATAGCAGAGGCATACTGATGAAAGTGATCAAGTGCCCTGGAAAGGACAAGGGCTGCAAGAAGTGTGAGCTGCCGGAGAAGGACTTGGACGAGATAGTCGCCGCGCTCAAGGCCGGTGAGCTGGTCGTCTTCCCCACGGACACGCTTTACGGGCTCGGGGGCGACCCGTTCAAGGAGAACTCGGTGAAGAAGGTCTATGTGGCGAAGAACCGCCCGTTCGACATGCCCCTCTCCATCGCCGTCAGCAACGAGAAGATGATGGAGAGCGTCGCCGTGCTGAACGAGCCCGCGAGGAAGCTCATCCGCAAGTTCCTCCCGGGCCGCTGACCGTGATGCTCACCAAGAAGCCCAACATCCCTGACATACTCACAGCTGGGACCAACACGGTCGGGATACGGATCCCGGACCACCCGCTCGCCCTGAGGATCATCGACAGGTTCGGGCCTCTCACCGCGACGAGCGCCAACCTGCACTCCCACAAGGACCCGGTCGACGCCGCGATGCCCCAGAGGGACCTGAAGGGGCACGCGCAGATCCTCGTCGACTGCGGAAAGACCAGGTTCTCCGGCGGGTCAACCATCGTCGACGTCTCCGAGGGAGTGGTCGAGATCATCCGCAAGGGAGTGATCCCGCAGGAGGAGATTGAGAACGCCGCCCGTTAGCGAGGAGGTGCGCGCTCTCTACGTCCGGGCCGGAAGGATAACCAAGGAGGCCCGGGAGTTCGGCGTCGAGCACGCCAAGGCCGGCACCAGCGCCCTGCAGCTCGCCGATTCCATCGAGGCGCTCATAAGGTCGCGCGGGGCGAGGCCCGCGTTCCCCGTCAACATAGGCATCAACCAGGTCGCGGCACACTACACCCCGTCGAGGGACGACGACGTCGTACTCGCGCTGGGGGATGTGGTCAAGATAGACGTCGGCGCCCACGTCGACGGGTACCCGGCGGACACGTCCGCCACGGTCGAGGTCGGCACGAGGAACCACACGGACCTCATCAGGTGCGCATCGGACGCCCTCGACATGGTCATCGAGATGGTCGCCCCAGGGACGACCGTCGCGGCCATGGGCGAGGCCGCCCAGAGGGCGATCGCGTCGGCCGGGTTCAAGCCGATCGAGAACCTCACGGGCCACAGCATGGAGCGGTACAACCTCCACGCCGGCATGAGCATCCCCAGCATCCCGACGAAGGACCGGGACACGGTCAAGGAGGGCATGGTCCTCGCGATAGAGCCGTTCTCCACGACCGGCTCTGGCAAGGTCGTCGGGCGGGAGCGGGGCAACATCTACAGGATCGTCCGGGAGAGGAAGGCCACGCCGGAGGTCGCCACCATGTTCTCAAGCATCGTCAGGGAGTACGGCACATTCCCGTTCGCATCGCGCTGGTGCGAGGCGCTGCAGGCCGACTCCGGCACTGTGATGAACAGGATGACCCGGCTGGGGATGATCATGAACTATCCCATCCTCACCGAGGTCAGGTCGGCGGTCGTCGCACAGTCAGAGCACTCGGTCCTCGTGACCAGCGACGGCTGCACGGTATTGACGTGAGGGAACTGGTCCCCTTCTGCGGCCACCGTCTTCTCCTCTCCACCCTGCCAGGCGGGTTCCCCGCACCGCCTTGATAGGTAGGGTGGAGAGGCATGACGAACACCTCTTTTGTGTAAAAGTTGTGGGTGGTTCGAAATTCTGGAGGAAATGGCGAGGTGTGTTGGTGATGCCTCTCCATGATGGAGTCGTCAGGCCTTTCCTCTCGGTCTGACGATTGCTAATATCCTCTTCCCGTTTTAATGCTTTTCGGTTTCACCGCATGGTACTAGTACACTAATGAAACGGTGTTATGACTGCGCGGTAGCACGATGCGTGGGTCGTCTAGACGTGGATCCGCAAGGACCGAGGCCGCCTTCTAGGCTTTGCGTGCCGGTCTCGGTCTGCGCGGTGGGGAAGCGCCATCCCGAATGTTTATTATTCGCCGGATGTTATCGAAGGGATCAAGCGAGGGTAGCCAAGCCCGGTCAAAGGCGACAGACTCAAGATCTGTTCTCGCAGGGGTTCCCCGGTTCAAATCCGGGCCCTCGCACTTTATTTGATGGTAAAGTATTTATGTTTAGCCAGGAACCTTGGAGAAAAGGCCATAGGGGTGGACAGCTTTCGGCCTTTAAGGTGAAGCATTGTTCGGAGGAAAAGTGGAGTGCATATTGAGGACAAAGACTGGACAAGACGCCGTTATTGAGATAGACACCTTGCTCGCACCAATCTTCTGCAAGAATCCTGAGAGTCTTTCTCAGCCCGAGAAGAATATATGCTACATCGAGGACCTGGAACGGGAAGTTAACAATGGTGGCTTCGGACAGTTCTTCTTGAACTCATCAGGCGACAACACTCGAGAGACCATCTCTGCTCTCAAGGAAATCGGGTCCAAGCGATTCCTATCCCTTCTGGAATTGGCAGTTCAGCAGTTCCCTGGCGGAAAGTGTCCCAACAGACCGGGACGAGAGACTGGAAGTCATGGAGCAGATGGACGCGAGAGTGGAGTCTGCGTGGGACGATCTCAGCTGACCAGTTCTACGGGTACGACGAGGACATCTACGGATTGCTAATCGCTTATATTCAGAAGAACGTCACGGACTTCAGATGAGTGGCTGTGAAGCTCTAGAGAATGAGGTCGTAGGGGCGGTCAGGACAAGGAAATGAAGATAAGCCATCAAGGATGATTCACTGCGAATCGGGGGGAATAGTCTGAGATGCCGAAACTGTGGGCGAGAGTATCCAACGCATTCTTGGGTCATATCTGGCACACATCTCGGGAGGACTCCAGTGTGAATTCGCTGCTCAGCAACCTCTCTCATATTCACGCATGGAATGTCGATCCTCGATTACCTTCACGAGTTCGCTTGCCCACTAGGAGAGTCCTCACCGTTCTGTGGATTCTGACTGTGTTTGCCTGGTCGTTCACTCTGCTCGTTCTCTCAATAGGTTTCCCTGAATGGCAGATATATCCAGATCCGCAATTGGAGGGACTGCTAATCAGCCCGGTCTTCTGGATATCGGTGGTCTGCTGGGTCATCTTTGGGCAGATGTCTCTCAGAATCTGTGCAAGATGGGGCGGCGAGGGCCTAGCTACATTCATATTCGCAGCCTTGATTATGGTCGCCTTGGCCTTTCCGATACTTCCACACCTAACTGCAGGCTTCTATCCGGGTCTTGGTCTGGGTGTATCAGTAGAAGGCACTCTCTACTACTTGTGGGGTAAGAGTACGCCGAAGATGCGAGGACGCTCGGTATGAACACTGATTCATCGAGAGTCCTATTCACCCCAGTCAACAATGTAGACTTGCCTGCAGAGATGTGATTCCTTACCGGCAAAGAATTCGATCTTGAATCTTCAAGCCTGGACCTTTAAACACCATCAAATTCCGGGTCAATATCCGGGCCCTCGCACATTTTAATATTATAAATGGAATTAATGTTCAAACCATGATTCCACCCGCATATTCCTGGAGAAAAGACCTTAGGTGGGCAAGTGCGATACGTTGGAACCGGGAGGACGCGGTCACAGTTCAAGAAGCCTCTCTGGGTATCTGGAAGGGAGATGACAATGAGGGAAAGAGAGCGGCGATACGAAACCGGCTGAAGGATGTCTGCCTGAAGAAGGAGCAGTGGCATTCGGAATCGCCTCTGTTGCCGATGTAGATGCCCTTCCGAGGGTTAGAATCGGGCCGACAATGAAACTCATAACTGGTGCCAAGCCATCCTATACTGTGAAGCCGACTCTGGCAATGCCCGACGCCAAGAGCGTGGTTGTATTTGGGATACCTTCGATGGACGATTCATCCGAGCTTGGCGTCCGCACTGGACCACAGGAATACGATTGGCCGGGTTACTTCCCATTGTACTTGATTCGCCGTGATGCCGCGAAGCCTCTCCGAGATGAAGGCTATAGGGTCACATATCCATATGAGGTGTCTACACCCAACTCGTTCAAGAGGGTTTTCAGGCTTGCGGGGATAGGGGCCTTTGGCAAGAACTCATTGATAGTCTCACCCAAGCATGGACCCTGGCTCAGATTTGGATACTTCTTGACCGATGCAGATGAACCGACAAGCCATTCGAGAAGGATCTCTGCGGCGACTGTGATCGGTGCATAAAGGCGTGTCCGGTCGGCGCACTGAAGCCCTATGTTGTTCATCCTCGAGAAATGTCTTGTTGGCATCCATTGTCGTTCGAGAATTCCAAGGCGTCAAGAGCATCGTTGAGCAAGTACGAACCGCAGTTGACGCCAGTGACTCATGTCATGTGCACAAGATGCCAGATCGTTTGCCCATACACTTCTGCACAGCGCCGCAGGAATGTCATTGCGGACCGCTACTGACTCGAATTGAACTAGGTTTGAGATCTCTCGGATTCTCCATGATCAGACAATTCTGGACTGACTCTGTAACATTTACGTTCAATCATGTGTGTATGCCGGGTCACAATCCAAGCGTCTATGTGGATTCAAGATGCACTGAGGATTCCTACTCGGTCACTTCTTTGCCATCAAAGAATGCCGTTGTGGCTTGGTTCGCATTTTGATTAGAAGATTATAGCTTGCAGTTTTAATTGGGGGTAAATTCCGGGCTGAAATCCGGGCCCTCGCACATTTTAATGAGTGCTATCGGATTTATATCTAGAAGCGAACTCGCTTCATGCCTATGGTCCCCGTTCATCGAGGACGCGCAATCGGTCTTCCAGTGCGGCTGTCTAGTAGCCCGCGCTCCCCCATAGTCGCGCCTGCCACATGCGCGGAAGAATGCCTAGATATAGCGCAATCACAGTCATTGTCATCAAAGCCATTCAATTCGTCTCGGTCCAACGAATTCCTGAACAGGGAGTGAGCATTCGATGTCTGGAGGGGCGTGCGAACGCTACGACGGGTGGTTCGGTCGTAGTCACTCTATTGAGCGGCACGTTGTGTTTGTTGCAGAGCTCATCTTCACAGAGTGCGGATGCTGCTGAAGTCATGGTGGATGCACAATCGTCCTGCACAGATTCATACCTGTTTCCATCATCGGAACTTGCCTCTCTCGATGACTCCGACGAGTTTGCCACTATGCTTTCTGGTTTACTTGATTTGCAGGCTCCCTCGCGGGCTGATGAAACGACGATGGTGGATCCGAGTGAGCTGGGACTCCTAAACGCAAATCGAACGGTCCCTCTTTGCCGCGGACCTCATGATCAGCTCGTTTGACCATACGGAGAATCCAGAATTATTATACAATGAAATTAGATATAAGTGCGGGGCAGTGGCAGTGTGCCTGTGCTATGACAATCTCGAAGAACCCGGCAGGATGTTCAGAGCCCTTGAGATTGAGTCGCTCGACGGCCTTGCATCCATTTCATCGGATATCGAGGGATGCTGCAAGGAGATCTTGACTCGGATGAATGTGCCCTATGAATCGTGCGCGATTCGGGTGGCTGAGAGCAACACTACCTTCATCCCTATCGAAGAGGATTCGGCCGACATCCGTATGGTGAATACGACGAGGGTGATATTCCATAGCTTAGTCGGCGAGATGGATCTATGGGGCGGTAACAATGCGGGATTCGAATTTGACGACGAAGGACGTCTGGTACGGCTACAATGCGGAGCATTCCTGGACATTCAGAGTAGTTTCAATCTTGATTCAAATGAGGCGCTGGACATTGCTCATTCACAGGTGCAGAATCTGCTCGACGACGCTGACGTAGACATTGTCTATCGTGAGGTCATTCAGAGCATCAGAATACTTCCGACCGCAATTCCCAATGAAGGCAACCTGTCTGGCCGTGTTTTCAGTGTCGCGTACCTCTACATGGCCGATGTGGAGAATTCACTATATGGTTCCAATTACTGGCAATTCATCCTTGTGGACTCAGACACCGGGGTTATCCTCATGTCGTTACAGTCAATTCCTGGAATTTCTGGCACCACACCGACACCTCAAGGCGCCGAAGTATCGATTCCGTCGGTTACCATGTTTCTCGTCACTGCACTGGCATTCGGCATGATACTGACGGCGATAGTCGCTGGTCCAATGGAGATGTCCTATCCGGTTCTCAGTCTTCTTGTTGCCCCACTGTATCTTCGAATTGCCAGGTCGAGAGTCCTTGACAACTTCAACCGAGGAAGAATCTACCAATTCATATCAGGCAATCCCGGAACCTCGTACTCAGAGATGAGGTCAGCTCTCAGGATTCCGAACGGATGCATTGCCTTCCACCTTGGGGTACTCGAACGGACAGGGGTGATCGCGGCCGTTGCAGACGGAAGGATCAGGAGGCATCATGCTGTCAAAGCTCCGCCATCAGTGGGCAAGATGTAGGATGGGTCGTGGCTCCGGCCAATTCCCCGTCGATAGAACTGTGGGAGGCACCAAGTCCACTTGTGTTGTGACAGACTCCTTCTGAATTGTCCTTCTCGACATGTCCATTTCTCACCATCAGAGAATCCCGCCTTGAATCTTCAAGCCTGGACCTTTAAACACCGGTAGATTCCAGGTCAATGTCCGGGCCCTCGCACATTTCTTCATGCGGATGTGATTGATGCGTCGTGGTCCCTAGCCAAATCTACTGGACGCAACAGGTCCTTTGGGTCGTAACATGTCGCTAGACGGGCGGAGTCGGAGCTGCTCTCTCAAGGGGGCCGATCGGCAGCCGGTCGCCGATGGGACGACGCTGGGAAAGGAGGTTCTCGGGAAGGCCGGGTGGAATAAGAGCGCGGTCCGTCCGCGTTCGGCCCGCCCTACCTCATCTTCACCGCTATCACCGCAATCTCACTGCCGGTCTGCACGGCGTCCATGAAGCTCTTCATGACGATGTAGCCGTCCTCGGGCATCTTGACCTCTCCCACAACATCCCCGAAGAAGTCCCTTATCCTCGCGATGGTCTCGCCCTTCCTGACCTTGTCTCCCAGCTTCACGGTGTACTCGACGATGCCGCCCTTCTCGGCCATCACGTCCTGCACAGAGAGGCCCTTCTCTCGGATGACGATGCAGGATTCGATTCTATGGATTGTGCCTTTGACCACTCCCAGGTGGACCAGCGCGTTCCTCATCGCGAGGTATCCTGCCTCCACGCTGCCCCAGTCTATTGTCTTCACTCCTCCCAGCTCGACCGTCACGTTCGGGATGTTCGCGGCGCTCGCGACAGAGCCAAGGCTCGCCGCGAGGTTCTGGAGGGCGAAATCCTCCGGTGCATGCTCCTCGAGGACCGTCAGGCCAGTCGCCTCGGCGAGCAGATGCGTCTTCACCTTCAGGTCGCCTGAGAGGCGGTCGATGAGGACCGACGGTACGCCCAGCCCCATCGTGTGCATGTCGATCACGGCGTCATGCTTCTTGGCTACCTCCCAGACCTTGGCCGTCACTCTCTCGTATATGGCCCCGTCCGCCTTGCCCGGATAGAGCCTGTTCAGGTCGACGTCCGTCTCGGGCATCCCCCTGACGCTGTAGTTCAGCCCCTCGGGGTTCAGCACGGGCATGATCGTGATGGTCCCCGTTATCTCCTTGCCCTTGAGGAAGTCGTAGAGCCTCCACAGGCTCGCCTGGCCTGTCAGCTCGTCCCCGTGTACCGAAGCTCCTATGAACACCGAGGGTCCAGGCCCTCCCTCGTACCGGATGATCGGAAGCGCGATCTTGCTCTTGTCCGCTCTCTCTCCTATCTCGAGCACGTCCCTGGAGACCTTGACAGACATGGTACGACCTGGACGGTAATCGATATCCTGTTCTTAAGCATCTTCAGCATCGATATCCAGTCGCAGCTACAATCCGTATATCCAGCTGCAATAGAAGACCCCATAGAACGCCCCAGCCGCGGCCACTGGGAATCCCACGGGGCTAGTCCACACCTCCGCTAGCACTGGTGCGAGACACACTATTGCGAAGCCCATGAGGACTAGAATGTAGCCGTAGATGTCTCTACCGTTTGACGGCTTGGGTCGTCTCGTCATCGGCCTCGACTCGTGAGTTGCACCTGCACGATGCTCGGGCAATTTCAAGATTCATGGCCGACCTAACCTAAGTCCTCAAAGTCGCCATATGGGTGTCCAAGAGGCGATTATTGTACGCTCTCGAAGCGCGGGAAGAAAGGAGGGCTCGCCAAGGCCAACCAGCGGGACGTCAGGGGATTCATACGACGTCTCATCAGAGACGACCGCCTGGATTCCGACAAGCTGCTGGGACTGCTACGATATTCCAGGTTCGCCGGGAACAACGACGCCGTCGCCCTGCTCCTCGAAGTCTTGAACTCAGACCAACTGACATCTCTGCACGAGAGCTTCGGAGAGAAGTACGGCAGAGGCCTACAGAGGAAGGTCCTGGGAGGATTCGAGCCGCCCCCGATCGGCACATCCCGCCAAGCGGATGCCGAAGGCCACCACCGACTTCATGACCCGGCTCGAATCGGGGATCGGCGAGGACGCCACGAGGGAGTTCCTGGAGCAGAACTGTCCCGATGTCAGCCCGCCCGAGCGTCACTCGGAGGAGAGGAGCCTGTTCCTGGCCTCGAAGGATGTCGATGACTACCTGCGCAAGCGGAGACGGAAGTACCTGGAGGAGCTGGAGGGCTACCTGATACGAGTTTTTGGGGAAACTAGTATGATCGATTCTGATTATCAGACGTGCTCGGGCAATTTCAAGATTCATGGCCGACCTAACCTAAGTCCTAAAGTCGCCATATGGGTGTCCAAGAGGCGATTATTGTACGCTTCCAGAATAGCAGATTGTGTCTGCCGGCATCTGGATGCAGGGCGTCTGCGGTCAATCCCCCTCCACGACCTTTCGTCCACGGCGAATCAGTATGATTATGAGTTCATGATGATTCCCGATATGTCTAAATGGACTATCGGGCGTCCCTGCGTGGGATAAGCCTCGAACCTCGGGGAGACCGCCCAATGGCGAAGGATCATACCTTGGGTTCGACCGTGCTTCTGGACATTGGCAGATTCCAGGTCGATGTCTGGTCACTCGCACATTCTGATCCAGTATTGTAGGCCGATATTGGGACAAGAATCGGCTCGAAGCCGGGTTGCAGTCGGTCTCGTCTGGTACCCTCGAAGCAAATATATCAGGTGAGAATATCTCGCGCTCCCGTGGCGTCGGATGAGGTTTCTCGGCGCCAAAGCAGTATCATAGAAGACACGCCCTCTTCCTTCTGTATGGGCCAAACGGTGGAATGATGGACTTCGCTACGGTGATCCTGATCGCAATCGGGCTGTCCATGGATGCCTTCGCGGTGTCAATCGCCAAAGGAGTGACGGTGCAGAGGGACAGAAGGAGATCGGCAATACTCCTTGCCTCCCTTTTTGGAGGGTTCCAGGCACTGATGCCCGTGATCGGCTGGTTAGCGGGTCTGAGCCTGAAGGACGTAATCATGGGCGTCGACCATTGGGTCGCGTTCGTTTTGCTCGGCTTCATCGGGGCGAAGATGATCCACGACTCAACGAAGAACGAAGATGGCAGGGGGGAGACGTTACAGTACCTGTGGCACTCGTTCTTGCCGTGGCAACCAGCATAGATGCTTTGATGGTCGGCCTCGGGTTCGCATTCCTGGATATCTCTATCATGATTCCGGTCCTGGTCATCGGGGTGGTCACCCTCGCGCTGTCCTATCTGGGATTCGTATTCGGCTCGAGGTTGGGGGATGTATTCGGCAAGAAGGTCAAGGTCCTTGGCGGCCTTATCCTCATAATTATCGGAATCCGTATCTTGATAGAGCACATGCTCTAGACGACCAGGAGTCCGGGGGCCGTCACGCGCGTCGTCTGATGGATGCCCATCTTGGCGGGTCGATTCCGCCGACCTTGGGCCGTTCTGGACGATTCATTTCCCGCCAGCAGAGTATTCCATCTCGGCCTCTCAGACTCCGACATCTAGACACCGACAGATTGCGGACTAGTGTCCGGGCCATCGCACTTTATTATTATGCATTATGCATTAAAACCGGGACCTGTCACTGGGTCATCTGGTTCTGCGAAGGTTCAAATCGTGATCCATGTGCGACAAGGATGTCCTAGGACTGCAGTAGGGTCTCGATTCCTTCGATTTGCATGACCTGCATAGCTTACGAAGGGCGCATCCATTAGATACCTATTCGGATATCCTCAGGCCGGTGTGGTTGCTATGGCAGTGATAAAGATCGAGAACGTTGTCGCCTCGACATCCCTCGGGACGGAGCTGGACCTTCAGGCGATTGTGCTTGCACTCGACGGTGCGGAATATGACCCAGAGCAGTTCCCTGGGCTGATATATCGGCTCAAAGAACCGAAGACGGCGACACTGCTTTTCAGGAGTGGAAAGGCGGTGTGCACTGGCGGCAAGAGCCTTGAACAGGTCGAGGTCGCCATCAGCAAGGTGGTCAAGAAGATCGAGGCTGCTGGCATCGTGATAAAGACGAAGCCCAAGATCGAGGTGCAGAACATAGTCGCGTCAAGCGACCTCGGGGCGAAGATCAACCTCAATTCGATAGCCATCAGCGTCGGTCTCGAGAAGGTCGAATACGAACCTGAGCAGTTCCCTGGACTCGTTTACCGGCTTGACTCGCCCAAAGTGGTCGTGCTCCTGTTCGGCAGCGGGAAGCTGGTGTGCACTGGTGCGCGAAAGCCGGAGGATGTCGCGGTCGCCGTCGACAAGATCACACAAGAGCTAAGGGCCGCAGGCCTGCTGCCATAGGCTGGGCGCGCTGGCCACACGGTGCCCCCCTTCCGGCAGACGCGGTTCACGCGGATCCCTTCAAGGAAGGGACATCGAAGAGCCAGGCTCAATAAGTCGTCCCGAGGCAGGCACCTTCCATTCCGACTCGTCATCTTTCGCAAGGAGCCGAGGCTTACCCCCCTCGCTCATTGTCTGCCTGGAAGGAGTCGCCTGTGGGCACCTGTCCCAGACTCTGGAGACCGCTGCTCTCCAGTCTGGCTGTCGGCGAGTACTATTGTCGCATTTCAAGGAAATCTGGCAGCGGTTCCATGAGGTAGTTTATGAATCCGACTATGGACTCGTCATCCGTCCAGAACGCTGTCATGTCCTCTATCTGGTTCTCATCCTTGTACTCGCTCGCCAGGAGTATGGTCTTCTTGTCCGAACGGACGAAGAGCACCTTTGGAGGGTGTATTCCCGGGACCGCCCTCTTCGACCTGGGGCGCAGGGCTTCTCCATATGCCTTCGATGCCCTGATCCTGCCCGGGTCCGTCGTGGCGAATCGTATCTTGACCTTCTTTGTCTTGGCCATTCTCCATAATTCATCGAATGAGGCGAGCAGGTCTGGGTACCCCGCGACGAGCATCTCGGATTCGACGGAATCCATCATGCGCTCTATCCTTTCCTTGATTCTCGTCTTCCCTTTGAAGACCCAGACCCGGACATCCGAAGCTCCGCGGGGTGGCACGCGTGCGAGTTCCTCGAGTCCCTCTCGTGCGTCCGTGATTGCACTCATCACTTCAGATTCTATCTTCGAGATCGCTGTCTTCGGAGGCAGTGCTCTGAATCTCTTGGGCCTGCCAGTCGATGACTCGATGACCCCTCTGTGCTCCAAGCGGTCCAGAGTCTCATAGATTGCGGACCTGGGGACCTCCGCAACCGTGTGGATCTCGCTTACACGCGCCTCTCCCAGTCTTGTGAGGGCGGAGAATACCTTGGCCTCGTATGTGGTCAAGCCGAGCGCGACCAGCCTGTCGATAACTCTTTGATGGGTCAACGCATCCTCCCCCTTCGATATCTACCGAGGTAGATATGATTGCGAAATACTTATATGTTAGTTGCGAATTAACGACATTCTTGTTAGTACGGTACTGACAACATGCTGGGGTGCACCTGTGATATTTGCAAAACTCGCCGATGTGGTAATTCGCCACCACAAGAAGATACTCGTCGCATGGCTGATCATCCTTGCGTTCGTGGTGCCCGCAGTTCTGAAGGTCAATGATGTGCTGGTGTACCAGGAATCCGAGATGGTCGCCGGGAACAAGGAGTCTCTGATCGCCCAGGAGATAATAGACGAACAGTTCCCGACCGCGGTCGCGAACAGCACTCTAATGATTGTCATCAGCGGGACCGACGTCACCGGTCCATCCGTGAGGGATTTCTGTCTCGATCTCGAGAACCAGACTGCCGCGGAGGATGGCCTCGAGTACCTGGAATCAACGACAACCATCTACTCAGTGTTCACTGGCGCAATCACCGCCGCCACAATCGAGATGGGGCCGATGATGTACTCCGCGGAATCTGAAATCAACCTGTCCGCGAACCTATTGTATGGCGTCCCGTCGCTTTACGTGAGCAACTGGATCTATTACACCAATGGCAGCCTCAATGCGTCGGATCGGGATGCCGAGGCATACTGGATTACCATCTCTGCTCTTGACATTGCCCTCAGTGGGGAGGACGAGACGGTCGAACAGGCCACCTATCTGTACTTCTCTTACTTCGCCGCGGCATGGAACGAGACCTCGGAAGACCCTGTTGTGTCTGATCCCGTTGCCCGGGCTGAAGACGCGATAATGGTCGCGGCGCCGATATTCATCGGAGGCATGCGTACCTGACGACCAGAAGGCTGTCATGACATCGGTCCTGTATTCCTTCGATCTCGATACCTTCTCGAATGCCAGCGTCATCCATGGGTTCACGGTTTCGATGATATCGTCGCTCTCTGGGATCGGCAACCTGTCCTTCCTTGAGGCGGTCTATTCAGCTGGTCCTGATTACGATTATCCCGAGGCCTGGATGCTCGCCTCGCAGATCGTCGCTGAGGGTTCGATCTCGGATTATCCTATCAGCATCCCCCAGGAGTATCTATCGGGATTCGTCAGCCCTGACAACAGCACCATGCTGATCATCTTCACTTTCTCCAAGAGTTCGGAATTCTCGGAGGGCGGCGAGAAACCAATAATGGCCAACGTCCAGACCCTGAGGGACATGGTCGCTGATGCGAAGTCCTCCCACCTCGGGACCGACTATGACACCTATGTCACAGGGGACGCTGCCATATCGGCAGACATGGAATCTACCATGATGGGCGATCTGATGCTCATTGAGCCTGTCACCATAATCCTGATAATCGTGTTGATGGGCGTCTTCTTCAGGTCCGTCCTGGCCCAATTCCTTCCCCTGGGCAGCGTGATGGTGGCATTAGGTGTGAGCCAGGCGGTAGTCTTCGTCGTCGGCTCCTTGGTAGCAGATATCCACTACACCGTCGTGACGATGCTCTTCAGCATCCTGATGGGCGTCGGTACCGACTATGCCATATTCATCGTGGCCCGGTACAGAGAGGAGCGGATAAAGGGCCACGGAAGGGAGGAGGCGGTCAGGACCTCCGTGACATGGGCTGGCGAGAGCATTGCCACCAGCGGCGCGACGGTGATGATATCCTTCTTCGCGCTGTCGATATCCGATTTCTCCATGATCCGGACCATGGGTCTGGTCCTTGGAATGGCAATCGGCATATCGCTCATCGTGGCATTGACGTTGGTGCCATCCCTGCTCATGATACTGGGAAACGGGATATTCTGGCCCACGAGAGGACTGCGCTGGAAGAAGTTTGCGGAGAATGTGATGGCGAAGAGGGCGCAGAACCATCACGGCTACTTCCACAAGGCTGCCACATTCTCGATCAAGCATGCTAAGGCGGTCATGCTAGCGGCCCTCCTCATCTCAGTGCCTACGACCTACGTCTTCGTCACCGCGGATACAAGCTTCGACTTCATAGGCGGGATGTCCAGTGGCGTCGAGAGCAACGAGGGCATCATAGCGATGACCGAAGGATTCGGCGCAGGGAGGATAATGCCGACAGAGGTAGTCGTGATATTCGACTCCCCGGTGTATGCCGACGGCAACTTCAGCACTGATGCGCTGGACACCATCGCACTAGTCACAGCATCCATATCACAAATCGAGAACGTGCGGCAAGCGACAGGCACCACGAACCCTCAGGGTTCTACCATCGACTACACGAACCTCAGCTTGTTGTCCCCGGAGGTCCGCGCGAACCAGGAGTCACTCATGCTTGAGACCGTGGGAATGGATCAGCGCACCGTCCTGATCACGGTCATACTCGGGTCCGGGCCGATGACTCCGGAGTCGATTGCCACAATCGATGACATCCGGAGCACGGTCTTTTCGTTGAAGGCCGAGCACCCTTCTCTGGCATCGACTGAGGTGTATATCGGTGGGTCTACGGCTGTGATCGCCGACCTGGCCAAAGACTTGAACGAGCAGTTCACCCTCATGGAGGTGGTCGTGGTCATCGGCATATTCGTCGTCCTGCTCATCGTGCTCGGAGCCGTCCTGCTGTCCCTGTTCGCGATAATCTCCATAATGCTGAGCATCTCATGGGCATTCGCCGCGACAGTCGGCCTGTTCGGGTACTCCATGGGCGAGCCGATCCTGTGGATCATACCTCTCATCCTGTTCATCATGCTGATGGGCATCGGGATGGACTACAACATCTTCATATTGACCAGGATCCGGGAGGAGATCCACAAGGGGAAGTCCGACCGTGACGCGATCGTCGAGTCGCTTGATTGGACCGGTGGCATCATCACTGCTTTGGCGGTGATAATGGGGTCGGCCTTCGCCATGATGATGGTCTCGGGGACCATGATGCTGAAGGAGATCGGGTTCGCCCTTGCCTTCGCCATCCTGTTGGATGCGATGGTCGTCCGGACATACGTCGTCCCCGCGATGATGACCGTGCTCGGCAAGTGGGGTTGGTGGGCGCCAGGACCGCTTCAGAGGGAGCGTCGCGCCAAGAAGGTCAGGACGCTCAAGGAGCAATGAGGCCGCTCCACGATCGCCCCCTTTCGTCTGCCGGGCCGTGTCCATATGATCGAGCGCACGGGTTGAACAGATGGGGGGCGTCAGCGTCGTTCGAAACCTCTTTCATGTCTCCACTGCGGGATCAGTTGACGCCCCATCTCACGCTCATTGACTGCGTCATCGGGGCACTGGGTCGCCCAGATTCGTTCTCGACTGATGCCAACTTCAGACCTTCGACGATGCCGCGCAGTTGTTGACCCAGGCTCGTGCGGAGACCTCGGATGGACCCATCCGTGGTTGACAGCCCTGTCGGCCTCCTCGGACGCATGCATTATCTGGGGGCGCCGCTATGGGCGGTCAATTCGGGGTCTGAATGTCGCATGGACGAACCTAGCCACGTGTCCGCAGTACCCATGTGCTTGGTCGAGGCGTTGGAGGACGACCCGTTCTATGCCACCATGACGCGGGACTTCTCCGGCGACCGTGCCCGAAGACGAGAGGTCATGGCAGCCTACTTCGGCTACTCCATGGAGGAGGGCCGGAGGCTGGGACGCTGCACGGTCCTGCCGGGCGATCACAGGGGCGCGGCCATATGGACGATGCCCCAAGCCCCTGGGCTGATGGCGGAATCCAAGCGGGAGAAGCACAGGTTCCTCGAGCGCATACTCGGAAGGGACGGGCTCGCTGATTACGACCAGATCATCGCTTTCATGTCGGCGCGCACTGAACAGGCCGTGGGGAGCGAGGCGTGGTATCTGTCGATCCTCGGGGTCTCGTCCCGAGCGCAGGGCAAAGGTCTCGGAGGGAGGCTGCTAGCGCCGACCCTCGACGATGCGGACCGGGCGGGGGCCGACTGCTATCTGGAGATGTACTCGCCCCGCAGTATGTCGTTCTACGAGCGGCTCGGCTTCAAGCAGGTCACTTCCTACGTTGAGCCCGTGACCTCCTCTGAGTACTGGATAATGGTTCGAAGGCCGCGATAGGTTCCAGGTTCGATGTCCGTCCCGGGTGCTGATGCTATGCCCACCATCGCGGGCGCTACAGCCCCTTGGCGTACCTGTCGAGTGCGAGAATGGCCATGAGGGTGAGCCACTGCCCCGCCTCTGTATGCGGCCGGTTCGACTCGGTCCAGAAGCCGTCCCTGTACCGTGCGGATATCAGCCACTTGACGGGCTCCTCCATCCTGGGTTCCTCCGCCCCGACGCCCATTTTGGTCATGACGTACAGGGCGACAAGGCCGCCGCACTTGTTTGGTGGGTACTTGACCATAGTCCAGTTCTTCTCGCTCTGGTAGAAGTTCGCGTGCGGGTTCTTCTTGAAGAACCTGCCGGCAAGGAAGCTCGTGGCCTTCCTGACCCTCGGGTCCTTCCGCATCCATGACTGTTCCATGAGCCCCCAGAGGACCATCAGCGTGGTCCAGTGACAGCTGGGCACGCCCTTGAGGTCGTCCGGTGTCGGGACATCCTCCCCGCCCTCCCTCATCATCTGGACGAACTCCTCCACGCTCATGTCCTTGTACTGGGGGAGGCACATCACATCCTGCACATAGGGCATGACCCACCCTCCGTCGGCCCTCTGGGTGGAGTACAGCCACTCGGCGATCCTGTTCACATCGCGGTCATACTCCCTGTCGAACCCGCACAGGTCGCAGAGAGCGTGGCCGTTGTAGTGGGGCTGGGGGAACGGATGGCCCAGCGGCCCCTGGATGTAGCCCTCATCGGTCTGCCAGCTCATGAGCCGGTCCAGCACGGGTTGGATGCGCCTGTCCGTGTGGTCACAGTTGTAGTGCAGGAGCGAGAGGAGGTTCTTCAGGATGGTCATGTGCTCGTGGTACGATGGCGGGTGGAGTCCCCCTGGTGCGAGGTTCCTCTGGCTGGCGGGGATGGGCCATGTGCCGTCCGGTCGGATGCTCTCGACCAGCCTCAGCATGGGGCGGTATGTCCTGCACTCGTCGAGAGTACGCTGTACCTCACGGTCCTCCTTACCCTTCTGCATGATGTCCGTGAGGACCCAGTACCTGACGGATGGTGAAGCGATCTGCAGCAGCTTCCGTGAGGACTCGTCCACGATCCGGTTGATCGGGGATGCTTGCATTACGCTACCTGGAACGCTTCCCTGCCTGAATTCCTTTTTGGGCCTGCGTGTCGTCCTGTGGCGGTGACGCCTGTGCGCTGCCTGCAGGACGGCGGATGCACCACGGTCGGAGGTGCCCGATCCCCGTGCTGGGTGCCTCGTTTCTTGAAATGCGTGTGGCAAGCATCACTATTTGTAGCCGCACCGGCTCGACCGAACTGCGATGAGTGCAATTGGCGCTCCCGCAATAAAGGAGAAATAGAAAATGAGTTACGGCTCGTACGGAGGCAGCAGCCGTGGACGCGACTCGGGTCCCAGGGAGATGCACAAGGTAAAGTGCTCTGACTGTGGAGCCGACTCAGAGGTCCCCTTCAAGCCAACAGAGGGAAGACCCGTCTACTGCCAGACCTGCTTCCAGAAGCACAGGCCCCCACGAAGAGACACGTTCTGATCGTCAGTTCATTTCGATGAATTATTCGTTCAATTCGTTCTGATTCGTAAAACCCTTTCATGATTCTTTCAGTTCTCTCATCGACCGGTCATGGCCGATTCGATTGGAATGTCGTCTTCGCTTCAGCGGCTCCCGCTCTTGGACCACGATGTCCAAAGGCTCCTGCGACCCGTGCTCCCACGATGGTTTGTCATTGAACGACAATGTACATTGGGTGATACTGGCGGGACGCGCCCCGACATAAGGGTAATGTAACGGGTCAGCCATCCGGAGACGGGGGCAGAGGATGATGAATCTCAGGAATTCTGCGCTCGCTTGGACGATGGTCCTCATCATGGTGTTCTCCACCGCGATGGTCTCTCTCCAGGTCAGCGGTGGGTCTGTGAAGTACGAATACTACGTGTGGGGCAACCCGGACGACGTCGTTACGCCGACCTCACCGGGGCTGCTGCTGGCGGGCGGGGGCACCGACGTCGCCGAGGCCATGTCGTGGATGATCGAGAAGTCGGGCGGAGGGGACTTCCTGATAATACGCGCAGCCGGGACAGACGCGTACAACCCGTGGATATACAAGCAGCTGGGCGGGGTCGACTCCTGCGAGACGATCATATTCCTCTCGTCAGAGGCGTCGTACGACCCGTTCTGCCTTGACAAGATCCTGAAGGCCGAGGCCCTCTTCATCGCCGGCGGGGACCAGTACGACTACGTGAGCATGTGGATGGGCACGCCGGTCGAGGATGCGATCCACGACCTCGCAGACAGGGGCGTACCCATCGGCGGGACCAGCGCCGGTCTCGCGATACTCGGAGAGTTCTCGTTCACGGCCGAGTTCGACACCATCGACTCCGTCATGGCGCTCTCCAACCCGTACCACAAGAAGGTGGCGGTCGAGCGCGACTTCCTCGAGCTCGACAACATGGAGGACAAGATCACGGACAGCCACTTCGTCGCGAGGGACAGGATGGGCAGGCTCGTCACGTTCTTGGCGCGCATCGTCCAGGACGGCTGGGCGGAGCAGGCTAGGGGCATAGGCATCGAGGAGGGGACCGCCCTCGCCGTGGATGCGAACGGCGATGTCACGCTCTTCAGCGCGTGCCTCACCACTCCCGGGGTCGCGTACTTCCTGACCACGCCCGGCCTGCCGGAGGTCTGCGAGGAGAAGACGCCCCTCACCTATCTGGACATATCCGTGTACCGGATCACGAACGGCGCGTCCTTCAACCTGGTGGAATGGGCCGGCGAGGGCGGGACCGCGTATGAGCTGTCTGCGGTCGACGGCGTGCTCGTCTCGACACAGGACGGCGGGTCCGTGTACTGATTGCCGAAACCCCGCACCCAACCCTTTACCGTTTCTCTATTCTGATCACACAAGGTGCTGAATCCATTCTCGTGGGATATCCTCAAATCCGTGGTACATAATCCGGACGCCAAGGGTGCGTTGGGCGTTGACAGGCATCTCGGGGGGGGCAAGTGAGACCTGCGTTCGGACCAAGCCACGTCTCTCGTTGCTGGACGAGCTCCTCACCCTCTGGATCTTCCTCGCCATGGCCATCGGGGTCGGCCTCGGCTATGCTTTTCCGGGACTCCCAGATGCCCTGGACTCCGCGAAGGTCTTCGATGTGTCCCTCCCGATCGCGGTCGGGCTCCTCGTGATGATGTACCCTCCGCTGGCGAAGGTCAGATACGACGAGCTCGGGAGACTGAGCGGGGCCAAGAAGATGTTGACGACGTCCCTGGTCCTGAACTGGGTGATCGGCCCTGTCCTCATGTTCGCCCTCGCCTGGCTCGCGTTCCCTGGCAGTGACGAGACGTCCACGGCGTTCAGGAACGGCCTCATGCTGATCGGACTCGCCCGATGCATCGCGATGGTTCTCGTGTGGAACATGCTCGCAGAGGGGGACAGCGAATACTGCGCGGTGCTGGTCGCCCTCAATTCGATCTTCCAGATATTCATGTACTCGGTCCTGGCCTATTTCTTCATCACGGTGATGACCCCTGTCATGTCCCCCTCGGCAGATGCGGCCGTGGTCGACATAACGATGGCGGAGATAGCCAAGAACGTCCTGGTGTTCCTCGGGGTACCGTTCGCGCTGGGGGTCGCAAGCTGGTATCTCCTCGGGAGGCGGAAGGGGCGGGCGTGGTATGAGACCGTCTTCGCGCCGAAGATCGGTAGGCTCGCCCTCCTCGGCCTGCTGTTCACCATCGTGGTCATGTTCGCACTCCAGGGCAGGGAGATACTGGGCCGGCCGCTCGATGTCGTGAGGGTGGCCTTCCCACTGCTCGCATACTTCCTGATCATGTTCTTCACGAGCTTCGCGCTCTCGCACCGGCTGGGCTTCAACTACTCCCAGTCAGCGACGCAGTCGTTCACTGCAGCTAGCAACAATTTCGAACTCGCCATCGCCGTGGCTGTGGCCACCTTCACGATATACTCCATCGAGGCGTTCACGGCGGTCATAGGCCCCCTCATGGAGGTACCCGTGCTCCTCGGTCTGGTCCATGTCGCCCTGTGGATCAAAGGCAGGTACTACGGACCGGACGGGCTCCCTCGACGTCCAGGATAGCCGTTGATGGGTATGGTCAGAACGAATGGACCTTGCTGCACTTCTCGGTCCATTCCGATAGGAGCGCCATGGAACCCTGCTCCACGCCGCTCACCATGCCCCCTGCGCTGAGTCCCCTTGCCTTCATGCAGCTCCCGCACGCGGCGACCCTTCCTCCCTTGGCGAGGACCCTGCCGAGCATCTCCGCGATGTTGTAGTATCCCTGTGGCGTCTCCTGCTTGGGGAGGCCGCATGAGACGGCATCCGCCATCAGGAACACGGACACGTTGTTGCCCTTCGCCTGAAGCGCGATCGCGAGCCTAAGCCCGTTGTAGGATTTCTCCGTCCCGTACGGGGCGTCGTTCAACACTATGAGGATATCCTGTGGCATTCGGAACACCAGGGCGTCCCTCAACTGATATGCAGCGATAGTGTTTGTGGCGAACGGGCGACCCCCCTCGTTCATGCCTTCCTTTTCGGGTACGGCCTGCCCTTCCCGAGGACCGTGTCGACCTCTTCCAGCCGCTCTCGTATGGGTATCTTCTGCGGGCACTTGGGCTCGCACTTCCCGCACTTCTTGCAGGCCGACGCCTTCGACTTGGTGTTGAAGAACCGGGCATAGATCATCCGCGCCCCCTTCAGGTCGTCGTGCATGTAGCCGAGGTTGTACTCCTCGAAGTTGGACGGGATGTTGACCTTGTGCGGGCAGGGCATGCAGTAGCTGCAGCCGGTGCACGGGACAAGGGTCCTCTCGTTGTACCAGACCCTCGCCTTCTCGACCGCCTGCCTCTTGGCCTTGGAGAGTGTGCCCGCTCCCGAGCGCCCCGCGGACTCGAGGTTCCCGGTCACGTGCTTCATCTCGGTCATGCCGCTCAGGATGGTCGAGACCTCGGGCTGGTCCCAGATCCACTGGAGCGCGAGGTCGGACGGCTCGAGCCTCTTCCCGTTGGCCTTCAGCTGCCTCCTGAGCCCCTCGGGCGGGTTGGAGAGCCTGCCTCCGAGCAGCGGCTCCATGATGACCACTCCCAGGCCCTTCGAGGCGGCGTACCTGAGCCCCTCGGTCCCGGCCTGGTTCTTGACATCCATGTAGTTGTACTGGATCTGGCAGAACTCCCATCCGTCGTAGCCGTCGACTATGGTCTTGAACGCCTTGAGGTCGTCGTGGAACGAGAACCCGATGTGGCCGATCCTGCCGTCCTTCAGCGCGGCCTCCGCCCTCTTCAGGAGCCTGTGCCTGAGGACGATCTCCTTCCAGGTCTTCCCGCAGAGGCCGTGGAAGAGGTAGAAGTCGACGTGGTCGGTCCTGAGCCTCTTGAGCTGGGTGGAGAGCAGCTTGTCGAAGTCGGTCGGCTTCTTGACCATGTAGACCGGGCACTTGGTCGCGATCTTGACCTCGTCCCTCAGCCCTCCCTGGAGGACCTTGCCCAGGAACGACTCGCTCTTCCCTCCGTGGTACATGTAGGCCGTGTCGTAGTAGTTGACGCCGCCGTCGATCGCCTTCAGGACCATCCTCTCGGCGGCCTTGGCGTCGATCTTCTCGCCCATGGGCTTCCTGTCCTTGGTCGGCAGGCGCATGGCGCCGAAGCCGAGGGCTGACACCTTGAAACCGGTCTTGCCGAAGTCACGGTACTTCATGTCCTTGGGTCTCCCTTGCCAGGCGATTGATGTTCATGGGTGATATCGTTTTCGCCGAGGGAGCCGAAGATGATGCCCTCTAGGCAATCGTCTCATCTTCGGTCTGGCACCGGGTACGGCTCAGATGTATGCCTGCTCCCCGTGCTCGGATTCGTCCAGCCCCATCTCCTCGGCGGACTGTTCGGTCCTGACCGGAGTCACCTTGTTGATCAGGAACAGCATGATGTAGGTGAAGACGAAGCCCCAGGTCGCAGCCAGCGCAGCCGCGCCGACCTGTATCCCGAGGAACTCCGGGTTCCCGTGGAGCAGGCCGTCCTGGCTCGCCGCGTTGATGGAACTCCAGGCGAACACGCCGAGGGCTATCGTGCCCAGGATGCCTCCGACCCCGTGGACGCCCCAGACGTCGAGGGCGTCGTCCCATTTCATCCTGGTCTTCAGCCATATCGCGCCGTAGCAGACCATGCCCGCGAGGAACCCGATGACCAGGGCCGCCTGCGGCGAGACATAGCCCGCAGCTGGGGTGATGGTCGCCAGGCCGGCGACCGCACCCGTGAGCAGCCCGAGGAACTTCGGCTTCTTCTCGAAGATCCAGGCCATGCCGAGCCACGTGATTGCGGCGACGGACGCCGCGAGGTCTGTGTTCAGGAACGCCAATGCGGTGATCGAGTCGACCTTGAGCTCGCTGCCGGCGTTGAACCCGTACCAGCCGAACCAGAGCAGGCCCGTGCCGAGGGCGACCAGGGGGAGGCTGTGCGGTCCCGACTCCTTGACCTTCCTGCGCCCGACGAAGAAGACCGCTGCAAGGGCCGCCATGCCTGCCGTCGCGTGGACGACGATGCCTCCCGCGAAGTCCTGGACACCCCAGTCGGCGAGCATGCCGCCGCCCCAGACCATGTGGACGAACGGGAAGTAGACGAACAGGGACCAGCCGACGAGGAATATCAGGTACGCCTTGAACTTGACCCTGTTGGTGAACGCCCCGCTGATCAGGGCGGGAGTGATGATGGCGAACATCATCTGGTACGCTATGAAGACGTAGAGCGGGATGTGCGCCCCGCCATCGAAGTCGCCGTACTCGGAGGTCACGGACACGCCGTTCAGGAACGCCAGGTCCAGGTTGCCGTATATGCCCCCCTCCCCGCCGCTGAAGCAGAGCGAGTAGCCGACCGCGAACCAGAGGATGTCCACGATGCCCATCGAGACGAAGCTCTGGATCATGATCGAGAGGACGTTCTTCCTTCCCACGAGCCCGCCGTAGAAGAATGCGAGGCCCGGAGTCATCAGCATGACGAGGCTGGTCGCGACCAGCATGAATCCCGTGTTACCCGTGTCTATCAACGCTGTTCCCCCTCTGGGCCCGGACTGAAGGACGGACACCCGTCCCGCGCCGGGACCTTTCGGTCTGGGACCGTCTACGTGGCTTTATCCGTTGCCTACGTAGACTAAGTAGTCCTATGTAGGCCGGGGACCAGGCCTGTCCCGTCAGCGCTTCCCGCTCTTCCGCTTCCCCAGGCCCTCGGAGCAGCTCGTCGACCCTGTCCAGGCCCTTCAGGAGGTAGTCGGTCGGCGGGCCCGTGCCTATCCTCATGTACCCGTCCATTCCGAAGTGGTCCCCGGGCACGATGAGCACGGACTTCTCCTTCCTGAGGCGGTCAGCGAGCTTGGTCGAGTTGATCTTGTGGCGGTAGTGGATGTAGCATATGGCGCCGGCAGTCGGAGGCACGTGCGAGAACATCGACCCGTGCGACTCGATCCAGTCCCTGGCGGCCGGGTAGTTCTTCCTGAGGATCCCCTGGGTCCTCGCGAGTATCTTCTCCCTCATCTTCGGCTCGAGGGCGATCCTCGCGAGCCTGTCCGAGAGCGCGGCGGGAGTGAGCGTCAGGTAGTCGTGGTGCTCCTTGATCTTGGCCAGCCTGTCCTGCGGGCCGACCAGCCAGCCGGTCCTCAGGCCGGCCAGGCCGTAGGCCTTGCTCAGGCCGTTCGAGATGAGCGTCTTGTCGTACGCGCCCCAGAGCGACTCGGTCCTCGGCCCCTCCCTCTCCGCCCCGAGGTAGACCTCGTCGGAGAGGAGCCATGCCCCGGCGTCCTTGGCGGCGTCGATGAGCGCCTTGCGCTGCTCCCTCGCCATGACCGCCCCCGTCGGGTTGTTCGGGTTGCACACCTGGACGACCTTGGTCTTCTTGGTGACGACCTTCTTGAGGTCCTCCGGGTCGAACTGCCAGCCCAGCTCCTCCTTGAGCCAGAGCGGCTTGATCTTGAGCTTCCAGGTCTTCGCGAGGCCCCACATCTGGGCGTAGTTCGGGGTCATGATGGCGACCTCGTCCCCCTTCTCGAATAGGTTCCAGGCGGCGAGGAAGTTCGCCTCGGACGACCCGTTGACCGCGAAGACGTTCTTGGCCGTCGCCCCCTTGTACAGCGACGCGATGGCGGACCGCAGCTGGGGCGTGCCGTCGGCGTGCGGGTAGCCCAGCGAGGTGTCCAGGAACTCTTCGACGGCCTTCTTCCCGCCGAGCATCTCGCTCAGGTGCAGCGGGTGGACACCGCTCTCGGAGAGCTCGTAGTCGACGACCCTCTCGTATTCGGACTGCATGCGCTCCATCTCGAAGAGCTCAACCTTCATTCTATCCCCAGAGGGGCATGGGACTTCTGAGGATGAACATTTGCCCGGCCCTGCGGGTGGAGGCCCTGGTCACACCCTGGTCCTGGCGCCGATCCCCCTCGTGAGCGCCCTCTCGTAGACGAGCTGCGATGTGACGACGTCCTGCACCGCGGTGCCGGTGAGGTCTGCTATCGTGATCTCGTCGTCGCGCTCCCTGCCCTTCTTGATGCCCAGGAGGACCTCGCCCAGCTCGGCGTGGACGTCCGCCTCCGTCATGGCCTTCTGCTCGATGGCGTGGTGCAGCTCCCCGAGCCTCGCGCACTGCTTTACGCTGTCCGCGACGTACTTGTCCGCCTTGGCCAGCAGCTTTGCCTCGAGCTCCTGCTTCTCCGGCGAGTCGGAGCCCATGGCGGTGATGTGCGTCCCCGGCCCTACCCAGTCGGCCATGACGACCGGCTTCTGGCTCATGGTCGCCGTGATGACGATGTCGCTCCCGCGGACGGCCTCCTCGGCGGTCCCCGCGCCGACGACCTTCGCCTTCAGGACCTTGCCCATGTCCTCGACGTACTTCGCCACGCGCTCGGGGTTCCTGCCCCAGACGACCAGCTCGTCGAACGCTCTCACCTTGCTCAGTGCGATCGCCTGCATCCTGGCCTGTGTGCCCGTCCCGATGACAGCGACGCGTTTGACCGAGCGCTTCGCCAGCGCCCGCGCCGCCACCGCTCCGGCGGCCGCGGTCCTGAGGTCCGTGAGATAGCATCTGTCGACCTCGAAGCACAGCGGCAGGCCAGTCCTGGAATCGAAGAGCAGGAGCATCCCGTGGCTGGCGGACATCCCCAGCTTCGGGTTGTCGTAGAACCCGGAGGCGATCTTGACGGTGTAGGTCGGGTACCCCTTGACATAGCCTGGCTTGATGTGTACGTCTCCGTTGTGGTCCGGGACCTCCAGGGCGACGGGGAACGGGATGACCGCCTTCCCGGAGTTGAGCGCCTTGAACCCGTCCTCGACGGCCTCGATGGCGTCCTCGATCGTGATCACGGACTCGATGTCCTCCTTCGTGAGGACCAGCACCTCGTTGCCTGGCTCCACCTTCCCAGCCTCCCACTCGACGAACAGTTGACCGTATGGCCGCATCCGGGAAAAGGGTGTCGGCGCGGCCTCCTTCAGGCCATCCCGTGCTTCTCCTTGAGCGATGTCAGGGCGTCCTTCAGCTGCGGCCTGGGCGGGAACGATATGGCCTTGTCGGGGCAGAAGCTCCTGCAGCTGGACATCCCCACGACGCAGTTGTACGGCCTGACCACCTTGGACTTCCCGTCCTGGAAAGCGAAGACGTTCTGGGTGCAGAACTCCACGCACGAGCTGCACCCCTCGCATCTGGACTCCTCGACCTTGGGGAACCAGGGTATCTCCTCCCTCGGGATCCCCTGGTACGTCTCCGCGATGTCCTCCTTCTTCCTCGCGGCGAGGTCCTTGAACTCCTTCCAGACGGCCTTCAGGTACTCCTTCTCCTGGGAGCGGGGGACGTAGTTCCTCGCCTTCAGCTCTGCCAGGAGCACCTGCTGGATGCCCTCCTCCGGCTCGCTGAGATGTTGGAGCGCCTGCTCCATGACCTCGCCCATGCCGGCGATGCCCACCGTGTCCCCGCCGATCTTGAGAGCCGTCGGCGGGGGCTTCTTATAGCAGCCAGATAGCCAAGTCATATTTCCCCACCTGCGGTCCTCGACCGCGACTAGGCCTACTGCTCAGGCGTCGCGCCCCCCTAAGGCGCGGCCCCGCGTGTCCCCCCTGATTGCGCTCATCGGCCTAGTGCTTTTCCGTCCACGGTCGTTCCGGCCTGTCCGCCGCCCCAGCCGCTGAAGGTTCATATAGCGCTCCTGGGTTCTCCCAATCAGCCGGTTGGGGGTTAGTTGAAATGGGGGCATTGAAAGAGAGTGCTAGTGGGAAGAGGGTGCTCATCCTCCTCGCGATGGCGCTGGTTCTCCCGGGACTGTCCGGGGTGGCGTCGTCCGTGGATGTGCGCACCGAGGCGCTTGACAGATGGACCGTCGCGATCTACGTGGACGCGGACAACAACCTGGAGGCCTGCTACGACCAGTTCTCCGACCCGATGCTGCGGGCATTGACCGACAGCGACGAGGTCGACGTCGTGGCATGGGTCGACAGGCTGAGCACGACCGGGTACGAGGTGGTCGAGTTCTCCGGCGAGGACACGAGCATAACCTACGAGGAGACCGAGCTCGGGTTCGGGCTCTGGACGACCTTCAGGGACTTCCTGTTGTGGGCCGAGGCCGAGTACCCGTCCGAGAACCTCGCGGTCGTCATGTGGGACCACGGGAGCGCCTGGAGCGGGCTGTGCAGCGACGACACGGACGGCTCGAGGATGTACGGGCCCGACCTGACGCGCGCGCTCAAGGAGGCGGCCGTCGAGATCGACGTGCTCGGGTTCGACGCGTGCTCGATGTCCAGCATGGAGCGGATGTACGACGTGAGCCTCGCGGGCGTGGCGGACTACGTGGTCGCCTCGGAGGAGCTCGTTCCGGGCAACGGCTTCGCGTACGACCTCATGTTCCAGCCGGTCATAGACGACCCGGCGAGGTCCGCCGAGGACGTCGCGGGCGACATGGTCCAGGGCTGGGAGGAGTACTGGGGGCAGTCCCAGAGGGTCAACCTCGCGGCGATAGACATGGATGCCTACTCGGAGCTGCTGACGGTGTTCCGCGGCTGGGTCGGCGACATGAGCGCGGGGATCGACGAGCTGAGCAAGGCGTACAACCGCGCCCTGAAGCACGCGTACGCGTCGTGCGGGACGCAGTACCAGGTCGACATCCAGGACTTCGCCGAGCTGCTGCTCGGGGAGCTGGAGAAGGCCGGGACCACCGAGGCGTCGGTAGCGCTGATCGATTCGAGCCGGGCACTCGTCGAGGGGGTCGAGGACGCCGTGGTCGCACTGTCGACATCGGCGGTCACGAGGGACACCCACGGCCTCACCATATGGTGGGGATGGAACGGCGCATGGGCCTCGCTGTCGGAGAGGTACGGGACGATCATACCGTTCCCGACCGACACCGGCTGGTGGCAGTTCCTCGCTGACTTCAACGCGGCCTGAGAGTCGTGCGGCATGGTGGCAGATGAGACTCAAGTGGGTCAGCGTACGCCACGCCCCCGTCCCCTGGCGTCAACGCCAAATACGGCTAATGGCTGGGGGGCATGAGAGCAGGTCCCCATGACCGACCAGTCCATCGTCTTCGCCCTCGTCGCCGTGGTCATCTACGGCCTCACGCAGGTCATAGCGAAGGCGGCCGTCGGCTCGCTCGACGCCCCGACCATGGTCGCGATGAACTTCCTGGTCTCGATCCCGATCTACGTCTTCCTGCTGGCGTGCTCCCTGGTCATGTACGGGGAGTACCTGCAGCACATGGAGTACGTCGCCTACGGCCTGATAGGCGCGTCGACGGCGAGGGGAGGGTACTACATCTACCTCGAGGCCCTCGAGACGGGCTCCGTCACGATGGTGGGGAGCATCACGGCCGCGTTCCCGGCGATAACGGTCGTCCTCGCGGTCACCATGCTCGGCGAGAGCCTGAACCTCGTAAACGCAATCGGCATCGTGCTCATCATCGGCGGGATGGTCGGCCTCAGCTACTCGCACGGGCGCGCGACTGGCAGCAGGAGCATGTCGAGGATGTCGCTCATGCTGAGCGTGACGACGATGCTGGTCTGGGGCGTCGGCGGCGTGTTCATCAAGCTGGCCCTGGACGAGCTCCCGCTCATAGCGTACCTGGGCCTCTACCCGTTCATCCTGCCTCCCGTGGCGTTCGCGTATCTCAGGCACAAGCGCGCGACGAGGGCGGTCATGTTCCCCAAGTGGGCGGTGCCCGTCATGGGCGCGATAGTGGTGGCGGAGCTGTGGCAGCTAGGCTACTTCGCGGAGACCTCGGCCATCTCGACCGGCTCGGCCGCGATCGTGTTCCCGCTGATCTCCGCGTACCCGATAGTCACCATCGTGGGCGCGCGCCTGTTCCTGAAGGAGCGGCTCTCGGTCACGGACTGGGCGTTGCTCGCGGTGGTCATCGCCGGGGTCGTCCTCGCATCCGTCGTGTGATGCGCATCGCCCGCGCCTGGGCCTGCGCGTCATGCGCGGGCGCCCAGGCGTGCACGAGACAGCGCCCTTCTCCGCCCTCCGTCCGCGGTCCGGTCCGTCCGAAGGGGTATGCCCGTAAAGGATACAATCCTCGATTGAACGATATGGTGGTCATGCCATTTTCGGGACAAACAAGGCCCGTCGGAAGGCCGCTCCCGCTCCTCGTCGGTCCGCCATCGGACCGCAACTGTGAGCGGTGAATTCTATGAGCCCCTAGGACGATTACGTCCCGATCACAATGTCCGAAGAGCAGGAGAAGGGCAAGGCCGAGAAGGCCGCCGAGAAGACGGGGGAGCTTGTAGGGAAGGGCGCGAAGAAGGGCTTCGGCGTGGTGAAGGGCCTAGGCAAGGGCTTCAAGGACGCCGTGACCGAGAAGAAGGAAGAGAAGAAGGAATAGGCGCCCCACCGCTCGCGAACCACGAACGACCGTGCCCATGATGGGCACCGGTCTTCTCATCATCCACCAGCTGGTCTAGAAGAGGATGTCCTTGGTCATGACGACCTTGCCGTCCTTGACCTTCACGCCGTCCTCGACCACGTGCTGTCTCCTTCCGGCCGCGGCCTTGGCCTCTCCCCCGAAGCTCCCGTCGGACTTGACCACCCGCCAGCACGGGACGACCGGGTACAGCGGGTTGTTGTGCAGCGCGTTGGCCACGGCCCTCTGTGCCCTCGGCCTGCCTATGGCCTTCGCGACACCCGAGTACGTGCTGACCTTCCCCTTGGGTATCCTGTAGGTCACCAGGTAGACGTCCCTCTCGAACGCCGACCAGTCCTTCAGGAACTCCCTGACGTCCTTCTCCGTCCTGACCTCCTCAGCCTTCACGGCATGGCCTCCCTGTGCCCCCGAATCCCCGGGGCGCCGTAAAGACGCTTGGCCCGGGGGCGGCGAAAGTGCCCGTCAATCACTGCGCGTACGCCACGTAGATGTCCGCCTCGAGCATGTTCGACTCCGCGTCGAAGTAGTGGTGCACGAAGTACAGGTTCCCGTCCGCGTCCAGGGTCGGCTCGCCGGCGAAGTTGGAGACGATCTCGACTGGCGTGGACCAAGTCCCGTTCGACTGCAGCACGGACCTGAAGATGGCCGGTCCGGCGTACCCGAGCGTGCTCACGTCGGAGGTGAACCACATCTCCCTCCCGTCGTACGAGAGGTACGGGTATCCGTCCATGTGCTCGGAGTTGACCCCGACGACCTTCTCCGGCTCCGTCCAGGACCCGCTCACGAGGTGGGTCACCCAGATGTCCATGTCCTCGCCGTAGTCCAGGTCGCCCGTGTGGAAGTACATGGTCTCGCCGTCGGACGTGATGTGGAACTCGCCTATGTCGTAGTCCACGTTCAGCTGCTCGCCGGCGTTCTCGACGTCGGTCCAGATTCCGTCCTTGTAGCTCGCCGTGTAGATGTCGATCTCGTTGTAGTTGCCCGCGCGTATGGATGCGAACCACATGGTCTTCCCGAGGACGAACTGGGCGCCGTCCAGGGAGACATCGTCGCAGAGTGTGATCTTCTCGGGCGAGGACCACTCGTCCCCGACCAGGTGCGACCACCAGATGCCCGTGACCCCGTCCGTGAGCTGCTGCTCGGCCGGGACGCTGGCGTCCGGCGTGAAGAAGAAGAAGAACCACGTCCCGTTGGGCGTGATGAACGGGCTGTCCTCTGCCCCCGCCGTGCTTATGGGCGAGGCCATCGGGACCGGGTCCGCCCAGTCGTCGTAGTGGATGACGGGCGCGTTGAGGTCCATGTCGGGCGTCACCTTCACGGCGTCGTCGGGTATCGCCGCCAGCCTCTCCGTCTGGCCGATGACCACGACCTCGTCCTTCGGCGCGGTTATGACGATGACCGCGACGAGCACGACGACTATGACCACTACGGCTAGCACTGCCTTGACAGCCCTGGACACCAGATCCCATCCCTCTGCGACGATAATGTCTTTAGAGGTCATAACCCTTGCTGGATGGATGTCAAACGAGGAGATGGTCCAAGTGACTGAATATCCACAGGTGCCCGGTGTCCCCGGGCTCAGGTTCAGAAGGGTCGGAGGCGAGGAGGACTTCAAGGCCATGTCCGCGGTCGGCCAGCGCAGCTGGGACGCGGACGGGGTCGAGTGGGTCGTCACCCCCGAGGACATCGCGCACAGGTTCGCGACCAAGAAGGACCACGACCCCAGGGACGACGTGCTGTTGGCGGAGGTCGACGGGAATATCATCGGATTCTCGTCCCTGGAGTGGGACACCTCCGACGAGGATCCCAAGCGGTACCGGAGCGACGTGAAACTGCTCCCCGAGTGGAGGGACAATGGCATCAGGGAGGCCCTCTTCCGATACAACGAGGATGAGATCCGGAGGATAGCCTCGGGCCACGCCCAGTTCCCCAACAGGAGGATCGCGGTCTGGGCGAACGAGGCGCCGAACGACTGGAAGCGGATCGTGGACTCCACTGGATACACGCCTCTCTGGCGGCTGTTCGAGATGGCCCACACAGACCTGACGGGCGTCAAGGAGACTCCCCTCCCGGCAGGGATGGAGGTGAGGCCGCCGCGGCCCGAGGAGTACGCGAAGGTCTGGGCCCTCTTCAGGGACTGCTTCCAGGACGAGAAGTGGTCATCGCCCGCGAACTGGACCGAGGAGCGGTACCGGGAGTGGCTCTCGTCCCCGAGGTTCATGCCGTCCATGATCGAGGCCGCGTGGAGCGGGGATGTCCTCGTCGGAGCGGTCGAGGCGACCATGGACGAGGAGGAGTGCGCCTCGCTCGGGAAGAGGGTCGGCAGGGCAGACAAGGTCTGCGTGAGGGCGGGCTGGAGGGGCAAGGGTATTGCCATGGCGCTCTTGACCCGCTCGCTCGTGAGGCTGAGGTCCATGGGCGCCGTCGAGGTCAACCTCGACACCGAGGCGGAGAACAGGAGCGAGGCGTGGCGGGTGTACGAGAGGGCCGGGTACAGAATCAGGCGGACCTTCCAGTTCTACGAGAAGCCGGTGTAGATCGGCCGGGTCGCGATCTCCATACTTGGACCCGACGAGTTGATGGCAGAGTTCACCAATTCGATAGCGACGGGGTTCGGGTACTCGCAGGTCATCTCCGTCGGAGCGTGCGGCTGGACGTGCGAGTGGTACTGGCCGGACTTCACATCCCCGGACGACATGGGTGGCCGGTACAGGCTCTGGTGGCTCAAGGACACGACCTACGGCTTCAACGACGTGGCGGACGACGCCACTGGGTCCCGCCTGACCCAGGCCGACCTCGCGCTCGCGGCGGTCGAATGAGGCTGGACAGGGATCGTCCACCGGCCAAACCACAAAACCACTTCGCTCTTCATCCTATGATGTGGTCAGGACACGCTCTCACAGCCATTATATCCTGAAGGGTCAATCGGCTCGCGTGGGAAGGCTCATAGGGGCATTGTTCGTCTCCTCGCTAGTCCTGTCGCTCATTCTGCCCGTGCTCGCGTGTCCCGCGGCCGCCGACGGGTTCTCAGTTCGCTACAGCACCGCGCTCGATGCGTGGAGCACCATATCTGAAGAGGAGCAGTTCTGTATCATCAACTATCACGACGGCGTCGAGAAGATGATAGTCCAGATCCAGCTGAACAGGGACGAAGTGCTCTACTCCTCCAAGATCGCCTGGCTGTTCCCCGTCCCGTCGGCCCCTGAGGATGTCTCGCTCAGGCATCTCCAAACCGTCCCTCGGCTTGACGGGGACCCACTCGGTTCGGTCGTCCTCGACGAGGTCGTCGACGACCCCTCCTGGTACTACGCTTACGCGACCCAGCTGTACACCATCCCCTTCGTGGGCCTGATGTACTTGGCGAACACAGGATTCGGGTCTTCGTCCGGGGCGGTTGATGAAGGCGTCCAGTCCTTCGCTGTCCTGGATCAATACGGAGTGACGACTGAGGTACTTGCCGTCGATAGTGCGGAGGCACTCGGCGAGCATCTTCGCGCGAAGGACATCACGCTACCAGAGTCGACGGGGCCGGCTGTTGAGGGATACCTGGGAGGGGACTACTCCTTCGTCCTGTCGTGGGTTTCCAACGTCACGGACTTCCTCTCTGAGGCGGTCGTACTGCCGGGGACATTCGGCTACTCCATTGGGGTGGGCGTGGAGTTCCCTTGTGAAGAGATGTTCTTCCCTCTCCGCATGACCAGCGCATACGGGTCCATGAGGATACCAATAACCGTGCAGGTTCTGGACTTCGTCACGCCTGACAGGTTCCCATCGAGCGACACACTCGACTGCACATGTGGGTACAGGGTCCAAGACACCTACAGCCCGCTGTACCCGTATCTTGCCCCGCAGTACCCGTACTGGATGATCTCGAAGCTGAACCTGACGACGGCCCAGGAAGACTTCAGGTACTTCTTCGCCGAGCAGATATCCGAGCAGGACACGGAGTGGCTGCGAAGCGTCGACTACACGGTCATGAGAATCGACGGCCCCGCCGAGGACCTTTCAGAGGACCTATGGTTCGACGATTCCCCTCCCCTCAGCATAAGCGCCGTCGGATACCTCTGTGACAACCCGTGGCCGTTGGTCGTGGCGGTCCTTGCCGCTGTCTCCTGCACATCGAGCCTCATTGCGTGCTCGATCGTCTTTGGATGGGACCGGCGCCTCTCAAGGACATATGTCCTCCTCGGCATCTTCAACCTCCTGACGCTGATCGGCTACTGCATCGCATACCGCCGGCTGCTGGAGCCTCGCCTCAGGGCGAAGAACGCGGTGACCGACAGGAAGCTCCTCCATCTGGCCCTGGTGTTCTCTGTCCTCTTCATCTCTCTGACCACAGTTGTCCTCCTGTGGCTCATGAGTGCTGCGGCGTGACGGGGCCCTCTCAGAAGGGATCCTTCGTGCTCGCTCAGAGCGCCACCTTCGCGCGCCACGCTTCTTCCTGCGCGGATCGGCCCCGGTGTGGAGATAGGACCGGGTACAGGATCAGGTGGACCTTCGAGTTCTACGAGAAGCCGGTGTAGATCGGCCAGATTTCAGGAATTCTAGCGACACGGATATAGCGCTGTTCCGGAATACATCGTGCAATCATGGAGGAGGGCGGGGCTATGTCTTCTCAGCAGGAAGGGCCTAGGACGAAGGGCAAGAGGCCGAGCATCGCAATCGTGCTGGCATCTTTGGTGCTGGTAATCGTCTTGGTCTCAGCGGCGGTCGTCTACGCAGCGATGGATGTCGAATGGCGGATCGGGAGGGTCAGGGACGGAGACGCCTCATGGCCTTTCGTGGCCGTCGATGGTTCGGGTTCGCTGCACATGACCTACACTGTGGACGATTCGCTCATCTACTCTTCATTGACCGAGGACGGGTGGGAGGAGTCCGTCATCGTCACAGGGGCTGTCAGTGGAACATCCCCCCTCGTCTTCGACGGCAGCGGGAACCCGCATGTGTGCTATCAGCTCGAGGACCGAGACAATGAGACTGGTCCTCTGGTCTTCAGCCTGACATATGCGGAGTTGGTGGGCGAGGAGTGGACCTCGTCGGTCATCAGTGAAACGATATATCCAGATTCCGAGTCGATCGCCGTCGACACAGAGGGGACGGTACATGTCGCGTTCGTGAGCATGGGAGACGTCGTCTATGTCAACGACCGGGACGGTTCTTGGGAGGAGACCCTGCTCATCGAACACCCTGACGCCCCAGAGTACATCCTGATGGTCAACTCGGGAGCAACATCGGTGGCCGTCGACCAATCCAGCAACATCCACGTGGCCGTCGCATACAACCGGGGCTATGTCGGTGTGTTCTCGGACGAAGGGTCTGGTTGGACCGAGCACACCCTCTTCGCCTGGGACCTGACATACGACTCAGTGTCCCTCGTGGCGAGGGATGACGGCATTCTACAGGTCGCGTACTACGGCTATCCGCTGAGCAGCCCGAGCCTGATGGGGCTGATGACAGGGACGAGGACAATGAACGTCTGGCAACTGGAGCCAATCGTGAGAGTCGTTTCCAGCCCGAACGACTTCGCATGCGCGCTGACCGTAGACGAGGATGGTAATCCGTTGATCGCGATGCGCGAGTCCGGGACCGACGGTGCGAGTCTATGGGTGTCGAGAGAGGTCGAAGGAACTTGGCATAGCACGACTGCCGTCTGCTCCGACGAGCTGGTCCAGTACCGCAGTGGTCAGCTCTCTGCATGCCTTGATGCCGACGGGAGCGTGTTCGTGCCCGTGGACCGCGGGGCAGCTGAGTACGTGACGGACTCCATGAGCTTCTCGGACCGTATCTCATCCGTGGGGCTCCTGGGGGTCATGGCATATGCCGGCGGGCTGCTCCTGTGGGTGGCAGCGGTCTTGGTGTCACGATGGGCGCTGAACAGGGAGCCGAAGAAGAAGCAGGTATGACGGGACGCCCGAGCCCATAGGTGGCAGGGACCTCTAGAGCCTCGCCTTCATCCCCGTGCCTGTCAGCGCGAGGGCGAGGACGCCCGCGACGACCTCCATCCCCCTGATGATGGTCGCGTCAGGGAACCTGTTCGCTATGGTCCCCGAGTACTCGATCCAGCCGAGGAGGTCGTTCCCCGGGCCCGAGGATGAGCGCGTCTATGAAGTCCGCCTCGAGGGTCTCGTCGTCCGAGGACCTCCTCGACTTGAGCAGGATCGGCCTGTTGGTCAGCAGCTGGTCGTCGTTGAAGAGCGGGTTCTCCTCCTCCGGGTAGACCCGCGTGAGCTTGCTTATCTCCCCGAACTTGTAGCGCTCGGAGGTCTCCATGAAATCCGCCAGCGAGTAGATCTTGGCCTTCTGCCTCGACCACGCGTCCTCGCGCATGCCGGTCTGGACCTCGTACCTGTACTTCCCGTCCGTGCGGGTCCTGAGGCCGATCATGACCCACCTGAGCCGGTACTGCTTCTGGAGTATGTTGACCGTTTCCTGGGCGAGCTCGATGGGGGTCAGCTGGGGGCGCTGCGTGACGGCGAGGACGGCGGAGAGGACCTCCAGGTTCTTGGCGGCTGGGTCGCTCTTGACCCTCATGTACTCGAACCTGAGCCTCCTCTTGACAGATTCCGCGTCCGGCGTGGCTGCCAATCCCTCTGACCTCGCGGCCCCCATGCCTATGCACCGCTATAATGGTGGCGGGACGGAAGGGCTGGTCGACGGGCCTGGCGGAGGCGAAGCCACTTATCCCCGGTGACCGATTCTGTACCCTCAAGGCGGTCGTTCGCATGCAGGTACGTTCGAAGCGGTTGGACATTCGTCCCTTGGAGGTCGAGGACGCCGAGTTCCGAGCGGGGCTCATAAACGACCCGGACGTGAGGGACAGCCTCGGGAGCTACAACATCGTGGGGCCCGTCTCGCTCGAGGCGGAGCAGAAGTGGGTCGAGAAGGCATCGACGGCGGAGGACGAGCACAACTTCATCGTGGTGCTGAGGAAGGGGTCGAGGCCCATAGGCGCGATGGGAGTGAGGGACATCAACCAGAGGCTCGCGTCGGCCCACGTGTCCATCATGCTGGAGAAGGCCAGCTGGGACAAGGGGTACGGGACGGAGGCGCTGGAGGCGCTCGTGGACGCCCTGTTCCAGAAGCTGAACCTGCACAGGATATGGCTGAGGGTGAGGTCGGAGAACGCGAGGGCCATCGGGTGCTATTCGGAAGGTCGGGTTCGTGAAGGAGGGGACGCTGAGGGACGACCACTACCACGGGGGGAAGTGGCGGAGCTCGGACATCATGTCGGTCCTGAGGGACGAGTGGGGGCGGAAGGGATGATCCGCGGGGAGAGGGTGGACCTCGTGGCGGTGAGCATGAGGTACCTGGACGACTACGTGCGCTGGATGAACGACCCCGAGGTGACGGACATGCTCGGGACGATATCCCTCGGGATGGGCAAGGGGAAGGAGCGCAAGTGGGTGGAGTCGAGGCTGGACGCCAAGGACGACGATATGGCGTTCACGATCCTGACGAAGGACGGGAGGGCCATAGGGAACATGGGCCTCCACCAGATCAACTACGTCGAGAGGAGGGCGCTCCTCGGGATAGTCATAGGCGAGAAGGACATGTGGGACAAGGGGTACGGGGGCGCGGCCATCGGGACGGCGCTGAGGTTCGCGTTCGAGGAGCTGAACCTGGACCTCGTGGAGCTGACAGTGAACTCGAACAACGCGAGGGCGATCAGGTGCTACGAGAAGGCCGGGTTCAGGGTCGAGGGGAGGCACAAGGGGCACTCGAACTGGCATGGGAAGAAGGTCGATATGGTGAGGATGGCCGTGATGAGGTCCGAGCTGCGTGACCGGTGACGCCGGCGCGAGCCTGGACACGCTGTCAAGGAGAGCTTGCGCATTGAGCCGGATCTTAACCGAGATGGCTGGCTATTTTCTGATCAGGGGTTTAGTCTTGAACATGAATCAACAGGGTCTTCCGTGTAATTGCCAGATATCTCGCACTTGCGAGGGCAACGGGGTTTCTTGCCGGCAGAGAATGCCGCTGTCGTTCAGAATATGCTTTCGAGACAGTAGACAGTCAGAGCGGTCTCTTTGCAGAGATATCCGGGCCTGCATTCCTTGCAGAGTTTCTCGAGCCCCATTCGATTCACGTCGAGTGTGCCCTTCTTTTCATGAAGCGCATAGAGCTCCTTCAGGTACTTCCCTTCGACAATCCTGGGTACCTCATTTCTCCCCTCGAGTTTGTACCACTCGTAGATTCCCTTGTCGCCTCTCGACGAATTGCAGGCCTTGCACGCCATCACCGCGTTGTCTGAAGACTCGGGACCTCCTCGGGACCGCGGGATCAGGTGATCAACCGAAAGACCCGTCTTGCTCCCGCAGTAGATGCATTGGCCAGTCACTTCTCGTTCCTTGATATACTCCCGGATGGACCCAGACCAGTTCACTTCGCCGGACTGGAGCTTCTTGAAGCGCTCCATGATGAATCCGTAGTTCTTGTCGTATCCTGCGGAGCGTGCGATGAGCTTCGCATACTGCCAGTAAAGAAGGTCGCGGACGGTCTTGACGGCGGCTGGTGGCAATGTGTCCTCCAGAGTGGGAATTGACTACTCTGCCCTTTGGTCTCTTCTCCCGCTCTTGTCATGAGCATGCCGAGGTGGGCCGAGGGATATCGGCCCGGAGCTTGCTTTCGAGGAAGTACCAGATGAGCGCCACTACTTGTGCAATAGACGAGATTATCATGCCCTTGTTGTTCTAAGGGTGCCATGGCTTGGCCCTATTCCACTGGTCTTCGAACAAGTCGCGTGCCCATTTCATTGATTCCGGATCGGTGCCGGCGAGGACTTGGTAGTCCATCTTTCCATCCAACTTCGGCAACGCGAGCCCTGCTGACTTTTCGGTCAGAACCATGACGGCGCAGACTTTGGGAATGAACCTCCTCTCCACCGACTGCTTTGGGGCGGCGAGTTCTTCCTTCATGCTCTCAATAAGGCTCTCCTGGAACACGAATCTGACCTTCACGCCCTTCAATACACGCTGTCTGAGTATCTGACCGTGCTGCTCCAAACGCTGTTCTCCCATCACATCGATCCACTTTTCGGCGTTCATGAGGATCTCGTTCCCGGTGTTTAGGTTGGGGACCGGATCAGGGAGCAAGACCATCTTCGAGAGTTCTCCGAACCGGGCGCGGAACTGAGGGGGAATGAGCGATGCATCGTGGTCCAGGAAGAACTCCCTGTGCTTGGAGAGGAAGCCCATGGCCGCGGAGGATTCGAGGATGAGCCTGGAATATGGGGTGGAGCCGGTACTTGCCCTCGGAGGTCTTCTCCAGGAGACCGGCCTCCGTCAGCCGTTGCAGCTGCCTGAACGCCTCGGTGGCCGTCATGTCCAGCTTCTTTGCCACTTCGCTCAGCTTGAGATTCTGCGTCTGAAGCTCCTCAATCATCCTGACGTCTGTCGGCGTTCGACAGCTGAAAGTGAATGTCGGAGAGGCGATCCTCATCGGTGTCCGTTTTCACCAAATGCAACACCTACACAATGCTGCTAACGCCAACACATCCGCAGTCAAATAATGGTTATCAACCATGGTCCGCCCTCTACCGAATTCGAGGGCTAGAAGATGACCCAAACGAAGAAACGGAAAGGACGAGCGGATGTTCACGATCGAGCTCAAGTCGAAGGGGGATATGAAGACCGTGTCCTTGGACAGGGACGACAAGACTCCTCATCGAAGGCTCGATCGGATCGTTCAAGACGTGCCCGATTCTTGGAGGACCTCATTCTGGAAGTGATTGGAAGCAACGGCGAGCTTAGAATTGACCTTGCCATGAGCGATCTGGAGCACTCGACAGAATCTGAGGCTTCCGGTGCCAAGATGGAGAAGTGAGATGGATGATAGAGGTTCACTATAGAAAAACTGCAATAATCGTAGGAGTATTGTTCATCGTCGCAACGGCTGCTTCTCTGGCAGCTTCCTCGCTTCTGAACCCCGTGGTGAATGATACCGACTATCTCACCAGCGTGTCCGCCAATGCCAATCAGCTGATCGCCGGAGTGCTCTTCGATCTAGTCGCGGCCGTTTCCGTGGTTCTGATTGCCGCCATGATGTTCCCAATCCTCAAGCGATTCCACGAAGGTATCGCCGCGGGGTACCTCGGGCTCAGGACCATCGAGGCGATAACTTTCCTCCCAAACATAATCTGCACCCTGTTGCTGCTCACGCTGAGCCGGGAGTACGTGAGCGCGGGAGCTCCTGCTTCTTCCTCTTTCCAGATGTCTGGGACTCTGTTACTCGGCGTCCGCGAGTGGGTCTTCCCATTGAACCCGATCATCGCCGGGACGGGCATGTTGCTGTTCAACTACCTGCTGTATCAGTCCAGGCTCATCCCTCAATGGCTGTCCATCTGGGGCCTGCTGGGTGCCACGCTGGTCATTGTCGCGGGTCTGACTGGGTTGTTCGGCGACTTCCCATACCCGCTCGCAGTGCCCATCGCGGTGCAGGAAATGGCCTTGGCAGTATGGCTGATCTTCAAAGGCTTCAGTCCGACCAACGCCACGAGAGGAGGAGTCACATCATGAGGGCGGGGGACGAAGGGCATAAAAAGGGGAACGTGGTTGTCACTATTTACGGGAGCGCGTGAACAGATGGACCCGCTCCCTTCGATTCCGAGGGAAATGTTGGAAGAGGCTGACCCCAGTCAGAATCCGATACACGTTTCCGCTAGGGACGTGTCCGTCAGGTTCGGGACGGTGACGGCTCTCGATGGGTTCACTGCGGATATTCCTCGAGGAATCGTCGGCCTGCTGGGACCGAACGGGGCGGGAAAGAGTACCTTCATCAAGGCTTCTCTGGGACTCCTCACCCTTGACAGAGGAACAATATCAGTCGGCGGACTGGACTCCCAAGTCCAAAGCCTCCAGATTCGAGACAGCATCGGCTACATGCCCGAACATGATTGCCTGATATCCTCCGTCAACGCGGTGGAGCTAGTGTCCTATCTGGGAACGATCTCGGGCATGGAGCCCATTGACGCGATGCAGCGCAGCCATGAGATGCTGGATTTTGTAGGGATCGGTGAAGAGAGGTACAGGCCGATCAAGTCTTACTCCACTGGCATGAAGCAGAAGGTGAAGCTCGCGCAAGCGATAGTCCACGATCCCAAGCTCATGTTCCTTGACGAGCCGACCAGCGGCATGGACCCCCAGGGACGGGAGGAGTTGCTCGCCCTTGTGAAGAAGATGGCGTCATCCGAGAAGACGATCATAGTCTCGTCTCATGTTCTTCAGGAGATCGAGCGGATCTGCGACTACGCAGTCATAATCGACAACGGAAAGCTGGTCCGTTCCGGTGATATGAAGACTCTCCTGACCGGCGAAGAGGGAGTCCGGAGCCTTACCATTCGAGGCAGCGCGCCTGCTTTGTCGCGATATGTCAAGGCTCTGGAGCAGGTCTGCCAAATAGTTGACAGGGAGGACGAGCCCGGAGGTCAGATCACTTTGCTGGTCCGAGGATGTGATGACGGGAAGACGGTCTTCCTATTGGCAGCAGAGAAGGGAGTCCAGGTGAGGAGTTTCCACCCGGAGATGCTGGACCTCGAAGAGGTGTTCCTGCGCGCTTTCGAAGGGGGTAAGAGAGATGGGCATTAACCCTATCGAGTATCGCCCCTGGAAGGGTGAAAGGACCGCCCAGAACCTTCGATTCTACGTCATCGCTAGAAGCATCATCAGACACAAGGTCAGGTCGCTCGGCGTGATCGCTCTCCTCGTTCTCGGGTTCCTGCTCGTCCATACACAGTACCTGATAATGATCGTCCTCGTTTCTCACGAGAGTCTGACTGCCTCCGACATGAACACCTACCTGGGCAGCGGCTTCTTTGCGATTTTCGCGATGTTGCTGGCCGCTGTCGTGACCTCCGACCTCATAGCGGAGGACTTGGCGAGCAACTCGTTCGTGCTGTACTTCTCGAGAGCGCTCAAGATCAGAGACTATCTGGCCGGCAAGACCATTGGCGCGCTGGCCGTGATGAGTCTCCTGTGCGCTATTCCCCCGGTCATCGTCGCTTTCGTGTCGATGGCGACCCAGACCGGCAACGACTACTCGGACAGCCTCGGGATCCTGGGTAAGACTGCATTGGTCGGAGCCTTCGTCACCCTGTTCTTCGTGCCGTACGGCCTAATGCTGTCGTCCTTCACCAAGAGGAAGAGCTACGCGGCGGTCGGCACCTTCATGTCGTTCTTCGTCCTGGCCATAGTCGCGACCCTGTTCTCCGAGTTCGCCCAGGGATGGAGAGTCATCAGCCCGATCGATTCGCTGTCATTCCTCTTCAGTTGGGTGTTCGAGGGAGATGTCCCCAGCTATGTCGATAAGGGAGCCCTTGTGGCGATCCTGGCGTCCCTGATCATCGTTCCGGCCGCCGTTGTCTACTTCAGACTAATCAGGCAGGTGGTCGGCAAGTGACGGCCCAGGGGAGTGACATCGCGCCCATCATCCAGGCGTCCGACCTCAGCAAATGGTACGGGCAGGTCATCGGCCTGAACAAGTTCGCGCTCAGAGTCATGCCGGGCATAACCGGCATCGTCGGCCCCAACGGTTCCGGCAAGAGCACCTTCTTCAAGGTCGTCTTGGGCCTGATCAAGCCAAATGCGGGTAGCATCACCGTCCTCGGCAAGAGCCCATGGAAGAACTCCGATCTGCACTCATCGATCGGCTTCTGCCCTGACTACGAATCGCTCCCTGCGGACTCGACCGGGAGAGAGTATCTGACCCTCGTCGGAAGGCTACACATGATGCACGGAACTGACCTGTCGAAGCGCATCCATGAGGTCGGCAAGTTGGTCGAGATGGTCAAGGCCCTTGACAGGAAGACCGGGGGCTACAGCAAGGGCATGAGGCAGAGGATGAAGATCGCGGGGGCGCTCATCCACGACCCTGAGCTGCTCATTCTCGACGAGCCGCTCAGCGGTACTGACCCGTTGGTGCGGAAGGACATCATCGATCTCGTGAAGAGGCTCAACAAGGAGCACGGGCACGACATCATCGTGAGCTCTCACGTACTGTTCGAGATCGAGCAGATGACTCACAACGTGGCGTTGGTCTACAGAGGCAGAGCAGTGGCGTCCGGAGACATATCGGAGATAAGGAACCTCATGGACAGGCATCCGCACAACATCATCATAGAGGGTGAGGGGACGACCGCTCTGGCCAAGCTCCTGCTCGACCAGGACTATGTCGTGTCCATTTCGTATAACGACAACAAGAACAGCGTGACCGTCCAAGTGTCAAGACCCGATGATTTCTTCAACGGCCTGCCGGCACTCATCGACACGGCCAAATGCTCCGTGACCAAGATGTACAGCCTGGACGACAACCTGGAAGCCGTCTTCAAGTATCTCGTGGGGAGGTAGACGTATGGATATGAAAAGGGGCCTCATCGGGATATACGCGCTGACATTCCATCTATTGAAGAAGCTGCTGTTCGGCAAGAAGGTGATCATAACGATGCTCGTCGCCCTGTTCGTAGCTGCAGTCATGGCCTACGCAGGGTCACAGAGCGATAATCCCCTCGAAGATGGGACGAACATGATAGACACTCTCATCCTCTTCTTCTTCATGCCAGTGATGGCGATGATCTTCGGCTCCGCTCTGATACGCGATGAGATCGACGACAAGAGCATCACGCACGTCGCGACAGCCCCTCTGGACCGCGCGTTCTCATATGTGGGTTATTACCTGCCTTTGGCGATAGCAGTGGCCTTGTCCATGGTGGCAATCAGCTCCGTGGGCTTCGTCGCCTTCTTCGGACAACACGGATTTGGATCTGAAACGCTCGAGACATACGTGGTAATCGTAGCGCTCGTGGTCATCGGTTCTTTCGTGTACTCGTCGCTGTTCCTTGCCATCAGCGTGTTGTTCAACAAACCAGTCATGGTCGGCCTCTTCTATGCGTTCATCTGGGAAGGGTACATCGGGTCGCTGTCCGGAGCGATCCAGAACGCATCCGTCAAGCACTACCTGAGGAGCCTGGGATCCGGATGGTTGGAATCCGGGGACATCAGCAGGTGGGATCAGGCTTCTAGCATGTCGGGTTCCGCTGCGTTGCTGCTCGGGTTGACGGTCTTCCTCCTCGTCCTGGGAGTGTATCTCTTCAGGGAGAAGGAACTTGCTTAGCGGAAGTGATGATATGGTAAAAATGAAAGCAGTCATATGCACTAGATACGGGCCACCAGAAGTCCTTCAATTGAGAGAAGTAGAAAAACCAACTCCAAAGGATGACGAAGTCCTCATAAAGATACACGCAACGGCTGTGACTGCAAGTGATATCTTCATCCGAGGCTCTCAGATACCTATCCAGTTTCTCATTCCGATGCGCCTCTATATGGGTTTGACAAAGCCGAGGAAGTCCATTATTGGATTGGTGCTAGCAGGAGAGATCGAATCAACGGGTAGAGACGTGAAGAGATTCAGAACAGGTGACCAAGTCTATGGGCTTACAGGATTTGGACTTGGCGCCTATGCTGAGTACAAATGCATGAAAGAGACAGATTCAACGCACGGTTGTTTGGCGATAAAGCCAGACAACATCTCCTATGAAGAAGCAACCGTGGCTGCTTATGGTGGGCTTCTGGCATTTCAATATGTCGAAAAAGGAAACATCCAGCGTGGACAGAAGGTACTGATCTATGGAGCTTCAGGAACGTCAGGAACAATGGCAGTTCAATTAGCTAATCACTTGGGAGCCAGAGTTACTGGAGTGTGCAGTTCGACAAATCTGGAGTTGGTGAAGTCTCTGGGAGCTGAAGCTGTGATCGACTACACCAAAGTGGACACTTTGGACCCAGGCGTTCAATATGATCTCGTGCTTGATGCCGTTGGAACGATAAAGACTTCAAAATTGAAAGTCGCATGCAAGAAAGCTCTTGCTCCAAGCGGAAGGTACGTGTCAATTGATGATGGACACCTGATGTTGGACTCTAAGCGTCTTGCTTCAATCAAAGAGTTGGTTGAAGCTGGACACATAAGACCGATTGTTGATAGATGCTATCGCCTTGAAGAGATCGTCGAGGCTCACAGGTATGTTGGCAAAGGACATAAGAAGGGAGGAGTTGCAGTGACTGTAGCGCGGTCCTCCTAATGCTCTCTATGGCCAAAGCAAGTGGAGCACGGATTGAGGAAACTGACAGAGGAAGACCGTCCCATTTGCCTCATGCAGCGGCTTGATGGGCGCCTAGAATGACCTGGTCATATGCTCTCTCCGTGCCCAGCAATGTCCAAGCCATAGGTGGCGCGTCGAGCCGACTTTGATGCGAAGAGTCTGGCTCGCTTTCAATCAGGGGACGAGGGCCGACGGCAAACCTCTCCTCCTTAGGGCCCCTCCGCGAAGAAGCTCCTCTTGGCCTATTGACATGAACGGCCTTCGTGACAATCATGGACCTGGGCTTCGTCGTGATGGGGCTCCTCCTCAAACTATTACTACGGGGCCCGTCATCGTGTCGCCAATGGCGTCCTTACTGGTTCTCTTTTCATATCATCACAGAAATACCGAGAAGATCGCCAACATCTTCGCGAAAGCCCTTGACGCACAAATCAGAACGCCGCGGCAAGTAGAACCTGAAGAGCTTCGACAGTACAGCCTGGTAGGCTTTGGCTCAGGGATATACGGTGGAAAACACCATGATGTCCTGCTTGACCTTGCTGATAAGCTGCCACAAGTCAGTGACAGGAAGGCATTCATCTTCTCAACCTATGGAGGCCCCGCCAACGCGGAGTATCTCGGTAAGAATCACTCGCAGCTCAGGGAGAGACTTCAATCCAAGGGGTACATTATCGTTGATGAGTTCTGCTGTCCTGGTCTCAACACGAACAGCTTCCTCAGGCATTTTGGAGGATTGAACAAAGGCAGACCTAACGCTGAAGACCTCAGACGTGCGGAGGAGTTCGCTCAGCGCTTAAGGCAGAGCCTGTAGCATATCCAATACGTCAATTTCTTCGGTATCGGATTCGCCTTTCCCCTCGATGGCCACTTGTTGCGAAGAACCAAGTTTGAGACGGAACATCTGGCTGCTCTTCAATCAGAACCTTTCCCCATGGAGATATGAGCGTTCTCATCATTCTCGGTTCCACGTGCCCACCGAGGAGTGGCTGGTCAAGGTCATATCAAACGATCGGATGGCACCTTCTCTGCCATCATCTCCTTGAGGTAACTCACATTCTCGAGAGTGCTCCTCACCCGGATTGTTCCCACCGTTGTGCGCAGCACATACGCGTCCAACCAGTAGCTACGGGAGATGCGTTCGACCTGGTCCCATGTCACATACATCGGTTTGAGCCACGGAGACCTTCTGAGGAATCCTTGAGTCGTGACCATGTGTCTCACGCCGAATGCGTGGACGAATGCGAGCCACGGTATGAACCCAAAGAGGAACAGCATCAGTGCGAATGTCACCGTCTCGTACTGCCGTTCCACTAACGGCGGGTAGTCGTTGACTGTCTTGGCTATGAGCATGAATCCCGACATCGACAAGAAGAAGCTCGCCAGGACGAAGGGATAGACCTTCCCCGCACGACCGTAGGCGAGAATCACACCGTCCGCATAGAAGTCTATGCTCTCCTTGTTCTTCTGGAGTTCTCTCTCCTGGTGTCTGGTTTGTACCCGCACTCTGAGGAAATGGCCGATGACCGCTCCCATCACGGAGATCAGGAGCGCGACTGCGATGTCTGTCCAGGGTATCGACATGTGGAGGCCACTTCCCCTATGCCCGAACTGAATCCCACATCTTCAGGGCATCCATCCATTTCTTCCGGTCTTTCGAAGGAGCTCATCTCATCGTTCAGGACTTCTATACCTCACAGGGTTTCTCTCTCACTCCATCCCTCTCCGATGCAGCCTCTCCTTCAAGAACGCCGTCTGCGCCGCCCTGTCCATCGGCTCCAGCTCCACCGCGTGCCTCTCCCTCAGGTGCCTGAGCTTGCAGTGCGCGTAGAGCGCGTCGAAGATGTACATGCCCTTGTCCACCGCCTCGTGGTCGTCCTTGGCCGTCATCGACGCCCCCCAGGTGATGGCCCTCAGGCCGATCGCCTCCGGCGCCGCCTCGAAGTCCTCCGTGTCCGCCGCCCGCACTATCGCCGCCAAGTCGAACAGCGCCTCGTCCTGCAGCTTGTGCTTGTACATGATCGCGTCGAAGCTGCAGAACTCCTCGTGGTGCCCGAACTCGCACCCGGGGACGTCGAACGGGGTCGCCCCCTCCGCCTTGACCGTCCTGTCGACGTCCGCCGCCGGCACGAACATGAACTCCGCGCTGGCGTCTATGAACCTGCGTATCAGCCACGGGCACGCCATCCTGTCGACGTGCACGTGCTCCCTGGTTACCCACTTCATCCTTGATCCCGAGGACGGGAGCAGGATTCCGGCGGATAAGTCTACCGCTGGTCGACGCATCGGTCCGCGCTGCGCCCTCCCGCAGATGAATGGCGAGCATTTGACTGAAGGCTCCTGGAGGAATGGTCTTGCCCCGGTCAATCCCCCGCTGATCGAATCCGAATCGCGACGTGATGGCTCCTTAGCGGTGCATGTCCACATCGGTCCACGTCATCCGTTCCTGATTGAGCTCAGATAAGGTGAGCCGGGCTCCTGCCAAGCGCGATGCCCGACGGTCAGACACCCGAGGAGAAGGATATTTCTAAGGGGGATGCCATCCTTCGGACGGCTGAGGGGAATTGGCATGGAACCACGTGGGCGTGATGCCGGGAATGCTGAGTCGATTGATTCCTGCGGATCGTGCGGCGGGCGTCAGAACTCCCCGGGGACGGAACCAACTCCAATGAAGAAGACCCGAGCTGAGAAATTGACCTTGTTCTTGCAGGAGAACCCCCGAAGCGGTCCACGGATCATTCTCATCCTCTCCGTTGCGCTGACCCTTGTGCTGGCGGGAACGCTGGCCTACGCGCTCGATGTGGGCAGGTTCTTTGAGCCACCGTATGAGTCCGAGGATGGTCCTCTCACGCTCTCCGCGAGCGGCGTCAATTGGGTTACGGACTCCGGGATTGATGGAAACTACAGCTGCATGAGGTTCTACTGGGAGACGAGCTGGGAATCGCATGGGGTGGCATTTGCGAGGCCTCTTGCGAACCTGACGGACCAGGAGTCCTTGAGCCCAGGCAGCGCGGCGGTTGTGGAAAATCCATTTGTGGTGATCACGGACACTGAAGGCGATGGCCTGTTTGGCACTGGAGACAGCATTCTCTTCAAGTGGCCAGATTTCTACGAAGAGGAGGACACGGTCAGCATTCTGTCCCTGGTCTATGTGGACTTGACTGGAGACAGCAAGCGGGTCTGGAATTTCGGAGAATACAGTTGGGCGGTCCACGACGGCAGATTCTACTCTTGGACAAGTCACGAACTGGACGCGCTGATCCCGTGGTGGTGGAATCAGGGATGGGATTGGCAGGAAGACGCGTATCCGTGAAGTGGTCGACAAGCGTACCGCAAACCCTCATGTGGACAAGAATGTCAAGCACGGCGAGGACCGAAGGGCAAGAGTCGCGCTGTGGAAGATGAACGGATGAATGGATCCACCTCTAGTCAGCCCCGTGCTGATTGAATCCGAGCTGTGAAATACTGGCATCTAAGGGATTCAAATCCCACAGAGTCCACCCTTCTTGCTGGCTAATAGTGATTAGCTTCGTTCATCGGATCCCCCGAGGAAGCTTGATAATCACTGAACCCACTTGCAGGAGTGATACTATGTCATGGACATGCATCTACTGTGGTGCATCTCATAATCCTCGCGCGGATTGTTGTCCGACTTGCGGTGCTAGATATGATACCTACTGGTATTTTCTTACGCATTACCCATGGTTTGAAGTGAGTCTTCGATTTGGCGCGGTGCTTGCTCTAGTCTTCATTTCAATCGTATTCCCGATCATCATTGGCATCGTTGAGGGCCAGACCTATGTCGGGACCGCCGTTGCCGTGATTGCAGGCATCATTCTCATTTTGGCGCGAGACAGATTGATGAGACTGGCGCGTATTGGCAAGTACCATCGCTATCCTCGTGCCCCTCGGATCAGTGCTTGAGAGAATGTCGTATGGGCGGGGGGAGGAAGGGGACAGTGCGTAGACAAGGCTGCGAGGGCCTCTTCACATAGAGGTTTGTCCGCCAAACTCCCCACCCGCGAACGAGAGGAGAATCGTCGATAGGGAGGCAAAGAGAAAAGAAGAAAGAAAGTGATTTGGAAGAGGCACGAGGGCCTCTTCACATAGAGGTTTGAGTCGGCTGCAGGTCTGTCGCCCTCACGCCGGGGGCCACGGGATATCCCACCAAACCTGTCCCGGCACGGCTCCTGTGTCGGTCGAGTCCATGTCCCAGTACCCGGTATCTATCGGGCCCCAGCACACGCCCGTCCCTGGCATCCACCAGAAACTCTCGAGGTCGCCGATGGAGGCCGCGGAGAACTCGATCTCAACCGTGGCCCCGTCGACCACATACGACAGAGTCGTGAGCACCTCTCCCGTCGCGTAGTCTATGAGGTCGCACGCGTACGCCGTCCCGTCATAGGCCAGGGACACCGTGAACAGGGAGAGTATCGGGTTGTACTCCGGGTTCCAGGGCTCCGGGTCTATCCACATGACCCAGTGGACGCTGGTCCACCCGTTCGGCAGGGCCGCTCCTTCGTCCGGGAGGTCAGCCGGCCACCTCCATGCTGAACGTGTAGGTCCCTCCCTTCAGGAACAGCCCGAAGGAGAGTATGTCGAGGTACCCGACCTCTGGCGGGCCGCGTGTTCTCGGGCCAGGTCGCGGTGGTCTCGCAGGTGTCTGCGTCGAACGCGAGCATGAGATCCCCCTCGCGTGTCCTCGACCTCGATGCCTATCGTCTTGGCAGAGACTGGCGAAGCCAGCATCATAGCCACCGCGAACGAGATCGTGAGAGCTATCGCACTCTTTATCCTAGTCTCACCCCCTCCTCGAACCACCGAGGCGTTCCATGCGCTGACCCCTGAACCCGTGTCCAGGAGCGCGGTCCCGAGAGTGTGTCGGGACGGCAAATACATGTGTCTCGGGGACGACGACGGTTCGACCATTCCCGGGGGCCAATAGCGCCTATCGCGCAACCGTCCGGTTGACGTCGAGGACCACTGGGGTCAAGCGACGCGACTGAGGGTTCCCACCATTGCCCGGTCCAGGTCACCGGTGTCTGTGGGAACACTCCCCCTGTGCACTCTGGCGGGACCCATCGAGGACGACGGGATCCCGTCCCGCCAAGTCCTGTAGATGCGTTCGAAGTAGCAGAAGTTGAGCATGACGGTCCCGACGCCTTCCTCTCCGTAGCTCTCTCTGAGGACCCTCCGCACCTGCAGCACGTCACCCGTCCAGAACACGATTATTAGCAGCCCGGGCAGGTTGCTGAAGGTCCTCCCGTACGAGTCAAGCGGCTCGCATATTCGCAGAAGCCGTCTTCCTACCTTGAGCCTGTCCGCACCGTCCTCCAGGCCGATGCGCATCATGAAGAGCATATCGCCGCCCGTTGGGACGTCCGCTAGCAGGTGGAGGTCCAGAGCCCCCTCGGCGATCATCTCGTCCAGGTGACGTTTGACCGTCTTGGCGGACACGCCGGTCGCTTCGGCGATGCCGGCCAGGGGCCTGCGTGCGTCGTCCCTGAGCGCCGAGATGATCTTTAGGTCGAGCGCCGAGAGCCTCTTGTGGCCACTGACCCGTCTGCCACCGCCGTCCACGGGGTACCGCGGCATCAGCTCTTCGTCGACGCAGAATATCCCCACGGTCGGCTCCAGCATCCGCGCCGCCCGTTTCACGAACCTGACGTATCCGTCCAGTTCGGAGATCCCTCTCAACTCCCCTACCACGTAGAGGTAGTTGTCCGAGGCGATGATGGCCCTGCGTGTCAGTTCGCTCCCGCATAACCTGTCGAACACGTCCTCCGTCAGCGTCTGGACGCACTTGCCGAAGATTGACACCGAGACGGCGTCCAGGTATGGGAATGAGATGCCCGCCGTCGTGCCCTTTATCACTCCGCTCTTCACAAGGGCGCGAACCCTTTGGTGAGCCGCCTGCCTCGAGATCCCGACCCTGCCGGCGAGGTCCCTGTAGTGCATTCTGGGGTTCGCGGCCATCAGCATGACTAGCTTGCGGTCTACCTCGTCCATTTCCTCAGCTGTATCTAAGCGCTGTTAAGTAATGAATCTTTCTTGCCCCAGCTCTTGTTCTCGAGCCTTCGGGGCGTTGCTGAGTTCCCCCGATGGACGGTGCGTCGGCACTACTTCGCGAGCCTACGTCTCAGAGTCTCACGAGGGCCGGTTCACGCCGGACTCCTCTGCGAGAGGAAGTACGCGTGCAGCACCTCGTCCCAGCCCGTGTCCGTCACGAAGTCCAGCCCGAGCTGGTCGTACACCCTGCCCAGGGAGTCCCAGTACACGTAGTACAGCCCCTCCCCCGGCGGGACGAAGACCGACATGCCGGTGCAGATGTCCCTGAACCTCCAGCTCGCCCAGTCGTAGACCACTATGTCATCCACGGCGTCGACGATCGCGTCCGCGGCGGCCGCCGCCTCGGGCCTCGTCGCCCTCACGCCGTCCGCGAACTCCGAGAACATGACCCGTATGTCACGGCCGTAGTCGCATGCCATGCAGTTCTCCCACAGGGCCAGGAAGGCGTGGTTCGCCGCCCTGTTCAGCGCGCTCTTGACCACGGGGTCCCTCGGGAGGACCTGCTCATTGAATTCCGATGAACGCGTCCGCCAAGGGCTTCATCCTCGACAGGTCCATGACCGACAGGCAGGCGAAGTCCTGCATGTACGGGTATAGAGTCGGGTATGTCCCCTGCGGGGCAGTGTACCACTCCTCGTAGTCGTCCACCATCTTGATCGCAAGGTCCAGAGGTCCGATCTCAGGGTCCTCGGACAAGCCGTCCAAGAGCGCCATGTAGTTCAGCCCGTCGAACGGCACCGCCTTCTCCGAAGCGACCAGGTACCCCGCCTGGTCCCTCAGCTCGTAGGCCATCTCGACGACCGCCATGGTGCACGCGTCAATCTCGATGAGGTCTAGCCATCCACCTGTGGCCGCCGTCGCCCCCGCCACCGCCGACGCGAACCCGTCCACGCTCATGAACGGCCTGCTCGGCTCGCTCTCGTCCACGCACAGGCCGAGGTAGTCGAGGCCGTGGTCCTGGACGATCAGGCAGTAGTTCTCTGCGGCTATGGACGGCTCCGTGAGCACGAACTCGAGGAAGTGCTGCAGCGTGGCCGGGTCAGAGGTGTTCATCTCCCCCAGCGCCTCCCTCTCGACCCACCCTTCATCCGTGTAGGTGCTGATGTTCGCCGGGGTGTACAGCCCGTCGATGTAGACCGCCATCGCCACATCCTCAGTGTTCGTGAGATGCGTGGTCCACATGTCGACGAAAGTGGCCGTCAGCCCGTCCAGGTCGTTGTCCGCGTCCCAGTACATGGCGACGGTCCAATCCTTGAGCCCGTCATCGTCCTCAGAGTCGGTCGCCTCAGCGGTCGCGTCCATCCCGGACGCGAACGGCTGGGCCAACAGCGCACAAAGTGCAACGGCTAGCACGATACCTATGCTTACTGGTCTCCTCACCCTACTTCCCCCGCAAGGAGGAGAGCCCCCACGTTTCCCCCTCTGGTCTCTCCCCACTCGAAGGGGGTATCCCCGCACCGCTAAAGAAGCCTATCGGATGCCTCGCATCATCTGGCTCCACTGGCCTCCGCGACGTGCCCTTCCAGCACATGTTCTCTGCTAGCACGGTTCGATGGCCCTGCCTGTACTCCCGAACTCTTAATGTACGAAAGTGGGCATCATGAGGGTTAGATGTTCCCACCGCGAGTGGCATCACTGAAGGTCTCGGGAATACGGAAGCTGTTCGAGGCGGCACCCCCTGGCTCCATCAACCTCGGGCTAGGCGAGCCTGACCTCCAGCCGCCGAAGGAGATGGTCGAGGCCTTCAAGAGGGCGCTCGACGCCGGGTACAACAAGTACGGACCCAGCGCGGGCATCAAGGAGCTCAGGAAGTCCGTCGCGGAGAGCCTGCGCAGGCAGAGGCGGGACGTCTCCTGCGAGAACATCATCATCACCGCGGGCGCCACCGAGGGCATGAGGATCGCCTGCGAGACGATCATCGGCGAGGGCGACGAGGCGCTCGTGCCGAACCCAGGGTTCATAATCTACGGGCCGGACGTGTCCCTCGCGGGCGGGAAGCCCGTCGAGTACGGCCTGGACGAGGAGAAGGGCTTCGACCTGGACATCGAGGGCGTCAAGGCGGCCATCACCCGCAGGACCAAGGCCATCATAGTCAACAGCCCGTCCAACCCGACCGGGTGCGTCTTCTCGAGGGAGACGGTCAAGGCCCTCAGCGACATAGCCAAGGACCACAAGCTGTACATCCTCTCCGACGAGGTCTACGACGGCTTCGTCTACGAGGGCGAGCACCTCTCGTTCGCCAAGTTCCACGACGACACCATCATAGTCAACTCGTTCTCGAAGTCCCTCGCCGCCACCGGCTGGAGGATCGGGTACGTCGCCACCTCCAAGGAGATAGTCCAGCAGCTGGCGAAGGTGCAGTACTACACGCTCGCCTGCCCGCCGACCGCGACCCAGTACGCGGTCCTCGAGGGCATGAAGATCCAGGACGAGTTCGGGGCCAAGATGCTCGACGAGTTCAGGCACCGGCGCGACCTGGCCCTGAAGAAGCTCTCCGAGATACCGTCCTTCACCACGCCCAAGCCGCACGGGGCGTTCTACGCCTTCCCGAGGTACTCCCAGGACCTCCCGTCCGAGGAGCTGGCCATGAAGATCCTGAAGAAGGGCGTCATATGCGCCCCCGGCGGGGCGTTCGGCTCCAAGGGCGAGGGGCACCTGAGGTTCTCGTACGCCAACTCCAGGGATAACATCGCCAAGGGCCTGGACATCGTGAAGGACGTCATGGACCGGCTCTGAGCCGTTCTATGACCACAGTTTTTATATTTCAGTCAATATCTTTAGGTCCGATGCCCGACCAGGTGGGCCCGCAGGAGGGGACCAGCAGCAGGCTCATGAGTCCCAAGGCCGCCCTCTCGGTCGCGAACGGGGTCCTGGGGGCCGTCCTGGGCACCACCGCCCTCGTCTTCATCGCACAGAACCTCGGCCCGGGGACGCTCGGCACCCTCGGCTACGCCATGGTCATCATCGGCATGCTGAGCTTCCTGTCCGACTTCGGCGTGGGCTCCGTCCACGCCATGCACATCAGGACCTGCCAGGACGTCGAGAAGTGCATCGGCGCCTACGCCGCCATACGTCTGGTCCTCGTCGGCGTGTTCGGGATAGTCACCTTCATACTCATCGAGCTCTGGAAGGACGGCCTCGTCGGTGGCGAGATGACCACGGACACCGGCCCGGCCGAGGCGCTCATCGACTCGATGTACATCTTCCTCGTCTACTACATACTCCTCGGCATAAGCCAGATCGCGACGCACACCTTCGACGCCCTCGACGCCTACGCGAAGGTGTATGTCCCGTCGCTCCTGGAGCTCCTGGTCCGGGTCTCGTTCATCGTGTACATCGCCACCAGCACCTGGGGGCAGACATCCGACGCCCCCGCCCTCCTCGCATCAGCCTACGCGGCCGGGATCATCTGCTCCATGCTGCTCATCGCGATGCTCATGAGCAGGTACCGCATCTCGATGCCCAACGCCTCCATCATCAGGGGGTACATCGTCTCCCTGGTCCCGGTCTTCGTCATATCGATGATCATCATCCTGGACCTCTACCTGGACAAGGTCGTCGTCGGCTACTTCTGCGGGGAGACGGAGCTGGGCCTGTACTTCGGCGTCCAGAAGATGGCCGTGTTCGTCAGCGTCTTCTCCCTGTCGGTCGCGACCCTGATCCTCCCGTCCGTCACGACCTACTTCATACGGAAGGACGTCGGGGCGAGCTGGGAGGTCGTCAACCAGGCGGAGCGGTACGTCTCCCTCATCGTCATCCCGACCGCCGCGTTCTACCTGTTCTACGGAGGCGACATACTCCGGGTATTCCTCGGGGACGAGTTCGTCCAGGCCGTCAGGACCATGGACCTCCTCGTCCTGTCGAGCGCGGTCATCGCCCTCGTCCTGCCGCTCAGGTCCGTCATAGTGGGCGTGGGGAGTTCCCGCACTCTGTTCGAGATAGGCATCGTCGGGGTCGCCATCCAGCTGGCCGTCATGCTCGTGACCGTCCCGGACCAGCTCCTGGGCTTCGACATGCTCGGGATGAAGGGCAGGGGGGCGGCCGTCGCCCTGCTCGTGACCTCCACCTACTACTTCTTCGTCCTCAGGTACATGGCCTGGAGGACCGGGAAGATACTCCCTGGCTCCAGGTCGTTCAGGCACCTGCTGAGCGCCATAACGATGATAGGCGCCATGTACGTCGTCGACTGGCTCCTCGTGCCGGCCGTGGACTGGGCCGCGCTCGTGTTCCTGGCGGCCGTCGGATGCGTCGTCTACGGCCTGACGGCGTATGTGATGGGGGAGCTCGAGGCCTCAGACTACAGGTACTTCAGGTCCCTGCTCAACCCCCAGGACACCATCCAGTACGTCGTCAACGAGCTCCTCGGGAAGAGGGTGTAGCCCTCGCTGTGTTTATAGCGGGCCACCATGATTACCGCAGGACGGGAACCGATGACCGACACCCTTCTCATACTCAACGCGGCAGAGCTCCTCACCCTCAAGGGGCCTAGGATGGCCAGGGTCCGGCAGGAGATGTCCGACCTCGGGGTCATCTTCGACGGGGCGGTCGCGGTCGAAGGGGGCGTCATATCCGCCGTGGGCACGACCGAGGCGATACTGAAGGAGTTCGACGCCACGGGCATCGAGAGGATCGACGCGTCCAGGAAGGTCGTCATGCCCGGCCTCGTCGACCCGCACACGCACCTCGTCTTCGCCGGCTCGAGGGAGTTCGAGATCGAGATGAAGGTGCGCGGAAAGACCTACATGGAGATCCTGCAGGACGGTGGCGGGATACACAGGACCATGAGGGACACGCGTGCCGCCAGCTCCGCGGACCTGTACGCACAGTCCGCCAAGCGGCTCCGCTCCATGATCGCCCACGGGACCACCACGGTCGAGGCCAAGTCTGGCTATGGGCTCGACAAGGCCACCGAGTTGCGCATGCTCGAGGTCGCGAGGAAGCTAGGCGAGGACCTCCCTGTGGACGTCGTCCCGACCTTCATGGGGGCGCACGCGGTCCCCCCAGAGTTCGAGGGGCGGCCGGACGAGTACATCCAGTTCATCACGGACGAGGTCCTGTACGAGGTGGGCCAGAGGAAGCTGGCCGAGTTCTGCGACGTCTTCTGCGAGAAGGGCGTCTTCACGGTCGAGCAGTCGAGGAAAGTGCTCCTCGCGGCGAAGTTCCACGGCATGAAGCTCAAGATCCACGCTGAGGAGTTCCACACGACCGGAGGAGCGGAACTCGCGGCCGAGCTTGGCTGCACGTCCGCGGACCATCTCGCCAAGCCATCGGACGACGGGATCATCGCGATGGCCACCAAGGACGTCGTCGGCGTGACCCTCCCGGGGACTCCGTACACTTCCATGAAGGGCGAATACGCGGACGCGAGGCGGCTCATCGACCTCGGCGTCCCGGTGGCCCTCGGGACGGACCTGAACCCGAACTGCTGGAACGAGTCGATGCAGTTCGCGATGAGCCTCGCCTGCTACCACCAGGCCATGACTCCCGCGGAGGCGATCTCCGCGGCGACCATCAACGCGGCGGCCGCCCTCGGGCTGGAGAAGCGCGTCGGGTCGGTCGAGCGCGGCAAGCGGGCCGACCTCCTGGTCATGGACGTGCCGACGTTCGCCCACATCCCCTACAGGTTCGGCACCAACCTCTGCGCCCTCGTGCTCAAGGAGGGCAAGCGGGTCTACGAGCGGTCGGACCTGACCTGCGCCTAGACCCTCAGGATGATTATGCCCAGGACGACAGTCCCGATGCCCACCCACTGCTTGAGGTCCAGCTGCTCCTTCATGAAGATCATGGCTAGGAGCACCGTGAACACGGCGTTCGAGGTGGCGATGGCCGCGGTCATCCCCGTCGCCTGGCCCACGTGCGACAGCGCGTAGGCGAAGAACAGGATCCCGATGCCGAGGAACGCCCCGGCTGCGACTGGGTATAGGAACTTGACCCCGTCGGTCTCGAGCTTCCCCGAGAAGAAGAGATATGCGAAGAGCGCCACGCCCAGCGCCCCGATGGTGAGCCACATGACGGCGGTGAACATGGTCGGGTCGATGCCGACCTTCTTCTCACCGTAGCTGATCAGGAAGTTGGTCGTCCCCCACAACACGAAAGTCGCCAAAGCGAATACGAAGGCTGTCTCGGCCATTGTCCTGCGCTCCACGAGCCGCCGAACGCCTGGGTCCGTATTTAAGGTTTCTCGGCGTTAACGTCCTGGCCCTCTGGCAGTGCCCTGGGTTACATATTTATCCGTGCAGTCTTATCTTCACGCGGCCGGGACGAGGAAGGACTCACATGGTCTCCGTATGCTGGTTGACCGAGCTCGAGAGCTACAAGGGGCTCATCCAGTACAAGAACCCGGGCGGGATGGGCACCAACGCGCCCATGGTCGCCCGCGAGCTGGAGAGGCAGGGGTGCAAGGTCAGGTTCAACGAGCCCGCGGGGGAGTACGATGTGCTCCACATCCACAGCCAGCTGCCCAACTCGTTCTGGTGGGCGCTCAAGCGTCATCTCTCCGGCAAGCCGCTGGTCGTCCACGGGAGACACCTGCCAGAGCTGGTCAAGGGCGGCTTCAAGGGCGGGGACTTCTTCTACCCGTTCGTCAAGTTCTACTCGGTCCTGTTCTACAACCTGGGCGATGTGGTCCTCGGGGCCACGCCCTACGTGGCCAAGGCCCTCGCGAGGGACGGCGTCAAGGGGCCGTTCAAGACCGTGCCCAACGGCATCAACCGCGAGGTGTTCAAGAGGGACGAGGCCAAGGGGGCCGGGTTCAGGAGGAAGTGGGGCGTCGGTGAGAAGGACACGCTCGTCCTGAGCGTCGGCCTGAGGATCCCGAGGAAGGGCGTCGACACCTTCGTGAAGATGGCCTCCAGGTTCTCCGACCGGCCGGATATCAAGTTCGTCTGGGTCGGTGAGTCCGAGCCCATGCTCCAGGACGCCCTGGACACGACCGGCAGGGGGAACGTCCTGTTCCCCGGGCATGTGCCCTTCGAGGAGATCGTCGGCGTCTACTCGGCCGCGGACGTGTTCGTCTTCCCGACGAGGGCCGAGAGCTACGGGAACGTCATGCTCGAGGCGGCCAGCTGCGGCTGCCCGCTCCTCATCAGGGACATCCCTGTCTACGAGGACTGGGTCGTCGACGGCAAGCACTGCCTGAAGGCCAAGAGCGACGACGACTTCCACGCCAAGCTCAAGTCTCTCATCGATGACCAGGCCTCGAGAGCGAGGATGGTCCAGGGAGCCAAGCTCCTGGCCGAGGAGCAGGACATCGTGAAGTGCGCCGCCATGCTCAAGAGGATGTACGAGGAGCTCGCCGAGGGGAGGCCCATCTCTTGATCGGCGAGGACATCGTCTCGCTCTTCGCGTCCCTGGGCGACCCGGGCATGGTCATGGCCATCATCGCCATCATCGCCTTCGACGGCATCGTGTTCCCCATCGTCCCCGAGGTCTGGACGGTCTTCATCTTCGGCACGGACCCGTCCCTGGGATGGGCGGTCGCCATAATCGTCGCATCGGGGGTCGGGAGCCTCGTGGCGAACTTCACGCTCTACTACCTGGTCAAGGCGGCGAAGCTCCCGCAGAGGATCAAGGACGTCATGACGAAGTACACGGACTTCCTCGTGGTCCACGACGAGCGGCTCCTGCTCCTGAACAGGATCGCCCCGGTCGTGCCCTACACTGGCGCGTTCATGGCGGTCAACAAGTGGGACCTGCGGAAGTGCGCGGTCTACATCTTCATCGGCTCGGTCGCCAAGGCCGCCGTGGTCGTCGCGCTCGCCTGGCTGAGCTATCGAGAACCTGCGCGCGGACCTGGCCCCTTGGGTCGCCATCATCGCCGTCGCGGTCGTCCTGGTCGCTGAGCATCATCGCATCCTATATCTACAGGCGGAGGGTTCGCCTCAGGGGTGAGACGCCACGATCTCAGTAGTCGTCCCGACCTACAACGAGAAGGACAACCTCGAGGAGCTCCTCCGCAGGACCAATGACGCCTGCGCGGGCGCTGGCATCGAGGTCGAGGTCGTCGTCGTCGACGACAACAGCCCCGACGGGACGGGCGCCCTCGCCGAGGAGCTCGGCAAGAAGTACAATGTCAAGGTCGTGCACAGGCCCGGCAAGCTCGGCCTCTCCACCGCTGTCCTGGACGGCTTCAAGGCGGCAAGCTGCGACATACTGGTCGTCATGGACGCGGACCTCAGCCATCCCCCGGAGAAGCTCCCGGAGATGATCGGGAAGATCAACGCCGGCGCGGACATGGTCATAGGGAGCCGGTACGTCCCCGGCGGCAAGGTCGAGAACTGGCCCATCCACAGGCGGCTCATATCCAAGGGCGCCACCCTCCTGGCGAGGTGGCTCACCAAGGTCAAGGACCCGATGTCCGGGTTCATCGCGCTCAAGAGGTCGGTCGTCGAGGGGGTCCAGCTGGACCCGGTCGGCTACAAGATCGCCCTCGAGATACTCGTCAAGGGGAACGTCTCCAAGGTCGAGGAGGTCCCGATCACCTTCGCCGACCGCAAGGTCGGCAAGAGCAAGCTCGGTGCGAAGGTGACGATGAACTACATCGACCACTGCATCCGTCTCTACGAGTACAAGAAGCCCTGGCTGGCCAAGTACATCAAGTTCGCGCTCATAGGCGGCATCGGGACGCTCATCAACCTCGCGGTCCTCTGGGTCGGCGTCGAGATATTCGTCATCCACTACCTGTGGGCGGCCGTCGTCGCCTTCATCATAGCCGACACGAACAACTTCATCTGGAACAGGTGGTGGACCTTCCGGTCGAAGGGCAAGCTGAGGTTCCAGTACCCGCAGTTCCTTTGGGTGAGCATCGACGGGCTGTTCCTCAACCTCATACTCCTCAAGGTCCTGAAGGAGGACCTGCTCCCCGAGCTGGGACTGAGCGAGGACAGGGCGAGCATGTACATCCTGCTCTGCCAGGTCATAGCGATCTTCATAGTCAGCACGTTCAACTTCTTCATGAACTCGTTCTGGACCTTCGACAAGGAGCGGCCGAGGAAGAAGTGAGCGTCAGGTCGCAGGGACGAGGTCTCCTCTGACGTAGATGGTCACCCAGCCGATCCCGTCCTGGAAGAGGTCGAGGACCGCCACAGGCGGCAGGACTGGTACCACTATCCACATCGGCAGTGTCTGTTCAGGGTCCGGATAGACCTGGACGTAGCCGTTGTCCACCAAGAAATGCGAGACAGCTCCGGATACTCGCTCAGGCGGTAGCAGACCACCACTGCCGAGACGTCGTACGCCAGTATGTTCTCCTCGATCCTCTCGAGCGTGAGGTCCGGGTACTGCCTGTACGCGACGTTGACCAGCTCCGGCGGCACGCGCATGCCCGCGTACGACGCTATGATGGGATCTCCTGCCACGACCCAGCTCCCGGGCTCCACGTAGTCGTCGAGGATGTCCGCGATTTTGGATTGGTACGGCTCGTCCTGCGCGGCGATGCCGTAGGCGCCCAAGGACGACGACAGGAACACGGCCGCGAGGGCTATCGCGAGGGCCGCGCGGCCCGGACCGAGCCGTCTCTTTTTCGGTGCAATGGAGCTGTTTGATGACCGCGCCTTTTCTGACACAATGAGGTCGGAGACGCATATCCCGGTGAGCACTGCGAGCGGGAAGCTCAAGCAGGACCATGTGATGGAGGAACACCAAGGGCTGCAGGACCATGAACGCTAGGAGGACGGCGACGACGAGGAACAGGTACCGGACGGCCGGCCTCGCCTTCCACATCTCTCTCGCGCGCACGAGCGGCAGTATGTACGCGAAGTCGATGGCGAAGAACGCCAGGACCGAGAGCTTGAGGTACGGGTCGAAATCCCTGTGCCCCTGGCCGAAGACCATCCCGTCGATCATCTCGGACGGTCCGAGGTAGAGCATGAGCGCCCCTATCGGGGCGGCGGCGCTCGCGAGCAGGACCGTCAGGTCGACGATCCCCCGGGTGCCCACCTTCCTCGACGAGTACCAGCGGAACGCCATGTAAGCGACGAAGCCGAGCAGGAAGAGCCCGCCGAGGAGCTTCACGGAGGTCGCCACGCCCGCGAGCACGCCCGCGACTCCTATGGCGGCCACCGACCCTCTCTCGGAGTAGCGGTGGAACGCGAGCAGGGAGAACGCGCCGAACGAGGCGCAGAGGGCGTCGAGCGAGAAGAGCCTCGACTCCCTGAGTAGGACGAAGTCAGCAGCTAGGAGCGCCCCAGTCAGGAGCATGGCGATGTCCCCGGCTAGCTTCCTCGACAGGAACATCATGGCGCCTATGGCGCCGACCGACAGCAGGGCGGTCATGGTTCTGAGCAGGACTATGTCCCCGTCCAGGAGCCCGCCCACGAGGAACGCGAGCGGCGCCTGGTCGAGCGGGATGTCGGTGTAGAGGTCGTACCCGTCGCCGACGAGGAGCGCCCTCTGGAGCATGATCCCCTCGTCTATGCCGTTGTTGGAGTAGCTCCAGTCTATGTTGACCAGCCTGAGTGCGAGGGCGAGCAGCAGGACCAGCGCGGCCGCTGCCATGACATTGCGTCTATCCCTGGCGAGCCAGGCCATGACGGTATCGGGCATCCTTCCCGCTCCGACCGAAGGCCCTGCGGCGTTATGATACTTGCCGCCGCCTCAGAGGAACTCCTGGAACTCCTTGACCAGGTCGGGGTACTTCTTCTCGATTGCCTTCAGGATCGCGAAGGTGGACATCTTCTCCACCCCGACCTCGTTGAGGGTCGCTATGACCTTGTTGAACGTGTCGTCCGGAAGGGTGACCAGCTTCTCCTTCGCCAGCCAGTTCCTGTAGAGGTTGTTCTCGAGCTTGTCCCTCCAGGCCTTCTCGTACCTCTGCAGGGACCTCTCGCTGAAGTCCCTCTCCCTCGAGGCCCTGGCCAGGACCTCGCCCGCGATCTTCCCGGCCTTGCAGCTGTTGGAGATGCCGCCGCCGGTGATCGGGTCGATCATCCTCGCGGAGTCACCGACCAGGAGTATGCCGCTGCCAACGGTCTTCTCGATCGGGGCGCATATCGAGACCGCCCCGCTGACCATCTCCAGGGCCTTTCCCTTCTTCAGCCTGGGGTCCCCCTGGATGAACTTGTCGAGGTACATCTTGACGTCCGCGGGGTCCTTCAGCTTCGAGAGCTGCATCCCGATGCCGACGTTGGCCGTGTCCTCGTTCTTCGGGAAGATCCAGATGTATCCCCCGGGGGCCTTCGACCCGAGGAGGAACTCGCAGTAGTTGGGGTCGTAGCTGATGCCGGTGAGCCTGTACTGGAAGCAGCTCGTGATGTCCCTCGGGGCGAGCTTCGTGTCGATCCCGGCCCACCTGGCGACGTTGGATTCGAACCCGTCCGCCGCGACGACCGCGCCGCAGGAGACGTCCCAGGTCTTTCCGAAGGAGCTGAGCTTGACGCCCTTGACCTTGTCGCCGTCCTTGATGACGTCGACGGCGGAGGTCTTGAGCTGGAGGTCCACGCCCGCCTTCACGGCGTCGTGTGCCAGGAGCTTGTCGAAGAAGATCCTGTCGATGACGATGCCGACCTCGTCCCCTGCGTGCGCGGCGTCGAGGAAGAACGGCGTGCCGTTCGGGGCGACGATCTTGGCCCCCTTGACCTCCCTCGCGAAGCTCTTGGAGTCGAGCTTGATGCCGACCGACTCCAGCCACGATGTGGAGATGCCCTCGCCGCACCTGACGGGCGAGCCGATCTCCTGGCGCTTCTCGATCATGAGGACGCGCGCGCCGCCCTTGGCCGCCCACTTGGCTGTCATGGAACCGGCCGGGCCAGCGCCGACGACGACCACGTCATAGTCGGCCATGTCACTCATCCTCCGCGATCGTGATCGCCCCGACCGGACAGACCTTGATGCACCTCTTGCACATCGTGCAGTCGTCGTTGAACTCCAGGACGACCTCGTTCAGGTATATGGCGTTCACGGGGCACGAGCCTACGCACGCCCCGCAGTGCATGCACTTCGTGATGTCAACTTCGAATTCGTCGAGCTTGCTGGTCTTCATGTCGCACCCTCCTCAGGTGTACTGGTCCCCGTGCTTCTTCCTCCACTCTGCCAGGGGCACGGAGAACTTCTTCTCGACCTCGGTCCTGTAGACCGGGCCAGAGTTGTACGCGCAGAACGGTATGATCTTCATGTCCGGCGTCGTGTAGCAGATGTTGCACCTCTTGACCCTCTCGATGTCGTAGTTGTAGGCGTCCTGGAAGTGCATCGCGCCCACGTACATCATCTTCCAGCTGAACTTGGAGAGCCCCTTCTTGGTGTCCTCGCTGAAGACCCTCTGGAGGACCTTCAGGAACTCGCCTGTGTTCATGCCGTCCGGGATCTTGTCCTTGATCATGTGCTTCTTCAGGGTGTTGTACGCCTTGACCTTCGTGAACAGCTGGACCCTCTTCCCTCTCGCCTTCTTCGCGATGCCGTAGAGCTCTTCGAAGAGCGAGTCGACGTCCACGAACCTGGTCAGCGGGACGACGTTGTCCGCGTCCTTGACGAACATGTATGTCGCCATGCCGCAGTGCACGTGGGTGGTGAATGTGACCTTGTCCCTGCCCGGCGATGGCGCTCACCAGCTCGGAGACGGCCACCACGCGGGCACTGGGAACCAGTCCGACACCTTGACCTGGCCCTTGCTCTGCCTGTCTATGTCGTGGATGAGGTCGGGGATCGTGTACCTGCCCTTCGCGAGCTCTTCGTGGGTTATCCGGCCGGTGAATGCGACAGGCTGGTAGTTGATGCCCCTGACCACATCGATGTTCTCGAGGCCGAAGTGCATGATGGGCCAGACCTGGTCGTCGTTCACTCCCTTGACGACGGTCGGGACGAGGACGATCGACGGGTGGTGTGGCAGGCTCCTGAAGTTCTCGATGACCTTCTTCTTGGTGTCCAGGAGGTCCTTGCCCCTCGCGCGTTCGTAGATCTCGCGCCTGAGCCCGTCGAACTGCAGGTAGAGGGTGTTCAGCCCGGCGTCCTGGGCCTTCTGGCAGAACTCGATGTCCTTGGCGAACTCGATGCCGTTGGTGGCCACCTGGACCTGGGCGAACCCCAGCTCCTTCGCGGCCTTGATGATGTCGAAGAACCTCGGGTGGATGGTCGGCTCGCCGCCCGGAGAACTGCACCGCGGGCGTCGGCACCGGCTTCTGGGCCCTCAGCATCTTCAGCATCTTGATGACCGTGTCGTAGTCGGGCTCGTAGACGTATCCCGCGGAGTTGGCGTTCGCGAAGCAGATCGGGCACTTCAGGTTGCACCTGTTGGTCAGGTCGACGTTGGCGAGGGCGGTATGGCTCAGGTGCAGGTCGCACAGGCCGCAGTCGAACGGGCACTGCTTGGCCTTCGGGATGGCTGGGTCCTTGACGCCTACGCCGTCCTTGGCCCACTTCTCGACCCGCTTGTACATGGCGGCGTCGGACCAGATGGTGTCCTTGAAGCTGCCGTGCTTCGGGCAGGACTTCTCCATGACGACCTTCCCGTCGTCCTCGCGGATGGTCGCGGGTATGATGGCGAGGCATTCAGGGCAGAGGCTCTCGGTCTTCTTCGGGAGCCCGGCTGGTATGTTGCACTCTTGGGTGAGCATTTCTATCCCTATCCCCGCGGGTTAATTCTTGAGGGAATGATTTAAATGTTGTGTAGCGCATCCGGCTACACATGGACCTGAAGTCGGTCTTGGCCAAGCTCGGCAGGGACGCGGACGAGCTCATGGAGGACTACCTCAGTGTAGCTGGCACCCTCTCGAAGCTAGGCCTCAACGAGTACGAGGCTCGTGCCTATGTCGCGCTCGTGGTGCTGGGCTCAGCAACCCCATCACTTGTCGCTGAACTCGGACAAATACCGCGGACATCTGCCTACCGCGTCCTCGAAGGGTTGGAGAGGCGGGGCTTCGCCAGGGAGAAGGAGGGCCGGCCGCGCTCGTTCGCGCCGGTGCCTCCGTCGGAGCTCTCCGACAGGTTCGTCGCGGAGGTCGAGGACGCCTTCTCGAAGCTCGACACCGTGAAGGACATCCTCTCCGAGCGGGGCGTCCCCCAGCTGGTCTACACGATCATGGGCAGGGACCGTGTCATTGAGAAGATCGGGGAGATGGTCGACAAGTCCGAATCCACGTTCGTGATCTCATCGCCGTCGTTCCCGGAGATACGGAGGCGCCTGAGCAAGCGCTTCACGGTGGCCGCCTCCAGGGGGGTCAGGGTGACTGTCATGACCCTGCCGTTCGTCAAGGTGCCCAAGGGGTTCATCGCTGTCAGGAGGACCGCGCTCATCGCGACGGACGTCATAAGCGACGGGAAGATCGCGCTGCTTGCATCCTCCGACCTCAGCGCCTGCGGCTACACCGACAACGCGACGCTGGCCGGACACCTGGCGGATTTCCTCAGGATAATGTCCGAGCGGACGGACTAGCCCTACCAGACGGGCGCCTTCTTCGACTCGGCCTTGATGACGGTGCGTATGAGGAACGGCGCGTAGATCGTGGTCACTATCGACATGAGGATGATCACCGAATAGACGTCCAGGCCGACGATCCCCATGTTCAGGCCGATCATGGCCACCACTATCCCGACCTCTCCCCTGGGGATCATCCCTGCGCCGACTATGAGCGCGGTCCTCTCGCCCCTCCTCGCGGCCCCGAGTGCGCAGCCGATGAGCTTCCCGAGTATGGCTATGATCGTTATCACGATGGCCATGGGCACGACGGCCGCGATGTTGGAGAGGTCGACCCTCGCTCCCATGACGACGAAGAAGAACGGAACGAGCAGGATGTTGATGGGTTCGAACTTCTGCTCCAGCTCGTAGGTGTCCTTGGTGTCCGAGAATATGAGCCCCGCGAAGAACGCCCCGATGATGGCTGCGAGACCGACGAAGGAGGCCAGCGCCGAGAGGCCGAACATGACCACCAGTATGATCACGAACGGCGCCTGCTTCTGGACGAGTTTGTCCAGCCAGCTGTCCCTCTTGAACGCCCTGGTCCTGTAGTGGACGGCCCAGTCCCCGTTGACCGTCTTGTCCCGTTTGATGTCCCTCTTCCCGGACGCGTACCTCACCATCCGCGTCCCGAGTATGACCACTATCGCGACGAAGCACACCGCCTCCGCCACGACGATCACGACATCCAGCATCTCCAGGCTGCCTGCGGCCGTGCCGCTCACCAGGGTGATCACTATCATCCCCAGGATGTCGTCGATGATCGCCGCGCCGAGGATGATCTTCGCCTCGGTGGAGTGTATCATGCCCATGTCCTCGAGCACCCTGGCGGTGATGCCGACGCTGGTCGCGACCAGGGCAGCGCCTATGAACATCGCCTCAACCGAGGACACGAAGAGCAGCTTGGACACGTAATATCCCATGACGAACGGGAAGACCACGCCGAGGGCCGCCACCGCGCCAGCCGTGAGCCCCACCTTCCTGAGTTCCGAGAGCTTGATCTCCATGCCGACCGAGAACAGCAGGAAGGTCGCTCCGAGCTGTGCCAGGACGTCGAAGAACGTGGCATCCGAGGTTATCAGGTTCAGGATGGTCGGCCCGAGGACGATACCTGCCATGAGCTCGCCGGTGACTGCAGGGAGCTTCAGCCTCTCCATGATCTCCCCGCCGATCTTGGCGGCGAGGAACGCGACGAATATCAGAAGGAGAGTCTCTTCAGCCTCCACGGCATCCCATCCAGTACATCGGAACGCATAGTCGATATTTAACAGTAGGCCAGATGGTCACTGCGCCTCCGGCCGGCAGGGGAGCGTACACTACGTGTAGCAGGGGCCCTTAGGGTGCTCCGTCGCCTCCGAGGTGTGGGATCGGAGTTGACAGCAGCACGAAACAGCATGCTCGACCTGTCGGGCGCGTACAGGCGGCTGGGGCAGGACCGGGCCGGCCAGGTGTCGTTCTCGGTGATCGCGGTCATCGCCTTGATGGCGTCCGTGGCGGCAGGGGCTTACTTCGCGGAGAAGGAGCACGAGAAGGCCGATGCGGAGAAGAGGGCGCGGATGGTCGAGGAGATGGTCGCGTCCATATCCTCGGTGGTCGACGAGGTCGGCCTGTGCGCGGCCTCCAGGGCGCAGTCGGTGGTATCGTCCTGGGACGAGTTCCCAGTGAACGGGACCAAGATGTCCGAGGCGTACTCGTCCTCGGTGCTCTCGTACCTGAAGACGGCCTTCCCGAGGGAGGAGTCCGGGTACGACATCGCCGTGTCGAACTGGACCGGCGGGCTGTTCTTCATGGAGAAGACGACTCTTGACCTCGTCCCGTCGGACCGGACGGAGCCAAGCGTCGTCGAGGCGGACGGGACATCGATGGAGTGCGAGGAGCCTCCGTCCGCGACGGCCGAGATTCTCGCCGAGACGACCTCGAGCCCGTACTATGTGGCCGTGGGCAACATGACCGTGCTCGTCTCCATCGACGATCTGGATGTCTGGCGCGATGTCTCCTTCGAGAAGCCGATCGTCTCGAGCCTCCCGCTCATCGAGTCCAAGCTGAGGATCCTCGAATCGTCGTCCACGGGGGAGTACTCCGACCTGGGCGGTATCGTCTCGTCCATGCTCCAGACGCTCGGCGAGGTGAGGGTGCTCGAGGGGTACGGCGTGCCGATATACTCCGGGCACGACACGTCGGAGATACTGACGGAATCGGACGTGTACCGCGCGGTCGCGGTCGGCCTGCTGCTGGAGCAGGCGCGGCTCTTCAGGGACGTGGACGAGGCGTTCGCGTCCGAGGTCGCGGCTGCATGCGGCGGAGGCTCCGCTGGCCTCTCCGCCCTCTATGGCCGGCAGGGGGTCTTCGCCGAGCCGGGCGAGCTCTTCCTCTGGTTCCTCGGGCGGACCGACCTGTCCATCTCGCCGAGGATGGTGGTGGCCCAGGCGGTCCAGGGGATGATCGACCAGCTCGCGGTCAGGGTCATGGAGTACATGGGCTGGCTGGGGGCGCTCGACCTCGTGGACAGGGCCGCGGACGCCGTCGCGGATTCCATAGATTCACTGATATCGTTCATGACCGGGGAGGACAAGGCCTATGTCGCGGTCAGGGCATGGGTCGACAAGACCCTCTACTCCTCCGGGGCGTCGGCCACATCCTACTCCAGCCTGTTCTCCCGCGAAGAGGACATCAGCGTCTTCGTCCCGGAGAGGACCTATCTCGTGGAGAACGCCGCAGGTGAGCTCTTCCCGGTCTGGGTGGGCAACGCGACGGTCGGCGTCGACGTCCCCCAGTACGACATACGCACGTCCCCGACCTGGTCCGAGTTCTACGGGGACTACAAGGAATGCCAGGGGACCATCCGGGGGCTGATCATGGACTCCTTCATGCGGCTCTCGTACGACATCGCTGCGAGCGCCTCGATGGACCTCGAAGGCACGTGCCCGGACCCGTTCGACGGGACGGACATGTTCACGAGGCTCGCGGATGGCGCCGGCAGCGTGGACCTCAGGTTCGACCCCGTCGCCATGGCCGCAGCCGTGAGCGACCTCCCCATGTTCTCCGCCCAGGCGGAGCTGGCCAGGCGGTTCTCCGAGTTCGTCCCCGCGGCCGGGCAGGACCTGTTCGACCCGGGGCTGCTGAGCTCCGCGTACGAGGACCTTGCGGACTCGGTGGTGGCCACGGCGAGGTATGCGTTCATCCCCGACCTGGCGGTGTCCGTCGAGGACCAGCTGGCCGAGGTCATCAGGAACGACGTGGCGTCCGACCTCTCATGGGGTGTCTCGTCGAACGCCCGCTCCACTTACGAGTGCGTGTGCTCCGGCATGCTGCAGTCCATCGCAGCGTACGCGCTGTTCGCGGTGCAATGCTCCGACGACTCGAGCCTCGGGCCACTGGTCGACTCCGTGGCGACGATGCTCGTCTACGGCGTCGACAACTTCCCGGGCCTGGAGGCGGTGGTGGAGGGGCAGGTGTCGGCGTTCGCGAAGGGCGTCCTCTCGCAGAAGGCGCTCTCACCGGACAAGCCGTCCGTGTACCTCGACCTGTCCACCGCGTTCGAGTTCTGGGACGGCGACAGGGATGCCGCTGAGGCGGACGGGGACATCCTCGAGGAGGAGCTCTCCGTGACGGCCCCGGACGGCCTCGAGCCGATGCAGGTCGTGCCCTACGACCCGTCGGTCGGCTACGGGTCGATCGACGGCCTGGTGCCCGTCGACCACATCCTCGTGCAGGTGCGGAAGCCGTGGGAGTTCGACGGCTCCGGCAGCGAGTACCCGAACGTCCACATGACATCCCTTCTGAACACGTCCGCCGCCCCCTACTCGACCCAGTGGACCGTGTCCGTCTCCGCCCTTGTGCGGACGGTGGTCGCGAGCGATGTGTCCACCCTCCAGTCGGTCTTCTCGGACGGGGATGTGGCGTCCGAGTCCACCATCGAGGTCCGGCTCCGCATACCCGTCGTGCTCCATTCGTCATGGGCGCTCGACGGGGTCCAGTACAACCCGTCCAACACCGTCCTATCCGACGCAGTTGCGGCGGCCAAGAAGTTCTGCGAGGTCGTCTGGGACACGCTGGAACCCGCGGTCCGATGGGTCCTCGGCGGGCTGGAGCGCGTCCTCAACTTCGCCCAGCGGGCTTTCGAGGTCATATCCGCCTTCGCCACGCGCGTCGTCCAGGCGATCAGCGTCTGCATGCAGGTGACGGTGGAGACGCTCCAGAAGTACATCCAGAAGTTCGCCGACTCAGCGCTCGCGAAGGCCGTGAGGGTGTTCATAGACATAGTCGGGACCGTGGAGCTAAGGATATCGTTTCATGGGTTCACCGTCATCATCCAGACGAACCTCCCGGACCTCCTGTTCAGGGAGGCCCGTGACCTCGTCCGCGTCATGTTCTGCACGGACCGGTTCGGGCCGGGGATCACGTTCGGCGTCAGGGTGGCGAAGCTCTCCGACGGGAGGTACGACATCGTCGCGAACGGCACGATCGCCTTCGAGAAGACCGTGATAGAGGTCGCGGTCGACCCCCTGATGCACGTCCTGCGCCGCCTGGTCGAGGTCCACTGCAAGAGCGAGTCATGGGGCCTCGACATCCTGATCCCGGACATCGAGCCGTACGAGATCGCCCAGGTGAGCACCGCGGACATAGCGGGTGCCGGCGCGCTCCTCTCCAACATACCGATCCCTGTGCTCGGCCTCACCGCGTCCGTCGAGGCCGGGCTGCGCATGAAGTACTCCCCGCCCTTCCCGAAGGATGTCGTCGTGAACGAGTTCGAGGCCAACCCGTCGGGAGAGGATTCCGGGAGGGAATGGGTCGAGCTCTACAACCCGCTGAAGGAGGCGCGGGTCGTGGACGGCTGGACGCTGTCCACGGTTCACGGCGCGAGCAAGATTCTCACGCTGTCCGGGACCGTCCCCGCCGGGGGTGTCCGCGTCTTCAGCTTCCCCGACACGTCGATAGACAACGGCTGGTCGGGTGACCCGTTCAACGACGGCGACGCGATCCTCGTCGCGGACGCCCAGGGGAGGGTCGTCGACATCACTCCGGTCATGAGGGACAGCGAGAACGACATCCGGACCCATCAGAGGACCTGGGACGGCGGGCCGAGATGGGCGCTGCGCCCGGCTACCAAGGGGGACTCGAACGGACCGGCGATACTGCTCGCCGCCTCGGACTTCATAGCCAAGGCGCTCTTCGAGGCCTTCAGGGACGCGTTCGTCGAGACCAAGCTGTCGGAGGTGTCCGCCTCTCTGGACTTCCTCGCGATCTTCGCCAAGCGCGTCCTGAACAACTTCATCGAGAACCTCCTCTCCATCGTCGGCGAGGTCATACACGAGCTCACCCTGTTCATCACGGTCACCGTCTCGGAGGCCTCCGGGGCGGCGGGCGCCGGGTTCAGGGCGTCCTTCGTGGTCTCGGGGGATGCGATAGTCGACCTCCTCCGCTGGCTCGTGCATTCACTGGCAACGTTCATAGTGAACCTGGGCAGGCCGTCCTGTCCGATCGCGTACCCGGTCTTCCCGCAGGAGTTCTTCGCGGGGCTGTACGTGAGGTTCGAGGCTCTGTTCGAGGTGGGCCCGCCGAAGATGCTCGCGGCAATCGGGGCCTCCGCGCTGCCGGACCTCAGACTCACGGCCGTCGTCAGGGTCGCGCCGAACATCCCGGCGTTGGGGATGCTGGCCGGGAGGGACTGGGGCCAATGGCGAGTGGAGCTTGGGGTGTACCTTGAAGGTGTGCCCCGGTACATGGTGGAATCGTTCATGGTGAAGGACACGGGCGACAAAGTGGACCTCTGGCTGGTGAGAGCCCTGGTATACGGCAGGTAGGCCACGGAAAGGGCTAAATCGGCACGAGCCATAGCCCTCGACCGCGATGGCCCTATCGATACAATCGATATTCGACACGCTGCTCAACGACACATGGTTCGAGCTGACCTTCCTGCTTGTCGTCGCGCTCGGCGCAGCGTTCATCTTCGCGCGCTTCGGCCAGCCGAAGGTCATTGGCTATATCGTGGTCGGCGTGGTGATAGGCCCGAGCGTCCTCAACATCATCCAGGTAGAGGGAGGGGTCTCCGGGCTCCCGGCGTCCATCCAGATCCTCGCAGAGCTGGGTTCACTCTTCCTGCTGCTCATGGTCGGCCTCGAGTCGAACCTGAGGGAGATATACACCCGCAGGTCGATCTCGATAGCCATCGGCGGCGTGGTCGTGCCATGGACCGTCGGCTACGGGGTCGCGCTGCTCTTCGGGTTCGACACCGAGGCGGTGTTCATAGCCACGACCCTTGTCGCGACGAGCGTCGCCGTGACCGCCAGCATAATCTCGGAGTTCGGGATGATCGGGACCCCCGTCGCCAGCGCCATCGTCGGGGCGGCGGTCGTCGACGACGTGCTGGGCATGATCGTGCTGGGCATATCCAACGGGGTCTCGGCCGGGGGTCTGGACATAGTCGGCATCGTGCTGCTGGTGGCGGCCGCCGTCGTGTTCGTCGTCGTGGGGGCGTGGATAGGGACGAAGTTCCTCACGCGGCTCGTGTTCAACGTCCAGGTCGAGGGCTACAGGCGGAAGATGCCCATGAGCGGCTTCATCCTGATGCTCGCGATAGCCTCGCTCTACGCATTCATAGCCGAGTTCATCGGGATATCCCTGATAGTGGGGGCGTTCGTCGCCGGGGCATGCTTCTCGGGCTCGGCCCTCAGGGACGGCTTCAGGAAGGGGACGCAGTACTTCGAGGCGCTCTTCGTCCCCCTCTTCTTCGTCTCCCTGGGCACGGTGGTCGACATCGGGGGCATAGCGAACACCGCGGTGTTCGCGCTCGTCCTCGTGGCGGTGGCCTTCGCGACCAAGTTGGCCGGCTGCGGCATCGCCGCGCGCATCACCGGCATGAAGAAGTGGGACTCGGTCGCGGTGGGCGTGGGCATGGTCCCGAGGCTTGAGATCGCCCTCATAATAGCCTACTACGGCCTGTCCAGGGGGTTGATCGACTTCGAGATCTACTCCGTGGTCGTGTTCATGGGACTGGCCACTGCCCTGCTCACTCCCAGCATGTTCAAGTGGGCGCTGAGGCGAGGCGGGCACAGCCTTATGGGTGCGTGAGGGCTCAGTTCAGGGCCGCGACCAGCTCGCGGTGGCTGCTGGCACCGTTCGCCGCGTGGGCCCCCTCGCTCTGCGCGGGCCCTCTGCAGCCGAGCGCGATCAGGAACGCCCTCCCGAACGCAACGGCCGATTCCGTGTGCCCCGCATCGAGCTCGTGGAGGAAAGCCCTCCCGACGAGCAGTGCGAAATCATTGTCATTCTTCATGGTTCGTTATCCTCACTGACACTACGTCGCCCGTGAGGGTATAAAGCATTCATCCTTGGCAATCAGCGCTGATTCTCAGTGCGTAGAAACAGTCGGGAGGATGCCTGCGCGTCCGTCCCGCTCGGAGGGCCCATCCAGATCAGTCTATGAGCTCGGTCCCCTTCATATACGGCCTGAGGATCTCGGGGACCGTCACGGTCCCGTCCTTGTTCTGGTAGTTCTCCAGGACCGAGACCATGGTCCTCGGGAGCGCTATCCCGGAGCCGTTCAGGGTGTGCAGGAACTCGCTCTTGAGGTGCGGTTCGCGCCTGAACTTGATCATCATCCTGCGGGCCTGGAAGTCCTTGAAGGTCGAGCAGGAGGACGCCTCGAGCCATTGCTCCATCCCGGGCGCATGGACCTCTATGTCGTAGGTCTTGGCCGAGCTGAAGCCCGTGTCGCCGGTGCACAGGAGCCTGATCCTGTACGGCAGCTTGAGCCCCTGGACGACGGCCTCGGCGTCCACGAGCAGCTTCTCCAGCTCCTCGAGGTTGGTCTCGGGGAGCACGAACTTGACCAGCTCCACCTTGTTGAACTGGTGCACCCTAGCTATGCCCTTCGTCTCGATGTGCCTGCCCGCCTCGCGCCTGAATGACGGCAGGTAGGCCGTGAGGCGGATGGGGAGGTCCTTCTTGTCGAGGATCTCGTCCCTGAACAGGTTCGTGACCGGGACCTCGGCCGTCGGGTTCAGGTACAGGTCGTCCCTCTCGAGCCAATACATGTCGTCCTGGAGCTTCGGAAGCTGCCCGGTGCCCGTGCACGAGGCCCTGTTTATGACGACGGGCGGGAAGATCTCCCTGTAGCCCTGCTCCATGTGGAGGTCCAGCATGTAGTTGATGAGCGCCCTCTCGAGCCTGGCCCCGTCGCCCTTCAGGACGTAGAACCCGGTCCCGGTGATCTTGGCGCCCCTGTCGAAATCGATGATGTCAAGCTTCTCCCCGATCTCCCAGTGGGTGAGGGGCTTGAAGTCGAACACGCGTGGCTCCCCCCAGCTCCTGACGGTCGGGTTGTCGTCCGATGTCGCCCCCACGGGCACGCTCCCGTCGGGCATGTTGGGGATGTTGAGCATCAGGACGCCCTTCTCCGTCTCGAGCGCCTTGACCTCCTCCTCGATCTCCTTGATCCTGGATGCGATGGTCCTCATCTCGGCGATCTTGGCCTGCTTCTCGTCCTTGGCGAGCTTGGGCACCAGCTCCGATACCTCGTTCCTCTTCTGCCTGAGGCCGTTGCCCTCCTCGGTGAGGGTCCTCCACCTTCGGTCGACGTCGAGGAACTTCTCGAGGACGGACAGGTCGTAGTTCCTGTTCCTGAGCGACTGTCGTACGACCTCCTCGTTCTCCCGGATGAATCTAGCATCCAGCATGTCCGTTCACACTCAGAAGCTGGCTATGATATGGTCGGTATTAAAACGTGCCGAGGGACGGTCAGTTCTGGACGGCCAGGACGACGGTCCGTCCCCTGACCTCAACCAGCACTGCGGAGGCGGCCCTCGCGAGCTGCTCGCCCGCATCGTGCCGGTCGGCCTCCATCGATGTCAGCAGCCGGACCTTGACCAGCTTGTGCTTCTTGAGCTGCTTCCCCAGCTCCTCGGCGACCTCTTCAGTCACGCCGTCCTTGCCGACATGCAACGTCGGCTGGATCGTCTGCGCCTTCGCTCTCAGCTCCGCAAGCTTCCTCTTGTCCAAAACGGTCACCTCGTGGCTGCCCGCCCGATGGGGTATCTCTGGATGTGTCCGCAGGCCAGACATGTCATGGAGACCCGACCGCCGCCCGTGCGCACCCTCAAGTTCCTCGGGGGCGCGAAGAAGGCATGGCACTCGGGACAGTACCTGCGCTTGTGCTTCGCCGGGACCTTGTGCCGCTCCTTCATCCTTAGGGCGAGTTCCACATAGTGCTTGGCCCTCGGGTCGTTCCCCTCCGCTGCGGCCTGGGCCGCGAGCTCGAACAGCCCGTCGACCCTCTCGTCCGCTATCCCTTTGGCGTCCCTCTTGCTGACGTGTCTGCGCGCCATCCTGCGGCCCTATCGGGATGACCGTAGATAATCGTTGGCCATGGGCCAGGGGGCCTCTGGGACCCCTCAGCCGCCCCTGTGCAAATCAGTCATGTTTAAATATGACGACCCTTATCCCGCAATCCCGAGCTCAGCGCTGTAGCTGGTGGTATTAAATGACACGCAAGCCCGCAAGCATGTACAGGGAGATCAAAGGGCAGGCCTACTGCCGCAGGGAGTACATGGGCGGCGTTCCAGCCAACAGGATAACCCAGTTCGAGCACGGTGTCAAGGGCAACTACCCTGTCCGTCTCACGCTCAGGGTCGTCGAGCAGTGCCAGATCAGGCACATCGCCCTCGAGGCCGCGCGTATCTCGGCCAACAGGTTCCTCTCCAAGAAGCTCGGCACGACTGGCTATCATCTCAAGATCCGGGTCTACCCGCACAACGTCCTGAGGGAGAACAAGATCGCGACGGGCGCTGGCGCAGACCGTATCTCAGAAGGGATGAGGTTGGCCTTCGGCAAGGCCATAGGGACCGCCGCAAGGGTCGACAGGGACCAGAAGATCATCACGCTCGAGACGACCCAGCCCAACTTCGCCACGGCCAAGCTCGCACTGAAGCGCGCCGCGATAAAGCTCCCGTCCCCGTGCTACATCGAGGTGGAGCGCGGGAACCCGACCTAGTCGGGGACGATGAATACCCTTCTGGTAGCGGCAATGTTTTTTACCGATGTCCTCTGTACCCCACTAGCTCAGACGAGGACCGCAAAGCCGTCACTCTTCTGAATGGTGTGGCCGATGTTCGACGTGGACCTTTCAAGCGCCATCGCCGAGATCAAGAGGCTGAAGGCCCGTATAGTCGCACTTCAGGTGCCTGAGGGGCTGAAGAAGCGCGCGTACCAGTTCGCGGAGGACATCGAGAACAAGGCCGGCGCCGAGGTCATCGTCGTCGCCGAGCCGTGCTTCGGGGCGTGCGACGTCCCCAGCTCTCTCTTCGATTTGGTCGATGCCATCGTGAACATCGGCCATTCACCGATCCCGTCCCTGAGGTTCCCCCTGCCGGTCATCTTCGTCCCCGCGCGGTCGAAGGTCCCCGTCACGGACACCCTCAAGAAGGCCGTGGGCATGCTCAACGAGCCCGTCGGGGTCCTCGCGATCTCACAGCACCTGGAACAGCTGGACGATGTCATAGACGGCCTCGAGAGCATGGGGATCAAGACCAAGCTGGGCGAGGGCGATAACAGGATCTCGCATGTCGGCGAGGTCCTGGGCTGCAACTACACGGCCGCCATATCCGTCTCCAAGGAGGTCAACAGCTACTTACTGATCGCCAGCGGCACGTTCCATGCCATGGGTGTGCACCTCGCGACCGGGAAGAAGGTCGTCGTCATCGACCCGAACCTGGAGGAACCCAGGGAGATCGACCAAGCCCTGGACAAGGTCCTGAGGCAGAGGCACTCCGTCATCGAGAGGGCCGACCGCGCCCGGACATTCGGCATCATCATCGGGGAGAAGATCGGGCAGAGGCGGCTCAGACGCGCCCGCGAGCTCAGGAAGCTCCTGAGGTGGAAGAAGAAGGACGCGATGCTCATCATGATGGACAAGTTCGACCCGGACAAGTTGCGCTCGTTGGGCTTCGACGCGTACGTTTCCACGGCCTGCCCGAGGATCGCCGTGGATGACATGGCCATGTACGACCGGCCCCTGCTCACGCCCCAGGAGCTCGAGATCGTCCTGGGGGTCCGGAAGTGGGAGAACTACTCCTTCGACCAGATGACCGAGGACGAGGTCTGATCCGGTGAGCGGATGATCGACGTGGAGGGCCTCCTCTCCGCAGGGCGGGCGGCCAAGGCCACGGTCGGCATCGGGCTCACGGGCTCCGCGCTCAGGGCGACCGTCGACGGCGCATCGCCGAAGGGGGGCGCCCTCCAGGTATGGGGCTTCGATGACCCGGGGGCGATGGTGCGCGCCCTCGAGAAGGGCGAGATCGACGCCGCCGTCAGGGGCACCATGTCCTCATCCGAGGTGCTGAGGGAGCTGAAGTCATCCTTCAAGCTCATGGCCGTCCAGCGGGTCGCGGTCATGACCTCGTCGGAGCGCAAGCCGTTCCTTCTCGCCCCCGTCGGCATCGACGAGGGGGTCCACGCCGACGCCCGCATGAAGCTCGCAATTGCCATCTCCACATACTTCTTGCCGTTGGGCTGGAAGCTGAAGGTGGGCGTCCTCTCGAAGGGCCGGCTCGAGGACCGCGACCGAGGGAGCGACATCCGCCGGAGCATCGACGAGGGGGAGGCGCTCACGGGCCAGCTGAAGGACGCAGGGTTGCAGGCGAGGCACCACACGATACTCATCGAGGATGCCGTGAGGGAGAGCGACCTCGTCCTAGCACCCGACGGCGTCTCCGGGAACCTGATATTCAGGACGCTGCACTTCGTCGGGGGCCACGAGGCGTACGGCGCCCCCGTCGTCAACATCCCCCGCGTCTTCGTCGACACTTCGCGGGCGAAGGCGGATTTCTCGTCGGCGGTCCTCCTAGCTGCTGGCCTGGTCCAGAACGGGGTCCGTCCCAGGGCCCGGGCATGAAAGTCTTATAACGCCTCCTTGCCTATCCCGTCCGTGATGAGGCTTGAGATCAACGGCTGGGCCTCGAAGATCACCTTCTCGGCCACGCACGTGATACCCGGTCACTACAAGTGCGGGAGGCTCCACGGCCACGATTACGCGATAAACGCGACGATCGAGGGCGACATCGGGCCGGACGGCGTCATCATGGATTTCATCAGCGTCAAGGAGTTCCTGAAGGGGATCGCCGACGAGCTGGACCACCGCGTCCTCATCCCGAAGAGGGACCCGTCCGTCAAGATCGGGACGGAATCGGTGGTCTACGTCAGGGACGGGAAGACCTTCCAGTTCCCCAAGGAGGACTGCGTGCTGCTCGACCTCACTATCTGCTCCGCCGAGGAGCTCGCCGAGTTCGTCCTGAAGAGGGTCCTCGAGAAGGTCGACTTCCCGAAGAACGTGCAGCGCATCGAGATAGGGGTCGACGAGGGCAAGGGCCAGGGCGCCTGGACCGGGAAGAGCTTCTGAGGAGTCTGGTTCCGATGCCCAGCGCGGTAGTGCTTCTCTCCGGAGGTCTGGATTCGTCCACGGCCGCCGCCATCGCGAAGGAGCGGGGCTACGACGTCATAGCCGTCACGTTCGACTACGGCCAGAGGCACCGGAGGGAGCTGGAGAGCGCCATGGCCGTCGGGAAGGCCCTCGGCGTCAAGGAGCACATCGTCATCGGCCTCCCGATCGGCGAGCACCTGGACAGCTCTCTCACCTCGGCTTCGAAGGAGGTCCCCAGGGACAGGCCCAGGGGACGGATACCGTCCGACATACCCAGCACCTACGTGCCCTCCAGGAACATCATATTCCTCTCCATAGCCGCGTCCGTCGCCGAGAGCCGTGGCGCGAACGCGGTCTTCATCGCGGCCAACTCGGTCGACTTCAGCGGATACCCGGACTGCACTCCAGAGTTCCTCGCCGCGTTCCAGGCGACGCTCGACATCGGGACGAAGGCGGGGAAGGAGGGCCGGGGCATCAAGGTGGAGGCGCCCGTGCTCCGGATGACGAAGGCGGAGATAGTCCGGGAGGCGGTCCGCCTCGGGGTGCCTCTGGAGCTGACCTGGAGCTGCTACATCGGCGGGGCGAAGGCGTGCGGGAGATGCGATTCGTGCATCCTGCGCCTCGACGGGTTCAGGGATGCTGGCGTCGTTGATCCGATAGACTACGAGGTGAGGCCGTGAAGGTGTATTCGATATTCAAGTCGCTGCAGGGCGAGGGGCTCACGATCGGCGCGCCGACGACGTTCGTGAGGACCTCCGGCTGCCCGCTGAGGTGCGCGTACTGCGACACGAAGCAGGCCTATGACAAGGGGGACGAGATGTCCCTAGAGCAGGTCATGAAGAAGGTGGCGAAGCACAAGACCCGGCATGTCTGCGTGACAGGCGGCGAACCGCTGGCCCAGAAGGACGCGCCCCGTCTGGTCGAGCTGCTCGTCGACAAGGGATACCAGGTCGTGCTGGAGACCAACGGTGCCATGCCGCTCGACGAGATGCCATGCGTCGAGAACCTCACCCTGAGCATGGACATCAAGTGTCCGTCTTCCGGGGAGTCATCGAAGATGATCTTCTCCAACATAGAGGTCCTCGGCCCGACGGACCAGCTCAAGTTCATCATCGCCGACGATGCGGACTACTCCTACGCGAAGGAGGTCATCTCGGAGTACGGCCCGAAGTGCGAGGTCATCTTCACGCCCGTCGGCGGGAAGGACCTGCGCTCCCTCGCTGAGAAGGTGCTCAAGGACGGTCTGGACGTGCGCGTCCTGCCCCAGCTGCACAAGTTCATATGGGGCGACGAGGACGACCGCTGAGGGGGACTATCCCCTGAAGACCGGCCTCTTGGAGATCATGCGCGGGAGCGGGAGCCTCGCCGTCGGGTAGCCCTTGGAGAGCCCATCGATCTCCGCCTTCAGCTGCTCGGCGGTCATGACCTTGACCTCGCCCGACCTCATGCGGACTGGTATCTGGCCCGAGGACCTCTCCTTCTCGCCGAGGACGATGATCATCGGGATCCATTCCATCTCGGCGTTCCTGATCTTCTTGCCGACCTTGTCGTCAGAGTCGTCTATGTCTACCCTGGCGCATATCGAGTCGGCGAGCTTCTCGCAGTCCTTCGCGAACTCGGAGCCCACGGGTATGACGCGGACCTGCGTCGGAGAGAGCCAGAACGGCAGGCTCGGCTTGTCGTGCTTGAGGGCCTCCTCGAGCAGGACATACATCCAGCGCTCGATGGAGCCGATGGACGAGTGGCAGATGATGCACCCCTTCTTCTTGCCGTCCTGGTCGACGTACACGATGCCGTACCGCTCAGCGTCGTCGACATCCAGCTGGACCGTGCTGAGCTGCACGCCGCCACCGACGGAGTCGATGCCCTGGAACTCGTGCTTGACGGCCCAGTAGTGCTTCATCTCGGAGAGGACCTCGATGAGCGCGGGCTTCTTGGAGTGCTTCAGCAGCTCGATGATGTTCTGTTTGTACTTGTCGTAGAAGTCCTGCACGATCCTGAATGCGACGGCGTACTCCACACCGGTCGCGTCGGCGAGGTCGGAGTAGTTCTTGTAGAGGAGCATGTACTCGTTCCAGCCGTCGTCCAGGTCCTTCGTGAAACAGTGGACGTCGGGCATGTGGAACGCCCTCAGCCTCTTGAGGCCCGTGAGCTCCCCGCGCTGCTCCAACCTGAAGCTCTTCGAGAACTCGTAGACCCTGAGCGGGAGGTTCCTGTAGCTCATGGTCGCCCTGCTGATCATCCTGAACAGGCCGAAGTCGCCCGCGAACCTGAGGACGAACTCCCTGTTCTCCTCGGTCTTGAGCGTGTAGTGCCTCTCGTGGAAGGACTGGCCCTGGGCCCTTATGTCCGGGAACGACCAGTCGTACAGGATGGGTGTGTCAATCTGTATCGCCCCTATCCTGTCGAGGGCAATCTCCTCCGCCCACTTCGCAAGGAGTGAGAACACGAGGTGGCCCTTGGGGTACATCCGGAAGTGGCCGCGGTCGCTCGCCTCCTCGTAGTCGACGAGTTCCAGCCTCTGCATGGCCTTGATGGACGGCGGTTCCTTGCCCTGGGACCTCCCGACCTCCTCCGACATGACGAACTTCTTGAGGGATGGGTACTGGTCCAGGACCTTGAGGTCCTCCGCGTTCTCCAGGTCCAGCGGGTATTCCTTGCCCTCTGGAGTGAGTATGAAGTAGGATTTCTTGATCTTCTCTACGACCTCCTCCCTGGTGACCTTCTTCTCGGCCGTGTACTGTCTGGAGAGTTCGGAGAGCGGGTGCCCCTTGCACTTGATGTCGAAACCCTTGTACCAGCCGAACGGTGAACGGTGTACCTCTATCCCCTTGTCGGAGACGGCCTTCTCGACCGCCTTGAGGACGGTGACCGCCAGGTCCGGTTTGGCGAGGTTCGCGCTCAGGTGGGCGTAAGGGTACAGCACCAGGCTCCTGGCCTCGACCTTGGAGAACACATCGGCGATGTCCGCTGCGGCGACGTCCGCTATGGTCTGGACATCCTCGTCCGTGGCCTCGACCGTGGTGAAGACGACCAGCGCCTCCTCGAAGGAGCGCTTCTTCTGGTGTCCTTCAGGGAGCTTCTCCGCCATCTTGGTCGGGTCCTTGACCTCGTACTCGAACCTGTCGGCATGGATTATGAGTACCCTCATGGCCAATCGTCGTCGAAATGGCTGGGTTAGTATTAAAGGTGATTCACGGCCATTCAGGGGTCCCAAGCTGCGGATATATATATCTGCGCCATGAGATACTGGTCTAGAAGGGCTTGGGCAAAGCCAATGGGGGCACTCGTTTGGATCAGGGAGACCGGACCAGGGTTCTGAAGGACACTCCAGACCCGCAATCGGCAACTGGCCATAGCGGCCACGACGGCGGGGAGGACTTGGACATGGCGAAGAAGTACAGGGCGGTCTGCGTCGCTCTCCCGCACCGGGGCAAACCGCTGCGCGTTTACAGCAACACCCCTGCCGAGCTCATCCCGACGCTACAGGCATCGACCCTCGCGTGGATCAATTTCACCGTGGACTCCCTCGAGAAGGACGCTCCCGACATAGCGATGAAGCTAGGGTTCAGTGCGTCCATGATCCCGATACTGCTCAAAGGGTACCACGCAGCGTTCGAGGATAGGGAGACCGAGATGGGCCTCATGGTGCCTGCAGTCAAGATTGCGGGGCTGGACGTCGAGTCCAACCCCCTCCTGATCCTCGTCCGGAAGGACCTCATCGTCACGATCCACAGCAAGGCGATAGAGCGCCTGCTGCTCTTCTCGCGGTATGCGGACGCCTTCTTGCGCAAGCTCCCCGAGAGCATGCCCTTGGGGGACAGGCTGACGATGATGCTCGTCAGGATCCTGGACGAGAACAACTCCCACAACTTCGAGCACCTGAGGGAGATCGAGGAGCAAGCCGATTCGATGAGCGAGATGATGCTAGACCCGAAGTCACCGAGGCTGGAGGTCGGGCGCAAGATATACGAACTGAAGCACGCGCTCATAACATACCTGAACACCCTGTGGAGGACCCTGGACGTCCTCCATTCGCTGAGGTACGGCGAGGCCGAGCTCGTCTCGGACAACCCGAAGGTGTTGGCCCAGGTGGGCCTTCTCGTCGAGGACGTGAACCGCCAGATACAGCTCAGCGAGCACATGTCCGAGGTGTTGGCGTCCGGGCTCGAGGTCCTGCAGGCGCTGTACAACAACCAACTCCAGCTGCTCAACAACCGCATGGCCCTCACCATGACGTGGCTCACGATCCTGGGCACGGCGGTGCTTGTGCCCAACACGCTGGCGACGGTGTTCGGTTCGCTCGCGGGGCTGGACCAGGGCATGTTCATCTGGTACATCTTCGTCCTCGTCCTGTCGACCGTCAACGCGACATATCTGGCCTACTGGTGGGTCCGGAGGGTCGTGCGCCTCCCGCATAGCCCCGACCAGTCATCCTGAATCCCCTATCGGAACACTTTTCTACCGATAGGAGATAAGGTCAGTCGAGGAATGAACTTTGAAGGAGTTCGATGTCTTCGTCCAGGACAAGCCAGGTGAGCTTGCCAAGGTCTGTGAGCTTCTGGGCGCCCATGGCGTGAACATAAAGGCGATCGCCAGCGAAAGGAGCAACCAGAGGCCGATGATCCGGGTTGTGACGGATGACGAGGCCACGGCCAAGGGGGCCCTCGCGAGGACCGGCATCGCGTACGATCTCAAGGACGTTCTATCGATAAGGATCCTCGACAGGCCGGGGGAGCTGGGGAAGATCTCACGGAAACTGGCCAAGTCCATGGTCAACGTCGACTCCATCTTCATCATCGGGAAGGACGGCGGCATGACCGAGGTGGCCATGACGGTGGACAACCTCAAGAAGGCAGAAGAGGCTCTCGCGAAGTAGCCTGTCAGTCCAGGCTCTTCCCTCTCTTCACGAGTATCTCCTCGAGCAGGTTCCTAGCCTCACGGACCTTGCTGAGCTCGTCGTGGGTCAGGTCCAGCTTGAGGACATGCGTCCACACCCTGGACAGTGCGTGGTATGATTCTCTGATTACCTCCAGGTCATGGTCCAGCTGTGGAGCGGGTTTCGGCGCCTCCTCCTCGACCGGCCTGTAATGGGCATTCCTTCCGAGTCTCGACCTCACGACCACTCCCTTCTTCTCCAGCTTCTGAAGTGCCTGGGTCGCGCCGGATTGGGTGATCTTCAGCTCGGATGCCAGTAGGGTGGGGGTCGTGATGCCTGCTCTGAGGACGTCAACAATCTCTCTCTCTCGATTTGTCAGTTGCATGGGTCTCACATCCATAAGTCTTGTATAAGCTCGTACTTATGCGACCTTATGTGTGCTAATAGTTCGTCGCCACATGCCTAATGGGTCGTCTTCCCAAATAACTTTTCGAGTCCTACTGACTCTCATGGTAAATCGCTTATGCCTCCGGTCGCGTTGTCTGCTTATGAGTCGATACAGCGGGTGCTATCACAACAATGTGACGACGCACCCCCGCTTGGAGTGCCTCGAGAGGGGGCCGGAAATTGGGCGACCAGCGAGAATGGGCCCCGCCCCAACCCTAGCGTGGCGGGTCCTGGGTCGCTTCGTCCCCCGGAACGGCCTCTGGTTCGGGCGTGAGAGCCTTCTTCTTCGGGATGGATCCCGGGACAAGCAGGTCCATGAACTTCTCGAAGGCGGCCTTCTCGGCCTGTATCTGCTCCCTTGTGAGTTCCAGTCCCGCGACTGCAGAGATTGATTCTGCTCCTAGACCGAACGATTCCATCCTGAGCTTGTCCAGGTCGCGCGCGAGGAACTTCTCCTGCTCATCGAGCCTGACGCCAATCCTCTCCATGGCGAGGTCCTTGAGCATCTTCTCGAGGAAGGCGATCTGCTCCTCCTTGGACCTCTTGCCTATCAGCATCATGGCAGCCTCGTGCTTGAAGTCCAGCCTCGCTCCCGCGCTGTCCTCGTCGGTCTTCGAGATCCACACGAGCGGGTGTTCGGGCGAGTTGTAGGTCACCTTCTCCGGGACCAGCGAGTCGGCCGAGATCTTCATGGCCTGGTCTCCGGATGAGTGGTAGACCGCGTAGAAGCTCATCCTCTCAAGGAAGTTGACCTCGAGGAACTCCCTGCGGTTCTTGTCGAGGATGGTCACCTCTCCCTTCGCAAGCTCCTCGAGAACCGTGCCCGGCGTCATCTCTGGCTTCTTGTCGCCTATCAGCTTCGACGCGCCCATTATGCACTTGAGAGGCTCGTACGACCTGGTGAGCCAGAAGGACGGCGGGAAGCTGGTCCACGGCCTCCGTCTCCCCTCGTCCCCTTCCTTCTTGACCTTGAGCTTCGAGAACGAGAAACTCGAGAACTGGTAGCGTATCTTCTCGCCAGACCGTTCCAGGACGCCTGCTGGCAGCCCCTCCTTGGCGACGATCCTGTCCGCCCAGAACCCAAGCTCCGCCCGCAGCTTCGGCCTCGTCGTGTGGCCATCCTTCGCGATGTGGCGGAGTATCTCCCTTCTGGTCGGGGTCATCAGCCAGCTCAGCCAGACGGTCAGCGACTTCGGGGTGTCTATATACGGCACGGGGAGGATGGTGTGGTCCGCGGCTGTGCCCCAGCCAGGCAGCACGGCCTGCCCGGGAGAATGGGAGAAAGTCCTGTCGATGTATACGCTGAGCGCGACGTCCTTCTCCTCCTCGCCCTCCCTAACGGGTGCCGGTTCGATCCTGAGGTCGGAGTTGAGGAAGTAGTAGTTCTGCCTCTTCGAGTTCACGGGGATCAGTACACCGCAGTCGACCCCCTTCGCGAGGAGCGTCCTCATCTGGACACTGCTCTTATCCTTCAGCGGGCGCGTCTGGGCGGACAGCGAGAGCCGTCTCATCGAGTCGGTGAGCGGGCTCTTCTCAATCTCTCGCCTCGTCAGAGGCTGCTTGTGCAGGAGCGTGTAGACCGCGGCCCTCGACACATTGTTGGTGAGGAACTCCCCGATCTCGATTGCTCTCTCCTTCGGAAGTTGAGTTACTTGCGGCATCCCATCCACCCTGTGTTCAGTTTTTGTTCAAATCGACCTGACGATATATAATTGTATGCCAAAAAAGGGCGCCTGGAGGTGAAGTGGTGCGGCACCCCAAAAGCATTACATTCCCACAAGCCGCTCTCTGATAACGTCGGCAAGCGGATGGCCGTCCTCGATGTGAGTCATCCGCGATTGCGACCAGAGCGTCATCTCATGAATTCGGGGTCCATGGACCACTTCGGCCCGATGATGAAACTGTTACTCACTGTCTGTGCGGTCGCCGCGTGTGTGATAGCTACCGTGATGCTGGGATACTTTGCCGAGGAGGCCGTGATATACACACATTTCTACTACGTCCCAGTGGTCCTGGCCGCCCTCTGGTATCATAGGAGAGGCCTTGCCGTCCCGATAGTCCTCGTGAGTTCCTACTTCCTGTCGCTGGGGGCGTCTCCAAGGGGTCTTGAGACGAACGACTATCTGCGGGGCGTCGTCCTCATCGTCGTCGGGTTCGTCGTGAGCGAGCTGAGCAACGTGTGCTCCACCGCCAGGAAGGAAGTCTCGACCTACAAGGACAAGCTGGAGGACCTCGTGCGCAAGCGGACCGAAGAGTTGAGGGAGGCGAACGAGAGGCTGGCCCTGATGGGCAGGATGACCCGTCACGACCTGGTGAACGCCCTCTCAATACTCAGCGGATGGCTGGAGCTCGCCCGCGAGTCCGAGGATGATGCCACATGCAGGGTCGACCTCGGGCGCGCGATAGAGGCGGAGGGGGCGATGCGGGCGGCGCTGGAATTCGCAGGCGAGTACGAGCGCATAGGCGCCCATTCACCCGTTTGGCTGAACCTCAGGCGTTCCTTCGCCTTGGGGGCCACGGGCTTCCCGCTTGACAAGGTAAAGGTCACCAACAGGCTGCCGGGCGTCGAGGTCTATGCAGACGCGATGCTGGACAAGGTCTTCAGGAACCTGGTCGACAACTCTCTGAGACACGGCGGGACGGTGAGCTCGATCACAGTCTCCGGAGAGGTGGTCGGCGGAGCACTGGTCCTCACGTACGAGGACGACGGCCAAGGTGTGTCCGATGCCGACCGCCCCCACCTGTTCGAACAGGGCCATGGGAAGCACACGGGCCTCGGCATGTACTTCGCGAGGAAGGTCCTCGGAATCACGGGGATCACCATAGAGGAGCGCGGCGTCCGAGGATCGGGCGCGAGATTCGTGGTCACGGTCCCAGCGGGGGCCTTCCGCACAGTGGATGATGGGGCCCCGAGAAGCAGTCCCGGATGACCGAGGGTCCTTCAGCTCTTCCCGAGCTCGGCGAGGACCGCATCTCCCATCCCGGATGTCGATGTCGTCCCGCCTATGTCGGCCGTCCTGTGACGCCCGCTCCTGAGCACCGTGGCGACGGCGTTCTCTATGTCCGTCGCGGCTGCCTTGTGCCCGAGGTTCTCCAGCATGAGGGCCGCCGAGAGCACCGCCCCCACCGGGTTGGCGAGGCCTTTGCCCGCGATGTCCGGTGCGGAGCCATGGACCGGCTCGAACATGCTCACTCCCTCGGGGTTGATGTTCCCCGAGGGCGCGAAGCCGAGCCCCCCCTGGATCGCGGCGCCCAGGTCGGTGAGGATGTCGCCGAACAGGTTCGGCGTCACCAGCACCTTGAACCTCTCGGGCGTGCGGACCATGTGCAGCGCGACGGCGTCCACATACTGGAACTCCTTCGCGATGCCGTGCCTGGCCGACGCCCTCTCGACCGCCTCCCTCCAGAGGCCGTACACATCGGTCAGGACGTTGGCCTTGTCGACGGAGGTCACGAGGTCCAGCCCCTTCGCCTTCGCCAGCTGGAACGCGTACTCGACGACCCTGTCGGCGCCCTTCCGCGAGATGACACCGATCTGGAACGCCAGCTCGCCGGCGCCCTTGACGTCCAGGCCCACGTCGAACTTCACCTCGTACGCCTTCCTCACGAGGTCCAGCTCCTTCCTCGACCTGCCGTCGCCGACCCTTCCGCCGAGCCCGACGTAGAAGTCCTCGGTGTTCTCCCGCACGAAGTGCATGTCGACCTTCCGTCCGGCTCCGACGAGCGGGCACGGGACGCCCTCCATCAGTCGCACCGGCCTGAGGTTGACGTACTGGTCGAAATGGAACCTGAGCCTGAGGAGGACGCCCTTCTCCAGGACGCCGGGCTTGACCCGCGGGTCGCCCATTGCGCCAAGCAGGATCGCATCCTTCCCCTCCAGCCTGCCTATGGTCTCGTCGGAGAGGACCTCCCCGGTCCTCAGGTGGTGCCCGGCACCGATGGGGGAACTCCTCGAACTCCAGGTCCAGCCCGTGCCTCTCGGTGACAGCGTCGATGACCCTCATCGCCTCGCGGACGACCTCCGGCCCGATGCCGTCCCCTGGTATGACCGCTACTTTCTGCAACCCAACCTCTCCTTGGTGTACGCGATCAGCCCGCCCTTCTCGACGAGCATCATGACGAACGGCGGATAGCCCTTGAACCTGCATCTGACCCCGGTCGAGATGTTGACCACTGAACCGTTCCCCAGCTCGACTGAGACGAGGTCGCCCTCCGTCGCCCCGACCTTTGCCTCGACGAGCGGCAGGCCTATGTTGATGGCGTTCCTGAAGAATATCCTCGCGAAGGACTCGGCGACGACGCACGACACGCCGGCTCCCATGAGCGCCCTGGGTGCGTGCTCCCTGCTGGAGCCGCAGCCGAAGTTCCTGCCGGCGACTATGATGTCCCCGTGCTCGACCTTCGTCGCGAAATCCGGCCTCACCTTGGCGAAGGCGTGCTTCGCCAGGACCGAGGGGTCCATGGTCACTAGGTACTCCGCCGGGATGATCTGGTCGGTGTCGACGTGGTCGCCGAACCGCCAGACCTTGCCCTGCATGACGTTCCTCATCTCGTCACCTCCGACGGGTCCGTTATCCTGCCCTTGATCGCGCTGGCGGCGACCACGGCCGGGCTCGCGAGGTAGACCTCGGAGTCCTTGTCGCCCATCCGTCCGACGAAGTTGCGGTTGGTGCTGCTGACGCACCTCTCGCCGGGGGCGAGTATGCCCATGTATCCGCCGAGGCACGCGCCGCATGTCGGTCCGGATACGTACGCTCCGGCGTCTGAGAATATCTTCGTGAGGCCTTCCTTGACCGCCTGGTCGAATATGCGCCTCGTGGCAGGGACGACTATCATGCGCACGTCCTTGTGCACCTTCCTCCCCTTGAGGATCTTCGCCGCGACCCTCAGGTCCTCGATGCGACCGTTGGTGCACGAGCCGAGGTACGCCTGGTCTATCTGGACCTTGACCTCGCTCGCGGGGGCGACGTTGCTCGGCAGGAACGGCATCGCGACCATCGGGACCATCTCCCTCGCATCGTATTCATGCGTCTCGCAGTAGGTCGCGTCCTTGTCGGGGAGGACCTTCTTGAACCTCCCCCTCACCTTGCCGCGCAGGTATGCGTCCACCTTCGCGTCCGGCGGGACCATGCCTGCCTTGGCCCCGGCCTCTATGCCCATGTTGGATATGGATATCCTGTCCGCGACGGGGAGCGACGAGATCGCGCTCCCCATGAACTCCATCGAGCGGTAGAGCGCACCGTCGACGCCGATGTCGCTTATGATCTTGAGGACGAGGTCCTTGCCCATGACGTTCTTCCTGAGCCTGCCGTCGACCTTGAACTTCATGGACTCCGGCACCTTGAACCAGAGGACGCCCCTTGCGAAGACGGTCGCGGCCTCCGTGCTCCCTATGCCGGTGGCGAACGCGCCGAGCCCGCCGTAGGAGCAGGTGTGGGAGTCCGCGCCGACTATGAGCCTGCCGGGGGCGACGAACCCTTCGTCGATCATGAGCTGGTGGCAGACGCCGCCGCGTCCGACCTCGAAGTAGTTCTCGATGCCGTGCCTCTTTGCGAAGTCGCGCATCTTCTTCGCCTGCTTCGCGGAGGCGACGTCCTTGTTCGGGACGTAGTGGTCGGGTATCAGGACGACCTTGTCCTTGATGATGGGAACGCCGAGCGCGTCGAACTCGTCGAAGGCGGCGGGCCCGGTTATGTCGTTGACCATGACGTAGTCGACCTCAGCCTCGACGATCTCGCCTGGCTGGACGTCCTTCCCGGACTTGTCGGCCAGTATCTTCTCTGCCATCGTCCTGCCCATGCGTGTGCACCTCCTACCCTACGCGCCGGTCAGTAGGCCTTCCTCTTGCTGGTGGCGTCGTGGCCGTTGGCGCTCAGTTTCCTGACCCATAGCCTGTTCAAGGCTTCAATGGTTGCGTCCACGCTGGTGGTGACGATGTCCGACCCGACGCTCTTGCCGAGCGAGAGCAGCGCTGCGTCCTCGGTGTCCCCGAGCTTGACCGTGACCTCGCAGAGGGCGTTCGACCCGCCCGTGATCGCCTCGAGCCTGAACTGCTTCAGGACGATGTTCTTCGAAACGGCGGTCCTGATGGCGCTGAGCGATGCATCGATCGGACCCACTCCGGTATCCGATGCCCTCCTGACCTCGCCGTCTATGTTCAGCACGACCGTCGCTGTCGGCGTGAAGTTCAGGCCGGTGAATACGGTGAACTCCTCGAGCTTGATCACCGGCGCGGCCTCCTGGCCCATGACGTCGTAGGCGACGGCGAGCAGCTCGGCGTCGTCGAGCTTCTTCCCCGACTCCGCGTACTTCTTGACCCTCGCCACGACCTCCTTCATCTGCTCGGGCGTGATCTCGAGGCCGTACTCCTTCAGCCTCGTCTGGACGGCGTGCGTCCCAGAGTGCTTCCCGACGACGAAAGTCCTCTCCTTGCCGACTATCTCCGGCCTCATGGGCTCGTATGTGGAGGACTCGCTCAGGATTCCGTGGACGTGTATGCCCGATTCGTGGGAGAACGCGTTCTCACCGACGATGGCCTTGTTGGGCTGGACAGCTATGCCGGTGAGCTGTGAGACGAGCCTCGACACGAAGGACATCTTGCGGGTGTTGATGCCGGTCTTTATCCCGTAGAACGCCTGGAGGCCCATGACGACCTCTTCCAGTGCGGCGTTCCCCGCCCTCTCCCCGAGCCCGTTGATCGTGCAGTGGACCTGCTCGGCGCCTCCGAGCACGGCGGCCAACGAGTTCGCGACGGACATCCCGAAGTCGTCGTGACAGTGGACGGACAGCGGGACCTTCGTCCCCTTCTTGAGCTCGGCGACGAACTGCATCATGGCCTGCGGCGTCATGACGCCGACCGTGTCGGCGATGTCTATCCTGTCGACGCCTGCCTCCTCAATCGCCTTGTGGACCTCGTTGAGGAACTCCATCTCCGTGCGCGTCCCGTCCTCGCAGCTGAACTCCACGATGAGGCCATGGTCCTTCGCGTACTGGATCGAGGTGACGGCTTTCTCCACCGCCTCCTCCTTCGTGATCTTGAGCTTCTTTTCCAGATGCACCTTGGATGTCGCCAGGAACACGTGGACGGAATCGACGTCGCAGGCCAATGCCGCATCTATGTCCGATGTGCTCGCCCTGCACAGTCCGCAGATCTCGCTCTTGAGCCCGGCCGCCGAGATTCTCTTCACGGCGTCGGCCTCACCCTCGGAGTTGACCGGGAACCCGGCCTCTATGACATCGACACCCAACTCGTCGAGGGCCTGTGCGATCTTGACCTTGTCCTCGCTCGACAGCGCGACGTTGGGGGTCTGCTCCCCGTCCCTCAGGGTCGTGTCGAGTATGTTGACCCTCTCGGGCATCCGCGTCGCCTCGAAGATGGTCTTGTTGTATCCGCTCACGAACATCCCTGTATCGGGTACCCTGAACCCGCCGTCGCCCACGTCTTTGGCATTCTCACTCGGAGACTGTCGGTGCATCAGAACACTCTCCCCAAAACCCTACAATGAGTGCGCTAGGCTAGGAGAAGAAGCAGCCCATCGGGCAGAATAAGCAGGCCGTTGCTTTCGTGCTTCATCCCTAACCTCCTGGTATATTGGGGTCGCGGCTTTGCCGTGACAACTCTGGTCATGGTCTCGGTCGATATAAACTTTTGCGGTTGGCTTTCGACAGCCAGGGGCCTGTTCCTGCTGGACAATTGTGTACAGAGTGCTGTGGCCAGATGCTCGCGCCCGAGGTTGGAAGGATAGAAATACGGAATCCGGCGTACAGCGCATGATACGCTTGAGCAAGGTCACACGCGCGGCATTCCAGGGAGAGAGAGGCGCGTTCTCGGAGGATGCCATGCTTCAAGTACTTCGGCAGCGGGGTCGACGCCCGGCCGTACCCCGACTTCCAGTCGGTCTTCGAGGCCGTCGAGAAGGACGAGGTCACCCACGCCGTCGTCCCGGTGGAGAACTCGATCGAGGGCAGCGTGGCCATCGTAAACGACCTTCTCCTGGACCACGACCTCGGCATCTCGGGCGAGGTCATCGTCCCGGTCAAGCATTGCCTGATGGCCCTGGATGGGGCCACAGTCGAATCGATCAGGGAGGTGATGAGCCACCCGCAGGCTCTCGGGCAGTGCCGCAAGTTCCTGCAGAGCCATCCCGAGTGGCGTACGATCCCGTCGTACGACACCGCAGGGAGCGCGAGGCTCGTCGCCGCATCCGGCAGGACGGACCTCGCCGCCATCGCCGCCAAGAGGGCTGCGAAGGAGTACGGCCTCAGGGTCCTCAAGGAGGACATCCAGAGCGAGATCGTCAACTTCACGAGGTTCTTCGTCCTGGAGAAGAACCCCCAGGCGGTCGAGGGGGCGAACAAGACCTCGATCGTCTTCGCGACCAAGAACGTCCCGGGCGCGCTGCACATGTGCCTCGACGAGTTCGCGTCGCGCGGGATCAACCTCTCGAAGCTCGAGTCGAGGCCGAGGCGGAACAAGCCCTGGGTCTATGTCTTCTACGCCGATCTCGACGGCAGCATTGACGATCCAGGTTGCCACGCTGCGATAGGCGGCCTCCTCAAGACGGGCGCCTTCGTCAAGGTCCTCGGCTCGTACAGGAAGGCCGAGCAGTGACCTGCTCGTCCGTCCATGCGCTCATGGCGAGCCGACGGTGTCGCTGAGGCCGCCGGGACGGACGTGACCGCCCGGTCCGGAGGGCGACCATTGTTCCCCTGCCTGAGAAGGTCATGCTCTCCGCTGTCACCGGGAGCGTGCCCATGGGGTCGACCTCGACCTTCCAACGGCGGGCGCGGGCCCGGGCGACCACCGGGCAGGCCGTACATAAATGCAACAAATATCTGATAGAACACCTTCGAGAGCACCTATTATGCCTTAGTCATCGGCGTGTCCGCCTGAAGTCGATGTCTCGATGGTCACGGAGACACCCGACCGTCCACGGCCCGCGCGGTGGATGACGCCTTTCCCGGAGCGCCTGCCGCCCAGGTGATGACGATCAGAAACAGGTGAAGGGGTTTGGTGGTTTGCATCGGCGCCCTGGGGCATCAGAGCTTGTCTGCGGCCCAGGTCCTGCCCTCCCAGTTCGAGAAGGCATAGCAGAAGTCGTACCAGCTCGTCTCCGTCGCGAACGGGACATCGATGTACGTGTCCTTGATGGAGTGCATGCCATCGTTCGTCGACGGGAAGTAGATCGCGAGCCCGGTCGAGTCCACGTTGTGGATGCTGTTCACGGCGAGGATGACCGCGTCGTTGACCGCCATCACTACGTCGTTGGCCGCGTCCTTGATCCCCTGGTCCTCGATCAGCGGGTCTGCGACGAGGTTCGCGGCGAAGCCCTTGAGGTCGATGTTGTACGGGTAGTAGTACCTGTCCGCCTGGATCATGTCCTTCTCGTACACGCTCATGTAGGTGTTCAGGGATGCCAGGAGCTCGGCGCCCAGGTAATCGACAGCTGCAGTGACCTCGTCCATGTATGCCATATCGAACGCGCTCATGGTGACGTCCACATATCCGCTTATGGAGCTGTAGTACTCGCCGTAGTCCTCAGCGATCATGATGGCGAACTCAGCGCCGTCCATGGTCGGGTCGGCCGTTATGTCCTCCGCGATCAGGTCGTACGGGAAGCCATAGCCGGGGACGGTCTCCTCGCTGAACGCGATGTAGCTGACGTAGTCCCTGCACTGGTAAGAGACCTCGGGCATGGCCATCAGGCACGCGTCGAAGCCGAGCATGTCTATGACGACACCGGTCTCGTCGTACGCTTCGGCGAGGCCTTCCCTGAGCTCGACCATCGTGATGCAGTCGTCCACTCCGGTCTCCTCGAGGGTCGTGTCGTCCCAGCAGATGCCTCTCCAGCCGCCGCCGTGGTCCCACAGGATCAGGGCGTACTTCTCGGCCGGGAAGTCAGCGACTCCGATCTCGATGAACTCCGCGAGGACGGATGGGTCGGCCATGTTGACCTCCTTCGGGAAGCCGTAATCCGCGCCCACGCTGACCGAGCTGCCCTCGTTCACATAGAGCAGGTCGGCCTCGTCGGAGAGCCTGTCGAACAGGACGACGAAGTTGACGTTGTCGTCGGATCCGAACATCTCCAGCCAGCCTATGTTCATGTCCCCGTAGATCTCGAGATTGTTGTCGCCGTCGAGGTACACGAGCACAGTCCACTCCTTAGAGTCGTCCGCCGACATCGGCATGGCGAAGACCATGGTCAATGACAAAGCGGCGGCCCAAATAGCTCCGAACCTAAATCCGTTCTTCAATCCAGTCTCCTCCCCTCTGTCTGAAATGGGTTTAGACAGCCCCGCATGGAGCCTTGACGGCCACTATACTGACCGCACTGACCTTGACCTCGCTCAAGCGATAAAACCCTTTCTATGGGCGACGGGGCGCCAGTGGAGTCCGCTCACCCTTCCGGGAGCGACGCCCTGGACTCCTTCTTGAGGGTGTCTATGTCCTTCCGTCCCCTCACGACCTTCCTGTCCCTCTCGAGGAGGGCGAGGTCCCTCTGGTCGAAGGCCTTCGGGTCCACGGCGATTATCAGCCTGGTCTTCGTCACCCATGTCGTCTCGTTCAGGGAGTCGAGCGCCTTCAGGACCCTCTTGAAGTCGTTGAATGTCACCAGGTACTCCACGCCCTCGAGCAGGACTATGCTGTTCGGGTTCGCCTCCATGAAGCGCACCATGGTGTCCGTCAGGACCGCCACGCTCGTCGGCGCCAGCCGCCTCTCGCCGGGGGACTCCGTCAGCCATATGATCGGGGTCACATGGATGTCGAACTCCTTCCTCACCTTCTCGGGGAACGTGCGCGTGACTATCAACCCCCTCGGGATCAGGTACTCGAGGGTCGCCGTCGCGGACCCCTGCTCCTTCCCGGGTATGGCGGCCTCCGGGGTCAGCGGAAGGGTGACGAGCTCGGAGAACAGGGCGAAGGCCGACAGGGGCCTGTCGTCCTCGAGGAGGTAGGCCCCCCTCGGTATGTCGTATACCCTGAACCCGGACCTCTTGGTGTCCTCGACCTCCGAGTCAACGATGATCGTTGTGAAGTCCCTGTGCGAATAGGCGCGCACGATGAACATGAAGAGAAGCGCCATGACCCATCCATAGGGGTTGAAGTCGTCGACGCCGAGCCGCTCGCCCAGCACGAGATGGAGGAAGTACTCCGTGGCGGGGATGCCCATCCACGCCGCCGCCGTGTAGCCCACCCCTGCCCTGGGCCCTGCGGGGGACCCGGTCGCCCTCCTGCCCCTCAGCGCGGTCATGCCCATCCAGGTCTCGATGGCGATGACGGTTGCGAGGTATGCCAGCGTCACGAGCAGGACGGACGCCATGCCGGTTCCCTCCGGGTCGGTCCCTGGCCTCACCATCCATGCGTAGGCGGCCACGCCCACGGCCGCCGCGCCCATGACCGTGACCACGTTGGCCGGGCTGTTCCACATCCAGCGCGTGAACCCGGAGACCGAACTGTACTTCTTGTACGCCATGCCCGTGGCGGCGACGACGACTGAGAGCCAGGAGGATGCGGCTATGAATGTGACAGCGACCTCGACGTGGTTATCGTCGAACCATCCGCCCACGGAGTCCCTTGCGAGCTCATGGACCCAGAGCAGCGCGATGGCCACGGTGAACGCGAGGATGACCCAGCCCCTGATGGAGTTGCGAATCTCCCGCCAGGACCTCGAAAGGACCATGATGGCGTAGATGACGATGGCCAGACCTATCAGGATCGGGAGCTTATCGAACACGATGTCGTCGAGATCCAAGGTTCAGACCTGCCCGTCGCCGTGCTGAGTCAACGGCCTCTCATCGGATGAAGCTTTCCGGCCGCGTGGGCGCGCTGCACCTCAGTCTTCCTTGTGGATGTCGTCCTCGAGGATCGCGCCCTTGCTCGCGGACCCGACCAGTGCCCTGTACCTCGAGAGGAGCCCTGGGGCGTCCCTCCTGGGCAGCCTGCGCTCCTTCAGCCGGAACCTGGTCTCCTTCTGGGATATCAGGACCTCTATCTCCCTGGCGTCGAGGTCGACCCTCACGACGTCCTTGTCGCGTACCGCCGCAAGGGTCCCGCCGACGAAGGCCTCAGGGGAGACGTGCCCTATGGACAGCCCCCTCGTGCCTCCGGAGAAGCGCCCATCGGTTATCAGCGCGACGGACTCCCCGAGGCCGAGCCCTGCCAGGACCGATGTCGGCCCGAGCATCTCTGGCATCCCGGGGGCGCCCTTCGGTCCCTGGTACCGGATCACGACCGCATCGCCCGGCTTCACTTTCCCGGAGAGCATCGCGTCGGTCGCTGCCTTCTCCGTGTCGAAGACCTTGGCCGGCCCCTCGAACCTGCGCATGGACGCGACCACCGCGGACTGCTTGACCACGCATCCCTCCTCCGCGAGGTTGCCCGAGAGGACGGCGATCCCGCCCTCCTCGTGGTACGCGTGGGCCAGGTCGCGTATGACCGCGCTGTCGGCCACGCATGCCTCCTTCGCCACATCGGTGATGTCCTTCCCGACGACGGTCCGCGCCCTCTTCAGCTTGGGCGCGAGCACTGACAGGACCGCTGGTATCCCACCGGCGCGGTCCAGGTCTATCATGAAGTGGTCCCCTCCAGGTCTGAGCGCGACTATGTGCTTGGTCTCCCTCGAGAGCCTGTCGAAGGCCTCGAGCTCCAGCTTCACGCCGAACTCCCTCGCTATGGCGAGCAGGTGGAGACAGGTGTTCGTCGAGCCCCCTATCGCGTTGTCGACCCTGATGGCGTTCTCGAAGCTGTCCTTGGTGACGATCTCCTTCGGCCGCCTGCCCTCCCTGACCAGCTCGACGGCCAGCTCGCCGGACCTCCGGGCGAGCTGCAGCTTCTCCTTCGAGACCGCGTGCATCGTCCCGCAGCCTGGGACGCTGAGCCCGAGCGCCTCGGTCAGGCAGGACATGGTGTTCGCGGTGAAGAGCCCGGAGCACGCACCTGGTCCAGGGCAGGCCCTCCGCTCTATCTGGTCGAAGTCGTCCTGTGTGATCCTGCCTGCCCTGAGCTCGCCCACCGCCTCGAATATGGATATGACGTCGAGCTTCCTGTCCTTGTACTCGCCGGGCATCATCGGGCCCGCGGTGAACATGACCGCCGGGATGTCGACCCTTCCGCAGGCCATGAGCATGCCGGGCGTGATCTTGTCGCAGTTGGTCATCCCGACCCAGCCGTCGGCCACGTGCGCCTCGAGCATCGCCTCGACGCCATCGGCCACGATCTCCCTCGACGGGAGTGAGTAACGCATGCCGTCGAGGCCCATGGCGATCCCGTCGCATATGCCGGGGACCCCGAACTCGAAGTGCACGCCGCCGGCGGACTCGATGCCCTTCCTGACCTCGGCGACGAGCCTGTCCATGTGCATGTGCCCTGGGACGATCGTGTTGAACGAGTTCGCGATGGCGATGAGCGGCCTGTCGAAGTCCGCGTCCTTCATCCCGAGGGCCCGCATGAGGCCTCTCGCGGGGGCCCTTGCCATGCCCTTCCTGACGCTGTCGCTGCGCAGTACCTGGTCCTTGCTGCCTTCCGGCATCTCACTCACCCAGCCTGAAATGGCCGTGGAGCGCCTCGACGGCCTTCCTCGCATCCTGCTTCTTGACGATGAACGAGATGTTGAGCTCGGACGAGCCCTGGGCGATGGCGCGGATGTTGATCCCCGCCTCTGCCATCGTCCCGAAGACCCGCGCGGCGACACCGGGTATGCCCTTCATCCCGGCGCCGACCACGGCGATGATGCTCAGGCCCGCCTCTATGCACACTTCGCGCACCTGCTTCGACCCGAGAAGGGCCAGCTCGAGCGCGTTCTGTGCAGTGGACCCGAACTCCTTTGGGATCGCGAGCGTGATGCTCTCCTCGGACGAACTCTGCGAGATCATCAGCACGTCGATGTCCTCGTCCGTGAGGATCTGCAGGACCTTCGCGGCCAGCCTCGGGGTCCCGACCATGCTCGCGCCGCTCACTGTGATGAGGTCGACATCGTCTATGTTCGTGATCGCCTTCACGACGTCGCCCGCCTTGACCATCACCTCGCTGACTATCAGGGAGCCCTGGCTCTCCGGGTCAGCGAGACTCTTCACCCTGAACGGCAGCTGGAACCTGCCGGCGCATTCGAGCGCCTTCGGGTGGATGACCTCGGCTCCGAAATGCGCGAGCTCCATCGCCTCCGGGAACGAGATGGTCTGTATCATCCTCGCGTCCTTGACGAGCTTCGGGTTCGCGGTCATGAGGCCGTCGACGTCCTTCCAGACCCACACCTCGTCCGCCCTGATGGACGCGCCTATCAGCGATGCCGTGAAATCGGACCCGCCCCTCCCCAGGGTCGTCTGGACGCCCTCCTGGGTGGATGCGGTGAACCCGCCGATCACGACGACGAAATCCTCTTCGAGCATGGGCTCGACGGTCTGCCTCACGTGCATGGTCGTGACGTTCATCAGCGGCTGGGCGGAGCCGAAGTGGTCGTCCGTGACGATCCCGGCCTCGCCCCCGGTGAGCGCCTTCGCCTTCATGCCCGAGTCCTCGATCGCCCCCTGCAGGAGGGGAGCCGAGAGCTTCTCGCCGAAGCCGACGATGTAGTCCCTGGAACGCGGCGTCAGCTCGCCTATGTGGGCGACGCCGAGCAGGATGTCCCGGAGCTCCTGGCACCTGGACTGGATGGCCTCCTTGGTGCGCTCGGCGATGGCCTTGTCCCCTATGGCCTCGTCCGCGGCCCTGATGTGCCTCTGCGCGAGCTCCTCGACGAACTTGCGGGGGTGCTCCTTCTTGCCCCTCCCCGCGTGGATGGCGGCGTCTATTAGGGAGTTGGTGACGCCCTGCATCGCGGAGACCACGACCACGAGGCGGTTTCCCTCGCCGTGGAACCTCTGGACGATGCCAGCGACCTTCCTCACCTTCTCGCCGTCCGAGACGCTCACTCCTCCGAACTTGAACACAAGGCGCATGACTTCAGCTCCTGGGCCGCTATCTGGCGAAGGCTCTCCTGATCTCGATTAGGTCCCTGAGGACCGAGCTCGCGGTCTCCGGACCGCCCGCACCCTTGCCGACGAGGGTGACCTCCCCCGCAGGGTGCGTGTCGAAAGATATCGCGTTGAATGTCCCCGAGACGTTCAGCGGGTGCAGGGCGGGTATGGCCTTGGGCGAGACCGTCGCCGAGCCGTCCCTGCTCCCTATGAGCTTGATTACCTTCCCGTCCGCCTGGGCGTCCTTGATCTGGTCCATCGTGACCTGCGTGATCCCCTTGATGGCGACGTCCTTCAGGGACAGGCTCGTTCCCAGCACGTAGTTCGCGGTGATGACCAGCTTGCACGCGGTGTCGAAGCCCTCGATGTCGTAGGTCGGGTCCGCCTCCGCGTAGCCGAGCCTCTGCGCATCCGCGAGCGCGGACGCCATGTCGAGGCCCTCGGCCGTCATCCTCGTGAGTATGTAGTTGGAGGTCCCGTTCAGGATGCCGTTGACGGACCGTATGTCCATCCCCTCCAGGCATCTCTTGGCGAAGTCCAGGACCGGAGTGCCCCCTCCGACCGTCCCGCTGAACTTGAATATGACCCCGTTGTGATGTGCCAGCTCCATCAGCGCCGGCATCGCGAGCGCCAGGGGCCCCTTGTTCGTGCAGATGACATGCCTCCCCTCCCTCATCGCAGAACGCACATGGCTGAGCCCAGGCTCACCCCGCTTCAGCTCGGTGGGCGTGGACTCGACGACGACCTCGCATTCCATCTCGGAGATCACGTCCATGCCCGTGCGGCCGACGTGGTATCTGTCGCCCAGGCCGCTGAGGTCGCCGTGATGCTTCTTCGAAGCGAGCGCACTGCCCATGTCCAGCCCGTCCGGGTCCGTCGCCGCCCCCTTCGCGTCGGCTATGGCGACGATCTTCGGCTTGATCCCGAAGTCCCTGGCCAGCTTCCCCTTCTCCGAGGTCATGAGCTCGGCGAAGCTCCTTCCGACCACACCGAACCCCACGAGGACGATGCGCATGTCAGCCGCCTCCGAGGAGCTTCGCGAGTGCCTCGACGGTGGGCTGGATCGTCCGCGGTTTGGCGCACTGCGATATCGCCGTGTCAGGGTCCTTGAGCCCGTGCCCGGTCGACACGCAGACGATCTCCGCCCGCCTGTCCACCGCACCAGCCTCGACATCCCTGATGAGGCCCGCGAGCGCCGCGGCCCCCGCCGGCTCCGCGAAGATGCCCTCCAGCTTCGCGAGGTCCCTCTGCGCCGAGAGGATCTCCTCGTCCGTCACGGTGGATGCCGTCCCGCCGGATTCCCTGATCGCGCGGACGGTCTTCTTCCAGTTGGCCGGCTTCCCGATGCGTATCGCCGTGGCGACGGTGTCCGGATTCGTCACAGGGGTCAGGCTGTCCCGCCCTTCACTGAACATGTGGGCTATGGGCGCGGCCCCCTCAGCCTGTATGCCGCGGATGACCGGCCTTCCGGTGGACAGGCCGAGCGCCTCGTACTCGACGAACCCCTTCCAGTAAGCCGCGGAGTTGCCGCCGTTCCCGACGGGTATGTAGATGTATCTAGGGGCGACGCCACCGAGCTGGTCGCAGACCTCGTAGGCAGCGGTCTTCTGTCCCTCGGGCCTGTACGGGTTCACCGAGTTGAGCACGTACATCCCTAGGCGGTCCGACGCCGCCATGACCGTGTCCAGCGCCTGGTCGAAGTTCCCCTCGACGGCCACGACCTCCGCCCCGTGCATGACCGCCTGCGCGAGCTTCCCCAGCGCTATCTTGCCCTGGGGTATGAGAACGACGCATCTGATGCCAGAGAGGGCTGCGTATGCCGCGAGGGACGCTGACGTGTTCCCGGTAGAGGCGCACGCCACGACCTTGCAGCCGAGCTCCTTGGCCTTCGTGATCCCGACGGTCATCCCCCTGTCCTTGAACGACCCGGTCGGGTTGGCGCCATCGAACTTGACCCAGAGACTCCTGAGCCCGAGCTTCTCGGCAATCCTGTCACACCTCACGAGAGGGGTTCCACCTTCGCCGAGCGACGCGACAGGGACCTTCCCGCTCACGGGCAGGAGCTCCCTGTATCTCCAGACGCCGAGGGGTCTTCCCTTCCATCCGTCCTTCGGCAGGGAGTTCTTCGCGCTGTCCATGTCGAGCCTGATCTCGAGGAGGTTGCCGCACGAGGAGCACGCATAGGCAGGCCTTGACGTGTCATGCGCCCTGCCGCATTCGATGCACCTCATCTGGAACATATCCATGGAATGCTCTCTCCGGAGTACTTCTGCTATGCACCAGGCGAATATAAGCCCTTCGCGCTGCTGGACGTGCTCCAGAAGGGGCGTGATGACCGTCCTGGCAGAGGCCTGCTGCACAAATGTGTCCATGAGGTCCCCGCCGCGGGAGGTTAATATCCGCGCATGGCATGCACTGGGCGGTGCTCTTGACGATGAGGGAGAAGGTAATCGTCTCTTCGCCTGCTACGATCGCGAACTTCGGGCCCGGCTTCGATTCGTTCGGCCTGTGCCTGGAATCACCGCGCGACACCGTGTCCATGAGACGCCTCCCTCGAGGCAAGGTCGAGGTGAAGGTGATCGGGAAGCACGCGCTGCCCACGGACCCTCTGCGCAACACCGCGTCGTACGCGGCGATCAAGCTGGCCGAGGCATGCGGGTGCGGCAGGTTCGGTTTCTCGATGACCATACGGAAGGGAATGAAACCCGGCAGCGGCATCGGCAGCAGCGCGGCATCGTCCGTCGGCGGCGCCCTCGCGATGGCCTCCCTCCTCGGCGTGAGGAACAAGGACCTGATACTGGAGGCGGCGGGCATGGGCGAGGAGCTCATCGCCGGGTCCAGACATTTCGACAACGTCGCGGCCGCATTGTACGGCGGCTTCACCGTCGTGTCGGATGCGAGGTCGAGGACGATCCTGAGGATAAGGCCACCCGTGTTCGAGGTGGCCGTAGTCATCCCGGACATATCGGTCGAGACGAAGCGGGCGAGGCAGCTGCTGCCCGGCAAGGTCCCGATGGGAGACGCAGTGACCAACCTCTCCTGGGCATCTGGGATGGTCCATGCCATGATGACGAAGGACGTCAGGGCGGTCGGGTCGTACCTCGACGACAGGCTCGCACTTCCATACAGGAAGACACTCATACCCGCTTTCGACGATGTCAGGGATGCGGCCCTGTCCGCCGGCGCCGTCGGGGTCTCTATCGGGGGTTCCGGACCGACGGTCTTCGCGGTCTGCGAGGATGGCGCCGACCGTGTCAGGAAGGCGATGGCGGGTGCGTTCCGCTCGAAGGGCGGCCTCCGTTCGGATTCCTTCGTCACGATCCCTGGCAGTGGCGCGAGGGTCGAGGCCTGATGGAGCAGTCGGCCGTATAGGCCTGCTCGCACGTCACTTCTTGGCTGCCCTTACGGCGGTCCTCGGCATGCGGATGACGAACCTGGCACCGGTTCCAGGCACTCCCTCCTCGGACATCGTTATACCGCTGAGTGCCAGGACCTCCCTGGACAGGTAGAGCCCGTATCCGGTCCTCTTCCCGAAGCCGCGCTCGAAAATCCTCTCCTTCAGCTCCTGGGCGATGCCGACGCCATCGTCCTCGTAGATCAGGTCGACCTCGCCGCCGTTCATGGATGTGCTGATGCGCGCGCTCTTCGCCTTCTCGCCGTGCGCCCTGGTATCCTCGAGCAGGTTGCTCAGGACCCTTCCGAGGGCGATGTCACCAGGCAGCTCGATGTCGTCGAGGTCCGTCGTGACCTTCAGCCCGTCGACGTTGGCCATGGAGACTGCGCTGGAGACGATGTCGGGGAGCGACTTCCAGGCCGGCCGGTCCCCGGCCACGTCGAGCTCGTACCCTGAGAACTCGAGCTGCATCTGGATGACATGGGCGGCGGCCACTATCCTGTCCAGCCTCTCGGCGAGGCCAGCTGGGCATTCGCGCTTGGCCATGTCTGCCGTGTTCTGTATGAGCATGAGCTGGTTCATGGCGTCGTGCTTGATCATCCGGCCGAGCAGGGCGAGCCTCTTGTTCGCCATCTCGAGCGCCTTCTCGGTTGCGACGTGGGCCGTTATGTCCCTGCTTATCCCGTCCACGGCCACTATCTCGCCGGTCGCGTCCCTCATGGGGACCCAGACGTCCTCAGCCCAGGTGACGCTCCCGTCCTTGTGCAGCCACCTGAAAGCGACGGGCCGGTCGTAAGTCTCGGGGTGCTTCATTGCCTCGTCCAGCGCGCCCGCGTCGTCAGGGTGGATGCATTTGAATATCAGGTCAGGGTCCTTGTAGAAGTCCTCCGCGGTGTATCCCACGAAGAGCTCAACGGACGGGCTCATGTACTCCATCGCCGGGGATGGTTTGAGCCTCATCCTGTAGATCATATCCCTCGCGCTCTTGGTGAAGAGCTCGAACCTATCACGTGCTTCCTTCTCCGCCTTTTCGGCCTGGTCCCTGTGGAAGCACTGCATGACCATGTTCCTCAGCTCGCTCGTCATCGGGGCGACGTCACCGGTCTTCTGTATGTAGAAATCCGCCCCCTCGTTGAGGGCCCTCATCGCGACGTCCTCCCTGCCACGCCCGGTCATGAGGATGAACGGGACCGTGTTCCCTGTGTTCCTGAGAGTCTTGAGGAGATCGATGCCGTCCATCCCTGGCATGAGGAAGTCGCAGACGACCACATCGGGTCTCATCGCGGTCATGACGTTCAGAGCGTTCTCCGCAGAGATCGCGCTCTCTATCTGGATCTTCCCATCCCTCTCGAGGAAGATCCTCATCGTCTCAAGAACGCCTGCCTCGTCGTCGACTAGGAGTACCCTGACCATCGTTGCGCCTCGTGCCGCGATGCGGAGATGCCTGTGGTGCTATTGGGCATAACATTGTTTTTCAGCCTATATGATGGCTGTGCCAGACATCAGTCGATGAGGCGGTCCCACTGTGCGCGTACTCTGACGCCCGTTGGCCTGGCTGTGGCCTCGTCGGCGCGATACGGTCTAGGGGGATGCCAGGCCCGGGATTTTCGGGAATGGCGCGCAGTCGACGATCGAGTACTGGCCCGTGAGGTACCTCGTCATCCTCTCGACACCCAGCCCGATCCCGCAGGAGGGTCTGATCCCCTCCTTGAGCATGTCCATGTACCACTTGTACTTGGCAGGGTCGTCGCCGCTCTCGATCATCTTCTTGCTGACCATGTCGTGCCTGTACTCCCGCTCGCCGCCGCTTCCGGCCTCGCCGAACCCCTCCGGGTAGATGAGGTCCATCGTGAGGAGGGTCCCGGGCCTGTCCGGGTCCTCGATGTAGTAGAACCCCCTCGATCCCACCGGGTAGTCGACCACCCAGAACGGGTACCGCTCCTTCTTCGAGACTGCCGCCTCGGCCTCCCATGGGAGCTCCTCGCCGAACTTGAACGGGACGCCCTCACGCTCGGCCATGTCGTGCATCTGGGTGTAGGTGAATGTCTTGAACCTGCCCTCTGGGGCGTCGAGCTTCCTTCCGAGGACCTTGAGCTCGTCGGAGGCCGTGTCCTTGACCTTCTTCGCGACGACGAACATGAGCTGCTCGACATGGCGCATGGTGCTGTCCATGGTCCCGTCCGCCTCCTCCATGTCGATCTGGTAGAACTCCGTGAGGTGGCGTCCGGTGACGGCGCTCGCAAGGGGCTCGAGCCTGACGTTCGGGGAGAACGAGTATATCTTCCCGAGCGTGTCGGCGGCCATCTGCTTGTACAGTATCATCGAGCTCATGATCTTGAACGGGGTGCCGTAGTAGTCGAACGACACTTGGCCCGCCCCTCTTATCCCTGGGTCCGTCGCCGGGCCTATGATCGGGGCCTGGAGCTCCAGGTATCCGTTCCTGCTCATCTCGTCCCTGACGATCCTGAAGAGCTTGTCCTGCAGCTTGAGGACTGCCTGCATCCTCTCCGTCTTGAAGACGCTCCTGCGGTTGAGGACCGACTCGACGACCCTGGAGTGCGCATCGCGCGCGGCCTCAGCGGTCGGGGCGGCCGTAGTGGCGAAGTCCTCTGTGCCTTCATCTCGGGCATCCAAGTGATGCTCTGCGTCCTCATCCTCAACACCTATGTCGCGTGGCACGCTCTCCGCGTGCACATGGACGGTTAGTCAAGCGCGATATATCATCATTCCGATGAATATTCCAGATTTTAACCGGTTTTTGGGCAATATTGATATACGAATCCCGTCATTATGACGGACATGATGGATGAGAAGGACCGCGCCATACTGGGCGAGCTGATGGACGATTCGAGGAAGACCACGAAGGCGATCGCGCGCTCCCTGGACATGCCGAGGGCGACCGTCCACGACAGGATCGCACGCATGGAGGCGAGGAAGGTCATCAAGAAGTACACCGCCGTCCCGGACTACGTCCAGCTCGGCACCGGCGTCTCCGCGTTCATACTCGCTCAGTTCGACCCGCACGAGGGCCGCTCCCAGCGTGAGACCGCCGAGGAGATCGCCGAGAATCGAGAACGTGCACGAGATACACATGATCTCGGGCGAGTACGACATGCTCCTCAAGGTCCGCGGAGCGGACATGGAGGACATAGGCAAGCTGGTCATAGACCGCCTGAGGGACGTCAAGGGCGTGGCGCGCACGCTGACGTGCGCGGTCTTCTCGACGGTGAAGGAGTAGCGCCGGTCACCTCTTGGTGCGCTTCTTGATGAGCGCGGCGGCGACCTCGCCGACCTCGCTCCTGACCGGCTCCACCTTGTGCTCCTTGAATATGCGCCTGACCTCTTCGCCGGCGCGCTGGAGCGTGGTCTTCGAGCCCTTCGCGACCCAGCTGTCCCAGGACGACCTGTCCGTGACCGTCGGCAGGAAGTGCTCGGTCCTGAACTTCTCCATCGTGTGCCTCTGGCCGAGGAAGTCCTTGCCCGCGCCGACCCTGTGGACGACGTCGAGGGCGAGCGACTCCTCCGTGACCTCTATCCCGCGGGCCATCCTGCCTATGATCATGGACATCTCGGAGTCGATGACGAGCTGCTCGAGCCAGACCGTCCTGCAGTCCTCCAGCAGGCCTATCCCTGCTATCATGTCCGCGCCCGCCATGATCGGGGTGAGCGCGGAGGCGAACTTGTCATATGCGGCCTGCTGGTCGGGCTCCTTGGCCGTCGAGACGAAGCCGCCGACGAGCGCCGGGAACCCGTAGTGGTGCGCCATCTGCGCGTACGCGGCCGAGGTGAGGCCGTGCTCCGGCGCACCTCCCGCGCGCGTCGAGGTCTTCATGTCCAGCGGGGCCATCCCGCAGGAGAAGACATACGATGTGCCCGGTCTGTTGAGCTGGAATATCGTGTTGCCCGCGAGTGCCTCCGCGACCCCGACGGTCACCGCGCCCGCAAGGGTAGCGGGCCCGGTCGCGCCCGGTCCCGGCATCACGTAGAAGCAGATGGGGATGCCCGCGTCTGCCGCGACGAAGCCCGCCTCCAGCCCCTCCCCCTCGATGACGAGGGGAGACGAGCTCGTGTGTATGGACGACACCAGCGGCCTCTTCCGGAGCTCCTCCCTCCCGCCGACCGCGGCGGAGGCGAGCTCGATGACGTCCTCGACCTCCCAGGTCGTGGTGTCAGTTGCGATCGTGATGTGCTTCTCGGTGTTCTCGAGCGATGCCTGCAGGTCGTGTATGTGCCTCGTGCCATCGGGCACGTCCTGCGAGGTGACGTTGGGCCAGTTCACGCCATGCCCGGGGAGGGCGTCGGCGATGAACGCGCTGCGAGCGACATCCGACTTCTTGGACTCCCGGCGCTGCCTCGTCTCGAAGTCGAGGGCCATGGTCCCGTTGCCATCGCTGCACACGTACGTGTGCTCGCCGTCGAGCCTGGCGTCGTGCCTGCGCGTGCGCCCGTAGAACGTGACGCAGCGGTCGTTCTTCCTGGACATCTCTACGACAAGCGATTCGGGGAACCGGACGATGGCACTTTTCTTGTCCACATCGCAGCCCGCATCCGCAAGCATCTTCTGCGCTTTTTCGCTCCTGACGGCGACACCGGTCCTCTCGAGGATCTCGATCGCACCGCGGTTGATGAGTCCGATCCCCTGCTTGTCGAGGACGTTGCGCCTGCAGGTCACGGGTATGCTGTTTGCCATCTTCGGGTTCCCCCTTCCGTCGTCTCGCTCTCTCCATCGGACCACGTCCGATGTGGAAGATGAAAAATATTGAGTTCGGCCGGTCTATCTCCATTCGACCGGCCGTGATAGGTTTGAGGTCTAGTAGACCTTCGACTCGCCGCCCCAGACGGGCTTCTCCGCCTTCTTGATGATGGCGTCGATCTTCGCCTGGACGTCCTTGTCGATGCCGGGCACGGTGTGCGTCGCGAGGATCTTCTTGGTCTTGTCCCTCGCCTTCTGCACGAGGCTCTTCGAGCCGTCCTGCGACCATGCATCGTACGAGCGCCTGTCGACGAGTTCGGGCATGAAGAGCTCGTTCCTCATGTTGTTCATCGTGTGCCTCTGCGCGAGGAAGTCCTTGCCCGGGCCGACCTTCTGGATGACGTCGAGCGCCATCGTGATGTCGTCGGCGTACTCGCCCCTGATGAGCCTGGAGATCGCACCGATGATCTCGTTGTCGATGACGATCTGCTCATAGAACAGGCAGCTCGAGTCCTCGAGCAGGCCGACGCCGCACATCAGGTCGGCACCCGCCAGCAGCGGACCGACCAAGCCGGTGTAGTACTCGAACACGGCCTGGTCGCCTGGCTGCTTCGCCGTCGCGGAGACGCCGACGCAGCTTGGCATGCCGTAGTAGTGCGCGAGCTCGGTCGCCATCGCGGACGAGAGTGCGTGCTCCGGGCTGCCGCCCGCCCTGATCGTGGACCTCGGGTCCAGCGGGGCGTTGCCCATGCCGTAGATGACCGCGGAGCCGGGGTTTGCCAGCTGGGTCATGGTGAGGGCGCTCAGTACCTCGGCGTTCCCGACCACGAGCGAGCCGACCAGCGTCACTGGGCCGGTCGCGCCGGGCTGGGGCATGCCGAAGAACACGAGTGGGACGCCGCTCCTGGCGAGCTCGAGGCTCGCGTCCATGACACCCGCGTCGTGCTGCAGCGGTGCGTACGTGCACTGGAGACAGGAGGTCAACGGCCTCTGCCTGTACTCCTTCTCGCCGCCGGCCGCCAGGTAGCCCATCTCGATGAGGTGCTTGGCGTCCGAGATCGTCACTGCCGTCTCGTACATGACGTGCTTCTGGGTGTTGTTCAACGACGCGTCGAGGTCGTGCAGGTGGACGGCGCCCGCGGGCATGTCCGTCGAGCTGACCATCGGCCAGTGGATGTGCACGTTCGGGAGCGAGTCGATGATCTTCGAGGAGTTCGCGACGTCCTTCTTGGTGGACGGCCTCCTCACGCCGGTCTCGAAGTCGACTGCGACCGCGCCGTTGCCGTTCGCGGTCACGTAGCTCGTGTTCATGTCGAGCTTGGCGTCGAACTTGGCATCCCTGCCCGCCAGGGTTATCGCGGTCTTCTTCTTGGACAGCGCTTCCTCGACCAGGTGGGACGGGATCCTGGCGATCCTCGTCTTCTCGTCGACGTCGCAGCCGTTGTCCTTCAGGAGCTTCCTGCAGGTCGGGCTGTCGACCTGGACACCGGTCTTCTCCAGTATGTGGAGCGTCCCCCAGTGTATCCTGTCGAGGTCATCCTCGCCGAGGATCTGGAAGTTGACACCCTTCTTTATTCCATATGACATGTGGTTCACCTCAAGTCTTCGATGCTCACTTCATCATTCTCTTGGCGACATCGACGGCGCCGGATGCGTCGCCGCTGTAACCCTCGGCCCCGATCTCCTTCGCGTAGGTGTCCGTGACCGGAGCGCCTCCGACGAGGGCCTTGACCTTCTTGTCCTTCCTCTTCATGGGCTCGATGACCTCCTTCATGCGCGGCATGGTGGTGGTCATGAGTGCGCTCATCGCGACGATGTGCGGCTTGTGCTCGTCGGCCTTCTTGACGAACTCCGCGCTCGGCACGTTGACGCCGAGGTCGATGACCTCGAAGCCGTTCGACGCCAGGAGGGTCGACACGAGGTTCTTGCCGATCTCGTGTATGTCGTCCTGGACCGTCCCGATGAGTACCTTGCCGGCGCTCGCCCTGTGCTGTCCCTTCGGGACAGCTGGCTCGAGGACCGCGAGGGCCGACTTCATGGCCTCTGCGCCCATGACCAGCTCAGGTAGGAAGATCTCGCCCCTGCCGAACCTCTCGCCGACGGTCTTGATCCCCTCGGCAAGGCCCTTCTCGATAGCCACGAGCGGGTCGACGCCGTCCTTCAGCGACTGCTTCGCCAGGTCAGCGATGGTCTCCATCTCGTAGTTCATCACAGCTTCCTTCAGGCGCGCTACTGCATCTGCCATTGGTATGTACCCCCGATTTCCATCCTACGGGTCCGACATCGTCGGTAACCCGGACGGAGCCTCGGTGCCCGTGCTTCGACAGGCCCTCGGTCTTCCGTTTTCAAAGGCGGCATACTCGATACCCTAATTAAGGTTTATGTATTCGCCTCCTCGGCCGGGGAGACGGATGCTGGATATTGGATATCGATTTTGAATAAAAAACGTGACAGCGCATATCCGACGAGGGCGTTTGGCAGAGTCACGGGAACTCAGGAAACTTAATCTAGGAAAAGGCGTTCTCCCCCGCCATAGGAGGGAAAGAACATGCCCTGCGCAACGGTTCCAGTCATCGAGCTGAGGGGAACGACGAAGACGGTGAAGATCGGCGCTACGAAGACGCCTGTCATCATCGGAGAGAGGATCAACCCGACGAACAGGAAGGACCTGATCGCGGCGCTCAAGGCCGGCCAATTCGAGGTACTCGAGGTCGAGGCGAAGAAGCAGGTGGCCAACGGCGCCGACGTCCTCGACATCAACGTGGGTGTCCCTGGCATCGACGAGAAGCACGCCATGCTGGAGGCGCTCAGGATCGTCCAGGGGGCCGTCGATGTGCCCCTGTGGATCGACACATCCAACCCCGAGGTCCTCGCGGTCGCCCTCAAGCACGTCAAGGGCAGGCCCGGCATCAACTCCACAACGGGCGAGGAGAAGAGGATGGACATAGTCGTCCCGCTCGCCGCGGAGTACCAGGCAGCGTTGGTCGGCCTCTGCATAGACGATGCGGGCATCCCGCAGACGACCGAGAAGCGCATCGAGATCGCCAGGAAGATCATAGACCGGGCGGAGAAGGCGGGCCTCGACAGGAAGAACATCATAATCGACTGCGTGGCCCTCGCGTGCGCGACCAGCGACAAGGGTGCTAGGGCGACGCTCGACACGATACGGGCATGCACCGAGGAGCTCGGTGTGAACACGACCGTCGGGCTGAGCAACGTCTCGTTCGGCCTGCCGGACAGGCAGATGCTGAACGCCTCGTTCATGCTCATGGCAGCAGGCCAGGGCATGACGTGCTTCATCGGCAACCCGAACGACCCGAGCATGCAGGCGGCGCTGAAGTCGTCCAAGCTCTTCTGGGGCGAGGACAAGTTCGCCATGGGCTACCTCTCCTGGTTCAGGAAGAGGCAGGCCGAGCTCGGAATCGCCCCGAAGAAGTAGGTGCTGGGGCCAGGCACCCAAACCGTTTACAGTTTCTCATTCCCCATTGGACCAGCGAGCGCCCTGCCCGGCTCAGCGTCTCCTGAGCTTCGGGTTCAGAACATCGTCGAGGGCGTAGCCGACCAGCGAGAACGACAGGACCATCAACACTATCGCCATGCCGGGCGCGGCGATCCACCACCAGGCGTTGTTGTCGAAGGCGCCGTTGGCGTAGGCCGCCTCGAGCATCGAGCCCCAGCTTATCACCTTCGGGTCCCCCAGTCCGAAGAAGTCGAGGAACGCCTCGGAGAATATCGCGAGCGAGATCAGCAGGACTGTGTTGGCGAACATGAGGGGCATGACGTTGGGCAGGATGTGCCTCCGGATGATGTGCGCGTCTCCGGCACCGACCGCCCTGGCCCTCTCGATGAACTGCCTCTCCTTGAGCGTCAGGACCTGCGAGCGCACGATCCTGGCGGTGGACGGCCACCCGGTTATCCCTATGACGACTATGACCCATAGGAACTCCTTCCCGAGGATGGACATCATCACGATCATGCAGCGGGAACCAGGGCAGCACCAGGAAGAAGTCGGTCACTCTCATCAGCACCTCGTCGGTGACCCTGCCGAAATACCCGGCCACCAGGCCGATGACCGGACGCGCCCAGTGGGTGGCATGCATGAAGCCGGTGGCACGAGCACGCAATGCCCTTCAGGGACGCGCGCGTCCGTAGATGGTCACACTGTAGACGTCCCGGCCTATGTGGTCGGTCCCGAGAGGGCTGCACGAGCTCGGTGTACGGCGAGGGGCCGAGGGTGGGGGCAGCGGGTTCTATATCGGGTCGTCGTTCTCGTCGAACACGCCGGTTGTCGTTCTGCCACCGCGTCGTTCGGCTGGGGGACGGTGGACAGCCAGGGCGCGAAGACCGCCATGACCGCGAAGGCGACGAGGATGATGAACCCTGAGAAGCCGAGCCTGTTGGCCTTGAACACCTTCCATGTCTTCTTGGCGTTCTTCACCATCAGTCTGTATTTCTCAGCTTGGACCAATCTATCCCCTCAGTCTTGACCCTCGGGTCAAGGTAAGTGTAGACTATGTCAGCGACGAAGTTCGCGATGAGCACCGCGATCGCCATGAGGAGGAAGAGTGCCTGGAGCAGCGGATAGTCCAGGTTCAGGACCGCGTCCCACGTCAGCTTCCCCAGGCCATCGTACGAGAAGACTATCTCGACCATGATCGTGCCGCCGAGCACCCAGCCCACGCTGATGGCCATGACCGTCACGACCGGCAGGAGGGCGTTCCCCATCGCGTGGTCGTTCTCTTCCCAGTATGGTCTTGTTCGGCACGCCCTTGGCCCTCGCGGTGGTGATGTAGTCCTCCGTCAGGATGTCGGTCAGGGAGTTGCGCATGATGATCGCGAACTCGGCCATGATCTCCAGGGTGAACGCTATGACCGGCAGGACCAGATGGTACGCCCGGTCGCCTATCTTCTCCAGTATGCCGTACTCGTTGTAGTTCTCCGAGGTGGCGCCTTTGAGCGGGAACCACCCTAGAGTCCCGGCGAGACATCAGGAGCACGAGAGCGAACAGGAACGTCGGCATCGAGTAGAAGACGAGCGCGAAGCTCATGCCCATCGTGTCCGCCAGCTTCCCTCTCCTCCAGGCTGCGACCTTGCTGGATCATCACTCCGAGGTATATCGATAGGGCTGTCCCTATCCCGACCAGGATGACCGTGTTGAATATCT
>CAWBDD010000018.1:0-99732 GCA_963787465.1 uncultured Thermoplasmata archaeon
TGGGACAATTTCTGGAAGAGGTTTGGCAATGATGGCGATACTGCTCGACCTTTTGCCACCTTGCGATAAACTGCAACCGCAAATGCCACCAATAGGTCCTACCAATCAGTTAGTGAAATATTCAGATATCATGATAGCGTAATAACATTAATATCCTCTATTTGCAAGCATTATAATCATTATAAAGATATAATTTAGTGGCTACATATTTTCGCCAAAAAAGCCATTAATTATTGTATAATAAATAAGTTAACCGTTTTTTGGCCTGGAACATCCGATACAGTCAACTCACCCCTGGTGGCGCACAGGCTTTCCAGCCTGTGCCAGGCCGGCTTCCCAGGCGGGAAAGCAAACCGCTTCCCGCCTGGCGACCTCAAAGATCAAAACACCTATTCGCTCTTCGCTGTTTTTTAGTGGTCTGAGGGGTCTCGCTTTTCCCTATCCGGAAAATGTCAAAGGCGGCCTGTAAAAGCCGCCTTTGACCTAAAATAATGAACTAAAAAATCTGCCGCTAAGGTGTTCTAAAGCTCCAATGCACGCAAAGGTGCATAAGTTATTGCGGTTAATCCGGGGATCTCGATCATTACATACCCGTCGCTCAGCAATTTTAAGGTGTGCCTTATGAGACCATACATCTCCGCCGCCCAGGTAATCAAAGCTCGTGCGGCTAACAATGGCTGTGACACAAAAATTGTATCACCATATTGTGTTTGTTGTACGATACTTATCATTACTTTCCCCCTTTTTTTCGGTGCAAGTTCACCTCCATTCCTTATTTCTGCTCTCAGGACTTCTTCTCCCCCAAGAAGAACCCAATGAAAAAAGGAACAGGTGCAGACCTTTTAGTTCAAGTACTATATCTCAGAGCTACCACCGAAGGTTGTCAATAAATATCTGCCCAGGAAACCGATTTATTCCCCTAATTCCCTAATTTTCCCCCAGCGGGGCAGGCCCGGTGGGGCGGGCCCTCACGCCCGCCCTCCAAAAAGCCTCATACAGTCAACTCACCCCTTAGTGGAAAGGCTCTCCAGCCTGCGCCAAAATAAAAACCTGTTTCTATCTCGTTTTTTGCCAAGCTCCCGCTTGGCAACGCCATTTGCTGCCAAGCTCCCGCTTCGCCACCTCGTATCTTCCTGTTATCCCCTAAAGTTACCCCGGTGGGGCGGGCCGTCAGTTGCATCTGTTTAAAGCTTTCCATCCTCCAGAAAACTGAAGTATCCGGTCCGGTTGAAGATGATGTGGTCGAGCAGCTCGATGCCCAGGATTGCTCCCGCCGCCTTGAGTTGGGCGGTGATGGTGATGTCGCTGGGGGAGGGTTCAACACCACCGCTGGGGTGATTGTGGGCGACGATGACCGCCGAGGCGCGGTCGGCCAGCGCATCCGCAAAGACTTCCCGCGGATGGACCGGACTGCGATCGATCAGGCCAATCGACACGACACGGATGTTTAGAATCTCGTTGGCGCCGTTGATCGTGGCGCACAGGAAATGCTCCTGCTTCCGGTCGGCGTAGTGCCGGATGTGAGGCAGCAGGTCAGCCGGGGCTTCGATTTTCGCGCCCTCTGGCTTGATGCGTCGCCGGGCAAATTCAATGGCGGCCAGAATGAGCGTGGCCTTTGCATCGCCCACGCCCTTCGAACTGCGTCAGGTCTTCGGCCTTCACCTCAAGGCCCTTCTCGTCGATGAGTCGTGCCAGCTTCCCGGCCAGGGTCATGACGTCCATCCCCGGCGTGCCCTTCCCCAGCAGAACCGCCAGCAGTTCCCGGTCGCTCAAGGCTGCCGCTCCCTTGCGAAGTAGCTTCTCTCGGGGACGGTCGGCTTCGGGTATCTCGTGAATGGTCTTGCTCATGACCTCACGCCGCGCGTCGCAAGATGGTGCTGAATCACCGTGACCGCCATGATGTCGAAGATGCCGCCGGTATCGGTGTACTTGGGATCGGCCAGTTCCTCGTAGCGTCCGCGATCGTCGTACGCCGTCTGAATCTCGCCATTGACCTGCCCGCGGTATGCCCCTTCGAGATAGATGCGGTCTTCCCGGTGCGCCGCCACCGTGCTGCGGATAGACGGGTCGGCGGCCTTTTCCTCAGTGACCTGCTTGATGTAGAGCGCTTCCTCGTCGCTGATGTCGAACTTGCTGCGAATCTCCGTGATCATGTCCTGAACGGAAACCTTCTTCGGCGGCGGCCCGGCGCCCTTCTTGCCACCGCCCGATTTGATTTTGACCGTCCCACCGCCACTCTCGACGCCCTGATATCTGAACGGCGGCCTTGATGACCTCCGTCTGGCGAATCTGTTTCATCAGGTCGGTCACACTGCCTGCCTTGATAAGCTGCGGGCCAACGTATTCCGCGAACGTGGCGAATTCCTTGATCTCCGGCGCATAGGTGAAAAAGCAGGTGAGGAAGTGAAAGCTCTTCACGAAGCGAGCCAGCAGGTAAACGAACGCCTTACGCGCCTCCAGGTCGGTGAGTTTTTCCTGGAAACGACTGGCGTAGCGCGTTTACTAAGAACTGCACCTGGGCATCCGTGCCGGTCGCGAGCAGCCGTACCAGTTCGGCGGCATCCTTCTGCGTGAACACCCCCGCCGCCAGAATCTCAGCGTACAATTTCGGGCAAAGCTCCTGGTCCGGCTCCTCCGGCTCGAAGGGCGTGCCTTTGCGGTACTTGGCGAACGCCTTGAGGATCGCCTTGGCGTTGTTGGTGAAGTCCACCACCACGACATCCTTCTTGCCCTCGTGGCAGCGGTTCAGTCGTGACAGCGTCTGCACGGCATTGCGATCCACCACCGGCTTGTCGAGAAACATGCCCGCGAGCAGCGGCTGGTCGAAGCCTGTCTGGAACTTGTTGGCCACGATCATCAAGCGGTAGTCGTCGCCCTCGAACCGTTCCTCGATCAACTCACCGACCTTCAACTCGTTGACCGCGTGCTCGCTGATCGCCGCGTTGGTTTCCGGGTGCACGAAATCCGAGAAGGCGTAGAGGACCTTGTAGTCCGCGCCCCGCTCCTTGAGCTTTTCCTTGATAATCTGGAAGTAGCGCAGCCCGGCGACGCGGGAGGTGGCCACGATCATCGCCTTGGCGCGTCCGCCGATAAGCGGCTTCACGTCCTTCTCGAAGATGCGCAGCATCACCTCGGCCTTGTATTGAATGAGGCCGTCGTCCTGAAAGGCGACGTTCTGGAGGGCTTTGGACACGACCCCCTTGGGATAGAGCTTCTCCTCGTCCGGTTTCGGCACGACCGGGCAATGCAGGTTGTAGAGCGTCTTGTAGGAAATGATGCTGGTCGCCACATCCACGATGTAGCCCTCGGCAATGGCTTCGGCTTCGGAGTAGGTGTCGAACGGCTCGCCGAACAGGGTGACGGTGGCCGGCGCAGGGGTGGCGGTGAACGCCACGATCATCTGATTGAGGTCGTGTTCGCGAATGATTTTGGCGATGTGCTCTTCCGGGTCTTGCTCGCGGCGTCCTCAGCATCTGGTTCGTCCGTTTTGCGGAACGGCAGCCGAATGGCCGCGCCCATCTGGCCTTCCTGGGAGCGGTGGGCTTCATCAATCAGGAACGCGACCCGCAGCTTCTTCAATTCTGGGTTCTTTTCGATCTCTTCCAGCACCCAGGCGAACTTCTGCTGCGTGGTGACGATGATCGGCTTGCGCCTCTTGAGGAAGCGCGGCAGGTCTTCAGCTTTCCGCGCCAGACCAACAATGTCCTTGAGGTGCGTGAAATTCTCGATCTCGTCCTTGATGTTGGTGTCCAGGGATTTCCGGTCGGTGAGGATGAACACCAGGTCCACCAGCTTCTCGTTCGTGCCGGGCTTGAACAGGCTGTGCAGTCGGTCCGCCAGCCAGCAGATGGTCAGCGTCTTGCCGCTTCCGGCGGAGTGATTGATGAGATACTTGCGGCCGATGTCGCCCTTGGCGGCGAAATGCGCCGAGATGTCATCCGCCACCTTCCGCACCGTGCGGCTTTGGTGGTAGCGCGGGAACAGGGTGAAGGCGGCGCGTTCCGGCTTGTCGTCCTCCGCCTCTCGGTGCGGCACGCGGACCAGAAAGAACGAGAGGGCTTCGAGCAAGTGCTCTTTCGACAACACCTCCCGGTAGAGGAACTCCACCGGGTATTCACCCGCCGTCTGCGGCGTGTTTGTCAGGCCCGTGTTGTGCCAGCGGAAGTTCTCTTCCCGGCGCGGATCGGTGGCAGCCATCACGTCGCTGGTATCGGCTGCAAGGTAGAGGAACGGATGCTGGAAAATCTTGCGGGCATGGTTGCGGGCGGCGAACTGCGCCACGGCATCATGCACGGTCTGGTTCTTTTCGTGTTTCAACTCCAGAGCCACGATGGGCAGGCCGTTGAGGAAGAAGACGAAATCAATCTCCTGGTTGGTTTCGCCGAAGTAGAAATGCGGGCGAAAGGTGATGCGGTTTTCGCCGTATTTCTTGGCGGCGGCGCTCTCGGCGGAGCGGGGCTTGGGGTAGTAGAGCCGGAACTCCAGCCCCCGCACCTTCAGCCCGTGGCGGAGCAGCATCCACAGCGGCGTGTGCCCCAGTTCCTTGCGCAGGGCCTTGAACACCTCGTCCCGGGCGTCCGTGCCGTAGTCGTCCGTCAGCTTCTTGAGCGTGTCGCCTTGCGAGGCTTTGAGGAAGGCCCAGAGCTGGTCTTCGGCGATGCAGTGCTCGGTGTCCGTGATGTCGGCCTGTTCGAGCACGCCATAGCCATGCTCGCGGACGAGGAAGTCCGCGATGTGCTGCTGAAAGTTCAGCTCCGGGGCTTTCTTGCCCTTAGCCATACGCTTTCACCCGGTTCAGGTCCGCCTCGGTGATCCGTCGCTGGCCGGTGACGCACTCGTGAATCAGCGACTTGCGGTAGGCGAGTGAGGGTGGCGATTTGGGCTTCGATGCTGGTGACGAATGCGCTTGACTTCGTCGAGTTTCTGCGTCAAGGTAAGCGCAGATGGCTTCCTGCTCCGTCACGGGAGGAAGCGGAATCGGCGAGATAGTCGCTACCTTGGTCTGAGTTCGAATGATGCAGGCGAGATCGTGTCTTCTTGCCCGATGCCTCGAAGTAACGTGCCATAGTCTGCGTGCAGTGACATAGGCAAGGAACATCGGCCGTCCATGCTGGTGACGGAACACGAACCGCAAGATATGCTGGTGAAGCATGCCTCGATCTCGCCATGCCGCGGAAGCATCGACCCAGCTTACCAAGGTCGCCGCCGCTCCGTCGAGCAACACGTCGTTCACGCGGCGAAGCTCGAGCTCGCGCTGCCACGTCAGCGCGGAGTTCGATCGCGAAAACGTCTCGCGCAGATCGATGTCGCCGTCCTGCACATTAGCTGACCCGCAGATAGCGGGATCGTCTCGATCGACGGACTTCGTATGCTGTCCGAGCGTCAGGCCGTCTGAATTCAGCGGATGTCACGTTTGAGGCAACGAGTTTCCATGCCAGTGCTCGGGACTTCTCCAAGCCAATCATTGCCGGATGCCTCAGCTTGCGGCGACATCAATGCCCCGTGTGACGGCCCGTGGATGATGGACTTGCGAAGAGCATCAAGGGTTTCGATTTGTCGGCGTTTAGCGGCCACCGCCGCGTCAATCGCCGCACAACTCGCATCCAGATACGCCGTGATGCGCTGTTGCTCCGGCAGCGGCGGGAGCGGGACGGTTGAACTGTGCAAGTCTATCGTCGAGCCAGATACCCGACGGCCTTTGCGCGCCGTCGACAGTATTGCCGCGTCGCACGTTCGATGATGAAGCGAGGTAGTAAGCGAACCTAGGAAACGAGCTTCTGCGATGCGGCTGCACGACGTTGAATGCCGGTGAACTACACAAGTGCATTTCCCGTCGAACTCGGCGACGAACGCACTGCTTGCAGGTATCGGGCCGCAGCTGACGAAACAGCACGTCGCCTTTTCTGAACACGCGTCATCGCGCTCGCGACGGCGCATCTGTAGCTGCGACGGTTCAATGGCATCGCGTCAACGATGCCGAGATAATCGACGTCTTCGAGTTCGAGGTAATCGAACTCGTCGCTCGGGTCGGTCAGTCGCTCGTTGCGAAGCGACGACTACGTCTTTGAACCGGTCGAATGCCAGTCCTTCAGGCAGTCGTGTCGAGCCAAACTGTCGTTGGATCGCAGTTCATGATTTGCCAACCCCTCCAACATCTTCTCCGCTTCCTTCTCCAACCGCCAGAACTCCGCCAGCAATTCCTTCGCCGGTGTGGGCGGCTGGTAGCGGTAGAAGTATTTGTTCGGCAGGATTTCATAGCCGAGCTGCGGGCTGTCTTCCCAGCGGATGATGGGCTTGGCGATTTCCCGTGTCAGAAACGCCGCGATGTCCTCGCCGTGCGGGATGTATTCGTCATCCTGCACGTAGTGCCGGTGCGTCCATTCGACGGCGAGGATCTCGGGGTTGTCCCCCAGCGCCGCTTTGAACTTTTTCGCGGCGTTGTCTTTCGGTTTGAGAACAAACTCCACGGTCTTCTCGGTGCCTGCCGCCTTCATGCGCACGCGGAAGGTCAGGTCGCTGTCGTGGAACTTCTGCTCCTTGGCGAGATTGGCGGCGGTGAATGCCTTCTCGTAAGGCTCGGTGATCATGGCGGGCTGGTCGTGCTCGTCGGTCTGCCAGAAGACCACCTTGACCTTATGGTAAGGCGAAATCCTCGCGTGCGGAAAATCTTCACGTGGTCGTCGGCGAAACCCGGCTTCCAGCCTTGCTGATACCGCTCCTCAATCCAGTGCCGGTGCGCGTCGGTCATCCGGTTGCGTTTATTGCCGAAGGATTTTGGCTCTTTCTCGAACTGCTGGCGGGCGTCAATCAACATCACGCGGCCCTTGATGGCTGGCAGGTTTTTCGTTCCGCAGCAGCCAGATGTAGGTGAAGATGCCGGTGTTGTAGAAAAGCTGGTCGGGCAGCATGACGATGGCGTCGAGCCAGTCGTTCTCCAGAATCCAGCGGCGAATTTCGCTCTCGCCCGAGCCGCAATCGCCGTTGGACAGCGGCGAACCGTTGAAGATAATGGCGATGTGGCTGCCGCCTTCCTCCGGCGGCTTCATCTTGCTCAGCATGGTTTGCAGGAAGAGCAGGGCGCCGTCGTTGACGCGGGGCATTCCCGCCTGGTAGCGGGTCTTCTCCAGTTTCCGGGCTTCCTTCTCGTAGCCGTCCTTGCCGCCCCAGGTGACGCCAAAGGGCGGATTGCTCAGCATGAAGTCGAAACGAAATTTGGTTTCGGGAAACTGGTCACCCGGCTCTTTGCTGTGCGGGTCGTGCGGGATGAGCGAGTTGCCAAGAAAGACTTTGGCATTCTGGTCGTTCTTGATGAGCAGGTCGGCCTGGCAGATGGCGTAGTTGGTCGGGGAAAGCTCCTGCCCGTGGACGGTGACGAACTTCTCGACATTATCTCGCTCTGCCGGTGTGGCGGCACGGTCCAGCATTTCGCCTCCAAGAAGGTCATCATCTCCTGCGAGGAGATCGTCAGCGAGGACCTCATACGGTCCGACCCCAACAGGACGCTCATACCGGACTTCGCAGTGCACGCGGTCGTGCACGAACCGTGGTGCGCCCACCCGTCCTACACCCAGGGGTACTACGACAGAGACAACGAGTTCTACATGCAATGGGACGATGTCACGAAGGACCACGAGTCCACTATGAAGTGGATGCAGGAGTGGGTCTACGGCGTCGAGGACCGCAAGGCATACATGAACAAGTTGACGGCCGAGAAGGTACTGAAGCTGCTCCCGAGGGCCGCATACAGCGCGCCAGTGAGCTACGGGAGCGTCTGAGGAGGGAATTAGCATGGTAGACGTTTCACCCAGCGAGCTCATGGTCATAGTAGCCGCCAGGGAGCTCAAGGACAAGGAGTCCGTTCTGGTCGGGGTAGGCATACCCAACCTAGCAGCGAACCTAGCCAAGAAGCTCCAGGCACCGGGCCTGAACATGGTCTACGAATCCGGGGCGGTGGGGTCCAACCCGAGCAGGATGCCGCTCTCGATCGGCGACCCGTGCCTCGTCACCGGAGCCAAGAGCATCTGCTCGATGTACGAGCAGTTCGCGTACTACCTCCAGGGCGGGAAGATCGACGTGGGCTTCCTCGGGGGCGCGCAGATTGACAAGTACGGCAACATCAACTCGACAGTGATCGGACCGTACAAGACCCCGAAGGTCAGGCTGCCTGGCAGCGGCGGAGCGTGCGACATAGCGTCGAACGTGAAGAAGATCATCGTCATCACGCCGCACGAGAAGCGGAGGTTCGTGGAGAAGGTGGACTTCAAGACGAGCCCGGGGTTCCTCGACGGCAAGGCCACCTGGAGGGCGCTCAAGCTGCAGGGAGGCGGACCGTACGCGGTGATAACGAACCTCTGCACGATGAAGTTCGACGAAGCCACGGGCGAGATGATGCTGACGTCGTTGCACCCCGGAGTGACCATCGAGAAGGTCCAGGAGAACACGCCGTGGCCCTTGAAGGTCGCGCCCAATGTGGTGCAGACCCCCGCTCCGACCGAGAAGGAGGTCGTGACCCTGAGGTCGCTGGACCCCACCAAGATATACCTGGGGTGAGGTCATGGCAGACGCTTGGGATCCGATAGCAGAGTACAAGGCGAGGACCAAGAAGAGCGGGCTGTGGTTCCAGGAGGCATGTAAGCACCTTCCCGGAGGGGTCACGGGCAACGTGAAGTTCTACTCACCGTACCCGGTCTACTCCAACAGGGCGAAGGGGGGGCACCTCTGGGACATTGACGGCAACGATTACATCGACTACATGCTATGCTTCGGCCCGCTCATCCTCGGCCATGGTCACCCCAAGGTGAACGAGGCCATCAGGAAGCAGATGGACAAGGACGGGACGCTCATCTTCGGCGCACCGCACGAGCTGGAGGCGAGGATGGCTCAGAAGCTCAAGAGCATCTTCCCATTCGCGGACTCGGTCCGGTACACCAACTCAGGACTGGAGGCGACCCTGCACACTCTCAGGATATGCAAGGGCATGAAGAAGAGAGGCCGGATCGCGAAGTTCGAGGGCGCGTACCATGGCTCCTACGACGAAGTGCTGGTCAGTCTTGCACCGGCCGTGGACAAGGCCGGGCCGGCGAACGCGCCGGCGAACGTCCCCGGCTCGTTCGGCACGTCCGAGGCCACCCTGAAGAACGTCGTCGTCCTGCCATACAACGACATCGAGAACTCTGTCAGGCTCATCAGGCAGCACAAGGACGAGCTCGCTGCTGTGATAATGGAGCCGGTCCAGAGGGGCTTCGTGGTCCCGAGCATCGAGTTCCTGAAGGCGATACGAGAGGTGACCACGGAGCTGGGGATAGTCCTCATCTTCGACGAGGTCATGTCCGGTTTCAGGATGAACAAGGTTGGCGGCGCGTGCACCGACTTCGGCGTCTACCCAGACATGATCGCCCTTGGCAAGATCATCGGCGGCGGCTTCCCTTGCGGCGCGTTCATGGGCAAGAAGGAGATAATGGACGCGTGCAACCCCGTGACAACCCCGAAGGACCAGCGGGTCTTCCACGGCGGGACGTTCAACGGGCACCCGACCGTCCTAGCTGCGGGCATGGCGACCATCGATGTCCTCGAACAGCCGGGGACGTACAAGGCCCTGAACGGGACTACGGACAAGATACGGGCCGGCCTTGACGACCTCTTCTCAAGGAACGGGTTCGACGCGAAGGCGATAGGCCCTGGCTCCACCTTCAACATCGTGTTCACGAAGGGCCGGATATCGTCCTACAGGGATGCGGCGAAGTGCGATTCCAAGCAGAGGCAGCTGTTCGACTACGGCCTGATGGCGAGGGGGATACACTTCCACCCTGACAAGCCCCTCTACACCTGCACGGAGCACACCGACAAGGACGTCGAGCAGACCCTCAGGATCGCAGAGGAAGTCCTGAAGAGGATGAAGGCCAGGTAGAGCCCCTTAAACGCATCGTTGAAAACGGCGTGGTCAGACCTTTACCCTGACCCGCCCCTCATACACTTCTACGGCAGGCCCGGTCATGGACGCCCTTCCATCGGCGTGAAGTTCAATGGTGAGGTCCCCTCCCTTCGCGTGGACCTTCACGGGGCCACCATTAAGGAGTCCAAGCATCACGCCCGCGCTCGCGCACGCAGTCGTACCAGTGCCGCAGGCCATCGTCTCCCTGAACACACCCCTCTCGTATGTCCTGACAGCGACCTCGTTGGGCGAGACGACCTGCATAAGGTTGATGTTGATGTACTCCGGGAAGCGCCGCCGGTCCGCATTGACCTCCTTGCCTATCGAATCCATGTCAACGCCCTCGAGTCCATCTGTCACGACGACGATGTGAGGCTCTCCTGTGTTGAGGACCGAGGCGACGACCTGCTTGCCGCCGATTGTGACCTGGAACCGGAGCATGGAGTCACCCGGATTGCCCTTGTCCGCGACGTACTTGGCCAGATCCTTCCTGAGCGTTCTCACTTGACCCATGTCCACCTTGAACTCGTCGCCGACCCGGGAGACATGCTTGATGCCGTCCTTCGTGAGTACATCCACCTCGTCCTTCGCGAACTTGGCCATGAGGAACGCGGCGACGCACCTCAGACCGTTTCCGCACATGTCCGCCTCGTTGCCTGCGGGTTCGAAGAGACGCATCGAACCGTCGACTCCTTCGGCACTCTCGACGAACAGTATCCCGTCCGAGCCGACCCAGAAGTGCCTGTTCCACAGAGTCCTTGCCAGCGCGCTCCTTTCAGAGTCAGGTGTGGTTCGGATGCCGAGCTCGTCCTTGAGGATGAAGTCGTTGCCGCATCCCTGGTACTTGAGGAAGGTGATGTCGTGGTCCATCGAGTCCTGCAGGGCACGCATCCTCGAAATACCTTTGTGCTCACGACGAACGGTTAAATAATGCGCAACAGGATTCACTCACGTCCGACGCCGGGGCACAACCGGTGCGGTTGTACGGTGCCATCATGCACGATATCCTCATCAGGGGCGGGACCCTCGTCGACGGGACCGGGGCTCCAGGTCTTGCCAGGGAAGTTGCGGTCGACGGCACGAAGGTCGCTGCCATCTACCGCGAAGGAGAAGGCAAGGGTGCGATGGTCATCGAGGCAAAGGGGTTGGTCGTGTGCCCTGGTTTCGTAGACATTCACACGCACTCCGACCTGTATCTCATGTGCTGCCCTCTTGCGGAGAGCAAGATCCGACAAGGGGTCACCACAGAGTTGCTGGGCAACTGCGGAGGGTCCGCCGCCCCCATGGTCGCCGGCGCTCGCGATGCGGCGCTGGCGGACGCCGAGTACCTCGGCATCACCATCGACTGGTCGTCCATGGATGAGTATTTCCTCCGACTCGCCGACACGAAGACCTCGGTCAACGTCGCGACGCTTGTCGGGGCGGACACCTTGAGACTGGCCGTCGTGGGGATGAACGACGTGCGTCCGACTGACGAGCAACTCCAGTGGATGAACGAGCTGCTGAAGGAGGCCATGCTCCAGGGGGCGTTCGGCCTCTCGACGGGGCTGATCTACGCACCGGGATGCTATGCGAACACGGAGGAGATCGTCTCGATGGCAAGAACCTCTGCCGCGATGGGCGGGTTCTATGCGAGCCACATACGGAACGAGAGTAGCCGGGTGGTCTCCGCGGTCGAAGAGGCGATAAGGATCGGGCGGGAATCTGGTTCGCGAGTCCAGATATCCCATCACAAGGCGTGTGGACGGAGGAACTGGGGTCTCGTCGACGTCACCCTCAAGATGATTGATGATGCGCGTGCTTCGGGCGTCGATGTCGCAATGGACGTCTACCCTTACACGGCATCGAGCACCAGTCTCGATGTCATTCTCCCTCCTTGGGCGAGGGAAGGCTCCAAGGAGGTCGTGAGCTCGCGGCTTGTCGACCCCCCGACCAGGGACCGGATCAAGGCCGAATGGCGGGACGCCAACACATCATGGGAGAACACCGTCTTCGAAGATGGATGGGGGGATATCGTCGTCGGGTCTTTCAGCCAGGAGAAGAACGCCAAGTTCGAGAACAGATCCATGTCCGACGTCGCGAAGGAGCTGGGGAAGGACCCCGCGGAAGCTGCCCTCGACCTCCTGGTGGAGGAGAATCTCAGCATCGGGGCGGTGTTCCACGAGATGTCAGAGGATGATGTGACCAAGGTCATACAACACCCCGTCTCGTGCATTGCCTCCGACGGAGAGTCCGAGGCGCCCTACGGTCCGACTGGCCACTCCGCCACCCATCCTCGGTCGTACGGGACCTTCCCCAGGGTCCTCAGGCGCTATGTCTTCGAGAGACGTGCACTCTCCTTGGAAGGGGCCATAAGGAAGATGACCGCGATGCCGGCCGAGAGGATGGGGCTCAAGGACCGAGGCCTCATCGCCAAAGGCATGGCCGCGGACATAGTCATGTTCGACCCTCGGACGGTCAGGGACGTAGCGACATTCGAGGACTCCCACAGATATGCGGATGGCATCCGGCACGTGCTCGTCAACGGACAGCTCACCATCAAGGACGGCGAGCACACGAGGGAGCGCGCTGGACAGGTCATAAGACACGTGCCTGCCGCGCCTTGACCCGCATCACTTGCCACGGCCGCATATGTCGAGCGCTACCTTGCTGTAGACCTCAGTGCACTTGACGAGGTCATTTGTGAGGACGTACTCCACTCTCGAGTGCGCGCCGGCTCCGCCGGGCCCGAAGATAACCGTCGGCATCTTCGCGAAGTGCGTGAGCAGGGCCGCATCCGTCCAGCCCCAGAAACTGGTGACCTTCGCCGGGTCGCCTGTGACCTCCACGACCGCCTTCTGGAGCGACCTGACGATCGGATGGGTCTTCAGCACGACGTTCGGCACGTGGGTCATCGACTTCATGTTGGTCGGGTCGCGCTTAAGCTCTGCCTTGAACTCCGGGTCCTCCTTCTTCAGGGCGTCGAAGACCGCGTAGATCTCCCCGAAGACCTGGTCGAGGGACTCCTCCGGGGTCCATCTCCGGTCCATCTTGATGACGCAGTGGTCGGCCACGGCGCTGGGCTGCTGGCCGCCCTTTATGACTCCCAGGTTGAGTGTCGGAGGGAGGGTGTGCTTGCTCTTCCTCTCCCTTATACGCGGCAGAAGGTCCGCCTCGAGTGCGTTGACGAACTTCGCTGCCTTGGAGATCGCGTTGACCCCTCGGTCCGCCTGACCGCCATGGGCCGCCTTGCCGTAGAAATGGACATCGAGCCACTCGAGTCCGCGGTGCGTCGGCTGGATCTCCAGGTCGGTCGGCTCTCCGACGATCGCCATGTCTGCCTTGGGCCCTTTGAGGACCAGGTCCTCGGTCCCCTCGCTCCTCTCCTCCTCTCCGACGACCGCTGTGAAGAACAGGTCGCCCTCCAGTCTGACCTTTGCTCGCCTGAAGGCCACGAGGGTCATCGCCATGGACCCCACGCCTCCCTTCATGTCAAGCGCGCCCCTGCCGTACAGCTTGCCCCCGTCGACCTTGGGGGTGAACGGCGCTATATCCATCTCGTACGCGGGTACGGTGTCAGTGTGCCCGTTCAGCATCAGGCTGCGACCGTCCCCACTGCCCTCGATCCTCGCTATGACATTGGGACGGCCCTTCTCGGCCTCCCTCAGCTTCGATTCGATCCCCTCGTCCTGGAGGAATCCGTGGAGGAACTCCGCGACCGCCTTCTCCCTAGTCGGGACGTTCGAGTGGCTGGGTATCCTGACGAGGTCCTTGACGAGCTTCTCTATCTCTGCCTTCTTGACCGAGCGTCTGACCTTGTCGAACACGTCCTTCTCTGTCGGAGTCATAGGAGGCTCATCGCCGTCGCCGTCCCTGGCGACGCGGGACCATGGATATCGTCCATGAAAAACCTATCTGCCGTCTGCTTTCGTGGCCTCTGCGTTCCGGTGCACCAGGCCGTGCGTCCTGAGGAGTTCGATCGTGGCATCCACCGGGATGCATGGGACGACATGGTCGTCCCTGCCGGTCATCGTGTCCGCCGTGAACATGGCGTTGAGGATAGCCTCCTCGGTCGCGTCAATCGTCCCCCTGAACAGCTTGTCCAGGTCGCCATCCCGCATCAGCTTGTCAGTCAGGACGGGCTCTCCGACGAAACGGTTGTGGACGTTAGCTGTCGAGAATGCGATAGCGATGTCCCCGCTGCCGCTGTGCGCGCAGGAACCGGTGAGGGCAAGCCCCATCGGCGCCCTTCTAGCCAGTCTGCCCAGCTGCCGGGCGTCCACCGGGGCATCCGTCCCGACGATCATCACAATGGATCCGTTCTCCCTCCTGTTTGGGTTCGGCGCCTCGATGAGCCGCCCTACAGGCACCCCTCTCACCAGGAGGTCGGACCTCTCCCCCTGGTTCGCGAGCACGAGGACGCCCACGACGTGCTCTCCTGCGGGCGTCGTGACCTTCCTAGATGCCGTCCCGATCCCGCCCTTGAAGTCGTAGGCGGACATCCCGGTGCCAGCCCCGACGCAGCCCTCTTCGACCATGTCGGAGGACGCCGCGTCGATCGCCTTCAGCACATGCTCCTCGCGGACGTGCAGCCCTCTCGCGTCATTGAGGTAGCTGTCATCGCACTCGGCGACGATGGGTATGCAGGTGTCGTCGGTGATTCCAGAGGTCGGGTTCAGCCTGAGGGTGTGCTTGACAGCGGCCTCCGCGACCGCGCCCATCGACATGGTGTTCGTGAGGAATATCGGGGTCTCGATTGTCCCGAACTCGCGTATCTGGAGCGCGCCCCCCAGCCCGCCACAGCCGTTCAGGTCGAAGTAGGCGCCCTTGACCGGTTGGGCGAAGATGTTACCAGGATGAGGCATGACCACCGTCACCCCGGTCCTGACCGGGCCCTTGCCCTCTTGGAGCTTCCCGCTACCTTCCACCATCGTGCAGTGGCCCGTCTTGACGCCAGGGACGTCCGTGATTGCATTCCTAGGACCAGTGACCCCCGGTCCGAAGGATACGCCGAGCTCCCGCGGCCTTGGTCGTCTGTTCACGGGCTCTGTGCCCCAGGCGTGGACGCGGTCCTCTCGAGGTGGCACGCGACCCAGTGCTCTGCAGTGACGTTAACCTGCTCGGGCGCCTTGGTCTTGCAGATGTCCATGCAGTAAGGGCATCTCGGATGGAACCTGCATCCTGGCGGTATGTTCGACGGGTCAGGCCTCTCGCCCTTGAGGATGATCTTCTCGGTCTTCATCCTCGGGTCGGGCTTCGGGACGACGGAGATGAGCGCCTTCGTGTACGGGTGGCGCGGGTTCTTCACGACGTCCTCGCTGGGTCCCAGTTCGACGATCTTCCCGAGGTACATGACACCTATCCTGTCGCTGAACACGTACGCGACGCCCAGGTCGTGTGTGATGAACAGGAAGCTCAGGCCCTTGTTCTCCCTGAGGTCCAACATCAGCTTCAGTATCTCGGACCTGATGGAGACGTCGAGCATGGACACGGGTTCGTCCGCGACGAGGAACTCAGGCTGCAGGACGAGCGCACCCGCGATGCCGATCCTCTGCCGCTGACCTCCCGATGTCTCGTGGGGATACCTCCACATGAAGTCCTTCGGCGGCCTGAGACCCGCGTCTTCCAGGGCCTTCTCGACCCTCTTCTCCCTCTCAGTCTCGTTCTTGCCGATGTTGTTGACCACGAGCGGTTCGGCGATGATGTCGTAGATGGATTGCTTCGGGTTGAGGGATTCGTACGGGTCCTGGAAGATGATCTGCATCTTCTGCCTCATCAGCTTCATCCGGTGCTTGGGGAGGGTCCTGATGTCGAGACCGCCCTCGGCGACGATCTTCTGAGCCTGGGCCGGGGTGATCTTGCGCTTGGCGACCGCTTCCTTGGTCATCTCCTGGAGCATCTTCTCCCTGCCCTGGCCGAAGTATCTGATGACGCCGCCAGTCGGCTCGACGAGCCTGAGGATGGCCTTGCCCGTCGTCGTCTTGCCGCAGCCGGACTCGCCCACGAGGCAGAATATCTCCCTGTCCCTGATGTTGAACGACACTCCGTCGACCGCCTTGACCCATCTCTGTTCCTTGGATACAAGGCTCTCGACGAACCCCTTCCTGACGGGGAACCACACATGTAGATTCCTGACAACCAGAATATCTCTCGCCATCTCAGGCACCTCCAGGTCCAACGAAGTGGCATGCGACCCAGTGCCCGGGCTCCACCTCTATGAGCGACGGCTCCTTCGTCTTGCACAGCTCCTGGACCGCGTAGCACCTCGGGGCGAACCTGCAGCCGACCGGCGGTCTGATCAGGTTCGGCGGATTCCCAGCTATCGATGCGGGCATCTTCTTCTCGCCCTTGATGTTGGGGAACGCGGCGATCAGCCCCTTGGTGTAGGGGTGCTGTCCGTTCGCGAAGACCTTCGTCGCGGAAGACCGCTCCACGATCTTCCCTGCGTACATGATGCACAGGTAGTCGCAGGTCTCGGCCAGGACTGACAGGTCGTGAGAGATGATGATCATGGCCAGCTCCAGCTCCTTCTGGAGGTTCTTGAGCAGCTGAAGGATCTGGGCCTGTATCATGACGTCCAGCGCGGTGGTGGGCTCGTCTGCGATGACCAGTCTCGGCCTGCACGCAAGCGCCATGGCGATCATGACCCTCTGCCTCATGCCGCCCGAGAACTCGTGCGGATACTCCCTTATCCTGTTCGGGTTGATGCCGACGAGCTCGAATAGCTCCTTCACCCGGCGCATCGCCTTCTCCTCGTCGATCTTCTCGTGGAGCAGGATGGGTTCGACGATCTGGTCGCCGACCCTCTTGACCGGGTTGAGCGCGTTCATCGCGCCCTGGAAGACAATCGATATGTCACGCCAGCGAATCGCCCTCAGCTTGTCGCCCGTGACCCTGGCCATGTCCTGGCCCATGAAAATGATCTGTCCGCCCGCGATGTATCCATTCGCCGGCAAGAGCTTCATGATGGAGAGCGCAGCCGTCGTCTTACCGCAGCCAGATTCGCCCGCGAGCCCCATCGCCTCGCCCTTCTCCAGCGAGAAGTCGATACCGTCGACGGCCTTCAGTGTGCCTTCCTGCGTTTTGAAGTAAGTCCTAAGGTCCTTGACCTCTAGCAGTGCCATTCTCGGGTCCCCCACGATTACCAGATTCGTTGTAGTTGCAGCATCAGGGAGCAACCGGCGGGATACATCGTTACTGCTCCCTCCTGCCTCTGGACAAGGTTGAACAAGATTTTGCTATAAATTGGTATCGCATTGACGACTATTGCTGTCGAGGGAGGTTGTTCATCTCTGAACACGGAGGACGCGCTTCCTAAGGACCTCTCCGTCGTCATCTCCACACTCATCCTGCATCCGGACACACTCCGAGTGCAAGCGGCGCAACTCCCTGAGGGGATCGATGCTCAGGTCCACCCTGAGGTCGTGGTACAGCTTCGGCTTCGGGGATGCCACGAGCACGACCGCGGACATCTTGCCCCGTGAATCGCCGCCCGGTCCTTTCCCCAGTTTCGAGGACCCTTAGAAGCCTGTCCGATAGATCCCCTTTCGATGCCTTGAACGTCAAGACCATCTCGTCCAGGACGTCCTTGCTCGAGAGGATGTTCCCCGCAACAGCGAAATCCTTGCCGATGATGTGGCCCTTCGCGTCGGTACACTCGTCCCCGGTGTGGCCGAACACGCCAAGCTCATCTATCCCGATGACCTGGCGCCTCTCTCGGCCATCGTCATCCGACAGGAGGGCTTCGAGGGCAGCCTTGACAGGTATTCCAGATCTCATGACCTGGAGGCCAATGTATCCGAGGTTCACGTTCACCCATGCCTGGGTTGCGATTGCCCCCACGCCTTCCATGGCGTACGGGAGCATCGCCCCCACGCACGGGGCCGCGGTTGCCGAGGCGACCCCGAAATCACCGGACCTCTTATCACGCGCCACGATCGAGAACGTCCCCAGCTGCATGAGCGAGTATCCACGGACACGGAGATAACCCTGTTGTCTAGTCTCTGTGCCTCACCACATGGTCGGAGAATTCCTCAGCCGTCTCCGAGTCCGGGAACACCTTCTTCGCCTCATCCCTGAGGACGCTCACGTCGTCGTATCTCGGACTGAAATGTACGAGGAAGAGCCTCCTGACCCCTGCCTCCTTGGCGACGGTCGCCGCTCCGGCAGCAGTGGAGTGCCCGAACTCGGATGCGAGCAAAGCGTGATTGGAGTCCACCGTGCAATCGTGAACGAGTATGTCCGCGTCCTTGGAGAACTCGACCAGCTCATCGCTCGGTCTCGTGTCTCCAGTGTACACGAACTTCCTCCCTCGTCTCGGCGGTCCGAGCACCGCCTCGGGGCGCACCTCTTTGCCCCTCACGATGACTGGCTTGCCTTCCTGGAGGATTCTGAACATGGGTCCCTCCGGGACACCCAGGTCCTTGGCCTTCGATGGGTCGAACCGTCCAGGGCGCGGCTTCTCCTCCACGGAGTACGCGAGGGCAGGCACGGTGTGATCTGCCGATGCGACTTTGACCCAGTAAGCCCCCATATCGAGCACGGACCGCGCAACGACATCCCGTGCGACCACGGGATACGCGCATTTGAAGTACCCCAGGTTCAACATCGCCCTGACCGTCTCCTCGGTGCCCTCGGGCCCATACACTTCGAGCGTTGCTTCCCGGCCGTTCAGGCTCATGCTCTGTATCAGACCTGGAATGCCGAGGAAATGATCTGCGTGCAGGTGCGATATGAATATCCTCGATATCTTCATGAATGAGACGGACGAGTGCATGAGCTGTCTCTGGGTCCCCTCGCCACAGTCGAACATGAGGACCTCCCCTGGCATCTGAACCGCGATGGATGTGACATTCCTGTGCTTGGAGGGGTACGTTCCGCCCGTTCCGAGGAAGACGACCTTCATCGTGGCACCCACGAACGAGGTCTCAGGCGATAAAGCTCTCCGGACCGCCTCAGCTCATACACGAATATCCCAAATGCGATGAACGACATCATCGTCGCAATCGCAATCGTCCCTTTGAAGTCAAGAAGGGCCGCTGCCAGACCTCCCAGGACAGGGCCCACGACGCCTGAGATGCTCGTGACGCTCGAGAGGATACCGGCCGCCGTAGCCTTCTCCTTGTTCCGATCCAGGACGTACCTCACACTACCCACATAGAGGCATGACCATGCGAGCGCCAAAGCCACCTGGGACGGCACAATCTCCCAGTAGTTGCTCGCGAGGAGGAACATGTAGAATGTCGCGCCCGACATCGCAAGCCCGACTGCTACCAGCCACGCGGGATCATACCGGTCCAGGTAATTCATTATGAAGAACTGGCCGAACGCGTTGACAGCGTAGATTATTCCGATCCACTCGATGTCCGCGCCGATGCTGACGAGGAACAGTGGGTAGGTGACCCAGATCATGTTCGCCCCGGTATGCCTGATCAGCATGGCCGAGTACACCGGAGCGTTCCTCTTGATGAGGGCGGCCGGGAACAGCGGCACGCTCATCCTCGCCTCCTTCACGAAGGGGAGCCTCAGGGCTATCGCGTAGGACACGAACAGCAGGCCCGCACTGTAGATGTACGCCCCTTCGTAGAAGACCCCGAACATCCCCACGCAGAGGTTGCCTATGCCCCAGCCTGCGGCACCCCACGCACTGAACTTCCCCATCTTCCCCTTCGCCTCGTACGCGTAGGCCATGAGCGCGGCGGGGAACATCCCCGAGGAGAACCCGACCAGTATCCTGACCCCGGCGACGACCGGCAGGCCGCCCCAGAGAAGAGATGCAGCCTGCGCGACGGTGGCGACGGCGGAGAGGAGCAGGCCAAGCAGGAGCACCATCCGCTTGCCGTGGATGTCGGACGCCCTTCCGAAAAGATAGCTCGATATGAATCCAGCAGCGGCGAAACCTCCGGCGATCAATCCGATCGTGCTCTTGGAAGCCCCGAACTCGTTCTGGAGGATGATCGGGAAGATGACGGCGGGACCGAACAGTCCCGCGTTGGATAGAAGTTGGATGGCCTCCGGTTTCACGCTGACCCAATCATCAGGGCGTATTTCGTACTTTCGGGGGGGACCAGACCGCCAGTACTCGGGGCTACCAGCCTAGCCTTTCCAGGGTCCTGTCCTTCTTTGACCGCTTCTTGTACTCCCTGTAGTGGTCGCGGCAGAGGTGGACGGCCTTCTCGGGGTCGGCGGAGAGGGTGAGTCCTGCCTTCTCGACCTTCTTGCCCGAGATGGACCTCTCGGCTTGAGATTTGCATCCCTCTATGTCGCATCCCTGGACCTTGTCTACTGCGTGCCTCGCTTCGGGCATGCATCGCTTATCCGGATGAGGGTATTAAAACCGTTCGCAAGGCCAAAAACCATAAGACCTCTTCAGCCGTACGGATGGATGATGCCACAAGTAGCGCCATCCATACTCGCCGCCGACTTCTCGAGGCTCGGGGACGAGGTCCGAATGATAACCGCGGCCGGGGCGGACTATGTCCACATCAGACGTGATGGACGGCGTGTTCGTGCCGAACATCACAATAGGGCCTTCCATGGTGAAGGCGCTGAGGGACAAATCCCGTCTGCCGTTCATAGCCCATCTGATGATCACGCACCCGGAAAGGCACGTGAAGGCCTTCGCCGACGCCGGGTCGGACATCATCGAAGTGCATCTGGAAGCGGAGCAGGACCTGCACGCGACCCTGGGACAGATACGTGCCCTCGGGAAGAAGGCGGGTCTGGCCGTCAACCCCCCCACTCCCGTGGAGGATGCCTTCCCATACCTCTCCGAGATCGACCTGCTGCTCGTCATGTCTGTGAACCCCGGGTTCGGAGGGCAGTCGTTCATGCCGCAGGTGCTCCCGAAAATCGCCATCGCGAAGCGCGAGATGGAACGACAGGGGCACGTCGTACCCGTCGAGATCGATGGCGGCATCACGATAGAGACTGGCGAGGCCGCAGCGCGCGCGGGCGCGGACATACTCGCGGCCGGGACATCGGTCTTCAAGGCCCCCGACGTCGGTGGGGCCATAGACGCACTCAGGGCCTGCGGAGGGTCAAAGGATTAATATCCCTTGGGGTACTCACGGAGGACGGTCAACACATGCCCGAGAAGATGAGCGAGCACCCGATTCTGGCCTACATCACTTTCGTCATGCCGGCCATCCTGTTGTGCATGGGCGTCATATTCAAGGCCAACGTGTTCCTGATAATCATAACCGCAGCGTGGCTCGGGGTAGCGCTCCTGGTGATCTTCCTACCGATGTCTTCGGACAAAGGGTCGTCAACCTGAGCGCCCGACACGTCAGACTGGCGTGAATGGAGGCTCGACATGGGCGTCGACATATCCGACCTGGTTCAGAGGAAGCCTATCCGGCTGGAGGATCTGAGCGGGCGGTCGATTGCCATCGATGCGTTCAACACCTTGTACCAGTTCCTAACGACGATCCGTCAGCCTGATGGCACGCCCCTCATGGACCGGGATGGGAGGGTGACTTCCCACATCTCGGGGCTCTTCTACCGCACCGCGACCCTTCTGGAGCTCGGAATCAAGCCCGTGTATGTCTTCGACGGGACCCCGCCGGAACTCAAGCGTAAGACCATCGAAGTGAGACGGGCGGCGAGGGCGGCGGCCGAGAAGGAGTGGAAGGTAGCCGTCGAGGCAGGGGACATGAGACGCGCGCAGACTGCCGCCTCGAGATCCTCGAGGCTCGAGACGCCCATGGTCGAAGAGTCGAAGGGGCTCCTGGACGCCATGGGCGTCCCTTGGGTGGCTGCACCGGGAGAGGGCGAGGCCCAGATGGCCGCGATGGTTCGTACGGGGGGGGTCTGGGCTGGTGCGTCACAGGATTTCGATGCGATGCTCTTCGGGACCTCCACACTGGTCCGGAACCTGACCCTAGCCGGGAAGAGGCGGCTGCCCTCGGGCAAGACCGTGGATGTCACCCCCGAGGTCGTCAGCCTCGGCGACGTGCTATACACCCTCGGCGTAACGCGAGAGCAGCTCGTCGACATAGGCATCCTCGTCGGTACCGACTTCAATGACGGTGTCAAGGGGATAGGACCCAAGAAGGGGCTGGCTCTGCTTAAGAGACTGGGCGATCTCGAGCATGTTGCTCTCGAGGGCAAGGTGGCGGTGCCCACCGAATACCTTGACGTGAGAGAGATATTCCTGAGGCCGCAGACATCCGACGACTACTCGATGTCCTGGAGGCCTGCGGACCCGGAGCAGGTGCGCAGGATCATGTGCGACAGACACAGCTTCTCCGTCGACCGCATCGATTCGGTCCTGACACGGTTCGCAGCCAAGGATGGAGCCGGTTCCCAGGCCAGCCTCGACTCCTGGTCGTGACACCCACCGGAGCCTCACATGCCGCGTTGACGGATCTTGCAGGCCCTCCAGCCATCGCCCTCATGATTGACGTGGCATGCTTCTGAGGTCGCATTATTTAAAATACCCCCCATCAATATGGTCTACAAGGAAGATTGATTATGCGTCAAGTAGACGAGAACTACTCCCCCGCCCAGCTTGAGAAAGAAGTCCGGGCGATGTGGGAACGCACTCGCATCTACGAGAAGGTCAAGAGGCTCAACGAGTCCGGGAGGGCCTATTACTTCCTGGATGGACCACCTTACACCACCGGTCCGATACACGTCGGGACCGCGTGGAACAAGGTGCTCAAGGACACCGTCGTCAGGTTCAGGCGCATGCAGGGGTTCCGCGTCCGGGACCAGCCAGGTTACGACATGCATGGCCTCCCGATCGAGGTGAAGGTCGAGCAGGCCCTCGGGATCAAGACCAAGAAGGAGATCGAGGTCCAGGGCATCGACAAGTTCGTCTCGACGTGCAGGGATTACGCGATAAAGTCCAAGTCCAAGATGACGGAGGACTTCAAGCTCCTCGGAGTATGGATGGACTGGGACAACCCATATCTGACCATCAACCCGTCATACATCGCATCGGTCTGGTGGACGCTCCGCCAGGCACATGACAAGGGTCTTCTCGAGACCGACCTCCGGGTCCTCCCCTGGTGCCCACGGTGCGAGACCGCGCTCGCCGAGGCCGAGATCGAGTACTGGGACGAGACCGACCCGTCGATCTTCGTCAAGTTCCCGATCGAGGGCAGGGCCGATGAGTACCTGCTTGTCTGGACGACGACACCATGGACCATACCGGGCAATCTGGCAGCCGCCGTACACCCCGATTTCACATACGCGAGGGTCAGCGTCAGGCGAGGCCAGGCCGAGGAGACTATCATCCTCCTGGAAGAGAAGGTGGAGGAGCTCCGGACGACCGCGGGGGTCGAGGAGCTGAAGATCCTCGCCACATTGAAGGGCGCTGACCTCATAGGGCTACACTACAGACATCCGCTTTCAGAACTGGTGCCGTATCAGAAGCAGATCCGCGGGCACTGGGTGCATGCAGTCGTGCCGTCCGACACGGTCACGAACGAGAGCACGGGCATAGTCCACATCGCCCCTGGGCACGGTCCGGACGACTTCGACATAGGGGTCAGGCACGACCTGGAACCGTTCTCGCCCGTCGACGAGGCGGGGAACTACACGGACGAGGTCGGCGACCACTACATGGGCATGCACGTGAGGGACGCGAATGCGACCGTCATGAACGACCTGGTCAAGGCTGGTGCCATGTTCCACCAGGGAACGGTGACCCACAGATACGGTCACTGCTGGCGATGCAAGAAACCCATCATCTACAGGATCACGGAACAGTGGTTCCTCAAGGTCTCAGCCATAAAGGACCAGTTGAACGCCGCGAACGACAAGGTCAAGTGGTACCCCGAGTGGGCAGGGTCCAGCAGGGAGAGGGACTGGATCTCGAACGCGCGGGACTGGTGCATAAGCAGGCAGAGGTACTGGGGCACGCCCCTCCCCGTCTGGAAATGCCAGTGCGGGAACATCAGGGTCGTCTCCTCGCTCGAGGAGCTCCGGTCCGGAAGAGGCTACGTCGAGGGGATGGACGTCCACAGGCCCTGGATCGATAACATCACGTTCGAGTGCGGGAAGTGCAAGGGCGAGATGAGGAGGGTGCCGGATGTGCTGGATGTCTGGCTCGACGCAGGCACCTGCTCTTGGGCGTCCCTCGCGTACCCCGCATCCAAAGAGGAGTTCGACAAGTGGTGGCCGAGCGAGTGGATAACCGAGGCACACGACCAGACACGGGGCTGGTTCTACTCGCAGCTCGTAACGGGTGTGGTCGCGTTCGGCAAATCACCGTACAACTCCGTCCTCATGCACGGATGGGCCCTTACGCCTCAGGGCGAGGCCATGTCCAAGAGCGACGGGACCGCGGTCGACCCGGTGGCGATCGTCAACCAGCTCGGCGCCGACTCGCTCAGGTTCTATCTCCTGAAGACGAACGCTCCCTGGGAGGACATACTCTTCCAGACCGAGGGCGTGAAGGCTGCGAACAGGACCCTGAACATTCTCTGGAACGTCTACAAGTTCGCGACATTGTACATGTCTATCGACAAGTTCGAGCCCGCGTCGGTCAGGATGGACGGGATCTCCGACGCACTAAGACCTGAGGACAGGTGGATGCTCTCCAGGACGGAGTCACTCAAGAGGGATTTCACGGCGGCCATGGAGGTCTACGACATCCACAGGGCGCTGCGCATGCTCGATGACTACACGGTCGCTGACCTGTCGAGATGGTACGTCAAGCTCGTCAGGGACCGCCTATGGAAGGAGGGTGAGGACGCGGACAAGACCGCCGCGTTCAAGGTCCTGCACGAGGCGCTGACCACCGCGGTGACACTGCTCGCGCCCGTATGCCCGCACATAACGGAGACGATCCACTCCAATCTCAACGGTCGACCGGAGAGCGTGCACATGTTGCCCTGGCCGGCGCCCGCGGAGAAGTGGATCGACGCCTCCATCGAGGAGGGGATGACCCTCGTCCAGGAGATATCCGAGATTGTGGCCAGGATCAGACAGGAGAGCAACGTGAACCTGCGGTGGCCGCTCAAGAGGATGATCATCAAGGCCACCTCGATGGACGCGTCCGAGTCGCTGGTGCAGCTCAAGGCCACCCTGCTGACGCAGAACAACATCAAGGACCTTCAGATGGTGCCAGAGGGCGAGGAATGGGACGAGATGCTCCTCAGCGTCGTCCCGAACCCAAACGCGATCGGGAAGGTCTACAGGCAGTGGTCCAGCAAGATAGCCGTACTTCTGAAGAACCGGCCAGCCAAGTCCATAAAGGCCGGGATCGACAAGGGCGAGTACTCCCTGGGCATAGAGGGCCAGCTGGTCAAGATCCTTCCCAACATGGTCTCTTTCACTTCGACTCTGCCGCCGGACGTGGTGAGCGCCGAGTTCAGCAAGGGGATAATCTATCTCGACCTCGAGATGACCCCCGCCCTCGAGGCGGAGGGGTTCTCCAGGGAGATGGTCCGGCGCATCCAGCAGATGAGGAAGGACATGGGCCTCAACGTCGAGGAGTTCATCCGGGTGGAGCTCGAATGCTCCCCGAAGATCGAAGGCGTGATGGACCAATGGAAGGACCGCATCTGCCGCGAGACGCGCGCACGCAGACTGGACTGCGTCGCTCCTCCCAAGGGCGAGTACATCGTCGAGTGGAACGTGGCAAGCGAGCCACTCCTCATAGGCATCACATCGTTGAAGATGAAGGCCGGTCTGGATGCCCTGACGAGCATCCCCGGCGTGACGGCTGACAAGGCGATCAAGCTCTTCGAGGCCGGGTACACAACGCTCGATAACCTCAGGGCCGCGAACCCAGAGGACGTCTCGCTCGTCGACACGATGACCAAGGCCGACGCGAAGCGCATCCACGAACACCTCAACAAGGCGGAGGCGCCCGCACATGCCCCGTCAGCACCTGCTGGTGCACCGGGCCAGGCTGTCCCTGCAGGGCAGCAACCGGCACAGCCGGAGATGGCCGTCCCGTTCCTTGACACGCTAAAATCACTCGATGGGGTGACCCCTGCGGCTGCTGACGCCCTCTTCGAGGCCGGCTACACCACTCCGCAATCTGTCAAGACATCCTCCGTGGAGGACATCGCGAAGGTGAAGGGGGTCGACCAGGCGCTGGCGACCTCTCTCATGGAGCATTTCATGGGGGTCGCGACAGAGCATGCGGCCCAGGCCCCGAGGCCGCCGGTGATCCAGCCCGCGGATAGGGTGACCCAACTCGAGCGCTCGTTCTCGTATCTCGTGGAGGAGGACAAGCCGGAGACATCGTACACCCTCTTCCTTAAGACGCTCAAAATGGGCATGAAGGGCTACTGCGTGACGCGCAACTACCCCGCGAAGATACGCAGCAAGTTCGACCTCAAGGACACCCCCGTGATATGGCTCTCGAATGTCGGGAGGGACAACGCGATACGCCCCAAGGACCTCGAGAAGCTCAGCATCTCGCTTGAGCAGTTCCTGTCGCAGACAGGCGGCGGGATAGTGCTCCTGGACGGTCTGGAGTACCTCATCACCAACAACAACTTCATCACAGTGTTGAGGCTGATACAGTCACTCAGGGACCAGGTTGCGATCAACCAGTCGATCCTGCTCATGGCTGTGAACCGGTCGACGCTCGAGAGCCACCAGCTCAACCTGCTCGAGCGCGAGGTCGATTACACCATCCAGGGCTGACCCGCGGGCTCACTTGCCCAACAGCTTCCGGACGATCGACGGGAGGCCTGGGACCGTCTCGAATCTGCATATCCCTTCAGGGGCTATCCACTCGTACGCGTCGTGCTCCCAGTCTATGCGCACCGTGGACTTCTTCACGTCGAAGAGGAACGGGTGTACACACCATACGACATTTCCGTCCCTGAAGCGCTCCGGTTCCGCCCGTCGCGTCAGCCTGGCCGTCGAGACGGCCGCCTCCTCCTCCAGTTCACGCCTGGCGGCATCGAGCTCGGGCTCGCCTGGCTCGATGAATCCAGACACCCCCGCCCACATGCCTCTGAATGAGCCCACCTTGTCGCTCCTGCGGAGCAGGAGTATCCGTCCGCCGCGCCTCAGGAGCACCGTTACGACGTGCTTCTCGGTCACGTCCTTGAGATCCACGACGCCCTCCGAGGCGTCCACGTCCAGCTGATCCCCCGGCCGCAGCAAGGATATCGCGATCCCGTCGACCATCGGAATCTCGCTCATTATGGCCCCCGTGGCGACGATCGGCTCCGCCGACGCGTTCACGATGGCCTGCGGGGCGAGCCCATTGAGGCGGAGCTGGTACATGGAATAGGACCCGACCGTGCTCCCCTTCCCGTAGGGGAAGCACAGCACGCGGCCGGAGACGTTCTCGCCCCTCGCATCGCTGTCCGGGTCCAGTATCATCCCGGTCTTCGGGTCGATACCGCCCAGGAACGACAGCGGGGATGTGCTGACGACCGCCTTACCGGAGCCAGCCCCAGCCCTGATTCGCCTGCCACGTATCAGCGTGATATCGCCTCCAGGAGCTGCGGTGTCGTCCTGAATGACGCCTTCTGCTTCCCGAGGGTCGGTAGGTAGACCATGGCCTTCCCGGAGTCCGAAGCGGTGCGCTCGTACATCGTCTCGATGGGCGCGACCACCATGCACGTGTCGCAGAGGACCTTCCCAAAGCGCTTCAGGATTGCGACCTCCTTCGGGCACGATGCGTACGCCTTCCTCGAGGTGCAGAACCAGACATCAGACCTCGCCGTCGGCTTCTTGCCCTTCAGGGTCTTCGCCAGGCTTCTCAGTTCCGCCGGCGAGCAGTGCGGGCAGCCGATTGCGACAAGATCCCAGTCGTCGCCGCCGGACAGCCCGTCGGCCGCGGCCTGGATCTCGGACGTCGGAAGGACGACCTTCTCGGAGACCTCCGAGAGGTCAACCTTGCTCCGGCTTCCCCTCTCCGAGTAAGCGTACATTGAGACTGCGCTCGTCGCCGCCAGTGCCGCCCCGAATGCCTTGTGACCGTCCGGTCCGATGTCCAAGCCCGTGATGTATGGGACGCGATTCCCAGCTATCTTCCCGACCACGTATCCTGCCAGCGGGACGAGGCCGTCAGGTATGGTCCCGATGTCTATCCGGATCTTTGGCATCCGGTTCTCGTCCAGGTGCAGGCCGTACTCCGCCGTCTTCCCTATGACCGCTGCAGCCAGGGCCGACGGACCACCCTCCCGGTTCGTCTTCGAACCCAGGAACGAGTTGGCGAAGACCGTCGCCGACGATTCTGCCCAAGCCAGGTGCTGACCCCTTCGCGGCCTGTTCCCTGCGAGGTACGGAGTGCAGGTGTACAGCGGCTCGAGCCCCATCTTCCGGTACGCGGCCACTATCCTCTCCTGCTTGGAGTGGAACCCCGGATCGACGCCCATCTCCTCCCACCGTCGGAGGTCCAGACCGAGCGGGTTCACGGTCGCCCTCACTGAGACCTTCGCCTCCCGTGAGAAGTCCTCCAACCACGTGATGCCCGCATCCCCGACCGTCTTGAACGATGCCCCGGAGACCTGTGCAGACGCTATGGGGACGAGCCTCTCGGCGTTGTATATGTCACCGAGGGCCACGAGGAGCTGCATGGCCTTCTGCCGGCCCGGCCCCTCCTCTCCGGCCAGCACGCCCTCTTCCTGTCTGGTGAGATGCATCGGACCTGAGAAAGACGGGCGGATATAATAGACTGATGGGATTGTGAGGCGGGCCTGTCGGGAATCTCGGGCGGTTCGTACGCCGCCATTCGAACCCGAGTTCGGGGCTCCGGAGGCCCCTGTGATATCCTAGCTACACTACAGGCCCGGCCGTTGATAATACGAGAGCGTATATCTACCTTGGCACTGGCCTGGATAGGCCGCGCTACACCGTCACTGCCATCAGCAGCAGGCCGAGGATCACACACGCCAACGCGAGGGCGTGCATCCGGTCCAGTTTCTCTTTCAAGACCGCTATAGCGAGCACGACCGTGACTATCGGGTAGGCGCTCGAGGTCGGCACGACGAGAGAGGCGTTCCCCTCCTGCAGCGCGTAGGTGTAAACGAACGCACCGATGACGTTGAGCGCGAGCCCAATCCCTCCCAGCACCCATGCCTTCCGACTCGGGTCCGTCCCCCTCATGGGGCACGGGCGGACCCTTCGGAACCATGCATAGAGGACAGGGGCCGTGAGTGACGATAGGATGTAGAACCCGAACAGGTTGCCAGCCCCGATGCGGTCCACCGCAACCTTTGACGACAGGCTCCAGACTCCCCACAAGAAGAACGCCAGCATCGCGAAGATGATGGACCTTCGGCTCACGGATGTGGCTGAGCCGGGATTGCGTTCGTACGACAGGGCTATCACCCCGCCGATGATTGCGACGACCCCTGCCATCTGGGCCAACGTCATGGTCTCGGAGAGCAGGAGGAGCGCACCCACCACGGTCAGGACTGGATACGCCGCGGAGATCGTGCCGACGATGGACACCTGCCCTTCCATCATCGATTCGAAATAGCACAGATAGCCCAGTATCCCGATGACGCAGGACGCGGCGGCGAGCACTCCGTCCCCGAGGCTAATCGGCCCGGGCGTCCTCAGGACCAGGAATCCCACGGTGTACATCGCGCCCTCAACGACGGCGATTATCAGGGCGACCCGCTGGACGCCGAGGCGGCTCGTGGTAGCCTTGGCGAAAATGCCCGCGGAGCCCCAGAAGAGGGCTACGAAGATCGCCATCAAGAACCAAAGCTCCACGGTCGACAACTCCTGGGGGGCTGCTTATCCGTGACCCCCATCCGGAGGCCAGTATTGAACCTTTCTGAATAGGCATCGCAGGTCAGGGACCGACGGCAAGAAACATGGCCGCCTGACCGCTGCGCAGAGGTTTGAGGGCTCACTTCTTCTTGAACTCGGTGTAGCCGCACTTGCCGCAGGACGTCCTGTCGGCGTGCTGGGCCATGAAGACCCCTGCACCGCACTTCGGGCAATGGGCCTTGACCCTGGTGAGCTTCCCGCCTTCGAGCTTGTAGGCATCCTTCTTGGCCTTCCTCGGCGTCTTCGCCTTCGGCACCTTCTTCTTCTCTTCAGCCATGTCCGCTCACCTCACTTCCTGGCGCCTTCCGCCTTCTTCGCGGGGGCGGCGGCTGCCTTCTTCTTGACCTTCTTCTCCTTGAGCTTGTTCCTGACCAGGACGTACGCGCGCTCGTACTTCATGACGGCTTCCTTGGTCTTGTAGACCTTGGCGTAGCCCATCGTCTCGGTCTTGCCGAACTCGGAGTCCATGGAGTCGACGACGACTCTCTCGGCAGGGGCCTTCAGGAGCGCCGCGAGCTTCTGCCTCACGTCCTCCCTCTTAGGGGTCCCCTCCTTCGTGTGGACTGCCTTGAACCTGACCTCGACCCTGTCGAGCACCTCGTTCTCCTTCTTCGTGACTACCTCAATTTCCATCGTCTCACCTTGTCATGCGTCTGATCACTGCCGCGGCGAATGCCCTCGATTCCGGGCCAACGCGTACCAGGACCATCCCCTCGTTGGGGATGCCGTACAGCACGCCCGTGCCCTCGGGGCCGGTCGCGATCACGACCAGCGCGGCCAGGTCCTCCTCTCCGGAGACCTCTATCTTGACCCTGTCTCTCGCGTTCACCGCGTCCCGGACCTCTCGCCACATGGCGCGGGTTATCCTCCCGGGCGGGTTCTCGACCTTCACGAGACGCCCGGACATCTTCGCGATGCGCTCCTTCGCCCCGACGTCCTCGGACCGTTTCGTCCTGTAGTCGAACACGGCGACGTCGGGCTCCATGTTCATCTGAAGGAGCGTGACTGTGACGACGTCCCCGACGGACACGACCCTCGGGGCGTCCTTAAGGCGTTTCTTCAAGGACCATGCCTGGACGAACTCGCCCATCGGCTTGGCGAGAGCGTCCCTCAGGTCCTCAGGGAGTTCCAGATCCCTCTCCGGGAACGACTCAGCGTACCCTGAGGGCGTACTTCCCGTTGACATGTATGCCCATCTTCCTGGCCATCTCGGACTTCGTGTGGTCTATGACCACGAGATAGCCCTGCCAGTCCTTTGAGGTGTCTGCGCCGCACTGAGGGCACTTGTCATCCTCGGTGACGAAGCAGCACTTCTTGCAGGCCCTTTCGATCTTCATGCTTTGCCCTCCCGCTTCTTGCGGTCCTCCTCGATCCACTCGAGCTTGCCGAGGCCAGGCTGCCGCATCGTGAGCCCGATCTTGCTCTCCCTCGGGCTCCTCTCGTTGATGCTGAGAGAGACTATCCTCGTCCTCACGGCGTCGCCGACGCGCAGCTCGCGCTTCGTGTCCTTGCCGAGGAGCCTCCTGCCATCCACATCGACATCAATCCTGTCGTCCATGATCTGGCTGATGTGGAGCAGCCCGTCCAGCGGCCCGAACCTGACGAAGGCGCCGAACTTCAGCACCTCGCAGATGTGCCCCTCCACGACCTCGTGGACCATCGGTCTGAACATAAGGGCGTCGAACTTGACCTTCTGGTACACCGCGCCGTCGCCGTGGATGATCCTACCCTCGCCCAGGTGCTCGATGTTCCTTACGAGCACGGTGTAGCTGCCGTCCGCCTCCACCTTGTTCTGGAAGGACTCCTGGGTCAGCCTCTCCGACAGCTTGGTGAAGTCCTCTCCCAGCAGCTGTGGTGGGATTCTGACGACATCCTCCTTGGATGCTATGACGTACATCTAGACAATCCTCTGAATGATGGCTCGCGGTCTTCTCGATTACGCTAGTGGTATAAATGGTTTGCCGATGGGGGGCGGCCCCATCAGGTAAGGATGAACAGTCCCACGAACACGAGCGTCACTGTCGAGAGCAGCTTGACGAGCACGTGTATCGAAGGTCCTGCCGTGTCCTTGAGCGGGTCGCCGACGGTGTCTCCGACGACCGCGGCCGCGTGCGCCGGGGTCTTCTTGCCGCCGAAGTGGCCGGTCTCTATGTACTTCTTGCCGTTGTCCCAGGCCCCTCCACCGTTGTTGAACATGTTCGCGACCATTATGCCGGTTATCGTGCCGACCATCAGCATCGCACCGACAGCCTGCGGGGCGTCGTAGCCCAGGTGCGCCATGGCCACTCCGAACAGGACTGGAACGAGCACAGGCAGGAGCGCCGGGACGACCATCGCCTTGAGGGCGCCCTTGGTCGCTATGTCCACGCACCTCGCGTAGTCAGGCTTCGAGGTGCGGTCCATGATGCCAGGGTTCTCCTTGAACTGGCGTCTGACCTCGTTTATCATCTGGTGGGCCGTCTTGCCGACCGCCCTTATCGCGAGCGAGGCGAACAGGAACACGAGCATCGCTCCGAGGAGCCCACCGACGAACACGTCGGGCTGGGCTAGGTCGACATGGAACGCCTGCGAGAGGTCTCCGTCGAACTTCTTGATCGCGACCCTCTCGAAGTACGCTCCGAACAGCAGGAACGCGGCTAGCGCGGCACTTGCCATGGCGTAGCCCTTCGTGAGGGCCTTCGTGGTGTTGCCGCAGGCGTCCAGCTTGTCGGTCCTGACCCTTATCTCTTCAGGCTGCTTCGACATCTCGATGATGCCGCCAGCGTTGTCCGTTATCGGGCCGAATGTGTCGGTCGCGAGGATGAACGCGCATGTCGCGAGCATGCCCATGGTCGCGACGGCCGTGCCGTAGAACCCGTAGATCAGCTCGTATGTGCTGAATCCCTCCACGGCCGAAGTGATAGCCGGGTCGTCGGGTGCAGCCATCTGGCCCAACGCGAACGAGCCCAGCAGCGACACGATTATGGCAATTACAGGGAGAGCGGTGCTCTCCATCGCGATCGACAGACCGGTGATGATGTTCGTCGCCGGACCGGTCGTGGACGCTTCCGCGATCTCCTTGACGGGCCTCCAGGAGCCGGAGGTGTAGTACTGGGTGATATACACTATGACTATGCTCAGCGATATGCCAATCAGGCCAGCTCCGAAGAAGTACAGGTAATCGCTCCCGAGCTGGTCCTCGAACATGACCTTCGTCGCGATGTAGAAGAACCCCGCTGCGAGGGCGCATGTGACATAGTAACCCATGTTGATGCCTGACATCGGGTCCTTGTCCTCCCTCGAGAGCCTGACGGTCATGATTCCGACCAGGGACGCGAAGATACCGAAGGACCTTGCGACGAGCGGGAAGAATATCCAGGCGAGTGCGGCTGTCTCGTCCCACCTCATGCCCACAGGCAATATATCTGGAGATGTCCAGAATGTGAACAGGCTCAGACCGAGCACCATAGCACCGATGTTCTCCGCTGCAGTCGACTCGAAGAGATCCGCACCCCTGCCTGCGCAGTCGCCGACGTTGTCGCCGACGAGGTCAGCTATGACCGCGGGGTTCCTCGGGTCGTCCTCAGGGATGCCCGCCTCGATCTTGCCGACGAGGTCCGCGCCCACATCGGCGGCCTTCGTGTATATCCCGCCGCCGAGCTGGGCGAAGAGTGCCGCGAAGCTCGCACCGAAGGCGAACCCGATCGCGGCGTCGAGGGATTCAGAGGTCGTGAAGTCCATCACTGTGTGGAATGTGTAGAAGATGCCGGCGACGCCGAGCAAGCTGAGCGAGACGACGCCCATGCCGGACACCGCACCGCCCCTGAAGCTCGTCACGAGGGCCTCGTTGAGGCTCCTGCGCGCGGCCGACGCCGTCCTGATGTTGGACCTGACGCTGACGTACATGCCGATGTAGCCCGACACGGCCGACGCGAGCGCGCCGACGACGAACGCCAGGCCGACCCATACCTTCGGTTCAATCAGCGCCCCTATCAGGACGCTCAGCACCAGGCTGATGACTATGATCGTCGTGTACTGTCTCTTCATGTAGGCCATGGCGCCCTGGCGGATAGCATCCCCGATCTCCTGCATCTCAGGTGTCCCGAGGTCCTTCCTGAAAACATACCAGGTCAGATAGCCAGCGAACGCCAGACCGACCAATCCCGCAATTGGGATAATGAGGGTTATGTCTACCATCCTTGCTCTCTCCCGTTCCCGGTTGCCCGCGGGATTAGGGTGCCATTATTTAGGCTTAACCGAGCGCGTTCCCAGATTGTGCGCATGTGCGCACGTTCGAGCGCGCGCAGTCCGTAGCGCGACTTCGAGAATCGTAAAACATCGGGTCTGAACAGCGCATCCTCTTTCAGGAAAGCATCAAAAACAACGATATGGAAGGGGTTTGTCGACTGTTCCGACGGGACTACCTCTCAATGAGCGTCTCGACGTACCTGACGAAGCCGATCTTCTGAATCTTGTCAGCGATCTGGCTGACCTTGGACAGGTCAGACACCTCGACGAACGCGATGTAATCGTAGTGCCCGAACACCAGGAACCCATCAGTGACCCCAGGTATCTTGGTGAGCTTGTTCGAGTCCTCGAATGTCTTCGGCTCGAGCATGACCAGTATGACCGCCTTGACCATCTGAATCACTCCTCCGGGAATCCGATGAGGGTCTCGACAATCTCGACCCCTTCCGCCTTGTAGATGTTCATGCCGATCTTCGCGATCTCCCCGAGGGCTAGCTCCTCGGTCTCGACCGCGATGTCCCACCGGCCGTGGACCGGGAAGGCGTCCTTGACGCCCTCCTGCTTCTTGGCCAGTTCGACCACCTTCTTCGTCTTGAGCAGCTTGCAGCAAACCAGAAGACATGCTTTGACCATGCGTATCCCTTCGTTGTTTGGCGGAACGGAATGTCCATTTAAATACCTTCTCACGGCCAGGTCCGTCCCCGCAGGGACGTGGGACGGCGCGGTGTCCCGTGCGGAAGGCGGCCAGTGCATCCAGCACCCTTAACCCTCTGATGGACGCGCTACTGGGTCCTTCGCCTGGCTCGGATGCAACACGAGTCCCATGACCAAACCATTATCATCCCAGAGCATGATTTGCTCCCACTCATCTCTCAGGGTGATTAATCATGGGTTCTCAGGAGGAGGGGTTGAACAGGAAGAAGGACTTCCAGAAGAGGTCGGATGACGATATCGATCTCTTCCTCGGAAGGCGGGAGTCCGCTCGTACAGTCGCCACGGATAAGGACCAGGGCGCGAAGCAGTCTCCGCCAGCAATCCAAGCCCGAACCCCCTGTGAAGAAGGAGATCTCGGACGACGAGCATGACGATCAAATCAAGGCCGCGCGGGTCGGACGCGCCCAGGCGGAGGCTTACAGGGACGTCGCAATCCTGAGGAAGAAGGCCCATGTCTTCAACCACAAGGCCGCGAAGGCATTCCACAAGTACAAGAAGAACGAGGCTGCGGCCCAGAAATGCTCCGCAAGGGCGGTCGCGTACAGGGAGAAGGCCGAAACGAGACGGGAGCGCGCCAACGAATATCGTCTCACGGAGAAGGAATTCGAGGCCGAGCTCAGGGGCGCGGCGACGGGAAAGTCCGACCTCAGCCCTGAGTCGCTGAGAACCAAGATCGCTCATATGGAGAGGAAGGCAGCCAAGCAGGACGAAGTCGCCCACAAGTACGAAGCCAAGGCTGCGAGCCAGACAGAGAGGGCGGCCAAGTTCAAGACAAGGGCTGCGAAGTTCCTCGAACAGAACAAATTGAACGAGAGCGAGGGCAGGATGTACGCGAAGCGCGCGGACAACCTGGAACGGGCAGGCCCCTGAAGTCGTCAGGTCGGATTCTGCTTCGCGGGGACGGTCCAATGGAGCATCCCCGCCTCCTCTAGGTCGACCTCGTCGGAGCTCTCCGCGCCGTTTGCCTTTATGGATACCCTCAGACGGCCGTCATGGAGCATGACCTCGGCGCTCTCGACGCTGGACCTGTAGGTGGCGACCGACTTACCGCCTATGGAGACCACCTTCGACTCCTCTCGGAGCATGCCCGCACTGCGCAGTAGCCTTATCCGCCTGTAGCATGCTGCCACGGGTATGCCGAGCACCTCGGCCAGCTCGATCGCGTTCATGGACCGGTCTACTGTCAGTGTGAGGATCCTGGACGCGTGCTCGTCCAGCATCAATTTGAACATATCGAAGGAATCCATATTGTCCATGGGTTTCACGCTCCACTCATATCCTCTGGAGGCCTTTCCAGTCCTGCTCGAAGCCTCCCTTCCCGATGCCCTCGAGCGCGACCGTCACGTGCTCGAGGCCGTACTTGCTCGCGAGCCTCTGCAGGTAGTTGAGCTCTCCGCTCTCGACGTCAAGATGTAGAAATACGACGTTATCGCCTTTGACGACGGGCAGGACCTTCTTTGAGGGGTCCTTCGGATCGATCGGACATGACCTGCCCCTTGCACTTCGTGCACATCCCACCCTGGAGCATGACATGCTCCCCGCAGAGCGGGCAGTCCATCTCGTCCTCCGCGTCGGATGCGAAGTCGGAGTCGCAGAACAGGCTCACGAGCCCGGTGTCCCCGCTCTCCAGCCTCGTCCCGCAGATCGGGCACTTGTCCGTATCGAACGCGACGAGCGTGCCACAGTGCGAGCACTCGCAGACGAAGTCCGCCTCGCCCTTGCCGTCGCCCAGATAGCTGATGACGCCGGACTCGGCGTCGAAGTGCAGCACCGGGGAACCCTCTTTGTTAAGGAACTCCTCCAGGTCGGCAGCCAGCTCCTCCGCCGCTTCGTCGAACGCGTCGAAGTCCTCGTCGGAGATGTTGCCCAGGTACATGACGTTGCACTTGGGGCACCTGAGCGCCCCCTCCGGGACGAACGCCCCGCAGTCGTAGCAGTTGAACCCCTTCGGCCTCTTCTCTTGGCGCGGCGCCGCAGGGGCAGATGTGACATTCTCTAGGACAGCGGTGGTGATCTCGATGTCCTTGTCGGACATCTTCTTGGTCTCCAGCGTGTCAGCCATGTGCTTGACCGACATCGGCTTCGCCTTCACCACCCTGCGCAGCGACTTCTTCTCCTCCCTGACAGTGACCATCTTCGCCGTCTTCTGGTCCTCCTTCGGCCGGAGGAATCCGAAGAAGCTGCTCTGCTCAGCGTCCTGGTCCTTCTTGGGGGGTTTCTCGGTCATCTTGCTGCGCCTCTTTCCTCCACTCGCCCTGATGATGTTATCATGCTCCCGACGACTTATACGGGTATCGACCAGGTAATCAGCGATGATAACGTTTCTACGGAGAACGCCAGTGCGCGTACGTGCGGCGTGCCCGCCCGCGCGCACTAGACGCAAGACTGCTTCCACGACCACTCTGCGCGCAGAGCCCACAGAAAAGGATATAAAGAGGACCTATTATTGTCCTGAGCGCGTCCAGACATCTGTGTTCTGAAGGCGTTGGCTGGTGCTGAATGACTGAGCTGATCGGAGACCTCGAGGAGAAGCGTTCGCGTCACAACTCCGATGCCGAGAGGCACAAGAGGCTCAGGGACGAGCTCAACGACAAGACCAGGGAGTGGGCCGAGAAGAGGGACGAGCTCAACGCCCAGGTCAGGAAGCTCATAGACGAGGCGAACCAGAGACGCGAGATGAGGGACAAGCTCAACTCCGAGGTCAGGACGGCGAAGGCCCAGAGGGACGAGTGGAACAGGAAGTTCAACGACCTCGCGACAAGGCGATCCAACTCAGGAGGGAGAAGATGCCCAAGAGCGGGCTGTCCATCCGGAAGTTCAAGGCGGAGCTCAGGGCCCTCGAGAAGAAGCACATGACATCTGTGATGAGCGCCGAGAAGGAGAAGGCGCTCATGAAGGAGATGTCCCAGCTCGATGCCAAGATCAAGGGCATGGAGCAGGAGATGGAGCAGTTCTCCGAGGTGAAGGCAGCCGAAAAGGAGGCCAGGGACGCCAAGGACAAGGCCGAGAGCTTCCACAGGCAGGTCTCGGAGCTGGCGGAGAAGGCCCAGGCCGAGCACGACGGGATGCTCAAGCTCTACGACGAGGCGGACGACGTCAGGAAGCAGGCGGACGGCGCCCAGGAGAAGTTCATAGAGACGAAGCTCGCCGCCGACGAGGAGCACAGGGAGCACATAGAGCACATCCGTCAGGTCCACGACTTCGACAAGATCATAAGCGGCATGCAGGACAAGGGGAAGCGCGTCAGGAGGGACGACGAGTCAGACAAGAGAGAGGCCGAGCAGATCTTCGAGAAGTTCAGGGCCGGAGAGAAGCTCAGCACCGAGGACATCATGGTCCTCCAGAAGTCGGGGTACATGTAGCTGCACAGGCAGCACTAGAAGCGCGGGTGCGCGCCAGTATCAAAAGCGACGTTCGCTCGGAGGCATGCTGGCTATGCCCGTCAGAGAGGCGCGCCCGGCAGAGGATTATAAGAACCTCGCCGCGACAAGTATAAATAGTGCCCCACCAATATAGAACCTGGGAAATTTTGGGCTAGTTGTTAGAGTGCATCCCATCCCTTCTGACAAGGCTAGCCCTTCCCTTCCCTTTTTTTGTTCGTTCGGCAGCGAACGCGCAACCTATTTATCGCGCGTACGGGTTAGGCGCGAGAGTCGAGTCACATGGTATTGGAGAACCTTGGCCAGTCCCTTCGCGACGCTATCAAGAAGATCGCCAACGCGTCCCACGTGGACCAGAAGCTCGTGAAGGAGGTAGTGAAAGACGTCCAGCGGGCGCTCCTCCAGGCGGATGTGAACGTCAAACTCGTCCTCAGCATGACCAAGGAGCTCGAGAGCCGCGCTCTCACGGAGAAGCCGCCGCCGGGCATGAGCTCCAGGGAGCATGTGATAAGGATCGTCTACGAGGAGCTCGTCAAGATCCTCGGGAAACCCAAGGAGATACCCGCGAAGCCCCAGAGGATCCTCATGGTCGGCCTGTACGGCCAAGGGAAGACCACCACCACCGGCAAGATCGGTAAAGACCTTCAGAAGAGGGGGATGAAGGTCGGCCTCGTCGCGGCGGACGTGCACAGGCCGGCGGCCTACGACCAACTCACTCAGATAGGGAAGAAGCTCAACATCCCGGTCTTCGGGGACCCGAAGGAGAAGAACGCGGTCAAGATCGCGAAGCGCGCCCTGAAGGAGTTCGAGGGATTCGACGTCATCATATTCGACACATCCGGGAGGCACGCCCTCGAGGACGACCTCATCCGGGAGATCAAGGACGTCGCGAAGATCGTCGACGCCGAGCAGAAGATACTCATCCTCGACGCCCAGACGGGGCAGCAGGCCGGCCCCCAGGCAAAGGCGTTCCACGACGCCGTCGGCCTGACAGGCGTGGTCATAACCAAGCTCGACGGGACGGCCAAGGGCGGCGGTGCACTCAGCGCCGTGGCCGAGACGGGCGCCCCCATATGCTACATCGGTGTCGGGGAGCACCTCGAGGACATCGAGAGGTTCGACCCCGACCGGTTCATAAGCAGGCTCCTGGGCATGGGAGACATCAAGTCCCTGCATCGAGGCCGCGAGCGAGGTCATGGACGAGGAGAAGGCCGAGGAGACCGCCCGGAAGATGATGTCCGGGAGGTTCACGCTCAAGGAGATGTACGACCAGATGGAGATGCTCCAGGGCATGGGCCCGCTGAAGAAGATAGCCGCCATGATGCCAGGCCTGTCCGACAAGCTGAAGGACCAGGACATGGAGGCGACCCAGGAACGGCTCAGGAGGTTCAGGGTCATAATGGACTCCATGACCGAGCAGGAGCTCGAGGACCCGAAACTCCTCAAGTCATCCAGGGTCGTCAGGATCGCCAGGGGCAGCGGGACCGGATCCCAAGGATGTCAGGGAGCTCCTGAAGCAGTACAACATGTCCAAGAGGGCAATGAAGGGGTTCCTGGGGAACAGGAAGATGCGCAGACAGCTCATGAAGCAGTTCAAGGGCGCCGACCTGAATAAGGAGGGATGATGCGATGAGGCGCTTCGTTGTCCTCGGCCACAGGGCGATAACATCGGCCGACTTCAAGCTCGACGACCTGTGCGGGTCGACTGGAAGGCTGGACATACTCCTCAGGTGCGTCAACTCCGCGTTCTTCCTGTCCCACGGGATCAGGAAGGATGTCGAGATATCGATGATGCTCCTCGGCGAGCCGAACCCGCCGAAGACCATCAGGATCGACGGGGGTGAGGTCAAGTACCTCAACCCGGACGAGCGGAGCACAGCGGCGCTCATAAGGAACGCGCTGTTGCAGAAGGGCACTGGCGAGAGGAGGTGCTCCCCAGGGATATACGTCTCGGAGCGCAGCTACAGGGAGGTCCTGTCCAACATATCCAAGGAATCCAAGATGTTCTACCTCAAGGAGGACGGAGAGGACATCCGCAAGGCCGAGCTCGGACCCGACTGCACCTTCGTCCTCGGGGACGACCAGGACCTGACCCCTGAGGAGGAGGCGATACTCATGGAGCACGAGCCGAAGAAGGTCTCCCTGGGTCCGATAAGCTACCACGCGGACCACTGCGTGACGCTGGTCAACAACGAGCTGGACCGCCGGAAGGTCTGACCTTCAGCCGGCGGGGCTCTGTTCGGGTATGACGATGCCGGGTGGCACTTCATCGCCGTTGTCCTCTCCGGGCAGGGTGTCGTACCTCACGACGAACCTCCCGTTCATGAACCTGATAGATGCGGACCTCAGCCTGCACCTGTACAGCCTGACCTTGCGGCCCTTGTAGACCTCCTTCTCCTTGTCGACGCTCAGGAGCCCTACGGATTCGAGCTCGTGGATCCGCCTGTAACAGGCCGCTATGGGTATCTGGCAGATCTTCGAGAGCCTCTGGGCGGACATCGGGGCGGAGTACGTGCTGACGAGTATCTTCTGCGAGTAGTCGTCGGCCAGCAGCTTCGAGACCTCTTTGGTCCTCTGCTCGGGGGTCATTCCGATCGATTTGATTGAGGGGGTTGACCGTTTAAGCAGGTTCGCGTCAGGTTATCAGCGTTGATAACTCCTGGCATCCCCGGCCTCACTGCCAGGCATCCGACGGGATCGAGATGTGGTTCTTGGGGTAGGCGAAGACCGAGAACGGGATCGTCACGGTGAAAAGAGTCAGTGGCCATATCGCGCCATAGGCGAGCGGCTCGAGGAACTCGATCCGGTCATAGGACGTCCAGCAGTAGATGTCGATGACCACGAGTAGTATGACCATCGTCAACTTCCAGTATATGGCGATCGCCCGAGGTTCCCTCGTCAGGAACGCCAAGAAGGTGACGCCCATCGCGATGGTCGCGGAGGCGAAATACCCCACGACCACGGGGAGCCCTTCGGTCCTGGAGCTGGTATCGACGCTCTCCATCTCGGAGGGGACGTAGACCAGCATAAGGGCAAGGACGATGACGCATGCAGAGAGGACAGCCGCCTTCTTCAGCACGCCGACCGCCCCCGGATATCTCATCACCACGATCGCGATGACCGCGGTCGAAACCAGGAGGACCAGGGAGGCCGCGGCTGGATAGAATGCCAGAGCGGCGACGTTCAGCACACCCACGAGCAGGACGAGCGCCCACCGGGCCTCACGGGAGGTGACCAGGACGGACGGTCTCCTGACCTTCCTCCGGATCGGGGTCGCCCGCATCCACTCAGGGATAGCACCCTGAGACGCATCACTGCTCATCGCACCACGAGAGACAGAAGCGCTGGAGGCGTTATCTAACTTGTCCTGGCATGCCCGTCACACCTGAACGCGAAAGGATTATCTCCCAAGGACCTATCTCCACCTGGGGAAGGGCATCCGATGCCAGTCTGTCCTATAGATTTCAGGTACGGTCGCCCGGAGATGAAGGCGATATTCGACGAGGAGACGAGGCTCCAGAAGCTCCTCGATGTAGAGGCGGCTCTCGCCCAGGCACATGCCAAGGTCGGGAACATCAAGCAGGACCACGCTGACATCATCAAGAAGACCGCCTCGACGCGCTATGTCAAGCCAGAGAGGGTCCAGGAGATCGAGAGCAAGATCAACCACGACGTGACAGCAGTCGTACGCGCCTTCAGCGAGCAGTGCGGCGAGAGCGGGAAGTATGTCCACGTCGGTGCGACCTCCAACGACATAACCGATACCGCCCACGCGCTCCAGATGAAGGAGGCAGTCCGCATCATAGACGCCGACCTCGGCGCCTTCAAGAAGACCCTGGCCGCCCGGGCCGCGGAGCACAGGGACACGATCATGGTCGGCAGGACGCACGGCCAGTACGCCCTGCCTATCACATTCGGGCTCAAGGTCGCGAACTACGCCCTGGAGATGCACAGGCACCAGCAGCGGCTGAGAGAGTGCGCCCCGAGGGTCCTCGTCGGGAAGATGAGCGGGGCCGTAGGTACGGGAGCCGGATTCGGGGCAAAGGCATCCGAGATCCAGGCGGCGACCATGGAAGTCCTGGGTCTAGGCATCGAGGAGGGGCCGACCCAGATCGTCGCCCGCGACAGGTACGTCGAGCTCATGTCGGTCCTCGCCAACATCGCGACCTCCCTCGAGAAGTTCGCGACGGAGGTCAGGAACCTGCAGAGGGGCGAGATCGGAGAGGTCTCCGAGCCGTTCGACGACGTGTCCCAGGTCGGGAGCTCGACTATGGCTCACAAGAGGAACCCCGTCACTGCCGAGAACGTCTGCGGACTGTCGAGGATCGTCCGCGGCTTCATGTCCCCGGCCTATGAGAGCGCCATCCTGTGGCACGAGAGGGACCTGACCAACTCATCCGCCGAGCGGTTCTTCATCCCGCACTCGTTCATACTCGTCGACGACATGCTCGTGAAGATGGACGGCGTCTTCGCCGGACTGGTCGTCAACAAGGCCCGCATGGAGGAGAACCTCTCGCGCGCCGGGAGCGTCATCATGGCCGAGTCAGTGATGCTGACCCTCGTGAGCAAGGGCATGGGCCGGCAAGATGCCCATGAGCTCATCCGGAAGACCAGCATGGAGGCGCAGAAGGCCGGAGCTGACTTCAAGCTACACCTGGCCGCGAACAAGGCGGTGGCCACCCTCATGTCCGAGAAGGAGATCGGGGCCGCGCTGGACCCGAGGTCCTATCTGGGCACATCCAAGGCCACCGTCGACCGCATCCTCAAGACGGTCGCATGACGACGGACCCGTCGCCAGACAGGATCAGAGCGAGGAGAGTCCTGAGGAAAGATAGAAATACCATGGCCATTCTCACGAGGAACCACACGGGCCGTTAGATCAGCGGAAGATCGCTTGCTTCGCAAGCAAGAGGCCGTGGGTTCAAATCCCACACGGTCCACTCGCCACCTTTCTTCGTCGACCGCATCTCGTACCACTGCCCCTCGCGCTTCCTGAGAAGACGACATCCTGCATGAAGAACCGCATATGGAATCGTCACGCCATCTCGAATGATATCCTGGCTATCCGTCCGAGGCATGACCCCAGGCGCGGCAAGCCTAGACAGATTCTTGTAGGGATGTGGACATTGACCGTGTCAGGAGTGGAAATGGCGTGATTAGAGAGGATACCAGGGACATACCGGCACTCTTCACGGCGTTGGCAATGGTCTTAGGGGAATCGTTCTGCGTGAACATGCACCCTTCCTGGACCATCCAGACAGGAGAATAGTGCACGAGAACAGACCGAGATTGGAGGAATCACATGTCATCGGACGAAGGCCTTTCGAAGGGACAAGCACCGGGGAACCGGGTTGGTCCCGCCGTCAAGATGATGGCGGTCGCAGTCGCAGCAGTCGTGATCTCAGCGGTCCTTTTCATCTACCTCAGCCCGGACTACTCCTGGGACTCGTCAGTCAGAGACACAGACGGAGACGGGTATGCCGACGCAAATGATGCGTTCCCTGACGAACCGACAGAATGGTTCGACAGCGATGATGATGGGACCGGCGACAACTCGGACGAATTCCACGACGATGCGTCAGAACAGACCGACACCGATGACGACGGAGTAGGCGACAACAGTGACGAATTCCCAGAGGATCCCGAGGAGTCCACTGACTCGGACGACGATGGGGTAGGGGACAACGAGGACGAGTTCCCAGACGACCCGGAGGAGACCGACGACACTGACAACGACGGGGTGGGAGACAACACCGACGAGTTCCCGGATGACCCAGAGGAATGGGTCGACAGCGATGGAGACGGCGTCGGTGACAACTCCGATGACTACCCAGACGACCCGACGCAATGGGAGGCGGAGACTCCGACGGCAGCGATTGTGAGGACGACAATCGCCAACGGTGTCAGGATCACGATCGTGACGATAGAGCCGCAGGTCTCATGGACGCTGATCACCATTACCCTCACAGACGGCACTGATACTGCCACCTGGACGGAAATCGACGCGGGAGAGCTCGACGACGGAGTGGCCGCCATCTCAGACTGTGGGGCGCAGTCCCTGGGTTCGACCGAAGTGAATCTGACCGTATTCGATATAATGGGAGATGGCGAGATTGGCTATGCCGACTTCTTCAATCTTGTCGCCATCTCCTTCTTCGCCGGCACGACCTACACGGTCCAGATAGTCTATGAACTCACGGGTGAACCGATAGCGACAGGGTACTTCACTGGATAGGGCACCGGCATCCCGCACTCGAAAATGACTTAACCGACCTCGCGCAATCCCCGTGCGGTGAGTCTACTGGTCCGTTTCGACAATGGCCCCTTCGACGGCAAGCTCCGCAGGTTCGTGACGAGCTTGGTCCTCCCGGTCTCAAAGGACAGGACGGGCGAGTGCAGCCGATGTGGCGCATGCTGCAGGTTTCTGGTCGCCTGCCCCTTCCTCAAGACCATTGACAACCCGCCAGGGTTCCGCTGCACGGCGTACATCATACGACCCCCTCAATGTAGGAAGTACCCCCGGTCGAAGAAGGAGCAGGTCCACCAGCCTTGCGGCTACTCGTTCAAGGACCACAGGTAGGTGACAGTCCCCAGGACCTGTGCCTACCTCATGACCCCGAACCTGTCCCGCGACGCGATGATCCCGTCTATGAGGTCAGCTGGTTCTATGACCAGTCCGTACCGTCCGTAGTACTTCTGCAGCGCCGACAGCCCCCTCTCGAGGTACATCCTGGCTTCCGTGAGATGCATCCACGGGTTGTCGCCTGTCCTATCCACCCTCAGCCCCTGCGAGAGGTCGATGAACCATGGCTCCCCCCTGTGGATCAGTATGTTGTAGGCGCTGAGGTCGCTGTGGACGACTCCCGCTTCGGCAAGGGCGATGACCCCCGCGAGCACATCCTTGAGGGAGCCCTCGGGGTCCTCGAGCCTGACGTCGTTCAAGCCTAGGCGCGGGCCCGTCCTCGTCGCCGATGAAGCGCATGCTGAACATGTTCTCCACCCTGCGCGCCGGGGCCGGGACTCTGGCACCCTCCCTTGAAGGCCTGGCGGGTGAGCTCGTACTCCCTAGCCGCCAGCCATCCCATGGAGTCGGCCTTGACCGGGCCTCCCCCCTTGTGGGAGGTCCTGAACATGCGGTACACCTTGACGGCGATCGGGGCGCCATTGTACAGGCCGAGGTAGACATCCGCTTCCTTGCCTGCGCTGATCAGGCTCACTATGTCTGTCGCGAGACCCGACGATAGTATGGCTTCGGTCGTCGACCGATAGCCGCGCTCGCTTGTCTCGAGCATCCCGTGCTTGATCTTCCACGCGACGCTCGAGTCCAGATATGGATCGTTCGGCATTCCAGTGCTCTTGTGTGTGATTGGGCGTTCAGAAAGCTGGCACACTGGCACGCGGGAACCGGCGGAATCCTCACAAGGCTCCCGGTGCGTCGACTAGAACCATCTCGGACATCATAACCGGGAACCTCCTGGTCTCAAGACCAAATCCTGCAACGGCCGGACGATACATTAAGCTTGCGCTCTGGCCGACCTTCGTCCGAAGGTCGGACCGGTCACTTGAACCTCAGACCCTTCGAACGGCTCTTGAGCAGGACGACCGCGACTGCGACCCCCGCTGCTGCAATCCCTCCGACCGCGATGTACACGATCGGATCCATGCCGCCGGAGACTGGCTCCAGGTCGAACCAGAGCGGGTTGGCACTCCAGAAGTTGTCTATGCTCCTTCCTGGCTCCGCCGCCCAGTCGCCCCAGCCCGTGAACATATCGGTGCGCCAGACGTAGGTCTGGTACGGATATGCGAGTATGATGTACGCCGCGTCCTTGTAGTGGATCCTCTGGCACTCATCCACGTACGCCTCGCGGGCCGAGGGGTCCATCGAAGCCACAGAGGACGAATAGTTCGAATCGTACGACTCGTTGGAGTACTTGTTGTCAGACCACCCGTTCCACGCCTTGCTCGACTGGCAGAACAGCATGTAGTTCGGGTCGACATCCGCGCTCCAGTACCAGATCATCAGGTCGTAGGCGTACCCGTAGACCACCACCCCGAGGTCCGCCTCGTCGAGGACCCTGTAGTCGATCGACACGCCTATCTCTCGCCACTGGATCTGCAGGTACATCGCGATCTCCCTCTCCTCAGGGGAGCTCGACCTCACGAGCATCTCGAAGTCCAGGGGTGTCCCCTCCGATACCCAGCCCGCCTCGACGGCGAGGCTCTCGTTCGTCGCGACGCGGACGAGCGGGCTGTCGTTCGTGTACCTGTATCCTGCCTCTTCAAGGATGTCCGCGGCGATCGTGAGGCTGAACGGGTACTTCTCCGCGCCTGTGGGTTCGTAGTGCCAATCCTCGTTCACGGGCGAGATGAGGGTGGTCCCCTCCTCCGCGTATCCCCCGTAGAACAGTTCCACGATCGATGACTTGTCCGTGGCCGTGGCGAGGGCGCGCCGGACCGCCGGGTCCAAGCGTGAAGGGTTCGGCCCTCCAGAGCCCATGTTTATCCCGACCTCGGTGAAGTACTGTGTGCATCTCAATCCGTCGAACGCGACGGCGTCGGGTATATCCCCGGACTGTATGTCCGCCAAGAGGGAGTCATACTCCTCGGAGGGGAGCTGCGCCACATCCAATTCCCCGTGTTCGATTGCGCTGGACATCGTGTCCGAATCGGAGAAGAAATGCAGCTCGATCCTGTCGAACTTCACCTCCTTGCCGTGGTCCGCGAGCCAGTGATAGTCGGGGTTCCTCAGGAGCGTGATCGTCCCACCGCTCTCCCACTGCTGGTATATGTCGGCGGTCGCCATGAACGGGCCCGTCCCGACGATCGGCCGCTCGGCATCCTCGAACACGCCGTTCCACACGAAGGCGAGCTCGGACACCCCCATGTCCTCGATCCAGTGCCGCGGCAGCATGGGGATCCCGAGCATCCCGCCATAGGCAGCTGGCTGGGGCTCTCCCGTGACCCTGTCGAAGTAATGGACGCGCGCGGTGAAGTCGTCGACTCTCTCCGCATAGGACATGTAATAGGAGTACGGCTGGTTCGCCCACATCGAATCGTAGTTCTCGGCGTTGAGGTTCATGTAGAACACGAAATCGTCGACCGTGAACGGCTCTCCGTCGTGCCATTTCGCGTTCGGGGTGATCTCGTATTCCCAGACGGACCCGAACGGCTCCCCGGAGAGGACCAGCTGCGGGTCCGTCCCTGGGACCGCATCCGCCTCCTGGACGAGATTACCTACCGTGTTGAAGTTGCCGTCGATGCATTGGGGGTTATCGTAAACGAGGCCGTAGAAGACCCAGGAGGCGTCAGAGACCCCTATCAGAGGGTTGAGGCTGTCGATCCCCTGCAGGAACCCTATCCTCAGCACAGACCCCCCGTCGTCCTCCGCGCCTGCCGAAGTGAAGGAGGCCGCCATCGGAGCGAACACGACCGCCAGCAGTCCCAGCACCACCCCCAACGGCCTGCCCGCGAGCTTAAGTCCGGATCCGCCCAATCGAATGCACCTCCTCGCCTGCCCGAGGTCGATGCCCTTGACCCGGGAGGGCGACGCGCTCCGCTACTGGCATCGTACCCTCCGTATTTTATGATTCCCGGTCTGAGACCCCTCGGATGACGGCGACCCGCGTCAGCGCCTCCGAAGCTTCGGGTTGAAGATCTCGTCAAGCGCGTACCCGACGAATGTGAACCCGAGCACCACGAACACGATGCATAGGCCTGGAACCAGTATCCACAGGTAGAGCTCGTTGATTATCGCATATCCGTCCACGGCGTCCTGCAGCATATTCCCCCAGGTCACCACCTGGCTCGGGTCCGGTCCCAGCTTGATGAAGCTCAGGGTGCTCTCGGACAGGATCGACAGCGCGACGGTCAGGATGCTGTTCGCGAAGACCAGAGGGAACACGTTCGGAAAGACGTGCTTCCTCACGATGTAGTAGTCCCCTGCGCCGATCGCGCGCGCGCGCTCTATGAACGCGCGCTCCTTGATCGACAGGACCTGTGCCCGGACGATCCTCGCCGTGCTCGACCATCCTGTGATGCCTATGACCACCACGACCTTGGTCACGCTCGGACCGCCTGGCAGGACCGTGGCGAATACGATCATGAGGACGAGCCACGGGATGACCAGGAACACATCCGTCACCCTCATCAGGACCTCGTCCTTCCATCCGCCCCAGAAGCCGCTGAGGAGGCCCACCACGGACCCGAGGCCCATCGAGACGACCGTGGCGACCAGCCCGACCTCGAGCGAGACGCGCGTTCCGTATATCGTCCTTGCGAGTATGTCGTATCCCCTTAAGTCGGTGCCCAGCCAGTGCTCGGACGATGGCGCTATGCCCGCCCCGACCGGCGCCACCTCGTCGAAGGGCCCGTACGCGTCCTCCCACCCCCCTATGAGTGAGAAGATGAACATGAGCTGCCCCGCGAAGACAGCCATCACGACGAAGACCATCAGAATCACGAGCCCGAGCATCCCAACCCAGTTCCCGCGGAATATCTTCCAGGTCTGCCCGGTCTTCCTCCTGAAGAGCATGACCTTCTCGATCGAGGGGTCCGATACGCGAACCGCCTTGAGGACGGCTGCAAGCTTGCTTGCGCGCTCCGGCAGCGTGTCATTCTTGTCCATCTGTATCACCCCAGCTTGACCCTGGGGTCAAGGTATACCATCAGCACGTCCGCTGCAAGATTGGCGAATATCACCACAATCGCGATCAGGAAGAACGCGGCCTGCAGGACCGGGAAGTCGAGCTGGTAGGTAGCCTCGACGGTGGCCCAGCCGATGCCCGGATAGTTGAACACGACCTCCGTCTGGAAGGCCCCTCCGACCACGAACGCCATGTCTATCGCGATCAGCGCCACCATCGGGAGCATGGCATTCGGCACCGCATGGTGTCGGAGCACCTGCGTCTCGGTCAGGCCCTTCGCCCGAGCGGTGGTTATGTACTCCTCGGTCATGACGTCGATGAGCGAGCCGCGCATGATGATCGAGAACGCGGCGATGCTCCCCACAGTCAGGCTGATCATCGGCAGGAAGAGGTGCTTCAGCATGTCCACGATGGAGTCGACTGTGTAGGAGAAGTCGGTCCCAATCGTCAGGGCGCCCCCTGACGGGAACCACGGGAGCTCTATAGCGAACATCACTATCAGCATCATCCCGAACCAGAATGTCGGCATCGCATAGAAGAACAGGGAGAAGGCGAGCGAGCTCGTGTCGAACCAGCTCCCTCTCTTCCATGCGGATATCACCCCGATGGACATGCCGATCAGGACCATGAGGACGGATGAGGTCCCGGTGAGCAGCAGCGTCCACCTGAGATTCTCCAATATGAGGTCGGTGGCCGCAGTGTTCCGATAGATGAACGAATCACCGAAGTCCAGCGTGAAGACGCTCTTGAGATACTTCACGAACTGCTCTGGCAGCGGGTCCAGCAGCCCGTACTTCTCGATGAGCTGCTCCTTGTACTCCTGGGGTATCTTCGGGTCGTTCGGGACCATCGTATTGATCGGGTTCCCGGGCATCATCCTGAAGAGAACGAAGTTCAGCATGACGACGAGCATCAGGGTGACGAGCGAGTTGAGGACCTTTCGCGCGATCAGTTTCGTAGACCGTTTCATGGTGGTTCACGTCCCTGCGGCCACTGGCATCTCAGCTAGCAGCGTTCCCGCAGACGATGGATACAAATGGGAAGGGGTTTGGGTTCTGTCCCGCGTCGTATCCGCCTCACGGGGTTGGCGGCGGCGGCACTTCGCCCTTCTTCTTCCTCTTGATGAGGATGAGGGTTGCTCCTGCCACTGCGAGAGCCGTCACGATGCCGATCACGGCAAGCGCAGCGGTGCTTATTCCGTCTCCGTCGTCGTCGCTGGTTGCTTCCACTGTCTCGATGAGGTTCATCTCGATGTCAAGCGACTCTCCAGCGACAACCGTCACGACGGTCTCGTTCGAGTCGTACCCGTCAGCCGATACCTTGAGGGTGAACTCACCAGCAGGTAGGTACAGGAACTCGAACATTCCGTCAGTGCTCGTCATCACGGACTTGTTCTCGGTCGGGAGCATGACCACGACCGACGCATACGCGATCGGGTCGCCCGTGGCGTTGTCGTAGACATGCCCGGTCAACGTACCCGTCGTCGGCTCGAGGGTGAAGTTGAGCCAAGAGACGACACCCACCTCCAGGGTCACGTCACCTTCAGACCCTGTGAAACCAGGGGCCGTGACAGAGACATCGTATGTGCCTGGGACATCCGTCACATTGTACATACCGTCCGTGTCCGTCTTCCTGGACGATTCGCCTACGAGGACGGTAGCACCGGCAATCGGCGCTTCATCCAGGTCCTTGACGTAGCCCATTGCCCACCCGACATCGTCGCGCGCAGCGACGACCGTCACGACCAGCGTGTCTGTGTCGTTCAGTCCGCCAGGATCCGTCGCCGTCAGGGTGACTATGACATTGCCCACATTCACGAACGTGTAGCTTACAGTGATGCCGTCGAGGGTCACCACTTCGGATGTAGGCTCCTCGAAGGTCCAGGTCCATTCCAGCGTGGTAACCGGGTCCGTCGCATCGGACGCGTTCCCCGTGAAGGACAGAGTCTCCCCGACGTAGATTGTCACGTCGTCGCCAGCGTCAGCGTCAGTCGGCGGTGCGTTCGTGCCTATCGGCGACACGTCGAAGTAGAACCACATCGTCCCCGGAGTGATGCCGGGCTGGGATTCCATGTCCGGGAAGTTGTAGAACCTGTCCGTCCTGTAGGCGTAGAGACCGAACGGGTACCAGAGCACGATGTACGGGCAGTCATTATACAGGATCTGCTGCATCTCGTTGATGATCGTCTGCCTCTCGGCCATGTCCGGGGTGTTCTGCTGCTCCACGAACAACTCATCGTACTCAGGGTTGGTGTAGAAGGCATCCGACCATGCCGTGTAATCGTTCTGGTCTTCCGGGATCTCGTCCGTGGTCAGGACCGACAGTGCGAAGGACGGGTCGACATCGAAGTCCCACGCCCATATGTATAGGTCATACTTGCACTGGTACCAGATCGTGTACAGGTTCATCTCCGTGACACCGATTGTCGTGATCTCCATGCCGATGGAATCGAGCCACCCCTTGATCTTGCCTGCCGCAAGCTGGTCGTCGACCTTCTCCTGCCTGTAGTAGAGAGTGAAGCTGAGCTCGGCATCTTCGTTTGTCGAGTTCTCACGGATGCCATCATCGTCGACGTCGATGTATCCAGCGGCATCGAGTGTGTCATTGGCCTTGTCTAGGTCGAACTCGAACTCCTCGTCCTCGGTCACGTTGTAGTGCCAGAACGATGTCGCTGGCGGGATGAGCGTGCTCCCCTCCTCGGCGAGCCCCCTCAGGATCTCGTCGACGATCTGGGACTTGTCCACCGCATAGGCGATTGCCTGCCTGACCGAGAGATTCGTCGTCTCCAGGTTGTCACTCGCCGAGGGGAAGTCGTCCGACGACCTCATCCACTCTGGGGCGCAGTTGATGCCGAGCTCGAAGATCGACATAGACTTGACCTTCTGCCCGTCGACCGACTCGGTTTCGAGAGTCTTGTCCCACGCCTTTGCGGGTACGCCTGCTGCGACGTCGATGTCGCCCGCGTAGAGCGCGGTCGTCATGGCATCGTCGGTCTTGAAGATCTGGAATATCACCTCGTCAACCTTGACGGTGTCGATGTAGTAGTCGTCGAACTTGCTGAACGTGACCACGCCGCGCACGGCGTCGTACGATTCGAGCATCAGGGGCCCTGACCCGATCGGTCCGGTAGGGAAGTACTCATCATCGAACGGATCGTGGGTAGTGAGCTCTTCGACCGGTATCAGGCTCCAGATGTGTTGCGGAAGGATCGGGACCATGATCGAAAGCATCGTCGCCTTCGGGACCGACGTCGTGATCTGCACCGTATATCCGTCCGGGCCATCTGGGCATGAGACGTCGGTGAAGTCCTTGACATATCCGCCCCACAGGGCGCACTCCTCATCGTTGTACATGACAAGCTCGAGGGAGAACTCGACATCCTCCGCAGTGACTGCCTGACCGTCGTGCCAGGTCGCATCCTCGACAAGATGGAATGTCCACACCGTGCCGTCGGTGTTGTGCTCCCACGACTGTGCGAGCTGCGGCCCGGGTGACAGGTCCGGCTCGACAGAGTTGAGCGTGTCATACACCAGGAAATTGATTGTGTACGATATGCTCAGGGTCATGGCGAAGATGTTCAACGTGTCGGGGGTCTGAACATAGCCGACATACATCGTGACCGGGTCCGCGGCCACTGCCGCCTCTGCAGTCCTGATTGCTGGGGCCGCGAAGAACGCGACCGTCAGAAACGAAACACACAACGCTATCGCTACGCATCTGGACATCATGGATGACCAATTTGCCAATGTACCGCTCTCCCCTCTCAACTTGCCGCAGGGCAGCAGGTCAAAGACCTTCCGCCCCCGCAAGCGCTTCTCTCCGCGAAACCTCACGACACTATATTAACATGCGCTCGTGCGACAAGAGTCTGGCCGTCGAAATCGAATTAGACTGTCGATTATTGTCACGGAACATCGTCGCACGGTGATTCTTCGAGATGCGTTCAGGCTCGACGGACTCACCGCAAACCTCTTTTATAGTGGGGTCCGTATTGGACGCTCGCTAGGCTCGACCGGGACGTTCGGCGTGTCCTTGTACACCGAAATCGTCGATAGCGGGGGTGACAGCTGGGGACGTCGTAACCGAACCGGCGCCGGTCCAGTTACCGACTGTGAGGCCCTGTCCGATGGGGTTGAAGGTGGCTCTGCGTGCCTGCCGGAGGGTAGGCATCTCTGCCTTCGCTGCGGAGATCGGGTCAGGCCCTGACGGGAACAGCCTTACCGTGGACTCGCAACGCTCATCGGGAAGCGGGGCCGAGGAGGTTTCTGGGTAGCCGACGCAGGGGAGGCCGGCAACTCCAGTGGCCTAGCACTTCTTTTCCACTCACATCGGTCGATCGTCACGTCCAGTAGGACTCGAGGAACTCCAGCCATCCGGTCTCGGAGAACGCGTACGCCTCATAGAGGTCCGTCGACACGAATGATTCCTGAGGCACCCATATCCCGAGGCCGTTCTGGAAATCGTCCGACACGTGCGAGTCCGCGATCCCCACCACGACTTCCGACAGGCTCCGCAGCACTCCGCTGCACGCATCTCGGACCTGCGAAGATGCGATGCGCTCTGCTATCGTCTCGACGAAGACCTGGATGTCCACGAAACCAGTGGACTTCTCGCCCCAGAGTATGTTGGCCTGGCACGCGGCGTAGTGCACCACGGAATCCGGGGCGTCCTTGAGCGCCTGCGCGAGCGAGGACAGCGAATCCTTCAGGCCGTCGAGTTTGGCCATGTCAACCGCCGTGTGAGACGTCACGAGTTCTGACATGAACGGCGGGTCGAGGAAGTACTCGTAGGTCGTCGCGACTATGATCTCGGACAGCTCCCGAGGCGTGACCCCGGGGGTGCTGAGTCCTTCGAGGATCTCGTCGTACAGGAAGCCCCTCCAGCCCGTGTAGCATTCGGCGAGCACGGCATAGCTGAGCTGCGGCAGGCCCACGTGGTACTCCCAGGCCACCTCCATCTGACCGGTCATGCACTCATCCGTCGCGATGAGATCGACGGGATGATCCTTCAGCGCCGACACGACCTCCCAGTGCGTCAGCCAGTTCGGCTCGGCGTCCGATCCGGTGTTATCGTCCCATGCGACACCCTCCGGCGAACCGTGGTCCCAGAAGATGATACAGGTCTTGGTCGCCTCAGACAAGCCCTCCGTGAACGTCACGAACCGCTCCAGCACCTCCGGCGACCCCATGTCGACCTCCACCCCGCTCAGACCTTCGCAGGTCAGTGGGTCCATCGACCCGGGATACACCTTCCAAACGGAGGCCGTGTCCTCGTACCGGTCCATAAGGACGAAGGCATCGACATAGTCGCCTGAGCCTACGCTCATGAGCTCGTCCAAGTCGATCTGCACGATGTCCTCATGATAGATGCCGGCCTCGATGTCGAGGCTGTTGTCCGCGTCCAGGTATATCAGCACCTTCCACTCGACCGCGGAGGTCTCCTCCGCTGCGACCGAGCTCAAGCACACAAGCGATGCAATCAGTCCGACCAATAGTGCGACCGGTTTCCTAGCCCTAATGCTCGCTCCCCCCCGATGTCGTCGGTCCCCAGGCCGACTGACGACGGTATCTCTCCGCGCGTATATGTCACTTGCTCGCACGCCACAGGCAGTGCCGCATGTCGATCAGAATGATGAGATGAAGAGAGAGTCGAGCACGGCGGGGACCGCAGCGTGACAGTCCCCTTTTACTAGCTGAACCTACCCGAGCGTTTAGGCGCCCTCTCGGATTGGTTGCTAACCGCTGAGTTGCCGTGTTTCTCGCTCTCTAACATCACATAACGCTGTCGCAGGTATATGTTTTGCGGGGCACGCCGCACCGCACGCGCCCCCCAGGTCTGGCTACAACTTCCTGCCCCGGACACGTTCGTTGGACGACCGGCAGCCAAAGGTGTCCTCCGTCAGGTCGAACAAGGTCCTCCGGGCGCGGCCCATCTGCAATTCGAGCCGACTTCCGGACATGATCCGCCCGCAGACTTCCGCGCCGAACCCGGCCGCCCTGAAGGAGCGCACCACGGACCTGGATCTCGCAGGCGCTGTCGTCACAACGAACCCGCAGCCCTGATACGCGGTCAGCCACTGCAGCAAGCTGACGCCCTTCGGCCGCGGGAGCATCGCGATTCGAACCTCCGCCCCGACCCCGCTCGACTCGATGAGCATGCCCAGGGTCCCCAGCGCGCCCGGGTTGCTGATGTCCTTCCCCGCCGTCAGCGATGGCGCCAGCCGGTGCATCGTCCTCACGCGGGACCGCACCTCGCGCGCGGTCTTGTGAGTGGTCGTGTCCCACGAGTAGGGCAGTCCCTTCGTGAACCGTCCATCAAGGTCAATGGCGTAGACGATGTCGTCCCCGGGCGAGGCGCCACTGCTGAGCAGGAGATGTTTCTTGTCGGTCCTCCCGAGGACCGCGACGTCCACCGCAGAGTAGGCCGTGTCCGGGTGCAGGTGCCCCCCGACCACGGGGACCCCGAACTTCTCGCTGGCGTCGGCCATCCCCGATACGATCTTCCTCCTTGCGCCCTCATCACCGCACGAGATTATGTCGACTAGCGCGACCGGGATGCCGCCCATCGCCGCTATGTCGTTGACGTTCACAAGCACGGAGCAGTAGCCCGCCCAGTAAGGATTCTTCTCGACCAGGTCCTGCATGATCCCGTCTGCCGCCAGCAGGAGCACCTCGTCCCCCACTTCGATTGCCGCCGCATCCTCCCCGCAAGATGCGAGGACGCCTTGCGCCGGATGTATGAGGGCCGCCGCGACCGAGGCTACGGGCCCCTTCCTCGTCACGCCTCTGTATGACCGGACATGCTCCACGATCGCATCGAGTTCCACGCGCCGAGAATGCCACCGTGAGGGATAAAAGGGTTCCTCAGAGCTTGGTCTGCGTCGTCTCCTTGAGGAACTGGCGCGCGTTGAACCGCTCGACGACGACATCTGCAAGGACACGCAGGTACTGCTCGTCCAGGTCCTTCTCGACGATCGTGGGGATGTCACTGTTGGGGACCTTGTACCCCAGCCTCGTCAGGACCACCTTCGCCTCCGTCCTCTCCTCGACCGTCGCCTTCCTCCCGTCCACGGCCCCGTCCAGCCCGCAGCGCTTTACCTCCATGTCGAAGACCGAGCGCTTGAAGAGCTTCTGAAGGCAGTAGGCGGCGAGGGTTGCACGCTCGTCGGCGGTCATTGCGACCGCACAGCTCGCTTCGCCCACCATCTCGTACATGTTCTTCTCACGTGTGGCCGACACCGAAAAGACCTTCGCGGGCTTGATGTCCTTCGCCCTGAGGATGTTCATGTCTGCCAGCGCTTTCAGGTAGCCTGTGAGCTCCAGCCTGTGGAGCTTGACCCCGCGGCTGTTCAGCTCCCTGCAGACCCCGCTGATGGACGCCGGGTCCCTCTTCAGTATCTCCAGGACCAGCTCCCTCAGGTCCTTCTCAGGTGAGAACATGGGAACGAACCTGGTAACAGATTGGGTAATAAAACCCTTTTGGGCCTAGAACCTCGGACCGACCAACTGCCAGACTATCAAGGTCAGCACGAACAGCGACAGCACGAGTATCAGGTTCCCGACGGCCTTCTCCCTCTGTTCCTTCGTGCTCTTGGGAAGCAGCCGCGAGAACAGATAGTCCGCGCCGTCTCTGAAGATGTATCCGCCGTCCAACGGCACTGCCGGGAGGACGTTGGTGAGTCCGACCATCAGGTTCAGCCAGAATATCCAGTACATGGAGTTGGCCACAATCCAGAACGCTGACTCTGGCATCCATTCCAGGGCCCCACCCGTTGTGTACATGTCCGTGATCGGGGCGCGGACGGGTGCGAGGTCCAGGAACGGAAGGGCGATCAGTCTCAACCATGAGTGGGAGAAGTCTGTCAGATCCGAATCGCCGGCGAACGGGTGCGCCAAGACATTGGAGTAGTAGTCCGAATCGTACGCGTAGAGGCCGAGTGACAGGAAGCCAGCGCCTATCGAACCCCGGCCCATGTGCCAGTCCTCGTTGTCATCAGGATAGTACTCGCCGTAGAACTCATACCGGTCCGAGAGGACGATGTGTGTGATGTCGGGGTCGACGACGAACGACTCGTTCACCTCGTCGTAGCTCATGACGGATATGCTGACGTTCTGATCAGCGCTCGTTGAGTTCAGCGCCAATGTCAGATCGTCGATCGAACCGATCTCGGTCCCGTTGAGGGCTATCAGGACCATGCCAGGCTCCAGACCGCACGCGTCGCCCGCATAGCCGTCCGTGACGAACGCCACGACGACTCCGTCGACGACCCCATCCGTGGTTCGCAGCTCGCCTCCGTAATAGTACTGCACGGAGACGATGGCACCTGGTTCCGGGGCGTCCCTGTCGCTCACGTCATCGGCAGAAGTTATCGCGTCTCCGCCGACTGAGACTATAACACTCGACGGCTCGATCCCCGCCAGATTGGCCGGGGACTCCTCGACGACGCCTACCGCCAGCGCTCCGTCGTGCACCGGTTCGAGCGTCGAGAGCATGCCAGTGAAGAGGGCGAGGACGACCATTGCGGTTATGATGTTGCTCGCGGGGCCGGCGGCGTAGAGCTTGGCCCGCTTGGATCGCGAGGTCCTCTTCGCCTCTTCTTCGTCGGGCTCGACGAACGCGCCCATCGGAAAGACCAGGAAGAGTAGACCCAGCGAGTTGACCTTGATGGACGCCATCCGGCTCATCACGCCGTGCGCGAGCTCGTGCACGATTATCGCGACAGCGAGACCAAGGATGCCGTACCAGAGAGGGATGACCGGGTTCAGGCCCGGGATCCCGAGGATCAGCTCCGGCGAGGGCGCCACGTCGATCTGGGATACGATGGTGGCCTCCCAGACAAGGAGCAGCATTATGAGGAACATCGCACCCGCACATATCCATAGCGACAGCTTTCCGTAGATGTTCCAGATGCGCTTCTTGGATGCGACCTTCTCTATGAAGTCCCGGCCGCGCTTGGTCTTCCACATGAGGAAAGGCCCGTACATGCTCATGCCGTGCCTTTCGAGCCGCTTCGTCCTGTGCAGTAGGTAAAGCCCGACAATCCACGAAACGAACACGACCAGCGCGATGAGATAACCGTTCATCTGACGAACCGCTTCCAGGCGATGCGGGTACGTCTATTAATTGGTTTCATCGTGCTTCTGCGAGCCGCCCTGGCCGTCCATGGGCTCCGACCTGTGCCGGGCCCATTCCTCGTCGGAGAGCTGAGAGTATACGTCCAGCGGCGCATGGTCGGCCTTCGGGGCCTCCTCCTCGGCACTGGCCAGCCTGACGATCTGATCCTTCTTGAGGATCCAGAAGTGGATGCGCCAGAGCTTGCCCTTCTTCAGGAGAACCTCCTCCTGTGTGCTGGTCAGCAGACCTGCCTCCTCCAGCATGTAGAACACGTCGCGGTCCTCTGAGGTGAGCCTGTTGTCTATGACCTCTTCTGTGTATCCGAAGAAGCTCATGAGGTACTCCGCGAGGCGCTTGATCTCGTCGTCGGACATGCCCTTCTTCCCGACGGTCCTCTTGAGTGCCTTCTCTACCTGTTGCATAGTGACAACAGTCATCCCTATCCCAGCATGGCAACTGAGTTCGTGGCTAAAAACGTGTCGTACCGGTATCAGCCGAATATATCGTCGCAGCCGCTAACCTTGGCCACGCGCACGCCATCTATCGCCAACTTGTCGAGGACGACCTTCGCCCATTTGAGCTTCCTGCGCTTGAGCTCGCCGTCCTTCCCTGGTTTCTTCGACGGTTCCTCGAAATCGAACCCAGCCAGGAGGACCCTGCGCGCCCCCAACGCCGCACATATGCACGCGGCGCGGTCGCCGTCCGTGAAACCCCCGAAGTTGAACAGGCCCTCGACCGGCGGGCACTGGCACGTGCCCACGATTGGGTCGACGAACCTCGGGACATACCTCTTCACCGCGTCCATGTTGTCCCCGTGTGCGTGCACGAACATCGCGCTCCCCCTGGAGTTCGCTTCAATCTGTTCCTCGACGATGCCGTCGAGGTCAGTGACGATCATGTTCGGCAAGATGCCTGCCTCTAGCAAGGTGCTAGTCGCCGAGTCCGCGGCGACGATGTATCCCTCGAACTTCATGGAAGAGACCTCGTCGGCGAGGCACTTTGCGGCACCGCAGACGGTCACGGTCTGGGGGAAGAGCGGGTGGACCTTCTCGATCGATTGTCGGCCCCTGTCCCCGATGAGAGATGCCAGGAGCTGGGCGCTCTCAATATCCTTCTCCTCGCTGTAGCCGAAGTCCTTGCATATGGTGCGATAGATTGGGAGCCAGATAGACATCCTCAGAGTGTCACGCCCCAGGAACCGCACCCTTGCTCTTGGCCTTCGCCTCGCTTCTGAGTGAGGCGTTGAGGACTGAGCTGAAGATTGCAATCAATATGCCCGTCACCATTTCGGCTATTACGATAACGAGGTCGTATTTGCTGTCGCCAACGAAGAGCTCCAAGGCGTCGGTCGCCCCCTGGACTATGAATCCGGTTGCGAGAACGGAGACCATCATCACGATGAACGACCACCGTATCTTCCCCGTCTGGAGGAACGCGTTCACCGCCTTCCCGGATTCGTACGCGAAGACGCCGAACACGAAGAACCAGACCGCTCCCGAGACGAAGATTATGATCGATATCGCGAGGCTCCTGTCATGCGCCAGGAGCGACTCCTGGTAGGCGAGCGCCAGGTCGTATCCTATGAGTATCCCCACCACTGCGAGGACGAATCCGAGGATCGCGAACGGTATGACCAGGCTACCCTGCTTCGCAGAGCGCTTGACGTACTCCAACGACGCACGTGTCCAGTCCGCCCAGTGGTAGGCCCAGCCCACGAGGTAGAACCCCAGGACGACCCCTATGACGCCGAAGGCCATCTGGGAGACGAGCCCGATGTCGTCGTACCCTCCCTCCGTGAACTGGATGAGCTTGGTGACGAGCGAGAGCATCCCCCAGATGATCAGGACGAGCGACAATGGGACGATCCACTTGCGCCTCATCTTCTCGTCCTGGAGGGTCTTCATGACCAGGTAGTAGGTTCCCTCGATGCTCTTACTCTGCTTGACATAGACCCGCCTGACGGAGTCGATCTTGATCCTCGACGAGATCACAGGGTAGATCGACTCGTCCTCCGCACCGTCGCTCACGAGTATCGCCCTGTCGGGCTTCACGACCTCGAGGACGTTCTCCAGTTGCGTGGTCAGTATGAGGTCTGACTGGAAGCCGACGTGAGAATCGCCTGACACGGTCGCAATCTCCGCATCCATGCCACGCTTGACGAGGTCGTCGTAGAGCTGCAGCCCGGATAGGATTGCGTTGGTGTCGACCTCCTCCGGATCAGCCAGACCGAGGGACACCATGGCGTCGAGGTTCTCCTGGCGGCCGATGACGGGCCCACTGACACCGGCCTTTGTGCCGAGGTCGTCGTCCCTGTCTACGCAAAGAACTAGGATCTTCATGTCAGGGCCAAGGTAATGCCTCCTGGGGGTATTTTACCATCGCTCCGGCATACTGACCAGTTTGTTCACGCGTGACTAGATACGCTTATATAATAACCTAAGAATTATCATGCCGATGGGCAAGAAAATGGAGGATGTCGAGCCCAAGAAAGAATGTCCCAGTTGCGGCCTTGGTGTCGCCCTCGAAGCCACTGTCTGCGAGTTCTGTGGATGGGACTTCGAAGAGGAGGACGAGTGGATACTCCAGATAGAGAAGCTCGAACGGGAACTCATGCTGGAGAAGCAGAAGTTCGAGCCCGGCACCGTCAACCACATGATTGAATCCACGCTCAGGAACCCTGTCCTCGAGAAGATCGACCAACCGTTCGCGCCTCACCCTCACGAGCATGAGCCCGTGCCTCCTCCGCCGAGAGAGGAGTATGACGAGTTCGAGGAGCTCGCGAGACCAGCCCCTGCCAAGACGAGGAAGCAGGCCCCAGTCAAGGAGACGAGGCCGGCACCTCCCGTGCGCGAGGCGAGGACACGCGCCCTGAAGGCGCCCCCGCCGGCACCGAGGGTCGATGAGCACGTCGCGCCCAGGACCAGGACCGTCAGGGCGCTCAAGCCAGAGCAGAAACCCTCGCCTGCACCCGCAATCAAGCCCGCTGCGCAGCCAGCCCCGAGACCGGTCCCTGAGGACCAGGGCGCGAAGCGCACCAGGACCGTGCGCAAGGTCAAGGGGACCTGAAGGGTCCCCACGCACCGTCTGTGTTAAGTAGACATTGAAGGATTACTTCACATCCTCAAGGGGGATCTGCAGCTGCGCATACGATGGCATGGCCACGCCTGTTTTGAGGTAGAGGGCAGTGTGAGGGTCGTGACCGATCCACACGACGGTAGGTCGATAGGGATCGCACCTCCGAAGGTCAAGGGCGACTTGGTGCTCATTTCCCACGATCACTACGACCACAACTGCTCCAGACTCGTGTCCGGTCCCGAATCCGCGGTCATATCCAAGCCCATCATGACGGTGGAGCGTGGGGTCCGGGTCGAGGGGATCGAATCGTTCCACGACGAGGCCAGCGGTACGAAGAGGGGCCCGAACATCATGTTCCGGTTCGAGATGGATGGGACCACATTCTGCCACATGGGGGACCTCGGTCACCCGCTGGGCGAGACCCAGCTGGACCGCATATCGGGCGTCGATTTCCTGTTCATACCAGTCGGGGATGTCTTCACGATCGGCCCGGAGACAGCGAAGACCATCCTGGACCAGGTAAGACCGCGCGTCGCCGTTCCCATGCATTACAGGACGGGCGGGCTGTCTCTGTCGGTGAAACCGCTCGAGAACTTCCTCGACATCTGCCCGAAGGACTCCGTGGTCAAGGTCGGGAACGAGGTCGATTTCTCGGACGAGGACCTCCCCCGTCCGGGTACCGAGATCTGGGTCTTCTCGCCGTGAGGTCAGTACAGGCCGAGCCCGTCCTCGAGACGGCCGAGCTCTATAGGCGTTGACCGGGACCCGATGAACGCGCCCTTGCTGTTCGCGACTGCGCACGCCCCCAGGAACGGCGTCCCGTAGTTCAGGGTCGCGACCGCTGCGGGCACTTTGAAGAACTCGGATATCTCCTTCAGCTCCGAATCGGTGGTCCTTGGGTGGCAGACCACGCCCTTGGACGTGGCTATGCATGCCGACCCCACGGTCTGCACGCCAGCGACGGGCCGTCTGATCACCTCGACATCCAGGACGTCCTCGACCAGCTTGAGGGCGTACTTGGAGGCCGCGGGATTCACGTACGCCCCGTGGTCGTTAGCCAGTATGTTGTTCCCCGCGGCGTTGAGCTTCTCCTCCATGATCCCGACCCTGGTCCCCAGGGGGAACCTGGCGAGCTCGTGCTTCTCCGCGAAGTTGGTGACGATGACCCCGTTCGAGTTCGCGACGACGAGCGATCCCACGACTATCGAGCCGGCTATGGTCGTCTTCAGGACCGGGACGCCCAGAGTCTCTCCGATCTCATTCGCGTCACGGTCGTCGATCGTGTCGGGGACTATCGCAAGCTTCTCGCTAGCAGAACAGTAGACCCCGATGTACGGGCTCCCGAAGACGTCCCCGAGTCTCAGCATCAACTAACCCCGGAGATATCACTCCTCTGGGAGTGATACCTCGATCAGGCCGTCCTCGAACCGTATGGCCTTGACCCGCACCCTGGTGGGGGGGTTCTCGATGCCCTCGGACCAGATCCGCTCGTTGACCTTGTTGTCGATCCAGACCTCGCGCTTCTTCTCATCGCCGTCCGGCGAGGACCTGCCCGCCATGTGCTGGATGACATAGTCCTTGATCTCCTTGATCGCCCTCGGCGCCCGCTTGGTCTTCGGAACCTGCTTCGTGACTGTCAGCGGGATAGTGAATACCCTCTCAATCTCTTCTACCATGTTAAGACCTCACACCTTCAACTTCGTCCTTCTCCAGTGGCGCCTCTTGGGGTGCCTCAGGAAGGCCCTGTTCGTCCTCATCATGACCCAGGCTGGGACCCTTCGGTTGCCCTTGATGGCCTTCATCAGCCTGAGTTTGCGTGCGTGCGGCTTGTGCTTGGACATGGCGTCATCTCCTCTCAATCTTGATCTCTCTCTTCGACGGCATGATCCTCCTGAGGATCTGCCTGAGCGTGTAGTCGTCGATCTGCTGGCTTATCCTTCCGGACTGCACCAGCATTATCAGCTGGTTCTCGACCGTCTCTACGACGTCCGGCCGGGTCATCCTCAGGTTCGCGAGACGTTCCCTGGCCTCCGGCGTGAGGAGCTGACGCATGACCATCGCGCGCTGCGAGTCCATCTGCTTCTGCTGCTCCTGCACGAGCACGTCTTGCTGCGCCCTTGCCTGCAGCTCCTGCAGTTTCCTCTGCCTGAGAGCCTCCAGCTCCGCCTCGTCTGCCATCCGCCTCAGCTCATACGTATTTCGTGAGTTCAGGGTTCTGCGCGGCCATCTCCTTGAGGACCACGGTCGACACCTGGTCGACCATCTTCCGGCCCTTCGCGGAGACGACCCTGCCGCCGTCCCTGTCCTTCTGGATCAGCTGGGACTTCTCCAGCTGCTGGACCACGTGCCTGGAGATGGACCTTGAGCCGCGAACGGCCTTGTTCGGCTTCGAGCCGCGGTCGGCCTTGCCGCCGTACTCCGCCGCGAGCCTTGTCGAGCCCATCGGCCCGTCGATATAGAGCTTCCTCAGAACGGCAGCGCATCTGACGTGCCACCATATGTCGGAGACCGGGCTCTTCTCTCGGTGCCTTCCGGTCTTGGTGTAGGCTGCCCAGTCGGGGGCCTTTATCGTCTCAATCTTCTTCAGCTCATCGGCTATCCTGGGTATGAGCCGGTTCGCGGGTACGTCGAACGCTGTCGCCATTGCATTACCTCAAGCAAATGCGAGACAATCCAAACACGCTGGATTGGTTGCCACCTGAGTGGCAAATCGCGGATAAGATGGTACCCATATTTAAATGCTTCCAGCTTATCGGATACCCCTGGCGACTCCCTGGCAGCATCATCGGCGTGCACAGCATGCTCCGTCCGGGCCAAAACCCTTTTGTCGCGGGGATGGCCTTGCCGGGCCCGTGAAGACGGTTGTAGGCATCACGGGAGCGTCGGGCTCTATCTACGGTGTCAGGCTTCTGGAGACGCTCCCCGGACAGAAGATCGTGGTCGTCTCCGCCGACGGTGTGATGATTGCGAAGGAGGAGACGGGCATGGATGCGGCCGCCATAGGAGCGCTGGCGGACGAGCAGTATGGCAACGACGACCTGGAATCGCCCATAGCGTCCGGCTCGGCGCGCTTCGATGCGATGGTCATCGCCCCCTGCAGCGCGTCGACGATGTCCAAGATCGCGTGCGGGATAGCTGACAACCTGATCACGCGAGCGGCCTCGGTGGCGCTCAAGGAGAGGAGGACACTCGTCCTCCTCGTGCGCGAGACACCGCTCTCCACGATACACCTGCAGAACATGGAGCGGCTCTCGGTCGCCGGGGCCGTCGTGATGCCCGCGTGTCCGGCGTTCTACCCGAGGCCGGGGAGCGTCGACGACATGGTCGATTTCGTCGTCGGCAGGGTGCTCGACCAGCTGGGTGTCGAAAACTCGATGTACGCGAGGTGGGAGGGCGCGACTAGAGGTAGTCGTGGGTCTCGTCGAACTCGTCGACGACCTTCTTGAACTCGTCCTCGGGCAGTGACGCCTTGTCGGCCCAGAGTATGACCGTCGCGTTGTGTATCGCTGCGAGGTCGTTCAGCCGTCTGATGAATGCGAGGACCGCCTCGAAGCCGTTCTCCTTCACCAGGAAGTCGACGCCATCGACCAGCAGCCCCGAGCTCTTCGTGGTCATCAGGAAAGTCGACGCGATCTCCATCGCATCGCCATCCAAGTCCCTCGGGTTCACGTTGTCTATGTCGGTCGTGCTGTCGGAGAAGCGCTTCACCTCGACGCCGTCGCCGAGATCGTGCTCCCCGCGGATCTTACCGGGAAAGTCCGATGTGAGGACCATCGCTGGCCGGTCCGAGAGGGCCATGGAGCGGATCATCTGGTAGGCGTTCTCCGGCTCCGAATCGACGACCATGTAGTTCTTCCCGGGCTTGATCTCCTCCTGGAAGGCACCGCACTTCGTGCACTGTATGGCGAACGGTCCCTCCGTCCCGGAGTAGAGGAAGGTGTCGCCGCAGGACCTGCACTCGATGGAGCGTGTCTGCTGGGGGAATAGAAGCGCCTGGCACGACGGGCAGCTCTGCGCGCGCTCGGCGCACGCCTGGTGCATCGCGGCGCCGCACTCGCACTGCTTGAGCCCCACGCCGAGGTCCACCGGCTTGAAGCATATCTCGCAGAGCATGTCAGGGGCCTCGTCCTCGATCCTGGCCTGCTTCACCTCTATGACGGTGTCCTCGGGTATCTCGAGGGTCGCCTTCGCATACATGACCTTCGCGACATACCACCCGGTCATGACGATTGCGGGGATTATGAAGAAGAGGTACGAGGAGTAGAGGATCGACTCGTTCGAGGAGACAGCGAACAGGTACGGGAGCAGATAGAGCAGAACGATGAAGGCGACGAGAGCATAGGCGGTGAACCTCACGGAGTCAAGGGGTTTCGCGAACTTCCTGTACTTCCTCGGGTGCAGGAGCCTGAACTTGTCGAATCTCTTACCAGGCTGCCGCAGCACGAGCGCAGCGCCCACCAGGACGAGCACGAGAGCGATCTGCTGGTTCTCGAACACCGAGAAATGCTCGAAGGTCAAGGTCTCTTCGTCCTCGAGGATGTTCGCATCTATCACGCCGTCGAACGAGTACCAGACGATATCGCCCACAGGCGTTCTAATCTCGCTGATGCGCCCGCCCGTGAGGTCCGGAGTCGTGAAGCTCCCTATCCCGAGTGCGAATGTGCGATGATGAAAGGACACGGCGCCTGAGAACTCGTACCCCGTGGTCGCGTTGATGGCATGGAGGAAAGTGTCGACAGGGCCCTGCGAGAGCTGGATGAGCTTCGACGAGCCATCGGCTGACGAACCGAAGCTGAGCCCGAACCGGGCATCTACCTCGGCGTCTGGGTCTGTGAACATGAGCCCGTAGGTCAGGGCCCCGATGTCGGCGTTCGTAGCCTCCGTGAAGTTCGTGGTGGAATCGATGTTGAGCCCCCAGTAGGGCCGCCCCACCAATGATGCCCCCATGTCGTCCCCGAAGTCACGGAGCTCATCGAACGAGATCATGCCGTCCGAGTCCAAATCGTAGGTCCCCACGAGGGCTTGTCTCAGTCCGATCGCCGCCTCACCCTTGAACACGAGGGAGACCGAGCCCGAGCCTGCGAGCCGGTCCAGTCCGTTGATGGTGAGCTTCGACTCGATGGAGAGTTCGGGCGGGCCGGGATCCGCGGATGAGCTACCAATGCTGACGGTCAAAAGCGCGAGGGCCACGACCGCCGCTAGAAGGACAGACGACACTCGCATAGTTGACCGACCACTGGATTGGTATTCTGCGCTGGGCGACTTAATGCTTTCGCGTCCTGTTATCACGGCCTACACGGTGGAGCCTTCCCGGGTCGCACCAGTCCCACTTCTTCAGCATGAGCACTGCCGTCTGCTTCAGGCATCCCATGGACGTCATGCCGTTCGATCAGTCCGCACGTGATGGATGGCGGGAGTGGTGCGGATGACCATGTGGACCAGACCCTTCGGAAGCGCGAGCCCGTCGATGTTCACTCCAAGTATATCGCTGGTCTGCCTGGCTTGGCGAACCTCGCCTTCCCCTTGGGGTCGTGCCTGGCGGGGTCGTCCGCGATGTAAGCCGACACTTCGCATCCGAACTGGCCGGAGATGAACCCGATGGCGGACCTGACCGTCTCGAGCTCATCGAACGGCACCGTCGCGGCGCGCCTGTCGTACTCCGACATGCGAGGGGCCTCGGTCGCGAGCTCCTTCGCGTATGCAGGGACCTCTTTCTTCGCCTGCGCGGGCGCGACCGACATCGCCGCCTTGATGAGCCTCGACATATCTGGCTTCCCACCTTCGGCGGACAGGGCGTCGACGAGCATGGACCTCTTCCACGCGGGGGAGGTCATCACAACGATCCTTGTCGGTCTCATCCCGGTGACCTTGACGATCTCCCCGACGTCGGCGAGGAGCTTCTCAAGCATCCGCTCCTTCGCCTCCTCGGAGAGGACTTGCTCGTCGACCTTGGCCGGCGGTATCTCATGGGTCGACACGAAGGGCGGCTTGCCAAGCCTCTCCCAGAGCTCCTCGGCGACATGAGGGGTGATCGGGGCCATGAGTGGCACCCATGCCTCTAGCGCACGCCTCACCGCTGAGGCGTTCCTGCCGCCCCTCCTCAGATACCATCTGAAGTCCTGGGGCATCTCGAAGTAGACCTCGTTGGCATAGGACCGCACGTCGTAGTCGTCCATGTGCCTTGTGACCGAAGCGATCCTGCTCTGGGTCCTGGCATCGAGCCACGAATCGATCCCGGAGGGTGTCTGGTCCGCGATAGCCATCAGGTCCTCCACCTGGGCCGTGACCTTCTCGATACGGTCCCTGTAGGACTCGACCTTCTCCTCCTCCCAGGCAACGTCGACGAACATGGACGCCACATGGGCGTAGAACAGGCGCATCGAGTCCACGCCGAACCGCTCCGCCGCGTCGGGTATGGGCTCGGCCCCGCCCTTGGACTTCGATATCTTCCCGCCAGTCGATGTGATGTACCAGTTGACCATGATGCCGCGCGGCCAGTGCTGCGGTCTGAGGATCGCGACGTGGTTCATGAGGAACACGGGGAAGTGCACGGTCATGTGCTCCTTGCCGCCTAGATTGACGTCGAGTGGATACCAGTACTCGAACTCCGACCGTATGTCATCGAGGACCTTGGACGGCACACCCGTCGCCTTCTCGACGGATGGCGCATCGCCCTTGCCGAGTATGACGTAGTCGAAGAACGCCTCGTTCATCTGGGAGGCCTTGACGCGCCCGTCGTTGACGTACATCGATACGACGTAGTAGACGGGGTAGAGCGTGCTGTCGGCTATAGCCTCGATTATCCACCTCTGGTCGAACGGGAATCTCGTCCCCAGCCAGTTACCCATCCTGACGCAGGCGCGCTCCCGGTACCACTCCAGGACACCCTGGATGTTGTCGTGATACTCCCTCGGAAGGATCTTCATGGTGAGGGCGTGCGCCTTGGACCTCTCGGTCAGGCCCGGGTTGGCGTAGTCGATGAACCACTGGTCCGGGATACGCTTGACAAGAACCTTCTCCCCGCACCTGCAGAGGACCTCCTCGGACAGGTCGTAGAACAGGGTGGCGAGTCCGTCCGTCAGCATGCGCGCCCTCATGGCGTCCTTCGCCTGCTCGACCGGTTTGCCGGCGTACTCGCCGCACGCCTCGTTCATCACGCCCCTGTGGAAGCCGGTCTTGTAGACCTCCTTCGTGGCCTCCTCGAGCTTGGGGTCCGCTAGGGACGTGATGCCCATCTTCTCCGCGACCTCCACCGCCGGGAGCGGTCCGTAGCCAGGCGTGACTATGATGGGTATCGGCTTGGCTGAGTCGACCATCTCGTCCGTGATCCCGTATCGCTCCCTGAGCGGCTTGTCGCGCCTCAGCTCGACGAGAGCGACCCAATCGAACGGAGCATCGGACGGGACGCTCATCACAAGTCCCGTGCCGACGTTCGGGTCGCACAGGCTCGACGGGAACACGGGGATCGCCTTGCCGGTGAACGGCGCCTTGCACAACCGGCCCATCAACGACGAGCCGTCGGCGGATCCCTTGACGATGACTCCGTCCATCTGGAGTCCGAGCTTCTCGGCAGCCTGTCTCGACACGACCCATGTCTCGCCGCCCACTTCGACATCCACGTACTCAACGTCTGGGTTGACCCAGAAGTTGGTCAGCCCGAAAACGGTCTCCGGCCGCAGCGTCGCGGCCACCAGCTTCCTCCCGTCATCGAGCTGGAACTTGAGGATGGTGTACTCGAGCACCTCTGCCCCCCCACCCTTGGAGATGTCAGTCTCGGACGCGTCTATGGCGACCGGCCCGTGCTCGAGGCACGCGGGGGCGAAGTACGGTTTCTGTATCAGGAGTCCGAGCTCCTTGAGCTTCCGCATCTGCCACTCGATGAACCTCGAATAGTCCGGCCACACGGTGCACGTGAATCTGCGCCAGTCGGACATGAACCCGAACCGCTTCCAGTAATCGTTCACGTACACCTCGTTGAAGAACTCGACCACCTTCAGAGGGTCCTTAAGCGAGGCGACTGTCTCGTCGGAACAGCCATTGGCCTTGAGCGCGTTCACAGTCGCAGGGTCGCCGCGCTCGACCTTGCGCGCGAACCCTATCGCGCCGTTGCCGGTCGCGTGGGTCCCGACGGGGAACAGCACGGAGTGGCCGGTCATCTTCTTGTACCGCACGATGGCGTCCGAGACGGTGTAGCCCCTCATGTGGCCGACATGCATGTACCCGGTGACACCTGGGTACGCGAATATCATGAAGAACTTCTTGCCCCCTGGCTTGGGGACGGCCTCATTCACTCGAGCGCGGTACCACGCCTCGCGCCACTTCGCCTCCAAGGCAGAGAATTCCAGGGTCATCTAATCGGCCAGCGGTAGCACAGAATGCCAGGGACGAATAAAAGGTTTCTTGAGCTCACACGCTACGCTTCTTGTGGATGAAGAACGCTGCGGGCCCAGCGGTCGCGGACACAACGCCCGCGAGGCTCAACGAGAGGCCGATCAGAAGGAATGCGTCGGGTGTCGATGTCGACGAGTTGCTCGACAGGTTGCCGTCATCCGTGCTCTCGGCGGCGTCGCCAAGGCACGAGACGGTGACCATGAAACCTGCGACGAATAGGAATATGCCGATGCCAACCATAGCGACGATGGGGCGTCTCCCCTTCGTGACTGTCCCCACGGATCTCATCGTTTTCAGCTCAAACTACTGCGATGCCTCGCTGCGGTCTGGGGCGCACCAATACGGCGATTGCTGATAAACCTTGCCTTCCGTTGCTTCCACTGCAGGGGCAGTATGACACTGAGGCTCCCAGGAAGGCGAATATCGGCTGATTTCCGGATAGGCCAGTGTGCCCCGTATGACATTTTCGGACGAATTGTGACATTTTGGCAACCTATATATACCAATGTCCTACATATGTCCCTCTTGCGTCAGAAGAATCGGGATGGGATGCACCTATGTCCGACCCGCTGGAAAATGAGAGAATAACGATCCGCCTCGACCCGGAGGACCTAAAACTCCTGGACGAGTTCATAGCGGAAAGCAGGGAGTTCTCCAACAGGTCGCAACTAGCCCGAGTCGCTATCCGCGCGTACGTGGAGGCGAAGTCGGCAGGTGCAGAGGGGATGACTGGAAGGAAGCCGAACGAGGTGGTGGTCATGCTACCGCCCCTCGTCTTGGACATGATAGCTCATCTGGTGACCGAGGGTGTCTACAGCACGATATCCGAGGCAGTGGCCGATTGCGCCCGGGACAAGTTCCTCCACGCGGAGCACGTGGAGTCACTCAAGAAGGACGCGATGAGCCAGAGGAGCACCCTGAAAGTCGTACCGGATGCGTAGGAGAGCTGACGACGCCTTGGTCGGCGATAAGCTGGAGGGCACTCTCTCCGTGTGCCCCTGACTGCGTCGACCATACAGGATGGAGGCCAAGAGAGAATGACGGCGGATGGGAGCAGGACAGGGGACATAATCAACACATTCGGGACGAGCCTGGGAGAGCCCGCAATCGCGGTAGTGGGTTGTGGCGGGGCCGGGTCGAACATCGTGCACGGGATATACTGGAACTCGAGCAGGATCGACACGGTAGCCGTGAACACCGACGAGGAGCACCTAAGGAAGGTGGACGCCCACAAGAAGGTCCTGATAGGGAAGGACGTGACCTTCGGCAAGGATGCAAGCGGGTTCCCAGAGATAGGTGAGCACTGCGCTGACAAGGCAAGAGAGGTCATCAGAGAGGCCCTGAAAGGCTACGACATCGTCTTCGTCGTGGCAGGGATGGGCGGCGGCACCGGTACAGGCGTCGCACCCGTGGTGGCCGCGGCCGCGAAGGATGTCAACGCCGTAGCATTCGCGATACCGATCATGCCCTTCGAGGTCGAAGGGGCCAACAGGCTTCAGAGGGCGAACGAGGGCCTGGCCAAGCTCAGGGAGGTCGCACACCACACGGTGCCCCTGGACAACAACAGGCTCATGCAGGTCGCTTCGGAGCTCTCGATGTCGGATGCGATGAAGGTCATCGACAGGAGCGTCGCCAAGCTGGTCGAGTCCGTTTCCGCGCACACGAGCTCGTATGTCAGCAGTCTCATGGCAGACATCACTGGCTACATAGAGACGGCCGAAGAGGAACCGGCGCCCATGCCTCCTACGGAGGCGCCGAGCCAGCTTGTCCATGCAGGCCTCGGGACGAACTTCGAGGAGTTCGAACCAGACCTGTACGGTCCTTCCGGCGGGTTCTTCTGAACCAGGTCGCCCCGCGGGCACGGAAATGACGGCGCAGGCACCGCCGCCCACGCCGACTGGCCTCCTCCGCGGGGAGCAAAACGCCTTGACCCAAACTCCTTAACGATTCTCATTCGCCTGTCCAGAGGACAGATATGTTCTGACAGCAACCAAAATCAATGGCTAAGCGGTTCCAGTCCTCGTGAGGATAGGCTTCGTGGTCAACCCAATCGCGGGCATGGGCGGCCCGGTCGGCCTCAAGGGCACCGATGGCGCGCGGACACTCGACCTCGCGCTGCAGCGCGGCGCACGCAAGTCCGCACCCGCAAGGGCGACCGCAGCCGCGATCGCGCTCAGGGCGCGCGGCATAGAGGCGGAGTTCCTGACATCCCCCGGAGAGATGGGGGCCGATGAGCTCAGCACCGCAGGGATCGCGCACAAGGTCGTCACCGCGTCGACCGACCACTCCACGGCCGAGGACACCAGGGCAGCCGTCAGGGCGTTCGTCGAACGGGGTGTGGACATTGTCGTCTTCGCCGGAGGCGACGGCACGGCCAGGGACGTGCTGGAGGCATCCGGTGACAAGGTCCCCATCGTCGGCATCCCTTGCGGCGTGAAGATGCACTCCGCGGTCTTCGTGAACACCCCCTCCGAGCTGGCGGACCTCGTCCATGCGTTCGCCGCAGGCGGGGCTACCAGACAGGCTGAGGTCATGGACGTGGACGAGGAAGGCTTCAGACAGGGGATCCTCCGGGCGAGGCTGCACGGCTACGCCAAGGTCCCGGACGACCCGGCCCACGTCCAGTGTGGCAAGGAGGCGTACCGGACCTCTGGAGCGGAGGAGGAGGCGGCCGAGATAGGGCAGTACATCTCGGACGAGATGCGTCCGGGCGTCCTGTACATCTTAGGCCCCGGGAGCACGACCGCGCACATCGCGAAGGCAATCGCGCAGGAGAAGACCCTGCTCGGTGTAGACGTATACATGGACAGGCGGCTCCTCAGGGCCGACGCGTCCGAGAAGGAGCTGCTCGACGCGCTCAAGGAGCGACGGGATGCCGTGCTAGTCGTGACCCCCATCGGCGCCCAGGGGTTCTTCTTGGGCAGGGGGAACCAGCAGGTGTCGCCCGCGGTCGTCAGAGCCGTGGGGACGGACAACATGGTCGTGGTGGCGACCCCGACGAAGCTCGCGGGGACTCCCGCGCTCAGGGTGGACAGTGGTGACCCTGCACTCGATGCGGAGCTGAAAGGCGACAGGAAGGTCGTCACCGGCTACAGACGCCGGAGGCTCGTGCGCGTCCTGTGACGCTCATACACCTGCGGTCTCGCGCTCGAGCAGGTACCGCCAGTTCTGGTCTACGGTCCTCTGGATCGCCTCGACCTCGACATCGGTCAGGTGCGAGAACCTCCCTTGGAGTTTGAGGTACTCGGACACTGGCAGCCCCTTGCCCTTCCTCGTGATTATGACCTTCCCGTCCTCGATCTCGTATAGCGGGAACATGTGGGTGTCCACGGCCAGCCTCGCCACCTCGATCGAATGGGCGGGGTTCGTCTTCCAGCCTGGCGGGCATGGAGACATCGCGTGGAAGAACCTGAAGCCCTTCATGGCCTTCGCCTTATGGACCTTCTTGACGAAGTCCTCGGGGTGAGCGACCGAAACGGTGGCTGCGTACGGGATCCTGTGGGCCTGCATGATAGCCATGATGTCCTTCTTGGGCTCGTGCTTGAAGTCGTGAGTGCTCCCCACAGGGGTCGTCGTGGTCCACGCCCCCCACGGGGTGGAGCCGCTCCTCTGTATGCCCGTGTTCATGTACGCCTCGTTGTCATACATCACGTATATGGCGTCGGTCTTGCGCTCCGCTGCCCCCGACATGGCCTGTATGCCGATGTCGACGGTGCCGCCGTCCCCGGCGAAGCCGACGACGGTCACGTCCTTCTGACCCTTGACGTCCAGCGCGGCCCTCAGCCCGGAGATGGCCGCCCCGGTCGCCTCGAAGGCGCTGTACACAAGCGGGACCTTGAGGCAGTTGCTCGGCCAGTAGCCGGGCATGACCGCCCAGCAGCACGCGGGGATCGAAAGCACGGTCCTGTCTCCCAGGCCCTTGAGCAGATAGCGCATGACGAGGTTCGCTCCGCAGCCAGGACATCCGGTGTTCCCCGGATAGGTGAGTTCCTCCTCTGGTATGGTGGTCTTCCCCATCATCTCCACCTCTTTGGAAGTCCGGCGACGTCGACCCACTCCACCTCGTTCCCCTCCGGCCTCTTCGTGACCAACATGAGGTCTTCGAAGATGCGTTCGAGTATCTTCGGGGTGATGTCCCTGCCGCCGAGCCCAGCGATGTAGTTCTTCATGACCGGCCTCTTCGGGCTCGAGTACACCGAGGCCTTGACCTCCGTGTACATCGCCCCTGCCGCCCCGAAGGTGTAGCTCCTGTCCAGCACGCCCAGCCCAGCGACCTTCGCTCCGAGGGCCTTGAACTCCTCGTGCGGGAACGGCCTGAAGGCCCTGATCCTTGCGAGCCCCACGGGGAAACCTTTGGCCCTGAGCGAGTCGACGGCGTCCCTCGCCGTCGAAGCCACGGAGCCTGCCGCAACGAGGACGACCTCGGCATCGTCGCACCTGTAGCGCTCGAGTAGGCCCCCGTGCTCCCGCCCGAAGACCTGCTTGAACTCCTGCTCGACCCTGAGGAACCTGTCATGGGCGTCCTTCATCCCGAGCATCGCCTTGTACCTGAATTCCATGTACTGGTCTGGCCGGACCAGCGACCCGAATCCCATCGGCTTGCCCACCTCGAGCTTCAGCTCAGGCGAGTAGCTCGGGAGGAAGTCGTCCACGATGGCCGCATCCGGGATGTCCACCGGTTCCGATGTGTGTGAGAGTATGAACGCGTCCTCGATGACCATCGCCGGGAGCATGACCCCTTTGCTCTCGCAGACCTTGTACGCCATCAGGATGGTGTCGAGGACCTCCTGGTTGCTCTGGCAGAAGAACTCCATCCAGCCGGTGTCCCTCTGGGCGACCGAGTCCATGTGGTCCACCCAGACACTCCACGGCGGTGCCATCGCCCTGCTGACATTCGTCATGACGATGGGAAGCCTCGCCCCGGACGCCCACATCAGCACCTCGTGCATGAGTGTGAGCCCGTGCGAGCTGGTCGCCGTGTATGTCCGCGCCCCGGCGATCTCCGCCGCGATGCACGCGGCCATGGCGCTGTGCTCACTCTCAACAGGCACGAACTTCGCATTCATCTCGCCCGTCGAGACCCAGTCAGCCAGCTTCTCCACGATAGATGTCTGAGGCGTGATGGGGTAGGCGGCTATGACCTCGGCTCGCGCGAGCCTCGCGCCCCACGCTGAGGCGTAGTTGCCCGTCATGACCTTCCTCATTCCGTCCCCTCCTTGACCATCACTATGCACTTGGCAGGGCACTCGAACGCGCAGATGCCGCAGCCCTTGCAGAACCTGAGGTCCACATCCGGCACGCCATCGACGAGTATTATTGCCCCGTCGGGGCAGAACTTCCAGCAGATCGTGCACTTCTTGCACTTCTCCTTGTCGACGACCGGTCTGATGACCCGCCAGTTGCCTGTGAGGTTGACCGTGCTCGGGGTGTCCGAGACCGGGGTGATCGGGAGCTCCTCGTACCCCTTCGTCATGCCTTGACCTCCTTCGTGCGCTCATACGCTTCGCGCGCGGCCGCGACGTTCTCATCCTGTTTCACGGGCGCGTGCTCGCGTATGCTCGCCTGCACGGCATCCAATGAGACCGCGTCACACATCTTCGCGAAACCGCCCATGATCGCGGTGTTCACAATCGGCGTCGTGCGCGAGCCGATCCCGTGCTTCACTGCGATCCCCGTCGCGTCTATGACGAAGTACCTGTACCTGTCCGGAAGGCCCACGAGGGGCTTGTCCTCCGGGTAGTTGATCAGCACCGTTCCTTCTGGCTTGAGGCCCTCCAGTACGTCGACGCCCTTCAGCAAGGAGTTGTCGAGGACGACGATGTAATCGGGCTCGTAGATGCTCGACTTGTTGCGTATCGGCTTCGCATCGAACCGCGCGAACGCAGTCACTGGGGCCCCCCTCCGCTCCACGCCGAAGAACGGGAAGGACGCGACCTCGAAGCCCATCCTGAAGGCTGCCTCGGCCAAAACCTCGGAAGCGATGACCACGCCCTGGCCACCTCTCCCGTGAAACCTGACTTCAATCACCAGGCACACCTGTGTGCGACTACCGTCTTATACGTATTAAGTACTCACCCACCTACAAGGTCGAGGGGACGTCCGCGTCGGCGCTGGCGCGACGCCGACCAAGGGCATGGTCGCGGAACGGTTTTACATATCACGTCCGCGATAGGTCGTCCGTGAAACGACCGTTCATCTCCGTGCATGTCAGGGCATTCTGTCACGAGACGGAGGACCTCGCCAAGGTGGAAGGAGCCGTCCGCAGCGTCTCTGGCGACGTCGAGCTCAGGTCCAAAAGGACTGAGGGGCACCACGGCAACCACCTGACCGTCATCGAAGGAGACTTCACTGACTCAGCCGTCGCCGAGGCGGTCCTGCGGAGGCTGAGCGACGACGACCTGAGGACCTTGGTCGACACGGCGGGGCGGCGCACGGACGAATCGTGCAACTTCTTCCTCAGACTCGACAAACAGAGGGCCTGTGGAGGCGAGGCCGTGCTCACCCATTCCGACGATGCGGTCTCGGTAAGGATCAAGGTCAGCGCGTTCCCGGCGAAGTCTGAGACCGCGGTGGCAACGGTGAGAGCGTTCATCGCCGAGGTCATGAGCACCCGGGCCGGGACTGCGGCCGGGTGAGGGCCGAGCGGGTGTTCGATTCATTCTTATATCCGCCAGGCATCTCACGCATGGCAAGCATGCAGGGGTAGCCAAGACCGGCCAACGGCGCAAGGCTTAGGACCTTGTCCAGCAGTGGTTCCGCGGTTCGAATCCGCGCCCCTGCACCACTGACCACACTGAGAGGGATTTAGATGCGAAAAAACCGCGACTGCCGTGCTGTCCCCAATAGGGATTCTATCTTGGGGTTCTCTTTGTCCAGATAACCAGGGACACGATGAATGCGACCGGCGCAATCAAGAGAATCGTACCAAGTATCTCTTCATTCTTGTGAATCAGAGTAATTCCAGAGATGACGCCGAGAAACAGTGCCGTGAACGCGAGTGCGCCGATGGCGGGTGGCACGGAACCCACTTTCCTTCGCCTAATCTCGGAGGATTCGCATACCTGCAAAAACCTTCCCGTTGATGGTCCGAAACCCCCGAAGATAGACATGAATGTCACAGTGATACGATTGATACGCGAGTGAATATAGGTTATCGTGGACGCCCAACTATCAGGACATGCTTTTGTTACTCAGGCGAACCTACTGTGAAGTCCACGCCGTCGGAAACGTTATCAATCGCAACCACCCTACCAAGGGGCAGGCTTAGGACCTTGTCCAGCAGTGGTTCCGCGGTTCGAATCCGCGCCCCTGCACACCTACGATTCTCCCGACGGCCGTCAATGCTCCAGAATGCAAGGCCAGATATCGGGAATCCCGAGAAGCATTTATAGCCGATGCCGCCGGTGCATTCTCAGCGTAGGGTGGCTCATGCAGTCAGACGAGATGCCCGTGTGGATGACAAGCAGGCCCCACAGGGAGATTCCGGAGAACAGAGAACCATCGAAGGTTCCGGCAATCGCCCTGCTGTTGTTGCTCGGAGTCCTGATCGCACTCGGCGTGTATGTGGCCTTCGAACACTCGTCAGCGTTCCACATCCTCGTGATGGCAGCGGGCGCCACACTGCTCGCGTCGGTTTACCTGAGCCGTATCCAGTGTTCATGGAAGACGGTGGGAGTGTTCATCCCTGTGGCTATTGCGGTCAACTGCGTGATGGCCTACACAGTGACTGTCATCGAGAACACCGCATCCGGGGGAGTCGCATATATCGCAGGAGTCATCTTCACCGGACTCATCGGACTCCTCCTCCTAACGAGAACGAGGGCCGTACTCTCCACACGAACCAAGGCAGCTGTGATCGGAGCGGTGGCCGTTATGTGCGCTCCCGGTCCCCTGCTGTACATGTTCGTGCCGACGGAGGGGACGCTCGGGACCGTGCCAGGATGGCTCATCCTGACGAGCGTCCCGATGATGGTCGTGCTGATGGCGGCCGCGTTCGTCCTGAGTGCTCGCCATCGGTCCGAGGTCACCATGCCTCACGACAGATGGCTCTGATTTCAGCGACGCTGATCCGTCGAGCGCACCTCTGAGACGCGATGACGTGCGGGAGGCCCCGTCGAAGCGACGGGCGTGTCACTTGCTGCTCTTCATGGCCCTTTCGTCGAGCTCTTCGCGTCTCCCCTGCGGACGAACTCGAGGCAGCCTGCCTCGTACTCCTGGGCCGACAGGAACTTCCTGTACGTCCCCTGAGGGAAGCAGCCCCTCTGGTTCCCCCTGACCGACAGCCAGGCGCAGTGTCGGCAGGTCCGTCCGTCCCGTTTCCTGACCTCCGAGAGGAAGGCCAACTCGTCCTTGGTGTATCCCTCATCATCCTGCGGGGCCATGGAGGGTAATACGTTGCGCACGCACTCAAGCTTTCCGCTGGGGCCAGCCCTCAGATTATATAGCCGCCGCGCAATCAGCCCAATGTGAAGTTCACTTACTGTCCCAGGTGCAAAGAGCTCAGGACCAAGCCCTGGTACGCACTCAAGGACAGGTGCGCCAGGTGCGCGGGCGACGTCGTCCTCATCCCCATACCGCCTGCGGCGATGACATACGCCGTCTACGCCCTCGTCGGGATATGCTTCGTGCTGGTCTACTACGGATCAAAGGCAGACGACAAGCTCATGGTCTATGCAGCGCTCGCAGGAGTTGTGGCCGCGATGGTCCTCCAGTTCCTCGAACTCTCGAGAGGAGAGAAGTACGCAAGGACGAGGATCAAGCCGACCAAGTCAGACGCCGCCGCCCTGAAGAAGAAGGGATGGGTCAAGGACGAGCACGGCAAGGTAGCCTGACCCTCCGACACCCGGGAACTCCTGAGTCGCCGACACCCTGACATCGCTGGCCGCGGGCGACCGTTCGATTCTGAGGACCGTCTGTCCACCATCCACCGTGTCGATCACCTGCAGATGCGGGGACAGCCCGGGGGCGACTATCTTCTCAAGCATGGCCAACAGCACGATGTCCAGCTCCTCGAACGAGGAGGGGGCAGCGCCCTGGCTTATCCAGCACGCTTCGGCCATCAGGCAATCCGCGACCGGCTCGCATCCGGCGATCGTCAGCCCGTCCCAGAGCTCGATCTCGGCCCCGACCGACGCTCTCAGGAAGACCCTCAGGACCTCTGCGGGGTCGCCGGCGCCATCCGCATCCCCCAGTGGGTCAAGAGGCTGGCTCCTTGAGTACGAGAGCAGCACGGACGAGGCTAGCATCGCGACGGCGAAGAACACCATCGCATCCATCAGGGCCAGCTGCCCGCCTCTGCCGAACCTGCGCCTACCAGACAATCACAGTCACCTCCACGACGACCACCGTCCCGTCGTCGTCCAGAGCGTCCGCGAGGCGCGAGCAGCAGCCGGCAGCATCCGGGCGCTCCGTCGGGAGGGACCCCCATGAGAGGAGCGTGTCCGCCGTCGGATAGACGGACCGCACCGTCACGAACGAGCTAGTGCAATCACCGGCGAGGGGCTGCAGGCAGTCCGATATGTTGAGCGACCTCAGCCCCGAGACGGTCGGGATGTCCGCCACGCATGCCACGTCGAGGATCCCTTCGGCGAACAGCTCGGCCCGGTGCTCGAGTTCCGGTCCGGGCACGCCCTGGGCATCCTGGGTCGCGTTCACCGCAGACACCACCAGCATGCAGACCCCGGCCAGAACGAACATCAACACCGGCAGGTCCTCCGCGAATCCACCGACAGCGGCCTCGTCGCTCCTCACGGTACAGAGACAGGCTGCGCGTCGGCCTACTAGTCGACCGCTACATGTAGCATTCAACCGCCCCCACGATACAAGAACCCTCGAACACGATTGAGCCAAACATGCGACACCACATCAGGGGACCGAGCAAGAAGCTAGCCCCGACGATTGACTCAGAGACATCGTGCCCCCACACTTTCAACGACGAGGACGGGTTCGAGCTGGAGGTCGACTGCCAGGCCTGCCCCGGCGCCAGCGACCTCGGGAACAGGAGATGCGCCTCCGGCGTCACGAACATACTCGTCACGGGCGCCCTCCCTGAGGCAATCGTGCTCAAGAGGTACATCCACAAGAGGTTCAGAGGGGGGCAGGTCGACGCCTTGCGGGCCGCCGCCGAAGAACTCTGCGCCCTCAACCGCGCGATCTCTGCCGCCACCCCCCCGTCGGACAAGGAGTGTCGGACGTGTCCAGCCAGTACCAGGCGCGCGGTCGCGTCCCTCAGGGGACACCTGCTCGACGACCCGGTTGGCTATGCCACAGGCTACGCCCGATTCTCCGACGAGCTCAGGTCCAAGGCGTCCGCCACGACATGCGCGAGGGCGCGCGCGTGCATCGACGACACGCTCTCGGTTAGCACCCTGGAGAAGCGCAAGGGGTGTGAACGCCGTGGCTAGGTCTGCGCCGCCGAGGATACTCGGGACCGCGGTCCCCGCGCCAACGCCGCCAAGGAACGGACGCCCCCACCGGCCGGTCGCGGTCACCTCAACGCCCGCCGAGGGCCGTTACGACACCCGTCCCTGCTTCTCGCACTCGTGGGTCGAGCAGGATGCGTGCAAGCCGGGCAAGGAGGTCGCGAAGTACATCGTGGACGGGGTGCCAGTGAGGATAGTCAACAGGGAGGCCAGGAGCCACGGCGAGTACATCTTCGACCCTCCCGAGTACAGGCTCCCTCCCCGCCATCTCCAGACCCTCGGCGAGGCTTCGCGGGAGATCTCCGACGCCGTCCCCGCCGATGTCGAGCTCAACTCCCTTTGGATGCTCAGACCGTACATCAAGTCGAGGGCGAAGGACCTCATCTACCGGAAACTGGTCATGTCGGCCGACGAAGGGAGTGATGCGAAGGATGTCGACAGGGAGAGCGACTTCCTCGCGGACCTCCTGTGCAGGTACACGGCCGGATACGGCGCCCTCGAGATACTCCTCAAGGACCCGAACGTCCAGGACATCTACGTGGACGCACCCTCCAGCCAGACGCCTGTCGAGGTCGTGCTCAGGTCGGAGGTCGGCGGGGCGGTCCGACAGAAGTGTCGGACGAACCTGTACGTGGGCGCGCGTGACCTGGCATCGCTCGTCTCGCGCGTGAAGTTCGAGACAGGGCAGGCCGTTCTCCGAGGCGCGACCCGTGCTGGAGGCGGACATGACCCGGCTCGGGGCGAGGATCACTATAGTGGGCCCCCCATTGAGCGACAAGGGGCATCTCCGTCGCGATAAGGAAGCATTCGCCCGCCGCGTGGACGATGCCCGCCCTTGTGGCGAACGGCTCGTTGTCGCCGCTCCTGTCGAGCTTCCTGTGGGCGTGTGTCGTGGGCAGGAGGACCGCGCTGATCGCCGGGAGCAGGGGCGCGGGGAAGACCACGCTCCTCGGGGCCATGATGATGGAGTTCCCGCTCTCCCAGAGGATCGTGGTGATAGAAGACACCCCGGAGATACCGCTCAGGAGGCTCCAGGAGATCGGCTACGACCTCTCGTCGCTGAGGTTCACCTCGGACGGGCAGGACGACAAGGGCTCGGCCAGGGAGGCCCTCAGGGTGAGCCTTAGGATGGGGGAGAGCGCCATCGTCATAGGCGAGGTGAGGGGCGAAGAGGCGAAGGTCCTGTACGAGAGCATGAGGGCCGGGAGCGCCGGGTCATCCGTGCTCGGGACCATCCACGGGAACTCCGCGAAGGGCGTCCTGGACAGGGCGGTCGAGGACCTCGGGGGTCTCCGAGAGGGCCTTCTCGTCCACGGACATCATCGTCGTGATCGGGCTCATGCGGTCGCCGGACGGCGCGACCTTCACCAGGAGGGTGACCCAGGTCACCGAGGTCAGGGAGGTCGATGGGAAGGTCGTTCTAGTCGACCTCTTCGCCACCGACCCCGGATGCTCCTGCGCGAAGCCCACGGCGGAGTTCTCGCCGAGGTGCAAGACGATGATTGGCATCGCGGACGCCCTGGGCATCCATCCCGAGTCAGCGATGGACATCGTGAAGACGCGCGCGCACGCCGACCAGATCATGTCGGAGGTCAGGCGGCGCCACCACATGCTCCGACTCCGTGCGGGTCGACTCCAACGAGTTCCTCGCCCAGGCGCTCTTCCTGCCGGAGGGGCCGGAGGCCGGGCTCGAGAGGTGGAGGGGATGGTATGCCGGGAACGGGTCGAGGTGAGGCAGTGCAAAGGCAGGGCTCCAGGTATGTGAGTGCATGCGCAACCCTTGCCATGATGGCCGACTGGCTCGGCGCCGGCCCTGCCGAGCCCCAGGGGAGCAGGAGGGGCGAGCCGCCAGAACCCCAGCGCATGGCGACTCTGAGGAAGGACCTGGAGCTCTCGATGCTCGGGGTCGGGGCGGGGACGGTGGCACGTGCCGCGAAGACCGCGGCGGTCCTGTCCGCCGCCGCGCTCGCATCCGCGACCGCCCTCGCGCTCCTCTTCCTGGGCACGACGCACGCGCTGGCACTGGCATTCCTCACGATGGTAGTCCCGCTCCTCGCGGCCGAGGCCGTCAAGAGCTACCCTTCCGCGGTGGCTGCAAGGCGCGCCGCGGCGGTCCTCAAGGACTCGACGGGGGCGGCCAACCTGATGATCATGAGCCTCAGGCACCAACCGTCGATACCGAAAGCGATCAGGTTCGCGACCAGCCGCAAGGACGAGTTCTCCAAGGAGCTGAGGAGGTGCACCTGGAACGTGGTCATGGGTCGACACCAGAGCTTCGAGGACGCCCTGCAGTCGCTCGGAGACAGGTGGGCGCAGCACAGCACTGAGCTGAAGGCCGCCCTCAACTCGATGGTCACCGCATCGTGCGAGGCGACCGAGGAGGGGAAGAGGAGGGCGCTGGACCGCGCGAACAGATCCATGGTGGCAGGGGCGAGGCGCAGGATAGAGGACTACGCGCTCTCGCTCTCGACCCCGAGCATGGTGATGTTCGGGATGGGCATCCTGCTTCCGATCATGGTCGGTTCCTTCCTGCCTATGATGTCGTGGGACCTGTGGTCCCCCGCGTCCGGCGGCCCGCCGTCGGAAGGGTCCTCCTCGAGCATCATCATCCAGACCGCGTTCATCATGAATCTCGTGTTCCCGCTCGTTGCGTTCGTGGTGGCGAACGACGCCGCATCGAAGCACCCGCTCGAGAGGGCGGCCTCCGGTACACGGTACGGCGCCGCCGTCGGTATGACGGTCCCTGCGATCGCGGCGGCATCCTCCGCTGCGATGCTGCTCACCTCCCTGCTCCTCCTTGATGGGATGTGGATGGCCGCCTGCGTGCTCATGTCCGTCATCCTGCCGCTCGCGGCCGTGCTGATGGCCATCGGACGCGGCGACCCTCGGTCGCCCAGCGGGAGCACGAGGACGGGGCTGGAGGACGGGCTGTTCCGGACCGGTGCCAGGATGCTCGAGGGCGAGAACTTCGAGACCGCCCTCAGGAGGTCGGCAGAGGACGTCGGGAGGGAGGACGGCATGTCGATGCGGCGGCTCGCGGTCGGGTCGTGCGTCCTCGGCCTGGACCTGGGCCAGGCGCTCTCGGAGGACAGGTCCCTGGCGGGGTCGAACGCCGCCGAGGCGTTCATGGTTGTCCGCGAGGCGGCCAGGAAGGACGAGCGCTCCGCGGGGCTGCTGGCGATGGACATCGCGGCCTATCTGCGGGACCTCAGGGAGCTCGAGTCGTCGTTGAAGAGCAGGCTCCGGCCGACCGTGTCGATGATGCGCATGACGGCGCACGTGCTCGGGCCGGTGGTGCTCGGCGTCACCTACTCGATATACCTGACCCTGTCGGGTATGCTGGACGGCCAGGGGATGGATCCCAGCTGGCTCTTCCTGATCCTCGGGGCCTTCCTCGCGGAGACCAACCTGGCGGTGACCTACTTCGTGTGGGGGATCCAAGGCAGGCCCGGGAAGAAGGCGCTGGCACGTTCGGCGGGGGCATGCCTGCTCGTGTCAGAACTCGTGTACACGGCCACGGCGGTGTTGGCCAGCTGAGGATCACACGTCGCCGATGCCCGGAATCCGCTCCATGTTCCTCTCGAGGAGGGCGACCTCCTTCGTCTCGAAGGCCCTCGGGTCGACGGGGAGGATCATCAGTGTTGAGCTCTGCGAGATGTGGTCGTTGACCTGGTCGATCATCCTGAGGACCTTCGCGAAGTCGTTGTTCGAGACCAGGTACTCTATACCGTCGAGGAGGATGACACCGTTCTCGTGCTCCTCGACGAAATTGATGAGCGTGTGGGTCAGGATGCCGAGGTTGGTCGGGGCGATCACATCAGGACCGGTCTTGGTGGCCAGCCAGTAGATGGGTGTCCTCTCCAGACCGTACTTCTGCCTGACGAGGTCCGGGTGCTGGCGCGTGACCGCAAGTCCGACGGGCTTCTTCCCCTCCTCGTGCGTGTTGATGAGGTTGGCGAAGGCGTCGAAGCTCATGTCGGGCGGGGACTCCTCCACGACGTACGCCCGCCCCTGCTGGAGCTTGTACTTCCTCGATATGCCGAGGCTGCTCTCCTTGTCGGCCTTCTTGTCCTTGGACTTCTTGAATAGGAAGAGGCTCATCTGCTCAGTCGCTCCACATCGCGAGGACCGAGCTCAGGGCGATCGCGTTCGTGGGCTTCAGGAGGAAGTCCTTCGCGCCCGCGTCCAGGCTCTGGCGGATCATCGTCTTGTTTATGATGGAACTCATGGCGATGACCGTCGCGGACGGGTCGGCCGCGATGATCTCCTTGGTGACCTCGACCCCGGACTTGCCAGGGAGGATCATGTCCACGAAAGTGAACTTGGGCCGCTCGCGCTTGAACACCTCGACGGCCTGCTCGAAGTCCTCCGCCTCGAGTATGTCATGGAATCCCGCGCGCACAAGAAGCTCCATCATGACCTTCCTGAAGGCCTCCGAGTCGTCCACGACGAGGATTTTCAGATGAATCACCTAGACATGTCCGAATCGCCGTCAGCGATATTATAGCTTGTCAGGGGAAGGGTGAGATGGGCAGGCAATTGATTTCCTGACGCCAGGCCCTTCCTCCATAATGTTTTGGAGCACGGTTCCTCAAAGGTAGCGTGCGACAAGGGAAGGGACTTACAGGCTACCCATCTCGGGTATGTCTTGTCCCCGCGAGGCCTTAAATCTTGCCCCTCGCCAGCTCCGTCGAGCCTGCGTGAAGGGGAGGCAAGGAACAAATAATATATACGAGCACGGGCATTCTTCACAAAACCACTTCTGATACCATCAGTTTTCATCGACGGTGTTATTTCATGAACGATGATGGAATGGTCAAGAAAGGCACGACCACGATAGGGCTAGTCTGCAAGGAAGGAGTAGTCTTGGCCACGGAGATGAGGGCCACGATGGGCACGCTCATCGCCCACAAGACGACCCAGAAGCTGTTCAAGATCGACGACAACCTCGGCCTCACAGTCGCCGGGACGGTCGGCGACGCCCAGACCCTCGCGAGGTACATAACCGCAGAGGTTGAGCTCTACAAGCTCAAGAGGGGACAGCCGATGTCCGTCAGGTCCGCGGCGACACTCACCTCGAACATACTCGCCGGGAGCAGATACTACCCGTACTGGGTCGGCCTGATCATAGGCGGGGTCGACCGCGACGGGAGCCACGTCTACTCGCTCGACATGGTCGGCGGGGCGATCCCCGACGAGTTCGTCACGACCGGCTCCGGTTCGCCGTACGTGTACGGTGTCCTGGAGGACCACTTCCAGAAGGGGATGACGATGAGCGACACGGTCGACTTGGCCGTCAGGAGCCTGCACGCCGCGATGAAGCGCGATTCTGCGTCCGGTGACGGCATGTCAATCGTATCCATAACGCCGGAGGCCTTCACGCCGCTGGACGAGAAGGACATCCAGAAGCGCGTGGCGAGGATGAAGCTCACCTAGATGGCATCCAAGGCATCACGGGCGGCTTCCGTGCCGCACCACGACCGACAAGAATCACATTCAGCTGAGTGAATCCAATGGGCATAGAGAAGGTTCTAGAAGAAGCCAGGGAGGCAGTGAGGAAGACCATCCCCTCCCACATCGAGGTCACCGACGTGGACTTCGAGGGGCCGGTGATAGTCATTTACACCCGCAACCTCGAGGAGTTCGCGCACAACAACGACCTCGTCCGTCAGCTGGCGCAGTCCCTCAGGAGGAGGGTAGCGATAAGACCAGACCCCAAGATGCTGGCGGAGACCGAGAGCGCCGAGGAGCGCATCAGGAAGATCATTCCGGACGAGGCGAAGATAACCAACATCTACTTCGAGGACGACACTGGCGAGGTGACCATCGAGGCGCTCTCGCCCGGTCTCGTGATCGGCAAGCACGGGGCGGTCCTCAACGAGATCAAGAAGGAGATAGGCTGGGCGCCGAAGGTCGTCAGGGCGCCCCCGATACCCTCCAAGACCGTGAGCGACATCCGCACCTACCTCAGGAAGGTCCAGGACGAGAGGAAGGACTTCCTCCGGAAGGTGGGGAAGAAGCTGATGCGCCAGAAGGCCTCCGATGACACCATCCTGAGGATCACCGCGCTCGGCGGCTTCCGCGAGGTCGGAAGGAGCGCCGCCCTGCTGATGACCAGGGAGAGCAAGGTGCTCATAGACTGCGGCGTCGCGGTATCCGCGGACGAGAACGGCTCCACGCCCTACCTGAACGCCCCCGAGCTCCAGCCACTTGACTCAATTGATGGCGTCGTCGTGACGCACGCACACCTCGACCACTCCGGACTCGTCCCCGCCCTGTTCAAGTACGGCTACGAGGGCCCGATATACTGCACGCCTCCGACCAGGGACCTGATGTCCCTGCTCCAGGTCGATTTCATCAAGGTCGCGGTCGGCGAGGCGAAGAAGGCGCCCTACGAATCTTCGCACGTGCGCGAGACGGTCATGCACTGCATCCCCCTCAAGTACGGCGAGACCACAGACATCTCACCAGACATCAGGCTCACGTTCCAGAACGCCGGGCACATCCTCGGCTCCGCGATCGCCCACTTCCACGTCGGCGACGGACTCTACAACATCGCATTCTCTGGCGACATCAAGTTCGAGAAGTCCTGGCTCTTCAACGCCACGGTGAACAAGTTCCCAAGGCTGGAGACCCTGGTCATAGAATCGACCTACGGCGGGTACCACGACATGCAGCCCAGCCGGCAGGAGGCGGCCAACCAGATGAAGGAGATCGTCAGGACCGCCCTCGCGAGGGGCGGCAAGGTCCTCATCCCCGTCTTCGCAGTCGGGAGGTCCCAGGAGGTCATGCTCGTCCTCGAGGAAGGGATGAGGAACCACCAGATCCAGAGGGCCCCCATCTACCTCGACGGGATGATATGGGAGGCCACGGCCATCCACACGGCGTACCCCGAGTACCTGAACAGCCAGCTCAGGACCCAGATCTTCCAGATGGGTGAGAACCCGTTCCTGTCCGACATCTTCAAGCGTGTCGACAGCTCCGAGATGAGGGAGCGCATCGCCCACGACCCCGAGCCATGCATCGTGCTCGCGACGAGCGGCATGATGAACGGAGGGCCGGTCATGGAGTACTTCAAGTCATGGTGCGACAACCAGCAGAACACCCTCGTCTTCGTCGGGTTCCAGGGCGAGGGGACCATGGGTCGCAAGATCCAGAAGGGCTGGAACGACATCACTCTCAACGACCGCGGGAAGCAGCTCACCCTACACATGAGGATGGACGTCGAGACGGTGGACGGGTTCTCCGGCCACTCGGACAGGCGCCAGCTGGTCAACTACATAAGCACCCTGGAGCCGAGGCCAGAGCGCATCATCATCGGCCACGGCGAGGACTTCAAGTGCTCCGACCTCGCGAGCACCATCTACAAGAAGTTCGGGATCGAGACGCGCGCGCCGATGAACCTCGAGACCATCAGGCTGAAGTGAGCGCTCACCGGACGGACAGCCTCTCGCCCTTTCTGCCGACCAGGACGACCCTGCTGTCCTCCCTCTCCGCGAGCAGGTCCATGGAGAGACGGGAGGCCAGTCTCCCCGAGAACTCCCTCACCGAGGAGTGGGATGGCATGTTGTCGATCGTCATCCTCGTCCGCGAGTCGCCGACGAACACATAGCCCTTGGGTTCGATGAAGGTCGGGTCCGCGCGCTCGTCCAGCTTCGCGTACTCGTCCTCCCAGCCCAGGTTCCACCCCTTCACGAGGGTGTGCCGCACCACCGTGCGCGTGGACAGCGACGGCAGGAGGTCCAGGGTCGCCATCAGGTTCTCCCAGGCCCGCGGGAACTGCGGCACGCAGAGCCTCTCGAAGATGTCCTCGTTCGGTGCGGCGACCGTTACGTACAGCTGCGTGGGAAGGGTGGACAGGTTGGCCAGCGCCTCTGGGACAGAGCCGTTCGTGACGAGGAAAGTGGTCATCCCCCTCCGCTTGCACAGCGCGATGAACTCGCCCAGATCGGGGTACAAGGTCGGCTCACCAGAGAGTGATATGGCCACCTGGTTCGGCGTCCTAGCCTCCTCCCAGAGCTTGGGGTCGCAACGCTCGTCTCCCTTGAACCCTGACACGAGGAGCCTCTGCTCCTCCATGCACCTGTCCAGGAGGCGCTCTGGCTCCGGGTATCCGCCCTCCCCGAAGCCCGTCATGCCGTGGTACCTCCAACAGAACAGGCATCTCAGGTTGCAGACGTTGACGGCAGGGGTCATCTGCAGGCATCTGTGGCATTCGATGCCGTAGAACTCCTCCTTGTAACACGAGCGGCCGTGTATCAGCTTCTGTCGCATCCAGTGGCACAGCTTCACCGCTCCGGCACCGTCGATGACGCGGTACTGCTGCCTCTCCAGGTGCTCCCTTGTCCTTTCGTCCAACGAGACCCCTCAGAAGTCCGTCAGGCTCCTCTTCCCCCTTCCGCCGGGCTTCGAGCCCGTCCTGCCAGCGCGGTCAGAGGGCCAGCTGCCCTTCACTGCCCTCACCTTCGCGACGATCTCGGAGACCTCCTTCGAATCCGGTTCGGTCCCGAGCAGATAGGCAATGTCACCCTCATCCAGCCCCGCACCGGTCGCCAGCCTCACCACGAAGTCCTTGTCCCTCCTCGCGAGCTCGGACAGGTACGGGAGGGTGGATTCCGCCACCCGTCTCGGCGATGCGTGGAGCACGGCTCCCAGCTTCCTGCACACGGATTCCCGGATCGTCCTCTGCCCCTTTGCGCGGGAGAGGACCATGAACTGCTGGGGGAAACCGTAGTCTTCCACATGTGGCCGCGGGCTCGCGCCCCTCGACAGAGCCACACCACCCGTCATCAAGTCCTTCGCATGGGCCCAGAACCTGTAGTGTTGGAGCTTCCGCGTCCTCCCCAGATATACATCCGAACGAGAAAGCGCATCGAAGGCCGCGGCGACCTCCTCCGGCGTCCTGAACTCCCGGGTGATGCCCTCCTCGATCCACTTCTCGAGCTCGTCCGGCGTCACGTCCAGGTCCATGGTCGCGTCCCTCGCGGCCTTCAACGTCCTTGCGCCAAAGACGCTCCTAAGCGCCACTGCCAGCTCCTTCTCCTGGTTCCTCTTACCCAGGGCGCCGGTGTCGCTCGACGAGACCGTCGACCTTCCCTCGACGAGCATCTGCAGGTCGTTGACCGCGGCCCGTAGGTCCCCCCCCAGCGTTGCCAGCTATGCTCTCCAGAGGCCCTTGCTCGACCGAGATGCCTCGACGCGGGCAACTCCTCGTCAGGACGTCGACGACCACGCGTTTATCAGCGCCCATAGTCGTCTACGATGAGAATGATGGGCTGGCTCGATGACTTGATGACGTCCACTATCGCTTTCGCGCCGCCGTAGTCCCCTCCGTGGCGCGCCTTGTCCAGGACTATTAGCTTCATCCTGCCCTGGGCCGTTGACTTGAACTCCCCGTCGAGGGTCAACTGTCTGGGCATACCGCACCCTGGCGATGCGTTCAATTCGACTCGGCGTTCCTGTGGTCAGACGCGTTCATCGACCATGTCCCAGCCATAGTCGTTGCGCCAACGCCGAGCTGAGTCTTGCCTATTCCGGGGCTCCCCCATCAACACGAGCGCCTTCTTCTGAGGGATGCCTCTGACGATGCATCAGCCCACCGCTTCATGTGCGAACGGCTTTCAGACCTCGGCAAGAGTCTTGGGCTCTTGGTCCACTTTCGCATCTCGACCGCGCGATAGGGCATCAAGGACTTAATCCCGCGGGGTCTCGTGGCGCGCTTCTATTGGCAGGGGTGCGGCAGCCCCTGTTCAGACCGACATTTAACCAAATATATGTGTAAAATGTTTATATGGAAATAGTTTAGCATGATGCTACAGTCGCAGAGCAGCCAAGGAGCTCGAGTGGTTCGGACTGGCGGAAACCCCCTCCTCGTCCCGAGCCGTCCCAGCCTCCCCTGATTCATCAGACCGTGATGCCCGGGAGGAGACGTCTGGACAGGTGCCCTTGCGGTCGTCCATCGTGAGGTATGCGCGACCTCGATGTGGGAGTGCCCCAAGGGCGGAGAACCTGAGGTCTATGCTAATAGTCAGTGCCTGGACGGCGTGAGTGTGTCTTAGGAACTGCTGCGGGTGGCGCTTATCTGGCTCGATGCCGACCTTCTCGGCGTAGTTGGAGACCAGCCGCTCCACCTGCCGCCTGGACAGCGGGCCACGCTTGTTCGAGACGAAGAGCGGATCTTCCGGTTCTTCCTCGTGCCGATATAGTCGTGGAGCATCGTCTTGGTCCAACTGTTATTTTTGGAACCTCGCGGCTCCTGAGCCTCTTCGCCCTCTGAATCGTTACCTCGCTCGATGCTCACCGATTGTCAAGGACGAATGGCTCGCCGACCCTCATCCCCGTTTCGTACATGAGTCGCAATTGCAATTACAATTGGATCGTGCATCGTCTAGGAGCTTCGAGCAACGCCTTTAGCTCGTCCTCCTTGAGATACTTTCTCATGGTAGAATCCATTGTTGGACCATTGTCGGACAAAGCATCGGTTTATGTCTATATAAAAATGACGCATTTTGGGTCTAAAATACGCTGCAGCCCCCTCTACCCCCTCCCCACCCCAAGTTACGACAACTTATACCCGTTTGTTGCCGTCTCGTCCGTGGCTCATGTCCAGAAGCCCCAACTCATGAGGAATTCGTGCTACTCCGTATCACGGTTCTGGAAAAAGGGGCTAAAACCCCCCTAGGAGACACCGAAAAAAGGGGATCAAGCCCGGAGATTACCCTTTGCCCCCTACGGGGGCAGGCACGGCCCTGAATACATCATATCGATTGATTTTCATAGTATGTACCGCAAGGACCGCAGTTTGTATACCTCATACCTAAACGGCCGTCCGACGACGGCGGACGGCGTGCTATGTCACTGCACGACACGGACGACTTACTCAGCGTGAGCCACGCTAACACGTCGCTATATCTCGCGGTGAGGACGCATACGATTGGTGATGAGAGGCTAGACCCCAATTTGTTGACGGCCGGGCCCAAACTTAGGACCCCGGTGGGTAACCCCCAGACAGCCAGCACCCTGCCAGAGCGCATATTCCCTCGAGAATGCGAACCCATAGAGCCACCGTGCCTAACATCACAGCGCATGCACTGAGGCGACAATATGGTACACATAGCATTTGTAAATGTAGTTGTGCATCTCCAAATTCTTGTATATGTACTGCATATAATGCACCTTGTCGGGGTCTGCCTATCAAATACAAGAATCTCGAATAACGGAGCGAAGGCTCTAATACGAAATCACGCTCGAACAGGCGAGGGAATTACGCCGAGCAAAAGATCATCGCACTCTCCACTTCTTCAGAGGACCATCTGGGTGTCATCTGAGTTTCTCTCGTGGACATTCTCCAGGAACAGTACAATTAAATCTGGGAGGTCCGCGTGGCCAGCACCCGAAGAGACTGCGCAAGCCGAGGCACAGGATTCGGAGGACGGATTTGTCGAGGCACAGCGCATTTCGACCCCTCTAATAACACGGGCGCCTTGGCAGGGGAAGCGACAGAAGAGTGCGGCGGTCGTTCCGCGCTTCATGATGGCCGGAAGTGAGTCCATGGTCAGACTCGGCAGCCTGGACCATGGACTCACTTCCGGCATCATGAAGCGCGGAACGACCGCCGCACTCTTCTGTCGCTTCCCCTCAAGGCGCCCGTGCTATTTAGAGGGGTCGAAATGCGCTGTGCCTCGACAAATCCGTCCTCCGAATCCTGTGCCCTCACTGCGCATCTCTTCGGGTGCTGGCCACGCGGACCTCCCAGATTTAATTGTACTGTTCCCTGGAGAATGTCCACGAGAGAGAAACCAGATGACACCCAGATGGTCCATCTGGAGGATCGAGGAGTGTATGCGATGGTCGGTTTTCCTCGCGTAATTCCCTCGCCTGTTCGAGCGTGATTTCGTATTAGAGCCTTCGCTCCGTTACTCGAGATTCTTGTATTGATAGGCGGCCCGACAAGGTGCATTATATGCAGTACATATACAAGAATTTGGAGATGCGCAACTACATTTACAAATGCTATGTGTACCATATTGTCGCCTCGGTGCATACGCTGTGATGTTAGGCACGGTGGCTCTCTGCGGAATGGGTTCGCATTCTCGAGGGAATATGCGCTCTGGCAGGGTGCTGGCTGGATGTCTGGCTGCCCACGGGTGTGACCGTTGGGCCGGCGGATCAATTGGGGTCTAGCCTCTCATCACCAATCGTATGCGTCCTGAATCTCGCGGAGTGTCGCGACGTGTTAGCGTGGCTCACGCTGAGTAAGTCGTCCGTGTCGTGCGGTGACATAGCACGCCGTCCGCCGTCGTCGGACGGCATTTTAGGTATGAGGTATACAAACTGCGGTGCTTGCGGTACATACTATGAAAATCAATCGATATGATGTATTCAGGGCCCTGCCTTGCCCCCGTAGGGGGCAAAGGGTGATCCGAGGGCTTAGAATCCCCTTTTTTCGGTGTCTCCTAGGGGGGTTTTAGCCCCTTTTTTCAGAACCGTGATACGGAGTAGCACGAATTCCTCATGAGTTGGGGTCTGGACATAGCGCCCCACGGACGAGACGGCAACAAATAGGGTATAAGTTGTCGTTTTCACTAGGGGTGGGGAGGGGGTAGAGGGGGCTCAGGGCGTTTTAGACCCAAAATGCGTCATTTTTATATAGACATAAACCGATGCTTTGTCGGACAATCGTCCAACAGGTAAGGGATGGGAACCTACCATGAGAAAGTATCTCAAGGAGGACGAGCTAAAGGCGTTGCTCGAAGCTCCTAGACGGATGCGCGATCGTCTGATCATCAAACTCATGTACGAAACGGGGATGAGGGTCGGCGAGCTAGCGTCCTTGACAATCGGTGACGTGGACCTCGAGTCGAGCGAGGTAACGATTCAGAGGGCGAAGAGGCATGAGGAGGGCCGCAAGGTCCCGATCATCAACAGTTGGACCAAGACGATGCTCCACGACTATATCGGCACGAGGAAGAACCGGAAGGATCCGCTCTTCGTCTCGAACAAGCGTGGCCCGCTGTCCAGGCGGCAGGTGGAGCGGCTGGTCTCCAACTACGCCGAGAAGGTCGGCATCGAGCCAGATAAGCGCCACCCGCACGTCCTAAGACACACTCACGCCGTCCAGGCACTCAAGTCTGGCATAGACCTCAGGACTCTGCAGCAGAACCTGGGGCACTCCAGCATCGAGGTCACGGCCATATACCTCACGATGGACATCGACGACCGCAAGGAGCAGTACTCCAAGCATCCTCTCCCGGGCATGGCGGATTCTGATGAATCAGGGGAGGCTGGGACGGCTCGGGACGAGGAGGGGGTTTCCGTCCACTCGAACCACTCGAGCTCCTTCGTGCTCTCAAGTGATGTATAGCATCGTGCTAAACTATTTCCATATAAACATTTTACACATATATTTGTAAATGTCAGTGCTGAACAGGGGCTGCCGCACCCCTGCCGATGAACATTTTCGCAGACCCCGCGGGATTAATTCATATTCCTTGATGCCCTATCGCGCGGTCGAGATGCCGGAAGAGTGGACCGAGAAGTACAGACCCAAGACTCTTGCCGAGGTCATGGGCAACGCTGAAGCCGTTCGCAGCATGAAGCGGTGGGCTGATGCATGGTCCAGAGGCATCCCTCAGAAGAAGGCGCTCGTGTTGATGGGGGAGCCCGGAATAGGCAAGACCAGCTCGGCGTTGGCGCTGGCCAACGACTATGGCTGGGACATGGTCGAGATGAACGCGTCCGACCACAGGAACGCCGAGTCGATCAAACGCGTCGCAGGCCAGGGTGCGGTATCCCAGACGTTGACCCTCGACGGGGAGTTCAAGTCAACGGCCCAGGGCAGGATGAAGCTAATAGTCCTGGACGAGGCGGACAACCTGTTCGGCCGCGAGGACTACGGCGGCGCGAAAGCGATAGTGGACGTCATCAAGTCATCGAGCCAGCCCATCATTCTCATCGTCAACGACTACTACGAGCTGACCAGGAAGGCGTCCGCGCTGAAGTCGCTCTCGGAATCCGTGGTGTTCAGGCGGCTGGATAAACGCGTGGTCGTCGACGTCCTGACGAGGATTGCCCGCGTCGAGGGCATCTCGGTCGAGCAAGGGCCTCTGGAGAGCATAGCTGGCAACGCCGCGGGGGACATCAGAGCGGCCGTGAACGACCTGCAGATGCTCGTGGAGGGAAGGACCGAGGTCGTCTCAGATGACACGTCCGTCCTATCCGACAGGAACCAGTCGAGAGCCCTCACCGAATCTCTGGGCGCCATGTTCGGCGCAACCACTGTGAAGGCCGCGTATGACGCGACAGACGGCCTCGACAAGACGCCGGACGAGTTGGAGAAGTGGATCGAGGACGGTATCACGATGGAGATGACGGACCCTGAGGACCTGGCGTCCGCGTTCGATGCGCTCTCCAGGGCCGACGTGTATCTGGGCAGGACCAGGAAGTTCCAGTACTACGGCTTCTGGTCGTACGCGCGCACGCTCATGACCGGGGGTGTCGCCATCTCCAGGAGGCGTGGCGGACGTCGGCACGCAGGCGAGTACAGGATCCCGAGCCAGTTCATCGTCCTGTCCCGCGCGAAGGGGGCCACGGCTGCCAGGGGCTCGCTGAAGGAGAAGCTTTCCCCTCAGTTCCACACTTCAGGGAAGAGCTTCAACGACTCCGTCCTCCCCTCACTTGTCTTGCTCGCGAGACGGGAGAATGATATTCTGGAGAAGCTAGCGGTTGACGCTGAGCTGGACGAAGGGGACATCGCGTACCTCCTCGGATGCGATACTGATTCTCCGCGGGTCACGGCCTTGGCCGGACGAGTCCGCGCGGCGAAAGGCCGAGAGGAGTCTGGCAAGGCCGCGAAGCCGAGACCGTCCTCACGGGCCAGGAGACTCGGCGATTTCTGAGGGATGACCGGTGGACGCTCGCACGAGGGAGCATCTGGAGAAGCAGCAATACCGGATCGTAGGCGAGACCGGAGCCGTGAAGCTGTGCCACTGGATGCGCCAGAAGCTCATCCACGGCAGGCCCTGCTACAAGGAGGAGTTCTACGGCATCGAGTCCCACAGGTGCCTCCAGATGACCCCGGCGGTCAACATATGCAACTTCAGGTGCCTGTTCTGCTGGCGGTTCCACGGGATGTCCAGCTTCGAGGGCGTCAGCTACCCTGAGCCCGAGGAGCTCCTCGACCGGTGCATACAGGAGCAGAGGTCGCTGGTGTCCGGGTTCAAGGGCGACGAGCGGTGCGACCCGGAGCTCTGGGAGGAGTCGAGGCAGCCGAACCAGGTGGCGATCTCCCTCTCGGGGGAGCCCACACTCTACCCCGAGCTGGGGGAGTTCATCGCGCTGTGCAAGAGGAGGGGCATGACGACCTTCCTGGTCACGAACGGCTCCGTCCCCCGGGCCCTGGCCGACCTCTCGTGCATGCCCAGCCAGCTGTACGTGACGGTCGCCGCGCCGAACAGGGAGGTCTTCAAGCGCCTCTGCGTGCCCCAGTTCGACCGCGCCTGGGACAACCTGATGGAGACTCTGGACCTGCTCGGGTCCCTGCCAACGAGGACCGTGGTGAGGCACACTCTCGTGAAGGACTGGAACCTGGGCTGGGAGGACGAGTATGCCAAGCTGGACGAGCGTGGCGACCCGACCTTCGTCGAGTCCAAGGGATACGTGTTCGTCGGCGACTCGCGGACGAGGATGACCATCGATAACATGCCCTCGCACCAGTCAGTCCAGGAGTTCTCGTCGAGGCTCGCCTCCAGGCTCTCGGTCGACGTGCTCGCGGAGCGAGAGGACAGCAGGGTAGTGCTCCTCGGCGAGAAAGGGACCAGACTGAGGCTCTCGGACTGAGGTCACTTGAGCCTGATGGTCTCGAGGTTCAGCGGCGCCCTCGTCTCGATGCCGAACTTCTTGTACAGGGTGCTCGCCAGCTCGGCGCACTTGTACTCCTCGCCGTGGCAGATGATGATCCTCTCGGGCCTCGGCTCGAGCGTGCTGATGTAGTTCACGAGCTGCCTCCTGTCCGAGTGCCCGGAGAACCCGTCCACGGTCTCGATGTCCATCTTCATGTGGAGGGTCACGGGCTTGCCCCGATCGTTGATCGTGATGTCTGTCCAGCCCTTCTGTATCTTCCGGCCCATGGTCCCGTCGGCCTGGTAGCCCACGAACACCAGCGTGTTGAGCGAGTTGTCGCACCAGGCCTTGAAGTACTCCATGACCGGCCCTCCGTTCATCATGCCGCTCGTCGCGAGCACGATGCACGACTCTGGGTCGTGGCAGATGCTCTCCCTCATCTCCGGGCTGTCGACGCGCTTGAAGATGTCCGACAGGAAGGGGTTCTCGCCCATCTGGAATATCTGGGTCCTGAGCTGGCTGTTCAGGTACTCAGGGTACGCCGTGTGTATGGCCGTGGCCTCGCATATCATGCCGTCGAGGTAGATCGGGACCTTGGGTATGTGGTGGTTCCTCATCAGCTCCTCGAGGACCAGCATGACCTCCTGCGACCTGCCGACCGCGAACACCGGCAGGAGTAGCTTGCCGTTCCTCTGCAGCGTGGCCCGCGCTATCTCCCTGATCTGGTTGCCAGCCTCCTGCCTGCTGGGCTGCATGTCGTGATAGCCGCCGTAGGTGGACTCGATGACCAGGGTCTCCAGCCTCGGGAACTTGTTCACGGAGGCGTTGAACAGCCAGGACTTCTCGAACTTCATGTCGCCGGTGAAGGCGATGTTGTACAGCCCGTCGCCGACGTGGAAGTGGCGATGGACGAGCCGAGGATGTGGCCAGCGTTCTGGAACGTGAGCCTGACGTCCGGGGAGATGTCAGTCGTCTCGCCGTACTTCAGCGGTATGCAGTGCATGACGACCTCCCGGATGTGGGACGACTCGTACGGCGGCTTCTTGCCCTCGCCCACGGCGACCTTGATGAAGTCCAGCTGCAGCAGGGACATGAGGTCCCTGGTCGGGGGGGTGCAGTAGACCGGCCCCTCGTAGCCGTACTTGAACAGGACTGGCAGCAGCCCGCAGTGGTCCAGGTGCGCGTGGGTGATGACGACGGCGTCGAGGGACTCCAGGGGCTGCAGCTCGGGCGCGTTCAGGTAAGGCGTGGACCCGTTGTCGTCCGCGGACACCGCGACACCGCAGTCGATGAGGACCTTGCTCTCCCTGGTCGTCAGGAGCGACGCGCTCCTCCCGACCTCCCTGTATCCGCCCAGGGCGGTCACTCTGAGCCAGGTCTCCTCGTTCAGCCGCTGGCGCATCAGCCTCTTGCCGACCTTCCTGAGGAACTCCTTCCGCTCGTCCTGGACCTTTCTCAGGTAGCTCCTGATGTCGCGAGACGGTCTTGGACGGGATCGGAGGCGCGCGGACGACCTTCGGCGGCCCAGCCGATCTCCTTCTTGATCTCGTTCAGTACGGCCCCGTGCTTGCCGATGACCAGGCCCGGGGAGATCGCCTCTATCGTGACCTCGCCGGTGTCGTCCTCGAAGTAGATGTTGGTGATCTTCGCCTCTTCGGGGATGATCTTCCGGATCTTCTCCTCGGCGCTCTCGGGTCTGGCCAGCGTGGCCGGGTCCGGCCTGATGGCCACCCTCCTCCTGAGGTTCTGGGCGAGCTGCCTGACGAGGTCGTTGTTGTTCGCGAACTCCTCGAGGTTCTTGGTGTAGATGACTATGACTGGCCCCTCGAAGTCGATGTCCGTGACCTCTATGTTCGAGGGTATGGTCTTCTTGACCGCTTCCCGCGCTTCTTCTAGAACTTTCTCTATGCCCATCTGTTCTCACTCAGCTGAATGGTAATCGGTGTTTCCGGCGGCAGCGTCGCCGCCCCAGAGCTTCTGGCGAGCCTCCTACGCGGAGAGCTTCAACTTGGCCAGGCGCTTCTGTATCTCCTTGTCGTCCACGAACGTGAACCCGTCGGCCGTGATCGTGGCGACGGTGTACCCGTCGCCAGAGGCGGAGTCCCGCTTCATGGCCGCGTGCAACGCTCTGATCGCGAGGTCCACACCGTCGCTGACGCTAAGGTCCTTCTGGAAGTGGTCCTCGAGGACACCGTACACGTACGGCGAGCCCGAGCCGGTCGTGACATAGTCGTCCGGTATGGCTCCACCGACCATGTCGAGGGCGTACACGTGGCCCCCGTCCTTGTCCATCCCGCCCAGGATCAGCCCGACCCAGTACGGGTAGAACCTGCTCCCGGCGAGTATGTTGGAGGTGAGCGTCGCGGCCGACCTGACGGTCATCGGCTGCCCCCTCTTGAGCTTGTAGAGCTCTACCTCGGCCGTGATGTACCTCGCCAGGGTCTGTGCGTCCCCGACGACTCCAGCGACCGTGAGCCCTATGTTGTCATCGATCTTGAACAGTTTCTGTGTGGTCTTATGGGCGATCAGGGTGCCCATGGTTGCCCTCTTCTCAGTAGCCATGACGACCCCGTCCTTGCAGACGAGGCCTATGGTGGTCGTGCCCTTCTTGACATCTTCAGTGCTCGTCATGAACAAACACCACGGCGAAAATCGGTGCGCTAAAAGCTGTTTTATGATGGATGCCTAATGCAGTATATAATTGTTTTTCCGGGATGCGCCCCTGCATCCAGTCCAGCACCAAGCCCGAAAGGGGCAACATTTAAGTCCGACGTCTTCGAGTAATGACCTGAGATGGGTAGCCTGTAAGTCCCTTCCTACGTTGCACGCGACCCTTGAGGCCACCGTGCTCCTGAACACTGTTCCGGAAGGGCCTGGCGTCAGGAAACCGATTGCCTGCCCATCTCACCCTTCTCCCCGAGCAACGATTAATACCTGCCACAGTTCATCATAGCGTCTGGAGGAGGCGTTCCGATGAGGATCCTGGTCGTAGACGATTCTGAGGCGTTCAGGAGGGTGATGACCGAGCTGCTGCTCAGGGCCGGGTACCGGGAAGTCACCGAGGCGGGCGGGTTCGACGAGGCTCTGGAGGCCTATTCGAGGGACCACCCGGAGATCGTGTTCGTCGACATGGTCCTGCCAGGCAGGTCGGGCGTGGACCTGACGAAGGAGATCATGAGCGCAGACCCGAAGGCCAAGATAATCGCCATGAGCTCCGTCATCAACAAGGCGATGATCAGGCAGAGCCTGGAGGCCGGCGCCAAGGACTTCCTACTGAAGCCTACGAACGAGCTCGCGCTCAGCTCCGTCCTGACCCTGTGGAGTGGTTAGATGAGCCTGTTCCTCTTCAAGAAGAAGCCCAGCGTGAGGAGAAGCATCAAGGAGAACGGCCTCGGGGTCAGCCGCAAGTACACCCTGGCCCCCGGGAAGTGCTACGTGTTCGAGGAGGCCCCGCCCTCGGTCAGCTTCGACGCGTTCTCGAACCTCATTTCGACGGCGGACGAGAAGGGGAACAAGACCGTGGGCATGGCGGTGACCAGGCAGCACCCCGACCTCGTGAGGCAGAAGTACGGCCTCGAGAAGACCCCGATATACTGGCTCGCCACGCGCGCGGGCGAGGGCGTCATATCGCCCACCAACCTCGGCATCCTGACGCAGACGATGGTCAAGTTCGTCGAGGGCAACGAGAGCGGCGTGATACTCCTGGACGGGCTGGAGTACCTGGTCTCGAACAACGACTTCAACAAGGTGCTGAGGGTGGTCGACCAGGTCAACGACCACATCTCCCAGAGCGGCTCGAGGCTCATACTCCCGGTCGACCCGAGGGCGTTCGAGCCGCGCGAGCTGGCGCTCCTCGAGAGGAACATGGAGCGGGTCGCGGTCTCCACCACGGGCGAGTAGGCCCGCGTCAGGCCGCCAGGAGCGCCGTCGACACGAACACGAACTGCGACACGAGCATGCACATGCCTATCGACCTCGAGAGCTCCTGCCGGTCCGAGCGCCCTTCTATGCCCCACACGAAATAGCACACGACCGCGTTCATCTCCGCCAGGAACAGCCCGAGGACCATCAGCATCGTCTCCGGGACGCCAGGGTCCCCGTACCCCCCGGCGACGGAGCCCAGGGAGACGTATATCGCGAACGTGACCCCGAGCACGAGCGGCCCCAGGACGTGCGCGGTCATCCTCATCATGGATATGGTCGGCCTCAGCCGCATCTTGAGGGTGGACTCGATCTCGGACAGCTCCCTGAGGTATGTCGCGATGTCCATCGCCATCATGCCGGCGTCCGTCTCGTCCTTCGAGGACGCC
>CAWBDD010000019.1:0-102032 GCA_963787465.1 uncultured Thermoplasmata archaeon
TTTCAGCCGGGATCAATGGAAGGCATAGAGCTTAATCAGGCATTCTTGTTGGGAGCTGCAGTATTGATGGCGATTCCTAGTCTCATGGTCTTCCTGTCCCTGACATTGAAGGCTGAAGCGAATCGCCGGGCGAACATCATCGCAGGTGTATTCCATGCTGGTGTCTTGCTCACTACAACGCTCGTATCAGCAGGAATTTGGGCCTATTATGCATTGTACATGATCATAGAAGGTGTGCTCATTGCACTGATTATCTGGAATGCATGGAAGTGGCCCAAGGTCCAAAGGTACGGTGCGGTTGGGAACTGATGTGAGTTGGATACTGAATGTAGAAATGTGGGTGATAGAATGAAAGCCATAGTGGTAACTGGAAGCGGACCGCCAGAGGTTCTGGAGCTCAGGGAAGTGGAAAAGCCCGCACCCCGGGACAACGAGATGCTGGTCAGGGTCCACGCCTCGACGGTGACCATAGGGGACGCCATCCTCAGGAAGATGCCCCGATTCCTTATGGCTCCACTCATGATCCCGATGGGCTTCAAGCTGAAGAAGATCGCAGGTCATGAGCTTGCAGGTGTGGTCGAGGCGGTGGGCAGGGATATCCGATCATTCAGGAAAGGCGATCATGTCTTTGGAACGACCACGGGGCTCAAATGCGGCTCCAACGCCGAGTATGTCTGCATCCCAGAGAAGGGGGGAAGGGGGATGGTGGCCAGGAAACCAGCCAATGTATCCTTCGGGGAGGCTGCCGCCATTCCCATCGGAGGGATGACCGCCCTCCAGATACTCAGATCGGGGAATGTCAGGAAGGGGGATAGGGTCCTCATCTACGGGGCGTCCGGTTCCGTTGGCACCTATGCCGTGCAGCTGGCGAAGCACTACGGGGCCCATGTGACGGGAGTCTGCAGCGGTGCCAATCTCGACCTGGTGAGATCCATCGGCGCCGATGAGGTGATAGACTACACCAAAGAGGATTTCAGGAAGAATGGCGAGACCTATGATGTCGTCTTCGACACCGTACGGAAGCTTAAGAAATCGGGGTGCAAGAAGTCCCTGGGGGAAAACGGGGTCTTCATATCGTCATTCTCTCTCACGAGAGAGTCGAATGAAGATCTCATCCACCTGAAAGAGCTCGTGGAGGCGGGAAAGATACGCCCTGTCATCGACAGGACTTATCCGTTGGATGAGGTGGTGGAAGCCCACAGGTACGTCGATACTGGACACAAGAGGGGCAATGTGGTTATAGCCGTGATTGGTGATGACGGCGGCTGAGACGCTACCGCACCATGAAAGCCATTGTCTGCGACAGATACGGCCCGCCGGAAGTCCTCCGACTCGAGGAGGTGGAGAGGCCGACCCCCCGAGACAACCAGGTACTGGTGAGGGTCCACGCTTCGTCACTGAATGCCGCCGATTTCGAGATCCTAGGCGGCTCGGTCTTGGCCCGCATCGGCGGCCCCTTCAGGCCACGACACAGGATACCCGGATCGGACGTCGCGGGTCGGGTCGTGGCAGTCGGGAGGGACATCAAGCGGTTGAAGGAAGGCGATGCGGTCTTCGGGGACCTGTTCATGTGCGGCTTCGGCGCTTTTGCAGAGTACGTGGCAGTACCTGAAGATGCATTGATGCGGAAACCGGACAGCATATCCTTTGAGGACGCCGCCACCCTCCCCCAGGCGGCCAAGATCGCCCTTCAGGGCCTTCGCGGAAGGCGCCCCCTCAAGAAAGGGCAGAAGGTCCTGATCAACGGCGCCGGCGGCGGCATGGGCACGTTCGCTGTGCAGATCGCGAAGTATTACGGGGCCGAGGTAACGGGCGTGGACAGCATTGGGAAGCTCGAGATGCTTCGCGCCATCGGAGCCGACCACGTCATCGATTACGCCCGGGAGGATTGCACAAGGAGCGGGGAGCGCTACGACCTCATCCTGGATATGGCCACGCGCCGGTCGATCTTCGATTACAGGCGCGTCATGGCCCCCGATGGCCTGTTCGTCCTGTTGGGAGGCTCAAGATACGCCATAATGCAGGCGATACTCCTGGGGCCTCTTGTCTCCATTGCGAGCAAGAAGAAGATGGGCATCAACCCAATGGAACGTGAACACCGAGGAGGACCTGCGGTTCTTGCTCGAACTCAACGGGAAGGGGAGACTCTCACCCGTCATAGACAGACGAGTCGACCTCAGTGAGGTTCCGGAGGCTCTCAGGGATCTTTCAAAAGGGCTCGTAAAAGGGAAAGTCGTTGTAACGGTCGGACATGATGACAATTATCCAGGGCCGGACAAAGGACTGACCTAAACAGCAACCAAACAGCTTAGGAATTCAGGTGACTTTGTCATAATCAGCCTAGTACTCTAATTCAGAGTATGGCCCTGTTGCAGAAGGTTGCGGATTGAGAAGGGCACAGATGGAGCGATGTGCAGGGAGCCGGATTTGAACCGGCGGACGCCTTCACGACTAGACCCTGAATCTAGCGCCGTTGACCAGGCTTGGCTATCCCTGCATTGCGGATGTGGTGGCATGCATCATCGACGCTCTATAAATAGTCATATCTCGGCGTCCATCGCCCCTCTGGCAGCCCTCGATCACACCAGCGGACGCGTCTACGCGGCGTCGTACGCCGCGAGGAACGCGTCCCACCCCGTCTCCTGACAGAACGGCAGCGCCGAGTAGACCTCCCCGTCCACGGTCCACTCCTCCTGCGTGTTGTTCCTCGGGAAGTAGACCCCCAGGCCGTTCATCCCCTCGACCCACTGCAGGGCCCAGTGGTAGAGTATCGCCTCCTCCACCGCGTCCACGACCTGCTGCGCCGTCGACCTGACCGTCAGGTCGTCTATCCTCGCGCACCCGGCGACGTTGGACATGTACTCCACGACGTCGACGGGCCCGTAGGGGTCCGCCTCCTCCGCCGTGTTCCTGCATTCCCTCAGCTGGCTCGCGTACTCCTCCATGGCCGCCGTCTGCGCCGCTGCCGCTGCAGCGAACGCCCCGACCACCGCATCCATAGCCGACGCGTCGAGCACGCTCACCGTGAACAGGCTGCCCGACGCCGCGGCGTTGTTCGCCGCGTAGTTCTCCGCGAGCAGCAGCCCGAGGGCCGTCCCGTCCATCGTCGGCTCCGCCCTCAGCGCGTCGAACGCCAGGTGCCACTCGAAGCCCCTCATGGACATGATCTGCTCGCTGAACACGACCGTGTCCGCGTGGTGCGCCACCTGGAACGCTATCTCCGCCTGCCCCATGAGGCAGGCGTTGAACACGAGCAGGTCCAGGTCCGCCCCTGCCTGGTCGAGAGCGTCCGCGAGCTCCGGCAGGCGTATGCACTCGTCCACTCCCGGTCGTGTCGTCCCAGCAGAGCCCGAACAGGCCCCCGCCGTGGTCGTACATGACCAGCGCGGTCCTCTGGGCCGGGTAGAGCGCCTCCACCGTCGTCATGAACCTCACGAGGTTCGCCCCGTCGTCCATGGCCACCTCGCCCCACTCGGCTACGGTCTGCGTCGAGCCCTCCGCGACGTACAGCAGGTTCGCAGGACCGCTCAGCGTGTCGAGCAGGACGACGATGTTCACGTCCTCGTCGGAGCCGGCCGCCGCCATCTCCGCGAGGTCGGCGAGAGCCGAGGCCTCCAGGTCGTTGTCCCCGTCCATGTAGACCATGACGGTCCATGCCGGGGGCAGGTCCTCGGCCGCACGCGGGGGCCGCTAGCGCGATCGCCGGGACGATCGACATCAATGCGGCTATGAACGAAACGATCCTTTTGTCCGACCTTGGTCTCCCCTCGATCGTATGCACCGTCGGACGGATGCCGTCCGACGCAGGGGTCAGTAGGCGCAGCGGTGATATGAAATCACCTTCTGCTTAACGCCGTCAACCCGCTCCGTCCGCGAGAGGCGTCCCCCCTCGCCTGAGATCACGAACTCCCTTCTCGAGACCCCGACCAGGATCGTCCCCACAATGCCCCCGAAGAACAGGATGAGGGCGATCAGTCCCCAGAACGGGATGACGAGCCCGAGCAGGGTCAAAATGACGGCGATCGTGCCCATGATGCCGCCGACCATGGCGAGCCCCCACCTCTCCTTTCTGACCGCGAACACACCTCCCATGATTGCCGGGAGCGCGAGCATCAGCCTGAGCGCCTGGCATGCGATGACCGTCCCGACGCGTCCTCGAGGTCCGGGTACCGTCGCGCGAGCGCCGTGTACTCCACCAACTGCGTGGCTTCGTAGGTCACCATCAGAGTCAGGATCAAGTCGGCGATGGTGAAGAACCCGGCCATGATGATGAGCACCCCGCCCGTCCCGACCCTAGCCGTCCTGCTCGGCGGAGCCAGGGTAGTCGGCGTAGGTCCTCTGCGGCTTCTTCCACGCGTCGGGGTCCTCGACCTCCTTCTTCGCGACCTTCGGCCTCAGGGGCTTCCCGCAGACGGAGCAGCTTCTCTCGCCCGGCGGGTTGTCCGCCCCGCACGTGGGACATCTGGTCCCCCGGAACTCGTGGCTGACCGCAGTGATGAACTGGTGCCCGCACATCCTGCACGACGGCACATCGTCCCTGTTGTGGACCCCGCACTTGGGACAATCCATGTTCCCCCGCTCCTCCTGACCGGACCCGCCCTCGGATGCCGGTCGCGACATATCAACCCTGTGTCACCGTGTCTCACAAGCCTCATAATCCCGCATGGCCATCCAGGGCGGGGGATACTCTGGTCAACGGGAATGGCTCTAGACGTAGGTATCATCGACTGCAGCACGGGCGCGGCTCACAAGGGACTCACAGCTAGAAGGGGAACACCGTCGTCGGGGAGGGCCCGCAGGCCCTCTCTCGTCGGCCTCGCTAGCATCGGCATCGTCCTCGTCGTCGTGCTCTCCGCCCTCGCCTTCCTCGCGCTGACGCCCTCAGGGACGAGCGCCGCGCGCACGGCCCGCGGCCCCATCGTCATCGTGGGCGACGCGGACTTCACTACGGAGAACGGCGTCGTCGGCGGTTCCGGGACTCCCGCCGACCCGTACGTCATCTCGGGATGGAACATCCCCGTCGACTCCGGCTCATCGATCGTCATCGTCCGACACCACGGCCCACTTCGTCATCACCGACGTCAGGCTCAACGGGACGGCCGAGTCACAGCCCGCCCACGTACCTCCTCTCCATGACCGACGTGCTCGAACGGGACGGTCTCCTACTCCGTCATGAACAACACCGAAGGGGGCATCGTCCTCGACGGCTGCAGGGGTGTCGCCATCGTCAGGGACGACTTCACGCACCTGTCCGGCTGGGCGGTCCATGCGATCTCGTCCGAGCGGGTCCACGTCCTTGGATCCACGCTGCTGTGCCCGTCCGGCTTCTGGCTGGAGGAGTGCTCGGGCTGCACCGCGGTGATGAACGAGATGGAATGGAATGAGATCGGCATCATCATGCAGGCGTGCGACGACATGCTGGTCGCCCAGAACGACCTCATGGTGGTCACCTCGTACGGCATCGCCGGCTCCGGCTGCTCGAACACGACCGTCATGGGCAACACCCTGGAGGCGTGCGGCTACGCCATAGACCTGGTCGGTTGCGAGAACACCTCGGTCCTGGCGAACTCGGTCAACGGGAGCACCGTCGCCGGTGTATACGTCGACCATTGCACGAAGGACGTCCTGGTCGCCCACAACCTGGTGAACTGGACCGACGGCTACAGCGGCATCGTGGTCGAGGACTCTGCCGGCGTCGTCGTGAGGGACAACGTCATCGCGAACAACACGGCCGACCCGTGGTCCTGCGACGGCGGAGGGCTGTACCTCTCCGCCAGCACTGGCGTGACGGTGTACAACAACTGCTTCATGGACAACGCCCCGCTGCAGGCGGAGGACACGGCAGGCATATATGTCAACCACTGGAACCTGACCTATCCCGGCGGGGGGAACTTCTGGGACAACTGGACGACCCCGGACGACATGAGTGGTCCGGACCAGGACCTCTCAGACGCAGACGGTTTCGTCGACTTCGCCTACGGGTTCGATCCGGACACCACCGACGGATACCCGCTGACCGTTCCACCAGCGTTCAACACCAAGCCCGTCGCCGTGCTGACGGTGACGCCCGCCTCGGGGGACGCATCCACCGAGTTCGAGCTCAACGCGTCCGGCTCCTACGACCCCGACGACGGCTGCGGAGACCCGCTCCAGGAGTACCGCTGGGACGTCGACGGCAACGGCAGCTGGGATTCCGACTGGAGCGACGACGGGAACATCACATGGCAGTACACGCTCCCGGGGAACTACACCGTCCTCGTGGAGGTCAGGGACGGCTCGGGCCTGAGCGGCTTCGCCTTCGTCGACCTCTTCGTATCGGAGTACGCGATCCCGGAGTTCGGGACCATCGTCGTGCCCGTGCTAGCCATGGTCGGACTGTTCGCGGTCATCGCGCGGGCGCGCAGGAAGGGCGCCTGAGCTCGCTTCAGAAGGAGGATGACCGAGAGAACAAGAAGAGGTTGCTGGGGGTTTGATAAGGAGTTTGGGAGAGATAGGCCGAGCGCCTACCTCTTCGCCTTCATTATCTTCATCCAGCCGCCGGACTCGAACACGGCGAGCTTCCTCTTCGAGAGGGTGCTCTTGAAGGTGTCCCAGTCGATGATCTCCAGGCGGGGGTTCCTTCCCTTCGTGAACTGGACGCCGTTCGTGTCCTTTACGCGGCCCGGCTTGATGCCCTTCTTCTTCGCGATTTCCATCGCCTTTTCCACACTTATGGGCTCCATAACCATCTGCTCATCCCTCCGACATAGTCGGTATTCTGGCCATGCCATCCAGGCACAGTCCAGATATGTATCGTGCTGTGCGATATATAAGTCTTTGCGTATGCTGGCTCGCTTTGCGGAGTTATCTGGCTATGCCGGGACGGCCCCCGGAGGGGCCGTGGCCAGAGGTACTGGCTCCGTCTGGCCTGCCCGGAAAAGGGGTCCGGAGCTCATCCTGGCCCCTGCGGCCCCCTGCCCTTCCTGAGCTTCGAGTTCTGCACGATGAGGGCTATGACTGCGATGGCCAGCGCGGCTATCACGCCCAGCAGGGCGTACTGCATCGTCTTCGCGGCGGCCGCATCGTCGTCCTGCTCGGCGACGGTGGACTCGAGCTCAGTCACGTTGTCCGCGAGATCGGTCACGCAGTCCTCCATGGATGAGACCTCCTCCTCCAGCGCCGCGGCCTCCTCCTGGCTCTCGTTCAGCAGTTCGTTCGTGTCCATCAGCTGGGCGATGAGATCGGCATGGTCGGACGCAAGCACCGCGATGGCCTCCTCGAGGATGTAGGCGTACTCCTGGTACAGTTCGAGCTCCGCCTGCAGGTCGAAGATCTCGTCGGTGAGCGTCTCGATCTCCTGCATGAGTTGCTCGATCTGAGCCAGCAGTTCGACGATGGGGTCATCGTACTCGACCTCGACCACGACCCCCCTCGAGCCCTGCCCCTCGATCGTGGCGACCACTTCTATGATGTTGACCCCGTCGACCAGAGCGACGGTCGCGCTGAACGAGCCGTTCGGGGCGACGTAGACCTCCTCGCCGTCGACCGTGACGGTGACCCCGGGCTCGGTCATGCCCGTGACCTCGACAGACGCCAGGTCGGCGACCGTGCCGTCGACCGGGGCCGTGACCGTGAGGTCGGGCCTCTCGAGGGCGTAGTACTCACTGCCCCAGAGGGACGAGTCCCCGCCCTCGTACTGCTTGTAGATCAGGACCGCGTCCCCGCTCGGGGCGAGCGCCACCTGGCTGTGCCATGTGCTCTCGGCCGATTCGTTCCCCACGGCCTCGGCCGCGCCCCAGCCGGCACCGGGTGTGTACATGCATGCCATCACATCGGTGGTCGTCTCATTGCCATCGGTCCATGTCACCACCGCCTGCCCTGCCGAGTTGGCGGACAGGGCCATGAAGAGCTGTGAGTTCGTGGAGAGGCCGGAGTTGACCATGGTCGGCTCCTCCCAGCCTACGCCGTCCTCCCAGCGCATGACCCAGGCCGACCTGTTGACAGGGTAGTCGTAGGCGTCCGCCTGCTCCCACGCCACGAAGAACTCCCCGTTCGCCCCAGCGGCGACGAATCCGCCGAAGGGGTGCCATCCGCCTGCGACCGGCCCGATAGTGTCGGGCGTGCCCCAGCCGACGCCGGGAGCGTAGAAGTTGGCGTACATCTCCCAGGACGTCCCGTTGTGGAGGAACCACGCCGCCATTGTGTGGCCGGTGTCGTTGACGTCCATCTCCACCCAGTACCCTCCTATCGGGTCGCTCGCCACCACGGTCGGCTCCCATCCCGTTCCCGGGTCATACCTCTTCGATTCGACCTCGTCGGTGTCGAAGTCGTTCCAGATGGCCATGGCGTTGCCCCCCCGGTCGAACATCACGTGTGGCCATGAGCCGCTCGTGTCGAGCGTCTCCGGCGCCGACCACCCGTCGCCCGGTGAGTACACCGCCCCGTAGAGGACGGACAGCGCTCCCCAGATGGCGACCGCGTTCCCATCTGCATCGACGGCGATGGCCTGGTCAAGGGCGAAATCCGACTCTCCGATCACGGTCCCCTCCCCCCACCCTGTCGATGGGTCGTAAGGGATCGCATAGATAGCCGAGGTGTCAGCATCGATGTCCGCGTGGACCAGAGCGAACGCGTCGCCCTCCGGTCCCATCGCCATGGTCGTGGACCCGCACCAGAATGATGCGTTCCACACCTTCACGGCCTCCTCCCAGCCGGAGAGCGCGTCGTACCTTGCGGCGTATACGGCCGGGTCGGAGTAGTTCGTGGTCGGCTCCTCCCAGACCACCATGGCGTTGCCGTAGTCGTCCATGCCGATCGACTCGCACTGCTCGTAGTCGTGTTCCTGCTGGAGCCAGACCGCGGGCTGCCATCCGGCCGATGAGGCCGATGCCTGGTCGGGCACGAAGCACAGGCCCGCGCTCAGAAGACATGCTGCCATGACGTAAGGAGTGTATCTCATCGCCATTCCCTCTGGCCATGCAAGGGAGCGATGGCTATATGAACGCTGTCTCGGGAGGCCACGCCATGCTCCTCCGCTCTCCCGTACGAAACGTAATTCAATCACGTATGGTATTCCGACAGTCAGGAGCGCTTCCAGGATGGGTCTGTTCGGTTCGTCTGGCATACGCGGGGTCGTCAACCGCGAGTTCACACCCGAGCTAGCTACGGACCTGGGTCTCGCGGTAGGCAGCGTCGCGTCGAGGGCCGTCATCGGGATGGACACGAGGACCACGGGCCCGATGGTCGAGGCGGCCGTCATGGCCGGGCTCATGGCCTGCGGGTGCGAGGTGCACACCGCAGGGATCGTCACGACGCCCACCCTGGCGGAGGCCGCAAGAGACATGGACTGCGGGGTCATGGTCACCGCGAGCCACAACCCGTCGCAGTACAACGGGGTCAAGCTCTGGAACCCGGACGGGATGGGCTTCGGCGTGGAGCAATCCAAGGCCATCGAGAAGCTCGTCTCCTCCAAGAAGTTCAAACTCAAACCATGGGACAAGGTGGGTCACTCGCACATGCTCCACCACGCCGTCGAGCGCCACGCCGACAGGATACTGGCGGGTGTCGGCAAGGCCAAGCTCAAGGTCGTCGTCGACTGCGGGAACGGGCCCGCGTTCAACATCACACCCAAGGTCCTGCAGCGCATGGGCTGCAGGGTCGTCACGATCAACTCGAACCCGGACGGCAGGTTCCCGGGGAGGGACCCCGAGCCGGTCGAGGAGAACCTCGCGGACCTGAAGAACGCGGTCGTGTCGACCGGGGCGGACCTGGGCATAGCCCACGACGGCGACGCGGACAGGATGGTCGCGGTCGACGACAAGGGCAAGTACCTCGGCTCGGACCAGCTCCTCTGCCTGTTCGCGCTCAGGTACGCGAAGAAGCGACTCGTCGTCACGGTCGACGCGTCCATGGTGATCGACGACCTCGTCGACGCGAAGGTCTCGCGCGTGCGCGTCGGCGACGTCTTCGTCAGCGAGGAGGTCAAGAGGACCAGGGCCGATTTCGGCGGTGAACCCTCCGGGACGTGGATATTCCCGGACCAGACCTACTGCCCCGACGGCATACTCGCGGCCGCGCGTCTGTGCGAGATCGCCTCGAGGAAGAGGCTCTCCGAGGCGAGGAAGAAGGTCCCCGTCTACCCGACGCTGAGGTCCGCGGTGTCCTTCGACCCGAAGGCCAAGGCGAAGGTCCTGAAGGCCCTGGACAGGGAGCTCAGGTCCGTCGACTCGGACGAGCTCCTGACCCTGGACGGCTACAGGCTCCAGTTCGAGGACGGCTGGGGGCTCGTCCGGCCGTCGGGGACCGAGCCCAAGATACGGCTCGTCGCCGAGGCGAGGGAGAGGAAGAGGGCCGAGGGGATCATGCTCATGCTCACCGAGAAGGTCAAGAGGTGCGTACGATGAAGGGTTACATACTAGCCGCGGGCGAGGGCGTGCGCATGCGCCCTCTGACGTCGAACATCCCGAAGCCGCTGCTGCCGGTCGCAGGCAGGCCGTTCCTGGAGCACAACATCGAGTCGCTCAAGGCCGCCGGGGTCAAGGACGTCATACTCCTCGTGGGCTGGAAGTCCCAGAGGGTGAGGGAGCACTTCGGGGACGGGAAGGCCTTCGGCGTCAGGATAGAGTACGTCGAGCAGGAGGAGCGCCTGGGCACCGCCCATGCCATAGGCATGGTCAGGGACAAGGTCGACTCGCCGTTCATATGCATGTACGGGGACGTCGTGCTGACCAAGGAGAGCGTCAAGGGCATGGTCGCGCACCACCACAAGGTCAAGGGGAGCGTCATGGCCCTGACATCGGTCGCCGACCCGCGCAGGTACGGCTGCATCAGGTCCGAGGACGGCGTCGTCACGGACATAGTCGAGAAGCCGGAGGTGCCCGAGGGGAACCTCGTCAACGCGGGCGCGTACGTGCTCGACCCGCAGATATTCGAGGCGATAGCCGAGACGAAGAAGTCCGTCAGGGGCGAGTACGAGGTGACCGACTCGTTCAAGATACTCATGAAGAAGAGCCACCTGTACACCCACAAGCTGACGGGCGAGTGGATAGACGTCGCGAGGCCGTGGGACCTGCTCGAGGCGAACAGGATACTCATGGAGGGTCTCGAGACCAGGATCGAGGGCGAGGTCTCCGAGAAGGCTACCGTCGTCGGGAACATACAGGTCGGCAAGGGCTCCGTCGTCGAGGCAGGGAGCTACATCATAGGCCCCGCGATCATAGGCAGGGACACGGAGATCGGCCCGAACGCGTACCTGCGCCCGAGCACCAGCATAGGCGACGGGTGCAAGGTCGGGGCCGCGGTCGAGCTCAAGAACACGATACTCATGGACCGGAGCAAGGTCCCGCACCTGAGCTACGTCGGGGACAGCGTCATCGGCGAGAGATGCAACCTCGGGGCGGGGACCAAGGTCGCCAACCTGCGCCTGGACGAGAAGGAGGTCCAGGTCGTCATAGACGGCAGGAGGACCGGCTCGGGCAGGAGGAAGCTCGGGGTCATCATGGGCGACGACGTCAAGACCGGCATCAACGCGAGCATAGACGCCGGGACCATCATAGGCGAGGGCTCGTTCATAGGCATGGGCGCGGTGGTCAGGGGGACCATATCGCCGGGGAGCAAGATGCTCTGAGCGCTCCGGCGTCCAGACCAGCATCACCGCAGTGAGCGGTCGTTCAGCCTGACCTTCTCGAGTTCATCACTTCTCTTCTTGTTCTTGGATGACAGGTACCACATGGCTGTGAACGGGGCTCCGACGATCAGGGCAGCGAGGGCTGTCATCACGATGACAGGTCATTAGAATACCACCTGGGCAAGGATGACCAGAGGCGTTCATTCATGCCCGCAGTATGTGGCTATCCGACGCCTCCGATTTCATGCTACATCCATGGCAAACATTTAAGTCGAACGACGACCAATCATTCAACCAGCAGGTAAGTCCCGGGCGGTATAGTGGACTCCGGAATGGGGTACCCATGCGCGCAAACTCCGCCCGGGGGCTGCTACCTTTTCATTCCATGATGCGACCGGCGTACACCTTGTCTCGGATGATCTCGTAGAAATCGTCATCCCCGTTCTCGAGCATCTGGTGGACCGCGCCTAGAGCGAAGTCGGTGATTTGCAGACCCGACGATCTCATCGAGTCTATCATCGACAGGGTGGAGGTGCGTGCGTGTGCATGGCCGTTCATGCCGGAACGGGCCAACCTCGTCCGCTCGGACGAGAGTATATCCTTCATCCATCTCTCATTCCGCGAATCTATGAACACCCGCCCGGCGTTCACATCCGGGTCTTCGACGACCGCAGCAAGGATGTTCTGGTAGCCCACACGAAGCACTTGTCTCCTTGAAAGTGAATCGTTGGTCCAGAACTGACTCTTCCGAACCCCGCACCAAAGGAACCTGACATCCGCTCGAGCATATGCCCTCAGGACTCGGCGCCTCACGATATCGGAGTTGTTCAAGAAGGACATGTTCTGGATGCTTCGCGTCATGGGACCGTCTCGATGTGGGTCGTCGCTCTGGTGGTCTTCCCGATGATCGATGACGGCTCCCCGGAGATGGACGAGGCGACAACCACCATGCTGATCGTGGCGGTCGCAGACACGGCCTCACGGCCTTCGCCATCCGCTGGAGGTACCTGATCGCCAAGGGGCTGGCGGAGAGGGGCATCGTCACCAAAGCGAAGGTGGTCAAGGCCGTGTGGGACGGAGGAGCGCAGATTGAGTGCGAGTACTCCGTCGAGGGGAAGACGTACACGACGGCCTTCAGCGCCGGGATGTCCGATACGGTCGAGAAGGCCCAGAGGCACGTCGGGAGGGAGATCGATTGCTCGTCGACCCTCAGAAGCCGAAGTGGCCCAAGAAGCTGAGCAAGCTGTCATAGAGCTCCAGCAGGCTCCGGGTCCGTCACGGGTCACCGAGCCTCCGGCTTGCTTCAGCGCGTTTGTCATCGGGTTGACAGCTTCTTTACAAAGAGCCTGTCATCGTGATGACAGGTCATTCAAATACCACCTGGGCAAGGATGACCCGAGGCGTTCATTCATGCCCTCAGTCTGTGACTACCCGACGCCTCCGATTTCATGCTACATCCATGGCAAACATTTAAGTCGAACGACGACCAACCATTCAACCAGCAGGTAAGTCCCGGGCGGTATAGTGGACTCCGGAATGGGGTACCCGTGCGCGCAAACTCCGACCGGGGGCTGCTACCTTTTCCGTTCCGTCCGCAGCACTGGACCGAGCGAGTCCTCGTCAGGCCGTTTCACACGACGTCCAGGTGCACTCGCTCCCCGAGCCCGCTGTACGCCCTCCAGCTGCTCATGTCGTAGGGCATGCAGACGATTATGTGCACCCATCCCCGGCGCCTGAAGAGATCGAGGTCCGCCTCCGACGGCCTGCACGAACCCGACGGGTGCGAGTGCACCGTCCCGACGACGCTGAAGTCGACCGGGAGGTTGTGGAACTTGAACAGGGCGGACCTCTCCCCGCTCTCGGTCCCCGGCACGAGCAGCAGCTCGTCTATGACTCCCTCGTCCATCCTCAGCATCCCCGCGAACTCGTTCGGGAAGCTGGACTTGGACGCCTCCAGGATCATCTTGAGGGTGCGCTTCCTGATCGCGCGCACGTTCGCGCGCTCGTCCTTGAAGAGGTCGAAGAACGGCAAGTCAGTCCTCCGTCCGTCCCAGGCCGCTCCTCTCCCTGATGACCCTCATGGTCCCTTCGGGGTCCTTGACGCTGAGCACGACCTGCGAGATCTCGGGCCGCAGGAACCCTCCGAGCTTGTGCTCGGAGTCGAGCCTGAGGGCGATCAGGTCGGTGAACGTCGAGAGGACGAAGGCGGTCGCCACCGCGCTCGAGTATTTCACGCCCAGCCCGAAGCTCAGGGCCCCGCGCTTCACGGTCGTCGTCCTCACATCGGTGATCCACTCGTAGGGCACGGTGATGTCGATGAGCAGCCCCATCCTGACCCTGACGCCCTTCGCCCCGAGCCTGTGGGACGTGAACAGGGGCGGGATGAAGAATGCCGCCATGAGGACCCCGGTCACGACCGCGGCCCCCGTCCAGAACGCGACCCCGAAGTCCTCCATCGAGACGGACGCGCTCCAGGCTGAGTATGCGGTGGCGGCGGCCAGCGCCGCTGCCCCGACGACGAACCACGGCTTCGGATAGTCGACCCTCACGACGGGAACTGCCCTCGCTGCCATCCTAAGCACTCACTCCCTGCGCGTTCCGTACGGCGACCAGGTCATCAGCTTCTGCTCGAGGTTGATGTAGAAGTCGTCCTTGTTGAACGTGACGAACCTCGCCTTCTTCTCGGAGCCGGTGAAGACGATCTCCTCGTTCCCGCTGAGCGCCCTCTCCTTCTGCCCGTCGACGACCAGGGTGCACGTCCTCGGGTCCTTGATCGTCACCGATATGTGGCTCTTCGCAGGGACGACCAGCGGTCTGGCCGAGAGCCTGAACGGGGCGATGGGCGCGAAGACCAGTGCATCCACCCTCGGGTCGATGATGGACGACCCGACGCTCATGGCGTAGCAGGTGGAGCCGGTCGGGGTCGCGACTATGATCCCGTCCGCGCGCATCTCCGTCGCGGGTGTGTCGTCTATCGATATCGCGAAGTGCCTCAGCTTGGCGATCTGCGCGGTGTGTATGACCGTCTCGTTGGTCGCGTCCTCTATGCGCTTCCCGTCGACGACGGTCTTGAGCTTGAGCCTCTCGTCGATGGAGTACTTGCCGCCGAGGAGCCTGGTGATGGCCGTGTGGACGTCGCTCGGCTGGACCTCCGTCAGGAAGCCGAGCACCCCCGCGTTCACGCCGAGGATGGGCTTGTCCGTCTCCCTGAGCGTCCTCAGGATCGTCCCGTCGCCCCCGACGGTGATGATGACGTCCGCCTTCATCTTCGAGATCTTCATGCCGCTCTCGCCGAGCTCCGCCGCGGCCGCCTCGTCGACCATGTAGTCGACGCCCTTCAGCTTGAGGGCGTCTATGCACGTTCTTCGCGACGGGCCGGAAGTTCTTGAGATCGGGTGTGCCGGTGATTCCTATCCTCGTAGGACCAACTCCTTGACCTTCGGGTCACCGTAGGCGAGGAAGTTCTTCCTGTCCTCGAGCGAGAGCTCCATGTCCAGCTTCGCGCCCTCGAGGTCGACGACCTCGCCTCCCGCCTCGCGCAGTATGAGCGCGCTGGCGGCGATATCCACAACGCGTATCATCCTATTGAACCTGGTGCAGTTCATGTAGTGCGCCTGTGCCGAGCCCTGGGCGACCAGGCTCATCTCGAGGGAGGCGCAGCCCATGGTCCTGACCCTCCTCGCGAGCTGCTTGACCTTCTCGGACTCGGGGGCGACATCGAGCCCGTCGAACATGAGGAAGACCGCGTCGTCCCTGCTGTACTTCGAGACCGCGATCCTGTGGCCGTTGAGCTCCGCGCCCCTGCCCCTGCCGGCCGTGTAGGTGTCCCCCGTGTAGAGGTTCTTGACGACGGCCAGGTCTGCGTCCGACATGGTCTTCGTGCAGACGGCCATGGAGACGGAGAAGAACGGGATGCCCCTGGTGCAGTTCAGCGTGCCGTCGATCGGGTCCAGGACCATGGTCCTCTTCTTGCCCCGGTCGACGAACCCCATCTCCTCGCTGAGCACATTGACGTCGAGCTTCTCGCGCTCGACGATGCCGAGGACGATGTCCTCCGCCCACCGGTCGATCCTGGAGGTGGCGGAACCGCTCGCACCCCTCCCGACCTCGATGTGCCCGCCGAAGTCCTTGGGGAGGAGCCTGTAGGCGTCCATGACCTCCTCGGCTATCCTGACCAGCTTCGCTTTCACGGGCGGAGTATTGGATGCCGGCTCTATATTATTGTGGCGGGGTGGCAATCGGACATCGCCCCTGCTTCACCCCGGGTGCGAGGACACCCACAGAGGAGGATTCATCCGATTCATATAGCGTGAATCCCATCGAATGACGTAGGGTGAGCTCGGTGGGTATGGTTCCTCGCATCGGACTGAGGGCGATTCTGAAGAAGGCGTTGACTGTCGTGGCCGTCTTCTATCTGATACTGACCGTCACGTTCATAGTCGTCCAAGCGAGCCCGCCGAGACCGGTTTTGATGGGCCCCCCTCCAGATTCCATTGACAGGGCTAATGCCTGGCGCATCGCGGAGGACCTCAGGCTGAATGACTCGCTCGCCGTGCAATACATCGACTTCCTCAGCGACATGACCCGGGGGGACCTCTCGTTATCGCTGACCGGAGACGAGGTATCCGGAATCCTAGCTGACTGTGGCATCGGCACAGTCTTCCTCCTCCTTTCGGTACTGCTTCTCTCGGTTCTCGTTGGAGCCCCGGTCTCCATGTATCTATCTCGGCGCCGGAGTCGGTCGTCTGCGAAAGTGCTCTCGATGCTCTTCATCGTCATCACCGCGGTGCCCGTCTCGGGCCTGGGAATTGTGCTTCTCTTGCTAGATCCATGGTCTGCTGCCCAGGCCGCAACGGCGACGGGTGCGGAAGTCCTGCATCTGCCTGCGTCCGACTTGCAGGGATGGGCCTCCATGCTCAGCATGGTTCAGTCGTCGGGCATCCCCCTCCTCGCCGCCCTGGTCCCTACGTTGGGGATGTATGTCGTCCTCTTCAGTCATGTGGAGGGAGGGATGTCCGGGACACGTGCGCCTCATTCGAAGGCCACGCCTCTCGGGATGATCAGAGAATATGTGGCCACAGTCCTCGGACCCGCAATGCCGTTGCCATTGTTCTTCGTGTCATGGGCGATGTGCTGCGTGATTGCCGCGGAAACTGCGTGCTCCTTCGGGGGGCTCGGGACGGTGCTATGGTATGCGGCCCTCCACTTGGACCTCGCGGTCTTGAGGGCGACGGTGGTGGCCATCTCCGTGGTCGTGCTCGTGACCATCCTGTCAGTGCAGTTCATGATGTGGTCCGCATCGCATCGCACCGGAGCGGCCGCGAGCTCACAGTCCTTCGTCCCTTCGGCCGCTACGGGCCGGTCGAATCATCTTGGACTCTGGCGCTTCATTAGGGATGATGCCCTAGTCTTCGTCAAAGGCGTCTTCGGGTCTTACCGCAGGTCGAAAGCGGGAATGGCTGCCTTGGTCACCACTGCTCTCCTGTGCGCTCTGGCGTTGCTCGCGCCAAACATCGCGACTGTCGAAGACCCTGGGCTCGACATGAACTCTGATGACGTCCTGCTCCCTCCATCGTTCGAGCCATCGGAGGCTACAGGCATCGTCCACCTGTTCGGGACGGACATCCTCGGAAGGGACCTGTACAGCATGATTTTGTCGAGTGTAGGGGCGACGATGCTGCTCCTGGGCGTCGTCTTCGCAGTTTCCATGGTTACCTATCTGTCCATGGGATGGCTGAGGAGGGCGTCCGCGAGCGTCGGAACGAGGGCCCGCGGGCTTTCCGGCCAACTGTTCAAGATTGTCAGCCTAGTCTTCCTGTCCATTCCCATCGTCGTGCTCATCTTCTGCCTGAAGATCAGCTCATTCACCTCGTTCGAACCGGTCGTCACGGCATCCGTGTTCGCCCTCGTGATGTCCCTCTGGGGATGGGAACTCCTCATCACATCTGGAGGGCGCGATGTGTCAGCAGGCCGCGATTCCGAAAGGAGCCACTCAACCCGGATGGTTCTGGCAGATTCGTTGCGCGCATCCAAGCTGACGGTCCTTGTGGCAATGCCAGCGTTCACGGTCCTCCCACTGTGGTTCTCATCGGACGCGGGGCTGTTCACCCTTATGCAATCAATCTTCGAATGGGCAGCGCCGACGTCAAGCTGGTGGACCGTGGTCTTCCCGGTAGCATGGCTGGTCCTCCTGACCGTGAGCGCCTACGTCATCCTGGACGTGATCGAGAAGTCAATCAGGAGACCGGACCCGACGATTGTCCCAGGGGTGTCCGTCCGCGCCGCGACTGACGGTTAGGGCGACGGGTCCTCTTTGGGGGCGTCAGGGCGGGCCCTGCTTGTCCCTCACCCTGACGTTCACGCCGGGCAGGTTGAGGTTCCGGATGAGGTCCCTGGCCGAGATTTCGACCGCGTAGCCGTCCGCGATGTCCCTGGCCAGGTGTTCGGGCATCCCGCCGTCGACCATGGCCCTCATGAGGCTCTTCGAGCTCTTCTTCGCCCGGCGCTTCATCATGAGATAGGACCATCCGACGCTGACCAACAGCTTGGGCACCGTGGCCATCAGAGTCGCAGCTGTCTTGACCCGGTCCTCGCCGACTTCGTCAGCATCCATGTCGTCCGCCCTCTCTGCCGGTTCCGTAGGCTCCATGCTCAGTCCTTGTCCTCGTCGTCATCGTCGTCCTTCATGCCACTCTTGATCGCCCCGCCGAGCATGTCGGAGATCATCGAGCCCATGCTGAAGTTCGCCATGAACTTCTGGGTCATCTCGTAGGCCTGCTTCTCGTCCATGCCCGCGTCACGCATCTGCTTGTAGAACTGCGCGACGCTCTTGCCGAGCGACTCGGCGTTCTGGGGGTTGTACAGGGTCTTGCTGATAGAGTCGAGCAGCTTCGGTATCTCCGTCGAGACGACCCCGAGGATGGCCTTGACCTCCTCCGCGTCGTTCGCGAAGCCGCCGTGATCGTCCATGATCATCTTGAACTCGTCCTTCTTCTCCTTCTTCTCGTCTTCGCCCATGTCTCATCATCTCCTTCGGCCCTCTTCCGGGCCTTCTGACACCTACTAGGACCGTCCGAGTTCATAAGCCGACTGGAAACAAGTGGCCAACAGGCGCTCGGGAGGCCCCCTCAGCCGTCCTTCTTCGCCTGCGCGCCCTTGCCCGGTCCGAGCCCGAGAAGCTCGTACCACTTCCTCACGTACTCCTCCGTGAGCCAGAACTCCTTGGACCTCTCCGACCCCTTGCCCTTGACGACGCCCCTCTCCTCGAGCATCTTGAGGCGCTCCCGGACTATCCTCCGGGACGAGGAGCCCCTGCGGTCCCTCAGCTTCTCAGCGATCTGGGAGATGTTCTGCCCATCCCTCTCGAACAGTATCTTGACGATCTCCCTCGAGATGGAGTCCTTGACGCCCGGTATGAGCAGGTCGGGGGAGATCTCCCCGTGCCTCTGGTAGAGCTCCAGCAGCCGGAAGTAACTCGAGGAGATCTTCTGGAAGCGCTCGATGTACTCCACAAGCTGGGAGTAGGGCTCGGCCACCTTGCGCATCTGCTCCTCGACCGTCTCCATCTTGTCCGCCAAGGACCTGATCTGCCCCTTCAGCTCCTCCTCGGGCATCCGGCCGAGTCATGATTCTGCTGGGTATAACTCTTTTATCCGGGACAGCCTTCGCCCTACTGACATGCAGGGCTTCAGGAACCCGTTCTCGGAGATGCCGGGCGTCCCCGGAGTGTTCACCGGCGGGCGTTCGCTGCTGACCATAAACGCCGCCCCGGGGCAGAACGTCTACGGCGAGGTCCTGCTGGAGTTCGGGGGCGTGCAGTACCGCTCCTGGGACCCGCACAGGTCCAAGCTCGCTGCGATGATACTCGAGGGGGCGCGCGACTTCGGGCTGGACAGGAAGAGCAAGGTGCTCTACCTGGGCGCGGCCTCGGGGACGACAGCGTCCCACATCAGCGACATGGTCACAGACGGGTTCGTCTTCTGCGTCGAGGTCTCCGCGAGGGTCTTCAGGGACCTCGTCAAGATATGCGAGCAGAGGAAGAACATGATCCCCATACTCGCCGACGCTGGCCAGCCGGACCACTTCGCGCACGAGGTCGAGGGCGTCGAGTTCGTGTACCAGGACATATCCCAGAGGAACCAGGCCGATATCTTCGTGAGGAACATGCACGCGTTCGAGGCCGAGCACGGGGTCCTCATGGTGAAGGCCAGGTGCATCGACGTCACCGAGGACCCGCAGAAGCTCTTCGCGGATGTCAGGCGCCACCTCGCGTCGAGCAACCTCGACGTCAAGAAGGTCATCGACATCGGCAAGTACTCGAAGGACCACGCCGCGTTCATAGTCGAGGCGTGAGAATCCAAAGGGCTAAGGGGCCGGCCGCGTTCTCCATCCCGTTCATCATGTCCGACCGGTTCGTGTACGTGGTCGCCTTCAGAGGGGACATGTTCGTCATGGTCCGCCACGCCCGCAGGGCGTGGGAGATGCCCGGGGGCAGGGCCGAGCCCGGGGAGACGGACGAGCAGACCGCGTGCAGGGAGTTCTTCGAGGAGACCGGGATGACGCTTCGCCCCCGTCGGGTCGGTCGAGGTCGACGGGGGGCAGGGTCTTCGTCGGCCCCGTCGGGCCGACCCTCTCCCGGCCCGACCCGGGGGAGATCGCCGAGGTCGCGGAGTTCTCGGCCCTGCCGGGGGACCTGTCCTTCCCGCTGGTGGAGTACGAGAAGGTCCTCTCCCAGGCTCGTGTCATCATGGAAAGTTTTAAAAGGAATAAGGGTATAGACGGGCCTGCCTCGCCACAGGCTAGACCAGACATCAGGAGTTAGAGCAGAATGTCAAGGATGCATTCCAAGAGGAAGGGGTCCTCAGGTTCCAAGAGGCCCCTGACCGACAAGAACCCCGAGTGGGTTACCCAGTCTCCAGACAGAGATCAAGGACCTTGTGGCGAAGATGGCAGGCGAGGGCGTCACGATGGCCAAGATCGGCCTGGTTCTGAGGGACCAGCACGCGGTCCCGAACGTCAGGCTCGCGACCGGCATGAGCATGAAGGATATCTGCGACGGAGAAGGGCATCAAGTTCGAGCTCCCGGAGGACCTATCCAGCCTCATGAGGAGGGCGGTCGAGCTGAACGAGCACATCAAGGAGAACCGCAAGGACCTGCACAACCTCCGCGGGCAGCACCTTATCGAGAGCAAGATCCGCAGACTCGCGAAGTACTACAAGCGCGAGGGCATCCTGCCACCGACCTGGGCATACTCGCTCGAGACGGCGACTCTCCAGGTCGAGTGAGGGGTCATGAACGGGAGCGTCCAACTCCCGGTAGAGTTCTCAGACGCCCTCAGGTCGGCCCTGAAGGCGGTCCAGTCCGCCGGTCCAGTCAGGGTAGTTTCTCATTACGACGCCGACGGGCTCGCCGCGGGCGCGGTGATGGCCGGGGCGCTCCAGAGGATGGGCAAGCAGTTCCACCTGACCCTGGGCAAGGGCCTGGAGAAGGAGCAGGTCGACCGCATCTCCAAGGAGGGGAACGAGCTGGTCGTGTTCCTGGACATGGGCTCCGGGCAGATAGAGTCCCTCGAGTCCCTCGACGCCCAGGTGGTCGCGCTCGACCACCACAAGCCCATCAGGAAGTCGAAGAAGGTCCTCCAGGTCAACCCGCACTTCCACGGCATCGACGGGATGACCGAGTGCTGCGCATCCACCCTATCGCTCCTCTTCGCGGTCCAGGCCGACCCGTGCAACTGGGACCTCGCACCTATCGCCCTCGCGGGCATAGTCGGGGACAGGCAGCACATGGGGGGCATGAAGGGGATCAACTCGCAGGTCCTGGACGATGCGACCGCCAAGAAGTTCGTCGTGGCCCAGAGGGGGCTCAACCTCCACGGGCTGACGGTCGTCAGGGCCATAGCTGACTCTGTCGACCCGTACTTCGTCGGCCTGTCGGGCAGGGAGGAGAACGTCCTCGCATTCCTCGAGTCGATGCAGCTCGCCCCGGACACGTCCCTGGGGGCGCTCCACGAGTACCACAGGCGCAAGCTCACATCCATGCTCTCGCTCAGGCTCATGGGCCAGGGGTGCAGGCCCGAGACGGTCGAGGAGCTGGTCACCGACATCCACTGGATACCGTCGATGGAGGTCAGCACCATGGACCTCGCGGACCTCCTCAACGCCTGCGGGAGGCTGGACCACGAGGGGCTCGGCGTCGCGCTCTGCCTCGGCGACAAGGAGGCGCTCGCGAAGGCGAACGAGCTCAGGGTGTCCTACAACTCGAAGATCATGGCGCGCCTGCTCGCGATCGAGGTGGACGGCGTCGAGCAGATGGAGCACATACAGCACTTCGAAGCGGTCGACCCGTCCCTGGCGGGGGCCCAGTGCGGTCTCGCGATGCAGTACCTCCTGGACCAGGGGAAGCCGACCATCGCCCTGTCGCACGTCAAGGGCAAGGCCAAGGTCTCCAGCAGGGGGACGAAGTACCTGGTCTCCAAGGGCCTGGACCTCTCCGCGGCCCTCAAGAAGGCATCGGAGTCGGTCGGGGGCACGGGAGGCGGGCACGCGGTCGCATCGGGAGCCACGGTCCCCGAGGGCAAGGACAAGGAGTTCCTCGCGGCCGTGGACGAGATCGTGGGGCAGCAGCTCAGGTGAGCCTTGCGGACGGATTCTTATAGCGAGACCGCGCTCAGAAGTGCCTGGTGGTTCGCACGACCTCGGTCTTCTGGTTAGGCCCGCAGCTGATCATAGCGTCCATCGTCCTCTGCATCGTGATCTTCATCCTTCTCCGGAAGCACGTCGGGAGCGTTGCGCTGCTCGCCGCGGCGTTGTGCGCGGCCGAGGCGGCCGTGGTCCTGCTGCTCCTCTCCACGGCGCCCTGACGACGGGCTCGTCCATCATCCAGGGCAGGTCGACCTCGTCCGCACTGTAGCGCTGCATGACCGTGCTGTCCTCGACGGCTGTCCTGAGTCCGGCCCGTGCATGACGACCCCGGTCCACGCGATCATCGCGGCTCAGGTCAGCTCGAACTCGAAGCACCTGATGAACCCCACGCCCTCCTCGTCCACCCTGAGGTTGAGCTGCCAGTGCTCCATCCCTTTCGCAGTCGCCTTCTTGGCGGCCCTCACTATCCTCCCGGACCTGGGCGTGGGTGCAGGCACCTCGAAAGGCTTCGCATCGTAGAGGTAGCAGAGGAGCAGGATCCCGCGGGAACCCTTGGTCACGCTCCCCGAGATGTCCCCGAAGTGCCTTATCATGCGGTCGAAGTGCATGAGCGGGTGATGCCGCGCCCTGCAGCTCGGATGGCCCTCGCAGGGCAGGTCGAACAGCGGCGTCTTGACCTCCAGGTAGTCCCGTCCGTTGACCAGGAAATCGATCCGGGAGCTCCCGAGACGGACCTCGCGTACGACCTCGTCGACATCACCGATCATCCCGCTCATGGACCCGGACCGCAGGAAGAAATCGACATAGTCGTTCGCCCTGGTCTGGTCGATGCCGATCCAGGACTTCTTCCTCTTCTCGACCGGGTCCAGGGATATGGCCTCCACCGTGCCTGCCGTGGTCCTGCCGGGGCCTGAGGCCATCGCGACGAGGCATGGGATCTCGTCGAACACCAGGTCTCCGATCCTCCCCGTCACGGGGCAGTGGCATCTCAGGATCTCCCCGTCCATGTCGACCATCATGATGAACCGGTTCGGTCTCGAAGTGACCTTGCCCTGGACCAGCCTCCGGGGGAACCTGAGCTTGGCCGATGGGTCCATGACCACGGCTACGGACGCCCGCGGCTTAAGGCTTGTCGGAGGACGTGCGATGGTCGGGTTCGTCCACCGGACTTCTTGCGAAACGGTTATATGCGATACGACCTCAATCCGGTCTGGGAACTGGCGGCATGAACAAGGTCGTACTCGGGGCAGTCGTCTTTCTAGCGATCCTCCTGCTATTCCTCGGAGCGATATTCCTCATCGCGGGGGGATTGGAGAACGCCGCGACCGGCGGCGTGCTCGTGCTCCTGGGCGCAGGCCTGCTCTACTTTGTCTACAGGCAAGACAAGATAGAGGCGGCGAAGCCGACGCTCGTGAGCCAGACGTTCAACGTGAAGATGGACGGTTCTGGGACGATGACCGAGAGGCAGCTGAAGTGCAAGTCCTGCGGGGCACCGATCCTGGACAAGGACCTGAAGGTCATACAGGGCGGGGTCATGATGACCTGCCCCTACTGCGGGGCCATGTCCGCGTTGGAGGAGGCGCCCAGATGGTGACCTCGACATGATCCCCAGGAGCTCGATGGAAGCGCTGCTCGTCCAGAAGGGCGTACCTCGCGCCGGCAGTCCCGAAGGGCTAATGACTGGGGAGGACGGCATCCCCATGGAGCAGATGCGACTGTCGGATGCCCAGGTGGCCCAGGGGATCAGGGGCGCTGTGGCCGCCATCCGCCTGATCATTATGGGCATCATGCTGCTCGCTACCCTCGGTGGCGCGCTCGTGTCGGATTCCGACAGCTCCAGCCAGTCGAGCTATCCGCAGAGCTACTCGTTCGTCCTCGACTCTGAGTCCGTCATCGTCACAGTGCTCCAGGACGGGAGCGTGGACATAGACTACTCATTCGTGTTCGAGAGCATAGGCTATCTGGATGGCATCGACATCGGACTGCCCAACAGATACTACGACGCTTCGTCCGCCACAGCTTCGATAGTCACCGACGGCGTGTACCACTCCCCGGAACTGATCCATGAGTCCCCGTACACCGAGATCGGCCTCGCAGTCGAGTTCGACGACTCCACCATCTCGGCTGCCCAGTACTCCGACAAGACCGTGGTCAACTTCCATGTCAACAACCCGCATATGGTCTACGAGAACGAACTCGTCGACGGGACGGCTGGACTCGTCTTCCGACCCACGTGGTTCTCTCCATCGTTCCAGGTCGGCGCGACCGGCTCCCTGCAGGCGCAGATAGTCTTCCCCGAAGGGTTCGTGGACCCGTCCGAGGCGGTGTACCTCGAGGGCCGCCCGTGGACCTCGATCGCTGCCGATCCCGAAACAGGATCGGTGATCGCCACATGGGTCGCCCACGATGTGGCCCCGGCCGACCAGGAGGCGGGCCTGTACGACATAGGTGCGGGCTTCCCGACCCAGTATGTCGACAAGTACTACAAGGATGACATATGGCAGAAGCTCTCCGACTTCGCTTACAGCGCAAAGGCCCTGTTGTGGACGCTGCTCCCAGTCATCGTCGGAGCCGCGTTGCTCTCCGTCGTCATATATCTCTATGTACGAAGGCGCAGGAGGCTGTCCTCACAGTACTTCGCCCCCGAGTTCTGCACTGTAGGGGCTGGTCCGAGGAGGGACCTCACGGCCGTCGAGGCAGCGGTGGTCCTCGAGAGGCCGTTGAACATGGTCGCGACGATGATACTCTTCGGGCTGGTCAAGAAAGGCATGGTCAAGGTGGTCTCGGGGGAGGCTCCCATGCAGTTGGAGAAGCTCTCTGAGACCGGGGAGCACCAGTACGAGACCGACTTCTTGGCCGCGATCCGGTGGGGCGGGACGATGGACCGAGAATCCCTCAAAGAGGCCCTGGAGTCGCTGATCGTCTCGGTGTGCTCCAAGCTCGAAGGCTTCGACCTCGACAAGACCAGGTATTACTACGACAACATATGCTTCAATGCCTGGCGGCAGGTCCAGGACGCCGGGACCCCGGACGAGTTCGCGGAATCCCTCGAGAAGAGGCACGATTGGATGATGCTCGACCGCGATTACGAAGGATCGATGCGCCTGAGGGTGGTCCCATGGCCCGTCATCCACGGCGCCCACACATACTCAGGGGGAACCGGCCATCCGCTGCCTGACATCGGGTCCATGGCGGGCGACTACATCTCACGCGTGAGGACCGCTGCGGACAACCTGGTCGGCGACGCGAGGTCGCTGACGAAGGAGGTGACCTCCTCGATCAACCCGCGCGAGTCGTCCCTGCTCGCGAGGATGCGCGAGTCCTCGTCGGCAAGTGGCGACTCGGGGGACGGGGACCGAGGCGGATGGGGCGGCGGGGGCTTCGGCGGGTTCGGAGGAGGATGCGCATGCGCCTGCGCTTGCGCGTGCGCCTGTGCGGGCGGAGGGAGGTAGATGAACAGGTTCGCGGAGAGATGGCTCGAGTTCCTCGGCTTCGGCCTGCGCAGGGGCGTGCACAGGTTCGACGGCAAGGGCGACCTCGCGCACCACAGGTTCCACCTGCGGGTCGACTCGCAGAGCAGAGGGGTCCTGCTCATAGACGCATCGAAGCTCATATTCCTCAACGGGACCGCGCTCGACCACGTCAGATGTGCCGTCGAGGGCCGGTCCGAGCGCGCGGCAGCGAGGTACATGATGCACAGGTACAGGGGCCTCGGCCGGAAGGATGCCGCGAGGGACTATGCATCCATCAGGGCCCAGCTGGGGGAGGCCGTCAGGGGCAACCTCGGCGTGCTCAGGAGCATGGGTTCCCCCAGACCGTCCATAGGCGCCGACGGCTTCCCCGCGCCCTACAGGATGGACCTCGCGTTGACCTACAGATGTCAGAACGACTGCGGGCACTGCTACAACGAGACCAAGGACCGGAAGGAGCTCGCGCCGGAGCAATGGAATGCGGTCATAGCGAAGCTCTGGGAGCTCGGGGTCCCGCACATAGTCTTCACCGGCGGCGAGCCGACGCTGTATCCGCGCCTGGAAGAGCTGGTCGCGAAGTCGGAGGAGTTCGGGCAGGTCACGGGCCTGGTCACGAACGGCAGGAACCTGCGCACGCCCGGATACCTGAAGCACCTCGTGGACCTGGGACTGGACCACGTGCAGATCACGGTGCTCTCCCACAGGGAGGATGTGCACGACAGGCTCGCGCGCAGCGAAGGTGCCTGGAAGGAGACCATCGAGGGGCTGAAGGTCGCCCTCGGCGAGGAGCTGTACGTGAGCACTAACACGACCATAATGAGGTCCAACATGGGGGACATCGAGGAGACGATGAGGTTCCTGGTATCCCTCGGGGTCAAGAACATCGCGTTCAACAGCATCATACGGGCGGGCAAGGGCGAGGATGCCGAGGGCATCACGTACGCCGAGCTGTCCGAGCTGATGTCCAGGCTCAAGGCCATAGCCGCGGCGAGCGGGACGAACCTCATCTGGTACTCGCCGACCCCGTACTGCGAGTTCAACCCGGTCAACAAGGGGCTCGGGATCAAGCAGTGCACCGCGTGCGCCCTGAACATGGCGATAGAGCCGGACGGGACGGTCCTCCCGTGCCAGAGCTACTACTCCCCGCTCGGGAACATCCTGACGGACGAGTGGTCGGAGATATGGGGGCACGAGCTGTGCAAGAGGATCCGTCGGAGGGAGTACCTGGACGGGAAGTGTGTCGATTGCGGCCTGGCGGACGTGTGCGGCGGTGGATGCCCGCTGTCGCGCGACCACGGCGACTACAGGTGCCTCGACAGGCACTCATCGATGTGAGCCATCGTCCTTCTTCGCGAGGGCGTAGAACACGGGGCTGAACTGGAAGAGCGAGCCGTCGTCCAGCGCCTTCTTCCATGCCATCCTGGCGCGTGCGAGGTCGTCGGCCCTCCCGAGTCCTCCGGCCGCCGTCTCGATGTACCGCCACTCGTCCTCGCTCTCCTGCCGGAGCTTCTCAAGGCCCCACACGCCGGCGTGGACGCCGACCTCGGCCTCGAGGCCGCACGAGCCGAGCAGTCCCCTGAGCTTCCTCCCTACGAGCGGGTCGCCGCCCTCGGACCTTATGCCCTCGATGACCAGGTCCTTGACTGCCCCCAGTTCCTCGGGGTGGTCTATCCGCGCCCCCATGTCCGGCTCGGCGAGGCAGAGGACCCATCGCCTCGAGACGCGCGCCATCTCGCGCAGCGCCTTCGCCGGGTCCTTGAGCCACATGACGACGAACGTGCAGTAGACCACGTCGAACTCGCCGTCGTCGAACGGCAGACCGTGCGCGTCCCCCTGGAGGACATCGAGCCCTCTGCCTTTGGCGGCGGAGACCATGTCGGCGTCGATGTCGATCCCCTTCACCGGGCAGACCTCGCGCATGACCTCCATGACGAACCCGGGTCCGCAGCCGACATCCAGCGCGGTCGGTTTCGTCCCGGCCGGGTACCCGGGCATGACCTTCGTCCTCATGAGCCAGAGCCACGAGTCCCTCAGCCAGAGGGATTGCCGTCTCAGCTGCGCATCGATACCAGGGTCCACGGCGGACGGACGGGTGTGCGTGACTGATAACCCTTTCCTTCCGTGCCCCCGCAGTGTCCGCGTCAGGCCGGCCTGTCCGTCATCCAGGGCAGGTCGACCTCGTCGGTCCTGTAGCGCTGCATGACCGTGCTGTCCTCGACGGCTGTCCTGAGCCCGGCCCCGTGCATGACGACCCCGGTCCACGCGATCATCGCGCCGTTGTCGACGCAGAGCGAACCGGGGGGCACGAACATCTTCGCCCCCCGCTCCTCCGCCATGATCCGCACCATCTCCTGGAGGCGCTTGTTCTGGACGACGCCCCCGCCGAGCAGGACCTCGTCCTTCTCGACATGGGCCATGGCCCTCTCCGTCACTTCGACGAGCATCGCGAAGCAGGTCTCCTGTATCGAGTAGCAGAGGTCCTCCATGGTCGCCCCCTGCTTCCTGAGCTGCATGGCCGCCGTGAGTATCCCCGAGAACGCGACGTCCATCCCCTTGACGCTGTACGGCAGGTCGATCAGCCTCTTCCCGCCCTTGGCCAGCCTCTCGAGGTGCGGCCCGGCCGGGAACGGGAGCCCGGCGTCCCTGCCGAACTTGTCGATCATGTTCCCGATGCCGACGTCCATGGTCTCGCCGAAGACCCTGTACCTGCCGCCGGAATAGGCTATGACCTGCGTGTTCCCGCCCGAGGCGTAGAGGAGGGTCGGGTCCCTGCACCCCGTGACCTTCCTCCCGATCTCCAGGTGGGCGACGCAGTGGTTGACGCCTATGAGGTCGACGCCGAGGGACAGCGACAGCGCCCTCGCCGCGGTCGCGGCCGTCCTGAGGCACGGTCCCAGTCCAGGACCCTGCGAGAACGCGACCAGGCCTATGTCGCCGAACGATATGCCCGCCTTCGCGACGGCGTCGTGCATCAGGGGGACCACGTTCTCCGCGTGATGGTTGGCCGCCTCCCGCGGGTGTATGCCCCCCTTCGACCCGTCTATCATCTTGGACACGTTCGCGAGGACCTTGCAGTCCCCGTCGACTATCCCCACGCCTATCGTGTGGGCCGTGCCCTCTATGCCGAGGCAGATCATCCGACCTGCATCGTTTGCTGGATAAAAAAGAAGTGGTTGAAGGAAGTGGTTTGAGGTGCGCTCGCAGGCCTACTTCGCGGCGTAGAACGCGTCCAGGAAGTCAGCCCACCCGCTCGCGGAGGCCCAGCCCATCGCCCTGTAGTTGGTCTCGAGGGTCGCGCCCCAGTAGTAGGTTATGGACTTCATCGGCCAGTAGACTCCCATGCCGTTCATCCCGGTGATGTCGTCGGTGTGCCACTCGTAGATGATGGCGCTGTCCGCGGCCGAGGCCACGCCCGCAGCGGCCGTCTTCACGGTCGTGGGCAGTGCGCTCGCCGCTATCGCCGACATCAGGCCGACCATGTCGACCTGGTTGTACTCGGAGATGATGCTCGTCCTGAGGGTCTTGTAGGCCCTGTAGTTCGCCGCCGTCGTGGGTATGGCCGCCGTCGAGAACGCCTTGGCCGCGACCGCGAGGCCCTGCACGTACGCCATGTCGCACACGCTTATGGTCACGTCCGAGTAGCCGATCGACTGGTAGTAGGCCACGTAGTCCGCGGACCAGGTCAGCGCCAGGGTCCTGCCGTCCATAGCCGCGTCCGCCTTCAGGTCGTCCATGCAGTCAGTGTACGGGAACCCGAGGGCGTACATGTTCATCTGGCTGAAGACCAGGTAGTCGCACAGCCCTGTCAGGGTGTACGCGACCTCGGCCTGGGCCATGACGCACGCGTTGAGGACGACGGTGTCGAAAGCGACGCCGGCGTTCGCGATGCCGCTCCTGAGCTCGGGCATCGTCAGGCGCGCGCTCGTCCCGGAGGTCTCGTCCCAGCATATGCCCAGCCAGGCGCCGCCGTGGTCCCAGACCACGAGGGCGTACTTCTCGGCCGGGTAGAGCGTCTTCGCGTCCCCGATGAACCTCGTGAGAGTCGCCGGGTCGTCCATCGCGACCTCGCCCCACGCGGCCAGGGTCGTCGTGCTTCCCTGGTTCACGTACAGCAGGTCCGCGGGCCCGGAGAGCGTGTCGAGGAGCGCGACGATGTTGACGTTCTCGTCAGACCCCGTCGCCTTGAGCTCCTCCATGTCCCTGAGCGCATAGGATTCCACGTTGTTGTCGCCGTCGACATAGAACATGACGGTCCATGCGTCCGGCACGGTCTCAGCCCTGACGGGCGTGAGAAGCAGCACGGGCGCGATCATCAGCATCGCCATCGCTAGTCCGATAATGCTCTTCTTCAGTCCTTGTCCCCCCTACATCCTTTCCTGCCCCGCGGATGCCGTCGGCGGGACCCGTCGGCCGCCCCGCAAGGTAGGGAGTCAGTAACCGTTAACGAGGATATAACCGTTGTAGTCGGACGGCCGGCCGTCGTCCTGCCGGATGTCAAGGAAAAGACAGGAAATGGTTTGAAAGGTGCGGATCCGCCGTGCCCGTTCAGGCCTTCGCGTAGTACGCGTCGAGGAAGTTCGCCCAGCCCGTGGCCTGGTCGAACACCATCGCGCGGTACATGGTCTCCATGGACGCGCTCCAGTAGTACGACACGGAGCTCGTCGGGTACCATATCCCGAGGCCGTTCATGCCAGTGCAGTCCTTCGAGTGCCACTCGTAGATGATCGCCAGGTCCACGGCGGCCACCGTCGCGCTCGCGGCGTTCCTCACGGTCGTGCTCAGCTTCGTGTTCGCGGACACCAGCTGCGCGAAGCCCATCAGGTCGACTGCCCCTGCGGTCGCCGTCGCGGCGAGCCTGCAGGACTTGTACGTCTTGTAGTACAGGTTCATCGTCGAGGTCATGGCCCCGGCGAATGCCTGGACCGCCCCCGACACCGTCGTCAGGTATGCCATGTCGTACACGCTTATCGTGCAGGTGTTCCATCCGAGAGCCGCGTAGAACACGGTGAACTCGTCCGCCGCGATCAACGACAGCGTCCTGCCGTCCATGGTCGGAGCTCGCCACCAGTTGCGTGGCGATCGCGTCGTACGGGAAGCCCTGTCCCCAGACGGTCTGCTCGCTGAACACTATGTAGCTCGCGTATCCCTGGAACTGGTGCGCGATCTCCGCCTGCGCCATGTTGCACGCGTCGAACCAGACGTTCGCGAAGCTCACGCCGCCGCCCACGACCGCCGTCCTCATCTCGAGCATGGTGAGCTTGTCGCCGGACGTGTCGTCCCAGCAGACGCCCATGATGCCGCCTCCGTGGTTCCAGAGGTCCAGCGCGTAGTTGTTCGCCGGGTACAGCGTCTTCGCGTCCGTGATGAACCTCGTCAGCGTGGCGGGGTCGGCCATGTTGACCTCGCCCCACTCCGCTATCACGGTCGAACCGCCCTGGTTCACATAATACAGATACGCCGGACCATCCAGCGTGTCCGCCAGGACGACGAAGTTCACGTCCGCCGTCGAGCCTATGGCTTCCAGTTCTCCCAGGTCCACGGGGACTGCGCCCTCGAGGCTGTTGTCCCCGTCCATGTACACCATGACGGTCCACATGTCCGGTATCGTCTCCGCACTTGCCGGTGCGACGAACATCAGAGATGGCACGACCATCAGCAGAGCCGCCGCTATTCCTATCGTCACCTTACCCAATGCTCTTTCCCCCTGTCATTCTCTGGCTTCTGCCCGCAGGGTCCCCTTGAAAAAAGTCCCCTAGGAGTGCACCCGCAAGCCCGTCGCACGGTATCCGAATGTCCGCACTTAATCGTTGCTAAGTGTACATCGCCCGGGGCGTGCTGGCGTTAACTCCGTGAAGCATCGTAAGACGTTCGAAGGCATGCAGAAGTGAAACGGATGGGAAGGGTGTTTTGGGGTTTCAGGTCCTGGACCGGCCGTCCTCACAGCACGAGCTGCTTGTACGACCCGACCTTCTGGAGCACCGCCGCGTCGTAGGCTATCTTCGCGGTGAGGCAGTCCTGGACAGCGAGCCCGGTCGAGCAGAAGACGGTTATCTCCTGGTCGTCCTGCCTGCCCCTCTTCAGCCCCGCGACGACGTGCCCTATCTCGGCGTCCACGTCCTCCTTGACGAGCTCGCCCTTGGTCAGCGGGACGTTGATCTCGCCGGAGTGGCTGGCCTGCTCCCAGTCGTCTATGACCAGGTACGCGCGCTTGAGCACCTTCGGGTCGACCTCCTGCTTGCCAGGGGCGTCCGCGCCGATGCAGTTGATGTGCGTGCCCGGCTTCACCCACTCGTCGTGGATGATCGGGGACCTGGACGATGTGCACGTGACCACGATGTCGGAGTCCGCGACCGCGGCCTTCGCGTCAGCGACGGCCTTGATCTTGCCGACCCTGTCCTTGTAGTGGCGCCTGAACTCGCGCGCGAGTGACTTGGCCTTCTCGGGGTACAGGTCGAAGAGCCTGACCTCGTCGAACTTGCCGAACTGCGTGATGAGGGCGAGCATCTGCGTCCTCGCCTGGTTCCCGGCACCGATGATCCCGAGGACCTTCGGCTCCTTCTTCGCGAGGTACTTGGAGGCTATGCCGCTCGCCGCGCCGGTCCTCATGTCGGTGATGTGGGTCGCGTCCATGACCGCCAGCGGTGCGCCCGTGTGCGGGTTCACCAGGACCAGCAGGGCCATGACGGTCCTCAGTCCGACCTTGGAGTTCTGCGGGTGGACGTTGACTATCTTCACCGCGGACACATCCATGTCCTCGACGTACGAGGGCATGGTCCTGAGGTCGCCGTCGTACTTGGTGTAGAACATATAGACCTTCGAGGGCATCTGGACCCTGTCCAGGCCTTTGTGTTTGTATGCGTTCTCGACCGCACCGAGGACATCTTTCATGTCCAGGAGCTTCTTGACCTGCTTCCCGGTCAGCAGCAGGGTCTTCACCTGAGCGTGTTGCTGGGACATAGGGCAATACCATCCTTTTGGTCTCGCAATCGGGTGCGCCGATATAATGGTATTCGAGCTAAGCAGTATCTCCGTCCAGTAGGGTCTTGGGAAAGGGTTAAAGAGCCCGTCGTTTCCGGTCCAGGCCCTGGCTGCCCGATGGACGACCCTGAGCAAAGCGATTTATGCACGTACTGCAATCATAACGGGTCGATGCCAAAACCGTCTTCTGGAGGGCCCCCGAGGGGGGCTCAGGGCGGTCGTGGCACACCCTGGAGGGACACCGATCGCACCACCGTCCTCGTTATCTTCGCTGATAAGGGCGAACGCCCCATCGATCATCGAGTCATGGGCCGCCGAGTCGGCTAGGATCCCCTTCACCAAGGCCGCTGACTTCTCCGTGCCCCTGGAGGCGCGCCGGGACCGCATGCAGGCGTACCTCGACGCGCTCGTCGAGCGCATGGAAGACCCGGGCTCCAGGAAGGCCCACGAGATCCTCAGGAGCACGATGAGGACGGAGCAGCAGAGGAGCCTCAACATCAGCAGCGTCATCCGCAACCAGCACATCCTGAGGGACATCCTGTTCGGCGTCGTCGAGAGGTCCCTGCCCGAGGGGGAGAGACAGGGGGCGAGGACCGCCATCGAGGCCATGATAGACAGGAGCGTCGAGGAGATCGTCCTGCTCCTCGAGGACTTCACGGACACCCAGGCCGTGCTCATGCGCTGCCTGTCGTGCTCGCCCGACGCAGAGGGGCGAGCTGGAGCACATCCTGGCGAGGTTCTGCAGGAACGCGATGGACTACTTCGACGCCGACATAGTGGTCATATTCAGGCACTCCGAGGGCACGAGGGAGCTGACAGTCACCGCGAGCGCCGGGAAGGGGGTCGCGTCCTCCCCAAGGACCGGAAGGTCATGTTCGACTCCTTCCCCGTCGCCGCAGAGGCGATAGCCCTGAGGAAGGTGCGCACCTGCCTGGAGTCGTCCGCCGTGGGCGGTGCCAGGAAGATGATCATGGGGCAGCTGACCTTCGAGCACTGCCTGGCGATCCCGCTCGAGACGGACGGGAGGATACACGGGCTGCTCTTCGTCGCCGATTCGTCCAGGTCCATCCACTACACCCCGGACGAGGTGAGCATGGCGGAGGAGCTGGCGGGGCACGTGCTCCGCGTGCTCGAGAACGCCGACATCTTCGAGGTCCTCAGCGTGAGGTCGCGGGCCCAGAAGGCGCTCATAGACACCGCGGTGAACCTCCAGAAGGAGATCGAGTCGGAGGAGATATACAGGATCGTCGGCGACAGGGTCGTCCAGATGATACCCGTCCAGCGAGCTCGCGTTCTACATGTTCGACTGGGAGAGGCGCGTCGGCAACCCGGTCTACGCCTTCGGCCCGTACGCGGCAGAGGTCATGGAGGAACACGACTTCCCCGCGGACGTCGGCATCTGCGGCCATGTCGCCAGGACGAAGAGGGCGGAGATCATACACGACACCGAGGCCGATCCGAGGGGCGACTACATCCCGGGGACCCCGGCGACGCACTCCAGGATGCTCGCCGTCCCCCTGGTCGGGAGGAAGGACTGTCCTGGGGGTCATCGAGCTGCTGAAGTACCCGCCGGACGACTTCACGAAGGAGGACCTGGAGATCGCGACCCTGTTCGCGAACCACGCGGCCGTCGCGGTCGAGAACGCCCGACTCCTGAAGGAGGTCCTCGGGACGAGGGACCAGGTCGAGCTCAGCATGGACCTCATGACCCACGACATCGCGAACTACACCACCCCTGTCATGGCCTACCTGGACTCGCTCCTGGGACACCCTGGGTGCGACGACACGGAGCGGGACAAGCTCAAGCAAGGCGCTCAGTTCCAGGTCGAGAACATAATGCGCCTCGTGGACATGGTGAGGCTCACCGAGAGGCTGAAGGGCGACCTGGTCCGCGTCACTAAGCGCACTGACCTCGGGGCCGTGCTCAGGTCGGTCGTGGAGCAGGTGCTGAAGGACCCCCACGCCAAGCCGTTCGACGCGGAGGTGGCGCTCCCGCCCGGGGCAAGATCGAGGTCATGGCAGACGACCTGCTGTCGGAGGCCTTCAGGAACCTCGTCTTCACAGCCGTGAGGTCGGACAGGCAGGTGAGGCCGCGGTTGACCGTCTCGGCCGAGCAGAGGCGCGACGGGAGGAGGGAGTCCTGGCACATCATGTTCACACAGCCGAACAGGAGCATCCCCGACCACCTGAAGGCGGAGGTGCTCAAGATGGGCAGGGCGGGGAAGTCGGAGCTGACGGGCGGGCTCGGGCTCGGGCTCGCGGTCGCGCGCGCCATAGTCGAGAGGCACATGGGCCGGATGTGGGTCTCGGACATCGTCAAGGGGGACCCCTCGACGGGGATGCGTGTTCAACGTGATGCTCCCGAGGGCGTAGGCCGCGCGCGTGCGCGTGGTTTATCTAACCCGTGAGCGTACGCGTGTCGGGGAGAGAGTGCCGAGGCGCAAGTACGGCAAGATGGTCAAGGCGATCCCTCCGGTGAAGGAGGAGAAGTGCAGGTACTGCAGGCTGGGCATACCGTGCCCCGTTCACAAGAAGAAGCCCGTTCCGTGAGCCTAGATCTTCTCGAGGGCGGCCAGGATGCGTTTCTCGACAGCGTCATCGAACTCGACAGCGAGGCCGCTCGAACCTCTCCTCTTGAACGCCCTGACCGTGATCGACGACCTGTCCGCGGCCGAGACTGCCGCCCCAGCCTCTCCTGGACCTCTTCGGCCTTCGCCTCGAGGAACTGCGTACCTCGGCCCATCTCCGGCAATGGAAGCTCCAACCTGCCCAAGACCCCTCACCGACCCTGGAACGGCTTCGGTGGTATACATACATGCCCGACGGAAGGGCAGCGTCCGTGGTGTCCATCGTTGCCTCGGACCGTGCCGACCGGATGCGCGTAACGTCCATGAATGTGGAACGCCGTACCCCCCGCGGAGCGTCGAATGTCCCACGCATCGTCCCCGGCCCCGGGTCGCGCCTCGGCGTGGCCTCCTCGTCGCCGTCCTCGCGCTTCTCCGGCCGCAGCCCCCGGCCTCGCGCACGCGTGGTCGAACGGTGGCTACAGCGCGGACAAGTCCAATCCGGACTTCGGGACGCACGACTGGATCGCCGACATGGCGCTGAGGGCGATAGGGTCGAACGCCTCCTTCCTGTCCGTGGAGCACCGCACGCAGTTCCTGCTCGGCACGGAGGCGCCGGACAACCCCGACTACATAGGTGACTACCTCAACCACCACGTGTACTACTACTCGTCAGGCTCGGTCCAGGACGACGCCGCAGCGGTCAGGGCGCAGGCGATGTTCGACGATGCCGTCTCCGATCTGGAGGCGGGCATGGACTCGGACGCGGCCTTCGCGGCCGGCGCCATGGTCCACTACATCTCCGACATGGGCGTCTTCGGGCACACGATGGGTTCGGAGACCGACTGGGGCTCCGAGGAGCACCACTCCGACTACGAGGACCAGGTCGAGTTCCTCATAGACACGCTCGGGGAGGAGGACATCCCCGGGCTCGCCGCATCGTCGGCCCGCGACGCCGCCCTCTCCCTCGCGATGGATACGACGTTCGGCGAGGGGGACACGAAGCCCAACATCTGGATGGATGCGAACTACGACTGGGACGACCCCGTGTTCGTTGCGAGCGCGACATCGTCCCTGTACGCGTCCGTGGCGGCGTCGGCATCAGCCATCCTCTCATTCCTGGACGAGCTTCCGGAGGAACCGGCCGATGACCCCGCCGACGATCAGGTCCCAGACGAAGATGCCGACGGGACCGCGGACGGCGGGACCTGGAGCGACCGGCTCATCTACATCGTCGGGGCCGTCGCCGCGACGATGGTGGCTGCGGTCGTCCTAGTCGCGCGCAGGATGAGCCGGTGACGGGACGGAGGCGGTCCGCTCCGTGACCGATTCGCCACAGCCTTTTTCCCTGCGAGAGCGTTCCTCTCCCCGTGGTCGGGATATGAAGGAATACGGTCTGATAGTCGTCGGCTCCGGGGCCGGGATGAACGTCGTCGACTCCGCGCTCGAGCGGAACCTCAGGGTCGCGCTCGTCGAGGAGGGTCCTCTCGGAGGGACGTGCCTGAACCGCGGCTGCATCCCGTCGAAGGTCCTGATACACGTCGCCGACGTGATCAGGGAGGCGCAGGAGGCCGCGGCCATAGGCGTCCACCTCAGGCTGGACCAGCGTCGACTTCAAGCTCATCAAGAAGCGCATGTGGGACATCGTCCTCACCGGCAGGCACGAGATGGAGGAGGGGGCCAAGCACGTCAAGGGGATGGACCTCTACGACGCCGTCGGGAGCTTCGTCTCCGACCGCACGATGCAGGTGAAGGGGGAGACGATCACGTCGGAGAGGATCGTCATAGCCTCGGGGGCGAGGGCGCAGGTCCCGCCGGTCCCAGGTCTCGACAAGGTCAAGTTCCACACCTACAGGACCGTCTTCGACATCGAGGAGCAGCCCGAGAGCGTCGTCATCCTCGGCGGCGGATACATCGGCTGCGAGTTCGCACACTTCTTCTCCGCCATAGGGGCGCGCGTCGTGCTCGTCGGGAGGAACCCGGCGCTGCTCCCGCACGAGGAGCCGGAGACGAGCGCCCTGGTCAAGAAGCGTCTCTCGAGGCACGTCGAGGTCCACACCGGGACGGACACGGTCAGGGTCGACGGGAAGGACGGTTCCGTCGCGGTCACGATCAAGGACCCGGCGGAGGGCGGCGAGCGCGTGGTCGAGGGCCAGCACCTCCTGGTCGCCGTCGGGGTGCGCTCAAACTCCGACTGGCTCAGGCCGGAGCTGACGGGCGTCAAGACAGACGAGAAGGGCTGGATACTCACAGACCAGTTCCTGCAGACCTCTAGGCCGGGGATATACGCCCTCGGGGACGCCCTCGGGAGGAACATGTACAGGCACACGGCCAATTACCAGTCCGGTCTCGTCGCGCACAACCTCTGGGAGGAGAAGAAGTACGCGATGGACCTGCACGCCGTGCCCCACGCGGTCTTCACCGACCCGCAGGTCGGCCAGGTCGGCATGACCGAGGAGGAGGCGAAGAAGGGGAGGAAGGTCCTGGTCGGGAAGGCGAGGTACTACGACGCCGCCATGGGCTACGCCTACGGCGACCAGGATACGTTCGTCAAGGTCATAGTGGAGCATCCCAACCGGAGGATACTCGGCGCGACCGTCGTGGGGCCGCAGGCCGCCACCCTCGTCCAGCAGGTCGTGAACATGATGGTCTCCGACGGGCAGAACTACGCGCCCCTCGTCAGGGCGCAGATCATACACCCGGCACTGTCCGAGGTCCTCTCCCGCGCATTCAGCGCGCTCGTCCCGGCGAACTTCGAGCCCGAGCACCACCATCACGGCTGACCCTCCGGGACCTTCCGCCCGTAAAGCGCTCGGCTGATGGTCTGCGACAGAGTCTGGCAGCACCCGAAAAGGCTTATCTAGCCAGTACCGTCATGACGGTGCAAGCAACGCCCCCCGTTGCGCTGTGTGAGGGATTGAATTGGATTCTGTACGTGGAGTTCTCATGAAGAGATTGTTGGCCGTGGTTCTGAACCTGATCCTCGTCTGCTCGATGCTTGTGATCATGACGCCGGCCGCCGAGGCGGCCGAGGGCGGCCCCGACGAGTGGGGATACAAGTGGACGGACAGCAACTCCCCCGACCCCAGCGTGGCGTTCAATTGGATAGAGCTGGATGGGATTGGCACCGACTCCGGTCTCGTGGGAGACGACGAGTGCACCGCCCCCATCGCGATCGGATTCCCCTTCGAGTTCTACGGGAACCAGTACGACATGGTCAACCTGACCACCAACGGCCTGGCCATATTCGATTTCGATTCCACTGAAGATTACAACTACCAGATCCCCATCTATTGGGCGAGTCCTCAGAACTTCGTCGCTGCCTTCTGGGACGATTTGACGGTCAACGATGGCTCGTACAACTCGGGGAGCGTCATCTACTCGACCATTGGCAGCGCCCCCAACAGGCAGTTCGTCGCCGAGTGGCACGAGGTGTCGAGAGACTACTACTACGAGCAGCTGACCTTTGAGATTATCCTGAACGAGACGGGTGAGATATGGGTCCAGTACCTGGAGCTCTCGGGCGAGACCGGCGAGTCCGCGACGGTCGGGCTCGAGAACTACGACGGCCTGCTCGGCATCGAGTACTCCTACGACTCGAGCATCCTCACCAACGGGCTGGCCGTACGGTTCGACGAGTACCCGATCGGCATCAGCAACTACCAGTATGACAGGGCGTTCCCGGGCGATTCGACACTGTTCGAGGTCCGCATCCGCAACGCCCAGGAGTTCACCGACTCGTTCGACGTGTCAGCTTCGTCCGAGAACGGCTGGACCGTCTCCCTCTTCGACGACACCATGGCGCCTCTCGTGGACAACAACCTGAACGGCGACCCCGACACGGGCGACATCCCCGCAGGGGACATACTGACCTTCTGGGTCCAGGTCGACGTCCCGCCATCGCCGGCCGAGGCCTTCGACGTGACGAGCGTGGTCGTGGCGTCCTTCGCCGACCCGGCTGTGGATGCGACTTCCATCCTGACGACCGAGGTCAACAGCGCCGAGTTCATCGAGGCATCCACCCTGGACTGGGGGATCGACTCGGAGTCGGACGGGACATATGACCTGCTCACCCTCTACGCCGAGTTCGATGCGTACTTCGACACCCGCTGCTACGTCGAGGCTGATCTGTACACCGCCGCGGGCAACTACGTCGGCTACGATGCCGGGTACGTCTACCCGGTCGTGGGGGTCAACGGCGTCCCGTTCTACTTCGAGGGTGAGGACATCTGGGCCCGCGGTGACTCCGGCCAGTTCATCGCGTACTTCTACCTGTACGACTACGACTGGGAATGGATCGACACAATGACGTATACGAGCAGCTACTACGACTACACCGACTTCAACTCTCCGCGCGCGTACTTCGTCACGCCCTTCTCGGAGTCCGCGGCCGACCTCGACGGTGACACGCTGTACGACGTGCTCTTGGTCGATGTCACCGTCCAGGTGGATGTCGAAGGGAGCTACCACATCCTGGCGTACATCGACGCTGGCACCGGTTACATCGAGCAGTCCTTGACATCGACCATGGAACTCGCTGTCGGCTCCCACGTGGTCACCCTGGACTTCTCAGGGTTCACGATCTACTATTCAGGGGAATCGGGACCGTACACGGTATACGCCGACCTGTACGATGACATCGCGGGCGAATGGCTCGACAGCGCGAACGGGACGACGGCCGCCTATTCCTACACAGAGTTCACGGATGTATGGGGGGCGTTCTCACCGCCGTACTCGGACTACGGGGTCGATGACGACTCCGACGGCCTCTACGAGAGCCTCGTCATCGAGATCTACATAGACGTGGTCTCGCCTGGTGAGTACTACCTCTACCTCGACCTGTACGATGCGACGGACACGTTCTGGCTGCTGAACGTCGACACCTACTCGTATCTGACATACGGGGCCAACACCGTCCAGGTCGAGATCGACGCCTACCGGCTGGTCGCGGCTGGATACGACGGTCCCTACATCGCGTATGTGGGCCTGTACACATCATGGTCGTGGATATTCCTGGACTGGGACATGCACACGACATCCGCCTACACCCTCGACGAGTTCGACCCGACACCGGCGGTGTTCCAGCCCCCGCACGACGACTACGGATACGACGCCGACAGTGACGGGGCGTACGACTACCTCTATGTCGACGTCTACTTCTACGCATACGAGACCGGCGACTACTCGGTCACGGGTGACCTGCTGGACGCGTCCAGCGTGACCATCGGGACATACTACTACTCCGGCTACTTCTGGGACGGCTGGAACGACGTCTATCTTGAATACTCCGGAGGCGCGATCTACAACAACGGCGAGGACGGGCCGTACACTGTCGAGCTGAGCCTGTACGATGAGTGGGACAACCTGCTCGACACTGACACATATGTCACGGCCGCGTACACGGCAGGTGACTTCGACGCGCCACAAGCGCTCTTCTCGCCGCCGCATTCCGATTCAGGCTACGACGAGGACTCGGACGGCCTCTACGAGTGGCTGAGTGTGAACGTGACCATCGAGGTCTTCGTCGACGGGTGGTGCGAGGTAGACGCCTATCTCTACGACCAGTACTCGACTTACCTCGACGGTGCGTACTACTACAACTACCTGGACATCGGGACCCAGACGGTCGAACTACTGTTCCAGAGCTACGACATCAATTCGAACGCGGTGGATGGGCCGTACACGGTCGAACTCTACCTGTACGATGCCTGGTGGTACCTCCAGGACAGCGATCTCTACACCACCGATGCATATCCGTACGCTGATTTCGAGGGATACGGCGCCTCGTTCGACACGCCGTTCGTCGGCCACGCGGTGGATGAGGACAGCGACGGCCTCTACGACTCCCTCGCGGTGGACGTGCCCGTGAACGTCACGACGCCGGGAGACTATGAGATCGAGATGTACCTGTACACGGATTCATGGGACTATCTGGTCTCGGCCTACGCCGCAGACACTTACGACGTCGGGGTGACAGTGACGACGTTGTACTTCGCCGGAGAAGACGTCTTCCTCTCGTCCCACGATGGCATGTTCATAGCAGACGCGGGGCTCTACAACTCAGAGTGGGACTGGGTCGATTCGCACGCGGAGGACATCGGGCCGTACTACTACTCCGACTTCGTGCCGCCGGCGGCGTACTTCTCGCCCACGCACTCCGACTACGCCCTCGACGAGGATATGGACGGGCTCGTGGACTACATCGTGGTCAACGCCAGCGTCAACGTGACGGTGGCGGGCACGTACCTCGTCCGCGGATGGCTCTACGATCAGTGGGGCAGCTACGTCTGCTACGCCGAGGCCCAGGTCGATCTGGATGTCGGAGATGAGCAGGCGGTGCCGATCCTCTTCGACGGATGGTTCGCATGGGCGAACGGTGAGGACGGCATCTTCGATGTCTACATGGTCCTGAGTTCCGTGGAGACCGGCTGGCTCGAGGACACCTGGTACACCACGCAGGACTACTACATGGCCGATTTCGACCCGACACCTCCATCTCTGGTGTCGACCTACACCAACTCTCCGCCGACGGTCGATGGCATCTACTCCGCCGGCGAATGGGACTTCGCCACGGTGGTGGAACTCACCGAAGCCGACCCGGAGAACGGATTGGACGCGGTCATGAGGGTCGCGAACAACGAGACTCTCCTGTTCGTGTGCTTCGACGTCTACGGCGACCCGTACGAGGATGATGACGACTCGAGCGCCATATCGTTCGACACGGGCAACGACGGCGTCGCGACGGACGGCGCGGAGGACCAGTTCACCATCGGACCGGCCATACTCAACGAGCAGACGCACGCGGTGTACGACGACGGCTCGACCGACTGGACTGTCGACTGCACTCCGTTCCAGCCGACATGGCCGGACCATGAGGGACTTGCGGGCGCGTACGGATTCGGCACCAGCGACGAGTACTTCTGGTACGATCACAGGATCTACGAGTACGCCATACCGCTCGGTATTGCTCGGCATAGTTGCCGGGGACGCGATCGGTTTCGTGGCCGCCAGCACCGAGTCGCCCGGCGTGAATGACGCCTTCTATGACTGGAGTTGCTGGCCGAAGTACTTCGACGACATGCCGGACCTGGACGTCTACGGCACTCTCGTCACGGCCGAACCGTACCCGAACACCGCTATCACTCTCGACGGAGACGCCGGCTGGGACGACTGGTGGGTCTCCGACGTCACGGTGACCCTCGAGGGCGTCGGCGGCGAGGGTGGGCCAGACTACACCATGTACAGAGTCGACGGCGGGACCTGGCAGGTGTACGACGTCCCGTTCGTGATCTCCGGCGACGGCATCCACACGCTTGAGTGCTACTCGGTCGACGTAGCCGCGAACTACGAACCGATGCAGACCGTCGATGTCTGGATCGATACCCAGGCCCCGACAATGGCCTGCGACCTGGACGGCACGACGGGCCTGGATGGCTGGTACACCAGCGACGTGACGGCCACTCTGTCCATGGACGATGCGACCTCCGGGGTGGGCGATGCGATGTTCTACCTGCTGGACGACATGGCCTGGTATGAGGAGTACATCGACCCGGTGGTCGTGAGCGGGGATGGCATGCACTCCATCGAGTACTACACCTACGATCTGGCAGGCAACTACTTCTTCAGTGAGGCGCTGGAGTTCTGGATCGACACGGTCGGCCCGGTCTCCTACGCGGTCTACGAGGCCGACGACGGCAACAACAGCTGGCTCGTCTCGGCGGCCGAGGTGAACATCACGGCTTCCGATGACACCAGCGGGGTCGCGGAGATACTCTACAGCATCGACGGTGGCGACTGGGAGACCTACACCGGCAACTTCACGGTCGCTGTCGATGGCATCATCGATGTCGAGTACACCGCGGTGGATGTCGCGGGGAACCAGGGGGCGGTCACGCCGTTCACACTGTTCATCGACACCGCCCCGCCGACGACGACGGCGAGCGTCTCGGGCGACTATGACGTCACGCTGGATGCCGTGGACGGCACCAGCGGCGTGGACTACACCCTGTACAGCGTCGACGGAGTGACGTGGACCGTGTACTCGGGCGAGTTCACCGCCGGGTCTAGCGGCGTGATCGTGGTCGAGTACCTCTCCGTGGACAACGCCGGGAACGCGGAGGATTCGAAGACCCTGTACCTTGGCGACAGCGCACCGCCCGTGACCGAGGCCGTCCTGGACGGCACCCAGGGCACTGGCAGCTGGTACGTGTCCGATGTCGAGGTGACCCTCGACGCCGAGGACGACGAGTCCGAGGTCGCCGAGACCCTCTACAGTGTCGACGGCGGCGCGTGGACGACCTACGACGACCCGTTCGATGTCACCGGCGACGGTGACCACCTCGTGGAGTTCTACTCGACAGATGTCGCTGGGAACGTCGAGGACGAGCAGTCCGTCGAGTTCAGCATAGACACGGTCGGACCGACGACCACCGCGACCGTGGACGGCGCGACTGTGACCCTCGCGGCGACCGACGCGACCAGCGGGGTCGCGATCACCTCGTACCGCATCGATGCTGGCGACTGGGTCGTCTACACGGACGCGTTCGAGGTCACGGGCGAGGGCAACCACACGGTGGAGTTCTCGTCAACTGACGCGGCGGGCAACGACGAGGCCGTGCAGACCGTCTACGTCGAGGTGGAGGGAGGCGGAGGCATATCCGTGCTCGTCCTGGGTGCGATCGGCCTCGTGGCCGTCCTCGCGGTCGTGGGCCTGCTCCTCTTCATGATGATGAGGAAGAAGAAGGGGCCGGGCGCACCCGCGGAGGCGCCGCCGGGGCCGCAGGACATGCCCCCACCGCCGCCTCAGTGAGCCAGGCGCAAACCAGAGAAACCTCTTACCAGTCCTTTGTCCTCTGCTGCTGCCGGGGCCACGTCCATCGGAGCCGACCTGGATGCCACGGCGAAGGCAGCAATCGCCATTTACATGCACACCGGACTCAGGTCTGGTGAACTCAGGAATCTGAAAGTGCGTGACCTGGACTTGCGCAGGATGGAGGTTCGGGTATCCAGTCCAAAGGGCAAAGGTGCCTGGGCAAGTGGCACAGAGACATCGCCAATAATGCCTGGGGCAGAGGTAGTCCTAAGGGCCTATCTTGATTCAAGAATGGACTTCATCTGCCTCAACGGACTGGACCCAGAGATCGAGCCTTTGTTCCCATATCTCAAGAAGAGCGGCGATAGTGGTCTACTGGAGTCAGGCCATGTGGACGAAGCTGAAGGTCAGTGTCGAGCTGGCATCGGGAGTGCCGTTCAGATGGAAGGACCTGAGACCGACATTCGCTCAAGAGGCCAAGGACAAAGGCGTGCTCCATCGAGGCTGTGAGCAAGGCCATGAGACATTCGAACAGCTCGACCACGGAAAGGTTCTATGCGAGGATTAGATCGGAAACCGCGTTCTCCCAAATGCGACAGGCCTGGGAAGCGCCTATCGCGGAAATCCCAAAACGCTGATAAGATTTGAGCCAGTGAGATGGATGTGGGCCCAACCGGATTCGAACCGGTGATCTTCTGCATGTCAAGCAGATGTCATAGCCACTAGACCATGGGCCCTTGTGGGTCCGGAGATAAGCCGAAGGGTTCTATAACACTTTCTGTCTGTCCTTCTGCCGGCCAGATGGGTCATGTCACCCGCCCGCGGGCATGCTCGCGCAAGAGCCTTATCCGACATCCCCGTTTCCACGTCTCGACGCCCTGCAGCCGACTGAGAGGTACCGTGACATGATCGCAGTGTATGCCGGCCGTGGGTCCTCGCACTCGTGGACCTGGTTCGCGCGCATGTGCTCTTCCCTCGGAGTCGGGGACGTGCGGTTTGTTTCGGAAACGGACGTCTCGGCCATGGACGGTCGGGATGTTGACCTCCTCGTCGTCTCCGGCGGGGACGGCTTCGAGATCGCCTCGTCCATAGGTGTGCGCGGGCTCGAGCGCATGCGCGACTTTGTCGCGGGCGGCGGTTCGTACGCGGGCATGTGCGCGGGGGCGTATCTTGCGCTGCCCTCGTCGATGGAGCCATTCCTTCACTTCAACATCTCGCGGACAAGGCTCAAGAACATATCCGACAGGATTGACCTCCTCGAGCAGGAGAACCCCCGGGTGTCCGTCAGGTACGGCTCCTGCGCAATCTTCCACCCCGTGAGGGGTGAGGTCTCAGTCGCACGCGGCAGCGAGATGATCGAGGCACCGGTCTTCGGCGGCCCCGTGTTCCGGGAGCCGGAGCAGGACGATGTCCTGCTCAGGTATGTCGGCTTCACGGGCTCGTCCTCGTTCCAGGTCGACCGTCCGACTGCCGAATCGCTCGTCATCGGTTCCCCGGCGGCGGTCAAGACCTCATACGGGAAGGGCACGGCCTTCCTGTTCGGGCCGCACCTCGAGCATCCGGGGTATCCGAGGGCGAATGCGGTCCTGGCGGACATGCTCGGGCTCAGACCCGGGAAGCGTCGTCATGCGGAACCGAAGGGAGATGTCCCTCAGAAGCTGAGGCGGTCCCTGGCCGACCTCAAGGTGGCCGTGCTCGGCCTGGAGAACGCCTCCTTCGTCGTAGGTAGCAAGCTCTGGGACGGCGGGAGGCTCCTGGAGCTAGCCGATGCCATCGAGGGTTGGGCCCCTGCGCTCGGGACCGACCAGTTTCTCGAGGTGGCAGCCCTCGTCGAAGGCGTCTCAGCGGGGATCCGGTCCAGCGGGCCCGGACCGCATCTCATGGCCGACAGCGCCCCCTACGACCTTGTCGAGGCGGCGCGGCTCTGCGCCAACAGCCACTTCAGGCCCGTTCATGGATGAATATATACCGGCCCATCCTAATCTGGCGGGCATGCCTGTGGGCAAGCAGCTCAGCGAGAGGGCCGGGGTCTACCTGCTCTTCCTCGTCGGGGTGGCCGCGTTCTCGGCGGTCGTGCTGCTGCTGCCCTACGAGACAGTGTACGTCAGGGACCGCGCATACCTCACGACTTTTCTCCTGACCATCATCGTGTGCACAGCCGTGTTCCTCCTGGGCACCCTCTGGAACGTCCTCATCTGGATGCATGGGAAGGGGACTGGGGCGACCCCCGAGCGCAGGCTGCTGAGGCTCATCGTCCGGTCCGTCAGGTCGCTCCTCAGCAGGCGCATCGCGAAGGCGACGGCCGTCCTGTTCAAGGACGCACTCTACCTCTCCAAGCTGAAGGAGCGGAGCGCCCTGCGCTGGTTCATGCACCTCATGGTCCTCGGCGGCTTCATCCTGATGTTCGCGCTCGACCTGCTGGTCACCTTCTGCCTCGACATCGCGAGGTATGAGCCGATGATCGTTGACGACGGCTGGGCGAAGCTCTGGTTCCGGGACTTCGGGTTCGACCTCGTCGGCCTCATGATGCTCGTCGGGCTGAGCATCGCTGCCCTCCGCAGGTTCGTCTTCAAGCCGAAGATCGTCCGCACCGAACTACCGGACGCCGTGTCCATACTCTTCCTCCTCGCGGTCGTCCTCGGCGGGTTCGTCCTCGAGGGGATGGGCATCGCCGGGAGCATACCGGGCCACGAGGTCTCGCCCGGGTACTCGTTCGTCGGGTACGCCTTCTCCCTGCTCATGCCCGGGAGCGTCGGCCAGTACTACGACCAGGCGTGGCTCGTCCACGGCGTCATGAGCGCCCTGCTCATCGCCTACATCCCGTTCAGCAAGCTGTTCCACATGCTCGCCACACCCCTCGCGATCGAGGTCGAGGGACTGATGTCGAAGGAGGCCGGGCGATGACCACGCGCCTCGACATCTCAGAGCTCGACGTACTCGCGCTCATGCGCTATGACGCGTGCACGCGCTGCGGCGAGTGCACGGCCACCTGCCCGACAGGGGGGGAGGCGCAGGATGTCGAGCTCGTCACCCCGCGGGGCAAGATCATCCGCCTCAAGGACATGATCCGGAGGCAGTACGGCCTCAGGGCGGCGCTGTTCGGCCCGAAGGAGGTCCCCGAGGCAGAGCTCAGGGAGCTCGCGTCGAGGGCGTACGAGTGCACGATATGCGGGCAGTGCAGGACCGTCTGTCCGGCCCACCTCGACACGATCGGGATGTGGGAGAACATGCGCGAGTTCCTGGTGGCGAACGGCCTCGGGCCTCTGCCCGCACACGAGTCCATAGTCAAGAGCATCGAGAACTACGAGAACCCGTGGATGCAGCCGAGGACCCAGAGGTCGAAATGGGCGAGGCGTGTCGACAAGGAGGTCAAGGTCAAGGACTCGCTCAAGGAGAAGGCGGAGGCGCTCTTCTTCGTCGGGTGCACGGCGGCGTACGACCCGAACATCAGGGAGATGGCCGTGGACACCGCGCGTGTGCTCGGGAAGGCAGGGGTGGACTTCGGCACCCTCGGGAACGAGGAGGGCTGCTGCGGCTCGACACTGCTGAGGACCGGCCTCCGCGAGCCAGGCCAGGAAGATGGCCGAGAAGAACATCGCGAGGTTCGAGAAGGCCTCCCCGTCCGTCATAGTCACCAGCTGCGCGGGCTGCTTCAAGACCCTGAAGCAGGACTACCCGCGCCTCGGGAAGGTCAACGCCGAGGTCCTGCACTCGACACAGTACGTCCTCGACATGGTCCGGTCCGGCAGGCTCAAGCTGGAGAAGAGGGTGGAGGGGATCGTCACGTTCCACGACCCGTGCCACCTCGGCAGGCACAACGGCCTGTACGAGGAGCCCAGGATGATCCTGGGGTCGATACCCGGGCTCAAGCTCGTCGAGATGGAGCGGACGAAGGCGGAGTCGAGGTGCTGCGGCGCCGGCGGCGGCGTGAAGACCGCGTTCCCGGAGCTCGCCGCGAAGATATCCGCCATGAGGGTCGAGGACGCGGAGAGGACCGGGGCGGACATCCTCGCGACCTCGTGCCCGTTCTGCTACCAGAGCCTCAAGGCGTCCATCGAGGCCAAGGGCTCGAAGCTGAGGATGATGGACCTGATGGAGCTCGTCCGGATGTCAGCCTGCGGCTGAGGCCTTCGCGCGCTTCGGCTCATGGGCCACGAGGGTGAGGACCAGCCCGGGGATGGCCAGCAGGATGCACTCCTGCGGCGAGAAGCCGATGTAGAGCATGATGATCAGCGCGGCACCTGAGACGGACCGCCCTATGTCCAGGAGGAACTCCCTCGTCAGCACCGAGTCGTTCTTCGAGTGCTCCAGCCGGTCGGTCAGCATGGCGAAGACGAAGATCGGGATGGCGTACGAGGCGAACTCCAGGAGGCCGCTCGCGACGCCGAACTGCTCGAGCGTGCCCGCCCTGCAGATGAGGACGATGCACGGGATGGAGGCTATCGCGCTCGCCCTGAAGAAGAATATCCTGTTCTGTATCCTGTCGGAGACCTTCCCGAGGATGATGCCCATGGCCCCCGCGCTGAGGCCGAACAGGGAGAAGAGAGCGCCCAGCTCCACCTCGTCCGTCAGGAACACGAAGCTGATTATCGTGAGGTCGAGCCAGAAGACCCCCTCGAACGCTCCCTGCCCTAGCACCGCCACGGTGTTCCTCCGGCCCGTCTCGCGCAGGTTGATCTTCATCTCCTGCCCGGCCGGGATGACGTCCCTGGTGACGTACGCCACCGCCGCGGTCGCGATGAGTATGCCTATGCCGACGACGTAGAGCGCGGTGTAGCCGCTGTACCCTATGACGAGCCCGCCCAGGAGGGGCGCGACGAACGTCGCCAGCGGCCAGAGGAAGAAGATCACGCCGTACTTCACTCCGCGGTCGCCCTTGTCGGTCAGCTGGGCCAGCCATATGTTCATCGGGGTCCAGAAGAGGGGATAGAAGAGCCCGAAGGCGACGCCCACGGCGATGGCCAGGACGTAGCCGTTGTCGACGAACAGGAACAGGATGTACTCGACGCACAGGGCGCCGAGGGCGAAGACGATCGCCTTGGAGAGGTCGAACCTCGGCTTCAAGGACATCCACAGGCTCACGAAGACGGAGATGGTGAACCCGAGCACCAGGTAGATGCCGCCGGTCCAGAGCGGCATGTCGAGGTGCTTGAAGAGGTAGATCATGTTGAACGACGCGGCGAAGGTGTTGCCGAACGCGAGGAGCGTCTCGACCAGCGCAAGGCTCGCGAACGCGCGTCTGACCATGAGGCCGGTTATGCCGGTCGCTCGGATAAAATCTCCCGATGGTCGCCTCACTCGGGCTTGCGCCAGCCGAACAACTTGTCCTTCTGGTGCCCTCCGGGGCCGCCCCGCTCCGCCCTCGCCTTCTGGATGCACTCCTCGTCGTCGCAGACGAAGGCGGCGAAGAGGAACCTGGTGGCAGGCTTGCCGCAGGAATGGCACTTCTCGCCTTGGATCATCGGTCCCTTAACTGGGGGACGGGGTATCTAAGCTTGCGCCTCTCGGCGACGGCCCTCTGCGAGATGAGCATCTTCCCGATGGCCGTCTCGCCGAGGACGACGTAGAACTCCAGGTCGGCCCCGCACTCGCGGCACGACACGGCCCCCTTGCGCAGCGGGGAGTCGCACAGCGGGCAGTTCCTGAGCGACGACAGCCTCGCAGGGGACCTGGCCTTCCCGCCGGTGAGGGCCCCCAGCTCCGTCGCGCTCCCAGTGTCCGAGACCAGCCTCGACACGAGCCCGGGGACGCCGTCCGCCGCCGGGACCGGTGCGGGGGCCGTCTCCTCCGCCCTCCCCACCTCGAACACAGTCGCCAGCAGGTGGACCACCATGGGGCTCACCCAGACGAAGGTGCTCTCGGAGTTCGCCCTGGAGAACCCGACGAGCCGGGCGCGCAGGGTCCTCTCGTCCCCCGTCCTGTCGAGCCCGTAGATCTCGCAGAGTATCCTCAGGTCGTCCGGGTCGTCGAAGAGGGGGACGTCCCCCTCGGGGACGACCTCCACGCGGTACCTCTTGTAGACGATGTAGCCGTAGAACATGAACGCGACGATGGCGCAGGCGAACGACACGTACCAGGGGATGCCGATGCTCGGCAGGGCCGCGCACGCGGCCAGGACGGCCAGCACATAGATGAGCGAGAACGCTCCCCAAGCCTCCTTCGGCCTCATGGTCCCCTACCGACCTCGGAGGGAACGCCCACGAGAAAAACCTATGCCCCTTCGATGGTCATCGAGAAGTCGATGGACCTGGCGGAGTGCGTGATGTACCCGACGGAGACGATGTCCGCCGCCGGGGCGTAGGCCTCGATGTTCTCGGGCCTTATCCTGCCGGAGACCTCCACAAGTATCCCTGGTGCCTTGGCCTTGACCTTGTCGTAGAGGCGCTTCGCCTCCTCAGGGGAGAAGTTGTCGAGCATGATGATGTCCGCGCCGGCCCCCACCGCGAGGAGCGCGTCCGCCTCGCTCTCCACCTCGACCTCGACCTTCTTCGTGAAGCTGGAGCGCTTCGCCCTCCTCAGGGCCTCCTCCACGCCCCCCGCTATCCTGATGTGGTTGTCCTTGATCAGTATCGCGTCGTCGAGCCCGAACCTGTGGGGGTCGCCGCCGCCGAGGACCACCGCGCGCTTCTCGAACTCCCTGAACCCGGGCGTGGTCTTCCTGGTCGCCGCGACCCGGACCGTCGGGTTCGCCCTCCTCGCGCGGACGACGAGCTCGTCCGTGAGGGTCGCGATGCCGCTCATCCGCATGAGCATGTTGAGCGCCAGCCTCTCGCCCGCCAGCAGGGACCTCGCGGTGCCGGAGACCTCGAGGACCTTCTGGCCTGCCTTGGCCCTGTCGCCGTCCGCCGCGAGCGCCTTCGCGACGGCCCCGAGCTCCTCGAAGACCGCGACGGCGTCCGATACCCCCGCGAGGACGCAGTCCTCCTTCGCGACGATCATGCCCCTGGCCATCGCGTCGGCCGGGACGACGAGCTCGGATGTGATGTCGCCAGAACCTATGTCCTCTCTCAGGAACTCATGGTGCCTGGTCCTCATCGTGGAAGGCAACCGCGTCGCCCCCATAACTAGCTTTCCGAGGGCCGCCTCAGAGGGAGAACTTGTGCCCGTTGAGAGGCAGGATGACCTCGAAGCCGGCCATCCTCAGGTCCTCGGCGAGGAGCTCCCTGTGGTCCCCGTGCATCAGGACGATCTTCTCGGGATGGCACCCCTTCGCGAACTCGAGGAGGTCGTCGTGGCCCGCGTGGGCCGAGAAATCGAACTTGAGGACCTCGCACTGCACCTTCTCCGTGACCCCCTGGAAGTCCATGGTCCCAGTCTCGAGCAGCTTCCTGCCGTTGCTCCCCTCGACCTGGTAGCCGGTGAGCAGGATCGCGCTCTTCGGGTCGTTCCTGACCTTCTCTAGATAGCTGAGGACCGGGCCCCCGTCGAGCATCCCGCTCGTCGTGACTATGATGTCGCCCTGGGCGGCGAGCTCCCTTCCCCTGAAGGAGTGGACGATGTTGGTCTTGCCTATCGCCTGCCTGAGCTTCTTGGCCGACCGGACGAACCTGGGGTTCCCGAGGTAGAACTTGTTGACCGACCTGCCCATCCCGTCCAGCCAGTACTCGTACCTGCTGTCCTTGAGCAGGAGCTCGATCTCCTGGGTCCTGCCGACGGCGAAGGCCGGTATGATGACCATGCCGCCCCGGTCGTGGACCTCCTGGATCTTCTTGAGCATGAGGTACTCAGTCTTGAGCCTGTCAGGATGGTTCCTGCCGGAGTAGGTCGACTCCATGATCAGGTTGTCGCACTTGACCGGCTTCGCCCCCTCGACGAGGCGCGTGTCCTGCGTGTGGAGGTCCCCGGTCACGAGCGTCGTCTTCTTGTCGACGACCTCGTACATCGTGGCGCCCGGGATGTGCCCCGCGGAGTGCGCGACGACGTGAAGCTTCCCCACCCTGGTCGAGTCCCCGAACTCTATCTGGTCGAACCTGTGGGACGCTACCCTCACGTCCTGGCTCGAGTACATCTCCGGATAGCCCTCGGACTTTCCGACCTTGATGCTGTCGTCCATGAGGAGCACGCCGACGTCCATCGTGGGTGGCGTCGCGACGATGTCTATGTCGTACCTGGCAGTGAGCCACGGCACCATCCCGCAGTGGTCGAGGTGAGAGTGCGTGAGGAAGAACCGGTCGACCGGCGGGCATGGAGTGGGGTACAGGGGCGGCGAGGTCGCGGTCATGCCGTAGTCGAACAGCATCCTCGGGCCGTCGCATCTCAGGATGATCCCGAGTCTCCCGACCTCGTTCCCACCACCTAGGAACTCGCATTCTATTGGCATCGCCCAGGCCAACGGTCTCACGTATTATAGTCTTGCGCCCAGGCTGCGGGGCGTCAGCGCTCGCCGACCAGCTGGACGACGACCTCCCTGTCCCTCGGGCGGACGTCCAGCTCCATGAAGACGATCTGCTGCCAGGTCCCGAGGACCAGGCCGCCGTCCTTGACCGGCACGGTGATGGACGGTCCGACGAGCGAAGCACGGATGTGCGAGTGGCCGTTCCCGTCGCCCCACCTGGTGTGGTGCTCGTACGCGATCCCCTTCGGGCAGAGCCTGTCCATCGCGTCGTGCATGTCGGAGACGAGCCCGGGCTCGTGCTCGATGGTCGTGACGGCGGCGGTCGACCCAGGCACGAACACGCATGCGATGCCGTCCCTGATCCCGGACCTCGTGACGGCCTCACGCACGTCGTCCGTGATGTCGACGATCTCGTCCTTCGCACTGGTCTTCAGCCTTATGACGTCGCTAGCGACGGGCATCTCCCTTCACCGCACTCGCATCGTGCCACGGCCGCATAAAGCCGAGGGCGCGTTATCGAAAATGATAGCGGGCCGACGGTTCTAACGGTGTACGACTGGACGACGCTCCAAGGGTGGTAGTCACCACCCTTAACGGAGACAATTCCTAGCAAGAGATATATAGCGCATGTCGACAATAGACCCCCAAGTATGGACTCTGACATCGGCTATATCAGTAGGTTCCATAGGGGGCACGAGGACGACCGGAGGGTCTGGATAGCCTCTGCGTTCCGTGTAGAGCTCATCAAGCTCGGTATCGAGAAGGCGGGGAGCATAAACCGTTTGGCGAGGGAGCTTGGCTACCGCTCCAGGATCCACCCAGGCTGGAGCATCCGGCAGATCCTGGTCGGAGAGCAGCCATTCCCGTTCGAGAGGCTCGTCAAGCTCTCGGACTACATCGGCTACCCCATCGACGAGGTCCTGAGGTACCGCACGGAGCCCGCGAGGATCACGGTCCACAACACTAACGACGCCCTCATGCAGCACGGCCTGTGGTGCTACCACATCGCGAGACTGCGGTTGCGCTGAGCGCGATCCCGTCTGCGGAGGCCTTTTCAGCGTTCGATAGGACCCATGCCCTTTCCGGGCCTTCCGACCAAAACGTTATATAAGCATCTACGCGTACTCCGAATCATGGCACTGGGCTCGGAAGTGGCGCTCGCACTGCTGATCATCGGCATTCTGATGATTCTAGCCGAGGTTGCCTCGCCCGGAGCGTTCATACTGGTCCCCGCGACGGCGCTGATCGTGCTGGGTGGCATAGGGCTGATCTATCCAGATTGGCTCCTTAGCGCCGTATTCGCCGATAGCCGCCGTGGTCATCATGGTGCCCATGATCTTCGTGACCATGAAGATGTACCAGAAACTGGCGCCTCCCGCACCGCCCGAGACCGTGGTCGCCACGTCCCTCGTGGGCCAGAAAGGGATTGTAAGCGTTGCGGTCGAGCCGAACAACATCAGGGGCAAGGTCAGGATCGCCCACGACTCATGGAGTGCGACCTCCGTGAAGCCGATTCCCATCGGCCGCAAGGTGGTCGTGAAGTCCAGCGAGGGCGTGCACGTGACGGTCGAGGAGATTCAGGACAACTGAAGAGCGCACGCCGTGGAACGGCGTTCACAAGGTGAATGAGGAGAAGGAGGAGGAGGAGATGGAACCCGGAACTGTAATCGCATTCCTGCTGCTGGCAGTCGTTGTCGTCCTGGCCGTAATGAGCAGCATGATAAAGATCGTCCAGCCGTACGAGCAAGGCATCTACATGCGGCTCGGTCGTTTCATGAGGGTGCTCAACCAAGGTGTCAACATCGTCGCCCCCCTCGTCAACAACGTCATCAGGATCGATCTGAGGACGCAGGTCCTGGACGTCCCGCGTCAGGAGGTCATCACCAAGGACAACTCCCCGACGAACGTGGACGCGATCATATACATCAAGGTCATCGACCCGAGCAAGGCATTCTTCCAGGTCACCAACTACAGGACCGCGACGATCTACCTCGCGCAGACCACCCTGAGGTCCGTCATCGGCGGCATGGAGCTCGATGAGATCCTGTCCAACAGGGAGACGATCAACCTCCACCTGAGGGACGTCCTCGACGAGGCCACGGACAAGTGGGGAGTCAAGGTCGAGGCTGTCGAGATCAGGGAGGTCGACCCCGCGGGCAAGGTCAAGGACGCCATGGAGGAGCAGACCTCGGCCGAGAGGCTGAGGAGGGCCGCAATCCTCAAGGCGGACGGCCAGAAGCGTGGGGCGATCCTGAGCGCCGAGGGAGACAAGCGCGCGCGGGTCCTGCAGGCCGAGGGGCAGAAGCAGGCCAGGATAATCGTGGCAGAGGGCCAGAGGATCGCGACCATACTCGAGTCCCAGGGTGAGGCCCAGAGGCTGAGGATACTCAGCGTCGGTGCGTCGCCTCTCGACTCCAAGGCGCTGACCGTGCTGTCCCTGGACACGATAAAGAGCATGTCCAACGGACAGGCGACCAAGATCATCTTCCCGTTCGAGCTCACGAAGCTCGTGGAGGGCGCCGCGGAGTACCTCGGTGCCGGCCGGCTGACACCGCAGCGCGATGTCTCGAAGCCGGAGGACATCATCAAGGCCGTCGGCAGGCCCGAGGACATCCTCGGGAACATCCCGACCCCGGAACAGCTGAAGATGGAGCTGAAGGCCTTGGACGCCGCCACGGAGAAGTTCGAGTCGGAGGAGATCCAGGCGGAGCTCGCGACGAAGAAGGACCGCATAGACAAGAAGCTCGGCCCGGTCGATTGAGCGCATCTCCAGGGAAACCTTTTCCCAAACCCCTGTATCCTATTCTATAAGGCCGACCGCGCTAGGAGCGCCTCCGCCTCCGCGGCCGCCGATTCCAGGGCCTTCCGCTCGTCCACGGTCACGACCCTTCCCTCTCTGAGGACGAACCTCCCGTCCACGATCGTGTCCCTGACGGCCCTCGACGCGCTCGCGTAGACCAGGTTCGCGACGGCGTTCTCAGCGCGGGTCGGGACCATGCCCGCCTGCCCGCAGTCGACTATGACGATGTCCGCCTTCTTGCCCGGCTCTATCGAGCCGAGGTCCTTGGCGGCACCGAGCGCCCTCGCGGCGTCGATCGTCGCCATGTCCAGGGCCTTCTGCGCGGGCACGACCTTCGCGTCCCACCTGTGGGCCTTGTGCATCAGCGACGCGAACTTCATCTCGGAGAACATGTCGAGGCCGTTGTTGGACGAGCAGCCGTCCGTGCCGAGGGTGACGGTGACGCCGTTCTCGAACATCTCGGGGAGGGGCGCGACCCCGCCGCTGGCGAGCTTCATGTTGGAGGTGGGGCAGTGCGCGACCGACACGCCGGCCTTGGAGAGCGCCCGGACCTCGTTGACCGTGAGCCAGACCCCGTGGGCGGCAATATCCCCCTTCGAGAGGAACCCGGTCTCGGCGAGCCGCTCGGCGGGCCTCTTCCCGGTCTTCTTCTGGTACTCGTAGACCTCGTACCTCGTCTCGGAGAGGTGGTAGTGGCAGAACGTCCCCTCCTTGGCCGCGAGGTCCTTCGCCTGCGCGAGTGTCTCGTCAGAGCAGACGTAGACCCCCTGAGGCGCGACCACCGGGGTCACGAGCCTCCTGCCCTTGTGGGAGCGGATGAACCGGGCGCAGTTGTCGACCGGCTTCCCCTTCTGCGTGGTGAACTGCTCGTCCAGGACGGTCCAGCCCAGGTATCCCCTGATGCCGGTCTCCTCGACGCTCTTGGCGATCATGTCCTGGTCGTAGTAGAGGTCCAGGAACGTCGTCGTCCCGCTGCGCGCCATCTCGATGCACCCGAGGAGCGCGCCGACCCTGACGTCCTCCGGCGTCCTCTTCGCGTCGATGGCGAAGGTCCTCTCGAGGAACTGCTGGAGCTGGACATCGTCCGCGACGCTCCTCATGATGGTCATCGCGACGTGGCAGTGGCAGTTGATGAGGCCTGGCATGACGATGCATCCCTTCGCGTCGACGACCTCGTCCGCCTTAGCCCCGACGTCGCCAACGGCTGCGATCCTGTCGCCATCGACCAGGACATCACCCTTGAGGACGCGCCTCTGCGGGTCCTGGGTCACCACGAGTCCGCCCTTGACCAGTATGCTCAGTTCCACACGCTCCCGACTGACGGAAGGGTATTAAGCCGTCCAGTCATTAAGGTTTGGCGGACATGGTCAAGCTCACTTTCCTCGGGACTGGCGGTGGCCGGTTCGCGACGATATATCAGGCGCGTGCGACTGGCGGCATCTACATCGAAGACGAGAAGAACCTGCACATCGACCCTGGCCCCGGTGCCCTGGTCAGGATGCGCTCGGTCGGCCTGGACCCGCTCAAGACGCACGCGATCCTCATCTCGCACTGCCACCCGGACCACTACCTCGACGCCGAGATACTCATCGAGGCCATGACGGAGGGCGGCACGAGGAAGCAGGGCATGCTGATTGGGAGCAGGACCGTCATCGAGGGAGACGGGGACTTCGGCCCCGCGATATCCAAGTACCATCTCTCCAAGCCCAAGACCGTGAAGATCATGACGCCGTACTCGAGGATGAGCTTCAAGCCCTTCGAGATCTCAGCCACCCCGTCGGCCCATTCGGACACGACCTCCGTCGGGTTCAGGATCCAGACCGCGGACGGCATCATCTCGTACGTCTCGGACACGCAGCTCCTCGAGTCGGTGATCAAGGCCCACAGGAACTGCAGGCTGCTCATAGCGAGCGTCACGCGCCCTCTCGGACAGAGGATACCGCACCACCTGAGCACCGAGGACGCCGGCTACATGATAGAGAAGATCAAGCCCGAGATGGCCGTGATAACTCACTTCGGCATGAGGGTCATCCAGGAGAATCCGGAGACCCAGGCCCGCTGGATCGAGGAGCGGTCCGGCGTGCGGACGGTCGCCGCCCGGGACTTCATGATGCTCGAAATGGGGAAGGACGGTATCGTCGTCTCCGACAGGATCAGGTCCGTCCCCGACAAGTAGCCCGTCTCAGGGGCTGTCCATACCTGGCATGGTCGGACCCGAGGTCGGTCCGAGCCCCGTCTTCGTCGTCCCCGCGTTCGTGTGCCTGTGGCATGCGTCGCAGGCCGTGATCATTCCCCTGAAGATATCGCAGTCCCTTTCAGAACACTTCGTGTTACCCATCCCCGTCTGGACATGAATCGTCGTCCTTGGTAGTTAAGCGTTTTCAATGCGCGCATCCGCCCGCGCGTTCTGCAAAAGCGTTATCTAAGTCCGCCGGGATGGGACCGTCGCATGGGCGAGGCGTCGTTGACGGACAAGGAGGTCGAGAGGATCGCGGAGCACGTCCGGTCCGCAGAGAAGACGCTCGCCGTCATCCGCAGCGAGCACGCCCCGAGCGAGCTCGGGCACGTGTTCGCGTCGGTCTCGAAGGCATGCGGGCTCGATCTGCAGCGGAACATGTGGTCGCCCAATTCGGACTTCGGATTCGCGCATTTTTATTCGAATGGGAAGATGCTCATCGTTCTGTATATCGGAGGTCCGCGTACGGAACTCGTAAGCGTGTCGGAGACGGATGACGTGTTCGTCGAGGACATCGAGGAGACCATCTTCTCCTCGAACATCCAGTCGTCCTCGATCAGGGACGGTCTGTGACTTCGAATGTCGTATCATGTCCGCCGGAAATCACCATGCTGGATTGGTATCCAGGAAATGCTCATATAGCACGAGCCGATAGTTGAGTTTCGGTGTCTTAGGTTGGTGGCTCAACTTTCCTCCTAAGCAACAAACAGTTTTTGACAATCCCCACCACACCAGCCGAAAGACACCACCTCACTCTCATCATATTGCCTGTGCGCGCGCGCACGACCGACGCACTCACACGCCCGCGCACCCGCGTCCGATGACCCGCTCCTTGCCTCCTCCGACGTGCGTTTTATCTCCCGTCCGTCCCATCACATATCGATGAACGTTGAGGCCGAGGTCCTAGCCAGGGTCAAGCCGACGAAGCAGCAGGACAAGAAGGCGGCGGCCGCCGTCGCGGCCCTCACCGAGAAGGTCCTCGCGGAGGCGAAGGGGCATTCGATCCTCATCGAGCCGATGCTGGTCGGGTCCGTCGCGAAGGGGACCCACATGAGGGACCCGGACATCGACCTCTTCATGCTCTTCCCGGAGAGCACGTCCCTCGACAAGCTGAAGGAGGTCGGCCTGGACATCGGGAGACGCATACTCGGGGGGCGGGAGCACTACGCCCAGCACCCGTACGTGCGCGGGGAGTTCGGAGGCTTCGAGGTCGACCTCGTCCCCGCGTACAAGGTCCGGGACACCCGCTTCAAGATGAGCGCCGTCGACCGCACGCCCTTCCACACTGCGTTCGTCAAACGCAGCCTGGACCCGGGCCAGCTGGACGAGGTCCGGCTCCTGAAGCGGTTCATGAAGGGGATCGGATGCTACGGCGCGGAGGCCAAGGTCGAGGGCTTCTCGGGCTACCTCTGCGAGCTCCTGGTCATACGGTTCGGAGGCTTCAGGGAGGTCCTGAAGGCCGCCTCGTCGTGGAAGGTCGGGGAGGCCCTCGAGCTCCCGGAACACCCGGGGAAGGAGTTCCCGGAGTCGCTCACATTCATCGACCCCGTGGACCCCACGAGGAACGTCGCCTCTGCGGTCGCCGTGGAGACCCTGCTCAGGTTCGTGCACGCGAGCAGGGAGTACCTCGCCACCCAGGACATCAGGTTCTTCTTCCCGCGGCCCGTGGAGATATGGGACGCGGAGAAGCTCCAGATGATCGCCGAGGAGCGCCTCGGAAGGGTGATCGCGATAACGTTCCCCAAGCTGGACCTGATCGACGACGTGTCGTACCCGCAGCTGAGGAAGTCCCTTTCGTCCGTCGCGGCGCTGCTGGGGAGGCACGATTTCGAGGTCGAGAAGACCACGGTCCACGTCGATGCGGAGTCCCACCTGCTGGTGGAGCTGGCCGCAATGACCCTCCCGAAGGAGAGGAAGCACAGGGGCCCGCCGGTCAACTCGGAGAACGCGGGCGAGTTCCTCACGAAGTGGCAGACCCTGGGCGTCTCGAAGCCCTACGTCGAGGATGGGCGATGGTATGTGATGGTCAGACGCAAGCACGTCCGCGGGGACGACCTCGTCAGGGACGAGCTCAAAGGCCTCACCCTTGGCAAGGACGTCCGGAAGGCGGGCCCGGTCGAGGTCCACAGCGGCGACGCCCTCGTGGAGACGAGGCACCTGGCCGCCCTCACGTACCACTTCGACGAGAGGATGCCCTGGCAGAGATGACACATGGTCCCGCCTGGGCGTCGAGAGGTCAGACCGAGACCGGGAAGCCGGCGATGGGGTAGAACGTGAGCGCGTTCCCCGCCTCGTCGACCGCCTCGATGTAGAACATGAGGTCGGAGGCCGCGCTCAGAGTGGCACCGTCGACCGTGTGACCGTACCTCTGGTCGCCCTCGTCCGTCATCGCGACATAGCCCGACGGGGCGCTCCCGATGGCTATCCCGATGGTCTTGAGGTTCCCGTTGTCAGACACCGTGGCGGTGATGTTGACAGTGTACGCGTCCGTCGCCCTGAGGAGCCCGTCCGTGGTGGTCCCCCACCTCGGGACCCATCTCCAGGTCGCCTCGCTGGCCACGTACTTGTAGTCGACGGCGGTGAGGTTCTGAGTATCGGAGTTGTGGATCCAGACCGTGACATCGTTCACATCAGGCTCTGCGTGGTCGCTGAACGGGTAGTTGAAGAGAAGGACCCATGTCGCAAGGAACGTGAAGAAGAACCACGCCATGTTGCCCGCCCAGTTCTTCTTCGTGAAGTCCTTCAGGTTCACCTTGATGGCCTGGTAGAACACCTTGAGGGATGCGAGCCCGGCGATGGCCAGGGCGAGCCCGATGAGCACGAAGTCCGCGTCCATTATCGTGATGGCCGCTGCGAGCACGCCGAAGAGGACGGCATAGCCGACGGTCAAGAGGACTGTCTTGGTGTCCCTCAGCTCCTTCGCGAGGAACTCCTTCTCGTCGAACTCCGGAGGCCGGAACTCGTACGTGTTCTCTTCCTCGGCCTGGTCCTTTCTTCTCTTCTTGGCCATGACGCCCCTCGAAGCACGAGGGCTACTTAATACCTTTTGGTCACGGGTCAGAATGCTGGCTGATGGTCAGGCGCGTTGGTCGCGGGGTCTTCTGGGACCGTGACCGTCGAGCATTTTCGCTTACCTCCAATGAATAGGATTATAAGCCGTCCCAGGGGTTTGGAACCAGAAGGTGTTGGTGACAGATGTCCGAGGAGGATATCGAAAAGCTCCCGGGAGTGGGTCCGGCCATACTCGAGAAGCTCAAAGAGGCCGGTTACACGGACATGATGACGATCGCTGTCGATTCTCCGAAGAACCTCGCAGAGCTGACCGAGATCGGTGAAGCGACCGCGGCGAAGATCATAGCGGCGGCGAAGAAGGCCGCCGATGTCGGCGGGTTCGAGACCGGCGACGTCATACTCGAGCGCAGGAAGGCCATCTCGAAGCTGACCTCGTGCTCGAAGGCCCTCGACGAGCTCATGGGCGGCGGCTTCGAGTCCCAGGCGATAGTCGAGTTCTTCGGCGAGTTCGGGTCCGGGAAGACACAGCTGTGCCATCAGATGGCGGTCAACACCGGGAGGCCCGTGAGCGAAGGGGGCCTGGACGGGCACACGATAATAATCGATACCGAGCAGACCTTCAGGCCCGAGAGGATAACGCAGATGTCCGAGAAACTCGAGCTCGACCCGGACGAGGTGCTCAAGAAGATACATGTTGCACGCGCGTTCAACAGCCATCACCAGACGCTCCTCGTCGACAAGGCCTTCGAGACGGCGAAGGAGTTCCCTGTCAAGCTCATCATCGTCGACTCCCTCACCGCGCACTTCAGGGCTGAGTACATCGGGCGTGGTGCCCTGGCGGAGAGGCAGCAGATGCTCAACAAGCACATGCACGACCTCCTGAGGTTCGGGGACGTGAACAACGCCGTCATCGCAGTCACCAACCAGGTATCCGCAAAGCCTGATGCGTTCTTCGGTGACCCGACCAGGCCCATAGGCGGGCATATAGTCGGCCACACCGCGACATTCAGGATATACCTCCGCAAGAGCAAGGGCGGGAAGAGGATCGCCAGGCTCATCGACTCCCCGAACCTCCCGGAGGCCGAGGCGGTGTTCCAGGTGTCAGAAGGGGGCATCGGGGACTAGTCGAAGGATTAATGCACCTGGCCGCAGGTGCGAGGTGCGTGAGGCTGCTCCTGGAGCTGTCCAACGAATCCGATTCACTGCCGAGGTCTGAGGCTGTCAGCGCCGTGGCCGCCCTGGGCGGGCGGGCGGAACCGGTCGACGAGGACCCGGGTGTCCTCGTGGTCGAGACATCGGTGGACCCCGTGCGATTGGGCCACCGGCTCGCCCTGTGCCATCGCGTCTGCGAGTGGCTCGGGAGCTGCGCCACCGACGAGGTGGAGTCACTGGCGGAGGAGATCGAGGTTCCCGGCCCGATACGGGTCCGTTCGACCAAGGTCGGGCTTCCGCCAGAGGGCGTCGTCCTTGAGTCGGTCAGCAGGCGCGTAGGCGGCATCATCGGGCGCAGGTCTGGGGTCGACCTCCACAGGCCCACGAGCGATGTAAGGGTCGTGTTCTCGAGGAGGGCGCACATGGGGCGGGTGCTCTGGTCGGTGGACCGTCCTTCGTTCGAGAAGAGGAAGAACCGGTATCTCCCGTTCTGCTATCCTGCCTCCCTCCATCCGAAGTACGCCCGGGCGATGGTGAACCTGACGCGGGTGGGCGATGGCGGATTGCTGCTGGACCCGTTCTGCGGGACAGGGGCGATAGTCTCCGAGGCGCACCTCGCAGGAGTGAGGGCGATAGGGTCGGACATCTCGGAGCGCATGATCGAGGGCGCCCGGAGGAACCTTGATTTCGTCGGGGCGAAGGCGGAGCTGCACCAGTGCGATGTGGGTGACATCGCGGGCACGGTCGGCCATGTGCGCGGCATCGCGACCGACCCCCCCTACGGACGGTCGACGAGCACCAATGGAGAGGGCATCGGCGACCTGTACTTGCGCGCGCTGGGGACTTTCGCATCGGTCCTGGACAAGGGGTCCAGACTCGCGATGGTCCTTCCCGACACGCGGATGCTCGGAGAGACAGATGGGTTCCGGATGATAGAATCTCACCCGCTCTGGGTGCACAGATCGCTCACAAGGAACTTCTGCGTCCTGGAGAGGCTCTAGACATCTACCGTGAACTCGAAGGTCTGTATGACGGCGCCGCCATAGGATGCCTCGACCACGACAGTGCGGTCACCCGGGGTGGCCGTGCTCCAGACAAGCACCTGCACGGTGACGTCAGCGATCGCTCCCGACAGGACGGTGATGCTGAGCTCCGTCGTCCCATCCCCGACGACGGGCCCGTCGAAGAGGACGGCCGCGATGTAGGGGTCGGTGTGCACGACCGAGAATGTGATGTCGGCATCCGATGGGCTCTCGTTCTCGACCGAGACGGTCGCATTGCCCTCGCCTCCTGCTGGTATCGTGAGGGTGTAGTTGGAGACCGTGAAAGCCAATGATGGCTGCTCGATCGTGAGGTTCAGGTCGAGGAGGGCGTCGTTCGCCTCGTCGGTGCCATAGACCGTCGGGTGCGCCTGGATGACGACCGTGTAGTTGCCTGGCGTTATCCCCGAGGGAGAGCGCACGAGCAGGTCGACGGACGCGTTCGTCTCGACCCTGAGGGACAGGTCCAGTTCCTCCCTGTACTCCGTGTCGTTCTCGTCGGTGAGCTTGAACGCGACTGTCCAGCCCAGGACCCCGCTCCCGTCCATCATGGTTATGTTGTTCCGGGTGTTCCCGAGGTTCTCGACCAGCAGTTCGAAGTAGACGTTCGCACCAGGCGTCGTCGCGAACTCCGTCACGCCGTCGACCGTCGACATCTCGACAGTGTACTCGACCGATACCGGGATCATCGGCACCGGGACGAAGGCGATGATCAGCACCACGAACGCAGCGATGCCCAAGCCCTTCCGCTTCATGTCGAGCTTGGTGAGATCGTTGAGGGGCGGTGGGTGTTTGGCCCCGAGGAATATGATGAGCAGCGCGAAGATGAGCCAGGAGCTGTACAGCGTGATGCCGATTACGACGAGCGCGGCTATCGTCGCCCACGAGGCGTACTTGGCGTTCTTTCCGAAGAGGGCCCTCGCGATGTGCCCTCCGTCGAGCTGCCCCGCGGGGAGCAGGTTGAGGGCCGTCACCAGGAATCCGACCCATGCGGCGAACGCCATCGGGTGGAGGAGGTAGTCGCCCTGGATGGGGACCAGGTTCTCCAGCCACATGTAGATCATCGGGAAGAGTATCCTGACGACGCTGCCCTCGCCCATGTCCTCAGGCACGGGCCTGGCATCCAGGTTGGTCAGCATGAGGCCGGCGATCCCTATGGGGATTGCGAGCAACATGCCCGCCAGTGGCCCTGCGACCCCTATTTCCAGGAGCGTCTTCTTGTTTGGGATCGGGTCTCTGAGAGAGATGAATGCGCCGAACGTCCCCAGCGGCGGGATGGACGGGATGAAGAACGGCAGCGACGCGGCCACCTTCCTCTTCCTGGCCATGAAGTAGTGGCCCAGCTCATGGACCCCCAGGATCGCCATCAGCGGCAGCGTGAAGACGAGGATCCCCGTCAGGATGTTCGTGGCGGAGAAGGTCTCCCCCGACGGGACGTCAGCGTACGAGGCCCAGTCGAGGACCCCCGCGAACAGCATCGCGAGGAATGTTATCACGAGCATCGCCAGGTTGACGTAGATGCTCCTGTACTTCGATTCGGGCTTCCTCCCGACGACTATGACATGCTCCCCACCTGTGTATGTGATCATGGGGATGAAGCCGTGTCCGTTCATCTCCTCCCTGAGCTGCTCGAACCTCTCCTCGAGGGTGGTCTCGTCGACGTGGCAGAGGAACTCGACGACGTTGTAGTTGACGCGGACGTCATAAACTGGAAACTGGCGGGCGACGAGGCTCCTCAGGAACTCGATGTCCTTCGCCGCCTCTGGAGGGGTCGGCTGTTGCATTGCGTGCGAATGAATATGGAGTCGCTACATAAGTCTTTGTACGTTGCCATTGTGCCAGTCCAGTCAAGACTATTATACGCGGAGTGAATCCGGTGACCGTGGATGCGGGACAGGGCAGCGCTAGAGCGTTCATGAACCTGCTTCGCCCAGCCAATTGTGTCATGGGCGCCGTAGGCGCTCTGCTGGCCGCGGTCATCTGCGCCGGCGTCTCTGGCGCGGAGGACGCAGCTGTGGATATCGTCTTGTCCATGCTGGTCGTCGTGATGTTCACTGGCGCGGGCAACGCCCTGAACGACTATTTCGACCGCGAGACCGACAAGGTCGCCCACCCGGAGAGGCCCATCCCCATGGGCCTCATCTCGCCGAGGACCGCCCTGAACGTGTCAGTCGTGCTGTTCGCGGCCACTCTGGTCCTGAGCTTCTTCGTCAACCTCTGGTCCTTCGCGATCGTCGCCACCTCGATGGTCGTGATGATCGGCTATGAGGTCCTCCTCAAGGCCGAGGGACTCGCGGGGAACCTTGCCATCAGCTGGCTGACCGGAGCGCTGTTCCTGTTCGGGGGAGCGGCCGTGGAGAGCATGCCCGTGGCGTGGATCCTGGCGCTGCTCGCATTCCTCGCTACCCTCGGGCGCGAGATCGTGAAGGACATCCAGGACATGGAGGGGGACAGGGGGACGCGCTTGACCCTGCCCATGAGGGTGGGCCGGGGGAGGGCAGGCATTGTCGCCTCGGTGGCGTTCTTCGGTGCGGTCGCCCTCAGCCCGGCGCCGTACCTCTTGGACCTGCTGTCCGTCCTGTACGTCCCCGCCGTGGCGGTCGCGGATGGAATCTTTATATATTGTGCTCTGGTTCACTTCGCTGACCCCGAAAGGGGCCAGAAAATCGCGAAGCTGGCCATGCTGGTCTCGCTCATCGCGTTCCTGCTCGGAGGGGTACTCTGACGGTCATGCAGCACATAACTGAGACTCTGAAGCGTCACAAGATGCACATGACGCTCATAGACCCGGCGAAGCAGAGCCCCGAGGCCGCCGCTGAGATCGCCGCTGCCGCCGCGGAGGCCGGGACCGACGCGATCATGGTCGGAGGGTCGACGGGGATCACGCAGGAGAACCTGGATGCGACCGTCGATGCGATCAAGGGTGCCTGCAAACTCCATGTCATCTACTTCCCGTCCGGCGCCAACGCCATCGCGCGCAGATGCGACGCGATCTACTTCATGAGCATGCTCAACTCGAAGAACGTCCGCAACGTCACAGGGGAGCACTGGAAGGGCGGCCCGGTCATCAAGAAGCTCGGGATAGAGCCGATCTCGATGGGATACATCATCGTCGAGCCGGGCATGAAGGTGGGCGAGGTCGGCGAGGCCGATGTCGTCCGCAGGTCGGATGTGCCCCGTGCCGTCGGGTACGCGGTCGCGACGGAGATGTTCGGCATGGACCTGGTCTACCTCGAGGCGGGCTCGGGTGCGCCCGAGCCAGTGCCGTCGGACATGATCTCCGCGGTCAGGAAGAGCATAGGCATACCCCTCATAGTCGGAGGCGGCGTATCGAGCCCGGAGAAGGCCGAGTCGGTCGCGCGGTCCGGCGCGGACATAGTCGTGACCGGGACCCTGGTCGAGAACGGGGACTACGCGGGGAAGCTGGTCGACGTCGTCGAGCGCGTGCACAGGGCCTAGGGGCGCGCAGGCTGGCCCACAGGCATAATGTTTTACTACGTGCGCACGGATACTCGGCGCGGGTCTCGAAATGGGAATCCTAGATTACTTCAGGAAGAGGGACAAGGACATCATGTGCCCCGAGTGCGAGAAGCACCAGAGGCACGTGAAGCTCGTGGAGACCGAGGGCAAGACGATCGAATGCCCGGAGTGCCACTACGTCCACATGGCCCGAAGGTGAGGGCTCCCTCGATCGTCCGAGGTCCGTCCTTCTGACATCGGAATGCGCATCCAGCTTTGGCTATCGCCCGAAAGGGACGTTGCCAAGGATAATCCTGGGGATGAAACAGAGTGCGGGAGAGGGGATTCGAACCCCCGTGCCCCTGCGGGACAGAATGTCCCACCCCGGGTATACCGGGGACTTAAGTCCTGCGCTTTTGGCCAGGCTCAGCCACTCCCGCGGGGGCTAATCCCCGCGGTCGTCCTTAAACCCTCGTCAGGGTCAGAACTTCTTCAGGAATTCCTCGAGCTTGGGCGAGCCGACGACCTCGAGGTCGTACCTGACCCTTATGAGCGGCTTGTTGGCCTTCAGGACCCTGTTGAGGTCGATCGGCGTGCCGGAGACCACCGCGTCGCAGTCGGTGTCGTTGATGGTCTGCTCCAGGTCCTTGACCTGGGATGCTCCGTAGCCCATCGCGGGCAGGACCTTCTCCAGGTGCGAGTACTTGGCGAATGTCTGCTTGATGGAGTTCACCGCGTTCTTCCTCGGGTCGACGATCTCCTTCGCGCCCGCCTGCTGGGCCGCGATGAGCCCTGCGCCGAACTTCATGTCCCCGTGGGTCACGGTCGGTCCGTCCTCGATGACGAGCACGCGCTTGCCCTTGATGGCCGCCGGGTCCTCGACTGTGACGGGTGAGTTCGCCGTTATGACGACCGCCTTCGGGTTGAGCTCCTTGGCGATCTCCTTCACGCGGGCGATGTTCTCGGGCGTGGCGGTGTCGCACTTGTTGATGATCACGATGTCGGCCATGCGCATGTTGGTCTCGCCCGGGTGGTAGAGCTTCCCGTGCTCCGCCCTGTGCGGGTCGGCGACGACCACGTGCAGGTCGGGCTTGTAGAACGGCGTGTCGTTGTTCCCGCCGTCCCAGAGGATGACATCGGCCTCCTTCTCGGCCTGTCTGAGGATCGCCTCGTAGTCGACGCCGGCGTACACTATGATGCCCTTGTCGATGTGGGGCTCGTACTCCTCCCTCTCCTCGATGGTGCACTCGTGCTTGTCGAGGTCGGCGTATGTGGCGAACCTCTGGACAGCCTGCTTCGCGAGGTCACCGTACGGCATGGGGTGCCTGATGGCGACGACCCTCTTCCCCTTGGACCTGAAGTATGTGGCGATGAACCTTGTGGTCTGGCTCTTCCCGGAGCCGGTCCTGACCGCGCATATCGCTATGACCGGGACCTTGGACTTGAGCGCCGTCTGGTCGGGGCCCATGAGCCTGAAGTCGGCACCGGCCGCGTTGACGACCGAGGCCTTGTGCATGACATCCACGTGGGCGACGTCGGAGTACGCGAAGACCACCTGCTCCGCGCCGTGCTTCTTTATGAGCTGCGGCAGGTCGCTCTCAGGGTGTATCTCGATGCCCTTCGGGTACAGTTTTCCAGCCAGGACTGCAGGGTACTTCCTGCCATCGATGTTCGGGATCTGCGTCGCTGTGAACGCCACAACCTCGTAGTTCGCGTTGTCGCGGAAGTACGTGTTGAAGTTGTGGAAGTCGCGGCCCGCCGCCCCCATTATGATGACTTTCGCTCTCATGCCCTCACCTTGGCGGCCGGTTAAACCCTGCGCCCATATATGTTTTGCTGGGTAACGAGGGAAGGTCAGATGCGGCTGTGGAAAGTATTGTCTAAGCGGATGCCAATGCCGTCCTGATGGCCTACAGGATGCCCTCGGACACTGAGGTGATCGAGGCTATCAAGGACGCCCTTCAGAGGCACGGCGTCGTCAACACGCAGAAGAAGCTCACGGAGCTGGTCCTCGTCGAGCTGCACAGGCACGACCCCGATTACTCCGTCAGCGAGGAGCGCATGAGGCGGCTCGTCATCGACCACGGCCTGGCAAGCATCGACATCCGGTGCAGGGAGACCGTGAAGAGGTCCTCTGCCGGGGCATGCCCCGTCTGCGGGGGCAGGACCGAGCGGATCAAGAACCTGACGGTCTACGGCGGGACTGTGACGTCAGGCTACAGGTGCAAGACCTGCGGATATTGGACGGGCCTGAAGAAGCGGGTGCCAGTTTTGTACATCTTCACCCCGAAGTCGGCCACGTAGCTCAACAGTTTTATCTCAGAGTTGTGCCTACGGAATGGGTGAGGCGAGGATATTGAAGCTGTTGGACTTCGGCAGGATGGAGTCTGGTAAGGTCAAGATCGGCCCGGAGATCGGGGAGCCCCTCGGGCTCGTCGACGGGAGCGAGGTGTTCAGCTCGCTCTTCGGCTACGAATCCGAAGGGAAGGGCACCTACGAGATCGTCCTGTCCCCATTCGGGCCTGAGAACTACAGGGAGATAGCGTACGTCACGTTCCAGGTGAGGGACGTACCGGGCGCCCTCGCCCAAGCAGCCATGTTCCTCAAGGCGAGGAACATAGACATACTCAACTCGGAGACGGTCAGCTCGATCCCGAACATCGTCATGGTCTGGGAGATGCTCGTGGACCTGTCCTTCTTCGGCGATTCGTCCGCCCTCAAGAAGGAGTTCGATGACGCCAAGCACGCCAAGGACCAGTCCCTGGCGCTGGTGGACGCCGTGTCCGTGGAGACATCCGACCTCTCGACGCGCTACACCAGGGGCGCGGTCCCTGGCAGCGAGAAGGTGAAGGTCAGGGCGCTCAGGAAGACCGAGAAGAAGGCCAGCATGATCAAGGACGGCGTCTTCGAGCTCCCGCAGGCGTACGTGAACTTCCTGGGCAAGAGCTCGGGACCGGTCATGCTCGTGGGCGAGCCGGATTCCTGGATCCTGTCCATCGTGTTCCTCAACGACGATGCGAGGCTCATGAGGCTCAAGTTCGTGATCCCGGACAGGCCGGGGGCGATATACGAGGTGATGAAGGCCCTGGGCGAGGAGTCGATCAACGTGCTCGCGGGGTACACCAACGTCCTCGTCTACTACGAGAAGATGACGTGCGAGGTCGTCGTGGATGTCCGCGCGTCCTCCTCTGGCAAGACGGCGGATGTCGAGGCGGTCATGCGCGAGAGGATCGCGGGGCTCGGCGCACCGTTCTCGCTCGTCGAGGCGTGCGCGATCAAGTCCTGACCGGGTCCGGCCCGAACCGCTCGCGCCTCGCTCTGCACTTGCCGTTCTCGACCGAGATGATGGCCTCTTCGCCCACCGACAGGTCGTCCTGAGAGAAGCAGACGAGCTTCGGTCCATCCGTCACCGCGACGAGGACCACCCTGAGCTCCTGTGGGCTATCGCCGTTCCCGACTGACAGCCTCGCGGATGACATGACCCGGCCGCGGTCGGACCATTCCGCCGCCGCCATCTCCTTGCCGCAGCGAGGGCATCGCCTGGCCGGAGAGACTGTCCTGAACCCGCATCTGCAGCCGAACCCTTTCACCGGGCCACAACCTGGCGCGCGCGACGGTGCGTTGCGCCAGTCGCTAGAGTGCGTAGCCTCCACATTATATTTGTTGCGCGACATTTCTCAGTACCGATTCTCAGGCCCCGGCGAAAGAGTATTAAACGCCAGGAGCCTATTCGCTCCTCACACCCGTCATGTGATGGCGCCCACTGGCATCCCCCCCGAACATATGTTTGCCAGCAGCTGAGGGCTAGCCCTCCGGAGGCCGGCTGTTTGGACCCGATTGAGGCATCCCGACTGATAATGGATACGTACGCCGCGAAGATTCTCGTGGCGTGTTCGCGCAAGCCCAAGCATGCGCTTGAACTCAGCGCCAAGCTGAACATCCCGATAGCGGCGTGTTACCGTCGCATACATGTCCTCGAGAAGGCGGGCCTCCTCAAGGCGGTGGAGCGCGCCCTGACTCAGCAAGGCAAGAGGATCATACTCTACCAGTCGATGCTGAAGAACGCGTACATCTTCTTCGAGGGCGGCAAGCTGAGGGTCAGATTCCAGATGGTCACAGGTCAGACCCAGGACTTCGGCGGGGAATGGAAGGAGATAAAGCTCGTCGAGGAGGAAGAGGTCGCGGACGAGGAGGCCCTCCCCGGAGGGCTGTTCGTCCCGCGCGAACGCTAGCGTTGAGTAGGAGTTGAGTCAAAATGGCGGAAGCTAACCAGGAAGGTCCGGCGACATTCCCGAAGGAGATAGTCAGGTTCCTATCCAACAGTGGAGGGCACTCACTCATCATCAGGGGCATGGCCGGTACCGGGAAGACCACGCTCGCCCTCCAGATGATCGAGGAGCTCGCCCAGGTCCAGCAGAGCTACTACATGTCGACGAGGGTCTCGGACCATTCGCTGTTCCACCAGTTCCCCTGGCTGCTCGACAAGGTCAAGGAAGGGGAGATCCTCAAGGCGAGGAAGAAGGTCAAGAAGAGGGCCGACTCGGAGATGCAGGTCGAGAAGATACTGCTCGGCCTGGCCGCGATCAAGGGCGAGATGAAGGACCAGAAGGTCAAGGCCCCCAGGCGCGAGCTCCAGAGGCTCGAGGGCAACATCGAGATCGGAGGCGAGGAGGCAGCCGCCGAGGCCACCGGGGAGACGGAGCTCACCGTCACGGTCGGCGCGATGATGCCCGAGATCGAGATGGCCTACGACGTCGTCGACAAGGCCCTCCCGGAGAGGACGCTCATAATCATCGACAGCATCGACGCCCTGGCGGAGAAGTATGGCGTGCCGCCCGCGAGGCTCATCAACGCCCTGCAGAGGGACCTCGTCGAGGGCTGCGGGACGAACATCGTCTACGTGCTCGAGACGCCTGACCCGCTGCTGGACTACCTCGGCGATGGCGTCCTGTACCTGTCGCAGAACAGCTTGACCGGTCGCAGGATCAGGGAGCTCGAGCTCCTGAAGCTCAGAGGCTGCGAGATCCGCCAGCCGAAGTACGTCTATACGCTCCTCGGAGGGAGGGTGCGGACGTTCGAGTACGGACGGTACATGAAGCCGGAGAAGCCCAGGCTCTTCGACAACATCCCGGACCCTGCTGGTAGGATGGTCTCGACCGGCAACGCGGACCTGGATGACATGCTCCAAGGCGGCCTCAGGAAGGGGTCGATCACCCTGATCGAACTCAGCCCTGGCGTCCCAGTTGTGTCCTCTGCGCCGATCGAGAACGCGATCATAGCGAACTTCGCGATCCAGGGGCGTGGCATCGCCTGGCTCCCGACCAAGAAGACAGGCGCTGAGACCGCGAGGGAGGAGCTGCTCGGGTTCGTGAAGGCGGAGGTCTTCGACAAGAACGTCCGCGTGCTCGAGCCGCACGCGCCGTCGGAGGCGCCCAAGCCGTATTCCATGACCCTCGAAGGCGGCGATGTCCGTGTCGACATCAAGTGGCAGGACGTCCAGTATGCCCTCAAGGGCACGGGGACGCCATACCTGACCGCGATCGGCTTCGACTCGCTCGAGTCCATCTACGGCCCCAACGTGCTCGACGGCATGATGGAGTTCCTGACCTCGCTGCTCAACAACGACGGCGTGTTCGTCGCGACGGTCACCCCGTCCGTGAAGTCCACCAGCCGGCTGGCGGACCTCGCCCACACTCACATCAGGATCGACAAGACCTCGGGCGTGACCATCGTCAGGGGCGAGGAGCCGTTCACGGCCCCCTACGCCATGACCGACCCGGAGCCAGGGGACTTCAAGCCCAAGCTCGTCCCGATACTCTGAGGGCGACGGCGGGCGGCGGAGCATATCCGAAGCAGATGTGTCAGCGCGGGCGCCGCCTCGAAACGGTCGAAGGAGTAGAAACAGGGAATCGGTTTGAGGGGTTTGGGCAGGATATGTTCAGTGCTTGAACAGCCTGAGCCCGCTGAAGACCATGGACATCCCGTGCTCGTCCGCGGCTGCGATGGCCTCCTCGTCCCTGAGGGACCCGCCAGGCTGGACGATCGCGGAGACGCCGACCTTCGCCGCTGCGTCGACGCCGTCCCTGAACGGGAAGAACGCGTCGGAGATGAGTATGCTCCCCTTCGCCTCCGGTCCCGCCTTCATCCCGGCTATGGTCGTCGAGTCGACCCTGCTCATCTGGCCGGCGCCGACCCCGACGGTCCTCTCGCCCTTGACCAGCAGGATGGTGTTCGACTTGACGTGCCTGCAGACCTTGACGCCGAAGACCATCGCGTCGATGTCCTCAGGCGTCGGCGCGCGCTTGGTGACGACCTTCAGCTTGGACCGGTCGAGCTCGACGAACGGGTCCGTCTGGACCAGGATGCCGCCCTTGACCTTGGTCATGAACTTCCTGCCGTCCTCGCGGCGTATGGGCATGTTCGTCCTGAGCAGCCTGATGTTCTTCTTCTCCTCGAGGAGCTTCTCGGCGTCAGGGTCGTAGCCTGGCGCGATGACCGCCTCGACGAAGTGGGATGCGATCTCCTTCGCGGTCTGCAGGTCGACCTGCCTGTTGAGCCCGATCACGCAGCCGAACGCGCTCAGCGAGTCGGCGTTGTAGGCGGTCAGGAACGCCTCGCAGATCGTGGCGGCGCTCGCGACCCCTGACGGGTTCGTGTGCTTGATGACCGCCGCCGTGGGCTTCTCGAAGTCCGATACGATGGCCAGCGCGGCGTCGAGGTCGATGACGTTGCAGTACGAGATCTCCTTGCCGTGCATCTTCTCCGCCGAGGCGACGCTCAGCGGCGTCTGGTCGAACAGGTCCTTGTAGAACGCGGCCTTCTGGTGCGGGTTCTCGCCGTACCTGAGGTCGCCGAGCTTCTCGAAGGACAGGGTGAGGCTCCTGGGGAACAGCTCCCCCGCCCCGTACTTCTTGCCCAGGTACTGCGATATGGCCGCGTCGTACCTGGCCGTGACCCTGAACGCCTCGAGGGCGAGCTTCTGCCTCGTCTCCAGGGAGAGCCTGCATTCGTTGTCCCTGAGCTCCCTGAGGACCGACTCGTACTGCGCCGGGTTGGTGACGACCGCCACGGCGGAGTGGTTCTTGGCGGCTGACCTTATCATGGACGGGCCGCCGATGTCTATGTTCTCGACCGCGTCCTCGAGCTTCACCCCGGGCTTGGCCACGGTGGCCTCGAACGGGTACAGGTTGACGACCACCATGTCGATCGGTTCGATCCCGTGCGACCTGATGGCCTCCATGTGCTCGCTCCTCTCCCTCATGGCGAGGATCCCGCCGTGTATCGCCGGGTGGAGCGTCTTCACCCTTCCGTCGAGCATCTCTGGGAACTTGGTGACCTCGGACACGCCCACGACCGGGACGCCCCCCTTGTCCAGGGCGGTGGCGGTCCCACCTGTCGATAGGATCTCGATTCCCATCTCGGACATGCCCTTGGCGAATTCGATGAGTCCTGTCTTGTCAGAAACACTGACCAGCGCTCTCTTGACCTTGTACATCAGTCGCACTCTCCAGCTGACACGCTTGCATCCCTACCCGCATGGAGCCGGATGGGGTATGCGAGTCCTCTATGGAGTGCCCGATTATAACCGTTTTCATCGAGGTCTTCTACGGTCCCCTTCTGGCCGACGCCCTCATCTCGTCGAGGACGACCTCGCGGGCTAGGCAGAGCGGGAGGTTGCCGTTGAGTGCTATGAGGTCGTTGAACCTCCTCTCGTTCAACCTGGATCCGATCTCGGCCTCGAGCTTCCTCCTCATCTCGAGGACCATGTGCCTGCCGGTGAAGTACGAGAGCGCATAGCCAGGCGTTCTCGCGAACCCCGTCACCTCGGATAGGGCGACATCTGGTGTCGCGTTCGCCTCTCGGACCAGCATCTTGGCCATCTGCTCGATCGTGGCCTCGCCGAAGTGGAGCTTGATGTCGTATATGACCCTGCACGCACGCCATATGGCGGCGTCGACCATGACGACGGCGGCCGCGTCGGTCGCCTGGTATCCATGGTCGAACATCATCTTCTCGCAGTAGTGCGCCCACCCTTCCTGGGTCTCGTAGGCGGTGATCATCGCGTCCGGGTGCATGACCGCGTGGAGCAGGTGGTGAGGCCATGGTCTCTTGTTCGACATGGTCCCCTGGTGGAAGTGCCCCGGGTACGCCTCGTGGACAGAGGTGTTGATGACCATCGCCTTGTTCCAGGTCCTCTTGAGGTCCGTCGGGTCCTTCGGCCTGGTGATTAAGTAGATGCCGTCCTGCTGCTTGTCGAACAGGGCCGGCATGAAGAGCGCCGCGCTGGGCAGCGACTCCTCGAGGAACTTGGGTGTCTCGACGACTCTCAGCACCGGTCCGTCCGGGACGGTGGCGAGTTCGTTCTCGACTATGAATCTCTTGGCGCTCTCGACCTCCGCGCCCGTCGCCTCGATGACCTCCTCGAAGGTCTCAGGAGTGTCGGCGAATATCCTCTCGTACGCCTGCTCGAGCGTGCCGCCGTCGGTCATCCTCACGACGTACCTGTTGCGGACCGACTTGAGTTCAGAGATGCCCATCTCGGCCAGGGTCAGCATCTGGGACGCCGAGATGTCGAAGCCCCTCAGCTGGAGGAGTTTCTCGAACTTCTCCCTGCCCATGGCGAAGTCGTCGGTCGCGTGGTCCTTGAGGCCGTGCAGCCACTGGATGTGGTCCTTGATGGCCGGCCTCGCGTCCGAGATCACCTGTGCGAGCCTGAGCGAGTATCCCTTCGGGACCTTAGGGGTGGATGTGCTCTGGACGTCGTTCAGGAACATGTCGAAGGATTCCGCGGTCCTGATCGCCGATTCCGTCCAGGGCAGGACCGGCTTGCCTGGCTTGAACCGCTCCCTGAACTGGGCGAGGAACCTCGGGAGCTCGCCTATCCTGGATGTGACCCCCGCGAGCCGCTCCTCGTATGGGGCGTACTCGTGGTAGAGCGCTGTGAACATGACCGCGCCCTGCCATTCCAGCGCGTCCGGGTACATCATCCAGAGCGGGTATTCGTGCCGGGCGAACCTCTGGGTGCCGACGGCCATCCTCAGGACCGCGAGGGATATCCTCTGGTCCCTTGTGATCCGCTCCTGGGTGGAGACCTCCTCCGCCTTCCTGAGCCACTCCTCGAGGACGGCGATCGTGCCGTCGAGCCTCTGCACCCCGCCGTGGGGGAGGTGATGGTCGTATGCCTGATGCATCCCCATAGTCGTCGCCATGTCCGGGTTCAGAGCGAACAGTCTGGGCAACATCGCGTTGTAGAGATCGTCGAACAGGGTGGCGGTCATTTCCTCACCAGGGTATCGGTCGGCCCCCGTATCATGTTTGCGTCAGGGGCTCACTTGAACGCGGGCCTCGGGAGGAGTCCGGCCTCCTTCACGATCCTCGGGACCATCTCCTCCCACATGACCGCCATTATGTGCACGCCGTGGACGCCCTTGATGGTCTTGAGGTGCTCGATCTGCTCGACGCAGAGCTTTATGCCCTCCTCCTTGGAGTCCTTCGCGTTCTTCATGCGGTCGATCACGTGGTCCGGGACGATCATCCCTGGGACCTTGTTCTTCATGTACCTCGCCGCGCCGGCGGTCTTCATCGGGAGGACGCCAGCCAGGATGTGGACCTTCTTGTCGAGCCCCCTGGCCCTGACGTCGTCCATCCACTTCTCGAACATGACCATGTCGAAGATGGCCTGGGTCTGGACGAAGTCTGCCCCGGCCACGACCTTCTTCGCTAGCCTCGCGCCCCTCCACTCGTAGGGCGTGGCGAACGGGTTCTCGGCGCATCCGAGGTACACCTTCGGCGGGTCCTTGAGGACCTCTCCCCCGACCTGCTTCCCCTCGTTCCTGAGCTTGTCGAACACGCTCAGCTCCGTGACGGAGTCGAAGTCGAAGACGCTCTTGGCGCCCTTCTCGTTGCCGAAGGTCTGGTGGTCCCCGGTGAGGCAGAGGACGTTCTTGATCCCGAGGGCGCTGGCCCCCAGGAGGTCGCTCTGGAGTGCGATCCTGTTCCTGTCCCTGCAGGTCATCTGGATGACCGGCTCGACGTCCTCGCGCATGATGATGGCGGCGCTCGCGATGCTGGAGAGCCTCACGACCGCGGTCTGGTTGTCTGTGAGGTTGAACGCGTCGGCGTAGCCGCGGAGCATCTTCGCGTGGTGCAGCAGAGGCGCTGGGTTGGCCGACTGTGGCGGTCCGATCTCGGCCGTCACTGCGAACTGGCCCGCGTCTAGTATCTTCTCGAGGTTGCTCCCGGCCTTCATTGCGCTCCCTCCCTGCCCTTCTTCTGGTGCTGGGTCTGCCTCGCATCCTCACGGACGTAGGTCCTCCTCCCGCCGTGGTGTCCGGTGGACCAGTCCTTCGGCGGCATGACCGCCTCGATCAGGTCGAGCCTCTTCTGCAGCCTCAGCCTCTCGTGTATCGCGTACCATGCGCAGTCGATGTCGAGGTTGACCTCGCAGTGCCCGTTGGACGAGCCACCGCAGGGCCCGTTCATCATGCTCTTGGCGCACCTGGCGACGGGGCAGATGCCGCCCGTGAGGTGTATGATGCAATTGCCGCAGCCGACGCACTTCTCCGTCCACACGCCCTGCTCCTCCGGGACGCCGAAGAAGCCCGTGTCGAGCCCCGGGAAGACGATCTTCTCTGGGTACATGTCGGCGATCGTCTGCGCGCCCAGCGAGCAGGCCATCGATAGGACGAGGTCCGCGCCCTTCACCGTGTCCTCGACCTCCTTGACCCACTCCTTCTCGCACTGCCTCTCGACGACGAGGGCCTCGAAATGCTGCTCGCGCCCCTCCTTCCTGTTCTTGACCTTGAGGGCGGAGACGGTCATCTTGACCTCCTTCTCCCCGCCTGCGAGGCATATCGCGACGCAGCTGCGGCAGCCTATGACCGCGACCTTCCCGTACGGCGCGACCATCGCCGCGATGTCCGCCATAGGCTTGCGCTTGGCGACTATCACTTGGAACCACCTCCGTGCTCCAGCGGGCCGAGGCGGGCCGCGACCCCGACCATCTTGGTGACCGCGTCAGGGAACGCCCATGCGTTCGTCGATGCGGCGTTGAACATCTCTATCCGCTCCTTCTCGATCCCGAGGTCGGCGAGCATGGACCTCACATGGTCCACCCTCTTCCTGCCCTCGATGGAGCCCGTGTCGTAGTGGCAGTTCTTCTCGAGGCAGCCGATGACGAAGACCGCGTCGGCCCCGTCCTCGAACGCCTTGAGCAGGTGCAGGCCGTCGACGCGGCCGGAGCACGGGACCGCCACTATCCTGACGCTCGCGTCCCACTGCTTCCCGCTCCTCGCGGCGAGCGTGGCCGAGTCGGCCGCGTGCCTCTCGCAGCAGAAGCCGACCACCTTCGGTCTCCTCTCAGTCATCAGAAGTCACCTCCGAGCAGCGTGCGTGTCTGTTCCATGATCTGGTCGTCGGTGAAGTGCAGCAGGTCTATCGCCTTGCTCGGGCAGATCCCGACGCACATGCCGCAGCCCTGGCAGAGCTGCTTCCGTATCTCGACCTTGTTGGCCTTGCCTATGAAGGGCGCCTCGTACGGACAGGTCCTGATGCATGTGAGGCACGCGGAGCACTTCTCCTGCGTCACCTCGGCGACCGAGCCGCCGAACACGATGGCGCCGGCCTTGACGAACCTCGCAGCCATCGCCCCTGCTGCCTCTCCCTCGGCCCTTGCCACCTCGGCCGACTTGGGGAACAGTCGCTGAGCCGCAGACGAAGATCCCCGGTCTGGGGGTCGACACCGGCCAGCGCTGGATGCTCCCGCGGCGGACACCGCCCTCCGGTCCCATCGGGATCCTCGAGCGCGTCGGCGACCTCCTTGTTGTCCGGGTTCGCCGGCAGGGACGCGAATGCGAGCGTCCCGAACCTCAGCGTGAGCAGCTCGCCCTGGGCGAGGTCCTTGACGGTGAGCTTTGTCGGCTCCTTTGGGTCCATCTTCGGGGCCCCGGACTTGTCGTACCTCACGAACCTGATGCCCATCTCGGCCGCCTCCTTGTAGGCTAGCTCGGACAGGCCGAACGCCCTCATCTCCTGGAAGACGACGGTGACGTCCGTCTGTGGTTGGGCGCGCTTGAGCGAGATCGCGGTCTCCAGCGACTCCTCCCACGCGTAGTCCATGACCCTGAGCGTCTTGCCGGACGGGTCCGGCGTGTCCACGATCACGACGGGTCCCTTCGGGGCGGTCCCGGCGGCAAGCTGCTCGTGCAGCTTGTAGAGCGGGACGGCCTCCTTGCAGGCCTTCGCGAGCGGCCCCTTGAGTGCGGTCCAGCCACCGCCGGTCGCGACGACGACGGCGGCGCATTCGAGCTCCTCCAGCTTCTCCCCTGCCTTGATGGTCAGGATGTAGTTGCCAGGGTGGCCCTTGCCTCCGACGACCTTGGTCCTGGTCATGAGGACCCCGGGCGCCTTGAACGCCCTATCCCCTTTCTCTATGAGTATCGTGTGGGCCCCCGCGCGCGCGACGGTCTCGGCCGCCGCCCTTCCCGCCACGCCCGCGCCTATGATCACGACATTGCCCGTGCGCATCTCCTCGTCCTCGGTCTCGAGCATCTTGAGCATGACGACCCGCCCGAGCGACGCCCGCAGCATGGTCTCGGCCTTCGCCTGCGCGCGCTGTGGCTCGCGCGCGTGCGGCAGTATGACCCCCTCGCGGAGGTTCAGGAACTCGACCATGGACTCATCGATCCCCGCTCGCCTGTAGGCCTTCAGGAGCGCCGGGTCGAAGTCCCTCTTGTCGCACGCGACGATGACCGCCCTGTCGACGTCCTTGGCCTGGGCGTCCCTCGCTATGTCGGCGACGCCCTTGCCGTCGCAGACCGAATCGGCGATGACGACCGATGCGACCAGTTCCGTCTCCGCGGCGACCGCTTCGAGCCTTGCGACGTCCAGCACCGCGGGTCTCTCGACGCAGCACTTGCACATGACGACCTGGATCCTGCCAGCCATCACTGCACCCCCTTTTCGTCCGGGATGCGCTCCGCGGCGGCGACCGCCCTCACCGATGTCTCTTCGATGTCCATCGGCCCGGAGACGGTGCCGACGACGAAGACGCCCTGCCGCTCGAGGTCCGGCGACGCGGTCGCGAAGCCGTACGCGTCCGCCTTTATGCCCAGCGAGGAGGCGAGCTCCGACCTCCCTCCCTCCGGCCTCATGCCGACCGAGAGGATGACCATGTCGTACTCCGCCTCGGTCACATCGGCGTCGCTCTCCGCCGCTGCCCTTAGAAGGAGCTTGCCGTCCTCCCTCAGGTTGACGGTGGCGGGCATGCTCCTGATGAGCTTCACGGTCTTCCTGGCCTTCGCCCACACCTTGAAGTCGTCCTGGGGCTCGTAGAGCGTCCTCAGGTCCATGAAGTAGAAGTCGATGCTTAGCTCAGGATCGGTGTCGAGCATGAGCTGCGAGATCTTGGTCGCGTACTTGCAGCAGAACTTCGAACAGTACTCGACCCCCGTCTTGACGGTCCTCGAGCCGACGCACTGGACCATTGCGACCCTCTTCGGGGGCGTGGCGTCCGATGGGCGGACCAGCCGCCCCTTCTCGTTGAGTATGCGCTCGGCGTCGACGCTGGACACGACGTCCTTGATGACGCCGCAGCCGAGCCTCGTCGTGTCGCACGCCTCGACCGGCTTCATGCCAGTAGCGTAGACAACGGCCGAAACCTTCCTCGTGACGCTCGTTGCGCGGTCGTCGTAGGCGACCGCCTTGGTCGGGCAGACGTCCGCGCACTTCGAGCACTGTCCCTTCTTGAAATGCAGGCACCTGGACCTGTCTATCCAGTGCACGCGCGGCTGTCCAGAGCCCTTCGGCGGGAAGATGGCCTTGCCGTCCACAGGACAGACCTCGACGCACTTCCCACAGCCGATGCAGTCGTCCGTGACGTACCTAGGGGAGGACTTGACCTTGGCGGTGTATGAATCTCCATCCTTGGTCACGGAGACGACCTCCGAGAGGAGCAGCACCTCGGCGCCCGGTTCCCTCAGGACCTCGGCGGCTCGGTCGGTGGCGAAGCACGCGCCGCAGTTCCTGCATTCGTGCAGGCCCTTGCAGGTGAGCTCCCTGGCCATGCCACCAAGCGAATCGCTCTTCTCGACAAGCACGACTTCCATGCCCCTGTCGACGATGGCCTTGGCTGCGGTGAGTCCCGCTGGTCCTCCGCCGACTACGAGGATGTTCTTCGTCACACACTCCCCTCCTTTCACTCGGCTGCGTCAGCTCCGTTCCTTCTGCGGAATGGACCCTGAGACAGGGAACTGCGTGCGGGGAATAAAGCATCCCGCGCGCTGTGAATAGATTGGAAGAGGTTTGTCACTGCCTCGACTCGACGACTTCAGTTCAGGCCGGTGATGTAGCCGTTGTCGTCGATGTTGATCCTCTCGGCTGCAGGCGAACCAGGCAGGCCCGGGATGGTCATCATCTCTCCGGTGATGGGCACGATGAACCCTGCACCGGCCGAGATAGCCGGACCTCCCTGACGGTCAGGACCCAGTCCTTCGGCGCGCCCTTCTTGACGGGATCGTCCGAGAGCGAGTGCTGGGTCTTGGCCATGCAGATCGGGAGCTTGTCGTTGCCCGACTTCTCGATGGCTTCCATGTCGCCTGGGGCCGTGCCCGTGTAGACAACGTCCTTCGCGCCGTAGATCTGCGTCGCGATGATCTTTATCTTCTCCTTCATCGGCAGCTTCTCGTCGTAGAGGAACCTGAAGTCCGCCTTCTCCTTGTCGAGGGCGTCCAGCACCGCCTTGGCGAGTTCGACCCCGCCCTTGCCGCCTTCGACGAAGACGCGGCTGACCGCGTAGCGCGCGCCCAGCTTCTCGCAGTGCTTCCTGCAGTGCTCGATCTCCTCTTGGCTGTCGGTCGGGAACTGGTTGATCGCGACCACGACTGGCACGCCGAACTTCTTCATGTTCTCGATGTGCTTGTCGAGGTTGGAGTACCCCTTCTCGAGGAACTCGAGGTTGGGCGTCCCGATCTGCTTCTCGGGCATCCCGCCGTGCATCTTCAGGGCGCGGATGCAGGCGACGAGCACGGCGACGTCCGGCCTGACGCCGCTGATCCGGCACACGATGTCGAAGAACTTCTCGCCGCCCAGGTCCGCGGCGAAGCCGCCCTCGGTCACGACGTAGTCGGCCATCTTGAGCGCGTACTTCGTCGCGATGATGGAGTTGTTGCCGTGCGCGATGTTGGCGAACGGGAATCCGTGGATGAACACCGGCTGTCCCTCGAGCGTCTGGCACAGGTTGGGCATGATGGCGTCCTTGAGGAGGAGGCACATCGCGCCGATGCCCTTGAGCTGCCCGGCGGTGACTGGCTTGCTGTCGTATGTGTAGGCGACGACGACCTTGCCCAGGCGCTCCTTGAGGTCCTTCATGTCCTTGGAGAGCGCGAGTATCGCCATGATCTCGGACGCGACCGTGATGTCGAAGCCGCTCTCATGGGGGACGCCGCCCTCGCCCCTGCCGCCCAGGCCGACCACGATGTTCCTCAGCTCGCGGCCGTTCATGTCGATGACCTTCCTCAGGACGATCCGGGTCGGGTCGATGTTGAGCGTGTTCTTCTTCGTGACATGGTTCTCCACTAGGGCCGACAGGAGGTTGTGCGCCGTGCCGACCGCGTGTATGTCGCCGGTGAAGTGCAGGTCGATGTCCCACATGGGGTAGACCTGGGAGTATCCGCCGCCGGTCGCGCCACCCTTGATCCCGAAGGTCGGGCCGAGCGAGGGCTCCCTGAGCGAGAGCATGACCTTCTTGTTGAGCTGGCCGAGGCCCTGGCAGAGACCGATGGATGTGACCGTCTTTCCTTCTCCGGCCTTCGTGGCTGTGATGGCCGTCACGAAGATCAGCTTCCCGTCCTTGTTGCTGTCGTAGCGCTTCAGAACGTTGAGCGGTACCTTCGCTTTGTATTTGCCATAGAACTCAAGATCGTCGCGAGAGAGGCCGACCTTCTCCGCGATCTTCTCTATGTGCTGTACCTTCGCTTCCTGAGCAATTTCGATGTCTGGCTTCGTGGCCATTTTGTACCCCCTTTTAGAGGGGTATAGTCAACGGGTAGAAAGCCTTTTCGAGACGCGACGACGACAACTCGTGTGTGTCCTGCCGATCCTCGACGGCCGAGACCCTCTGGCATCTTTGACGGTGCCACAGGTCCCATGTGCCGCACGCGGGCGCGACCCTTAAGTACGCCTTCGGCATCCGGTTTTCAAGGGAGTGTGGGACGCTTGGTCGCAGCCATCATCAACGGCAACGAAGTCGCGAAGAGCATCAGGGCGGAGCTGAAGGAAGAGATCGCTGGGATGAAGGCCAAGGGCGTGACGCCTGGCCTCGTTGTCATCATAGTGGGTGAGGACCCCGCGTCCCAGGTCTACGTCAGGAAGAAGGGCGAGGCCTGCGCCGAGCTGGGCATGAACTCGGAGACCATCCGTCTGCCCGCGACCACGACCGACCACGAGCTCCTCGATCTCATCGACAGGTTCAACGCGGACCCGAAGTGGGACGGCATACTCGTGCAGCTGCCCCTCCCGAAGCACATCCACGAGGAGAAGGTCCTGCTCAGGATAGATCCGAGCAAGGACGTGGACGGCTTCCACCCCGTGAACGTCGGGAAGATGGTCGTCGGGGCGACGGACTGCTACCTGCCCTGCACGCCCGCCGGCATCCAGGAGCTCCTCGTCAGGAGCGGGAACGACCCCAAGGGGAAGCATGTTGTGGTCCTCGGGAGGAGCAACATCGTGGGGAAGCCGATAATGAACATCTTGCTCCAGAAGGCCCCTGGTGCGGATGCGACTGTCACCATCTGCCACTCGCGGACAGCCAATCTGGACCACCACACGAAGCAGGCTGACATCCTGATCGCGGCGATGGGGGTCCCGAACTTCGTGAAGGCCGACATGGTGAGTGACGGCGTCGTCGTCATCGATGTCGGTGTCAACAGGGTCACGGACCCGAACGCAAAGGGCGGATGCAGGCTCGTGGGCGACGTGGACTTCAACGCGGTGAAGGAGAAGGCCAAGGCGATCACCCCGGTCCCAGGCGGCGTAGGCCCCATGACCATCACGATGCTCATGAAGAACACGGTGAAGGCCTCCAAGATCCACCACAACTGGAAGGACTGAGCGGCCCCGGAAACAATTTTATAAACCATTAATATATTCATTTCGACTTATAATGTGCGATGATTCAGCGCATACTCCGCGCGTCCAGAAACGCAGGGTTCACGGTTCTGCTCGCTCTGCCTATCGACATCTGCCGCTTTCCGCCGAAAATCGTCGCATTCTTACGATTCGCCTCGTTTTCCGGTCATATCCCCTGACCTGAAATCGTTATGGTGGAATCGAAAAGGATTATAAGGTCGGGAGGGATGCGGTCGATAAGAACCGGCTGAATGAGCTCCGGCGTTGTCTTCGGTGAAGGCGGCCAGCTCATCATGATTCATTCGCATCGTGAGGAATGCAGGCGGATACTATGGAGATTCCTGACGATGCAGGGTCCGCGCCGGTTCTAGCAGATAGATGGGCAAGCGCGCGGCGGGCTCTATTCCGCCCGTCGCCGACCCGATGGATGTGACGAGATGGCAGAAAAGACCACGGAATTGATACAGGGCACGATGCTCCACAAGGACCCCTCCAAGCTGAGGCTGAAGCCGAACCTTGAGAACTACGCCAAGCTCAGGGGGACCTTCAAGTGGGCTGACGCCGACAAGGAAGTCGAATGGTTCCCCGATGGGAAGATCAACGCTGTGTACAACGTGATCGACAGGCACGCCAAGGGGAAGAACAGGGACAAGATCGCATTGGTCTACGACGACGGCGAGGGGCACGTCACGAAGCTCACCTTCCACCAGCTGTATGAGGAGATGAACAAGTTCGCCAACGTCCTCAAGAAGCTCGGCGTGAAGCGGCAGGACAGGGTATTCGTCTTCCTGCAGAGGTCCCCTGAACTCTACATCTCGTTCCTCGGCGCGATCAAGTACGGCGCGATCGCGAGCCCGATGTTCCCGGCCTTCGGCCCTGATGCGATCAGGGACAGGCTCGCGGACTCCGACGGGGTCGCCCTGGTCACCGACAAGGACCTCAAGAAGAGGTTCTACGACGTCAAGGCCCAGCTCCCCGCCATGAAGCACCTGATCGTGGTCGACGAGGACAACCCGCCGGCCGGCGAGATAGACTACAAGAAGGAGATGGCCGCGGCGTCCAAGGAGTTCGAGACCGTGCACATGGACCCAGAGGAGTTCATGTTCATGCTCTACACGAGCGGCACCACTGGCAAGCCGAAGGGTGTCGTCCACGCCCACAGGGGCATAGTGCAGCAGACCCTGTCCACGAAGTGGGTCCTCGATCTGCACGAGGACGATATCTTCTGGTGCACTGCGGACCTCGGCTGGGTCACCGGCGTCGTCTACGGCTGTCTCGGCCCGTGGTCGGTCGGCGTGACGCAGGTCGGTCTCGGCGGCAGGTTCGAACCGGAGCGCTGGTACAAGTGCATACAGGACAACAAGATCACGGTCTGGTACACCGCACCCACCGCCGTCAGGATGCTGATGGCGAAGGGCGTCGAGATCCCGAAGAAGTACAAGCTCGAGAGCCTCAGGGCGCTGTACTCGGTCGGCGAGCCGCTGAACCCCGAGGGCGTCAAGTGGGCGATGGAAGTCTTTGACAGCAAGCCCTTCCACGACACATGGTGGCAGACGGAGACCGGGTCGATCCTGATCACGAACTTCCCGGAGATGCCCATCAAGCCGGGCAGCATGGGGAAGCCTCTACCAGGCGTCGAGGCGGCGGTCGTCGACGAGAACGGCAAGGTCCTGCCGCAGGGCGCCGAGGGCAGCCTCGCACTCAGGCCAGGCTGGCCGTCGATGATGAGGCAGATCTGGAAGAACCCGGCCAAGTACAACGAGTACTACAGGAACGGCTGGTACTACACCGGTGACACCGCCCAGATCGACAAGGACGGCTACTTCTGGTATGTCGGCCGCGCCGACGATGTCATCAAGACGGCCGGCGAGAGGGTCGGACCGTTCGAGGTAGAGAGCGCGTTGATCGAGCACCCCGCGGTCGCAGAGGCCGGAGTCATCGGCAAGCCCGACGAGCTCAGGGGCAACATCATCAAGGCGTTCATCGTGCTCAGGCCGGGCTTCACGGACTCCCCCCAGCTGAAGGAGGAGATCCAGAAGCACGTCAAGAGCAGGCTGGCAGGCCACGCCTACCCGAGGGAGATCGAGGTCATGCAGAAGCTCCCCAAGACGAGGAGCGGCAAGATCATGAGGCGACTCCTGAGGGCGAAGGAGATGGGCCAGCCGATCGGCGACACCTCGACCCTCGAGGACTGAAACACCAATACCCTTTTCTAGGGGGGTGCCATCCCCCCTTCCATTATATTTCAACCATCGGAAGAGAGGAGGTTTTCAGCACGGACTCCAGACCTGACCCGAAGATGCGCCTTTCCGATGGCAACGCCGTGTTCAAGAAATCCATGCCCCCAACCATCCTCGCGAAGCTCGCGAAGGGGCAGCAACCGTTCGTCGCGATATTGACCTGTTCTGATTCGAGGGTCTCACCGTGCAAGGTGTTCAACCTGTCTCTCGGGCGAGGCCTTCGTGGTCAGGGTCGCGGGCAACTGCGCCGCCGACCGGTCTGTCCTGGGGAGCCTGGAGTACGCGGTCTCGCACCTGAAGATCAGGGCGATCGTGGTCATGGGCCATTCCGACTGCGGCGCGGTCAAGGCATCGCTCACGTGCGACGACCGCGGCAACCTCGAGGCTGAGATGAAGGACCTGGAGTGCGCGAGGTCGAAACTGCCCTGCGCGCTGCAGAAGGACGTGGACGCCATCGCCGAGTGCAACGTGATGATGCAGATGAGGCGGCTCCAGGACTTCAGCCCGGTGATCAGGGCTGGCGTCCAGGCAGGGAAATTGGAGATCATCGGCGCGATGTTCGACATCGCGTCTGGCAACGTGAGGTTCTTGTGATGCAAGGTCCCACGACAAGAGGGGAGAGACACGATGACTGAGAAGGATGACAAGAAGGTAATGAACAGATGGATAGTGGTCGTCGGCGCGCTGCTGGTCCAGCTCGCCCTCGGCTCGATATACGCATGGTCGGTCTTCAACGGTCCGCTCGCGGGGACTCTCGACGAGCCGAAGAAATCGGTTCAGGTTCTCGGCATATTCGCGATGAGCCTGGCCGCGTTCGGCATCTTCGTCCAGCTGGGCGGTAAGCTGCAGGACAAGTACGGGCCCATGAAGATCGCGATGCTCGGCGGGGTCGTCTATGTCGCCGGCTACATGGTGTCCTCACAGGCCACCGAGAGCCTGGCGATGATGTACCTTGCGTACTTCATCCTCGGCGCAGGTGTCGGGATCGGCTACAGCTGCCCGCTGGCGTGCTGCGTGAAGTGGTTCCCAGACAAGAAGGGGCTCGTCAGCGGCGTATCGGTCGCGGGGTTCGGCGCGGGGACATTCGTCTTCGCGCAGGTCGGGACGTACTTCATAAACGAGATGGGCGGGATCGTCAACGCGTACCTGTACCTCGGAGTGATATTCCTCGGGATGGTCTTCCTTGGGGCACTGCTCCTCGTCAACCCGAAGCCCGGCTACTGCCCGGCTGGCTGGACGCCCCCGGCACCGGGACAGGGGGGCACCTCCTCCAAGGACTACACATGGCGTGAGATGATTAGGACGAAGTCGTTCTGGTTCCTCTGGACCATGTTCGTCCTGTCCGCGACATGCGGTCTGATGATGATCGGGAACGTGGGCAACGTGGCCCAGTCCTTCGAGGACATCTACGCAGGCGCGAACCCGGACTTCGTCTCGGCCGATGAGAACATACTGCTCACGGCGCAGCTCGCGACACTGGTGGGGATCCTCGCGGTCTTCAACGGCGCGGGCAGGGTCGTCTGGGGGTTCATCTCCGACAAGCTCGGCAGGACCAAGGCCATGAAGACCATGTTCCTCGTGCAGGCACTCATCTACTTCGCGGCCGCGGCCTTCGTCATGGCGAAGCCGACGGACGAGAACACGGTGTTCATCGGTGTGACGGGGCTCGTGTCCGCCGCAGGCTTCTGCTTCGGCGGCAACTTCGCGCTGTTCCCGCCGACCACGGCCGACTACTTCGGCACGAAGAACTTCGGCGACAACTACGGCAAGGTCTTCACGTCGTACGGCGTCGGTGGCGTCATAGGCGCGCTCATGCCCGCGTTCATATCCGGCGGCTTCGAGTTCGTCTTCATCGGGGTCGCGATCGGGTCCCTGGCCGCGATGGCGCATCGCCTTCATGACGAAGCCACCGGTGGAGCCGGCCCCGAAGGCGGAATGAGCCGGCAAGTGGCCGTTCCCGGCCAGCCGGCCGGGCAAACCCTTCCCAAACCCTGTTAAGTATTCCCCCGCGATGGGGAAAGCTTTTATCGGGACCATCCATAACCGATTTGAGGTTTCGCGGATGCTGAGGGAGTGCACGGAACACGGCTACTTCAGGGCTGAGGTCTGCTCGGCCTGCGGCGAGGAGGGCAGGTTCCTGATGAACGACGAGGAGCTGGACAGGCTCACCAGGACCATGGCCGGTGTGCTCAGGCACTTCCCGGAGCGCTTCGACCTGAAGATGGACCGGTTCGGGTTCGTCGATCTCCGGGCCTTCGTGAGCGCTCTCCAGAGGAAGCAGCACAGATACCACTGGCTGAGGCCTCATCACATAGTCGCGATCATCGAGACTGACAACAAGGGCAGGTACGAGCACAGGGACGGGATGATCCGGGCGACCTACGCGCACTCGTTCGACATCGAGCTCGACACCGCTTCCATCGTCGGGACCCCCGACATGCTCTACTACCCGACGACCTCCGAGGAGGTCGACATAGTCCTGGAGGTCGGGCTCAAGCCCTCCGACAGGAAGAAGGTCCATCTCAGCAAGACGGTGGGCGACGCAGTGAACGCCGGCAGGGTCAGGGCCGAGACGCCGATCATACTCGAGGTCGACGCGAAGGCGGCGGCCGACGACGGCATCGTGATCCAGAAGGCCGGGAAGACGGTCTATCTCACCAACGACGTGCCACCACAGTACCTGAAGAGGATCGAGGTGGACATGTCCGAGTTCCCCGCGCCCGAGCCGCCGAAGCACGCCGCGCCGGCGGACGGATCGAAGCCGGAGGCGGAGAGCCCAGAGGAGCCACGGCCCGAGGAACCCAGGTCCGACGACGAATGAGACAGGGTACACTCGCCGGGGCTGGCCAAACCATTAATAGCCCCCGCGTGGACTCGGTCATGGATGTTCATCAGGGCTGATGTCCTGTGGCTGCAGGAGAAGGAGCGGTCGTTCCCGCTCCATGCGGTCGATTTCTCGTGGGACGGCTTCGAGCCCGCCCTCACGTGCCATGACGTCCAGACTGGCGGCGTCTCGGAGTTCGACCTGGAGGACGTGCGCTTCCTCGTGAGCAACCGGAGGACGTGCGTCGGTTACTTCGACGGTGATGCCCATGTCCAGTGCCCGAAGGGCGTCGAGGACCCCCGGCTCGCGCAGTGCCCTGATTGCACCGGCGAGTCCATCGTCCCCGTGCAGGAGTGCATATTCGAGCCCAGGTGCGAGGGGGAGATATGCAATCACCCGTTCTGCATGCGTGAGCACGTGCTGTACCTCGCGTTCTACGACACGAACGTGAAGATCGGCATGAGCTCGTCCAGGAGGATCGAGAGACGCCTGGTCGAGCAGGGGGCGGACGCGTTCTCGGTCATAGGGTCGTTCCCCAACAGGAAGAAGGCGCGGGACAAGGAGAAGGAGATCTCCTCCGCCCTGCGGATCCCTCAGTGGTACAGGCAGGAGAAGCTCATCGAGTGTCTGTCCCGGCCGGTCGATGCCGCGGGGATAGAGGCGAGGCACTCGGGCCTGGGAGAGACCCTCTCGCGGTCCCATGGGCTCAAGGTGGGTCGGCTGGTGTGGCTGGACAGATATCCCATCAAGCTCCCGCTGCCTTCCACCCCCAAGCTCCAGGAGACGCCAGGGCAGCACAAGGGGGAGTTCGTCGGGATCAAGGGGAAGTGGCTCGTCTACGAGGACAGGGGGCTGCGCGCCCTGAGCCTCCCGGACCTCCCCTCCAGGTACCTGACGAGGATGTGAGCGCCCGCTCCAAACTGAGAAATACTCTCTCCGCGATTGTGATGGTGTCGTGATTCGGATGAAGGTCACATGGCTAGGACATTCGGCGTTCCTGATAGAGGGGAAGGACAGGATCCTCGTCGACCCGTTCCTGAGCGGCAACCCGATGGCCGCGAGGAAGCCCGAGGATGTTGACTGCGACATCATATGCGTGACCCATGGGCACTCCGACCACCTCGGCGACGCGGTGGCCATCGCCCGCAGGACCGGCGCCGTCATCGCATGCATCTTGGAGATGTCCGCGTACATCGAGAGGTGCGAGGCGAAGAGCATCGGGTTCAACCTCGGAGGGACGGCGACGATCCGCGACACCAAGGTCACGCTCGTGCCGGCGTTCCACTCCTCGAGCATCGGGGCCCCTGGCCTGGAGTTCTCCGCGGCGCAGCCCGTGGGGGTCGTCATCGACTCGGGCAAGGTGGTCTACCACGCCGGGGACACGTCGGTCTTCGGGGACATGCGGCTCATAGGCGAGATGTACAAGCCGGACCTGGCCCTGCTTCCGATAGGCGGGTTCTTCACGATGGACCCGAAGGGCGCGGCACTGGCGACGTCCCTCATCGGCCCCAAGACGGTCATACCGATGCACTACGGCACCTGGCCCCCGATCGAGCAGGACCCCAGGACCTTCGAGAAGGAGGTCAAGAAGGTCTCGAAGGCCAAGGTGGTCATACTGAAGCCTGGCGAGACCACGGAAGTCTGATCCGCCATGAACAAGGTCGCGACGCCGGAGGAGGTCCGCCAACGCCACGGGTGCATGTTCGCCCGGCGGCTCATAACGCTCGTGGACGAGAAGGCCAAGCGGGCCAGGATCGTCGAGGAGTGCTGCGCGCAGGGCCCCGTCGAGTGGGACGCGGTCAACCGCCTGAGGGCACGCGGCGTCGTGGACCACGTCGAGGTCCAGGGGACGACCCTGATCATGGACGCCCATCTGGGCGAGGGCGAGGTCAGGTTCGGGCCCGCGTCGCGGGCCACCGGCGGGCAGGCGCTGAAGTCCATCGTCGTCAGGGACGGAAAGGTCGAGACGACCTGGATGGGCCTCGCGGGCGCCAGCGTGGGCGTGGGCGCGTGCCTCCCCCAGGCCGAGGGCGTCGAGAAGGTCGAGTACATCGGCGACGAGCAGGTCGGCGGGAGCAGGCAGGTCGAGCTGAAGATCACCACGCCTCTCCACAGGCGGCTCGTCATCGGCATCGACGACACTGACACGAAGGAGAAGGGGGCGACCTGGGTCCTCGGGCTGAGGATTGGCAGGGAGGTCCCACACGCGACGCTGCTCGCCCACAAGATAGTCCAGCTCAACCCGCACGCGCCTCAGAAGACGACCAACTGCGCCTCGACCGCGCTGTCGCTTGCGGTCCTCCCTGACAAGATCGACGCGGCCGTCGGATGGATCAAGGCGCAGGTGGCCGCGGGGACGTATTCCGACAACACGGCCATCGCCGTCTTCGAGGGGCTGCACATCCCCAAGCGCCTCGTCAGATATGGTGCGGACGCGAAGGAGTCCATACTCTCGATACACGACGCGGAGCATGCGGCCGAGCAGGCGGGCGTGCGCATCATGGAGGTCACGGGCAGGCGCGGGTCGATAGGGGCCGTCGCGGCCATTGGCTGCGTCGACCTGGGGTTATATAGTGCCGGCCTCCCAGAGGACTTCAGGCACGCATAAGTTAAAGACGGCGACCGCATTAGGAGTCGCCCGGAGGCCTTGCATGGCTGGCGACATCTCGAGGGCGATATCTTCTACGGCCTACCAGACCTACGAGAAGCGCATCCTCAAGGAGGTCATGACCCTCCCCGTCCCGAACCACGTCGCGGTCATCATGGACGGCAACCGGCGCTACGCGCAGGAGTTCGGGCTCCTCGTGTCGGAGGGGCACGAGAAGGGGAAGCAGAAGCTCGAGGAGATGCTCGAGTGGTGCCTCGAGATCGGCGTCAGGATGCTCACGGTCTACGCGTTCTCGACCGAGAACATCAGCAGGTCCAGGGACGAGGTCGACTCGCTCATCAGGATGTTCATCTCCAACTTCAAGCGCCTTGGGGACGACGAGCGCGTCCACAAGAACAAGATAAGGGTGCGCGTGATCGGCCAGAAGGACCTGCTCCCGGAGGACCTCAGGGCCGCAGTGACCTACGCCGAGGAGAAGACCAAGGCCTACGACCGCTACTCCTTCAACATCGCGGTGTTCTACGGCGGCAGGGAGGAGATCGTGCAGGCGATCCGGCGCATCGCCGAGGCCGTCAAGGAGGGCAAGCTCGCCCCCAATGACATCTCGGAGCGCACGTTCAGCGACTACCTCTACACGAAGGACATGCCCGACCCCGACCTGATCCTCAGGACCTCCGGGGAGGAGCGCATATCGAACTTCCTCCTATGGCAGCTCGCCTACTCCGAGCTGTACTTCGCCGACGTCTACTGGCCCGGGTTCAGGAAGATCGACTTCCTCCGGGCGATAAGGTCGTACCAGCAGAGGAGGCGCAGGTTCGGCGAGTAGCCGATTTCCGCCGAGTTGCGCCCAACGGGTCGTTATCAGAATCAACGTGTGGTACGAAACCTGTCTTTCGAGGACAGTTTTTGGTACGGATTCCGTTAGTTTGAAGTATCCCCTGCGTGTTCGGGTCCGAGAGGTGTCAGATGACCGACCAGATTCCGATCGAGTCCTGCGAACTGTACGAGCGATGGAAGGGGCTCGACCTCAAGCTGCTGCCGATCGACAAGACCGACATACGCATCCTGTGCGAGCTCAGGGACAACGCGAGGATGAGCAACTCGGAGATCGCCAAGAAGCTGGATGTGACCGAGGCGACCGTCAGGCGCAGGATCAAGAACCTCATAGAGAAGGGGATCATAGTCAGGTTCTCGATACACATCGACTACAGGCTCATCGAGAACACCGTCAAGGCGTACGTGCATGTCAAGACAGTCACTGACAAGCTCGACAAGGTCGTCGAGCACGTCAACAAGCACAACCGCGTCATCGCGGTCTACAGGGTCACGGGGGAGTACGACCTCCTCGTGGTCGCGCTCTTCGTCGGGATGACCGAGCTCCAGGAGTTCATCGACTCCTACCTCAAGATGGACGGCATCAAGGAGACCGACACGCAGATCGTCATGAGCGCCCACAAGGGCGTCCCGTGGACGGGCATCTGAGCACGATCATCAAGGTGGACTGTGAGCGGACGCTCACCTGTTCTCCCGAAAACGGACTTATATTTAGATGGAGATTCCGAACGCGGTGGGTGAATGAGTCGGAATTCTCTTGTCGTATTCTATCTGGCGGTCTGCTTGTCAATCCTGGTGCCCGTATCGGCGCCTTCGCCATCGACCGCGGCATCGGCCGATATCCTCTTCCCCGCGGGGCAATGGTCGACTCCGCACTTCTACGACCTGGAGACCGGACGCAGTGCGTGGAGGCCGGCCCTGGTTGTCGACAGTGACGGTGTACCGCACGGTGTCTTCATCGATATGTCTTCGGCTGAGTCGACGACCATTCTGTGGTACCTGACCGGCTCTGACAGCACGTGGCTGTCAGGTTCGATCACTGGCACTGAAGAAGTGGGATCATTCTCTATCGCCATAGATGCGGACGACGACCTGCACATGTGCGCAGCGGTACCTGGGGAGGTACGGTACTTCGTGAACTACGAAACGGATAGTTCATACTCTGTGATAGAGAGTGTCTCTGCGGACAGCTGCAAGGTAATCGTCGATGTCGATGGTGTGGTACACGTCCTCTATCTGGACGCCGAGTCGTCCCTGATGAAGAACGCAAGGTTGATCGGGGGAGAGTGGGCCATCGAATCCGTTGAAGAGGTCACGATGATGGACTCCGTGACCCTCGGATCCGACGGAACGGTGCACGGATGCTTCTACTCTGACGAGAGTCCTCTGGTGTACTTCACGAACTCGTCCGGAGACTGGGAGTTCGAGACCGTTGATTCCGGGTGCGACGTCCAGTGGTGGTCGCCCACGGTGGCCATCCTATCGGACGGGACCCCTGTGCTGTCCTATGGCGACATGCTCAATGAGAATGTGAAAGTCGGACATCGTGTCGGGGGTGAGTGGACAATATCAGTGTTCGCCTCAGACGCAGGATATCCGTCCATGGCGGTGGACACCTACGATAACCTCGTGCTCTGTTACTTGTCACAGTCCAGCGTGTTCGTCATGACCAGCGATGCCGGCGGGTTAATGTGGCTCGCAGTGAACAGCTTCAACCAGATCGGCAGCCCGACCGCGGTCGCCACTGATGCTGACGGGTATGTGCATGTGCTGTACCGATATTCCTACACCCTGTGGAACCAGGACAGCTCGGCGTCGATCGACAGCGACAGCCTCGTCTATGCCACGAACTCCCTGGATGTCCCTAGAGGACCAAGCGGAGCGACTCTCTCCGCTGAGCGCGAGGGACTAAGGCTCAGCTGGGGTGCCGACAACGGTGACTACGCCACCGGCGTCACCGGCTACAGAATATACAGAGGGGAATCGGAGGGCGTGCAGTCATACCTTGGGTATGTCGACTCCTCTGAACTGACCTATCTCGATGAGTCCGCCGAGCCTGGCACAGACTACTACTACAGGATTACGGCTTTCAACGAGGCGGGGGAGAGTCTGTTCGAGTCCGCTGCCGTGGTCGACACTGTCGGATGGACCTGGGAGACCGGAATGTCTTCTTCGGACTACGGACTGATAGTGGCATCGGCAATCGTTGTGGTCCTAGTCGTGCTACTGGTGTACCAGAAGACCAGACACAAGCCACAGGTTCGGGACTCTCCTGTCGATGACGGCCAGAGGCCGAAGGGCCCATGAGGACGTGGCTCAGTTCTCAGGTCATACCGCCTGCAGGGCGAGCTGGACGACGTCCATCGTCTTGATGTTCAGCCCGGCCTTCTTCGCTCCGGCGTTCAGGTTGACCTGGCAGAACGGGCACGAGGTGACGATGACCTCCGCTCCGGCGTCGACGAAGTACTTCACCCTCTCTGCGGCGACGTTCTCGGCCATGTCGTTGAACGCGGCCTTGAACCCGCCACCGGCGCCGCAGCACTGGGCGTCCTCCCTCTCGGCCTTGGTCTCGATGAGAGTGACCCCGGGGATCGCCTTCAGCACGTTCCTAGGCGCATCGTAGACCTTCGCGTGCCTGCCCAGGTGGCACGGGTCGTGGTATGCGACCTTCTTCTTGAACTCCTTGGTGAACTTGAGCTTCTTCTCCTGGATGAGCTTGTCCAGGTACTCGGAGACATGGTACAGCTTGTACGACGGTGCCCCTGTCAGTTTGGGGTAGTCGTTCTTCATGGTGTTGAAGCACCCGGCGCAGGCCGTGACCATGGCCTTGATGCCGCGCTTGTCCATCTCGCGGACGTTGTGCGGGGCGACCTTCCCCCTCACGTACTCCTTCTGTCCAGTCCTGAGCATGGGCGAACCGCAGCACCATTCGTCCTCTCCGAGGATCGTGAACTTCACTCCGGCCTTGTCCAGCAGCTTCGCCGTCGCGACCGCGAGGGGCTGCATCCTGTAGGCCTCGGTGCAGCCGGTGAAGAAGACCACCTCAGGGTGGTCGGAGAGTTTGATGTCCGGCGGGAGCCACGCGCCGCGCTTCTCGGGCGCCTCGTCGAACGGGTTGTTCTTGGCCATGATCTTCTCGGCGATCTTCTTGTGCGCCTCCATGGGTCCGTAGCCCTGCGCGATGAGCCACTCCTTGACCTCCTCCCATAGGTGGGCGAAGTCTATCTCCACGTGGCAGTTGTGCTCGCACGCCGCGCATGAGGTGCACTGGAAGATGCGTTCCATGAGCTTGTCGTCGACCTTCGGCTTCCTCCCGAGGAGCGTGTCGACAGGGGTCTTGTTCTTGAGTTCCCTCAGGGCGTAGACCTTGCCCCTCGGCGTGGCGGACTCCCACCCGATCTGTTTGTACACCGGGCACGGGTCCCGGCAGTAGCCGCACTGCAGGCAGGCGTCCAAATCCTTCTCGATCTCTGAGAGTTTGCGCATGGAGGTCAACGCTCCGGGAATGTCACTGTGACCATGGCCGCGTTGGCGCCCATCCGCCGCTGCGGTCCGGTCCCCTGGCTGTCAGGATATCTTGGATGTTGATAAAGATAGCGCACGACCTGCGACGCCCGTCTGGGTGTGGTCACTTGGCCTTCCGGCGGCGGCTTTTCGTCTGTGGAGCCTTGCCCGATAGACGGATTTCAACATCCATCCCGTGCTCGTATCCCCTGAGGCTGCTCATCAGCCCTCGGACCGTCTTGTCGACGAGGTCCGCGACGAAGGTCCCGGCGGGGATCCGCTCGCCATCCGACGGAGATGTGCACGCCCGACGGCAGGCAGTTCCCTGCAATCGGAGTGCCTCCTCTTCCCGTCAGCGATGCCCTCGGCCATCGCCCTGCAGTCCAGGCCGCACTTGTGGCAGTCGAGCCCGGGCAGGCCATTGAGCGCCCTCTCGACGGCGACCTCGCGCTCGATGTACTCGACCAGATGGTCCAGGCTCGGGTTCTTCAGGACCGTCCCCTTCCTCGGTTTGATCTCCCCTACGGAGACCTTCGGGAACGTGCCGTCCTTGAACCCCTCGATGATCACGACGTCCGGCGAGAACTCGGCCACCAGGAGCTTGGCTATGTCCTCCTCGGACATCTTCCCGTGGCGGAACACGGTGGTCTCGGTCTCGGAGGAGAAGACCACTGGGTCGCTCCCGGCCTTCCAGTGCCTCCAGGTGTCCTTGCCCTCGCTGTCCGCGCTCTTCCTGTGAGGGCGAGTGCTTGACGGAGGCGACATGGTAGCCCTTCCTGGAAAGCGCCCTCACGGCGCCCTCGACGAGGAGGGTCTTCCCGGAGTCCTGGTAGCCGTAGATCCCGATGATCATGTCAACGTCCTCCGACCTCATGCCACACGTGACAGATAAACATGACCGCCTACCGTCCCTTCAGGAGCGACGATGATCATCCTCGGGATGCTCGCGTAGACCGAACTCTCGGACCAGTCGAGCTCCTCCTTCCCGCAGACGGTGGACTCGTTGAGCGCAGACGCGGCCTCCCTGAGGTCGTCCATGTCCTTCCCGGACGCGCCGCCCTTCTCGAGGACCTTGTCCATCGTGTGCATCATGTCCCTCGCTGCGACTCGATCCTCCTTCTCCGTCGCGTCGGCGGCGCCGGCCGCTATCAGGCCCATCTCCTTCTTGATGGAGTTGAGGCCCAGCCCGGCGGAGTAGGTCGCCTCCGCGATGTCGTTCCTTGTCATCCATTCCGTCTCGTAGTTCAGGACGTGCTTCCAGCTGGGCATGGACGCGAGCGCGATGTGGTCCTCGAGGCTCTCTGGCGAGTATCCTGAAGCCGTGCTTCGCGGGGTCGTCGAATGCGTTCCCGCCAGGGTCGATGAACGGCGCGAGGGGGCTGATGAACGGGAAGAGCCTCTTCCCCTTGAACCTCTGATAGAGCCCGCGGGTGTACTCGACCGTCTGCCTGGACGCTCTCGGCGCGTCTGCGTCGGCAGGCCGATCATGTAGAACAGGTCGAACCTGCCGCAGCCAGCGTCCAGGAAGTGCTCCGCGGTCTTCTCCATCGCCGCGGTCGTGTAGGGTTTCCCCTGCGCCTTCCTGACGGCAGTCGTCGTGCGTCTCCGGGGACATCTGGACGCTGAACCGCTCGAGGCTCCCCTTCACCTGGTCCGCGAACGCCGCGTCGGCAGGGGTGAAGAGCTCGATGACGACCTCGTTCTTCACCTTCCTGCGTCTTCAGCTCCGCGAGGAACTTCGATGCGTACTCCTTCCCAGCCTGCCGTATGTCGCCGACGACGAATGTCGCCCCCTTGACGTACTCCTCCGCCCTGGCGATGTCTTCCGCGAGCAGCTCGGGGGATCGGTACGCCGGCTTCTCTCCGCCCGAAGTTGCGCGCGAACGAGTCGCACGAGCCCGCGCAGTTGACGCAGTTGTGCGTGCACCCGCGGACGGACACGGCGATGGACATCGGGTTCGACTTCCAGTTCTTGTAGGGCAGGTGGCCCTCCAGGTCCCTGTACCTGAGGACCTTCCTGACCATCAGGCCGTAGTCGATCTCGATGTCGTCCAGGGTCTCCGGCACATGGGTGAGGGGGTTGACCTTCGTCCTCCCCCCATCCCTCCAGGTCAGGTTGGGGACCCTCGTCCAGGGCTCTTCCCGCCGGAGACGGCGTCCAGGAGCTGCCCGAGGGGTATGCTCGGTCGAGTCGCCTCTGAGGACGAAGTCGACCTCGGGGTGGCCGTCGATCATCTCCTTGTGATAGTACGACGAGCTGAACCCGCCCATGATGACTGGCGCGTTCCGGTGATGCCTCTTGACCATCTTGGCGAGCTCGAAGGCCCCCTGGACATGAGGCATCCAGTGGAGGTCGATCCCGAAGGCCTTCGCGTCGAGCGACTTGACGAATCTCTCGGGGTCGAACCTGGCGGACGCCAGCATCCTGGTGGCGATGTTGGCGATCCTGACCTCGTACCCCTTGGATTCGAGGTGGGACGCCATGGTCGTGAACCCGATCGGGTACATCTCGAAGACGGGTGTCGAGGGGATGAGGTCGCTGACCGGCCCGAGAGCTGCGTCCGCTTCCTGAAGTCCATGACGCTCGGAGGGTGCAGTAAGACCAGGTCGACGCTGCCCATCGGTTCGGAGTACCCAGGAATGGCGTTAAAAGCCTTGCTCTGAATGGGCCCCTGGTTTATAGCCATCGAAATCCATTCGACCCGTACGAGGATGCAACCCATGAAATCGATATCCTTGACTGCTGGATGCCTCGTGCTAGCCCTGTCGATCCTGGTTCTGGCCGGGAACGTGGCCGCGGACCAGACCACTCTCAGCCCGCTGGGCTACCTGATGGAGACCTATGATGTGGAGGACGGGGACCTCCTGAACGTTAACTGGGACTCCAACCTCGCTGTCATGTTCACCGTCGTGGACCCAGACGGGGATCTGGTCGTCACGACCACCGACACGTCCTACTCCGATACATTCGAGGCGCCCTCCACTGGCAACTTCATACTCACCTGGGTCAACTTGGCGTTCGAGGACAACCACATGACCTACAACGTCAACGTGGTCCCGTTCGCCCTCATCGAGGACGGGATGGACCTGTTCTGGTTGATAGTCATCATCGGGGCGATCGGCCTGGCGGTCGTCGTCGTCATCGTGCTGTTCGTGGTCATGAGGAGGCCGCAGCACGCCCAGCAGATGCAGGCCCCTCCGCAGTACCAGGTCCAGGCATATCCCCCGCCTCAGGGAGCGCCTCCGGGCGCGGTCCTCGGAGTCCCGGCACCCACGAACTGCATGAGCTGTGGGAACCCGATAGACCCGCGAGTTCGCCTTCTGCCAGAGGTGCGGCGCACGCCTGAGATGAGCCGAACCGCACCCTGAGCGCGCCGAATCGTGACAAAACCCCTTGATTTCGTATTTTGTTCGATACTGACTCCCCCGTGACACGTCCTCTCTCCGAAAAACGCTTTATACATTGTCGCGGATGCGAGGGCAATGCTAACGGACGACTACTATGGGCGTCGCCGTCTTTGCGATCGTAGCTATACTTTTCCCAACGCTCGCGTTCTTCCTCTCCCGATACTTCAGGACCGACAGGCACGACCCGCGGTCGCGAGACCACCTACGAGTGCGGCGAGGTCCCCATTGGCGACGCGCAGATACAGTTCCACTTCCAGTACTACATGTACGCGATCATATTCGTCGCGTTCGACCTGGTGACCGTCTTCGTCCTCCTCTGGGCGCTGGTCTTCTCCGACCTGAGCGACCTCGCGAAGGTCTTCATGCTGATGTTCCTCGGGCACTCTTCTCGTCGGCGTCACCTACGCCCTGAAGAAGGAGGAGATAGTCTGGATATGAAGGCCAAGGGCGGCCCGACGGTCGGCCAGGCCATCATGTTCCGCTCAAAGGACTTCCTCAAGTGGTCCGACGAGACGATGGAGTACATACTCAGGAGGTCGCCAGTGGGCGCCGGCCTCGACTTCGTCACGAAGGACTTCTTCAACTGGGCGACCAGGAACTCGCTCTACTTCCTGCACTTCGGCATCATGTGCTGCGCCCTCGAGATGGCCGTCGCGTCCGCGCCGAGGTTCGACCAGCAGAGGTTCGGGATCATCCCGAGGTCGAGCCCGAGGCAGTGCGACATCCTGCTGGTCAACGGACCAGTGAGCAAGAAGCTCAAGCCGGCCCTCAGGAGGCTCTACGACCAGATGCCCGAGCCGAAGTGGGTCATCGCGATGGGCGAGTGCGCGATCTCCGGCGGGCCGTTCTACAACAGCTACAGCGTCGTCCCGGGGTGGACCAGTTCATACCGGTCGACATCTACATCCCGGGCTGTCCGGCAAGGCCGGAGGCCCTGATCGACGGCTTCCTGAAGCTGCAGAAGATGATCAAGGAGAACAAGAAGGGCCTGCTGACCGGCAAGTGAGGGGGTAGGAGATGTCTGAGGGGGGTAGGGCGAATTCAGCGGGGGCAGTGGACATAGAGAAGGCTCCCAGCAGGATAGACGCGAACCCGGAGGACAGGGTCCTCAGGGCCCTCTCGGAGTCATTCCCGCGCGCGGTCACCGACGGAAAGAAGGTCCGGCCCGGGCTCATCCGCGCGCGGATCGACCGGTCCGGAACTCTACTCCGCCTGCCGGATGCTCAGGGACCAGCTCGGCGTTCGAGCACATCTCCATGATCTCCGCGGTCGAGTACGACAACAGGTTCGAGATCGTCTATCACATCACATCCTACCGGCTACGAGGCTCCTGCTCGAGCTCATCACGACCACTCCCGAAGGACGACCCGAGCGTGGACTCCGTCAGTCATCGATCTGGGGCGGGGCGAACTGGCAGGAGCGGGAGGCGTTCGACCTCATGGGCATCAAGTTCAACAACCATCCGAAGCTGGAGCGGATCCTGCTTCCGAAGGACTATCCTGTACCATCCGCTCAGGAAGGACTTCAAGGGGTGACCATGCATGGCTGAGATGTGGATCAACATGGGACCCCAGCACCCGATGACGCACGGGCTCTGGAACCTGCGCATCAAGGTCGACGGCGAGACGATCGTCGACGCCGAGCCCGAGGTCGGGTACCTCCACAGGGGCATCGAGAAGCTGTGCGAGGACAGGACCTACACTCAGATCATCCCGATCACGGACAGGCTCTGCTACGGCTCGTCGCATGACCTGGAGCCATCTGTACTGCATGACCGTCGAGGACCTGATGGGCATCGAGGTGCCCGCGCGAGGGCGGAGTACATCCGGGTCGCGGCCATCGAGATGCAGAGGATCGCCTCGCACCTGATGTGGCTCGCGGCATACGCCGCCGACCTCGGGTGCCATGATCGGTTTCATCTACACGATGAGGGACAGGGAGGTCTTCATCGACCTGCTCCAGGCGCTGACGGGTCCAGGCTCACGTACAACTACCCGAGGATAGGCGGCGTCGCGCACGACCTGCCCCCGAACTTCGAGCAGGGACACGCTTGCGCGCGATGCGACTACATGGAGAGGCGGCTCAAGGAGTACGAGGACCTCTTCGAGGGCTCGCAAGGTCTTCATGATGAGGAACGAGGGCGTCGGGCATCCTCAAGAAGGAGGACGCGATGAACCTCGGCGTCACCGGACCGTCGCTGAGGGCGAGCGGCGTCAAGTACGACCTCAGGAAGGACAGGCCGTACTCGGTCTACCCTGAGATGGATTTCGAGGTCGCGACCCACACGGACGGCGACTGCTACGCCAGGTACAGGGTCAGGATGGACGAGATGTACGAGAGCTGCAAGATCATCCGCCAGGCCGTCAAGAAGATGCCCAAGGGCAAGTGGAGGATCGTCGCCCCGAGGAACGGCCCGGTCGGGACCGGCCTCGGGAGGGTCGAGGACCCGAGGGGCGAGGGCGTGATGTACGTCGTCGGCGACGGCACCGACAAGCCCTACAGGCTGAAGATCAGGAGCCCGATCTTCGTGACGCGTGTCGGCCGCCCCGAAGATGCTGATCGGATACAAGGTGGCCGATGTCGTCGCCATCATGGGCGGGCTCGACATGTGCATCGGGGAGACCGATAGGTGATGCCATGAACCTGTACGAATTCTGCTACGGAATCATACACTGGCTCGTGGACCTCGTCAACCACCTGTGGTACTGGCTCGGGGACTCCTGCCATGGTGCTTCGGGGACTTCTTCAACGGCGTCGGGGACTTCGCCGCGTCCGCATGGCCACATCGCAGTTCATGGCGATCCTGCTCGAAGTGCTGATCATCATCATCATCGCCCTCATCAACGTGCTCAACTTCATCTGGATCGACAGGAAGTTCATGGGGCGCATGTTCGACTTCTACGGTCCGTACTATGTCGGCTACAGGATCGGCGGCTGGCTCCAGAACCTCGCGGACGGCATCAAGCTGTTCGTGAAGGAGATCATCATCCCCGCCAAGGCCGACAAGGTCGGATTCTTGCTCGCGCCGGTCATATTCGTCGGCGTCGTCGATCCTCGATCACTCGCGACGATACCGTTCAGCGCGAACTTCGGCGTCTCGACCGAGCAGGTACGGCGGCACCGGAGTTCCCGGCCGCGGCGTCCTGATCGCGTTCGCGTTCTTCGCCATCGCGCCCGTTCTCGATACTGGTCGCCGGGTGGTCGTCGAACAACAAGTACACGCTCATCGGCGGGATGAGGTCCGCCGCGCAGATGATGAGCTACGAGATCCCCATGCTCCTGTGCGTCGCGAGCGTGTTCCTGCTCGCGGGGAGCTTCAGCTTCGTCGACGTCGTCGACGCCCAGCACGACATCTGGTTCGCGATCCCTCTCTTCATAGGTTT
>CAWBDD010000020.1:0-9125 GCA_963787465.1 uncultured Thermoplasmata archaeon
GCGAAGCTCACGGTTACCTCGGCCGCGGATGTCTCGACCTCGGTCATGCTCACCGTACACGTGCTCTCTCCTGAGGGTACGTACGTTGGAGACCATCAAGAACCCTGACGCGTTCATAATGGTCTCGATCGGCGAGCCCGACACTCTCGACCCGGCTATCGACTACGAGACTGCCGGTGGCGAGGTGAACCTGAACTGCTACGAGACGCTGATCTGGTACGACGAAGAGAGCGTCGTGGACATGATCCCGCTCCTCGCGGCCAAGATCCCGACGGTCGGAGACGGCATCTCGGCGGACGGCATGAACTACACCTTCGAGATAAGAGAGGGTGTGACGTTCCACGATGGGACGGCCCTTGCGGCAGATGACGTTGCCTACTCGATCCAGAGGATCCTGAGGATCCACGACCCGACCAGCGCTTCCTGGATGATCGAGCAGATCATGACGAACTATCTCTCGTTCTACATAGGGGAGACTCTGGAGGACTACACAGCAGACAACGCCCCACCGCAGTGGATTCTCACCGCGATCGGCGAGACGGACCCCGCTCACATACTGACTGAGGAGGACAACCAAGCCGTGGCTGAGGCCTCGGTGACGGTCGTGGACGACATGACCGTCAACTTCAGGCTGACGAAGCCCTTCCCGGCGTTCCTCAAGATATGCGCCTACACCCTCATGTCCGTCGTGAGCAAGGAATACGTCGAAGACAACGGCGGCATCGTGAACGGCGAGTCCAACGACGTCATGAGTGAAACGGTCTGCGGAACTGGCCCATACACGCTGCCTGACGGCGGCTGGGAGTTCGGGACGAAGATCCACCTGACCGAGAACACCGAGTACTGGGGCGAGCAGCCAGCTCTGAAGGATGTATACCTCATAACCGCGACCGACGAGAACACGAGGATCCTGATGTTGCAGGCCGGCGATGCCGATTGCATCGCGCTCAGCATCGAGTACGAGAGCCTGTTCTCGGACGACCCCGACTACGACATAACGAAGGGCCTGCCGACGTTCGACATGACCTTCGCCGGTTTCAACATGGAGATCGATATAGTCGCGGCAGCGGAGTTCGGAAGCGAGGTACCGACGGACTTCTTCGCGGACAGGGAGATCAGGCTCGCATTCGCGCACCTGATCGACTACGACACGTTCATCGCGAACGTGCTGAAGGGTAACGCGATTCAGCCCAATGGACCCATCCCGAAGGGCATGCTCGGGTACGACGAGACCGTCCCGACATACGAGTTCGACCTCGAGACGGCGAAGACGCACCTCGAAGACGGCGATCAACCCAGCCACGACCAACTCGTACTGGGAAGACGGCTTCAAGATCGCGCTGTTCTACAACTCTGGTAACACGTACAGAGAGACTGCGTGCAACTACCTGAAGGCCGCTCTCGATGAACTGACCGCGATGTCTAGTCGATGACACCGACGCGGTGTTCGAGGCACAAGTGAACGCGCTGGACTGGCCGACATACGTCAACCTGCGTGACGCGACCCCGAGCCCGTTCCCGATGTACTACCTCGGTTGGGCCCCTGACTACGCCGACCCGGATGACTATGTGACGCCCTTCCTGGACAGCATCTACGGAATCTTCACCCACAGCACTGGGTACGTAAACGAGTCCATCGACGACACTGGCCAGGGCCGCGGCAGTGGAGCTCGATGACGAGCTTCGGTTTCGATGTACTACGAACTCAGCATGCTCGTCTACGAGGACGCGCCGTACTTGTGGTTGTGGCAGGGCAACAACTTCCACATCGAGAGATCGTGGGTCAACGGATACTACTTCAACCCGATGTACCCAGGGTTCTACTACCCTGCGTTCAGCAAGGGATGAGTGTAGGTCGAGTGGCAAACCCTTTCGCCGAAACCTTTTCATTTCCACTTTTCTCTGCCCGCACGATAGCGAAAGGCGTGCCCGGATGGACGTCGTGGACTCGATGCATCGCCGGGTTCGAGCGGGATACACCTAGATTGAGATTGGGAAAAGTTAGAAATAGTCTGGACCCGTGTACTAACCAGCCGTCTAACATGGGGTGTTCTGGCTGCAGCTCCTGACCTATATCACGAGGCGCCTGTTCCTGCTCATTCCAGTGCTACTCGGAGTGACGATCCTCACATTCACGATCACGCGGGCCGCCGGAGACCCCGTCACGGCATACCTGACCGGCGATGAGAGATCGATGACACGGAGGGTCCAGGCGATCATCGAGAAGTACGCTCTCGATGAGCCGACCTGGACACAGTACGTCTATTGGCTGAAGGGCATCATCGGGGGCGACCTCGGCTATAGCCAGATGTCACATCTGCCCGTCAGCAAGACCCTGGCACTCAAGTTCCCCGCGACACTCGAACTGGCACTCACGGCGACCATCATCGCCGTCTTCGTGGGCATCCGCACGGGCACCGCGGCGGCCGTCAGGGCCAACTCGTGGGTCGACCAGACGACGAGGGTCGTATCTCTCGTGGCCGTTTCCATCCCCGTCTTCTGGCTCGGACTCCTCCTGCTGATGATCTTCTACAACCAGTTAGGCTGGTTGCCCGGACCGGGGAGGTACAACGGCCGCGGCGTTCAACGTCAACGACCTGAATCATTACACCAACCTACTGCTCATCGACACCTTGCTGAACGCCAGATGGGACTTCTTCGTGGATGCTGCCATGCATCTGATCCTTCCCGGCCGTCACCCTGGCCTTCGCGTCCACGGCCCTGATAGTCAGGATGATGAGGTCGAGCATGCTCGAGGTGCTCGGTGCGGAGTACGTCAGGACCGCGAGGTCGAAGGGACTCCCGGAGAAGACGGTCATCCGCAAGCACGCGAGGAGGAACGCCCTCATACCGACTGTGACGGTCGTGGGGCTGGCTTCGGAGGACTGCTCGGAGGGGCTGTGCTGACAGAGACCATCTTCACTTGGCCAGGACTCGGAGCGTGGGCCGCGCTGGCGGCCACGAACCTCGACACCGCGGGCATCATGGGATTCACCCTGCTCACGGCCATCATCTACGTGCTCGCGAACCTTATAGTCGACATCGCTTACGCGTACCTCGACCCGAGGGTGCGGCTGAGCTGAGTCTGGAGGGGATGAGACGCCTATCAAGGCCACCAAGAGGAGCATGGCGACAAGAAGCCACATGACGACGACGCCAAACCCGGCCCCCAAGGCCGGGAAGAGGCAAAGATCCGAAGGCCTACTCCAAGAGGGTCATAGGAGGTACTCGGGCCGTACATTGGCGCCCTGGATCAGGGAGGCGAAGTTCGACATGCACCTCCTCTCGAAGAGCGCCACATCCATGGCGGGACTCATCCTGCTCTGCATGCTGGTGGTCGTCGCCGCATTCCCGTGGGTCTTTGCCTCGCCGTCGGACCCGGACCCGTACTTCATGCCTTTCGACCGGTACAAACCAGACCCGTTGCCGCCGCTCACGGACGACTTCATCCTGGGCAGCGGGATCAATGGCGCGGACATCTACTACGGCATCATCTGGGGCGCAAGGATCTCGATGACCTTCGCGGTCCAGGTGGTCATCATATCGGTCGTGATAGGCACCCTCCTGGGCATCTTCTCAGGATACAAAGGAGGAGCAGTGGACGAGCTGGTCATGAGGATCACTGACATATTCCTCTCGATCCCGTCCCTCATACTCGTCATGGCGATCGCCGCCGTCCTTGGGAAGGACCTGAACGCCACCAAGCTCGCGCTCATCGCTGTGTGGTGGTCCGGTTACACGAGGCTTGTCAGGGGGCAGGTGCTGTCGATCAAGGAGAACGCATACATCGACGCCGCCCGCGCGTCCGGCTCGAGCGAGGGGAAGATCATGCTCAAGCACATACTCCCCAACTCCTGGGCCCCCGTGCTCGTCTCCGCGACGATGGACATGGGCACGGTCGTGCTCGTCATGGCCGGCCTGAGCTACCTGGGCCTCGGGGCCGCCCACGGCATGGTAGAGTGGGGGGTCATGATCAACGACGGGCAGAAGTACTTCGTCATAGGCTACTGGTGGATGGTGTTCTTCCCCGGGATGGCGATCCTGACCTTCGTGATGGCCTTCAACCTGCTGGGCGACGGGTCTCAGAGACATCTTCGACCCGAAGATGCGGCGGTGATTCCATGGAGAGACGTGAAGATGTGCTCGCAGAAATCAGCGACCTCTATGTCAACTTCTACACCTACCAGGGGGTCGTCAAGGCCATAGACGGCATAGACCTCATCATAAGGAGGGGCGAGACCCTCGGCCTTGTAGGGGAGACGGGCTGCGGCAAGAGCGTCACGGCGAGCACGATCATGAAGCTCGTCCTGAGCCCGCCAGGGCAAGATCGAGTCTGGCGCAGTGTACTTCATGGAGACCCTCGAGGTCAGGGCCAAGAGGAAGGAGTACGAGGAGAGGGCGCAGAAGTGGTATGACAGGCCTCCCCGCAGGGCGAGAGGAAGAAGTTGGTCGCAACCTACGGCTTGAGGTTCACCGGGTTCAGGAAGAAGGTGAAGCCGGTGACGAAGGACGATGTCGACAAGACCTTGCCTCCCGAGAGGGTGCCGGACGGCGTGATGAGGGAGTACCTGAAGAGGTTCGTCAAGACCACCAAGAAGGAACCGACGGACCAGGATGCGCTCGGCAGGAAGTACGATCTCCTCCAGAAGAAGATCGAGTACATGCAGCTCATCAGAGGGCAGGTTCATCTCGATGATATTCCAGGAGCCGACTTCCGCGCTCAACCCCGTCTTCACTGCCGGCGACCAGATCGCAGAGGTCATCCTGCAGCACAGGAAGTCGGAGATGGCCAAGAGGGCGCTCGCGCCTCCCACCTCCGGCGCCGGAGCGGCCGTCATCGGGATCGTGAAGAAGGGACCGATCAACCTTGAGACACTCTACCATGCGCTCTCGAAGGACCACGGGGTCAAGAGAGACGATGCGGCAAAGGCCATAATGGAACTCATAAACGCGGAGATTCGTCAGACTGATGAAGAAGGAGAAGGTCCTGGCGATCGTGGAGAAGCCGCCAAAGACGGCGCTCAAGAAGCCCTTCTCCAAGGTCGAATCGGTCGTCGTCGGGACCGTGAAGACGGGCCCGGTCGCCCTTGAGAGCGTCTACAAGATGCTCTTGAAGGACCACGGGGTCAAGAGAGCCGAAGCGTCGAAGGTCATGACGGGCCTCAAGAAGCGGAAGGTCGTCAGGCAGACACAGGCCAAGGTCCTGGCGATCGAGGAGCACCCGTCCAGGAGCTACAGGGTGCGCATGCTCGAGATGATAGCCAAGAACCCGAACGCGATGGGGACGACGATCGAGAAGGTCCCCCTCCTTAGGCGCGTGCCGTTCGTCAACCAGCACAACAAGGACCTGTACACAGAGGCCATCAAGGAGGCCACGAGGATGCTGCAGATAGTGCGCATACCCGACCCCGAGGGGGTCGTCTCGCGCTACCCGTACGAGCTCAGCGGTGGGATGCAGCAGAGGGTCATGATCGCCATGGCACTCGCGTGCAACCCGAAGCTGCTGATAGCGGACGAGCCAACGACCGCGCTCGATGTGACGATACAGGCGCAGATCCTGAAGCTCATGAGGGACCTCAAGGAGTCCTTCGGGTCGTCCATCCTGCTCATCACGCACAACCTCGGCATCGTGGCCGAGATGTGCGACCGCGTCGGCGTCATGTACGCCGGCTCGATGGCGGAGAGTAGGGCCCGTCAGGACCATCTTCAAGGAGCCACTGCATCCATACACAAAGGGCCTCATGAAATCCGTCCCTTCAGCGCAGCAGGACGCCGAGACGCTGTTCACCATCCGCGGGTCCGTCCCCAACCTCATCAAGCCACCCACGGGCTGCAGGTTCCATCCCAGGTGCGATAACGCGAAGGACCTGTGCAAGAAGAAGAAGCCGAAGCTGGTGGAGATGGCGCCCGACCACTTCGTCGCGTGCCACATGGTCACGGGAGCTGATGGCTATGGCTGACGAGCGCAACCTCATGGACGTCGTCCACATGAAGAAGTACTTCCCCATCAGGGGCGGCTTCTTCAAGCGGCCAATCGGGAGCGTCAAGGCCGTCGACAACGTCTCGTTCTTCATCCGGAAGGGCGAGACCCTCGGGCTGGTGGGAGAGAGTGGCTGTGGCAAGACGACCGTCGGTAGGTCAATCATGATGCTCACGCCACCCACGGAAGGGTACGTGTTCTTCGAGACGCCGACCGAGATCGTGACGCGGTTCAAGAAGGTCCTCGAGCTCCTGAACGGTGCCGAGAAGGGCAAGATGGGCGTTGAGACCGCGGTCGCGATACTGGAGGGTGTGGACCGACTGGTCAACACACCCGAGTGCGGCATCAAGGAGGAGAAGGCCAAACGCGTGTGCGCGGACGCCCTCAAGCTCGTCGAGAAGCTCAGGACGGGCGGCACCAAGGACACCAGGGAGGACGATGTCAGGGACATCGCCGAGACCGCCCTCGAGGAGATCGCGAGGAAACACACCATCAATTTCAAGAGCAAGGCGAGCCTCAGGAGGATGAGGAGCAGGATCCAGTTCGTCTTCCAAGACCCGTTCTCGTCGCTGGACCCGAAGATGCTCGTCAAGGACATCGTCGCGGAACCCGTCGAGGCACAGCTGAAGAACTACAAGCTCGTGAAGAGGAAGGACGCGAAAGGCAAGACGATCTACCAGATGGTCGACAAGCGGTACAAGCTGGTCCGGACCAAGGACGCTTCGGGGGTCGCCGGCTACAAGGTCGTCCCGAGGGAGACGCAAAGGCCGGACGCCCATCGACGAAGAAGGCCGCAGGACGACGAGGGGGTGCTCCAGGACAAGATGGGGCTCGTAGGGTTGTCCGGGGAGAAGCTGACGAAGAAGCATCTGGACGCGGGACCGCGTCGTCAAGCTCCTCGAGCACGTCGGCCTCGAACGTCGAGCACATGTACAGGTTCCCGCACGAGTTCAGCGGCGGGCAGCGGCAGAGGATCGGCATCGCGAGGGCGCTGTCGGTCAACCCCGACTTCGTCGTGCTGGACGAGCCGACCTCGGCCCTCGACGTCAGCGTCCAGGCGCAGATACTCAACATGCTCAACGACCTCCAGGACGACTTCGGGCTGACATACCTGTTCATATCGCACGACCTGAGCACCATCAGGTACATGTGCGACCGCGTCGCGGTCATGTACCTCGGCAAGGTCGTCGAGTACGCCGTCAAGGACGAGCTGTTCGGGAAGCCCACGCACCCGTACACCGAGGCGTTGCTCTCGGTCATACCCGCGCCAGACCCTGACCTGAGGAGGGACAGGATCATACTCGTCGGGGACGTCGCCGAGCCCCGCGAACCCGCCGCCAGGCTGCAGGTTCCACACGAGATGTCTGCTCGCGAAGGACATATGCTCCAAGGAGGAGCCGCCCCTGACGGACAGGGGCAACGAGCACTACGTGGCCTGCCATGTGCGCTAAGAAGGTCAAGGTCGAGAGGGTGGACCCCGTCGACGCCCTCGAGCCGCGCGCTCTTGGCGACATCCCCAGGACGGTAGTCACTGACGACGGGCAGATGGACGAGGAGATAACCCTCAGGATCCTCAGGGGCAGGATGACCTGGAAGGAATGGTTCCTCTACGACCTCCTGCGTTACTGGTACGGTCTCGGGGCGCTCACCCTCGTCGCGTTCTCCATCACATATGTCTCATGGAAGTACCACGTGAAGGACTTCACCGGGCTGGCGGTCCTCGCCATCGCTGGGTTCGCCCTCATCGTGCTGGAGTTCCTCCTCTACAGGGCGATGTGGCCGAAGGGGGCGTTCACGGAGGGATGGCCTGCAGGCAGGCGCCTCAGGAGGGCCGTCTTGAGGCTCCGCTGGCGCCTGTGAGGGCTCGTCTTAACTAGAGGCTACGCGATTACCTTGGGTCAGGGCCACTGGCGGCCCGGCTGCGGAGGGAGCACGTGGACTCGTTTGAGGCCGTTGCCATCGTTCTGACCATCTACCTGGTCATCCTGGCAATCGGACATCTCCTGGGCATGTGGAAGCGGCTTGGCGCGAGCGTATACGGGCCGGTCCTCCTGTTGAGGACCAGGCGAGGCACATCGGCCATCTCGAGGCTCGCAAGGAACCGCAGGTTCTGGAGCGGCTTCGCCGGGTTGGGCGCCGGCCTCGCCTTGGCCATGATGGTCATCCTGACGCTGTTCCTGTTCTGGGTCTCGTACTCGGACCCCGCCCTGCCGCGCGCCGAGGCGGCGTCCCAGGAGGTGGGACCCGGGCTCCCGACCGAGAGCCTTGCGAAGGCTCTCGTGTACGGCGGGCTGGGGATGGTCGTCGCCGTCATCGTCCATGAACTCGGACACGGGATTGTGGCGGCGGCGCACAGGCTGAGGCTCGAGTCGGTTGGGGTCCTGTTACTTGCCATCCCGATAGGGGCCTTCGTCGAGCCCAACGACGACGACCTGGACAGGGCGGACCCCCTGACGAGGATGAAGGTCTACGCATCCGGCGCGGCTGCGAACATCATCACGGCCATCGTCTGCATCGCCGTCCTGGCTTGGCTGCTCGTCCCCGCAGCGCAACCCATCGAGGACGGCGCGCTCGTGACCGCGGTCGCCCCCGACTCTCCGGGGGAGCATTTCGGCGTCACCGTCTGGAGCGAGGTCGTGGCGATCGGTGACGACCCGGTCGGCGGAGCGGCCTCGTTCGAGGAACACTGGTTCGACAACCCCGGCGGGGTCGTCAGCGTCGATATCAGGTACGGGGAGGAGAGACGTTCCATACTGCTCCCGCAGGGACTGGCCGTGACGGACGTCATGGACGGACCCGCCGAGAACGCAGGGCTGAAGCCTGGCATGGTCATCCAGAGCCTGAACGACACTCCGATACACTCGGAGGCACAGCTCAGGTCGGTCATAGAGAACTCGACCCACAAGGCACCCATCCCCATCACGGTCCTGGTGCCCGGGGAGGATGGCGCCCTGGGCGACTGGTTCGTCAGGGACGAGTCCGTCGTCACCGTCAACCTGACATCGAAGTGGATATGGTACTACACGCACTACAACTACCTCAACGAGGAGGAGTTCAAGGACCTCAGCTTCATGGGGATAGGCGTCGCCCCGTTCGGCCTGACCGTGATCGAGGCAGAACACCTCACGGACCTCTACGCCCACCC
>CAWBDD010000021.1:0-334356 GCA_963787465.1 uncultured Thermoplasmata archaeon
GTCGGGTCGAAGACGACGTTAGGCCCCGCACCCAGCGGGTCTGTCCCGACCAGCTCGAGCAGCTCCGCGTGGGTCATCTTGGGGATCTTCTTCGCCTTCGGGTCCTTCTTCGGGTCCGCCGTGTATGCGCCGTCGACCGAGGTCGCATTGACGAGGAGCTTCGCCCCGACCTTCTTCGCGAGGAACGCGGAGACCGCGTCCGTCGTGATGCCGGGCGAGACTCCACCCATGACGACGATCTCGTTCTCCGTCCCCTCGCGCGCGGCATCGTCGTAGTCGACGGGCACGCGCGGGCATGCGTGCGCGCCGAGGGCTAGTATCAGCAGGCGCGCGTTCAGGCGCGTCACGCCTATCCCCATCTCGTCGAGCGTGCGCTCGTCCGCGCCTAGCGCGCGCCCGTTGCGTATGTAGAAGCGCGCGACCTTGCCGCCCCCGGTGACGACGTAGACCTTGCGGTTCCGGGACACTTCGAGCAGCACGGCGGCGACCGCCTTGATGAACCCCGAACTGTCCTCGGAGTCCACCAGCACGGAGCCACCCAGGGAGAGGACGACTGGTTCCATCTGGTCAACCTTTATTACGGAGAACGCTCTAACCCGTACAAAAGGTTTCGGACTGGTTGTTCTCCGATGACCGAACTGACGGACCTCCAGAAATACGAGTTCCGCAGGAGCCTCGAGGAAGTGAGGAAGCTTTCCGGCCGGGGCACGGAACTCATATCGCTGTACATCCCGCCCACGCGGCAGCTCTCGGATGTCGCGGCTTACCTAAGGAACGAGTACTCCCAGTCCTCGAACATCAAGTCGTCGAGCACGAGGAAGAATGTGCAGGGGGCGATCTCCTCCATCCTCGCGAGGCTCAAGAACTACAAGTCGGCGCCTGACAACGGCCTGGTCTTCTTCGTGGGGCACAGGTCCGTCGGCGCGGACCAGACGAGCATGATCCAGTACGTCCTCGACCCCCCGGACCCCGTCCCGACATTCATCTACAGGTGCGATTCGAACTTCTTCACCGAGCCGCTCGAGGGCATGCTCGAGGACAAGGAGGCCTACGGGCTCATTGTCATAGACAGGGGCGAGGCGACTATCGGACTGCTCCACGGCAAGAGGATCATACCGATCAAGAACATCCAGTCGCTCGTCCCCAGCAAGCACGGGAGGGGGGGTCAGTCCGCCCGCAGGTTCGAGAGGCTCATAGAGATCGCCGCGCACGAGTTCTACAAGAAGGTCGCGGACATAGCCAACGAGGCATTCCTCTCCAGGAAGGACCTGGTGGGCGTCCTCGTAGCTGGCCCCGGCCCGACCAAGGAGTACTTCGTCAAGACCGAGTACCTCCACTACGAGCTCCAGAAGAAGATCGTCGACACCTTCGATGTCGGCTACACGGACGAGTACGGGCTCAAGGAGCTGGTCGAGAAGGCCAGGGATTCCCTCAAGACCATCGACCTGATGAGGGAGAAGGACCTCATACAGAGGCTCCTCGAGGAGATCAGGAAGGCGGACGGAGGCCTCGCCGTCTACGGGGAGAACCAGGTGAGGGACGCCCTGATCATCGGGGCGGTGGACATCCTCATCCTCTCCGAGGACATAAGGCGTGTCAGGCTCAACGTGTCGTGTCCGGCCTGCGGCAACAAGAAACAGGTCCTGGCCGCGGACTCGACAGAAGAGGTAAAGTGCGAAAAGTGCGGTGTGGAGATGGGCGTGGACGCCGTCGAGGACCTCGTGGGGGAGCTCCACAAGATGGCCGATGCGAACAACACGAAGGTGGAGTTCGTGTCCGGCGAGTCGGAGGAAGGAGACCTCCTCAAGAAGGCGTTCGGCGGGATCGCGGGCATACTGCGCTTCAGGATCAACTGATGTGGACGACATGACGGGTGATGCATTCCAGAGGTTCAGGACCGAGGTGTCCTCGGCCCTTGCAACAGTGCTCGCGGACCTCAAGGTCCAGACGCCGATAACTCTCGACAAGGCGCCGGAGGGCCTGGGCGACCTCGCATTCCCGTGCTTCCCGCTGGCCAAGCAGCTCAGGAAGGCCCCGGACCTCATCGCGAAGGACATCGCATCGCGCGTCCGGGTCGGAGGGACCATCGAGAAGGCGGAGGCCGCCGGCGGGTACGTCAACTTCCATGTCCAGTTCGACGACCTGGCCAGGAGCACGCTCGAGACGGCCGTCGAGGCGAAGGAGTTCTACGGGTGCGGAGAGTCCAAGAGGGTGCGCGTGCTCCTCGAGCACACGAGCGCGAACCCGACCGGGCCGCTGCACGTGGGGAGGGCCAGGAACCCGATCATCGGGGACACGGTCGCCCGCATAACCCGCCGCGCCGGGTACGACGTCACGACCGAGTTCTACGTCAACGACGTCGGCAGGCAGGTGGTCATCATGACCTGGGGGGTCAAGAACCTCAGGCTCGAATCGCCCCCAGAGAAGGAGGGCGACCACTTCCGCTACGTCCTGTTCTACCAGCAGGCCAACAAGAGGGTCGAGGAGGACCCCGCGGTGCTCGAGCAGGTAGACGCCATGCTCTACAAGCTCGAGCACGGGGACCACGAGACGGTCATGCTCGCGAGGGAGACCTGCGAGGGCGTCCTCAAGGCGGTCATGGGGAGCCTCGAGCGCATCAACATCACTTTCGACGGCGCGACCTGGGAGTCCAAGTTCGTCGAGGACGGGAGCGTCGACAAGGTCATCGGGAGGCTGAAGGCCTCGAAGTACGCCCGCGAGGAGGACGGCGCCTGGCACCTCGACCTCGAGGAGTTCGGCATCGCCGGGAGGGACACCAAGTGGGTGTTCACGCGGGCGGACGGGACCTCGCTCTACACCACCAGGGACCTCGCGTACCACTTGGACAAGTTCTCGAGGACGGACGTCCCGGTCAACGTGCTGGGCGAGGACCAGAAGCTCGGGCAGCAGCAGCTGGCCGCGGCCCTGAGCATCATGGGCGTCGACAGGAAGCCGGAGATCGTGTACTACGCGTTCGTCTCGCTCCCGGAGGGGAGGATGTCCACCAGGAAGGGCAGGGTCGTCTACATCGACGACCTCATGGACGAGGCCGTCGAGAGGGCGTACGAAGAGGTCAAGTCCCGCAGGACCGACCTCAGCGAGGAGCGCATGAGGGAGATCGCGCGCGTCGTCGGCATCGGCTCCCTCAGGTACAACATCATCAGGATCCAGGCGGAGAAGCAGATCGTCTTCAAGTGGGAGGACGCGCTCAACTTCGAGGGGAACAGCGCCCCGTTCATCCAGTACGCCCACGCGAGGGCGTGCTCCATACTCCAGAAGGCGGGCGACCGCGGGACGGGCTTCGACCCGCGGCACCTCGTGAACGAGCACGAGAGGCTGCTCGCGAAGCTCGATCGCCAGGTTCCCGGCGGTCGTCCAGGACTGCGCCGAGGACAGGAGGGCACACCCCCTGGCGGCCTACGCCCAGGACCTCGCATCGCAGTTCAACCAGTTCTACAGGTACGTGCCCGTGCTGAAGTCTGAGGGGGCCGCGCGCGACACGCGCCTCGCCCTCGTCGAGGCGAGCATGTGGACCCTCAGGAACGCCCTCGACTGCCTCGGCATCGAGGCGCCCGAGGAGATGTAGGCGTCAGCGCCTGAGGTTCCATCCGTCCAGGGAGTAGCGTTCTTCCACCAGCTTCCGCACAGCGTGCCGCTCCCCCTCGTTCATGGGGCCGGGGACGAACTCGGCCCCGAAGAGCCCCGAGAACGCGGTGGCCAGCTTCTCCTTGACGTCTTCCATGTCCGGGGACCGGCCCAGGAGGGAGGCCATGGTCGTCACGCGCTCGGAAGGGCGTCTCCCCGAGGGCCCGGCCCCGAGGACGGCGTCCATCCGCGCGAGGTCCGTGTCGACTATCAGGGTGCCGTGGTGCAGCACGCAGCCGCGCCCCCGCAGCTGGGCACTTCCCGAGAGCTTCCTCCCGCCGACCTCCACGTCGTTCACCGGCCGGTACCGCGCATCGACGCCGTAGGACGAGACCGCGACCGCGACCGCGCCGCACACGAGCCTGAAGGACCCTCCCCTGTCCGTTGGGAGGGACGCCTCCGGCAGGACCAGCGCGAAGATCAGCTGGCCCTGGTCCGTGTATATGGAGCTCCCGCCGGACCTGCGCCTGACGATGCTCACGCCGAGGCGCCTGCACGCAGCCAGGTCCACGCTCTCCCCGACCTTCTGGAAGTAGCCTATCGAGACCGTGGGGACGGCCCTGACGTAGAAGTGCAGAGTCGGCGGCGACGCCCCCGATGCGAGAGAGTCCAGGAGGGCCTCGTCAACGGCCGCGGATTCCGCTGGGGCCACGGAGCCGCTGTCGAGGAGCCTCCACGTCCGTGAAGATGCCATGTGATTCAGAATCAAAAGGACATTAAGAGGTTTTAGGGTTTGGGAGGGGCGAGGACGTCTATTCCTCGTCCTTCTCTTCGCGCTTCTCGCGCCTCGGGCCCTTCTTCTCGCGCTTGGACCACCTGCCGCGCAGGTAGAGCAGCAGCGGGACGAGCACGATCACGGCCGCGACACCGCCCCAGAGGGCGATCTGCTTCCAGGCGGCCTCCTTGACCTCGACATCGCCGTTGAGGTCGTGGGTCGTCAGCTGGTCCGTGCTCGTGACATTCACCTTGATGGTGAACGAGCCCTTCGCGTCCGGCGTCCAGGAGAACTTGACCTGGGCCGTGCCGCCGATGCCAATGGATGTCACCTGGCTGGTGCCGTTCCACATGGTCGTCGTCGAGCCTATGAGCGTCTCGGTGCCGTCGTCGTTCTCGATGTAGAACGTGATGGTCACTCCGGTCGCGGCCGCGCTTCCCCTGTTCGTCAGGTTCACGACGATCGTGCCGGCCTTACCCTCCTGGAGTTCCTCAGGATCGAAGGTGATCGCGTCTATCCTCACATCGGGCCTCGCGCTGGAGGCGACGATCACGTTCTTCGTGTATGTCCCCGAGTTGTTCGCCAGGTCCGTCACGTTGAGCTTCACCGTGAATGTGCCGGTCGCCGCGAACGTGTGCGTCACGTTGTCCATGCCGGTCCCGTTCAGCCACGAGTCGTCTCCGAGGTCGTCGTCGAAGTACCAGGAGAACATCATGTCCTCGAGCTCGTCGATGTTGTCCACCGTCGCGCTGGCGTTGAAGTAGAGCGTCGAGTTCTCCTGCAGGCTCGTGCCCCAGGTCTCGTTGAGCACCTTGAAGGTCGCCGTCGGAGCGGTCGTGTCGTTGACGGTGACCGTCATGGTCGTCGTCGAGACATGGCCCACTACATCGGTGACGTTGAGGTACAGGGTGTACACACCCGCGCCCTCGTAGGAGAAGGTCACGTTCTGCTCGTCGTCCTGCCAGTCGACCTGTCCGGACGAGTTGCCATCGCCGTAGTCGAAGGTGACGTAGTCGATCAGGCCCAGCTCGTCGCCGGCCGTCACGGCATCATCGAACGAGGAGGTCGCGTTGACCTTTATCGACTCGCCCTCGTCGACCCTGAAGGCTTCGTCCTCGACGGTGAGGTTGTACACGGTTATGGTTCCCGTCGGGTCCATGCCATCGACCGTGACGTTCAGCTCGGTCCAGTTGACCAGCCCGCCGACGTCCTCGACCGTGAGGTTCACGACATACAGCTCGTATGCGTCCGTGAAGTTGTAGGCCGCGAGCACGTCTCCAGTGGTCGTCGTGTTGCCGTCATCGAAGAGCCATGTGTAGGTCATCGGGTTCCCGTTCGGGTCGGACGAGTCCGCCGCCGTGAAGTTGAACTCGAATCCCGCGCGCACATAGTACTTCGTGATGTTCTGGTCCTCGAGGACCGCGTAGGTGTACTCGGTGTCGACAATCCCAGCGCCCGCGATCGGCGTCTCCGAAGCCTCGAATGTCATCGAGATGGCCTCGGGGCCGCCCGTGTACTCATCGGCCGTTATGTGGACGACGAGGTACTCGGTGACGTTCACGTGGGCCGTGGTCGCGTTGCTGACCAGCTCGTAGCTGTCAGGCAGGGCGACGCTGTAGTCGTAGCTGACCGCCGCGGTGTCGTAGTTGATGTATGCCATCGAGGTGTAGTCGTCGGCACCGACATCGACCGCATCGACCGCCGTGTAGTGGCAGGTGTAGCTGTACGCGACGCCCACCGTCGAGTCGAGCGCACCGGAGAGCGTCAGCGAGAACGGGCTGAGCGTCAGAGAGCTCTCGTATATGGTGTCGTTGACCGTCAGGAGCCTGGACGAGGTCACATACTGGGCACCGAAGCCCAGGACCTTCGCCCTGAACGCGAGGGCCTCGGACACGCTGACCGCGCCGTCGGCGTCGCCGAGGGCGAGGTCGACCTGCATCCTGAGGCTGCCCATGTCAGCGAACTCCAGGCCCGGGTAGGCGTCATCGTATGACCAGACCGTCGCTGCGGACAGGTCGAACGAGTTGAAGTCCGAACCGTAGACGATCGAGACCGCCTCGGTCCTCTGGGTCTGGTTCACGAGCTCGTCGCCGACCTCGAGGCTGTAGTAGAGGGATGTCGACGAGACCGTTATGTTCTCCATGTAGGACGATACGCCGTCCGCGTCCACGCAGAGCGTGTAGTCGCCGGCGACCGTGTCGAACGCGAAGAAGCTGCCACCCATGGCGCTCTTCTGGAGCCTCTCGATCCACGTCAGGCCAGCATCGTGGTTCAGCAGGTAGGCGACCACGTTCGAGGCAGGGCTGTCGTAGTCCGCGACGAAGCCGGTCACGCGCACCGACTTGGTGAGCAGGATCGGATCGCCCGTGAGATTGTCACCGGTTATCTCGACCGGCTCGAGGTGGTAACGGTACGTGTCCGCCTTCACGACCAGGTCGAGGTCCCCGAGGACCGGCGAGGAGCATATCGCGATCGAGGCGACTCCCGTGGAGTCCGTCTTACCGCTCGCGACTGCCTCGTCCATTACCGGGTCGTAGAACATGACATCGGCCCCGACGATCTTCTGGTTCGTGGTCACGTCTCTGACGGTCACGTTCCATGTGTATATCATCGGCGCGAACTCGGTCAATATGACCGAGTCAACGGTGTAGGTCGACAGGCCGTCGAACCTGAACTCATCGGCCGCGAACTCGTCGTAGTAACCATCAGCGACGACGTCGACCCTGTAGTAGCCCGACGGGGCTGCGGTCGCCATGTAGACGCCATACGTCGATGAGTAGGGGGCCGTTATGACCTCGCCTGTGTGCACGTCCGTGAGGGTGACCGTGACGCCGGTTGTGACTGGCGTGCCGCCTGAAACGACTGGCACGAAGATCGTGTTCGTCCCCGCATCCGCACCAGCAAACGATCCAGGCAGGATCGCAAGGGCAGATATCGCCATTACCAGCACGATGAGGCTGGCTGATAGCTTGCTCTTCACATCTGTCTTCATTCGATTACCCCTCACTCTCCAAGGAACCTAAACAAGGCCCCCCCTGAGAAAGGTATCCCGGCGAATAGATTACCCCTTTATAAGCTTTGGGCATCCGGCCCTCCCTCGTAGGAGGGCCATACAGCGATGCCTGGCATGGTGGCCCCGACGCGTCAGGTGACTATCTTGTCGACCTGACCCGTCTCGATGGCCCTGCGGACCTCGAGGGCGAGCCTCCTGCCCGTGCTCATGTTGGTCCTCCAGGTGGTGTTCCCGTACGGGTGGCCGACCCACATGTGGACGTTGGTCCCGCCGCCGACCCGCGGGGCGACATCGTAGATGTGGAACTTGAGGTCCTTGTCGACGCATGTCTGCAGACAGAACGGGCCGATGATCCCCGGGGGATAGTGCTCCTGGACAGCCTTGACGTACTTCTCCGCGAGCTCGAACGCCCCCTCGATGAGGCTCTCCCTCATCGTGGCGGAGTTGTGCCCGCACACGGTGTACTCCGGGGTGGCCTGCGACCCGACGAGGGTCATCTGCTGCGGCGCGGGCAGCCTCACGTGCCCGTCGAGAGAGGTCTCGAACCTCCAGTCCACGCCTATGAGCTCGATCCGTTCCATCTTGGTCTCGAGGGGCGAGTAGAAGAAGTCGAGGTTGAAGACCGGTCCGATGACGTACTCCTCGATGCGCGCGGCCGCGAGGTCCTCGGCCGTGATGACGTCGTTCTTGAGCAGCTCCTGCGACTTGCGCCTGTACTCCTCGTACGAGGCGGCCGTGAAGAACCCCCTCTCGAGCTTCTTGACCTTGTGGTGGAGCTTGACGATGACCAGCCGGTCTATGTCCTCAGGCCGGGCGTACTTCTTCGGGAAGGGGAGGCCGGCCTTCTCGAGTATCCAGTAGTAGTCCTTCTCCTCTCCGCGCTCCTCGCTCCTCAGAAGCGCCCTGGAGCCCACGAGCGGGACGGCGAAGTCGTCCTCGATCTCCCTGAGGTCGACATAGGATGTGAACGAGCGGTTGGGGACGAAGAGTATGTTCTCCTTCCTCATGCGCTCCTGGAACGCGGGGTGCATCATCTCCTTGAACTTCTTGACGGTCCAGCACTCGTCCAGGACGCCCCTCAGGACCTTGCCGTCGGGCGCCCTCTGGCTGCGGAAGTACCGGGAATAGGTCTTGTCCCTGCCGTCCTGGCACACGCCGACGGTCCTGAACCCCTCCTCGACGGCACCGTCGCACACGTCCAGCGCCGAGTGGGACGCGACGACGCCGATCTTCGCCTTCTTCAGGTCGTAGCCTTCGAGCACGCTTAGGATCCGCTGCCTGTCGATCAAACCTAGACCCCCTGACGCGCCATCGGCGCGGGATGCGATGGCATCATGATAATCCTATATCTATCTTGAGGGGGGAGCGAGGACCGTCTCGTCCAGCCTGACGGTGAGCTGGGAGAAGGTAGCCTTGAACCCGAACTTCTCGTACATCGCCTTCGCCCTCGGGAAGCTCGTGTGGAGTATGACGTTAGTCGCGCGCCCGGCGAGGGAGGTCAGGGCGCAGCGCATGAGCTCCGCGCCGAGCCCGGTCCCCTGCTTCGACGGTGTCACGTAGATATCGTATATGAGCCCGGTCTCGCCGTCCAACCTGACCATCACGAACCCGCCGTCGACGAGGTGGATCGAGTACGACGGGTTCGCAGAGAACCTCCTGAGGCGCATCATCGCCATCAGCGCGGGTTCATCGTAGTACTCCGAGAAGAGGGCGGTCGCCTGTCCCCTGTTGGCCCTGGAGAGAGGCTGCGCGCGGTGGTCGAACGGCGTCGGCCTCTCGAGGACCATCCGCCACATCGTCGCCGGGTCGTACGGGCGGACGAACCTGCCGAGGTCGTTGGAGAAGACCGCCCAGTTCTTGCGCGACGCGACCAGGAAACGGAGCAGGCAGCCCACGGCCTCGGTGAGGTCGGCCTGGTCGTATGCGACCAGCAGCCCCTGTCTCCGCTCCGGGCCCGTGACGACCCTGGCGGTCTCGCCGTCATCCGTGTAGAAGGCCCATGCCCTCCTGCCCCCGAGGTCGACTCCTATCCCGACCATAGAATCCGTGCCCCTGAGCTCCAGCTTGCACCCGCTCTCGTCCAGGAGGTCCGAGTCCAGCGGGAGGTCGGAGGGCGTGCAGGCCATGCACTCCCTGCCAATGTCGTCGTCGATGGCCCTGGACACGCCCCAGCCCAGTGGCGCCAGCGACCGGCCCAGGAGCCTCTTCCGGTTGTCCTGGACCTTGACGGTCCCGTGACCCTTGGACAGCAGGCCCTCGCTCAGCCTGGTGGCAGCCTCCCCTGAGAGCCTGAGCCCCCTCGGGGAGTATCTGAGGAAGGCGCGCGCGACCCCGTCCCTGACCGGGACGAACTCGAGGGAGAGCGCGCCCTCGGGGGACCGCACCGTGAGCACGTCGGTTCCGTTCGCGGATGGCGTGCCCATGGCGGATCCACACCCCGCTCAGAAGAAGTAGAACCCGACGCCGAAGTCGCGGGAGCACTTGCCCATCGACTCGAGCCTGTTCAGAGTGCCCTCGATCCTGCGCACGATGAGCTTGCCCTCTGCGGGGGACTTCTCGCGGATGACCTTGACCTCCTCCAGGAGCTTCTCGGCGTCCTTCGCGGTCAGCACGGTCTTCTTGGATGCGAGGTCGTCCACCTTCGCGAGGATGTTGAGCCCATACTTCTTGGACAGCTCGGGGACCGGGGAGCCGCTCGGGCCGAAGTTGCCCACGCAGCCCTTCTTGTTGTCCCATGACATCTCGCACTTGGCGCAGGTCGCGTACATGTCGTCGAACTCGACAAGGTCCCACTCGGTTACGCTGTCGTCCTTGGTCGCTGCCGATTCGAGGGCTTTGCGCTTCTCGGCGGGGACCTTGTCCATCTGGATCCAGCCGGTCTTGATCTCCTTTATGAACGGGGCGAGCGTCTTCAGGTCGGCGGGGTCCTTGATCTTCTCGACGGACATCTCCTCGACCTCGACCGCCCTCAGCCTCGAGCGCTTGAATATCTCGTCCATCTTGGTCTGCCCGAGCTTCTCGGTCGCCTTCGGCACCTCGATCTTCCTCTCGACCTCGACATACTGGTCGAACTGGCCGGGGTCGGACAGCTTGACCTTCGCGACAGTCATCTTCTTCTTTCTGCACAGAGCCTTTTCAGAGTCGAGCTCCGTGATAGCCATGTTGAGACCCATCTCTCTTCACCTTCTGACTGTGGGTCTGAGCATTCAGGGAGGGATAAAAGCTTTCGCACGGGCAACCCGGACGTGCGCACGCGGCGCCCGCGCGCCGCGTGTTCGGCCATCACGTACAAGGTAACGTATCGACGTTCAGTAAAGACGTTAAAGTACGAAGAGGTGTTCCTGAGAAGAGACATACGGCCCGCGGAGTGCGCGCGCGCGCGCGTGCCATGGGCGCACGGTGTCTGTGGGGTGACACGGTGACGACGGCTAGCATGAGCGTGCTTTCCAGGGACGACCGGGAGAAGGTTCACGGGGCGGCGCTCCGGATACTCTCGGAGGTCGGGGTGAGGATCGAGAGCGCGACGGTGCTCGGGATCCTGCAGAAGGCCGGGGTGAAAGTGGACCTCGAGAGGCAACTGACAGTTCCTCGACGAGAGGACGGTCAAGGACGCCCTCGGCTCAGCTCCGAGGCGTGTCAGGATATGCTCGAGGAAGGGGACCGATTTCGAGGTTCCCGGGGAGGGCGTACAGCTCATGTCGACGGACGGGCAGCCGCCGGCCGTCTTCGATGTCTCCACGGGTGTGAAGAGGGCGTCCACCCTGAAGGACCTCATCGACCTGACGGTCCTCGCGGATGCTCTCCCGGAGGTGGATTTCGTCTGGCCCCCCGTCGTAGCCACGGACATGCCATCCGACAGGTCGTCGTTCTACGAGTTCCTCGCAGCAATCACGCATTCATCGAAGCACATACAGCACGGCGCGGCATCCGAGAAGGAGGCGCGGTTCCAGATAGAGGTCGCATCCGCGATAGCCGGCTCGGAGGACGCGCTGGAGGCGAGGCCGATATTCTCCGATGTCTGCACTCCCATCTCCCCGCTGAGGTACGATGCGGGGGAGGCAGAGGCGCTCGTCACACTGTCAAGGGCTGGGATCCCCGTCGTCAACCTGTCGATGGCCATCGCGGGTTCCGTGACACCGGTCACAGTCGCCGGCTCACTTGCGGTCGTCAACGCGGAGAACCTCTGCGGGCTCACGCTCACCCAGCTGGCGAGGAGGGGGGCGCCCTCGATATACTCGTCGTTCTCGGGCGTCACGGACCTCAGGTCCGGCGTGTTCCTGTGCGGGACGCCCGAGGGAGTACTCCTCGACGCTGCAGCGGTCGAGATGGCGAGGCACTACGGGCTCCCGTCGTGCGCCGGAGGACCGTCGAACACCGCGACATCGTTCGGTCGCGGGGCGGGCTACCAGAGCATGATGACGGCGATGGGCGCGTCGCTGGTCGGCGCGGACATGATGGTCGGCCTCGGAGGACTCGACAGGGCCGGGATGGTCTCCGCCGAGAAGCTCGTGGTCGACTGCGAGGCCTGGAGATGGCTCGAGAGGCTGAGGCGGGGCATCGAGATCGACGACGCGACCCTCGGCGTCGACGCGATCGCGAGGCAGGGACCCGGAGGGACCTTCCTGTCGGACCCGCACACGCTCAGGCACATGAGGAAGGACCTGCTCGTCCCGCAGGTCACCGCGCATCATCCACAGGCGCACAGGAGCACGAGAAGGACGAACTCGTCGAGCACGCGAAGAGGAGGGTCAAGGAACTCCTGTCTTCCCACAAGGTCCAGCCGCTCGACGCGACGGCCGGCGGACAGGGTCGGCGCGGTGGCGACGAGAGTACCGGGTGCTCGGCAAGGACGGCGTCCCAGATCTTCGGGCGCGCCGAGCCCTAGACCCTGCGCTTGAACAGGCGCTCCAGGTCCACCGGTGTCAGGGCGATCATGGTCGGACGGCCGTGCTCGCAGGTCCACGGGCTCTCCGTGGCCATGAGGTCCGCGACGAGCTGCCGCATCTGGTTCATGGAGAGCGTCTGCCCCGCCCTGATGGCGGTGTGACACGCGACCCTCCATATGACCTCGAGGCCGAGCCTCTTCTGCGGGGCCGTGTGCGCCAGGTCGCCGAGCACCGCCCTGAACGCCGTCTCGCCCTGGGCGACCCCGAGGACGGTCGGGATGGACCTGAGCGCGTACGACTCCCCGCCGAACGGTTCGGCGGAGAAGCCGGCCTGGAGGAGCAGCTCCTTGTTCTCCTCGAGGACCCTGGTCTCCGTCGGCGTGAGGCTCAGCACGAGCGGGGTGAGGAGCCTCTGCGAGACCTCCTTCCCCGTCTCCGCCGCCCTGAGTATGCCCTCGTAGACGACCCTCTCGGCGGCCGCGTGCTGGTCGATGAGCAGGAGGTTCCCGCCGGACTCGGCGAGGATGTACGTGTCCATGATCTGTGCGAGCGGGACGATGGCGTGGTGCGGCCGCGCGGTCTCCTGCGCCGCCGTCTTCTCGACGGATAGGGTCGATTGCACCCCTGACGCGACCTGGACCGAGGGCATCTCCTTGCCGGGGACGAACGTCTCCGCGAACCTCGTGAGGTCGTACCTGAACGAGAGGTCCGGGCCCTCGATGGAGGCACTGACAGCGGATTCAACGGCGGCCGCCACCCTCTGCTCGTCGTCGAACCGGACCTCGCGCTTGGTCGGGTGGACATTCACGTCCAGCTCGGGCCCGTCGACGGAGACCTTCACGACGCCCAGCGGATACCGGTCCTTCATCAGCTTCGAGCCGAACGCCTTCACGACGGACGAGACGATCCTCTGGCTCCTGACCGGGCGGTCGTTCACGAAGACCTTCAGGTCGGAGGGGGAGGACCGCGTGTGCTCGAGGCGTGCGAGGTGGACCTCGACCCTGAGCCCGTCCGAGTCCGACTTGCCGTGGAGCATGTCGGTGCCGGCCTTAGGCCCGAACGCTGCCACGAGCGAGCCGTTCATCCCCTCGGCCGACGAGTGGACCATGTCGACCTTGCCGTCGGATGAGAAAGTGAAGGATGTACCTGGCCTGCACAGCGTGTAGCTGACGACGACCTCGCGACAGTGAGCAAGTTCGACGCCCTTGGACCTGAGAGACTTCCTCCGCGCGGGCACGTTGAAGAACAGGTCTTCGACGGAGACATCCGTCCCGGGAGGGCATCCAGCGGTGCGGACCGACTCCGACCTCCCGCCCGCGATCGAGACCTCCGTGCCCTCGGACGCCCCGTGCTCGCGGGTCCTCATCCGCACCCGGGCGACAGCGGCCACCGAGGACAGCGCCTCCCCGCGGAAGCCGAAGGACGCCACGCGTTCGAGGTCGTCGATGGTCCGGATCTTGCTCGTCGCGTGCCTCGTGAACGCGGCGACGGCGTCCTCCTTGGACATGCCGCAGCCGTCGTCCCTCACCACGATGGAGTGCCGGCCGCCCTCGTCGACAGAGACGTATATGGACGTCGCCCCCGAGTCGAGCGCGTTCTCGACCAGCTCCTTGACGACGGAGGCAGGCCTCTCGATGACCTCGCCTGCGGCTATCTTGTCAATCGTGTCGTCGTCGAGGACGGCGATCCTGCCCATTCTGTGCACCTGACTGGCCGGTTATCGCGTTCGCTGGCTTAAATCCTCCACATACATGGCGCTGAGGAGCGCGGGACGCTGTGCAGGTCGAACAGTCTCGGTGCTGGACAGATACGGGATCTGCCCCCGAAGGGGTCGCGTACATGCTCACGGACCATAGGTCGCCGCGAATCAAGAGGTTCTCACAGGCACGCGACGACCAAGTATGTACACCGGTCGCTTCACCTGACTATAAGAATCCCCTCGATTTCGAGCAGCATGCAAATCCTAAAGAATGGACCCCAAAATGGATGCTCGAGTATGGAACGGAACGCGGATATTCTGATTTCAGGACGGGGTGACTCACATGACAGACTCCAAGCCAGAAGCCTCCGCTATGAGGAGGCTCGCAGACTGTCCCATAGACCAGCTCTACTCCGAGCTGGGTTCCGGCCCCGAAGGACTCGCTGCCGATGAGGCGGAGGCGAGGCTTGAGAAGCACGGCCCGAACATACTCCCAGAGGCGAAGAAGACACCGCTAGCCCACAAGGTGTTCGCCCAGATCAAGAACCTCTTCAACGTCCTCCTTATCGTAGCAGCCGGCCTTTCCTTCATCTCAGGTATCGGCGCGGACGACTTCACCTCGATCCAGATGGGTCTCGCGATTCTGCTCGTGGTCGTGGTGAGTGCCGTCTTCAGCCTGTTCCAGGAATTCAGGGCTGAGCAAGCCGTGGAGGTGCTGAGACAGCTCGTCCCGCTGAACGTCAGGGTCATCAGGGGCGGGAAGGTCGTCCAGGCGCAGGCTTTCGAGCTCGTGCCAGGTGACGTCGTCTCGCTCGAGGAGGGAGACAAGGTCCCTGCGGACGCGCGGCTGGTCTCCGCCTTCCAGTTCTCCGTCGACAACTCCATCCTCACGGGCGAGGCAGAGCCCCAGAACAGGTCTGCAGAGGACTCGGGCCCCGCCGACGCATCGGTCGAGGCGAGGAGGAACCTGGTCTTCGCCGGGACCACGGTCGCATCCGGGACGGGGGTGGCGGTGGTAATCGCGACCGGCGGCCTCACACGTTTCGGCCAGGTCGTCGGAATCGCCAGGAACATCAAGGAACCTGTGAGCCCTCTTCAGAGGGAGATCGACCACACTGCCAGACTGAACTTCATCCTAGCCATCTGCATAGGTGTGCTGTTCCTCTTCATCGCCCTGCAGTTCCTGCATCTGACCATGGCCGAGAGCCTGCTCTTCATGATCGGGGTGATGGTCTGCGTCGTTCCGGAGGGGCTCCAGATCACTCTGACCCTTTCTCTGGCCATCAGCAGCCTTGCCATGTCGAAGCGCAACGTCGTCGTCAAGAGGCTCTCGTCGGTCGAGACGCTGGGTTCCACGACCGTCATATGCACCGACAAGACCGGCACGATCACCGAAGGCCAGATGACCGCCCGGAAGGTCTGGGCAGGAGGGGTCCTCTACGACGTGACGGGAGAGGGATACGGACCGGAGGGGGCCATCCTCCTCGGGGAGATGGAGGTGGCGACTCATGGCAAGAGAGACCTGCGCGCCCTCTGCGATGTGGCCGCACTCGACAACAAGGCCACCATCGTTCCGCCGCTCGACAGCAGGAAGCACAGGTGGACCGCGGTCGGTGACTCCACGGACGCCGCCCTGCTCGTGCTCGCGGCCAAAGCCAGAATCGACCCGAAGAAGGCACTAGAGGAGACGCCCAGGGTCGGGTTCATACCGTTCGACTCGAACCGGAAGATGATGACCAGCATACACAGAGCGGGGGACGGGAACGTCACGGCGTACTCGAAGGGTGCCGGCGGAGCCATCGTGCCGCGCTGCACATCCGCCATCTGGGGGAACGAGGTCGTCCCGATGACGGCGGACCTCGCAGCCAAGGTCCATGCCGAGATGGATGCCATGGCGGGCGATGCGTACCGGGTCATTGCCCTCGCGGTCAGGCAGCTGCCCGCGACCGAGATGAAGTACGATTCCGAATCGGTCGAGGATGGGCTAACGTTCGTCGGCCTGGTCGGCATCCTGGACCCCCCCAGGCGGGATGTCGCCCAGGCTGTCGCCAAGGCAAGGAACGCAGGCGTGAAGATCATCATGATGACGGGCGACCACAAACTCACTGCCCAGTCGATCGCGCGCAAGGTCGGCATCATAACCTCGGCTGACCACTTCGTGATGTCCTGCGAGACGCTGGATGATGTCTCGGACGATGCCCTTTCCAGCATACTGGACGCTCCAGAACTGGTCTTCGCGAGAGTGACCCCCGAGCAGAAGCTGCGGATAGTCCAGATCCTGCAGAAGAAGGGGGAGACGGTCGCGGTGACGGGCGACGGCGTCAACGACGCCCCTGCCCTGCTCGAGGCGGACATTGGAATAGCCATGGGCATCACTGGTACCGACGTGGCCCGGGAATCAGCCGACATGGTCCTCCTCGACGACAACTTCGCCTCCATCGTGAACGGAGTCGAGGTCGGGCGGTCCGTCTTCGACAACCTGTGCAAGTTCATCGTCTACGTGTTCAGCCACAACTGGGCGGAACTCATCGCTTTCATCGTGTTCGTCCTGCTACAGACCCCTCTCCCACTCGCCGTCGTCGGTGTCCTGGCCATCGACCTCCTCCTGGAGATCCTGCCCTCCATCGCCCTCACGATGGAGCCGCCGGAGCCAGGGATCATGGACCGCCCGCCTAGGACCAAGAAGACCCGGCTGTTCGGCGTGAAGACCCTGGCCAGATCCTGCTATGTCGGTTGCATCATCGGAGTGGTCTCGATACTGTGGTGCTTCGCGGTCTGGGAAGACGGCGGCTGGGTCCTCGGGGCGTCCACAATCGACGACCGGGGAGTGTACCTGGCGGGCATGACGGTCGTGCTGGTCGGCATCATGGCAGGCCAGCTGGGCAACCTGTTCGCCACCCGCACCAACGTCAAGTCCGCGTTCTCCGTGAGCATCGCGCGCAACAAGTGGCTTCTTCCGAGCCTAGCCGGCGAGCTCGCCATACTGCTTGCCATCGTCTACGTCCCGTTCCTTCACCCGGTCTTCGGGACCAACGGGCTGGAGCCGATGATGTGGGTGTACCTCTTCGCCCTGGCACCGGGCATACTTGCGGTGGAGGAGGTCAGGAAGTACATCCTGAGGACATTCATCCTGCCTGCGCCCGCCGTGGCTATCCAGGCCCCTGTACCGGTCACGTTCTCGTGGGAGACCGAGCGCGCGAAGGAGAGGGCCGCGAAGAGGAAGCCGTTCGTCGAGATCGGCGCCCCTGTCCTGCTGCTGGGCCTCTCCGAGCAGGGCATCAGGGACGCACTCCCGGTGGCAGTCGGCCTGGCCGAGCAGTCCGGCTCGAAGGTGATCGTCGCCTCAGAGGTCGGGCTCTCAGACCACCAGAAGGCGTTCCTGTCGTCGGAGTCCGGCGTGCCGGTGGAATCCGTCCACCTTGAGATAGGAAAGAAGGCGAAGATGCTCGGTCCGGTCGCCCGCGGCGTGAGTCGCCTCGCCGACCGGGTCGCCGCTGAGATGGTGGTCGTGTCCGTAGGCAGGGACATCCTCTCCGGACGGAGGGGCGCGACCGATTGGCTCAAGGAGCTGTCAGGCAGACGCCTGGTCCTGGTCAGCGGGCCTCAGACGTCATCGATGGAGATCGGGCGCCCCCGCAGGCTCCTCATCCCCGTCCTAGAGGAATTCCACCCCGGGCCGTTCGTCCTCGCTGGTGCCCTGACGGCGTCGTCGAAGGTCCCAGACGTGGACGTCGTGGCGGCGAGGTTCATCGAGATGCCGCAGACCGTTCCGCTCTACTCCACATATCGTCCTGACTCCCTGGTGGATGCCACCAAGGAGCTCTCGTTCCTCAGGGTCCTGGGAGGTCTGCCGATCCTCGACAGGCTGACCGCCAGGGTGGTCCTCGTCAGGAACACGGCGAGGGACCTGATGGAGTTCGCGGAGAAGAGGGACGTCGACCTGATAATCCTGAACGGTTCATGGTCTCGGAGCGGGAGAGGGTTCCTGCAAGACAGGGAGAGCGTCGTGGCGACGAGGTCGAACTGCAGGGTGGCCATCATGATACCTGCGGAGACCCAGTCACACTCCCGCTGAGCAGCACGCGAAGAGGCATTGGCAAGCGGAGCCATAGTGGGGTCCGTGGCGACGCGCTAATGCATCGCTTCATCGGAGCCTCTTCTTCAGCTCACTGAGCTTGAGGTAGGCCTCCATCGGCGTGAGCTTCCCGAGGTCCAGCTTCCTCAGCTCCTCCTCGATCCGCGAGAGGCCAGGTTCCTCCTTCTGCACGAGCATGGTCTGCTGGTGGACCTTCTTCCCGGCCTTGACCTCGAGCATGTTCTCCTCCTCGATCTGCCCGAGGACCTGCTCGGCCCGGTCGAGGACCTTCGAGGGCACGCCAGCGAGCTTCGCGACCTGGATGCCGTAGCTCTTGCTCGCCCTCCCCGGGACGACCTTCCTGAGGAACACGACCTCGCGCCCCTCCTCCTTCACGGACATCGAGTAGTTCTTGACCCCCTCGAGGGTCTCCGCGAGCTCGGTGAGGTGGTGGTAGTGGGTCGCGAACATCGTCTTGGCGCCCACGTTGGAGTGGTCGTACAGGTACTCCGAGACGGCCCACGCGATGGCCAGCCCGTCGAAGGTGCTCGTGCCCCTGCCGACCTCGTCCAGGAGTATGAGGCTCCTCCTCGTCGCGCTGTTCAGTATGTTGGCCAGCTCGGTCATCTCGACCATGAAGGTGGATTGGCCACGCGCGAGGTCGTCGAACGCCCCCACCCTAGTGAATACCCTGTCGACCACGCCTATCCTCGCCTCCGATGCGGGGACGAAGGACCCCGCCTGGGCCATGATGACGATGCAGGCGATCTGTCGCAGGTAGGTGGACTTCCCCGCCATGTTCGGCCCGGTCAGGATGACCAGCCTGTTCAGGTTCGTGTCCAGATGGGTGTCGTTCGGCACGAATGCGCCGCGCAGGACGCGCTCGACGACGGCGTGCCTCCCGTCCTTGATGATGAGGGAATCAGAACCATCCACCGTGGGTCTGGAGTACCTGTGGATGACGGCCGCTTCCGCGAAGGACCTGAGCACGTCGGCCTCGGCGACCGCCCTCGCGACCCCGCGGACCTCCATGCCCTTCCTGGCGACCTCGTCCCTGACGCGGACGAACGCGTCGAACTCCAGCGCGTGCGACCGCTCCTGGGACGTCGAGTACGATCCGCTCCTTCTCCTTCAGCTCGGGCGTCACGAACCGCTCACCGCCCGCCACGGTCTGCCTCCGCTCGTATGTCGCGGGGACCAGGTGCAGGTTGGGCTTCGTGACCTCGATGTAGTACCCGAAGACCCCGTTGAACCCGACCTTCAGGTTCTTGATCCCGGTGCGGCCGCGCTCCGTCTCCTCGAGGGAGGCTATCCAGTCCTTGGCGCCCCTGGCCGTGCCCCTCAGCTCGTCCAGGGCCGGGTCGAATCCATCCCTGATCAGGCCCCCGTCCTTGAGCATGACCGGCGGGTCGTCCGCTATGGCCCTGGAGATCAGGACGGTCACCTCGGACAGGTCCACGAGCCTGGACGAGATGTCCCTCAGCATCGCCGAGGACGACCTCGACAGCTCCGACCTGGTGTCCGGGACGGCCTCCAGGCACGACCTTATCGCGACCAGGTCCCTGGCGTTGGCGCTGCCGTGCATGGCCTTGGATATGAGGCGCTCGAGGTCCCGGACCTGGTCCAGCGAACTCCCGAGACCCGACCTGACCGCGGTCGATGAGACCAGTTCCTCCACGGCGTCCAGCCTCCGGTCGATGGCCTCGACATCCATGAGCGGCTCCATCAGCCAGCCCCTGAGGAGACGGGAGCCCATCGGGGTGAGGGTTCGGTCGAGCACTGAGATGAGCGTGTTCTCGTCCGAGAGGTCGCGGACGTTCCGGACCAGCTCGAGGTTCCTGATGGTCGTCTGGTCGAGGACCAACTTGTCGGAGGTGGAGATGAACCTGGGAGGAGACAGGAAGCCGAGGCTCCTCTTCTGCGTGGACTCGAGGTATCTCAGCACGGCCCCCGCGCTTGATATCGCGAGCGGCTTCCCCGCGATGGCCAGCCCGTCCAGGGTCTGGAGCCTGAAATGCCTCTTGAGCATCGACTCCGCTGATTCCCTGATGAACGCGACCCCGTCGAGAGGAGTCAGCGTCGTGCCCGCGAGGGAGAACTCCTCCATGAGGTGCGTGGAACCGACGCCCTCCGGGTGGAGGATCTCCTTGGGGGCGCGCTGGGCCACCTCGGCCAGGACCTTAGTCTCGGCGTCCTCGCCCGAGACCTCCGTTGTGACGAACTCGCCTGTGGAGACGTCGACGAACGAGAGGCCGTAGTCCGACCCGGAACCAGAGATGGCCATCAGGTAGTTGTTCGAGCGGCTGTCGAGCGCGCTGCTCTCGAGGACGGTGCCCGGGGTGACGATCCTGACGACATCGCGCTCGACCAGCCCCTTGGCATGCTTCGGGTCCTCGAGCTGCTCGCATATCGCCACCTTGTACCCCTTGTTCAGCAGCTTCGGGAGGTACGAGTCGAGCGCATGCCACGGCACGCCGCAGAGCGGGATCCGCTCCTTCTTGCCCTTGTCCCTGGAGGTGAGCGTTATGCCGAGGACCTTCGAGCCGGTGACGGCATCCTCGCCGAACATCTCGTAGAAGTCGCCCAGCCTGAAAAGGAGGAGACAGTCCCTGTGGCGCTCCTTGATGCTGAAGTACTGCTCCATCAGCGGTGTCGTCGCCTTGGCCACTGTCCTGCTCCCCGGACGGAAGAACCATGGCCGTGGTATTTCTAACTATTGCGGAGGCGGGCGCGCGATGCGCACGTATTTCTACGGCCGCGCGCGTTAGGCGTGACGGAGTTGGCATCTGTGGCTGCGAGGCCGGACCTGCTTGTATACACCGACGGCGCGTCGAGGAACAACCCGGGGAGGGCGGCGTCCGGGTACGCGATCTTCCGACCGACCGGGGAGGAGCTCGAGCATGACGCCAGGGTCATAGGCGTGACCACGAACAACGTCGCCGAGTACGAAGCGCTCCTGTGGGCGATAGAGAGGGCCAGCGCCATCACGAACGGGAGCGTAAGGTTCCACTCCGACAGCGAGCTCATGGTCCGACAGGTCAGCGGCAGGTACGCGGTGAGGAAGGAGCACCTTATGGAGCTGGTCGCCAGGGTCCAGACGGCCGCGGGGGCGTTCCAACAGTTCAAGCTCGTGTATGTCCCGCGCGAGGACCCGAGGATACAGCTCGTCGACGGGCTCGTCAACGATGTTTTGGATAGGGAAGGTTTCTAAATCCCCCGACTCATTCCCCGCACAGGGATGGGATGCCGAAGCGTGACGGGATGACGAGCCTCGAGGATTTCGGGGTCGTCGATGGCAAGGAAGTCAGGTTCAAGCAGTATGTGGCCGCAGCCTCCAAGCTCGACCCGAGAGTGAGGGCGGCGTGGTGGCGCGACAGGCTGCAGAAGGACCCGGAGCTGCTGGAGTTCTTCAGAGGGGACGGTGGCGGGACGAGCCGCGGGAAAAGATGAGGAGTAGCCCCGGGAGGATTCGAACCTCCGTCGCAGGATCTCTCCTTGCTAGAAGCAATCCAGAGTCCCGCATGATTGACCACTACACTACGGGGCTGTTGTGGTGGAAATCGCTATTCCGCTACTCGTATTTAAGGGGTTAGAATGGACCCGCCCGTGCGGGTCCTGGACGGCTCACCGCCTCAGGCCATCTATGGCCTTGGTCATCTGTCCGAAGACATCGTCGATGCCCTTGGACCCGTCGACGGCGACCAGGTTCCCCTTGGTCCTGAAGTGCTCGACCAGCGGGGACGTCTGCTCCTGGTAGACCTTCAGCCTCTTCCTGACGGTCTCCTCCTTGTCGTCGTCGCGCTGGATCAGGGACGAACCGCACTTGTCGCAGACACCCGTCTTCTTGGGCGCGTTGAACTTCACATGGTACACCGCGGCGCACTTGGGGCATATCCTCCTGCCGACCGCGCGCTCGACCAGGGCCTCCATGTCCACGACGATGTTCAGGACGAGGTCGACCTCGGTCATCTTGTCGAGCTCCATCGCCTGGCCCATGGTCCTCGGGAATCCGTCGAGCAGGTAACCGTTCTTGCAGTCCGGCTGCGAGACGCGGTCCCTGATGAGCTGGACTATGAGGTCGTCGGGGCCGAGCTTGCCCGTGTCCAGGTACGACTTGATCTTGATCCCCAGCGGGGTCTTCTTGGCCACGGCCTCCCTGAGGAGGTCGCCCGTGGCGACCTGAGGTATCCCGTACTTCGTCGACAGCCTCTGCGCCTGAGTGCCCTTCCCGGCGCTCGGCGGACCGAATATGATGAGCTTCATCATGCTAAGACCGGGCCGAAGCATCAGAGAGGGTGTACTTATTGCTTGTCAGGCCTGCCGGCCCGGAAGTCCAGATGTGTTCAGTCCGCGGCCGTGAGCGAAAATCGTTTTATCGAGAGTCGCCATTAGGCATCACTGGTCCAAATGAAGAAAGTGGTTCTCGAGGAACTTGAGAAGATCGTCGGCAAGGAACGCATGTCCACCAAGTCAGCGGACCTCTACGTCTACGGATTCGACGCCTCGATACACCACAGGACCCCCGACGCGATAGTCAAGCCGCTGAACGCCCAGGAGGTCTCGGAGATCGTCAAGCTGGCCAACAGGACCAGGACTCCGATCGTACCCAGAGGGGCGGGCACGGCCATGTGCGGCCACACCGTCCCGATCAAGGGCGGCATCATAATCGACATGACCGCGATGAACAGGATCAAGGAGGTCCGGATCGAAGACCTCTACTGCGTCGTCGAACCAGGAGTCATCTACGACAAGCTCAACGCGGTCCTCGCCCCCAAGGGTTTCTGGTTCCCGACCACCCCGGGGAGCGGCGAGGCGTGCACCATCGGCGGGATGGTCGTCACGAACGCCTCCGGGATGAGGGCGATCAAGTACGGCGCGACCAGGGACTATGTCCTCGGGCTCGAGGTAGTCCTCCCGACGGGGGACATCATACACACGGGCACGAGGACCCTGAAGAACTCGTCCGGATACCAGATCGACAGGCTCATGGTCGGGAGCGAAGGCACCCTGGGCATAGTCACCGAGATAACCCTCAAGCTCGCGTTCAAGCCCAAGGCGTCCGCTATGACGCTGGCGGCCTTCAACTCGCTCGAGGACGCCGGAAGATGCGTATCCGCCATCATCGCGAGACCACTCATGCCATCGGCCATCGAGCTGATGGACTCCGTCTGCATCAAGGCCGTCAACAAGTGCATGAACGTCGGCCTCCCGGACGCGGCCGCGATATGCATGATCGAGGTGGACGGGCACCCGGCCGCGGTCGACGAGGAGCTGAAGATCGTCGAGGAGATAGCCCGGCAGAACGGGGCCGTCACGACCGAGGCGTCGAAGGACAAGAAGAGGATAGAGTACTGGACCTACGCCCGCAAGGCCATCATGCCCTCGCTCAGCAGGTACGGCGAGAAGTTCGTCTCGGTCGCCCTCGCGGACGACATGTCCGTACCGATCTCCAAGATCCCGGAGGCCGTCGTGGCGTTCCAGAGGATCGCCGAGGACAACGGGGTCGTGATAGGGACCTACGGCCACTCGGCCGACGGGAACCTTCACACCAAGATGCTGGTCGAACCTTACTCCGACGACAGCTGGACCAGGGGCGAGAAGGCTGTCGGCCAGATCTTCGACAAGGTCATAGAGCTGGGCGGGACCGTCACCGGGGAGCACGGCGTCTCCATCACCAAGGCCCCATACATGCAGAAGGAGCGCGCGGACTCCATCGGGGCGATGAGGGCGATCAAGAAGGCGCTCGACCCGAAGAACATCATGAATCCAGGGAAGATGTTCGACTGGGAGGGCACGATCATAAGCCACCTGAGGTACCCGGCATTCACGGGGACCGGCGGGTGCAAGCCCCCGACCTCAGAGGGTAAGGGCGAGTAGGAACATCGTCACGCAGGCCGCCATCGAGGCTATGTAGATCGGCTTGTTCCACGCCCAGATCTTCCTGCCGTCAAGCGGGCCCAACGGGACCATGTTGAACAGCGCCAGGAACGTGCTGAAGAAGTACAGCCCATACGCCATGCCCGACACCGCGTCAGGGACGAACGACAGGGTCATCAGCGCGATGGGCGCGCACGCGACCGCCACGACCAGGTTCGATGCCGGCCCGGCGAGGCTGATCTTCCCGTTCTGCTCCCTCGTCACGTTGCCCGCGATGTACACCGCCCCCGGGGCGGCGAAGAGGAACCCGACGAACGACATCACCAGGGCGATTAAGAGTCCCGTGTAGTCCGCCCGGAACTCCGCCCAGCAGCCGTAGCGCCTCGCGACCATCTTGTGGGCCATCTCGTGGACGAAGAACCCCGCGACCACCGACAGCGCCGCCACCAGGACCGCCATGGCGAGAGTGTCGTAGGATGACCTGATCACGATGGTGAAGGCGACTATGAGGACCGCGACGGCGATGCCTATGTGCTTCAGCTCCTCGCGGCTGAAGAACGGGTGCCGGCGCGCGGGCGCGCGCGGGGCTCCGTAGACGTAACTCGTGGGCTGAAGTTGATACGTAGACGTCGACGTCGGCACCGGCTCGACGATCTCGTACTCGCCGTCGATGTCCCTCGGCATCGGGGGCTGATGACCCCGACCGTGCTCATAAATCTTTTTCCGGGCCTCCACGCGGGGTCGGCGGCACCGTTGCATGGGCAAGTTATTTACAGGACCGTCGCATAGCCACGCCCGTGGACCATCAAAACGCTCCGGCCAGGTCCGCACTGTTCTGGTGCGACAGGTGCAACGTGCCCCTCGTGGGGAGCACCTGCGGGAAGTGCGGTGACAGGGGATGGCAGATAGACCTCACCCCGCCTGGGGAGACGCGCATCGCCCTCGAAGGCACCAAGCGCAGGCTGCGCTACCTCTTCCTGAGGCATTTCGGGGTCCAGCAACTCGTCCCGGACATCTTCATCCTTAACAAGAGCGCCGGCGAGGACCGCGCGGACGAGGTCATAATAGACGGCAGGCGCGTCGCCATGCTGTCGTACGACCTCGAGAAGAAGGACTACACCCTGACCCTGCGCGTGGACGGGGCGCGCCTGCTCGCGCTCATGAACCCCAAGCGGATGGTCCGGATCAGGAAGGCCGACGGCCACATGAAGGGCAAGTACCTCCCGCCCGACGCCATAGAGTCCTTCGACCCCGACATCAGGGCGGGGGACGAGGTCGTCATCCTGATGGGCAAGTTCATAGGCTGCGGCTCGGCGAAGGTCGACGCGAAGGAGCTGCGGACCTCTGACAAGGGCATCAAGGTCAGGGATTTCACCCAGGCCGGCCCCCTGCTGCCGAGGCGCAGGGCGTGGCCCAAGGACGTCATCAAGGCCAACCTGCAGTACATGGCGGCCAAGAGGGCGAAGGCCGAGCACGAGATCAGGGACGCCATCGCGGAGCACAAGCTCCCCCTGAGCGTCTCCTTCAGCGGCGGCAAGGACAGCCTCGTCGTCCTCGACATCGTCTCGTCCATCGCCAAGGACTTCCCTGTCATCTTCATCGACACGGGGCTCGAGCACCCGACCACCAAGAGCTATGTCAAGAGGTACGCGAACGACCACAGACTCAACCTCATAACCGCGCCCGCGGGGAACGCCTTCGACGCCAACTTCGGGGCCTTCGGGCCGCCCGCGAAGGACTTCCGCTGGTGCTGCAAGGTGTGCAAGCTCGCCCCGGTCGCCAAGGCGATTGAGGAGCACTTCCCGGGCGGGACCCTCACCGTCGAGGGGAACAGGCGCCTCGAATCGTTCACCAGGGCGCACACCGACCTCGTCGAGGCGAACCCCTTCGTCCCTGGCCAGGTCATCCTCAACCCGATACGCGACTGGACGGCGCTTGACGTCTGGCTGCACATACTCACCCGCAAATTGGACTACAACCGGCTGTACGACGAGGACATCGAGCGGGTGGGATGCTGGATGTGCCCATCGGCCCTGGCCAGCGAGGCCGCGGAGATCGCGCGGCTCAACCCGGACATGGCCAAGGCTTGGGAGGCCAGGCTGATCGGCTGGGCCGAGGCGAACGGGCTCCCCAAGGAGTTCGTGACGAACGGGTTCTGGCGGTGGAAGCAGCTTCCGCCGAAGATGCGCGAGCTCGCCACCAGGCTCGGTATCGAGGCGAAGGACAGGAGGGCCGACACCGCGACCATGAAGGTGCTGAAGGGCGTGAGCCCCTGCGTCGCAGGCGGGTATTCAGTTGAGGCGGTCCTGCTCACTCCGACGGCGGCGGGGCTCAAGCAGACCGCCGAGCTCCTCAAGACGGTCGGCGATGTCCGACTGGTGGACGAGTTCGGCGTCGTGATGGTCGACTCCAGGAGGGCAACAGCGAAGGTCTTCGCGGGGGGACAGATCGCGTCCGTCGGCGAGGCGCCCGAGGACGCATCGATGTACTTCGACGCCGTCGCAAGGGCCGTCCTCAGGGCTAACCTCTGCACGAAGTGCGGCATCTGCGTGAGGGCCTGCGAGAAGGGGGCCATCAAGCTGGGCGATGGCATCACGGTCGACGAGGCGATATGCGACAAGTGCGGCAAGTGTGCCGAGAGCTGCGTCGTCGCCCACTACTTCGACAAGCTGGCGGGGGACCTCTCTGAACCGGTCCCGAAGAAGAGCAGGAAGAAGGGCTGATGCTCAGTCTTCCTTCAGGCCCTTCGCCACCCTCTTCGCCTCGTCCCTTGCCATGCGCGCGCCCTTCTTGCCGGCGTCGAGCACGGTCCTCACGACGGGCCTCGCACCCTTCACGACCTTCTCGGTGACGTCGATGCCGGTGTCGATGACCTCTCCCGTGACCTTCCCCATCCTCTTGACGCTCTTGCTCATGACGCTCTGGCTCGGCCCGTGACCGCAATGGGGGCACTTCCTCGCAGCCCCCATGTTCTTCCCGCACCTGGAACACTTCACCATCGGTCGCACTTCCAGGGGATGATGGATTACGGTATCCTATAATGTTATCAATGAGGAGCACTTCATGTACCCCGAAGGACAGGGGTGAACCCGGACTGTGGACCTGATTGGCATAGCGGCCGGAATTGCGGGGTTCGGGCCTTCGATGGCCCTCCTATTCTACACATTGAAGGACTACACGTACCCCGCGGTCCAGAAGCCGTTCTTCGACGACAGGAAGATATTCGCGTTCTTCGCGTTCGGGATTGTCATCGGCATGGTCATATTCGCCTTCGAGTCGTGGGGGCAGACGGCCTCGTCGAACGAGACCCTGATCGTCCTGATACTGGGCTTCGCCGCGATGGAGTGCCTGCTCAAGCTGGTGGTCCTGAACCTCAAGAGGTTCCACCGCAAGATCGACACGGGCTTCTACGGGCTCTCGTTCGGCCTCGGGATCGCGGCCACTTACACCTTCGCGACGGTCTACGTGAGCGCGATGGCGGTCGAGAGCATCCAGATCGTCGACATGGTGGCGTTCTCCCTACTCGGAGTCCAGCTCGTGCTGCTCCACGGATCGACGACGACCCTCATAGGGGTAGGCGTCGCCAGGGGGGCGGTCAAGCCCTACTTCTCCGAGGCGCTCCTCGTGCACATCGGGTACAACATGCTGATGGTGCCGTTCTTCATGTACGACATCATAACGCCCCCGCTGAACTACCTCGGCCTCGCGGCGGCATCCGCGGTGGTCATCTATGCATACGTGAAGGTTCACAGGCTATCGCTCCCCGTCCTCGTCCAGGACGCGAAGCGCCTCCAGCAGAGGAACAAGTGAGCCTCACACCGCCCTGAACCTACCGTCGGCGGTCTCGTAGACGATCGCGTGCTCGACCATCCTGGCCGCCATCTCCTCGGCGGTCGTCCGGCCGATGAGCGCGGCGACCTTCTTGAGCTCCTCGACCCCGAAATCCCCTCCAGCGACGGTCAGCTCCATGGCCACGACCTTGAGCCGCTCCAGTGGGTCCTTGACGGCCTTGACCCGCTCCGCCAGTTCGGAGAACGGGTCGTTCTTCCTCGACCGCCTCTCCTTCTTGGGCTTCTCCCCTCCGAGGATCTGCGCGTTCGCCTGCGCGACGGCGTGCGCGAGGTCGAGCGGTGAATCGGTCTCGTAGTGGGGCTTGGCCTTGGGGACATCGATCTTCCTGCCACAATGGCAGGTGGTGGTCTTCCTCCTCGATTCCACTCCCCTCGCCTTGCCGCAGGCGGGGCAGACTATCAAAGCGTACCTCATGGAACGTACCCTAGAACGAGCGCAGCTCCTTCTCCAGCATCTTGAGTTCGGGCTCGGCCAGCGTCAGCGGGCTCACCGGCACGATGAGAGTGGACTCGGTCACCGCGATCTTGTCGTTGAGGTGCTGGAGCAGCTTCAGCACCTTCGAGAAACCGTTCTGGGACACCAGGTATTCTATCCCGGAGAGCAGAACGATGCAGCCCCTGTTCGCGGTGATGAAAGTCTTCATGTCTGAGTAGAGCAAGGCCAGGTTGGACGGGTCCCTGGAGTAGTCCTTCTCCTGGTCCATGGAGAGCCAGAGGAACGGTGTCCCCTTGATGTTCCAGCGCTCCTTGACCTTCTCCGGGTACTCGCGGGTCACGCACAGGGCGGCGACGCCGTGCTTGGCCGCGTCGACGAAGATGTCGAAGGCCTGGTCCGGGATCTCCTCCTTGATTATGTACGAGTAGCCCGTGTCGAGCGTGTACTTCCTCGCGGTCTCCATGTCGGTGTGCTTGATCGGTTTGAGCTGGTCGGCGACCTCGTAGACCTGCATGACGCAGGAGAGGTAACCCTGGCTCACGCACTCCACCTCCTCGACCTCGAACCGCTTGCCAGTGAGGGCCGAGACGATGCCCGCCAGGTAGCCCCTGGCGAACTCACAGCTGTTCCCCTCCTTGGCCTCGATCGAGTCCTCGAGGTTGACCATCATGTCGGCCTCCTCGGCCGTCTCTATGCGTATCCTGCTGAGCCCCGCCTCCATCCATATCGGCTCGATGACGGACCTCACCTCTGCGATGTTCGCGCAGGAGAGTCCGTAGCTCTCGACGAGCGCGGTGCCGCACCTCTGCCCGTACCTGTAGAGCATCAGCTTCGCCTTGCCCTCCCCCTCCTCGATCTCCAGCTCCTCACGGAGGTGGGCCAGGGCGACCCCGGGCATGACGAAGAAGGGGATGGTCCTCATCTGGAGGCCTCCACAAGCTTCCTGCTGATCGCGGAGAAGGCCACCTCGACGTTCTCACCCGTCTTGGCGCTCGTCTCCAACACGTCGCAGGACATCGCGGTCCCGAAGGTCTTCAATTCGGCGAACGAGAACTGCTTCTCCATGTCGCTCTTGTTCGCAAGGATCAGAATCGGTATGTCGCCCACGACGGACCTCAGGCTCGTCACCCATGAATTGAGGGAATCCATCGTCGCGGGTCTGGTGTAGTCGCAGACGGCTAGCGCCCCGGCGGAGCCCCGGTAGTACGCCGCGTGGAGGGACTCGTTGGTCCTCTGACCGAGTATGTCCCATATCATGAGGTCCACATCGGCATCGTCCACCGCGACCGTCTTCTTCGACACCTTTGTCCCGAAGGAGACGAGGTACTTGTCGTCGAACGCGTCGAAGACGTATCTCCTTATGAGACTCGTCTTGCCGACCGCGCCATCGCCAAGGAGGCACACCTTGAGGATGTACTTTCGAGGGGCCATCTTAGAACAGCCATCGAATGCCTAGTTGGCTATTTAACCGTTCATGCATCGGTGCATCGACCTGAGAAGCAGGCGTGTCAGTGACCGCCGATCCCTCCCGTCCCGGCTTCCTGCGGACGGCCCGGGCAAGGTATTTATGAGTGCAAGTGCTTGCTTGCATCGATGAGAACACCAGGCAGGAGGTCGGACGCGTCCGCGAGGGACCGCATCCTCGACTCGGCGCTCAAGGGATTCGGCGAGAAGGGGCTCGACGGGACCACCACGAAGGAGATCGCCGACCGCGCGGGTGTCAACGAGGTCACTGTCTTCAGGCTGTTCGGGTCCAAGAAGGGACTCTTCTCCGCGGTCATCGCAGAGCGGTCCCCCCTCGCCGAGGTCACGAAGGTCATGACCTTCGAAGGCAAGGGGAGCATCGACGCGCAGATCGCGAACAACATCAGGACCGTCCTCCAGACGCTCAGGGCACACAAGCACCTGTTCATGGTCTTGCTCGGGGACGCGTGGAGGCACCCCAAGACGAGGGCCATGATAGCGGAGGCGACGACCGACCGCGGGCTCGAGTTCGTGGCGCGCTTCGTCTCCGCCCAGATGGAGGCAGGGAGACTGAAGAGGGGCGACCCGATGGTCACGGCCAGGGCGCTGATGGGGATGGTCCAGGCGTATTTCATCGCGACTGAACTCCTCGCGGGGAAGCGCCCGAGCGAGGAGGAGGACGAGAAGGTCATCAGGGGGTTCGTCTCCCTGTTCATGGACGGCATGAGGCCCGGAGGCGAGAAGGCATGAGCGCTAAGGCGAGGAAGGTGGCTGTGGCTGTGGAACCGTCGAGCGGATCGTACACGGTCGAGACGAAGGGGTTGCGGAAGGAGTACGACGCGCTCGTCGCGGTGGACTCCCTCGACCTCCGCATAGGAAAGGGGCTCGTCTACGGCATGATCGGCCCCAACGGCTCCGGGAAGACGACAGCCATCAAGATGCTCGTGGGACTGCTCAGGCCGACGGCTGGCAAGGCGCGGCTGCTCGGCGAGGGCGTGCCCATCAAGGACAATGTCGCCAGGGTAGGGTACATGCCCCAGGAGATGGCGGTCTACGACGACATCACCGTCCACGAGAACCTCGCGTTCTTCGCCGGCCTGTACTCCATGGATGCCGACCGGGCGAGCATGAGGGAGGAGGAGCTCCTCCGTATGATCGACTTGGCGGACAGGGCGGACAGCCTCACGGGGCAGCTCAGCGGGGGCATGAGGCACAGGGTCTCCCTCGCGTGCGCGCTGATGCACGACCCGGAGCTGGTCTTCCTCGACGAGCCGACCGTCGGGGTCGACCCGGAGCTGCGCGCAGGCTTCTGGGGCCACTTCGCCAGGCTCAAGGACGCGGGCAAGACCATCGTGCTCACCACCCACTACATGGATGAAGCGGTCAGGTGCGACGTCGTCGGGATGATGCGCCAGGGAGTGCTCATCGCCGAGGGGACGCCCTCCGACCTGATGATGAGGACAGGGACCTCCGGCCTCGAGGACGCGTTCCTGGCGTTCTCGAAGGGGGGGAGGGCATGAAGGCGCAGAGGGTCCTCGCAGTGGCGAGGAGGGCGCTGATGGGCCTCAGGCACGACAGACGCACCATCGCGTTCCTGCTCCTGATACCGCTCTTCATGATCACGCTCTTCGGGTACACCTTCGGCGGTGAGCTCAAGGACATCAAGATATGCGTCGTGAACCTCGACGAGGGGGCGGACAACCGGACGCTCAGCGTCGTCGTGATCGAGTACCTGACCCATAGTGCGACCGTCGAGGTGACCGACCGGCTCTCCTCGCTCGACGAGGGCGTCCAGAAGGTCCGGGACGGAGATGTCTGGGCGACCGTGTACATCCCGCCGGACTTCAGCGAGAAGGCGCTCGAAGGGGCGGCGGAGCTCACCTCGGGAGAGCCGGTCACCGCCCTCGCGATGGCAACGCTCTACATCGACAGCACCAACCCGAACATCGCTTCCGCCGTCGTCAAGGAGGTCTACGCGGCCGTGCAATCCGTGGCCATGGTCGAGCTCGGCGTCGTACACACCGATCGTCCTGGCATCTGAGGAGGTCTACGGCCATGATGCGGAGTTCATCGACTTCTTCGCGCCCGGCGTCATGGGCCTCGCGGCCATGATGGTCACGTTCATGCTGTCCATCATCACGTTCGTGCACGAGCGCTCGACCCACACGCTCGACAGGGTGCTCACCACGCCGGTCACGGAGGGTGAGGTCGTCGCCGGATACGCCATCGCGTTCGGGGTGGTGGGTCTCATCCAGTCGACCGTCATACTCGTCGCCGCCGTTCTCCTGTTCGACATCCAGATCGTGGGCAACCCGCTCCTCGCGCTCCTGGTCATCTTCCTCCTAGGAGTGGGGAACCAGGGCCTGGGGTTCCTGCTCTCCTCGCTCGCGAGGAGCGAGTTCCAGGCGATCCAGTTCATGCCCGTCATCCTCTTCCCGTCCATCCTGCTCGCGGGGGTCTTCTGGCCGCTGGAGGCGGTGCCCGAGCTGCTCAGGCCCATCTCGTCGTTCATACCCGTTGACCTACGCCGTCGAGGGGTGCAGGTCGGTCATGATACGAGGCTGGGGGTTCGGGGAGATCTGGTTCCAGGTGCTCGTCCTCGCGGCCTTCGCCGTCGCGATGCTCTCGCTGAGCGCGCTCGGGCTCAAGAGGAGGAGGTGAGCGACATGGTCCTGAGGGCGCGCGTCGTCTTCCTGTCGGAGGGGCAGGAGATCACGCACAGGCAGCTCGAGGCGCTCGTCGCGCTCCATGAGAAGGGGACCATGACGGGGGCGGCGAAGGTCCTCGGGATCTCCACCCCCGTACTATACAAGTACGTGAGGGAGGCGGAGGAGAAGGCGGGGGAGAGCCTCGTCTCCTCGACGAGCAGGGGGAGCAGGCTCACGGCCGACGGGCTCGACCTCGTGCGCAGGTTCAGGGCGTGCGAGCTGCGGCTCGCAGACGAAGCGTCACTCAGGGTGGCCGGGACCCTGGTCTCCGAGAGGTGTGTCCTGACGGCGGCGACCGCGCTCTCGGAGAAGGGCGTGCAGTGCAGGGTCTGCGTCGCGAACGACGAGGAGAACCTCAGGTCGATGGACGAGATGAGGGTCGACTGCGTCGTCCTGGACGACGCCATGTACGCGATGGAGAGGGCGCCCGAGGCGCCCGGCTCGGAGATATCGTCGGACTTGCTGCTCCACAAGGACACGGGAGGCTGCTACGACAGGCTCGCGTTCGGTGCTCAGCGGCTGGGATTCAGGAACCTGGAGCAGAAGGGCGTCGACTACGAGGTCGCCCGGACCGTGTGGGAACCGGCCCTGCTGGATTCGACGGACCGCAGCTACTTCGTCAACAAGAGCCTTGTCAGGAGGGGCGTGGTCAAGGCCGCGGGCGCAAAGGAGCAGCGGTGGTCCGTCCACTCGGTCATAGCCCTCGAGTGCTCGCACCACCCCGACCTGCCCGCCTTCGTGGCGGAGGCCAGGAGGGTGGGGCTTTATCCTAAAGGGTAAAGCCTGAGCCTTTTCAGCAAAACCGTCTTATACGGCCGTGGCGGTGACTTGCCCGGTGAATATCTTGCCGGAGGTAAAGGAACCCAACCCCGAGTTCACGAGAAAGGTAGTCGAAGCCGGGGGCAAGACCGTCAACCTGTGCTTCCAGTGTGGAACGTGCACTGGCTCCTGCCCGTCCGGGAGGCAGACCGCCTTCAGGGTCAGGAAGCTCGTCAGGCGCGCCCAGCTGGGATTCGAGGAGGACGTCCTGCCGTCGGATGACCTGTGGCTGTGCACGACCTGCTTCACATGCTACGAGCGCTGCCCGAGGGGCGTCGAGATCGTCGACGTCATAATGGCCCTCAGGAACATGGCAGTCAGGAAGGGTTACATGGCCGAGCCCCACAGGAAGGTCGCCGAGCTCATCTCCAAGACCGGGCACCTAGTGACCCTCAGGGACGAGGACAAGGCGCTCAGGACCAAGTTGGGCCTAGAGGGCACCCCGCCTACGGTGTTCTCCGACCCGAAGGCGCTCGAGGAAGTCAAGAAGATCGCCGCGCTGTGCGGCTTCGACAAGCTCGTCCAGACAGGAGGCAAGTGAGATGGCCAAGTACGGATTCTTCCTAGGATGCATAATGCCGCTCAGATACCCCGGCATCGAGTCCTCGTCGCGCGAGGTCTTCGACGCCCTGGGCGTCGAGATCGTCGACATGAAGGGCGCGAGCTGCTGCCCGGCGCCAGGGGTCATGAGGTCCTTCGACCAGACCTACTGGATGAGCGTCGCGGCGCGCAACCTCGCGATAGCCGAGAAGATGGGCGTCGACATAGTGACCATCTGCAACGGCTGCTTCGACACGCTGTTCGAGGTCGCCCACAAGCTGAACCACGACCCGGAGCTGAGGAAGAAGGTCAACAAGATCCTCAAGGACGCCACGGGCATGGAGTACAACGGCACCGTCAACGTGCGCCACTTCGTCGAGCTCCTCTACAGGGATGTCGGCGTCGAGGCGATCAGGGCGAAGGCCAAGGCAGGCAAGAACTTCAAGGCCGCCGTCCACTACGGCTGCCACTTCCTGAAGCCGAGCAACATCAAGAAGATCGATGACGCCGAGAGGCCGCACGTCTTCGACGACATAGTCGAGGCCGCGGGGATGACCAGCGTCGCCTACAAGGACAAGGGCATGTGCTGCGGCGCAGGCGGAGGCGTGAGGGCCAGGACACCGGATGTCGCCCTCAAGATGACCAGGGAGAACCTGGTCAACATGAAGAACGCCGGCGCGGAGATCATAGTCGACTGCTGCCCGTTCTGCCACCTCCAGTACGATGCTGGCCAGGTCGCCCTCAAGGGCGAGTTCGCCATACCCGTGCTGCACCTGATGCAGGTCCTCGGGCTCGCCTTCGGACTGCCGAAGGAGAAGCTCGGGCTGGAAGTGCACCAGACGAAGGTAAACCTATAGGAGCGAGGAGGGTCCCGGAGATGCACGTCGCCAAGCTCGTAGTGATCACGGAGATAGCCAACGTGCCTCCGGAGACCCGCCCGTTCGTCGAGTTCAAGGCCGCGGTCGAGGACCGCAAGCTCGACGACAAGGAGCTCGTGGCCGTCCTTGTCATAGACACGACCACGAGCTACATCCCCGTTTTCCTCAAGGACCGGCCGGGGATGGCGGAGCTCGAGAGGACCCTGAAGGCCCAGGACGCGGTCCTCGCGGCGGACACCAAGGCCGCCCTGGCGCGGCACATGGGCCCGTAGCGCGGCGAAGATTCAATACCGGCCGAGCATTATCCCCGACCATAGGTACGGGGAGCGGCCCGGGAAGGTGGACATAGATGGCGCGTAAGTTGTTCAAGTGCTTCGTCTGCGGGAACGTGTACGACAGCGAGGAGAAGGCGATCGCGTGCCACGATGCGCCCGTCCAGGCGATTATCGAGGAAGAGGGCCGCCCGAAGCCGAGGTTCCTGGGGAACTGAGACCTCATTCTCGTCGGAGAACGTGAGACAGCGGAGGCGATGTCGATGCCGTTGGAGGACCTGCACAGGGAGATAGACAGGAGATGGCCGAAGCACCTCGAGGCTACCAGGGACCTCCTGAGGATGCCGAGCGTGTCGATGACCGGCGAGGGGATAGAGGAGACGGCCGAGACGCTCTGCGGCTGGCTGAGGGAGATGGGTGCGACCCCGAGGCTCTTCAGGGCCAACAGGAGGAGCCATCCGCTCGTCACGGGATACCTTGACGCCGGCTCGGACGTCACAGGCATACTCTACGGGATGTACGACGTGCAGCCAGTCGGTGACCTCGCTCTGTGGGACCACCCACCGTTCGGGGCGGAGATAGTCAGGAAGAAGCCTTTCGGCGAGGTGGTCGTCGCCAGGGGCGCGTGCAACTCCAAGGGGTCCCTGGCAGGGATGCTGCTCGCGATCAAGACCATGGTCGACGAGGGGGAGATGCCCCTAAACATGCACTTCCTCATAGAGGGCGAGGAGGAGCTCGGCGGCGAGAGCCTCCCTAAGTACGTCATGAAGAACAGGTCGACCCTCGCGAAGGCCGACTCCGCCTGGGGCTTCGACTACATGGAGAACGAGAACGGCGTGCCGGTCATGCCCCTCGGCATGAAGGGATGCGTCTACTTCGACCTCGAGGCCAGGGGCGGGCCGCACGGAGGCCCCCTGGAGGGCGATGTCCACAGCTCGGACGCGGTCGTCATCCACAGCCCCGTCTGGAGGCTGGTCCAGGCACTGTCAACCATGGTCGACGCCGACCAGGACCCCGCGATCGACGGCCTCAGGGACGACGCGACGGGGCCGACCGAGGACGACATGAAGCTGATCAGGCGGCTCGCGAGGACCATCGACCTCGACGATTTCAAGAGGGCGCTGAGCGTCAAGAGGCTGAAGGCCAAGGGCACCAAGGTGCAGATGCTCACGAAGTACCTGTTCGAGCCGTCCGTCAACATAGACGGTATCATAGCCGGGTACACGGAGGACGGGACCAAGACCATCCTGCCGGGGTACGCGAAGGCCAAGATCGACATCCGCACCGTCCCCGGCATGACCATCGAGGGGACCAGGAGGAAGGTCATGGAGCACCTGAGGAGGCGCGGGTTCACCGAGATCACCATGCGCAACTACATCGACTACCCGTGGAGCAAGACCCCGCTGGACACGGTGGCGTCTCAGGCGAGCATCGAGGCGATGCGGTACCACGGGAAGGAGCCAGAGGTCTGGCCCATGATGACGGGGTCCGCCCCGTTCTACCTCTTCGACCAGGTCCTCGAGATCCCATACGGCGGGGGCGGGCTCGGACACGCGTCGGGGGCCCACTCCCCGAACGAGTACGCGGTGGTCGAGGGGATGAGGGCCTTCGAGAAGGGCTTCGTCACCGCGATGCACAGGTACGTCGAGATGGAGAGAGGGGCGAGGCGAAAGGGGCGCGCGAGGCCATCGTAAGATGTCCGATACGAACCCGGAACCGCAGGTATTTTTTTCGGACCGATGAATGCAGGACGGGCGGGCCGACGCCCCGTCCTGTGACACCTCGGAACGTGCCACGCCCTGACGATGTTGGCTCGGGCGTCGGGCGAGCGGATATCTGGGCCCGGCGGCGATGACCATAACGGGGCATCAGCCAGCAATCCGAAAACGCCAACCATTTATATAGCATCAAGTTCAATGCCGGCCCCACAGGGGCCGGAGGAGGCCACTGAGAAGCGTTTGTTTGAGGGGAATGTATGAGTGAATATTTGCAGAGAGCAACTCGTGTGCTAGCAATATTCGTAGCGGTGGCCGTCTTTGTTTCCGCCGTACCATCCATTGTCGGGGTCACTTCCCCGGTAGCGGATGTCGAAGCGGCTGACGAAACCATCGTGGACGTGGGCTGGCTGAACGGAGAGGTTCAGAACTGGAACCCACTGAAGATCGAGATGATAGAGGACTACGTCGTCTGCTATCTGATGTACAGCAGCCTGTGGTACTACGATGAGGACTGGGGTGGCCCAGTGGGAGACCTCGCACTCAGCTGGTACCAGGACATCCAGACGAACGGCTCGATGAGCACGTACGTCAACATCACGCACGACGCGTACTTCAGGGACTCCGCTGACCCAAGCTACATGGGCGACAACCTGGTGGCCAGCGACGTGAAATACACCTTCGAGCTGATCATGGCCAACCCCGGCTACACCGTTCGACTGGTACCTGACAGACATCTGGTCCGTCGACGTGATGAGCGACTACCAGGTCAGGATCAACACGACCTACACGAAGGCGACTCTCATCGACGATCTGTCGATGGTGCCGATCCTCTCCGCGACTACTGGGATAGTCTGTCGAACGAGTTCGGCAGCCTCAGCGGAGCTGACATGTACGGCTCCGGCCCGTTCCTGTACGACAGCGAGCTGGCCAACAGCTGGTGGCTGTTCAAGAAGGCACCGAACTACCACGGCGCGATGTAGACTGACCCTGATGAGAGGGACATCGACTTCGACGGCATAATGTACACCCTGTTCACCGACTCGAACTCGATATCCATCGCGATGACTGATGGCACTCTGGACACGATCAACCTGTACGGTGACATCAACACCTACACCGCACATCGACCAGCCTGGAATCATCAAACAGGCCGTCCAGGAGCCGGGCATCACGGATGTCGCGATCAACGCGATACCCGAGGCCTTCGACACATCCACCTACTACGGCGGCAACCCCGATCCTGAGGGACCCGGCGGTAAGGAAAGCCATCATGATGTGCATGGACAAGGACTACATCGTCAACGACATGCTGGGAGGTCTACCTGTCATGGCGGACTCGGTCGTCCAGCCGAACGACTGGCACTACACGCCTGTGGGCCAACTCGACGTTCGACCCGATTGCCGCGAGGCAGGTGCTCATCGATGCGGGCTACGACCAGGACGACGACGGCGACGGCCTGCTCGAGGCAGGACCGACCGCGCTCGCGGTCACAGAGGACTGGTGCAACGAGGGCGACGAGCTCTCTGGCATAAGGTGCGAGGCACCAGACACGGACCCGAACTACTTCCAGGTCGCGCAGGTGTGGCAGGGAGACGCCGTTGATGCCGGGATAGGTCTCGAAGCCGCTCAGCTGTCCGAAGGTGTCATGACCAACATCGCGTGGTACAAGTGCGACTACGACATCTGGGTCTGGCACTGGGGCTGGGGACCCGAGCCGATCGGAGGTGCCCTGAGCTGCTGGATGATCGAGGAGATCCTCACGGGCGGCGACAACTGCCAGATGCCGATGGGCGACTGGTGGTACGACGACGACAACTACACCAACGCTCTTGCCGAGCGCGGCCTCGATCTGGATCACCGCTGGTCCGAGTTCGACGAGGTCATGGCACTGGCACAGAGGACCATCGACGTCGATGCCAGGAAGCTGCTCATAAACGACCTGCAGCAGATGGTGTACGACTCGTACGCTGAGTACCCGCCGTACTACGACCTCGGGCTTTACGCGTACTCCGAGGCGAACTTCGTGAACTGGGGCAACTGGGAAGAGCACCCCGGTAGGACGACATCGTCCGACCTGCTCTGGGTCTGGTACGACCTCGAGTCCGCGAGCAACGTCGCGCCGACCTTCGTCAGCGGTCTGTCTCCGACATACGAGAACTTGGTCAACACCCCGTTCGAGGTGACCGTATCGGTCATGGACGCAGACGGCGACGACCTGACTGTGAACTGCTCATGGGGCGACGGCGACAGCGAGCTCCTCGCAAGTAGTCACGGGCACGACGACGGAGCAGTCCCGCACCTTCTCGCACACTGTACGACTCAGAGGGTATCATGGACCTGGAGATCACGGCGACGGACCTGATCCAGGGACACACCGTGACCACCAGAGCGGAGGTCTCGGTCACATCGGATGACGAGAGCCCGGTGTTCGCGGGCTCCCCGGTCGCCAACCCTGTCTCGCCGGCCTATGTCGATGTCGAGATCACCTGGAGCGCGTCGGTCAGCGACGCGGAGACCGGCGGAGACGTCGGTGAGGTGATCCAGTTCACCTGGGACTGGGACGACGGCACCTATGATGTGGACACGCAGGACCCGACGGCGGAGGGAGCCGAGGTCACAGATGTGCAGGTGCACACCTGGGACACCGACGGAACCTACAGGGTCACAGTATGGGCCTGGGACGGGTACGACGACGAGCTCAACGAGTTCCACAACGTCTCTGTCTACCGCGACTATGTGATCATGACGAACACCGCACCGAGTGCGGTGTCCATCGCAGACGTGACCTGGTCTGAGGACAGCTATGCCCCAGTAGTCGGCACTGCTATCGACCTCGACCCCGACACGCTGACCTTCACATGGGACTGGGACGACGGCACGTTCAACGTGACCGAAGTGGACAACACGGACCCGGGCACCCAGGTGACGAACAGCGTCAAGCACCTGTGGGCGGACCAAGGGACATACACCGTGACGCTCTATGTGGACGACGGCATGCTGCACAACGTCACGACGACGACCGAGGCAGTGATATCCGCAATAGATGTGAACATCGGGCCGACGGCGCTCCAGGCATCGTACGCACCGGACCCGGGCCTCGCCGGTGAGACCATCACCTTCACGGTGGGGGCAGCCGACGCGAACGAGGACGCGCTGGAGTTCTGGATAGACTTCGGCGACGGAAGCGACCCGGAGACCGCGGACTCTGTCGGAGGCACCACGGATGTACAGTCCGTGACCTTCGAGCACGCGTACGAGAGCGAGGGGACCTATCAGGTGACCTACTCGGCCAACGACAGCGAAGCCGACGAGGTGTTCTCGACGATAGATGTCCAGGTCGTCGTGAACGATCCGCCGGAGCTGAGCCTCCAGTCCGCGTACACGGCCACGTACAACCAGGAGTTCACAATAGCTCCCGCGTTGTGCGAGGACCCTGAGGGTGACGAGATAACCGTCTGGTACGACTTCGGCGACGAGACCCCCCTTGTGAAGGGCGGGGACATCGCCAGCAACTACGAGGCGGCGCACACCTACGCGGATATCGGGACGTTCGAGCTGACGGCCTACGCCGACGATGGCATGACCAACAACGTGAGCGCCACCACGAACGTGACCGTGAGGGAGTCGAACCTCAAGCCGACAGTGGTCAGCATCGTGATGGACCCTGAGGGACCGTACGAGAAGGACCAGGAGATAACCTTCACGGTCACCGTCAAGGACCTGGAAGGGGACACGGTGACAGTGGAGATCTTCTTCGGAGACGGCGAGACGGACACGGCAGAGGTGGAGACCGAGCCGAACAACACCGCGGCCACCGTCGAGTTCACGCACGCCTACGCCGAATGGGGCATGACCTACACGGTCACGGTCAACGCGACCGACGAGATGGACCACTCGGACCCGGCGCCATCGACGAAGACGACGACGGTCGTGATCGACCCTGAGCCAGGGTCGAACCTTGCCATCTACGTCGCGCTCGGCGTGCTCGCCATCGTGGCGGTACTCGCGGCCCTGCTCCTGATGAGGCGCAAGAAGAAGGGAGCCATGGGCGAGGGCGGCAGCATGGAAGGCATGGCCCCACCGGAGCCACCCCCATCGGGCTGATCCATCGGGGTCGGACGAAGCACGTAAAACCCTTTCACCAAACACTTTCCACTCCCTTTTATATGGGGGCGGGGGGACCTGTCACGGACGCGCGGACAGGTTGAAAGGAAAGTATCATAGCGCGCAGTCGCGGAATCAGAACACACCAACCGGACGGTGCAAACTTGGCCAGTTTCAGACGTGTGCTAGGGAAGAGGCTCTTCAACGCGTTCATCACGATCGTCCTGATCATGATCGTCAACTTCATGCTCTTCAGGGTCATGCCAGGCGACCCGGCGAAGCTGATGACGCCGAGGACCCCGCAGACCTCCGACGCAGTCTATTGGCGGAACGTCGAGATGATGGGTCTGAACGACTCCTATCCAGAGCAGTTCGTGACATACTTCGTAATGACATTCACAGGTGATTGGGGGACGTCGTACATGTACGAACGTCCCGTGATCGACGTCATGGGCAACGCCATCGTTTGGACATTCCTACTCTTAGGCGTGTCCTCGGCGCTGACTTTCATCATAGGCATCGTGTTAGGTAAGATCGCGGCGCATAGGAGGGGTAAACCCGCCGACATAGCCATCACCGGGTTCGGCCTCTTCTTCTACGGCATGCCGATATTCTGGTTCGGCATCCTGCTGATGGTCCTGTTCGTGAGCATATTCAGCGTCTTCCCTGCGGGAGGGTATCTGACCGCGGGGACGCAGCCGTGGCCTCTGACCCTTGAAAAGGTCTGGGACATAATGATGCATCTCGTGTTGCCTGTCACCACCCTCACCATAGGGTCCGTGGCCGGCATCGTCCTCATCCAGAGGAACTCACTCATCGACGTCCTGACCGAGGAGTACATCGTCACTGCATACGCGAAGGGGCTCAGCGAGAAGCAGGTCATGAAGAGGCATGCGACCCCGAACGCGCGCCTGCCGGTGGTGACGACGCTCGCGATGGACGCAGCGTTCATCCTGGGAGGGGCATTCCAGATAGAGGTCGTGTTCAGCTACAAAGGCATAGGATACATCACGATCGAGGCGATAACGAAGCAGGACTACCCCATACTGCAGTTCATATTCTTCATCGGCGGCGTGGCGGTCGTGATGGCCAACCTGTTGGCCGACCTCGTACTCGTGAAGCTTGATCCGAGGGTATCGATAACCTGAGGGGGATGATGCACATGAAATTCCAGAATGCATTCGAATCAGGGACACGCAGGCTCTTCGGATTCAACCCGATCATGGCGGACAAGCTGGGTCTCGGGGCAAGGAACATAGGAAGGACGACCGACCTGTTCATGATGACGTGGATGGGCAAGATAGGCATCGTGATACTCGCGTTCTTCCTCTTCGTCGTCGTCTACGCGGAGCTGTTCGTCCCGTACGACCCGACGGACGCCACCACTGAGATCCTCGACGACTCGACTTGGGAACACCCGTTCGGCACAGACCAGCTGGGGAGGGACGTCCTGACCAGGACCATGCACGGGACCAAGGCGTCCCTGTTCGTGGGCTTCACCGCCATGGCCATATCCATGATCCTAGGCACCGTGGTCGGGCTCGCGTCAGGATACGCTGGCGGCTGGAAGGACGAGGTCATCATGCGCATAAACGACGTCTTCCTGTCCATCCCATGGCTCGTCCTGATGATAGTCATCTCTTCGATCTGGGGGGCGCAGAACCTCATGTCCGTCATCATAGTCATAGGGGTGACGGGCTGGTCCACCACGGCCAGGATAGTCAGGGCGCAGGTCCTGTCCATCAAGTCGAGGCAGTTCATCGAGAGGGCGAAGGCCATAGGCTCGGGCGAGTGGCACATCATACGGAGGCACATATTCCCCAACGTCGTGCCCCTGATCTTCGCCAACGCCATCCTGACCATCGCGATCTCGATCCTGTCGGAGAGCACGCTCAGCTTCCTGGGCCTCGGTCCACAGGACGTGGAGACCTGGGGGAGGGTCTTGGAGGACGCTTACAACGCCAGCGTCGCCCTGGCCGGGCCATACATGTTCATAGTCATGCCCGGCCTGTGCATCGTCGTCGTTGTGCTCGGATTCACCTTCATAGGGTACGCGATGGACGAGGTCCTGAACCCGAAGCTGAGGAAGCGTTAGGCGATAGCCAGGAGGCTCGCAAACCCCTTCCCGCATCATCTTTACGTACAGCAAGCTTTTAATACGGTGACTCATTATCGAGCCTGCTCAATCGACTGCACCGAGGTATTAGATGGCTCAGAAGACGAGGGCTGCTGCTAAGAAGGTCAAGGACAAGTGGAGGGCGAAGGAGTGGTACAAGATCTACGCCCCCGACATGTTCAGCAAGATGCAGCTGGGCGAGACGCCCGGTGACGTGCCCGAGAACGTCATGGGCAGGCTCACCGAGGCCACTGTCCAGGACCTCACCGGCGATTTCTCCAAGATGCACATCAAGATCAAGTTCAGGGTCACGGACGTCCGGGGGCTCGATGCCTTCACGGTGTTCGCAGGCCACGACCTGACCAACGACTACGTCAGGAGGCTCACCCGCAGGAAGAGGACCAAGACGGACGCGGTCGTGGACGTCACTACGAAGGACGGCTGGAGGGTCAGGATCAAGACCATGGCCGTCTCCGAGCAGAGGATACAGGCCTCCCAGGAGACCGCCATCAGGAACATCATGGTCTCCGAGACCGCGAAGATCGCATCCGGCATAACCATAGGCGAGCTCGTCCGCTTGCTCATCATGGGTGAGCTCTCGAGGGCCATATCGGACGCCTCGAAGATCATCGTCCCGATCAAGCGCATCGAGATACGCAGGAGCGAGGTGCTCGAGGTAGGGAAGCTCCCGGAGCCCGGCGAGTCGCCGATAGTGGCCCCGCAGGAGCCGCCAGCCGAGGAGCAGGCACCCGCGGAGCAGCCCGCGGCGCCAGAGCCGGCGCCCGCGCCGGCGGCGGAGACCCCCGCTCCCGAGGGCGGGGACGCGCCGCAGCAGTAGCCCGGCGCGCGCGAGCGCGCACCTCAACAATGTCGGGGTGGCTCAGACCGGTGGAGCGTCGGACTCATAGGGAGTTCTCTTGACCAGATGCTCTAGGGACATCCGGAGGTCGCGGGTTCAAATCCCGTCCCCGACACCATTATTGCTGGACAGGACGTTGCCGTCTGCGCCAGGTGACGTGGTTTTGAGGGTCATCATCTACACGGGGAAGGGCGGCGTCGGGAAGACCTCGGTCGCGGCCGCGACGGCGCTCAGGTCGGCCGCGCTGGGCCACAGGACGGTCGTGATAAGCACTGATGCGGCCCACAGCCTCGCCGACTCGTTCGAGATGCAGTTCTCCGGCAAGATAGAGCCCATCGCGAAGGACCTGGACGGGCTAGAGATCGACATACAGCTGGAGCTGGAGACCCGCTGGAAGGAGATCCAGCAGTACTTCTCCGACTTCCTCGCGTCCCAGGGGATGGACGGCGTCACCGCGAAGGAGATGGCCGTGTTCCCCGGGATGGAGCTCATGTCCGCACTCTTCTACGTCGAGGAGTTCCAGAGGAGCGGGAGGTACGACATCGTGGTCATCGACACGGCCCCGACGGCGGACACCCTGAGGCTCCTCGCGTTCCCGGACATAGCGAACTGGTACTTCGACCACCTGTTCGGGATGGTCAAGAACGTCATCAAGGTGGCGAGGGCGACCGTGGGGAGGCTGGTGAGCACGCCCCTGCCCTCGGACAAGTTCCTCGGCGACCTGGAGCATCTCAGCACGCGCCTCGGGTACGTGAGGGACATACTGACGGACCCGGAGATCACCTCCGTGAGGCTGGTGGTGAACCCGGAGAAGATGGTCATCACCGAGACGCAGCGGGCCTACACGTACCTCTGCCTCTACGGGTACACCGTCGAGAGCATCATCGTCAACAGGATACTCCCCGACGACGTCCTCGAGGCCCACGGCCACGGCAAGAGGGGCGAGCAGGATGCGCACCTCGGCACGATCGAGGAGATGTTCGCCCCCCTGAGGACCTTCAGGGCCGGGCTGATGCCGCGCGAGGTCCTGGGCAGGAAGGCGCTCGAGAAGCTCGCGGACCAGCTCTTCGGCGACCTGGACCCGACCGGCCTCTTCTCCACGGAGAGCCCGATGAAGGTCTACGAGGAGGGGGAGTGGACGACATTGGCCCTGAAGATGCCGTTCCCCATGGACCAGAAACTAGAGCTATATACGCGCAAGGACGTGCTCACAGTGCAGCTAGGCGCGTTCAAGAGGTCCGTCGTGCTGCCCTACGCCCTCGCAACGAGGAAGCTGCTGGGCGCGGACCACGAGGACGGCTGGCTCAGGGTAAGGTTCGAGGGTGAGGGAGATGGCAAGGGAAAGGGTCGAAAGAGGGGTGGACGCCGCAAAGCGCCTCGAAAGGCACCTCGAGGAGATAGCCACGAAGGTGACGACTAAGGAGACCATGACCCATTTCGTCAACGCTGGGATGGAGGTCGTGCAGGCCGCGAACGTCGCGATGAAGCATCTCGACGTCCCCGACGAGACGAAGCGGAGGATACACCGGGCGGAGAAGGAGGTGCTCCTCGCGGCTAGGAGCTTCATAGACGCGATCCTCACCGAGGTGGAGAAGGAGATCCCGGAGAAGAACGAGCTGAAGAGGATACAAATCAAGCGGAAAGCGAGATGACTGGCTGAGCATATCGCTGGCCCTAGCGCACACCTTTTTTAACCGGACCCCGTTACCCGGACCGACGAGAGACTTCGGGGGTCACATAGCATGCCGAAGATGTTGGTACCGTACCCGGACAAGTGCACAGGATGCAGGTTCTGCGAGATGGCCTGCACGATCTTCCACGACGGCGTGGTCAACCACTCCGACGCGAGACTGCAGATCCACAGGAGGGACGTGCGCATCGACTTCCCGTCGGTGTGCACGCACTGCGTCGCCTGCGGGGACGACTGCTGCGTGAACGCATGCCCTGTCGGGGCGATCAAGAACGAGGACGGGATCGTGAGGGTGGACGAGGACGAGTGTACCGCGTGCGGCACATGCGTCGAGGTCTGCCCGTTCGGCGTCATGCGCATGGAGGAGAAGGCCTTCAAGTGCGACCTGTGCGGCGGCGACCCGACCTGCGTCAAGTTCTGCCCCATGGGCGCGATCAAGTACGAGGAGCCGAAGCCCGAGCAGTACGAACAGGTGAAGAGGCTGCTGGCGAAGGAGGTCGAGTGACATGAAGGGATACGCTGGCAAGATACTCAAGGTCGACCTGACCACTGGTAAGCACCACGCGCGCCAGATCGACGAGAAGCATGCGAGGAAGTTCCTCGGCGGACAGGGGTTCGTGGTCGAGATAGTCTACAACGCCGCCCCCGCTGACGCCGACGCGTTCGACCCGAGGAACGCCCTGGCTATCGCCGGGGGGCTGTTCGCGGGATACCCCATACCGACCGGCGGGAAGACCATCTTCGCTGCCAAGGGTCCGGCGACCAACACGCTCGTCGAGAGCGTCATGGGCGGGTCGATAGGCGCCGAGCTCAAGCACGCCGGGTACGACGCGCTCGAGGTCGTCGGCAAGGCCGATGCGCCGGTCTACATATTCATAGAGGACGACAAGGTCGAGGTCAACGACGCCTCGGACCTGTGGGGCAAGGACACGCACGAGGTGCCCGAGACCCTCAAGAAGCGCCACGGCTGGGACGTCAAGGTGGCGTGCATAGGCGTCGGTGGCGAGAGGCTCTCCCGGATGGGCTGCATAGACTGCGAGGACAGGCAGGCCGGCAGGGGCGGGCTCGGGGCCGTCATGGGCTCGAAGAACCTGAAGGCCATCGTCGTGCGCGGCACGAACGACCTGGCCCCCGTCGACCCGAAGAAGGTCCTGGAGATCGCGCTCAGGTACCAGAAGATCATGGAGGCCGCCCCGTCGTTCGTCGAGGACACGAAGTACGGCACGGGCGAGTTCCTCGGCTGGATCAACAAGGAGAAGGGCGTCTTCCCCACCAGGAACTGGCAGGAGGGCGTGTTCGCGGAGCGCGAGAAGATCGACCCGTACTACTGGGCCAGCAGATACGTGACCAAGAACAAGGCGTGCTTCTCGTGCACCAAGCCCTGCGGCAAGCTCTTCGAGATCAAGGACGGCAGGTTCAAGGGGACGGCCCTCGACGGGATCGAGTACGAGACCCTGTACTCGCTCGGGAGCGCCTGCGGCAACCCGGACATCGAGAGCGTCGCCAACGCCAACCTCGTCTGCGACCTCGTCGGCATCGACACCATATCCGCCGGAGTCACCATCGGATTCGCGATGGAGCTCTTCCAGCGCGGGATCATCACGGAGAAGGACGTGGGTTTCAGCCTCGACTGGAAGGACTCACCCGACCTCGTCCCGAAGCTCTGCGGCATGATGGGCAGGCGCGAGGGGTTCGGAGACGTCCTTGCGGACGGCGTGAAGATCGCCGCGAAGAGGATCGGCAAGGGGGCCGAGCGCTACGCGATCCACACGAAGGGCATGGAGCCGCCGGCGTACGACGTCCGCGGCATGAAGGGCCACGGCCTGGCGTACATGACATCCACCAGGGGCGCGTGCCACCTGAGGGCCGGGTTCTACGCGCCCGAGCTCGTGGGCAAGTTCTGGAGATGGGAGGGCATAGACAGGCAATCTCCAGTGGGCAAGGGCGCGATGGTCGCCACGATGGAGAACTTCATGTGCGTCTACGACAGCATCGGCCTGTGCAAGTTCTCGAGGGGCTTCTTCCTCATAGACAAGCTGAGGGAGGTCATCGAGGCCATCACCGGCATGCAGTACACCGAGGAGGAGCTCCTCAGGATCGGCGAGCGGATACACAACATGAAGGGCGACTTCAACGCGAGGGCCGGAGTCCTGAGGAAGGACTGGCTGCTGCCCGCCGCGCGTCAACGAGGACCCGATCCCCGACGGCCCGTCGAAGGGCAGCAGGATAACCGTCGAGGAGATGAACCAGATGCTCGACGACTACATGGCCGCGAGGGGCTGGTCCAAGGACGGCGTCCCGGGCGAGGCGAAGCTGAAGGAACTTGACATCGCCTGATCCGTCGAAACCCATCGGAGGCCCATGAGGCCTCCTGCAAAACCCATTCCCGTGTCCTTGTCCTCAGTCTGCTGCGGTCACCGCACCTCACAGCACCTTGAAGGTGTCCGCGAGCTCCTGAAGCTTCTTCATCGCCATGGACTGGTCCGCCTTGCGCGGCAGGACGCACACGAGAAGGGCCTTCCTGCCCGCTCCCACGATTAGGATGCGCGCGTCCTCGCTGTCGACCGTCACCGCCATGGGCATGCCTATGCGCAGCTCGGAGTTCGCCGTCGAGGCCGCACCCAGGAGTGTCGCGGACATTATCGCGAAAGTGTCCCCCGAGACGCCCTCCGGCATATCCGATGCGATGACGAGGCCGTCCCTGCTGATGATCGCGGATGCGATGGCACCGCAGCTCTGCCTCAGGTTCCTGAGGGCGGGCTTGAGCTCCATCCTAAGGCCCTCCCATCTGCTCCACTCTGAAGACGCAGTGCTTGTCCCCCTTGCTGATGCACTCGATCTCGTCGCAGTGCAGGCGCCTGTGGGAGCTAGTCTCGTAGACCTTCTTGACGATGCCCCTGAGCCTGTGGCAGGTGGGTCCGTCCGCGGTGGTGGATGCCTCCACGGAGCCCTCCGCGACCGCGGTCGACTCCTCGAAGACGACGTTGTCGACCCATCCGCGGGCCCTGAGCAGGTTGGCGCATATCTCGAAGTACTTCTCCTGCTCCTGCTGGGCGATCTTCGCGATCTCCTCGCCGAGGATCATGCCCTCCCTGAAGAAGAGGCCGTAGCAGGCCTGGGACATGACTCCCTCGTAAAGCTTCCGAATCTCGTCGAACTCCGACTGGGAGATCTTCACGAACTTCATGGGGGTCGGTTTCGTGATTCATGTCGTCTGTATTTAATCTTTGGTCCACAGACGTCTGGCCAGCATGTCCGTCGACGACCTGCGGGCGCCTCCATCGAAGCGGGACCGCGGTTGAAAGCCTTTTAACCGGGCCTGCCCATTAGCGCAAGGCTGGTATGATGTTCTCCGATGAGGATGGAAGGCTCGCGGTCAGGGTAGCCCGGAGCGCCGTCGAGCATCACGTCACGCGAACGACGCAGGAGAGTTTCGATGTCCCGCCGCTGTTCAAGCAGAAGTCGGGCGTCTTCGTCACCCTGACGACACACCCGGGGGACGACCTGAGAGGATGCATCGGCTATCCCGAACCGACCATGCCGCTCATCGACGCGATCAGGGACTCTGCCGTGAGCGCGTGCGCGCGCGACCCGCGGTTCCCGCCCGTGAGCGCGGGCGAGCTCGACAAACTCAAGGTCGAGGTCAGCCTCCTGACGCCGCCCGAGGAAGTGAAGACGAAGGACCGCGCCGACCTGCCCTCTCGTGTGAAGGTCGGCACGGATGGACTCATCATCCAGAAAGGATGGGCCAGGGGGCTCCTGCTCCCGCAGGTCCCTGTCGAATTGGAATGGGATGCGGAGGAGTTCCTCACCCAGACCTGCATGAAGGCGGGCCTGCCGCCGGACGCGTGGCTGTCCAAGGATACGAAGCTGTTCAAGTTCCAGGCGGAGGTCTTCTCAGAGGACGGCCCCCGCGGTGAGGTAGCACGAAGAGACCTGAGTGAGGAGCATGGATGTAGTCATTGAGGGCAACTGCCTGATCTCGGGACGCATCGAGCAGTGCTGCCTGGGCGTCGAGGGGGGACGGATAGCGAGGATAGCCAGCACCCTCGAGGGCGACAGGGTCCACAGGTTCGGGTCGAAGCTCGTCCTCCCTGGCGGCGATCGACTCACATGTCCACTTCAGGGAGCCGGGCATGACCCAGAAGGAGGACTTCGGCTCCGGCAGCGTTGCGGCGCTCCACGGGGGCGTCACTTGCGTGCTCGACATGCCCAACACGATGCCCCCGACGACCACGGTCGCTGCGCTCAGGGAGAAGAAGGAGCTTGCATCGGCCAAGAGCCTGGTCGACTTCGGGCTCTTCGCCGGGGTCCAGCCAGGGATGGACATCGCCGGCCTCAAGGACGAGGCTGTCGGTTTCAAGCTCTACATGGCCGGCACGACGGGCGACCTGATGGTCGGCTCCCTCGCGACGGTCAAGGAGGAGCATCGCCGCGGTCGCGGCGTCCGGAAAGGTCCTGGCGGTGCACGCCGAGGACGAGTCCATGAGGCAGCGGGACACGGCGCGGGGGCCTGAGGGACCATCTGAGGAACAGGACCAACGAGTGCGAGGCGAGCGCCATCAGGAAGGTCCGCGAGGCGGCCAAGGGCTGCAGGCTGCACATCTGCCACGTGTCCGCCAAGGAATCGATCCCACTGGTGGACAAGGTCCAGGGCGTCACCTCCGAGGTGACTCCGCACCACCTGCTGCTCGACAGCACCGCCAACCTGGGCACGCGGGGCAAGGTCAACCCGCCCCTCAGGAGGAGGGAGGACAGGCAGGCGCTGTTCCATGCCCTCGTCGGCGGGGGCTTCGACACGATCGCGTCCGACCACGCGCCTCACACCCTCGACGAGAAGCAGGAGGACTTCGACTACGCCCCCAGCGGGATGCCAGGGGTGGAGACGATGGTCCCGATGCTGCTCCATCACGTGAGGGAGAAGCACCTCGCGCTGAACAGCGTCGTCAGCAGGGTCTGCGAGAGGCCGGCACAGATATTCGGCCTCAACAAGGGCAGGATCGCGGAGGGATTCGACGCCGACCTGGTCGTGGTCGACCTCGCCATGAGCTCCGAGATAAAGGCGGACCGGATGCACTCCAGGTGCGGATGGACCGCGTTCGAGGGGATGTCCGGCATCTTCCCCAGGGCGGTGTTCGTCCGGGGGGAGATAATGATCGAGAACGGGTCCCTGGTAGGGGACCAGAAGGGATGGGACGTTGTTGGACGGAAGGTCACGGGCTGAGGGGGTCGAGGCGGACCTCTCCGAGCTACACGGGTTGTCGTACACGTGCATTGACGGATGCGCTCTCTGCTGTCTCTGCCAGCCGGAGCTGTTGCCAGACGAGCTGGAGCGGTTCAGGGCGGACCCGCGGCTCGCGGAGGGGGTCTCGGAGACGCACATCTCCCCGGACGTGGAGGGGGCGGCCATCAAGCTCAGGGGCTCGCACGGCGCCTGCCACTTCCTGCAGGGGAGGCGGTGCACGATATACGGGGACAGGCCGCACTTCTGCAGGCTCTTCCCCGTCAACGTCTTCGTCGGGTGGAGGATCCAGCTGAACGCCAACCTGTCGTGCAGGGGCATAGGGCTCCCGGGGGAGGACCTCGAGGCGGTCGGCCGGGAGGTCCTGCGATGGCACGGGGACAAGGCGCTGTCGACGGAGGTCGCGGAGGCGTCGGCGGTGTTCGGCCAGTTCGTCGAGAACACGCGCGAGGCCAGGGTGGCCCAGTCCTACCAGTCGGTCAGGAGGGCGGCGGACCTGCTCGTGGACGATCTCACTGACAGGATCGGGCTCAGCCGGATGCTCACCTACGCCGAGCACGGGAAGACGAGACAGAACTCCCCCGCGGAGGAGATCGCGAGGCAGGCGAGGATGGCGGAGCCCGACGCGGACGTCGTGCAGCGGGCGATCATGGACGGGACGGAGCTGTTCGACCTCGAGGAGCTCTCCCACCTCCCGGTCCACGCAGGGAAGGACCTCGGATGGAGCATATTCAAGCTCGCCGGAGGGGAGATAGTGGGTCACAGGCTCGAGGAGGATGGTCGGATCATCGAGACCTCCAGGACGGTGCCGGCCGACGTCGAGCTGATGCCACTGGACGCCGCCGGGAGGGAGGCGCTGACGAGGTATCTCCGCCTTGTGAACTCGCGCGACTGCTTCCTGGGGCATGCGGCCCACCTGTGCGACGACGAGGCCTACGACTTCAACTTCGGACAGGTCTACATCGGGGCCATGGCGACGAACACCCTCGACCTGTGGTGGCGGGCGTCGTTCCTGGCCGGCCTAGCGGGCAAGGAGGCGCTGGGTGCGGACGAGGTCAGGGAGGGGATCGTCTTCTTCGACATGGACCTGCTCGACCTTCCGACGATAGGCGCGTTCATCTGATGTTCGACCGCGGCCGTGGATAACACAGTGATGGGCAGATCGAGGCATCGGGACGGGACTGCGGGGCCCGACACAGTTTCATTCAACCGATTGAGTGCGAAAGCGTTATCTATGCGAATTTCATCTAACCTTTTCGAAACTTTTTAGTGGGGGAGTATCCACGGACAAGCAACCCGCAGTAGCTTTGGACAAGAACGACAAGATCATATTGAAAATGCTTCAAGAGGACTGCAACGTCAGCCTAAAGAAGATCGGCGAGAAGACAGGATTGTCATCCTCGACGGTCCACTACAGGGTGAACCGGCTCATCGACGAGAAGGTCATCACCGGGTTCAAGGCATGCGTCGACCCCCTGAAGGTCGGGAAGGACATACTGGCCATCTCACTCATCACGGGCAAGTACGGCCCCGACTACTCGAAGAAGATCGGCGAGAAGATAGGCAAGATACCGGGCGTCTGGGGCGTCTACTTCCTACTCGGGAACATCGATTTCGCGATACTCCTGAGGGCGTCGACGAGGGAGGAGCTGAAGGACATGGTCGACTCGTTCATCAAGATCGAGGAGGTCGAGAGGAGCAACACGTACCTCATCCTCGAGAGGATGAAAGAGGACACGACCGTCCAGCTCTGAACACGGCAGTCACGCAAGGGCAGAACGGCGTCGCGCGGATCTACCTGGATACCTTCCTGGCGACGGACAGGGCCTGCAGGTAGGCCTCTATCCTTTTCACTCGGCTCGACAGCAGCCTGAGCTCAGAGCCCATCTGCTCCTGGGCCATCGTCAGCTCCTCTGGGATCCGCGCCTCCACTATCGGCGGTGGTGGCTCAGAGGCGAGCGCCTGCACGTGCACGATCTGGTCCTTCAGGGCCGCGATCTCGTCCGAGAGCATGTCGAACCTGGGATCCTCGACCTCCTCTTCCTCCTCCTCCGGCTCCGGTTCCTCAACGGGCATGGAACCGACCGCCGCCATCGCCTTGTCGATCTTCCTGTCGGTGGAGGCGAGTATGACGCCGAGGCCTTTCGCGATCTTCTTGTCGAGCGCGGCCTTGAACGTCTCGAGCTCCGACCCGAGACGGGTCTCGACCTCTGCCGTCCTCGCGTCCTGCTCCTTGACCTGCTTGACGAGTTCCTGGAGCGAGCCGAGCTCCTTGACGACCGTCTCGATGAGCTTGATCCCCTGGTCGTCCAGTACGACCTGGTTCGTCGGAGGAGGGTAGCTCTTGACCGCGTCGATCATGGACATGATGTCCAGGGTCGGCCCCGACCTCGCGAGGGTCTGCTTGATGGGTTCGAGCTTGGACATGGCCGATTCGGCCATCCTCAGGGGGTTCTTGTTCCCTTGGCTGACGTCCCTGAGCTCGTCTATGACCTTCTCGAGCTGTCTCGTGGATTCGACTATGTCCGAGCTCTCCATGGTCCGGATGTCGCGTATGGCGTCGCGGCGGCCCTTGGCGGCCGCGCCCTCGGTGGTGCACCCCTCGTGCGGGTAGACCGTCACCAGGTAGCGTCACCCCCGACATGACCTTGCCCATGACATAGTCCCAGGTCTGACCGTGGACCGCTATGGATGACCTGTCCGCCTTCTCGAACATGAGGCAGAAGCAGTTGTTCGGCAGATAGCAGACCTCTATGGAATACGGATGGTTCCGTGCCAGCATCGGGACGAGTTCAGAGCCTTCGCTCTGTACGGCGCTCATGTACGCGCCGACATAGGCCCGTGCGTAGTTCGCCAGGTCCATGTCCGATGGGATCTTGCTCTTCGGACTCTCCTTCTGGCCGATCATGGCAGCACCAGTGGCAGGCGTGCCTGGACGCTCAAGTGTTTGTTGGCGAAAGGCAGACTACCCTACGGCATCTGAAAGCATCGGTGAAATACGTTTGCGGTCAAATCTCCGATGTGATAATCATCCATCGACGGGCGAAGCCGACGACGCTCCGACCGATCAGTACGCGGCCGCGGCTTCCCAGTCATCCGACCACTTCACCTGGCCGGTCTTGAACTCGAACTTCAGGCGGACCTTGCCCTCCTCGAAGAAGATGTACGCCTTGCGGACCTGGGAGACGTAGAGCCGGCTCCACTTCCCCCTCTGGGTGAGGATCCTACCCTCGCAGGTGAGGAGGCCTTCGGCCATCAGGCTGTTGACCCGGCGGTAGCCCAGCGTCATCGGGATGTCGAGGTGATCGCACATCTGCTGGACGCTCCTCGGCCTGTCCCGGGCATAGGTGAGTATCTTTGCGGAGTACTCGTCGATCAACAGCTTCGACAGTTCGTACGCATTCAAGGGCGAGTGGCCTCGGAGACACGATTCATCCTCTCTGCTCATAAACAATGCCGCACAATTCCAAGAAGAGAGTATCAGTCCTGTGAAAGTGCGTCCGCGAAGGGGTTCTGATGCGGATCTGGGCGCGGGAAAGCCATCATATCACCCGCGATGTGGACCGGGTTTGATAGAGAGGCCTGATTCTCAATCGTAGTAACCGACTAGTGAATTATATATATATAGAATTTTGATTCGCCATTCAGGAAGAGGGTGTGGGGCATCCAGGGGATGTCAGCGTCTTCTTCTCAGTGAGGGATTCCACGGCTACCGAGTTGGGACTAGCTCAGGTCCTAATGGACGAGTACAACATGAACATCCTGGCCGCGACAAATCATAAGGCTAGGAGCGCTAGGGAGCTCGCGTTCATGTTCGACATCCCCCTGGCCAGCTGCTACCGCAAGCTGAGAGAACTGACAGCATCGGGCCTTGTCGAACAGGAAGGAAGCGAACTCACACCGGATGGGAAGCGATATAAGGTGTACAGGTCCCGGGTCGGGTGCGTAACCCTCGTCTATGACAAGGGAACATTGCGCATGAAGGTGGACATGAACTACAGGGCGACTCCCCTGGAGATCGTCCAGAACATGGCCACCCCGAAACCCAGAGAGCTATGATACACGGTCGCTGGTAACGAAGGATACTATCGAACAGCGCCTCGGTATTCCCCCCGTAACAGCGTAAGAACTAGCGCTAGCAGTCGCGATCTGGAAACGAAACCTCTCCTCTGAGGGGCCCGAAGGGTTCCCTCAGGACCCCCTTCTTTATCACTACACTGGCTCGGTCGCAGCCGTGGTTTTCTTTTTCGGATTTCACGACGCAACCCTATTCTATAGTCCGTGATAATCAGTCATTGCTCTCACGCGAGACAACCGTGTCGAGGGCAAAACGTGCTTGGACTATCCACAGGGCATGCAGACCTCCCTCGGGAGTAGAAGAAGAAACAACAGGCGGATAGGCCAGCTCTGGATTCTGGCTAGAGATCGTGTCGTCGGATATCATCGACCTCCGGCTCCCGGGACGCGTGTCCCGCGGGCAGGTGCACCCGATCTCCGGCCGGGCCAGGGCTAACCCTTCCTCCGCCACAACAGCCAACGACAACCGAGAACAAAGGAGGTCCAAGATATGGAAAAAATACGCAAGCCTAGACTTGCGCGGATGGAAGACGCGGAGATGGGGGTGGGCACTTTGCTCATCTTCATAGCCATGATCCTGGTCGCGGCAGTCGCAGCCGGGGTCCTGGTGCAGACGGCATACTTATTGCAGCAGCAGGCAGAGGCGACCGGTGACCAGGCGCTCCAAGAGGTCGCGACGGGCGTGAAGGTCATCACCGTGTACGGGATGACCACGGCGGACATTGTGACCGGTCAGCTGTCGATATCAGACCTGTACATGAAGGTCTCTTTATCGGCAGGGAGCCCGGTGATCAACCTGATCCACATGATCATTGAGATCACCAACGGATACGACGACGAGTCGTTGAGCTACGACGACGTGGCGTCGGCGGCGCTCACCTTCGATGCGACCCAGGTCAGGGACACGTACCCGTACAACACGTGGACGCGCGACCGATGTCGGACTGACACAGGGCGACATCGCGCTGCTGCACATCGACCTGACGGCTCAGGGCGGGGACATGTCGCTGACGATCCAGCAGGACTGCCAGGCGCTTCTGATCCCGAAGCACGGCATCCCGACCTACGTGATGTTCACGACTCCGTCGGTACTGGCGAACACATACGAGACACTGAGCTGAACATGAGGACGCAGATGGACAGGAGATGACCTCGATGGACAACGATGACGGGGGAGCGGTCCTGGAGTACATGACAGTGGACTTCAGGACTAACCTGGTCGTGATGCGCTGGCTCGCGTTCCTCCTCCAGAGGATGGAGCGAGGGGCCGTACCGAAGCTGTTCGGCTACTACCAGCGGATCGGGTGGATCGGCAAGGGGATCGAGGAGAGACTGTCCCAGATCGCTGAAGGAACGAAGACCCCGGAGAGGGCCGACGAGGAGGAGATGCTCCTCGAGGAGGAGGAGGTGGAGGAGCACAACCTCGTCCTCACGAAGGAGCCGAGGGAGCCATCTCCACCTCCGAAGAGGCCCATCGGGAAGCCGGCTGTCGACTGGCAGCTCACCCCCCAGGACCACATAAAGTCCTGGGCGTTCATAATGGAGATAAAGGGCGAACCGGTCGACAAGAACCAGTGGTGGGACCTCGAACAGAGGATCGACACCTACGAGTTCAACATAGAGGAGTACTACAGGATCTGAGCGACAGGACGGCCGCGGTGCGGCCGATGGTTGAGAGGCGTCCGGGCACGGATGGAAGGGATATCGATCCCAAACCTGTTCCACAAACCCATTCCAGTTGTCTTTTCTCTCTGATTGTCGTCCGTGAAAATCACGAGTAATTGTCTTATATAAACTCCACGTCAATGTGATATCCAGTAGCCTCCACGCATCTCGGGGCACTATCCACAGGGCATGCAGACCGTAAACTCTCGTCCCAACAACGGGAGATGCCCCGAAGCGTCGGGGCCAGTATTCTGATAGTGCTTATTGCATGGAGCGCTCCGCGCCGGGCGCCGTCACGTCCCATGCCCTCACCGAAACACGGAGAGGACTGGGATGTCCCTACACAAACTGAACCTGAGGCTGAGGGAAGACGAAGAGGGCGACATTGGTATCGGTACCCTGATCATATTCATCGCGATCGTCCTTGTGGCGGCGATAGCTGCGTCTCTTATCCTGTACGCTGCGGCATTGCTGCAACAGCAGGCGCAGAAGGGGGTCGACGAGGCTGTGGCAGAGGTCTCTGGCGGTCTCGCGGTCATCAACGTCGCCGGGGACAGGAACCCGAACGGGACCGATTCGACCATCGTCTCAGGGTACATGCCCGTATCGGACGATGTCGCCCCGTTGGGAGGAACCTTATCCAACGTGACCGCCTCATCTGATGGGGCGGCACCGCTCAGGGTCGTGCTCAACTGGACGTCCGCTATAGACTACGGCTCCGGGCTCTCCGAGGAGATCCTCTACAGGACGGGCGTCTACGACCCAACCAACCCAGACGCATACAACGAACAGATCGCCAGGAACAGGCTGCTCACGATAGGCCAGATCACGTCCACCTATGAGATCGCGCGGCTCACATCTGGTTTCGGAAACGTCCAGTATGTCGATTACTCCGTCCGAGACGACAACGCCACATCCTACGCATACGCGGTGATCGGCGTCGACATGGCTGGGAACAGGGTGCTGTATTCAGCCCTTGACACATCCACATCCACCGACGGCACGACCCAGGACGAGGACCTGACCGCCCCTGCCGGTGGGACCATGACCAGCACCGCGAGCTCGGACGAGTACTCCGTCTCGCTCTTCTGGGTCCCGGACTCTGACGCTGGCAGCGGCGTCCTTACGCAGCGCCTCTACAGGTCGGAGGGAGCGCAGCCGTCAGTGGCATCGTCCGTCGCTGACGGGAGGACCATCCTCACGGTCACTTCCGCGACCCTCCTCGACGAGTTCAACTCGACCTCCTCCAGCTACATCGACTCGCCGCCTGCGATCGGCACGTACTACTACTTCGTGGTGGCTGAGGACCGCTCGGGGAACCAGGATTACTTCGGAGCGTTGTCGTACACGGCCTCTGGGGCCGACGCGGCTCCGCCGACCCCAGTCTTGGGGCTCGCTGTCAGGCAGTCCATCCAGTGCCTGTCCCTGACCTGGGAGAACAGCACCGATGGGCAGACGTCGGTAGCAGGGTACCTGGTCTTCAGGGCGGAGGGCATGGGGAGCCTCGACAGCGTCGATGAGCTGAAGGGCATGACCCCGCGCGCCTCGCTGAGCGCCGACACCGGGTCCTACTCGGACTTCTCGGGCATCCCGGGCACCCTTTACTACTATACAGTGGTGGCCGTGGACGCGGCCGGCAACTATGCGGACCCCGTATTCCCGTCCAACATGATCCAGATGATCGAGATCAAGGTCAGGACGGTGCCGGGGAGCGACCCCATCCTGTTCACCTCGCTGATGCTGGAGATCACCGACGGCCAGATGGACGCCACGCTGGCATTCAACACGGCCGTGTTCGGGTCCGAGGGCGCCACGGCCTTTGAGTATTCGGTCGAGGTACTGAGGGACATCGACGGCACTTTCGCGTCAACGTACTCCCTCACCTCTGGCGGGCTCGTGAAGATCTTCATCGATGCGGGAGAGATAGGGCTGAACCTGCACGCAGAATCCTCTTTCGAGCTGAAGTTCATACCGAGCATAGGTCAGCCGTCGATCGAGGACTGCTCGATCCCGTACCTCGGCACTTACAGGTACATAACTCTCGTCTGAGCGCAGGCGCAAGCATCCGACGACTGACACCAAACCCCTTGTCCAGATAGCTGATTCCCCCGCCGCGTCAATCACCTGTGAGAATCAGCCATGGTAATTTTATGAGACTTCTGAATAATAGTCTTTAAGACATGCCCCCGCGATGGGAACTTCGAGAGAGGTCTGCATGCCCTGTGGATAGTGCCTCTCAAAACTAACCTTGGGAGGCGCGTCTCTCTCACTCCCGCCCAACAGCAGCTCGGCGGCGATCGCCATCGGAGGTGAAGTACAGAGGCCACGATGATTCGGGTCCCCTGGTGGATAACCAGGGATGACTGACGCCCACGATGTTTTGGCCATCGCCAGCAGTGGGTGGAAACTCGTGTGTTGACGACAGACCTTCGACGAGCGGACGCTCTCGAAGCCTGCCACTAGGCGGGGAGCGAGGACGGCTCAGACGGTCCCCTTGCCGGGCTGGATGCCCGGACAGTCGCTCAGGTACGGAACCTGGGAAAGAGATGAAATGTGGAGGCAAAAGAGATGCAGAAACTAGCGTGGAAGAAGAGGAAGGAGGACGAGGCAGGTGAGATGGGCGTGGGTACACTGCTCATCTTCATCGCGATGATCCTCGTGGCAGCCGTTGCCGCGGGTGTCCTCGTACAGACCGCATACAAGCTGCAGTCCCAGGCTGAACTGACCGGTGACCAGGCTATGCAAGAGGTAGCGACTGGCGTCAAGATTGTTGCCGCATGGGGCGTCAGCACTGGAGTGATATCTGAGCTGCACATGAAGATTGCCCTGCAGGCGGGTAGCCCCCAGATCAACCTGGTCAACATGGACATTGAGATCTACGACGGGGCAACCGAGGTAAGCCTCGAGTACGCAGGGAGACGTAACTGCCACTGGGTTCAACGCGACGCAGATCAGAGACACGTACCCCGACCAACACATGGACCACGACCGATGTCGGTGTGACCCCTGGTGACCTGGTCGAGATCATGGTCAGCCTCAACCTGACACGCCCAGGAGCTCGTCACCCAGCAGGGAATGTCAGTGCTGTTGATCCCGAAGCACGGTGTGCCAACGTACTTCTGCGTTCGTGGCGCCGTCGGTCTTCGCGACTGACATCATAACGCTGAAGTAGAGACACTATAGCCTCTGGTGATACCCGTGTGCAGTGACGGTTGCGCGGCCCCAGGATCGCTGAATCAGCGTGAGGGCTGGGATGGACCGTCGCCTACACAAGAACACGGGGTTTGGTGATACAAATGGTCGGCCTGTTCCGGAAGAAACCTGAGAAGGAAGGTTCCTCCTCTCGAAGGAAGCTCAAGGACTTCGAGGAAGAGGAGGCTCCGGAGGAAGAGGTCGAGGAGGCCGCTGAACAGCCAGGAGCGGACCCCGCAGAGGGGGTTGGGATCTCCAACCTCAAGGAGATGAGCGAGGTCCTGGGACGTCTCGAGGAGGTCGAGGACAAGCTGGGACGCATCGATTCCGCGCTTACGATGCTGCGGAACGACACGTCCCAGGTCAAAGACCGCATGTCCCAGACAGACCAGGACATCCGCAAGCTTCTCTCCATCTACGAGGTCGTCTCCGCGAAGTTCAACCCGTTCATAGATGCGAACGGGAAGAGCCAGAACGGCACCTCTCAGAAGGATGCCTCTCCGAAGGCGCCTGCGCCCGGACCGGCGGAGCTCGAGCTGCCCCCGATGGAGATCGGGGGGGACATGCCCGAGTTCGAGCCGTTCCAGGAGGGGGAGCCCGAGGTCAAGACCTTCAAGACGGCAAGGCTTGCCGAACCAAGCAGAGGATCCACCCCGTGGGAGCCAGAGAGTAGGTCAACCGTGGTCGTTGATAGGGGACCAGCTGTGCGTGGCAGGGAACACGCCGCGATTAGTGGTCGGATGAAACCGAGCGAGGCACCCAGCGAGACCGAGGTGCGCGCGGGAGCGAAGAGCAAGCACAACAAGAAGCCGATGCTCGCCTACATCCCGCACGATTACCTCTCGCTCGTGATGGTGATGCGCTGGATAGAATTCCTGTTCGAGCGCGTCACCAGGGACAAGATATCGCTGGTGTTGGACTACTATGTCGATGTAGGATGGATCAGTGAGGACGTCAAGTCCGAGGTCATGTCCTACGCCCGCGGCGAGATGCAGGACATAACGAAGTACATGCCGTCCGAAGAGTCCCGCGAGGACGTGTTCAGAGAGCTGCCGCAGACGCCGACCTCGGCCCCGTACAAGAAGGTCGAGGACTGGCGCCTTTCGGCTGACGACCATCTGAAATCCCTGCTCTTCATACAGAAGATATCAGGGCTCGAGGTTGACAAGGATCGGCTGAACTCCCTTGAACAGAACATCTCGAAGTTCAAGGAGAGCCTGGAGGGCTTTCATGGGGTTTAGTGTCTCGGCGACAATGGCGATATTCTTCGCCGCCTTTCTAACCCTTTTTTCTTTCCTTTACTCCAGTGTCAACGATGCGTTCGACACTGTCACGGGCTCGTTCGAGGATAAATACGACGACATGAGCGACAGGGCCTCGACGAGCTTTGACCTCATAGACGTCCGTTACTACAGGGACGACAACAGACTCGACATCAGGCTGAGGAACTCGGGCGGGACCGCCCTGGAGTGTAACGAGACGGAGTTGCTTGTGGACGGGATACTGATCGGATCCGCGACATTCACGGTCGACGGGGGCACGAGCGACCTGTGGCTCCCGACCGATGTCATGACGGTCTCCCTCATCGACCCGAACCTCACGTTCGACGCAGGGGTCGACGTGCGCGAGTTCGCATCGAGCGACGCCCGCCTCTCCTCGCCGAGGAACATCAGCGTCGGTGACGAGGCCTACGTCATAGACGGTGGCGCCATCGACGTGTTCACCCTCGAGGGGGTGTTCGACTTCACGATCTCCGACCAGACGCACATGGTCAGACCTGTCGATCTGAAGGCGTACGGTGACTACCTCTATGTGCTGGACAACGGGACGCACGTGGACAGGTTCACATCGACAGGGTCCTGGGTGGACGCGTTCATAGACGATGCGACCAACACTTCGGCCCCAGGGTCCATCGCCGTGGACGCCGACTACATCTACCTCGTGGACGGGCAGGACCATGTGGACAGGTACAACCTGTCGACGGGGGCATTCATCGACTGCCTCATCGCCAACGGGGGCACCATGAGCACGCCCGTGGACATCTTCGTCTCGGCGTTCGTGTTCGTGACCGACTCCTCGTCCGGGACGTACCACATCGACAGATATGCCCTCGACGGGTCGGGTGGAGTGCAGGTGGTCGGGTCAGCCATGCTTACGGCGCCGACCGATGTCTCGGCCAGCCCGGCCGATTTGGACAGGCGGTTCCTGTACGTGGTGAACAACAGCGATGAGATCCTCGTCTTCGACGAGGACGGCAACTATCTGGATTCAGTGGATGATGGGATGAGTGACGACGTCTGGGGCGTGGATGCCACCGGGAAGATATTCGTCTCAGACGGTGCGAACGGGCTCGTGATCGAGAACCTCGGCACGAGCATCAAGGTGGTGACCGAGAACGGAGTCTCGAAGGTCATACAGCTGTAGAAGGGGGTAAAAACATGGGTGCAAGCACAGCATCTACGCAGCTGATCTTCTTCATATCTGCGCTCGTAGTGGCGTCTATCGTCGTCGCAGTGGCGTCAAGGAGCGTCTTCGACATCGCGGGCGGCATAGACGACCGGAGCGGGATAGTAGAGGACCAGCTGGCAACGGATATTCAGATAATCAACGACCCGAGCGTGGTCCCGAACGACCCAGTGCTCATATACGTGAAGAACGTCGGGAAGGTAATATTGAACCAGGAGCTCGCCAGCATCATGCTGGACGGGACGACCGTCCTGAACGCTACACTGACCGTCGCCGGGAGCAGCACGACGTACTGGGAACCGGCGAGCACGTTGATCATATCGATCGACCAGAGCCTCGCTGCGGGGGACCACACGGTCACAGTGACGACCGAGAACGGCGTCAGCGATAATATGGACTTCCGCATATGAGGCAGGGGGCCTGACCCTCCTTGAGTGAAGTCTACAAACTACAGATAGCCCGAGACGACCTGCACGACCAGATGGGGCAGGGCATCCCAGCGGGCACCATAACCCTGGTAGAGGGTGCCCAGGGAGCGGGCAAGAGCGCGGTCCTGCAGCGCATGACCTACGGGTTCTTATCTAACAAGTACTCGGTCACCTACATATCGACCGAGCAGACGGTCAGGGACTTCATAAACCAGATGTACTCCCTCGACTACCCCGTCGCGTCCTCCCTCCTTGACGAGAAGCTGTTCTTCGTCCCGGTGTACGCGCTCGTGGGTCAGACTAGGAGCAGGGACGACTTCCTCGGCATGCTCATGGCTGGCAAGGAGCTGTTCAGGAGCGACATCATCATCATAGACACGTTCTCGAGCCTCGTGAGCAACAGCCTCCAGAAGGAGGAGAACAGCCTCAGGATCCTGGGATTCTTCAAGAAACTGGCCGGCATGGGGAAGAGCATCATACTATCCGTCGACCCGACCGAGCTGAAGGCGGAGACGCTCAGCCCGTTCGAATCCGACAGCCACATCTTCCTCAATGTCATGGTCGCCCAGGTCGGCGGGATGATATCGAGGAGCATCATGGTCAAGCGGTTCTCGAGCACACAGTACAGGGTCGCTCCGATAATCGGGTTCAGGATCGAGCCGAACGTAGGCATGGTCATCGAGATCACCTCGGTGGCGTGAGGTGGTGACGACGTGCCCGCGAACCTGAGCGCCGTGATGGGTCGGAACCCCCACCTGAGCATCTACCTCCAGGACTACGCCCAGGAGACGAAGCAGAACCCGAACTTCGTTGAGACGGTCTCGAGGGACCAGATGAAGGATGGGGCCGTGAACATCGTGTACCCTGTCGGGGACCCGATATTCATACACCTCCGTGGGTCCAAGGACACCGGATTCAAGTACACGGTCGTCCAGCCGATCCTCACCCAGGAGATGAAACCTGGCTACTCGGCAGTCGTCGACAGGATCTTCCTCCAGGCGGGAAAGGAGAAGATCCACACGACCGACCAGGAGTTCATGGAGATCATCGACAAGATACTCTCGGAGAACGTGAAGGTCACTGCTGGGAGGCCACCGACGAAGGTCGCCCAGATGTTCAAGCCAGAGCACAAGATCTACATGGCGGAGGACGACTTCGGCGTGGTCGAGTACTACGTCAAGAGGAACATAGTGCAGAACGGCGTCCTCGAGCCACTCCTGAGGGATCCGTACATCGAGGACATCCACTGCATCGGACCGAAGGAGATCAACCTATTCCACAAGGTCTTCGGGATGAGCGAGACGAACATCAAGTTCGAGTCGCTCGAGGACCTGGACAGGTACGCCAAGGGGATGAGCGAGCGGATGGGGCGGCCAGCATCGCTATCCAGGCCCATCATCGACGGGGCGCTCCCCGACGGGTCGCGTATCAACATCATCTACGCGGACGACGTCAGCGTCTCAGGTCCCACGTTCACCATCAGGAAGTTCGCCACCGAGCCCATCAGCGCGCCCCAGTTGGCGAAGTGGAACACCATGAGCGCCCAGCAGGCAGCGTACCTGTGGCTCTGCCTCGAGAACGGCATGAGCGTCTTCGTCTGCGGTGAGACCGCGTCCGGCAAGACGACGCTCCTAAACGCGATCTTCCCGTTCATCAGGTACGACCAGAAGATCTTCTCTGCTGAGGACACGCTCGAGGTCCAGCCGCCCCAGGAGGTCTGGCAGCAGCTCTCCACGAGGGAGTTCGGGCCGGAGGAGAGCAGGGTCGACACGTTCGCCCTGCTCAGGGCGGGGCTGAGGTCGAGGCCGAACTACATCATCGTCGGCGAGATCAGAGGAAAGGAGGGCAACGTCGCCTTCCAGGCGATGCAGACGGGCATCCCCGTGATGGCCACCTTCCACGCCGCATCGGTCAAGAGGATGATCCAGAGGTTCACTGGCGCGCCCATCAGCGTCCCCATCACGAGCATGGACAATCTGAACGTCGCCGTCTTCCAGGCAGGGATCTACAGGGCCGGGAAGCTCATCAGGAGGACCCTGGCGATAGAGGAGATCCTCGGGTACAGCGAGTCGATGGGCGGCGTGATGACGAGGGCGGTATTCGTCTGGAACCCCGTGTCGGACCAGCACCTGTTCAGGGGGATGAACAACTCCTTCATCCTCGAGGAGAAGATCGCCGTCAAGAGAGGTTACAGGGACAAGAGGGACATCTACAAGGAGCTCGCCCTCCGCACGAGGATCATCGAGAAGATGATGGAGATGAACCTGACTTCCTACAAGACCGCCAACGACATCCTGAAGGCCTTCCAGAAGGAAGGGGTCGCGGGGCTGCCCTTCAGCGTGTGACGCCCTGGATGCTCGCCAGTGGCCCTCTTGATAGTCAGGCATGAGAATTGAGACTCAACCCTTATAGGCCGCGCGGCCGGATGTTCGTTGGAGGCCACCGAGCATGCGCTCCACCGAATGGGCTGAGTCACCGCACGGTGTCCCTGGTTCCACAGGGCGCAGCGAGCGGCCCCGCTGCCCCGAGAAGGAGGGAGCCTGACGCCGATCGACAAGGCCGCGTTCTCGAAGGCCATGCAAAGCAACCCCCATCTCTCCATGCACGTCCAGGAGTTCATGAACGTGCACAGGAAGATGCCGGAGTTTCATCCATCCCTGGCCAAGGAGGTCGGTGACAGGGAGGAGGTCAACATCATCTACCCCGTAGGTGACCCCATCTTCGTCCACATCTTCATGACCAAATCGATACCCATCATGTACACGTCGGTGCAGCCGCCGCTGGACGAAGCTCTAAGGCCCCGTTACAGCCACATCGTCCAGCAGGTGTACAACAAGGCCCTCCTCGAGAAGCCGCATGAGACGCTCAAGGAGTTCGAGGACAGCCTCATGAACCTGATAGACGCCTCGACGACGATCACCGAGAAGACCGAGATGCCGAAGAGGAGGCCTTTCGGCGACCTGTTCGCGGAGTCGAGGATACCGGTGACCGAGGAGGAACTCGACAGGGTCAAGTACCACGCCAGGCAGAACATTGTCCTGAACGGACCTCTCCAGCCCCTGCTCATGGACCCGTACATCGAGGATATCTCGTGCATCGGGACACAGTACATCTCACTCATCCACAAGATATTCCAGGCGACGCCGACCAACATAAAGTTCAACTCGGTGGACGAGTTGGACAACTACGTCCGGTCGATGAGCGAGAGGATCGGGAGGCCTGTCTCCATGGCCAGGCCCATCATCGACGGAACGCTCCAGGACGGCTCCAGGATAAACCTGATCTACGCCGACGATGTGAGCGTACGCGGGCCGAGCTTCTCGATCAGGAAGTTCGCCGCCGAGCCGATCAGCATGACCCAGCTGATCAACTGGAACACTGTGAGCGCGCAGGAGGCCGCGTACATGTGGATGTGCCTCGAGGAGGGCATGAGCATCTTCTTCTGCGGCGAGACCGCGTCCGGTAAGACGACGACGATGGGAGCTGCCCTGTCGTTCATCCGCCACGAGAGCAAGATCTACACCGCCGAGGACACGATCGAGATACAGGTGCCGCACAAGGTCTGGCAGAGACTGGCCACGAGGGACTTCGGCCCCGAGGAGAGCAGGGTCGACACCTTCGCGCTCCTGAAGGCCGCGCTAAGGTCCAGGCCGAACTTCATCATCGTCGGCGAGATCAGAGGCAAGGAGGGGAGCGTCGCATTCCAGGCGATGCAGACCGGTCACCCTGTCCTCGCGACGTTCCACGCAGCCTCCACGAGGAAGCTGATCCAGAGGTTCACGAGCGACCCGATCAACGTCCCCATCACGTTTCATCGACAACCTCAACGTCGCCTTCTTCCAGGGCGGCATCTACAGGGACGGCAAGTTCCTCAGGAGGACGCTGTTCATAGACGAGATCGTCGGGTACAACGAGGCACTCGGCGGCATCATGACCAGGACCGTCTTCATGTGGAACGCGGCCGACGACACGCACGTCTTCAAGGGCATGAACAACTCGTTCATCCTCGAGGAGAAGATCGCGGTCAAGAGGGGGTACGCGGACAAGAGGAAGATCTACGAGGACCTCGCCCTCAGGACCAGGGTCCTCGAGGAGATGGTCCGACGCGGGATATTCAAGTTCGAGAAGGTCGACAACATGATGGAGGAGTTCCAGAAGAAGGGGGTGAGCGGCCTACCCTTCCCGGTGTAGGCGGTCCATGACAGAGAACAAGTTCATCCGGCTGTACAAGTCCATGGACATGCCGGTCACGCAGTACTTCACCAGGTACGCACTGCCGCTGATAATCCTCGGCATCGTCCTCACGGCGATGCTGGTCGTGCTCGTCCCGGATCTGGCCACGGACCGGATATTCAGGTACCTGTTCTTCGCGATACCCGATAATGACCAGCGTCGTCGCCATCCTCATCCCGCTCCTGATGGGCGAGAGGAAGAAGATGCAGATCGAGAGGAACCTGCACCTGTTCCTCATCCGGATGAGCGTGCTCGCGACCTCCAAGCTGCCCAGGAAGAAGATGCTCGAGATCCTGTCGCAGGTCAAGGAGTACGAGGCGCTCAGCGACGAGGTCGAGAAGATCTACAAGCTGATGGAGTACTGGAACATGGGCATGTCCGACGCTGCTAGGACCGTCGCCAGGCGGACGCCGTCACTGCTGCTTGCGGACTTCCTCGACAGGCTCGCGCACTCAGCCGACGCAGGCGAGGACATGGAGGAGTTCCTCAGCAAGGAGAGGGAGGTGGCGATGAGCACCTACCTCAACAAGTACGACACGTCGCTCAAGGACATCGACCTCCTGCTCGAGATCTTCGTCGCAGTCCTCATCTCCCTCATGTTCATACTGGTGTTCATCGCGCTCCTGCCAGTGTTCATAAACACATCCATCACGCTGCTCCTGCCGGCCGTCGCCCTGTGCTTCGTCGCCATCGAGGGTTTCGTCCTATACCTGGTCAAGAGCATGCTGCCGTCGGACCCGGTCTGGCACAACATGAAGGAGAGCAACGAGGTCAACAGGACGCTCAAGACCATCCTGCCAATCACCTACGCCGCCTGCATCGCCCTGCTCGTCTTCTCGCTGCTCGTCGGACTGCCGGTGACGGCGATCCTGGCACTGAGCGTCACGCCGCTGATCTACCCTGGGTTCATGATCAGGAAGGAGGAGAAGCGGGTCAGGGCGAGGGACGAGAACTACGACTCGTTCATCAGGGCCGTCGGCGGGTACGCGTCCACGGCGGGCGCGGCCGTCACGGATGGCATAGGGCGCCTGGCCAAGCACGATTTCGGGGAGCTGACGACAGGCGTCGCGTCGCTCTACAGGCGGCTGCTTACAAGGATCGACCAGGTTCGGGCGTGGAACATGTTCGCCGCCGACAGCGGGAGCAACCTCATCTCGAAGTTCACCGAGATGTACGTCGTCGGTCTCGCCGTCGGGGGCAAGCCGGACCAGGTCATCGACATCATCTCCTCGAACTTCGTCAAGCTCATGAATGTGAGGAGGAAGCGCTACCAGGCCGCGGACAACATGCTCGGCACGATGTACGGCATGTCCATCGGCATCACGTTCACCCTGTTCTCCGCCCTGAGCCTGATGGAGCTACTCAACCGGATGAACGCACAGTTCGCGCTGTCGCAGACGACCGTCGTCATGCCCATCGCGCTGCAATCGTTCGATCTCTCTCTGGCGGAGGGGATCTTCATGTTCATCGTCATGGTGCACTCGCTGATCTCCGCGAACATCGTCACCTTCGCGGGCGGGGGCCACAAGCACAGTTTCTACATCAACTTCGCCATGATCACGTGGATCAGCACGGTGACGGCCATAGTGACGCAGCTGCTCCTCAATACGGTCCTCCAGCTCTGACGGGTGCGTCGGCCCTAGTCGATTCATCGAGAAGGAATCTGGCTCAGATTCAGTCAAAAAAATGAAGGGGGCGTGTCTTGGCATCCGCTCCCTCGACCCCTGCCCTAGAAAGAATTTGGCCACCGAGTCCTTGCCTTTCGCACACGCAGTGAGAGCGCAGCGACTACAGGGGTGTTTGAGAGTGCATCCACGCAAGACGCGCGTGTCAAAAGACGGCCTGCATGGCTGATAAGCGTTTGTCCAGGATTGCCCTGGCTGAGAATCGGCCGAGATTCTTTCACCCCCCTGTTTTGTGCACTGCTGGCATGATTTCGCGGGGGGTCTTCCGCGATTGATAGTCAGGCACGAGAATTGAGCGCCAACCCTTATGAGTCAAGTGAGGCAGTCTGAACAATATGGCCACCGTGGGACGGGCGACGCTCACGGCGATCACTACGGGCGTCCTGCTCCTTCCGTTAGTGCTAATCGTCCTGCTCCAAGGACCGTCGGTGTCGCCCACCCACGCATTCCCGGTGGACGACTTCGGCGATGGCATCAGGGTGACTTTCGACCCTGAGACCTCGACCAACGTCTCCTCTGTCGTGGACGACCTGGGCAACATGCACGTCGTCTGGGAGGACTACAGGTCGGGCAACGGGGACATCTACTACGTCAAGCTCGACCCCGAGGGGAACAAGCTCACGAACGACGCGAAGATCTCCAACGACGCGGCGCCGTCGATGCACCCCGCGGTGACGGTGGACTCCACGGACCACGTCTACGTCGTCTGGGAGGAGTACGAGAACGCCTCGTGGGAGCTCCTGTTCGCAAAGCTCTGGTACTGGGACGGGAACATCACGTTCCAGGAGAACGGACTCCAGGTGTCCGACTCCGACCCGGCCGACTCTACCGAGCCGGACATCGCAGTAGAGGCTGAAGGCGGCCTCTCCCTCGTGTGGACCGACGCCAGGAACGACATCGGCGACGGCAACCTGGAGATCTACTACAAGCGGCTGGACGAGCGCGGGTTCTCCCTGACAGCGGACATCAGGGTCACAAGGGACCCGGGACTCTCGGAGCATCCGAGGATCGATCTCGATGCCGCGAACGATGTCCACCTCACATGGTACGATTTCAGGGACTCCGACGACGGCATCGTCGTGAACCACGGGGTGTTCTACAAGAAGCTCACGGTCGACGGCATCATGGAGACCGTGGAGAGGAGGGTGACTTTCGCGTCGCCCGCCAGCAGGCCTGACATCGCGGTGGACACCGACGGGAACATCCACGTCGTCTTCGACGACGACAGGTACGCCAGCTTTGACATATTCTACACGCTCCTCGACAACACAGGTATCACGATCGAGGACGATGTGAACATCTCCCCCAAGGACGAGACCGAGTCCAGGGTCCCGAGGGTGGAGCTAAGCGATTCCAACGCCATCGATGTCGTCTGGCAGGACAACTCGTCGGGCGCATGGGCGATCCACTACTCCGCGATGGCGTACGATGGCTCGCTCGAGGTCTACGACCAGCCCATGACCGGGGACGGGTTCTACAACGCCACGCAGCCGATTGTCATGTGCGCCAAGGACAACAACAGCCTCGTCCTGTTCATAGGCGATGTGGGCAACCAGGAGGTATTCTTCCAGAGGACCCACAGACCCAACCCGGCGGTGTACGCCGGAGAGGTGTCCCTGTCGAGCACGCAGCCCCTTGAGGAGTCCTACATGTGGGTGAACGCCACGGTGAGGAATCTCGAAGGTGACACGATACCCTCTCTCGTCGTCAGGCTGCTCGTGGACGGCGTCACCGTAAACGAGACCGCCGTCCCCTCGCTGGCCGGCGGGACCGGCAGGGTCGTGTCGTTCCGCCACCTGACCTCGGCGGGCGAGACACAGGTCACTGTGCAGGTCGACCCCGACGACTCCGTGCGCGAGACGGAGGAGAGGGACAACGAGGTCTCGGTCGACTACGTTGTCCGGACCCTGGGAGTGTCCCTCGTCTGCGACGCGGTCAGCGCCCAGGCGGAACCGGGCACGAATGTGACTTTCAACGCGACGATCACGAACGAAGGGAGCTCGGAGTACGCGTTCCTGCTCACGGCTACTGGCCTTGAAGAGGGATGGGACGTGGACCTCGGGGGGTCCCCAGAAGGGCGCTTCACAGTCGCCCCGGGCGGCTCGATCACCGCGCAGGTGAACGTGAGCGTGCCCGATGGGATCCCCCCAGGCCCGCGAATGTTGGCCCTCGAGGTCGAGTGCGAGGAGCGGGAGAGCGTGAACGACACCGTCCCGCTCATGGTGGACGTCGAGAGGGTCGGGAACGTGACAGTCTCGGCCCCCGGCGGGGAGACGGTCGAGCCCACCATGACATACACATACCGTTTCATCGTCTCCAACGACGCAAACGAGAACGAGACATTCGCAATCGAGGTGACCGACCAGCGCGGATGGGAGCTGGTCTCGTCGGCGGACTCGGTCGAGCTGGTCCCAGGGGTCCCGTGCGAGGTCACGGTCACGGTCATCCCTTCGAGGTACGACCCGCCAGGTACGACCGACATCCTTACGCTCAACGCGGTCTCGCAGAACCTCTCGGGCAACGACGCCAGCGGCTCGGCACTGCTCACGACCGGCACGCACAGAGAGCTGCATGTGTCCCTTGCAGGGCAGGCGTTCGTCAACTACTCTGTCGCCCAGGACAGGCAGGTCATCTACTATATCGACGTCTCGAACCTGGGGAACGCGGACGAGGTCACGAGACTCGGCCTGGAGGGCATAGACTCCTTCTGGGCGGTCCTCGGGACGGTGTACGTCCCACTCGGACCCGGCGAGACCACCAGGGTACAGCTGACGATGACGCCAGGGGCGACCGTTCTCGCGGGCGTGCACGAGTTCAACCTCACCGCGGTCCTCGAGAACGACCCGGATGTCAACGTCACCCTGCCGATGGGTGTCAGCATCCTGGCCTACTATGACCTCGCCGTGAGCCTCGAGAGCGAGGAGATCCACGTGTCGCCGGGAGAGACCGTCTTCGTGAACATCACCGTGGAGAACTGGGGGAACATCATCGACGGCGTCGACCTCTACCTGTACACGGATGTGTTCAACACAACGACCGTCATCCTGGAGGGGCAGGAGTACGACCTGATGAACGACTCCCTCCCGTCGGTCATGCTCGATCCCGGGCAATCGGTCACATTCACGCTGAAGGTCCCCGTGCCATCCCAAGGCGCGGAGGAGGGCATACACGAACTGTATGCCGACTTCGCCTCGGTCTCCGACCCGAGCGCCTCCGAGAGCGCCGCGTTCTGGATCGTCGTAATCGTCGAGGAGGAGGGATTCCCTCTCTGGATGATCCTGGCGATAGCCGGAGGGGCGGGCGCGGGCGCGTTCGTCATCTTCCTGTTCCTGAGGGCACGGGCGCAGAGGGCCGCGGCCGAGGAGGAGGAGGAACGGAGGAAGACGCAGAAGAAGCCGGCTTCGGCCAAACCCGCCAAGAAGCCCACCTAGGGCGGCCCGGAGCGAGCCAGGCGGTCGCGTGGCTGGGGTCGGCCCTCCGCAAAGTTTTAAGTACAGTACCTGTTATCCTAGAATCAGGTGAGTCACTTTGATGAAACCCCTGGCTGTTCTCAATAAGGCGATCAACCAACAGGTTATCGTCGAGTTGAAGGGGAAGAGGGGCTACAGAGGCCTCCTTGACGGATACGACCCGCACATGAACCTCGTGCTCAAGAATGCAGAGGAGACGCACGAGTCGAAGGTCACAAAGAAGTACGACCAGGTGATCGTGCGCGGGGACAACGTCATCTACATTTCGCCGTGATTTCGAGGTAGGTCGCAATGACTAAGGGCACACCATCGATGGGCAAGCGTGGCTCCAAGAAGACGCACATCGTGTGCAGGCGCTGCGGAAGGCGCGCCTACCACGTGAGGCACAAGGTATGCGCCTCGTGCGGGTTCGGGGCTTCGGCCAAGCTCAGGCACTACAACTGGATTAAGCTGAAGTAGCGGAACGACCTATCCATGGCACGGCGGAACAGGTACCGACGGCAAGGGGGGTTGGGTTCAACGGAGAACGAGCACCCTCAGGATGAATGTGGCGTCTTTGCCACGGCCTCCATAGCCAACGTCTCGGTCGACATTTTCTACGCGCTCAGGGTCCTCCAGCACAGGGGCCAGGAGTCCGCCGGCATAGGGGTCTACAGCAACGGCATCAAGGTCATCAAGGGCATGGGCCTGACGCACCAGGCGTTGAAGCCAGAGGACATCAAGAACCTCAAAGGAACCCTGGGCATAGGACATGTGAGGTACTCGACCGTCGGCTCTTCGACCATAGACAACGCCCAGCCGATAGTCGTCTCGACCAACTACGGGGACATCGCCCTCGCGCACAACGGGGAGATCGTCAACGCGGACAAGATCATGGACGACCTGAAGAAGAAGGGATGGGCGTTCATCACCTCGTCCGATTCGGAGATAGCGGTCAGGCTCCTGGCTAACGACATCGCGAACACCGGGGACCCCGTCCGTTCTCTCAAGAACCTCATGGGGATCATACAGGGTTCGTTCTCGATGACCATCATGATCGACAGCAGGGTGTTCGCCTTACGCGACCCCTACGGCATCCGCCCCCTGTGCATAGGGCGTACCCGGAACGGGTACGCCGCCGCCTCCGAGAGCGTCGTCTTCGACACGCTCGGGGGGGAGTTCATACGCGATGTGGAGCCGGGGGAGGTCGTCGAGCTGCTCCCGGGCGAGGTCAAGTCGTACAAGTCGGGCCTGGCGAAGGGACGGGCTCACTGCATGTTCGAGTGGGTCTACATCGCGAGGCCGGACTCGTGCATCGACGGGCAGCTCGTCTACGAGGTCAGGAGGAGGATCGGCCAGCGGCTCGCGATCGAGCAGCCGGTCGAAGCGGACGTCGTCGTCCCGATACCCGACTCCGGCAGGTCGCATGCCATCGGGTTCTCCGAGGAGTCGGGCATCCGCTACTCCGAGGGGCTCATGAAGAACAGGTACGTGGAACGGACGTTCATCATGCCCGACCAGGCCGACCGCACCACGAGCGTCATGCTCAAGCTGAACCCGCTCAAGAGCGTCATAAAGGACAAGAGGATCGTGCTCGTCGACGACTCCATCGTCCGCGGGACCACGATGAAGCAGATCGTGCAGCTGGTCAGGAACGCGGGGGCGAAGGAGGTCCACGTGAGGATAGGCTCTCCCCCGATCCGGGCGCCATGCTACTTCGGAATCGACATGAAGACCAGGGACCAGTTCGCCGCGACCGGCAGGACGGTCGAACAGATCGGCGAGCTCATCACGGCCGACAGCCTGGGTTACATATCGGTCGACGGGCTCGTCGGGGCGATAGGGCACAACTACGGGGACCTTTGCCTGGGCTGCCTGACGGAGGAGTACCCCTTGCCCGTGCCTGGAGAGAGGACCAGGTACCAGAGGAAGCTGGATTCGTTCGCGTGAGGACGCCGCACCTATTGGCAGCGCCCTTGCGGGCCGCATGACATGTTTTGAGGATTGTGCCACTCTTAGAGGCTTGTTCCACAAAGGACATACCCCTCGGGCCCTGTGGAAGAGACAGTAGGTCGGACCCGCACGGGACGGTCAAGGACTGCGAAAGACGTGACTGTCACGGACCGAGTCGGGCCAAGGAAGTGAGGACATGAGGAAGGAGTTCGAGAGTGAGCTGGCCGAGAAGGTGGCCGGGAAGAAGAGGATCAGCAAGGCGTGGGCAATGACCGCGTTCTTCGCTGCCGTATTGATCAGCGGCGCGATGGCCATGACGGTCGTCGCGGCGGCAGGCGACATGGACCAGACCAAGGACCAGATCCAGGACAAGGATGTGCTGAAGGACGGGTCCTGCGAGGACTGCGACCCGATTTGTGACAGCGACGGCGACGGCATCTGCGACTACGATGTCGACGGCGACGGGGTCTGCGACATCTACGAGGAAACCCACGAATAGACCTGTCTTCTAGGGAAGACCCTAGGACGGCAGAAGAAACCCATTAGGAGGCCTGCAAGGGTGCCGGAAGCCCTTGCAGACACCATATTCTGTGTTGACCCAGGAGGCTGGACAAGTGGTGTCCCATAAGAGATCGGATGCCATGCAGGGGCTGGACAAGCTTTAATTACACCTACAATATACATCGACAGCCAGCATGGGCCGGTAGATCAGCGGAAGATCGCTCGCTTGGCATGCGAGAGGCCGCGAGTTCAAATCTCGCCCGGTCCACACCCACGCTTGGCCAGGAAGACGCTGTTCTATTTCAGTTGAGTCGTTCCTGCCCGAATTGACTTCCGGAACATGTCGGAGGATGTAGGGGAGTTCGATTCTCGTATGCATCACTCCGAAGGTGTCAAATACTGCATGTGCGTTATAGCTAACATAAAGTCGGTCTAAGCTAACAAAAAGTTAGCACAAAATAACGGAGAGGTGTTGGATGATGGATGAAAAGAAGAGGTTCCGGAAGTTCGTCGGAATACTAGTCGCCATGATCGTCCTGGGCTCGGTGTTCGTCGTGGGCACAGTAGTTGCCGAAGTCGACAACTGGTACACAATTGCGTCGGCCGCGATTCTTGTCAGCATCGCGGTGGTCGCGATCTTCGTAGCCTGGAGGAGGCGGGAAGAGCTGAAGAGCGGTTTCCCTCTTGAGGATGAGAGATCGAGAGCGCTCAAGATGCGCGCGGGGTATCTTGCCTTGTTTGTGAGCATGTACTTCTGCCTAGCTCTCGGTTGGATCATAGGTGCGTTCGTCGAGGACTCAGGGAGAGAATTCCTTTCGGTTGGAGAGATGATGTTCGTCCTGGTCGCTGTGATGGGCATCTTCTACGCCGTGATATTGGCAGCGTTGTCGAGAGGGAAGGGCGCATCATGAAGACAAGGATCAAAGAGCTCAGGGCGAGATACGACATGACCCAGGACGACCTAGCCAGGAAGATAGGAGTACGACGTGAGACGATCCTGTTCATCGAGAACGGAAAGTACATCCCGTCTTTGAAGCTAGCTCACGACATCGCGAAGGTCCTGAAGACCTCGATGGATGAGTTGTTCATCTTCGAGAAGGATTGAACGCCGCCCGCATTGAGAAAGGAAAGGGGTTGGGGGCGCCTTGGTGCAATTCACTCCCAATTGAACCGAAACGATGATTGTCTGGCTGGAACGAGTTCAAGGCTCGCCCGGTCCACACTCATGCTTCTTCGACCGATTGCGAGGAGCGATCCCTTGGGGTCCTATCTCCTCTTCGAGGGCGCTTTCCATGATGTCGAGACCCGTCTCCAGAAGGGACCTCGTTATCGTGAGAGGTGGATGCATCCTCGATACATTGCTGAAGAGTCCGCCTGATGAGATATAGAGTCCCTTTCGGAAGCAGTTGAGCTGAATACCCCTGGCCAGCTGGGGTGCGGGCACCTTCCTATTCCTCGTCTTGACCAGCTCAATGCCCATCATTGCCCCCAAACCCCTCACGTCGCCGACCGCCTCATACCGCTCCATCCACTCGTTCAGACGCTTCTTCTCCACACTGTGAATCATCTTCACATTCGGCAATGCCCGCTCGGCAAGCTTGATGGCCTCCAGAGCGCCCGCACAGCAAATCGGGTTCCCCGCATAGGTCCCGCCCAGGCTAGCAGCGGCCGGCGCATCCATTATCTCATCCTTTCCTGTCACTGCCCCGATAGGCAGTCCCATGGACAGAGACTTACCGGTGACGACGAGGTCTGGGTCGACATTCCAGTGCTCGATCGCGAAGAGCTTGCCTGTCCTCCCGAAGCCGGTCTGGATCTCGTCGTCGATTAGAACAATCCCGTTGTCGTCGCATATCTGCCGGACCCGTTCCCAATACCCTGGAGGAGGGTTGATGAATCCGCCCGCCCCCTCGACAGGTTCCATGATCAGGCAACATACGTCGTCCTTCAGCTCAGGGGATTCCACTATCTTCTCGAGGAGATCCGTGCAGGCAAGACCGCACGAGGGATACTCCAGATTCAGGTGGCACCTGTAACAATACGCAAAGTCCACCAGCTTCACGTCCGGTAGCACGCGCCCGAAACCTTCTCGGTACAGTCTCCCTTTGCCCATGAGAGAGATCCCGAGATAGGTCCTGCCGTGGTAGCCAGTAACATAAGACAGGATCCACCTCTTCCTGTTGTACGCCCTGGCGATCTTCACGGAATTCTCAATGGCCTCTGAGCCACTATTCATGATCAGGCTCTTCTTCAGCTTGCCCGGGCAGATCCGCGACAGCTCCTCCGCCAACTGGAGGTATGGCTCGTACATCGAGACCATGGCGCATATGTGATCGAACCTGTCGATCTGATGCCTCCACGCATTCATGACTTCCGTTGGCCTATGCCCGCAGTTGAGCGCTCCCAGACCCACCGTGAAGTCCAAGTAGACGTTCCCGTCGACGTCCCGAAGGAACGGACCTTCCGCGACATCTATCGCCACGGGATGACTGACCCCAAGGCCGACGGTCACGAACTTCTCCTTTCTCTTCATCGCAGCCTTCGAATTGGGCCCGGGAGGTTCAACCAAGATTCTAGGGCCCTTCAGCCTCCAGTCTCCGGACTTGGAGTCGCCCTCAGAGACGATCTGCTTGGTGCGGGAATGGCTCTTAGTCATCGGCAGACGGATATGAGCGACAATGTGGAAAAAACTGTCGCGGAGATCGCCTGGTCCTCACGGCGACCCCTTACGCTCCATTCAGATCCGTCTTACCTCGTGCATGTAGTGACACTCGGGGCACTCCATCTCCTCGCCCTCGGTCTTCACGAGACGGACGTGCCTCTGTGCCTTGGCGCACTCTGGGCAGTGGATGAACTCCCCCTTCTCCTTCTCTTTGAAGTAGTCTAGAGAATCCACGTGGTGCCTGTCCGCCTGATCGTCCACCTCAGGGTTCTTGCCTCTCCTAAAGAAATCGAGTATGCCCAAGGGTATCTCCTCGGGCGCGGATGGGGCAAGGCTCGATATATATCCCTCGAAGGCAGGCAAGGCCTCGCCCACCTAGTGGGCCCACAGCCCCTCGTGCTTCTTCCTCAGGTAATCCGCGAAAGGCTCCGCGGTCAGCGAAGATCCCGTCACCTTCTTCATCAGTTCGCCCACATCGTACAGGGACGCCCAGCGCTGCACGTTGTCCTTCAGCCAGTCTATCGCCACGGTCGGTCTGCCCTTCGCCACCTCGGCGTGCCAGTCTCCGAGCTGCTCGTCCATCCTCTTCAGGAGCATCCCGCCGTAGACGTTCCCCAGGGCGTAGCTCTGGAACCCTCCGAACACACCGACGCTCCAGTGGATGTCCTGCAGGACCCCCTCGGAGTCGTTCTCCATCTTCACTCCCAGGTACTTCGCGTACAGGTCGTTCCAGATGCCAGGCAGCTCCTTCGCCTCAATCCCGCCCTTGAAGAGCCTACGCTCGATCTCCGACCGGACGACTATGTGGAGCGAGTAGGTGACCTCGTCCGCGTCGACCCGTATCTTGGACGGCTCCACGATGTTCAGCGCCCTCAGCATGGCGTCGACGCTGACATCCTTGTACGCTCCGCCCGTGAGCGAGTTCAGACGCGGCAGGTAGTAGGTCCAGAAGGGCTTCGAACGGCCGATCATGTTCTCCGCGAACCTGGACATCGCCTCGTGCATGCCGCCGCTAGCCGCCCGCCCCACCGGCTGGTACATCCAGTCGTGGTTCAGGTTCCTCTCGTATATGGCGTGCCCGGCCTCGTGCAGCCCGCCGTACAGCGGATTGAACGGTTCGTCCTCGTTGTACCTGACGGTTATCCTGACGTCGTCGTAGTAGCCGGTCGTGAATGGGTGTGCCGTCTCGTCGACCCTCCCCCACGCGGCCTCTGACGTCGTGTCGTAGCCGATGAGCGACGTGGCGTCCTTGACGATTTCGCGTTGGGCTGGGATGGGCACTTTCCGTCTCAGTATCGAGGAATCAGCCTTTGAGGACGACTCGCGATACTTCCGGACCATCGGGACGAGCGAGTCCCTCAGGCCATCGAGCAGTTCAGCCACCTGTCCCTGCGTCAGTCCCCTGTCATGGTCATCGATCATGGCGTCGTAGACCGTGGAAACACCTCTCGCCTGCATTGTCGCCTCGGCCTGCTTGATGCTGAGATCGATGAGCTTGCTCAGCTCGGGCTCGAAGAGTCTCCATGCGTTCGCGGACCTTGCCTTGACCCACGCATCCCTGGAGATGGCCCCCTGCTCCGCGATGGCTGCGACGAGGTCCTCTGGCACGCTGGTAGAGATGTCCCTGTCCCTCCTCAGGAGATTCAGGTTCCTCCTCTCCACCTCGCCGAGCGAACCAGCCTCCTTCTCCGCGTCCTTCAGGAGGGCTCCGAGCTCGTCGCTGACGAGCATCCGGTGGCTTATGCGCTGCATGAGCCCTAGCTGGTTGCTCCTCAGGGTCAGTCCGCTCGGGGGCATGCATGTCTCCATGTCCCATTCCATGATCCTTGTGACCGATCCTGTCAACTCGATCTCGCGGTACTTGTCCATCAGCTTGTTGTACGAGGACACATCAATCACCATTCAGGGCTATTCTCACCACGGCGACCGATCAAGGTACGGACCGACTTCGTGCCGCCCCCATGCGGAAGCTGAGGAGGAGAAACGGGAAGGGGTGGTTAGGCCTTTTGCCGTTACCCTAAGGATATCGCCCGCACCATTCAGCGATGTCAAACATGGCCACATGGGGAATTGGAGGATCGTCCAGGCATGTCGGTGGAAGGCTTCAGTTCCCTGTCCAGACCGGAGCCGTCCATGCAGTGATTCCAGGCAGGCCTCCATCGCCCGACTCCGTGTAGACCCTCAGGAAGTAGTAGCTGGAGTCAACGGCCCCGAGAGTCACTTCCCAGTCGAACGTGGTATCTCCATCGCCGTCCATGCTTGCGACGACCTCGCCCCCGTCTGAGATCACTTCGACTAGCGTGATAGCATCGGTCGCCAGGCCACTCGGGTCCTTGATGCTAACGCTGACCTCGAAGGTCGACCCGCCGGACGGAAGCACGGAGCCCATTACCGCCCCGTTGACCGTGAACGATATGCGCAGGTCGCTGTCCAGTGTGCCATACCCGCGTCCGCACTTCATAGCGTCGTAGAGGTCCTCCCGCGTCAGGCTCGGTGCTAGGAGGACGGTCCTAATCTCGCTCCCCGCGATCCAGTCCGCGACGTGCGTGTCGGTCGTCGCCGTGGGCATCACGTGCCATCCCTGGTCGAGGGCGAGTACGTAGCTCGCGGAGCGGTCGTAGCTGTTGTAGCACTCGACCATCCCCATGCCCGCGTCCCTCTCCTCGGTCAGATACGAGTAGTTGTACCAGTCAAAGCAGTACGGGCAGCCGTAGGCGAGAGGGTGGTTCCACTGGCCTACCGCCCCAGGTTCCGATGCTATCCAGTCGTAGACCCACTGCACGATGGACCCGTCGGTCATCCTGCCACCCTCGCAGAACTCCGTCGACCGGCCATCCGCACCAGGAGGCATGTTAGCCGTGCCGTAGATGTTGATTTCGTTTATCCCCGGGATGAAGTACTCGTAGCCGGCCATGGCGACGAAGTCGGGCGAGGTGTGCTCGTCCGCGGACGCGAGGGTGTCGACCCACTCGCTGTCGAGGAGCAGGTAGCCGTGGTCCGTCAGCGCGAGGAAGTCTGCCCCAGAGGCCTGCGCCATATCATAGGCCTCATCCGGCGTGCCCTCCCCGTCCGAGTAGGAGGTGTGAGAGTGCAAGTCGCCGAAATACAGGTTATACACGGGCGCGGTCTCCTCCTCGGGGACCGTCTCCGAGGACCCGATGTCCAGCAAGGGCACGACGGAGGCGAACACTAGAACGAAGCAGACAACCCGCAGGCACGTATGGCTGATGGTAAACACTGACTCCCCCCACGTGAGACTGCAGGGGATATGTCGGGCGCGGTATTTTTCCGTTACTGACCCGGCCGCCAATGGACCACCACTTGTAGCCACAGGCTCCTCGCAATGGGCACCTTTCGAGGGCGCCCTCCCCTCGCGGGTTGGGGAGGCTTCGAATAGATGAGGAGCCATTCCAGCTACAGCATGGTCGACACCGATTGGATCGTCCGGTTCAGGAAGGGGCTCGACGAGAACTCTGGCCCGGGCGACAAGGGCTGCATCCTGGAAGGACACACCTCGTTCGAACCTGAGAAGGATTCAGAGGGCACTGCACATTGGGTAGCTGGTGCCATCAGGCGCATGGAGGAACGCCTCGACCGCGCTACATGCGAGCGGGTTATGCTCACCTGCGCCCACAGGTACCCCGAGAAGAAGATGCTCGAGTACAGGGCGCTGTACGAGAGGACGAAGGACCTCGACATCGTCCTGAGGAAGATCTGCGAGGACACCGAGTCCGCGGGATTGTTCTTCGTCAAGAGGCCCGAAAGGAGAGGCGACGAGATACTGTTCACGAAGGTCCCGTGCGACCCCGACGGGTACAGGCAGGCGATGGATGACACCGAGAGGCGTTTTCGCTATTGTCATTGCGATGTCGTGCGCGAACTGACAAGGCACGAGGACGCAGACATACCAGAGGTCTTCTGTACCTGCGGAGGCGGATGGTATGTCACGCTGTGGGAAGGGGTCCTCGGGGAGCCCGTCGAGGTCGAACTCGTCGAGTCGGTGCTCCAAGGGGCCGACTGCTGCACCTTCAGGATCAAGCTGCCGAAGAGGCCTCGTACCTGAAGGAACTAATGACGCGGTCTTGCATCACCTGGCAATCACGACGGCGCACTCCGCCTTCTTCGAGACCGCCAACGAGACGCTTCCCATGAGCACGCCCTTCGCGCCCGTCAGTCCCCTGCCACCCATGACGATCAGGTCGGGCCTGTGCTGCGAGACGTGCCTGAGTATCTGCGCTGCGGCATGTCCCTTGAGCATGACCGTGTTCGGCGTGGCGCCCAGGGATATGGCCAGCTTCGCGGCCGAGCCGAGCACCATCTGCCCGTGCTCCTCCCTCGTGCGGTCCCCTGCCTCCGCGATCAGCGTCGGGATCTCCTCGACATCCACCACGTGCAGCAATGTCATCTCCGCCCCGAGCGCGACGGACATCTGCGACGCCAGGACGATGGCCCTGTCGCTCTCCTTCGACCCGTCGACCGCGACGAGCATGCGCCCCACTGCATGGCCCTGGCCTCCCTGCACGGTCATCCCTCCTCCAGCTTCGGGCTGAACCACTTCTGTGCGATGATGGTCGGCACGATGGCCGTCAACATGACGGTCATCACCAGTATGGAGAATTGGTCCCTGTCAATAAGTCCGCTGCTGAGGCCGTACTGCGCGGAGATGGTCCCGAAGGTGAGTCCCGTGCTCATGAGCAGGGTGGTCGAGTCTATCAGGGCCTCACCTCCGGTCGGATGCGGTTGGCGGTGGGGTAGAAGCTATCAGCCCGCATCAGGCGGTTCAAGGTGAGCCTCATCACCTGCGGAGGGGCTGAAGCCGAGGCAGTTCATAAGCATTGCCGAGCGGAGGGGCAGACCGGTGACGGAGAGCGGCTCGCGCGCGCTCGGAGTATATCAACCCTGCCGTCGCGCGTGCATCTCAGCGCACCCGTCATGGGAAACTTATATATGCCGAGATGACGAACTCCACCGTAGTCAGGCGCGCGGCGCGCGCGCTCAATAGGGGACACAATGGGGCTAGGGACCTTGACAGGGCATCTCTCCTCTTCCGTTATGATCATGGGGCGGTCGACCTGATCGCTTACTACAAGGCATCCACGACCGAGTACGTCATCCTCCACCGGAAGGGCGCGACGAGGAGGAAGGGCAAAGGGCTCGGCTTCTTCTACCTCACCCACGGGAGCGCCATCGTCTCGGTCCCGCTCAGCGCGATCGAGGCGGACTTCGACCTCTCGGAGACGACGCTCGATTTCCAGACAGTGCACATGAAGGGGAAGGCCGTCTACTGGATAACCGACCCCATTGCGGCCGCATCCAAGTTCGACTTCGGGGTCAACCCGAGGACGAGAGAATACCTGACCGACGAGCCCGAGAGGCTGAAGCAGATGGTGGTCAACCTCGTGCACGACTCCATCCGAGCTGACATACAGCGCCTCAAGCTCGAGGACTCCCTCCGCAGGAGGGCTCTGCTCTCGAAGGCCGCGCTCTCGAGGCTGAAGCAGAGGCCGGAACTTGAGGCCATCGGGGTCGAGGTCGCGAGCGTCTTCATAGGATCCGCCAAACCCGACCCGGAGATCGCCAAGGCCCTCGAGGCAGGGTACCGCGAGACGCTCCTGGCGAGGGCCGACATGGCGAGGACGAACCGGAGGACATCCACCATCGCGCGACCCGGCGCCGGGATCGACCATGCCGGCGAGCTCGATGGGATCGAGTGCAACGACATGTGCCCGTTCGCAGCCGTCTGTGAGGACTACAGGAAGCACGTGCACGGAGGCAAGGCATGGTGCACCCTCTTCCAAGAGTTCAGCAGGTGAGCCCCGAGCGCATCATGAGAAATGGGAACCGGGAATGGTTTTCGTGAAAGGGTTTGGAATGGACGTGCCTCACTTCATCATTCTCTTGGCGACATCGACGGCGCCGGATGCGTCGCCGCTGTAACCCTCGGCCCCGATCTCCTTCGCGTAGGTGTCCGTGACCGGAGCGCCTCCGACGAGGGCCTTGACCTTCTTGTCCTTCCTCTTCATGGGCTCGATGACCTCCTTCATGCGCGGCATGGTGGTGGTCATGAGTGCGCTCATCGCGACGATGTGCGGCTTGTGCTCGTCGGCCTTCTTGACGAACTCCGCGCTCGGCACGTTGACGCCGAGGTCGATGACCTCGAAGCCGTTCGACGCCAGGAGGGTCGACACGAGGTTCTTGCCGATCTCGTGTATGTCGTCCTGGACCGTCCCGATGACGACCTTGCCGGCGCTCGCCCTGTGCTGTCCCTTCGGGACAGCTGGCTCGAGGACCGCGAGGGCCGACTTCATGGCCTCTGCGCCCATGACCAGCTCAGGTAGGAAGATCTCGCCCCTGCCGAACCTCTCGCCGACGGTCTTGATCCCCTCGGCAAGGCCCTTCTCGATAGCCACGAGCGGGTCGACGCCGTCCTTCAGCGACTGCTTCGCCAGGTCAGCGATGGTCTCCATCTCGTAGTTCATCACAGCTTCCTTAAGCCTCGCGACAGCGTCTGCCATGGTAGCAACTCCGAAGATCCCTGGGCACACGGCCTGAGGCCTGTCCCCGGACCCGGATGGCATTCTTTGTATTTGACCCGAACGGATGGGGACTGGCAGGGGCGATTCAGGGCGCCCAGGACCAAACCATTCAAGATGGTGGACGACATCACCCTCGTTGACCTTAGGGGCATCCGCTGCCCAGAAGGAGACAATCGGATGGACATGGACGGTTTCCACGGGCCTGGTCCTGAAAGGGACTGGAGCGAGGAGTTCTACTTCGACTTCTACGACAGGGAGAGGGACGTCTGCGGGCACATGCGCATCGCCATGTGGCCTAACCTCCACGAGAAGGAGTTCCAGTTCTTCCTGCTCATGCCCGACGGGTCAGTGATCGGCGGCAGGGACACGGCTCCCGTATGACGGACAGAGGCTCGAGGCGAAGGGACTCGCGTTCACGAGGACCATGCCCCAGAGCGTCTGGCGCATCACCATGAACTCGAACATGCCAAGGATAGGCGGAAGGCTCGAGAAGCGCAGCCATGTCGAGATGGACCTGACATTCACCGGGCTCAACGAGACGATCGCCTCAGAGGAACGCCTACCTGGCCGTCCCGGAGCAGGGATCTCCCACGCGCAGCAGTTCGGAGGCGTGGCGGGCAAGCTCTCTACCGGGGTCGAGGAGTTCGCGATCGACACGTTGGGGCACAGGGACCATTCATGGGGGACGTGCGACCTCGGGCCGCTCGACATCCAGGTTGACGCTCACATGCCAGTTCTCGAAGGACCACGCCTTCAGCGTCACCAGGTGCTCGACGGAGGGGGGAGACGCCGATTCTGGCTTCGTCCACGCCTCTGGGGCGAACCGGGCCGTGTCCTCGATGGCGATGAAGACCAACTCAGGGCCGGACGGGAGTCCCAAGTCCATGGAGGTGGCCGTGACGGACGCATCGGGCGAGGTCCACAAGGCCGTCGCGATGGTCCTGAAGGTCACGAAGACGCAGATGGCCGGGGCGAGGGACCACACCATCCACAAGATGCTCGTCCGGTGCTCGACCGAGGGAAAGGTCGGCTACGGGATGGCTGAGTTCTGGGCGATGCCTCCGTAGGATGTTTATCCACGTAACGCAGTTATGCCAGGGCATCATCCGAGGTACCTGCCCATGGCGAGCAAGATCATCGTCAGGGACATGACGGAGGAGGACATGCCCTTCGTCGGGACCTGCACACACATAGGGGAGTCGCAGGAGATAGACTCGTCCTCCCGCAGGAGGCTCACCTGGCTCAAGTGGGCCGAGGGGAAGGGGGCCAGGGTGAAGGTCGCCCTGGTCGACGGGCGACACGCTGGCTTCCTCCACCTGATGCCCGTCGAGGTATGCCCGTGCGGACCCATCGGGCTCGGGATCATGTTCATCCCGTGCCTGTACACCGTGAAGGAGTTCACGAGGAGGGGTGTGGGCCGTGCCCTGGTCCAGGCAGCTGTCCGTGAGGCCGTCCGTCAGGAGGCCGAGGCCGTCGCAACCATAGCGTACCTCCACGACAACTGGTTCATGCCCGCGGGGTTCTTCAGGGCCTGCGGCCTGTCGATATGCGACCACGGGGGCAACACTGCACTCATGTGGATGCCGCTCGCCTCGGACGCCATCCCGCCCAGGCTCGTGGAGACCTACTACGAGCACCGCCCCAGACCGGGCAAGGTCGTCGTGGAGCTCTACTGGAACAGGTTCTGCGAGACCAGCGACATCGAGGCGCAGAGGGTCAGGGAGGTGGCCGCGGAATTCGGAGGGGTCGTGGTCCTGGAGGAGCACTGCTCCGAGGACATGACCACACACTGCGGCCTCGCCATATGCAGGGCCATATTCGTCAACGGCAGGGAGGTCGGCTGGGGACACGAGGCGCCGAAGGAGGGGCTCAGGAAGGCGATCACGGAGGCACTCCAGGACATGCGCCGAGGGGGCAGGGAGTAGCGATGGGCGAGACGAAGGGAGTGGACGCACCTGAGGTCCCGCTCAAGGACGTGCCCACGGAGGCACGCAGGATCGTCGACCGGGCCAGAGGAGCCGGCATCCAGCTGAGGCTCATGGGCGGCATCGCAGTCAGGTTCCACTGCTCTGACATCTCGTTCTGCGAGAGGCCGTACTCGGACATAGACCTCGTCGGTCTCGGATCGCAGTCGGTCGGGATGGTGGGCCTCTTCAAACGGATCGGCTACGTCCCTGACCTCGCGTTCAATGGGCTGCACGGGGCGCAGCGTCTGAAGTTCGAGGACCATCACAACAACAGGCACGCGGAGGTGTTCCTCGACATGTTCAGGATGGACCACACGTTGGACTTCAGAGGGAGGCTGGAGATACATCCGTACACTGTCTCGCTCACCGACCTCCTGCTGACCAAGCTCCAGGTGACCAAGCTGGACCTCAAGGACTTCCACGACATGTTCTCCCTTTTCAGGGGACACAAGGTCGGCATCGACGACAGGGAGGGGGTGTTCAACGCGAGGTACATCGCCCACCTCTGCGCGCAGGACTGGGGGCTCCACCACATCGTGCTGAGGAATCTGGAGAGGATACCTGGGTTCTACGACGACTTCGCGCTGGACGACGTGGAGCGCGAGTCCATGGATCGGAGGCTATGGGTCCTGAGGCTCATGATCATCGAGGAACCGAAGGGGCCGCTCTGGAAGGCCAGGGCGAGCCTCGGGGAGAGGCTCCCGTATCACGAGCAGGTGGAACACGTCACGGGGGACGAGTGAGTCCCCAGGCGCTCAGCCCTTCAGGGATTGGATGTTCTCCGTCGCTATCCTGAGGGCCGCCTGATCGTCGGAGACCTCCGCGTGCCTCGCGGCTTCCTCGTACTCCTTCACCGCGCCTTTCTCGTCGCCGCGCTTCTCGAGGATCGTTCCGAGCATGATGTGGACCGCTGCGAGTCCGCCGTGGTCCCCCAGCCCCCTCAAGACCTCGCCGGCGTCCGCGAGGCTCCCGAGGGCGGAGTCGAAATCGTCCGAGTCCTCCTGGACCATGGCGAGCTCCATCCTCGCCCTCGCCTTCAGCTGGGCGTCGCCGGTCAGGTCCGCCATCCCCGAGAGGCGGGTTGCCTGCCTCGTGGCCTCCTTGTAGTCGCCTGACCTGCGCAGCAGGTCCACCAGGGTGAGGACCAGGGCGACATCTCCGCCGTCGAACCGAGGCGCCTTCTGGAAGAGCCCCTTCCTAGGCCTCAGCTCCGGCCTATCCAGGGCGCGCCTGCAGAGATCGACGCCGTCGGCGGCCCTGCCCTGGGCGCCGAGCGACTCCGCGCACGCCGCCTGGAGCCGCTTGAATTCGTCGACCTCACCGGCCCTCCTGAACGCCTCGGAGGACTCCCAGAGGAGCGTGGTCATCTCGGTGAGCTTGAACTGGGCGCGGTAGAGCTCCGCCAGGTTCTCCAGGCCCTTGGCCTCGCCCGCATGGTCCCTGACCGCGTGGGCGAGCTTGACGCTCTCCTTCAGGTGCAGCTCGGCGTCCCTGAGCCGGCCCTCATCCCAGTCGAGCAGGCCGATGTTGTTAAGGCACGCCGCCTGGGAGGACCTGTTCTCCTCCATGGACGAGAGGGAGAGGGCGGTCGAGTATGCCTCGCGGGCCTTCACGTAGTCGCCCCGCCTCCTGTGGGCGGCCCCCATGTTAAGCCATTCCCTGGCCTGGCCGTCCCTGTCCCCAGCCTGCCCGTAGAGCTTGAGCGCCTTCTCGTGGGCGACGAACGACTCCGTCCACTGTTCAACCGTCGACTGCAACTTCGCGAGCGCCTCGAGGACCTCCGCGCGCACGGGAGCATCGACATCGGAGGCTAGCAGCGCGGCGCTCTCCTCGTAGTCCCTGATGGCCTCCCCGTGCTGCCCAAATCCCTCCTCCAGCTGCCCCCTGATGAACAGGAGGTCTGCGCGGTCCCTCACGGCCAGGGATTCCTTGGGGATCCGGCGTATGAGCGTCAGGGTCTCCTCTGGGAAGTCGCCCGCGAGGCCTGTCGCATGCGAGGACGCGACGCGCTTCGCATCTGCCCAGTCGGAGGCCTCCACGAGGTGATACAACGTCTCCAGCATCCACTCGACCCCCGGGTTGCCCTCGCAGTACGAGGCGGCCCTGATGTGATGCGCGACCTTCGCCTCCTTGGTCATGCGGTTCGAGAAGAACTCCCTGAGCAGGTCGTGAGTGTAGATCCCGTTCTCCTGCTCGGTCACGAGCGCCTTCTGCCTCAGCTGGGCGACGACGGCGTAGTCGACGCCTGGGATGGCCTCGAGCTTCACCGGGTGGCGGAAGATGGACAGGAGCTCGAGCACGCTGCGCTCCTCGGTGGAGGCGGCGGAGTAGACCTCGCGCTCGATGAATGAGATAGCGTCGCCCTTCGCCGTCACGGCCCCGACCCTGGACATCAGCCTCAGCAGTAGCGGGTGGCCGTGGCTCTGCTCGACGGCCGCGGCCACATCGGCCACCTGGACGCTCTCGGCCATCTGCCGGGCCGAGACGGCGTCCAGCCCCGACAGCTCGATGGTTAGGTTGCCCGGACTGGAGTTCGAGAAGAAGGGTGGGACCACTCTGGACACTAGCACCACCTTCGCGGACCCAGAGGCCTTCGCGGCGTCCACGAGGATCGATAGCAGGAGGCTGAGAGGTGGGGCCGCCTTGTGGACATCGTCCACGAAGACGGTCGCCTTTGAATCGGACAGGTCGGTCACGAACGGGGCGAAGAAATCTGCCGTGGTGTGGCCGCGGCCGACGGCATCCTGTGTCGCCCCTCGCCCCATTAGGGAGAGGAAGCCGCCGAAGGCCGTGAGGAAGGACGACTCGGTGTCCCACTCCCTCAGGGTGTACCAGAACATGGGCCTCCTGCCGACGCTCTCATCGTACAGCTTCGACGCGAGGTAGCTCTTGCCTATGCCAGGTATCCCCCAGAGCAGGACGGCGTCCGCTCCTTCCCTCGAGATGGCCAGGGTCACCTCGTTCCGTTCCGCCCCCCTGCCGAAGAATGCATCGAGCTTGGGCCTCCCGTGGGCCCTCTGGACGAACTCGGCTGGCATCTCGACCGGTTCGGCGGCCCGCCTCATGGACTCGATCCTGACGACGTCATTCTCGCGCGCGAGCTCGACGAGGTCGAGGAAACCGATGGAGAGGCCGGTGGAGGATACGGTCCTTCTCAGGGCTTCGTCGAGCGGCAGGTCCTGCGCGCGCCCACCCTCCTCGACGACGATCCGCCTCTTGCCAAGGTCGGCCTTGATGGACCCAACGGCGCGCCTCCCCTTCTCCGTCAGGAAGTACGCCCTCCGCCTCTTCGGCGCCCCGCGCACGTGGGCCAGCCTGTCTGAGACGAGGCCGTCCGCCTGGAGCGACGAGAGGGCCCTCGAGGCGTTGTGCACCTGAGTACCCAGCCTCTTCGCTATCCCTTCCTGGCAGACGTCCATAGGGACCTCGACGTCATCCCTGCACCGCTCGTTCTCCAGGAGGTGGAGCAGGATCCGCTCGTTCTGGGACGCGACGATGCGTGCCATCCGTGCCTCGAAGGAGCCACATGCTTAATACCCCTTTCGGACAGGAATCCAGACGCTGCAAAACCAGTGCAAAAGACCGGTCAGGGTTCATATACCCTCACGGGGGGTATCGATGTCAGAGAATCCGAAAGAACGGAGGGAAAAGAAGGATGTTCGCAAACGCAAGGAAGATCTCTCTCGCGATGGCGTCCGTGCTGGTCATGCTGCTAGGGGTGCTGGCGATACCAGCCCCGGCCTCGGCCGCCACCGTGCTGACTGACGAGATCACCACATCCGAGGGCACGACCGACATGCTCGGCGGAGGTAGCTACTTCTTCGTCAAGTTCGGTCCGGACGCGCTCTTCGGGATAGTGTGGGGCGACGATCAGACCGAGAACAACGTGTACTTCGTGACTGTCAAGGCGAGATACCTTGGCTTCGCGCAGATCTACGACCGCGCCGGCGAGCTCGTCGAGGGCAACCACTCGGTCAAGATCTACACGATGTACGCCGTGAAGCTTGACAGCATGCTCGAGTTCAACGACGTGAACGACGACGGGGCCCTTGACTATGCCAGGGCGTACGACAACGACACCGCCAGGTTCACGGACTACGTCGCGACGGAGCCGCTGTACAAGAAGGTCGACCTCAAGACATCTTGGAGCGACTCGCCGGTCGAGGCCACTGACGACGGAGACGTCAAGACCTGGGAGTTCGGGCTGACGGCCTCCAACCTGAGCTACGAGCTCCTGGACGAGGGCGCTGACCAGACTGTCGGTGACGACAAGCTCAACAACCTGACGCTGACCTTCCACCTGGAGGCATCGGCGATGCAGGTCGACGCCGAGATGCCACAGTACAGGATCACCGTGACAACGGGCCCGAACGGCAAGATGTGGTTCTACGACGCCCAGAAGCTGGCCAACCTGCAGGTGAACGGCGAGGTCGCCAAGTATGACATGAAGTGGGACCAGACCATCGAGGGCTGGGACTACGACTCGAACAACACCGACCCGATGCTCCTCATGGAGATCGGCACCTTGGCGGGGAACTTCTTCCCGATCGCCTGGATGGAGGCTAGGATGCTCCAGTACATGAACCAGGTGACCGTGATGAACTGCGCATCGGTGGAGGGCAACCTGACCGTCAACGAGACGACTGGCGACCTCGAGAAGCCGAAGCAGCTCATACAGACGAAGCTGACCTTCAGCGCCGGCTGGACCTATGTCGGCAACCTGAGCTGGGTCGACGACGTCACTGTCGACGGAGAGCCGGAGCAGGTGAGGGCGCAGGTCATGTCCGCCCACAGGATATGGGCTGTCGGCGAGGACGGCAGGCTCTTCGCCGGGTTCGTCGCGCTGACCGGGCTAGTGTTCCCGGGCGGCGACCTGATAGTGCACGACCCGACATATTCCAGCGAGGCGCTGGTGAACATCGGCGAGGAGACCACGCAGCTGCCTAGCCTGATGCTGCTGCTCGCGGCGGGGATCATAGTGATCGTCGTCGTCGCGGTCGCGGCGGCGTCTCTCGGCGGCAAGAAGCCCGGGGTCGGAGCGAAGAACAGCTACGAGAAGACCCAGAGCTCGCAGCCCGGGGCGTGGACCAAGTACTACCAGAAGAAGTGAGGATAGACCAACAACAAACCCACAGCTACCTACCCAAACCCCTTACCCCTTTTCTATTCCCTTCTGATGCTCGACCATGCCATCTCGCGTGCTCATGGCCGAGGCGACCCTGGCACCTGGGCGAACGGTCCTGGCATCTGTCATGCGTCGACGGGCGCCAAGGTCACGAACGCGCCCGCCTCAGCGCACTCCCGCCACGATGGCTTCCGCCAGGGAGTGAAGGAAATCAGAATGGTGGTCCGGGTCTACCCGGCCCACCCTGGGTAAAGGGTTTGGATGCCTGCGATGGTCCCGGTCGGTCCTCGATCAGAACCCGCATGCGAACGGGATGGCCAGCTCGTCCCCGAACGGGATCTCGACCACGGTCCCATCGATGTCCGGTGTCAAGTACACCATGACCTCGATGTAGAGCGTCATCGAGCAGCCTGTGCCGGCTAGCTCCACCGGGGCGTTCGCATCGACCGCGATGCCGGTGAATGCGAGCGGTGTGACGCCGTCTTCCGCGAAGCTCTTCTCAACGGTCATCGTCACGCCACTGCGCGCGACATCCGATGTGAGCAGCGTCGGCGTGCCGTCAGCGAGGTATGTCGTCGCCGTCACGGTCAGCACCGGCGTTATGGGTGTCCAGACCACGAAGTTGGTGAACGACAGGTCGAGGTCGCCGATCGCATCGCCTGCAAGCATCACGGAGTCGGTGTCGATGATTGCGACGTTCAGCACGTAGACGAACTTGAAGCAGTCGACATGCGCCCCGCCACCGGTGTCGATGTCATAGGCACGGGTCATGAGAGTCATTGTCCTGCTGACAGCGATGGACCCGCCCGCGTTATCGATAGTGCTCTGCTCGTGCTCGAACAGCGTCTCAGATGTCATGTACGGCGCGAACTGCGCCGACGTCACGAACGAGAACGCGGCCGTTCCGAAGAACGCGGCAGCGGAGATTATGGCGAAGGCCATGACTGCCACCTTCTTCGTCGCCTTGCGCCGGTTCCCCTCCACGATGCTCTTGCCTAGCTCGCTTTCAAACTTCTTTTCCATGCTTCCACACCTCTCTTCATGGGCACGACCTCGGCGAGCTCGTCTTGCCGCGTGCCCGGTTCGATGCGCGCAACTGCGGAGGCGACGCATATCTCCGGGGGATAGCCCCGGTGTCCCCTTTGTCGCCTCTTCCACGCGTCGACCGACGAGTGACACTTACCATCTATACCCGTTGTGGTGCAAGTATCAACCAGTGGAACAGATTTCGAATCATCTGCGGGGAAGAAAGGCTATATAGCATCGAATTGGCAGACGAATTCCGACCATGGCATAGATGAATCGCGTCTGTTAACGGACCATCACCGCTTCTTCTTCGCTGCCAGCTCGTTCAGCGCGCTCAGCAGGGACAGCGCCTCCTCTGGCGTATTGTAGTGCACGAAGGTGGCACGCACCATAGTCTTCGCGTCGAACAGCGCCGGCACGCGCGAGAAATAATCCTCGGCGCCGACCGCTATCGCGTATCTGTCCCACAGGATCTTCGCCAGGACGCGGTCGTCGTATCCCTTCAGCTTGAACGAGAAGGTCGGGTCCCGGTCCTCTGCGCGAGCTGGGTCCTTCGGACCGTAGAGCGTGAGCCCTGGGATGCCGTTCAGGCCAGGTATCCTGCCCTTGCCCTCGAGCATGAGCCTGGATATCCCCTTCTCGTACTCCTCGACGGATTCGAGCCCCTTCCTGACCCGTTTCATCCTTTGCTCCCCCGCCTTGGGATAGCTCTTCGCAGACGGGTTCCCGAGCCATGCGAGGTAGTCGACCGCGCCGGTGATGGCAGCGAACATCGCCTGGTCCCTCGTCCCCCACTCCCACTTCTCTGGCCCGTGGTGCGGGGACGCGTAGACCTTGAACGGGCAGAGGTCCTCGATGAGGTCAGGGCGCATGTACATGAAGCTGCCATGGCGCGCGAAGAGCTTGTAGCCGGAGAATACGAGCGCGTCGCACCCGATGTCCCTGGCGTCGAGAGGACCGTGGGCGACATGGTGCACGGCGTCGACGATAAAGTATGCGCCGACCTCCCTGGCCAGCTTCCCGATGCGCTTCAGCGCGGTCTTCGAGCCGAGGCAGTTGGACGCCGCGGTGACCGTGACGACGGCCGTGTCCTCGTCGATCCTCTCCTCGAGGTCGGCGAGGTCCAGCTCTCCCGACTCCCTGTCGAACTCCGCGAACCTCAGCTCCTCTATGACGCCGTTGCTCCCGAGCTCGACCCACGGGCTCACGTTGGTGTAGTGCTCGTACCCGGTGGTGACGACGTTCTCCTTGCCGGTCAGCTCCTTCCCGATCGCGTAACTGAGGTTGAACAGCAGTGAGGTCGCCGACTCGCCTGAGACGATGGTCTCCGGCCTCCCGGCGTTGAGGAGGTCCGAGACCGCCTGCCTGCCCTCGAGGATCGTCTGCTCGGCCCCCTTCGACTCTGTGAAGTCGTTGCCGACGTTGGCACTCCACTGGACGCGGGCCGTGACCTCGCGGTCGAGGCTGCGCACGTTGACGAGGGTGCCGGCGCCGTTATCCAGGAAGGACCTCTTCCTTCCGGTCGGGTCGGACTCGGCCGTCGGGAACTCGTTGCGCACCTTCTTCAGGAACTTGCGATCGAAAGTCATGCTGCGGTATATGCGGGACGCCATTGATAAGAATTGAGATTGGAGGGAGGGTCAGGAGAAACATGGAAAGGGATTTGGAAAAGGGGTTTCAGTGGGCAGGAAGGCCCTCGTACTTGCCACAAAGCTGTTTGGGGGAGACTCTGTGTGCGAGATCCGGAATGGGCTCATTCCTGTCCACATGCAGACGAATAGGGAGGGTCCAGCTCAGTCTCATTGTAGAGGAACTCGTGGTCGTAGAGATAGTCGTAGTCGAGGCACGAGTCGCAGGTGGCGTCATCCGCGACGGTCTCGTCCGCGAGGGTCGCGTCGTCGGTCGTGACATCGTCCGCGCACGGGCAGTCACAGTTGTCGCCGGTGCCGTCCTTCAGCTGGTCCTGTATCTGGTCACAGTCGCCGTTCATGTTGCCGAGCGCCGATACAGTTGCGACGCCGCCGATCATCATGGCCGCGCCGAGTGCCAGCGCAATGTATGCGTTTGCGATCATGGTTTTTCACCGCTCTCTTCTCGAGGCAGGTTCGCCCGCCTCTGATTCGCAGAGTACAGGGGACTTGATAAGTGCGTTGTGGTACGAGAATCAACCAATAGCACAAGGTTCAATGTATATAGCCAGATGGTCGGAAAACACGCTCGGTCTTTTGCAGAAAATGATAACGGGGAAATGGTTTGAGATGTGCGATTCAGCGGGTGCGTCTATCTCCCGTGCCTGCTCATGACGGTGCCGAGCTGGCCGTTGCCGTTCCCGCCGCCGTTCATGTTGCCGCCGCCACCGTCGCCACCGCCATCGTGGTCACCGTTGTCGCCGCCGCCGGTCGATCCGCTGTCGGACTTATCGACCAGGTCGCCGAGCTGGACCCAGGCGCCGTTGGTTCCCTCGATGAGACCGCCGTTGTCCGCCGGAATCGGGGTGAACCCGATCGGCTCAACGACAACGTCCTCGCTCAGGATGACGACCTCCTCTTCCTCCACCGGGTACTCGGTCTGCAGGGCGTAGTTGACCGTCCACAGGCCAGGTATGGTCACTTCGACTTTGTAGATGCCAGGTATTATCCCCTCGGTGTCCCACAGGAACCCGTAGATCAGGTGCCCGGCCTTGTTTATCTCCCTGGTGACCTCGTCGGCGTCCGAGACGCCGTCGTCGAAGTCAGAGGTGAAGGTATAGGTGTATTCCGCATCTTCCACGTTGTAGATCTTGACCGTGATGTCCGAGACGGACACCATGTACGTGTCGTAGAGCACGTACGGGTCGTACATGATCTCTGCCTGAGTGTACACCTTCGGGACCTCCACACCTGTGGCGTTGAGCATGGTGAGTCCGCTCACGCTCTGGGCGAGGTCCACCGGCAGGTCGCTCACGGCGATCGTGTCGGCGAAGTCATAGTCCCAGTCCGGGTCGAGGTTGACCACGGCGGTCTCAATCCTGATCAGGTTCCCCACCCGCCACTGCGGCCCGAATGCCATGTTGTCCGCGAAGTAGACCGCCACAGGGACCGACCCTTGGCCATCCAACGGACCCATGATCGGAACCGGCACGGCGGGCTCCTCCTCAGCTGCGGCGAGAGAGGCGAACGATATCGCCAACATCACCGTAGCTACCGCTGTCACATACAGTTTCTTTGATCTCATTTGCTTCAGTCTCCCCCTTGTTGTTAGAACCCCGCAAGGAGTTCGGAGAGGGGCATCGCGAAACAGCCTAATAATCCTGCTTACTGACACGCCCCGTAAGATGCCCATCTGAGGGGCGTGTTTTCACGGCGTGAACATCGTGCAAGAAAGAGGACGAAAATGGTTTACAAGTGTCTGCCGGACGGATCCGATTGTCCGTCGACGAGACGGCGGGTCTCACTTCCTGCCGTTCCCGCCCCCGCCGCCGTTGCCCCCACCGCCGCCCTTGGCGATCAGCTGGCCGAGGTAGATGTGTGCAGCGTTCGCCGTCTGGTCGACCCCGCCTGTCCCGGAGACGCCGGTATCCAACGGGAGAGCTTCGTAGCCAGTCATCGTGCCGTCCTCGGCAATCAGGCTTCGGACAGCGAGATCGACGTCGTACGCGTCTGGGATGTCCACACTGACCTTGTAGACCCCTGCCGGCGCGGCGCTCGTGTCCCACTTGAGCCCGTATATCAGGTGCCCGACCTTGTTGATCTCCCTCCCGACCGTATCCGCGTCGCCGACCCCGTCGTTGAAGTCGGAGTGGAACACCGTCGAGTACCCGTTCCCGGATATCGTGACGGTGATCTCGGACACAGACACCATCCAGGTCGTCAGTATCAGGTCGGGATCGGTCACGAGGTCCGCCTGGGTGTAGCCCAGGTTCACGTTCAGCGGGATGTCCGCCGCCGTGGCGGACCCGTCACCGTCTGTGTCGTAGAGCTCGAGCACCATGATCTCGATCCTCACCAGGTTCCCGACCCTCCACTGCGGCGTGAACGCCATGTTGTCGGCGAACGCGACCGCGTAATCGATCGTCGGGTCCGGCGGCGTAATCGGTATCGGTATAGCCGGTTCCTCTGCACTCACTAACCATGCCGAAGGCACGATTGCCATCAGCAAAGTCAACGCCAAAGCTGATGCCTTTCTTCCTCGCACTTCTTATGTCCCCCTATCCTCTGTGGCCGGTGAAGGCCCATCCCATCGAAGCTGTAACGGAGTTATATTGATTACGCGACACAACCGTACATAACGATGTGATAGTGCGTGGTCAGTGCGACACCGCGGGGCGCCAAGGGATCACTCCAGAAAGCCTTACGTATGACAAATGGTCTACAGGGCGTCGGGATAGGGTGACAACGAGACCGACGGTATTGTCGACAGGGCCGTCCATGTTCTATGGCTGTACCAAATCCCTTAATAAATCCGACAGGGATGTTGTCTTCGATATGCGGGGAAACAGGGTTCTGTCCACAGTCGTGTTCCTTTCGCTCGTCCTAGCGGCAATGCTGGCCCTGCCAGGAAGAGCGGAGGCAGCAACGGCGGACGAGGGGATCACCTACACGGTCGACCCCGGAGTCGTCACCGTACAGACCCCGAACATGACCATCCAGATATCAACCACACTCCCTGCGGTCATAGTCTGGAACTCGACCGACATCAGCGAGCCAGGGGACGGCTTCCTGTTCTCGACCATACTCGGGTACAACACCACGCTCCCTGACGGCCTCATCCTCGACCAGGTTCCGTATCACGCGACCTTCGACAGCACCGTCTGGACGCCGGTCGGACCGAGCCTGACGACCGACCCGGAGCTGGGCGACGTTCTGACCATGGAGATGGTCACCACCGTGGACATCAACAAGAGGCTGTCCTTTTCAGGTGGCAACCCCGAACCTGGAACGCCAGGCATAGAGGTCATCGAGGACTGGGCCACCATCACCGTCGCATTCATCGTGGCCGAGAGGTCGTACTCCGCCGAGTACGACGTGGCCGACTCACCGGCGTTCCCGGTGAACGGCTCGACGGAGGTCAAGTTCGACATCGCGATCGACATCCATGAACCCATTGACGCCGACAGCCTGGCACTGGATCTCGGGCTCATGAAGATGGATTCGACGGTCTTCGGACCGTCGCTGACGGCAGAGTCCTACCTCTTCCGCGGGTACCAGGACACGACCATCACGACGAGCGACCCATCCGTCAACGAGACCGACGGTGAGGAGCTCATCATGCACACCTTCGATCCGAGGGACGGCTGCAAGCAGCTCTTCGAGTTCGTAGACATCAACGAGACGAGCTTCTTCGGGTGGGCCGACCAGGCCCTGATGGAATGGTCGAACACGGACCCTGACCTGGTCGATGTCACCACGTACTACAGGACCGACGGCGAGGCGCTGCGTGTATACGTCGCCACTCCCCTGGACAACGAGACGGAGCTGATTACCCACGACCCGAGCCTCGGGGCGTACATCTGGTCCAGCGGCGGAGGCTACGTGCCCCTGCCCGGCGGCGGCTCCATAGTCGGCGCGTCCGTGACCTCTCTGGCCATCGGCCTGCTCATGGGCGTCGCCGTGGCCGGCGCCACCGGCGCGTTCATCGCTGTCAGGAGTCTGTCCAAAGAGGACCCGGCGGACCTGGTCAGGCTTGAGAAGAACAGGTACTACCGCAAGAAGTGACCCTGGTCACAGAGGTCCCTGGGCGTCGTCGGTGTTCTGATCCCTCTTCGGAGAGGCGGTGCCCATCTCGACGTACCTGGCAACGAACTCATCGACCAGCTTGTCGAGGAAGGTCCTGCGGTAGACTATCAGCAGGTCCGCGACCTTGTCTGGGTCGATGACCGTCAGGCGCGACTCGCGTCCGACCTTGTCGAGCTTGACGACCCCTTTCGACACGAGTTTCTTGAGGTGGTACGAGAGGGTGCCGCCGGAGATCGTGAAGTTCTTCAGCACGTCCCCGTGCGTCGCCCCTGGGTTCGACAGAAGGAAGAGTATGACACCCCTGGGGATCTCCTGCCTCAGCGAGGAGAGTATCCTCTGCTTGTCCTGTCCCATCAGGATGCCTGGATAGTACCTTGAGAAGCTCTCGCGCTTGTCGAGCGAGATGATCGACCGGTCCACGAGGTAGTTCAGGTGGTACTCGAGGACCCCGATGGGCAGCGCAGTCCGGCGTTGGATCTCCCTGAAGTGCAGGCCAGGGCTCGCCCTGATGCACTCGAATATCCTCTTGCGGTTCTCGAGCTCAAGGGGATCCTGCAATGCGCCTCCCTCCGACGAGGCCGACCATGATCGCGGCCAGCAACACTGCGGCATCCGCTACAACCACGATGATCGCGTCGACCTCGTCGAGCCAGTCCGTCGTGTAGGCCAGCGCCAGTATCGAAATGGTCAGGACGATGTGGGCCGTCAGGGCCCCCGACATGAGGAGGAGCGGGCGTACGCCGCTCCTGCGGTATGACATCACGGACAGCACGAGCAAGAAGGCTGAGACGCCTAAGAACAGCCCCAAGACCGTGTCCAAAATCTCTACCATATCGATGTCTGGAGTCTGTATGCCTTCACGGCCTATAATACGTGCGCTGGCTGAGAATTTGAAGTGACCATGAGGAGGTGGTCAGAGTATGCGCTTCAGCCTCAATGCGGCCCAGAGCACAGCGACGCCGACGGCCGACAGCCCTATCACGAGGAAGAACGCCCTGGAATCCTCTGCGAAAGGCAGGGGGACGTTCATACCGTAGAGGCTCGCGAGGAGCGTCGGCAGGATGAGGATCAGGCTGATCGTGGTCAGTGTCTTCATGACCAACGACAGGTTGTTCGATATCTGTGACTCGTAGGCGTTGAGGACGTTGGACATGATCTCCCTGTAGATCGTCGTCATCTCGTACAGCTGGGCCACGTCGTTCTCGAGGTCCTCGGCCACGTCCAGCTTGTCCTTGGCCATCTTCAGTTGCTTGGACCGCGGGAGCATCGATATGGCGTTCAGGTTGGACAGGAGCGCGGTGTTCAGCAGGATGAGGGAGTTGCTGAGGGCGAACGCGGCGTGGGCCACCTCCGCGCTCTTCGCCTTGAGGACGGTCTCCTGGATGGAGCTGATCCTCCTCTCCATGGGCCGGACCCTGCGCTCGATGTCCCTCGTGACCTTCCTGACGATGCCGAAGAACAGGTCCTCCTTGGTTTCGATGCGGGGCCTCCGCCTCATATCGGACGTGAGCTCTGGCGGGGTGAAAGTCGCCCCGAGCCTGACGGTGATCACGTTCTTCGGCGTGACGAAGATGCCTATGGGGACCGTCTGCACCTTGTCCCCCTCGGATTCCTCGGCGGCCAGGTTCCGCAGCACGAGGAGGTCGTACCCCTCCTCGACCTCGACCCTCGCCCGCTCGTTGGGGTCGAGGCAGTCCGCGACGTCCTGGAGCGCGAGACCGAAGACGCGGTGGAGGACGTCGACCTCCTCCGGGGACGGCGCGACGAGATCCACCCAGAGGGCCGACCTGACCATGTCAGGGCTGACCTCTTCGAGGATGCCTTCCTCGGCGCAGTAGAGCCGCATCATCGTTTACCACTCGTCCCGGCTCCCGATGGCCGAAGGCAGGATATATGCCTTCGCGGCGGGGCGGGACCCACTCCGTCCGCAAGAGAACGGTCACGCCAGGGGCTTGCCCCAGCCGTCGATGAAGAAGTTCTCGCCGACGGGTTTCCGCTCGGGCCTGGCGGCCTCCCACCCCTTCTGCTTCTCCGAGAGGAGGGAATCGTCCGTCCCGGGATAGCCGCATATGACGAGCGTGACCACCACGAACTCGTCAGGTATCCCGAGGGCCGACCGGACCTTCGCAGGATCGTACCCGGCGATCGGATGCGCGATGATGCCGAGCTCGGTCGCGCGCAGCAACAGCTGCCCCAGGGCGAGTCCGCAGTCGAAGCGGTAGTAGTCTCGACGGTCGCTCAGCTGGCAGTCATCCGTCTCCCTCGCGGCCACGACGATCACGGTGTCCGCCCTCGTCGCCCAGACGTTGCCCTTGGCCAGGGCGGCCTTGACGGATTCCAGGGCGGGCCCGCGGCGGCAGAACACCATCCGCCACGGCTGGTTGTTGAAGCACGATGCGGAAAGCCGCGCCGCTTCGACAAGCGACAGCACCTCCGCATCCTCGATGTGCTTCTCAGAAAGGGACCGCTTCGCCCTGCGCGTCCTGACGGCTTCCGCCACCTCCAACCCGATTCACCCCGACCGAGAATCGCACGGGGAGGATTTAGACTTGGCCCAATGTCGTCAACTCAGACCCTGTAGACCTTCCACTTGACCTCGTAGCCCGAACCCGCCTTGAGCTCGTTGACGGACTCGAGCATCCGGTCCGTGGATTCCTTGTTCCCGCAGAACACGACGTCCACCCCCTTGCTCAGGGCGCTCATCGTCGCCTCCACAGGCGCGTGTATCGTGAAGAGCTCGCCGCTGGCCTTCATCATAAGGGCCGCTCCCACGAGGTCCCCTGCCACAAGCAGTCCCGGGGAGAACGACTCCAGCTCCTTGGAGACCCTCGGGACGTCGACGCCCTTCGAGCCGCCGTCGTACTCGGACGGGGCCTCGATGAGGAGCAACTTCCCAAGGTCCATCTCGACGATGCCCTCGAGGTCGCCGACCAGCACGTCGTCGCCATCGGAGGCCCGCTCCTTGGCCACACCCATGGAGGATTCCTTCCGGCTCGGGTAGGCCATCAGCATGCCGTCCTCCATCGTCAGTCCGACCGACTGGCCCGAGTCGATGGCCCCGCCCGCGATTGCGACGCAGGTGTCTATCACGCTGATCCTCTTGAGGGTGGTGTCGACCTCCTGCTTGAGGGCGGTGAAGTGCTCCTGGAGGAGCTGCATCCCCTTCCTGGTCGGTCGGATCATCCCCTTCTGCTCCCTGACCAGGCCCTCCTTCCTCATGATGCCTATGTACTGGCTGACCGCCTGTACGGTCACGTCCAGCCTGTCGGCGATCTCCTTGAGACGGACCGACGGCGAGTCGATGACCTCTATGAGGATAAGCAGTTCCGTGTTCCTCTTGAGGTCCCTAAGCGGTCGGATTCTCATCCCTGTCCCCTCGGCGGCTCCCGATCTCTGTCAGCAGCCCTTCGACGCCATCCACCTCAATGGCGCCCGAGGTAATCAAACCCTTGATGGCGGAATCGGCCTTCCCACCAGCGAAGTCCACGGTCCTCCCCGCGTCCGGCCGGACGATGACCACCGTCTTGCCAGCCTCCAGGGCTTCCCCCGCGGCCTCGAGGTTCCTGAGATTGCCAGGGCCTACCGGGAACGGCGCGATCACGACCGCGACGCACTCGGCGATGAGCCTCATGTTCTCACGATGCGCGGCCTCAGTTATGGGCGAGAACGGGGCGTCCACGGCCACCGGTATCCTGAGGTCCTGGGCGCTCTCCGAGTCAGAGTCCAGGACGTTGAGCACGCCCGCAGACACGCTGTATCCGGCATCTGAAAGAGTCTTCATTACCGGACCGCCGGCGCCGCCGCCGCAGACGACGTGCACCCTCGTCCCGTGCTTGTGCAGCAGGGAGGGGACCGACCTCGGCATGACGTACACGACGTTCGTCAGAGGGTCCTTCCTGATTGCGACATCGACGCCGTAGACCGACAGCACCGTCTCGGCGGTGAGCACATCGGCCGGAGGGCCCACTGCCTCCACGGACCCATGGCTGAGCAGCACGATCCTGTCACAGTACCGCGCGGCGAGGTTCACGTCGTGGAGGACAGCCACGACCGTCATCCCCTTCTCCCTGTTTATCCTCTTGACTAGGTCCATGACCTCTATCTGCCCGCTGATGTCCAGATAGATCGTCGGCTCGTCGAGCAGGAGCGCCTGGGGTTCCTGGGCGATTGCGCGCGCGATTATGACCCTCTGCCTCTCCCCTCCGCTCAGCGCGCCGAAGATCCGTTTCGCGAACTGCGCCGTGTTCGTCATCTCCATCGCGCCCTGGACCTTGGCCAGGTCGTGCTTGGAGTACATCCCGAACCCGCCGCCGACGTGCGGTATCCTGCCCATCATGACTATGTCGAACGCGGTGAACGGGAAATCCGTCGACGAGGTCTGGGGGACGACGGCGAACAGCCGCGCGACCTCTTTTGGCGTCCAGGTACCGATCGGTTTCGAGTCCACGAGTATCTCCCCGGACTGGGGTCTCAGGAAGTTGGTGAGGCACCTCAACAGGGTCGTCTTGCCTGAACCGTTCGGGCCCATGATCCCGATGAACTCGCCCGGCTCGACGTCCAGGGACACCGACCTGAGGACCTTCCGGTCCCTGTACGCGAAGTCGAGGCCTTTGATCTGGAGTCTCATCAGGTCTCACGCTCCCTGCTGCTCCTCCTCAGGAGATATAGGAAGAACGGGCCGCCGCAGAGGGCGGTGATTATCCCCACGGGGAGCTCCGTGGGAGCGAACACACTCCGCGCGATCGTGTCCGCCCATATGAGGAATATCGCGCCCGACAGGGCCGCGGCGGGCACCAGGAGCCTGTGGTTAGACCCGACCACCAGCCTGGTCATGTGCGGGACGATCAGGCCGACGAAACCAATCACTCCGCTGAAGGCGACCGCGGCCGCGGTGACCAGAGCGGCGACCCCGAGCACCTGCTTCTTCAGCGCCTCGGGGTTCGAGCCCAGGTTGTGCGCGGTCTCCTCGCCGAGCAAGAGAGCGTCGAGGTCCCTTCCGTACCTCACTATGACTATGACGCCGATGACGACGGGGAAGAGGAGCACGAGGACCTTGTCCCAGCTGGCGAGCGACAAGCTACCCAGGAGCCAGAAGAGTATCTGATGATACTCCTGCCTGGCGAAGTATATCAGGAACGAGACGAGGGCACCGAGGAAAGCGGCGACCGCCACCCCCGAGAGGAGGAGGGAGTCGACGTAGACCTTGCCCTTGAAGGACCCCAGGGTGTAAACGACGAAGACGGACGCGAGAGCCGTCACGAAGGCGAGCACCGGGGATGCGAACGCCCCGAGCACCACGGTCCACCCGATGAGGCCCGCCGCAGCGGCGCCGAGGGCCGCGCCAGAGGAGACCCCGATGACGAACGGGTCGGCCATGGAGTTCCTGAAGACCGCCTGCATCGCGGTGCCCGCGCACGCGAGCGCCGCGCCCACGAGCGCAGCCATGAGTACGCGCGGGATCCTGACATCCCAGAACACCCACTGATAGGTGGAGTCGCCAAGGAGCGCGCTGAACGCCTCTGAGAAGGTCAGCTTCACCGGGTCACCCGGGCCGATGGGGCCCAGGCTGCCGATCATGAGGGCCAGAAACGCGGAGACCACGAGGACCGAGCCTAATACGACGAGCATCAGCGCGCGGTTCTCCCTGAGGGATGTCATCCGACCCTTGCCTCCGTATCCTGAGCTCTGATGATTGCCTCACGGGTACAGCTCGGGGTGTATCAGGGCGGCGAGCTGCTCCAGCCCGTCGACGATCCTCGGACCGTACCTGCTCATGAGATTGTCGTCTATGGAGTATATCGCCCCTTCCTGTACCGCGGTTATCTCGTCCCAGCCCTCCCTGCTCGAGATCTCGGTGGCGTTGGTGGTCGTCATGACGCCCACCGTGTAGATGATCACATCTGGGTCGGCTGCGATGATGAACTCGGAGGTCAGCTCCGGGTACTCGCTGCTGGCGTTCTGGGCGATGTTCACGGCGCCCGCAAGCCCGATCAGGTTGTCCCCGAAGGAACCTGGTCCGTAGGTCCAGAGCGGGTAGTACTCTATGTAGACGTTGGGCGTGGACACACCGCTGGCTAGGGTGACATCCTTGACTGCCTCGACCCTCGCCTCGAGGGACTCTGCGAGTGCGTCTGCCTCGTGGACATGGCCCGTGATGAGCCCCGCGAGCCTGACGTCCTTGTAGATGTCCTCCACGGTCCGCGCGGCGAAGATGAAGTAGGGTATGCTCTGGTTGGCGATGAGGTCCAGCTGCTGCCTCGGGACCAGGTCGCTGCAGACGACGAGGTCCGGTTCGAGGCCCACGATTGCCTCGATGTTGAGAGTGAACGATCCCACGCTCGGGAGGTCGAGCGCCTCTGCGGGGTAGTCGCTGTAGTCGTCCCTTCCGATGACATGGTCGCCCGCTCCGACCGCGAATATGAGCTCAGTCGGCGTCGGCGCGACCGAGACGATCCGCTCAGCCACGCCGTCAAGGACGACAGTCCGGTTGTAGTCGTCCTCGAGGGTCATGCTGATGATGTTGCCCCATTCGTCCGTGACCACGATGGCCTTCGCGTCGGCATAGTCGTCCACTGGCGCCACCTCACCATCTGGCGCCACCAGGTAGCCTGCCACGAACGCGGTCACCGATGAGACCGCCACTGCTATCGCGATGATCACGAACATGTTCGTCCTCTTGCCATTGTCCGACTGCATCTGTCTGCCTCCAATGTGCGATGCCCGACCGGGCGCGCGCTCGATTGGCGGCGACACGGTCTAAAGCTAACTTGACATAATGAAAGTATATTTTAAAGTTTCGCGAGCAGGCACGGCGGCAGGGGGCCTGAACACACGAAGGTGAGAAATGCGGCAGAAAGGGTTTGGGAAGTCGATGTCAGGCTACTTCTTCACGACCTCTCTGAAGCTGGCCTCGAGGATGTCCATGGCCTGCTCGAGGGTCTCCTTCGGCATGAGCATGGACGGGTGCAGCCTTATGACGTTGTCGTAGGTGCCGCACGTGAGGAGGACCAGCCCCCTCTTCAGGGCAGCGACCTTGATCGCCTTGGTCTCGGCGGCGGCCGGCGTCTTCGCCTTCGGGTCGCTGACGAGCTCGACGGCCATCATCGCGCCCATGCCCCTCACGTCGCCGACGATCGGGAACGCCTTCTGTATCTCCTTCAGGCGCTTGGTCATGGTCGAATTGATGCCCGCGACGTTGGGAAGTGCCTTCCCGATGATCTCGAACTGCGCGAGTGCCGCGGCGCACCCTACAGGGTTGCCTCCGAATGTCCCGCCCAGACCGCCGATCTGCGGGGCATCCATGATCTCCGGCCTTCCCGTTGTGGCAGACACCGGGAACCCTCCGCCTATCCCCTTGCCGCTGACTAGCATGTCGGGCTCGACGCCAGGCCAGTGCTGCACGCACCACATCTTGCCGGTCCTGCCGGCACCGGTCTGGATCTCGTCATCGACGTAGACCACGCCGTGCTTCTTGCAGATCTTGGTGATCTTGGCGTAGAACTCCTTCGGGGGGACGATGAACCCGCCCTCGCCGGCTATGGGCTCGCCGATGAGGCACGCGACCTTCCCCTGGAACTGCGGTGACGACCAGGTCTCGTCGATCTTGTCGGCGCACGCGATGCCACACGAGGGGTAGGTCATGCTGAGCGGGCACCTGTAGCAGTAGGCGAACTCGACCTTGTAGGTCTCGGGGAGCGGACCGAAGCCCGCCTTGTACGGCATCTCCTTCGAGGTGAGGGCCATGGCCATCATCGTCCGCCCGTGGAACGAGTGGACGAACGAGAAGGCCGCGGGCCTCTTCGTGGACTGCCTCGATATCTTCACCGAGTTCTCCACGGCCTCGGCACCTGAATTGTACAGGACGGACTTCGAGAGCCCGCCGTGCGGCGCCACCTTCGCGAGCTTCTCGGCAAGGCGGACGTAGCCCTCGTAGGGCGTGACCTGGAAGCACGTGTGGATGAACTTCTCGGCCTGTGACTTGACGGCGTCCACGACCTCCTTCGGGCAGTGGCCGACGTTCGTCACGCCAATCCCGCTGCCCATGTCTATCAGGTCGTTGCCGTCGACGTCCGTGAGGATGGACCCCTCCGCCCTCTCGATGAAGATAGGGGCGGATATCCCGACGGACTTCGAGATGTACTTCTCCCTCAACCCCATGAGTTCCTTCGACTTCGGTCCGGGGACCTCCGCGGTCCTTATTGAAGCTTTTTTCGTTGTCATGGACGCACCTCGAATCTTGTGCGATGTCTAACGGGTTAATTCGTGCATGGTTGAAAACGTAGATATTACTTTAGGATTTACTTTTTAAGACCGTCGGGGGCGGCCTGCGGCCCCGCCCTCTCGGCCTTCCTCGCGTTCCAGCTCTCCCATACGCGCAACGACAGGAAGAGTGCAGGGACGACGAACGGGGCGAGTGTGCTCTTGACCGACACGGCCAGGAAGGCCAGCGATACCAGCAGGACCCGGTCGTTGATGCTCTTCAACCTCAGCCCTAGCAGCAGGGTGACGCCTATCGCGGCGATGCTTATCGCGGAGTAGTACGGGCTGTCTGGCATCAGCTCGCTCAGCAGCGTCCCCCCCATGGGCCGGTCCTCCCTGGTCTCGCCGCTCGAGTAGATGAACACGGTCGAATCCAGCACGTCGGAGACGCCGAACGGTGCCAGAAGAAGCAGTGCCAGAGCACCACACGCCATCGCCGCCCCGATGGTCCTCATGACTGCCCTCACGTCCCTCGCCCTGACCCGGTCCTGGAGATCGAACAGCAGCACGACAGCGAGAGGGATCGCGGCGAATATCTTCGTGAGGGTGGCGAGCCCGAGGATCACGACCGACAGCTCCTTAGGCATCACCCGTGACCTGTCACGGACGTGGAGCGCGCATACCATCAGCAGGAGGGTCAATGCGGAGTTGTCGAACGAGAGGAACAGGATCACCATGCCCGCCACGGGGGCGAACACGGTCCACTCCGAGCGGAACCTGAGGTTGAGGACGTACATCGCCCCCGCCGCGAGGACGACGTTGACGAGGACGAACCACAAGGGGGAGCCAAGGTCTCCCAGGACGCCGTAGCACGACGAATAGAAGAGGAGGTCGAGCGGGAGGTAGTTGTACGGGCCGAACGCCCACACCACGTCACCTTCGAGCGACTCGCCTATGAGGACGAAGTGGCCCATCTCCGCGAACCGTGGCACGACCGCCTGTGAGTACGGGTTGGTGCCGTTCAGGAAGCTGTCCGCGGCCGCCTCGACGGCGTCGTCGACGTCGTGGCTCCTCTCGATGTAGTCGTACCCGTTGACATAGACCGCGGCCACCAGCAGGAAGCATGCCCACAGCAGGGCGATGAGCAGCTTCCTGTTGGGCCTCCTCCTGAAGAGTCGGGAGAAGCTGCCGACGTACCTGGCATCGACCAGCCAGATGAGAGCTATGACTACGATCAGGATGTTGTACAGCCAATCGAACAGGCGTGCGCCCCCCCAGGGCCCTCGACGTCCGGGAAGGCACGTAGGGGTACAAAGCGTGTGCGATGCCCGGGACCTCAGTAGTATCCTGCGACTTCCTGCGTCTGCTGACCCCGGCTCTTCTTCTCGGTGTCCTTGTGCAGGACCTTCAGCTGCGCCTCGAGCCTCTCGGCCTCCTTGCAGAGCGGTTCCACGTTCAGGTTCATGTGGAGGACCATCTGATCGATGGCTGCGAGTATCAGCGCCGCCGCGCGCGCGTCGGCCATGTCCGGCCTGGCCTCGGCGAGCAGGGTGATGACATCGACGCCGCGCCTCTTGCCCTCGTTCAGCAGGACCCCGGCTGTCCCGGAGATCACGCCTTCTACGAACGGCTCGGCGTCAGCCTGCTTGAGCAGCTCCTGAGCGGAGTCGGTGCTGCCGATGCCGTAGACCGCGATCTCGGAGGCCTCGTCCGGCTCGTCCCCGTCCTCGCCGTGCTCCACGACCAGCCCGCCCGCGGAGATCACGAGCTTGCACTTCTGGGCCTGCGCGAAGTCGATTATCGCCGTCCCGAGAGGTCTCAGGAGGTTCGCCTGAGGCTGGAGCTCGGTGGAGAACACGACGATCTGCTGGTCGCCCTCCCTCAGGAACGGGCGCGCGTACACGCGCGCGGGTCCCAGAGGTTCACCGTCTCGGATCAGCGAGATGGTGGGGAACAGGTCGGAGTCCATGGCGGCGATGTACTCCATCTTCAGAAGAGCGATCAGGTAGTTGGCGACGATGGAGCTGACGAGCCCCACACTCGGGAAACCATCGATTATGACTGCGTTCCTGAGGTCCATGCGCCTGAGCTCGAATATCTCTATGTCGCCCATGCGAAAACTGGGAGAGCTATACGGGGTGTTTATACTTAGCCCTCAGGGCACCGGGCCCGGACAGCGGAGCCGCGGACCGGGTCTAGCATATGTTTTATACAGACGGGCATTATGCCTATTGTGCCAGGTGGGCCGGTGGCTTAGACCGGATATAGCACTGGCCTTCTAAGGGCCCGAAGGGCCCGAAGGTAGCCAGTGGTCTCGGGTTCGAAAGGTGCCCGTGTGCGCCCGGAACTCCCGACCGGCCCGCTAGGCCCATCAAAAGGCATATTAAAAGGAAGCGATATGGGCCAAAGCGGCTCAAGGGAGTCTGACTCATGAAGCGAAGCTCAAGGGCCTGGAAGAAGAAGGGCAAGCAGCGCTGGAAATGGCGCAAGAAGAAGATGCGCAGAAGAAAGAGGGCCCAGAAGCTACGAAAGAAGTAGGCTCCCCATAATCAAACCACTTGTGGGGGTATGGGGTAACCTGGTATCCTTACGGGCTCCAGTTATGGGAATGATTAGCGTTGGGTTAGCTGACCAGTGATGAGTAACTGGAGCGATGACCCATAGTCCGTAGAACGGGCGGAGTCGCTCTCCGCCTGGTGGAAACCCGTTGATGGGGGTTCAAATCCCTCTGCCCCCACTCCTAGGCATAGCCATTGCGGCCCTCTGCCCGGAGAACCCAAATCTGAGCTACATGTGGTGCTGGCTCAGTTTACACAGGGACACATTGAATCTCTGTAGCGACCAATTGTCAGGATTTCATTGCGAGCGCCGTGGCCTCCCGACCTTCTCGTTGCGTACGAGCATGACCGAAGGCGAGACTCGCGGTATCGCGGACAGCACGCCGAGGGCGCATGCCGCGACTGCGAGATAGAACCCCAATCCCAACGACAGATGATTGATGGAATCGGGCCCTGAGTAAATGCCCAGACTCCCCCACGAGATATCGATGAACAATGTCAGTCCTACGGTCAGTGGCACGACTGCCAGAAAGGTGAACAGGACCGCGAACGAGCCGATGACAAGCATCCAGACCATCGTTGAATACTCGAGACCTGAATTGAAGAAGCTGTCCAGCAGGCCGATCTCTCTCACATACGTGAACTCGCCGGTGAAGTCCCAAGCCGACGCTCGCGAATAGATCAGCCATGGAAGGTACAGAGAAGCCAGGCCAACCGCACAAGCCATCGTCGATAGAGGGGATATCCTGACCAACAGGTCACGTACTCCGTGCGGAGGGATCCCGAACCTCAATCGCAGACCGTGGTTCACCTTGACCACCCAGTTCTCACTGGTTGGTGCGATGAATCCACGCGCTATATATCCCCGTCGTCGGCCCTACTTCCCCTCCGCCTTCTCCCTCTGCATCGGCCCCGGCCGCATCATCTCGATCTTGTTCGGCGGGTTCTCCGGAAGACAATCCCTGGAAAGTGCTATAGGGAGGCACAATAGTCAGGTGATTGAGGGGGGAACGGCTTGGGAATCCCGGACATCACTGTCCACGGGCAGGAAGGAGCAGCGGGCGGCGACGCGCCGTCCGAGAACACGACCGGAACGGAAGGGCGGAACCGCACTCAATCGCTGGCGACATATGCGGCGGTCATCGCCCTCGGACTGCTTCTGGCGGGCATCGCGCTGCATGTCATCTACACCCAGATGTACATCGACTTCTTCCGAGATGACCACGATTCCGGGGGAATCGAATCGGCGTTCCAGGTCGCCAAGGCGTCCATGTACGCGGAGATGTTCGGGGACTTGGCCGCAATCCTGGCGTTGGTGCTGCTGGCCCATGGGGAGCTCGGATGGCTGAGGAGCGGCGTCGGGCTCGTGGTCCCCAGCAAGGTCAACCCCGTTACAGTCGTTAGGCTGCTCCTTCTGGCGCTCGTGCTCTCCATCGTCTCGGCCGCCTTGTCTGTGACCGTGTATGAGTCGGACATTGACTGGGGGATCGAGACCAGCATGTGGTTCTCCGCCTTGATTGCCGTGCTGAGAAGCAGCATTTGGGTGGTGGGGACCATCGTCCTCCTGATAGTGACGAACGGGCTGCGCAGGGGAGGAACCATCCTTCGTCGGACTTGACGGACTGAACGACGGAATGACTCGGGGCGACTGGGGAGACATGTCCATTCCCGAGAATCCATCGATGACGGGTGCGAAAGGGCGATATAGCGCAGGCGAGGTCGTTTGGTCGGGTGTTCGGGCTTGGACGGAGACGTTCCGACGGGGCGCACGGATCGGAGAATGGATAGTCCCTCGGAACGCACGCCGGCAGGTGAGTCGCAGACAATCTCCGTGAATCTCCTCTGCATCTTGGGGGCCGTCGTCGGCCTGGCGTCACTTCTCCTTCCGTGGCAGTGGACTGCAGAGGGGTTCTCAAGCACGGATTGGAGCGTCGCGGACCTGCTGAGAGACGGGGCCCATGGGCACCCAGGTATCATCTACCCCGCTCTCATAGTCTATGTCACTGGGACCATCATGGCACTGTTCGCCCCGCCAGGAGGATTCGTTCAGATCGTGGGGCTAACCATGTTCTGCTCCGAGGAGATCAAGAGAGAGGAGAATTACACCTTCATGGAAACAGGGCTATCCGTCGGCTTCTTCGTGGCGACGATATCGACTGCGATCGTCATGGCAGCACTGATATCGCCGACGGGGCCGGGCCATGGGGCCGGAACCAAATGGTGGTCCTCACGCGCCTTCACTTTCGCGCGCACACGCGTAGCGAACAACCGCGTCCTGCGACTCTCCTGGGCAACACCGTGCGACATCTTCACGGTCATGAGGTTGCCGAGCAGAAAGGTCACCGTCGGGCTCGTCGCGGCATCCGTGGTCGCATTGATCGCGTTCTCGACAACCCTGCTCCATGGGGACGATGGACCAGTGAGCAAAGTCGGCGAAGGAGTCCTTCTGTCCTTCGGCGAGCTGAGGGGCGGTGGGAACTGGGACAATTCGATGATCAGAGTGAGCGACGGGGTGATCCAGGTCCAATGGAATCTCACATCCGACGTCTGGGAGGAGAGAACATGGACGGCGGTCTCATTCGAGCCCATGGACCTTGGAGGGATCGACCTCCGTCTGACCGTGGTCGACTGGGGGGGCGATGGCTACCGGACCCTCGGAGACCAGGTCGTGCTGGCACCCATCAACGGAACCGCATTCGAGAATGATGTCCCGTACGCAATAAGCATCTCGTGCCCCAGGGAAATCACCGCCACCGACATACCCTCCGTCATGACGGTCGTCACATTCGTCCTGCAATCAGACGGAAGTGTTGATTCCACCGGGGAAACCACCATCTCCGGGGGATGGCTGACCTATCATGAGGATCTACCCTGGATCCCCTCGATCGTCGCGGTCTCTATCGCGGTCACTCTCTCACTGACGTTCCATTACGTGCTCATCCGAGCAGTCGTCAGGCACGAGAGAAGAGCACATTACTTGGACGACCCCTACTAAGGGAGGGTCGAATCGATCAGACCGCCCGGCATCCGTCCGCATGCACGTCTTGGTCCCGGCTCGTGGGCTTCATCTGACGACCGTGTATCTCAACCACACGTAGCCAGACCGCAGCTTCTCGACATGCTTGATCTTCAGGTTGACCACTCCAGAGGCCGACGACAGGTCGGGCGCAGTGAACACAGAGCTCGGGCTCGTCCCACCGACGAGGGCCGGGTGCACCAGAACACTGACCTCGTCGACCAGCCCCGCTCTCAGTAGCACGCCGTTGAGTGTTCCTCCGCTGTCTAGCCGTATGTTTCTCACGGCGTACTTCGAACTCAGCTCCTCCAGCGCCCTTCGCATGTCGATCCGGTCCTTCCCGGCCATGACCGTGTCGATCGAGTCCTTCTCCAGCCGCCTCAGGTACGGCCCTGGGGTCTTCTCCGAGCAGAGGACGACGACATCGCGCCAGTATGGCTGGTCCAGCCATGGCTTCCAGTCCCTGACCCTGCCGCGGCTGTCCGGGACGACCAGAAGCGGGCGTCTGTCCCGCGGGTCCTTGCTCCTGCGCTCGTCGGGTTCGTCGCCGGACGGTGCGGGCATGTGGTCCGCAGCGGCCATGATGGTCCCGCTCCCGGACAGGATGGCGTTGACCTTCCATCTCGAGGCGAGCTCGTAGTACAGCTCGATGTCGGCGGGCACGAAATCCAGCCGGCCGTCCACGCTCATCACGTTGTGCATCACCACCCGGGGCAGCATGCGGCGGTGGAGAGTGAACCGAGAGATAAACCTGTCTGAGTGCCAAGGCGATGGAGCGAGAAGGCAGGCCGCTGGCGATGCCAGCGGCCGTGGAGTTTGAGAAGTGGTTTGGCAGGACCAGCGACTATGTCTTCTGGTCCTTGGCGTCCTTCGCATCCTTGGAGCTCTTCGAGGGCTTCATGTCCCTCAGCCCCTCGACGACGCCTCCGAACTCGGAGAACCCGAGGTCGTTCGGCCTCGCGAGACGGTTCAGGATCGAGGTCATCGCGCCCTGGTTGCTGACGCCTATCGCTGCGAGCATCTTGCCGAGGTCGAACCCCACCTCGTCCTCGTTGCCGCCAGCGAAGACCTTGAGATCCGCGGTCGCGAGCGCCTTCGCGCCTTCGACGCCGATCGCACGGTTCATCTCGATCATCTTCTCGGCCGTCAGAGCCCTGATCGCTGAGTCGTCGAACATCTTGAGGGCCTCCTGCAGCTTCAGCTTGCCCTCGGCCTCTGCCAGGAGTGCCTCCCTGACGGACGCGGCGTCACCCTTGGCCTTCTCGGTGAGCATCAGGTTGTCGCCCTGTCCCTCGAGGAGCTTCCTCTGCTTCCTGATCTCCTCGACGGCTCTCTCCTGCTCGGCGACGACCAGGTTCTTCTCCCTCTGGATCTCGGCCATCCTGACCTGCTCGACGCGCGTGACCTCCAGCTGCTGGATCCTGGCGAGCCTCTCCTGCTCGGCGACCATCTTGTCCTTGAGCTGGTTACGCTTGGCCACCTCTTCCATCCTCTGGATCTCCCTCATCGATGCGATCTCGTCGGTCTCTGCCTCCTTGAGCCTGGCAGCCTTGATCTGCTCCGCGTTCTTCTGCCTGGCCTCGCTGTGGATCTGAGTCTCGATGATGGACGAGATGTCCTTGATGACATGCGGCGGGGCCGTCTCGCCGTACTCGGCCGTCGTCGGGTCCTTGAAGTCTATGAGCTCCAGGTCCTTGAGGTCGATACCCCAGTGCTTGATCGCGTCCTTGAGCGGCTCGTCGATCAGCCTTATGATCATCGTCCTGTCGTTGATGATCTCCTTCACGGTCGACTTCGTGCACACATCCCTCGTCGTCGCCTGGACGATCTTGCCTATCTGCGTCGAGAGGTCGTTCAGATCGCCAGCGAACCTCTTGGCCGCCTCGACGGGGTCCTTGATCGCGACGTATGCTATGATGTCGCAGAGGAACCTCGCCCGGTCCTTGTCGAACGACAGGAAGTTGGGCACGTCGATCGCGAGTATCCTGAGGGGTATCCTGTGCACGGTCATGCCCATGCCCATTATGAAGAACCAACTCGGGATGCGGAAGTACGCCGATTTCCCAGTCTGGCTGTATTCAGGATGGGGTGAGTACACCCTCATCTTCCCCTTCTGAATCACGACGTCCGCGAAGTCTGCGGGGACGATCGTGTACAGGCCCGCGAGTATGATCATGAACAGCAGTATCGCCACGCCGATCATGAGCAGTATCAACGTCAGAATTTCCATGCGTTTCACGCCTCCTTGTTCTCGGACGGACCGACGCGTGCGCTCAGCACTATCGTCCCGTCATAGATCTTGTTCGTCAGCATCGGCTGAAGGAGCTTGGTGACGACACCGTCCTTCTCGATGTAGATGTCCCTTCCGTTGTCTATGTCCTTGTATGCCTGCTCCATGTCTTCCAGCGTGGCGAAGACTATCTGGTCGAACTGACCCTTCGTCCCGATCCGGAAGCTTTCCACTCGGTATGACTTCTGCGCCATGGGGACCCCGCCTCCCTCCAGGGAGCGGGATGGGGATTGCCCTTCATGAACGTATCTGGGGGATTCCGGGCAGGCGAGGAGACATGGTCCATCATCGTGCGCTGTCCGCCCCACCAGCCATAGCAGGGCTTGGGCGAAAAGGTTATTCAGGAACGCGGTTTACCTGCACCCATGCACAAGGTCGTCACCATCGACATGGAGAGGGACCTGCTCGCAGAGAACCGGCGCATCGCCAACGAGAACCGGGCGCTCCTGGAGAAGAACGATATCGTGGCGTTCGACTTCCTCGGCGGGATCGGCTCCGGCAAGACCTTGATCATCGAGAAGCTGGTCGACGCGCTGAAGGCGAAGGGGAAACGCTGCGCTGCGATAGCCGGGGACGTCTCCGGTGACGACGACTATCAGAGGTTCGTCAAGCACGGGATCCCCGCGTCCAACGTGAACACCGGCAAGGAATGCCACCTGGACGCCCACCTCGTGGACCACGCGCTCGAGGACCTCCCGCTGGCGGAACTCGATTACATATTCGTTGAGAACGTCGGGAACCTGGTGTGCCCGGTCGATTTCCCTGTCGGCTCGCACAAGAGGGTCGTCGTCATAAGCGTGACAGAGGGCGACGACATGGTCCGGAAGCACCCGCCGATCTTCGCTTTCAGCGATGTCATCATCATAAACAAGGTCGACCTGGCAGAGGCCATGGAAGTCGACCCGAAGATACTCGAGCGTGACGCCAGGCGGATCAACCCAGGCGCGAAGGTCATATTCATGGACACGCGCCGGGGAAAGGGGATGACCGAGCTCATGGATGCGCTCGGCATCTAGGGGCTGAAGATGAAGGTCACGGTCTACGGCATCGTCCAGGGCGTCGGCTTCAGGCCGACGGTCTACCGTGTCGCGAAGGCCATGGGGCTGAAGGGGTTCGTGCTGAACAACGGTTCGAACGTCGAGATACACGTCGACCGCGACGTGGAGGAGTTCCTCAGACGGCTCAAAGCGGCCCTCCCCGCGCTGGCGAGGATAGACAGGGCCGACATCGAGGAGATGCGGGAGGAGCTGCAGGACTTCACGATCCACCACAGCGAGCAGGGCGCGAGGGTCTCGCTGATCCCCACGGACACCGCGATTTGCGACAGGTGCGCCTCCGACTTCCAGAGCTCGGGGGGAAAGAGGCATCTCTTCCCATTCACGAACTGCACCGAATGCGGGGCCAGGTTCACAGTGATAGCCGACCTGCCCTTCGACAGGGCCCGGACGAGCATGACCGACTTCCCGATGTGCCCTTCGTGCACGGAGGAGTACGCCTCGCCGGAGGACAGGAGGTTCCACGCGCAGACCATCTCGTGCCCCGAGTGCGGCCCAACGTACACACTATACGATAGTGGACGTAGGGAGGTCGCCGGTGACCCGTTCAAGATCTTCGCGGACAAGATCGACGGAGGAGCCGTCGGCCTTCTGAAGGGCTGGGGGGGCATGCACATCGTCTGCGGCTTCGCCGGCGCGCCGAGGCTGAGGAAGGTCTACCGGAGGGGGGACAAGCCCTATGCCGTCATGATGCGGGACCTCGCGACCGCCAAGAGGTATGCCCGCGTCACGTCCGAGGAGGAGAGGCTCCTGACTTCGCCTCAGAGGCCAATCGTCCTCCTCCACAAGGAGGAGACGGCGGCGAGGACCCTCGAGGAGGTCTCGCCGGGCCTCGGGAACATCGGGGTCATGCTCCCGTACTCCGGGGCGCATCTGCTACTGTTCGAGCACCTGAGGGCGGACGGGATCGTCATGACGTCCGCGAACCCTCCAGGCGAGCCCATGGTCACCGTGAACGACCACGCCTTCGATCTCGGCCTCGACTTCTACCTCATGCACGACAGGAGGATCATCCACCGCTGCGACGACAGTGTGGTCAAGGTCAACTCGGGGATGACCAACTTCACCAGGAAGTCCAGGGGGTTCGTGCCCATGCCGGTCGAGGCGAACCACGGACACACGGTCATCGGCGTCGGGGCCCAGTGGGACGTCACGGGGTCCGTCTCGAGGACCGGCGAGATATTCCTGACGCAGTACGTGGGGGACAGCCAGCAGTACCCGACGCTCCAGTACCTCGACGACGCGATACACCACCTCGGAGGCCTGTTGGGGACGAAGAAGGTCGACGCCATAGGCCTCGACAAGCACCCGAGGTACTCGACCAGGATAGTAGCGAAGAGGCTTGCGAAGGAGCACGGGTGCGAGCTGATCGAGACACAGCACTATCATGCGCACGCGGCGGCGCTCAAGATCGACAGGAAGGTCGACGGGCCGCTCGTCACACTCGCGTGGGACGGGACCGGGTACGGCGACGACGGGACCTCGTGGGGCGGCGAGACGCTCCTCGCCGATTTCGACAGCTACAGGAGGCTCGGGACCCTCGAGGGGATCCCGCTCCTGGGTGGGGACCGTGCGATCATCGACCCCGGAAGGGTCGTCACCGCGATCCAACTGCAGCTCGGACTCGAGCCGACGCTCGTCGCGGGGGACCAGGCGGACATCTTCTCCAAGATGATGGGGAAGAGCGTCAAGGCCTCCAGCATGGGCAGGGTGCTGGACGCCGTCTCATGTATCCTCGGCATCTGCTGCAAGCGGACCTACGAGGGTGAGCCGGCGATCAAGCTCGAGAGATGGCTCGAGGTCGGTGAACCCGTTGTCCCGTTCGAGGTCGAGTTCTCCTCTCAAGGAGGTGTCGAAGCCGCCAGGACGCTCCCCATGTTCGAGAGACTGCTCTCCGCAGACATCTCGACGGACAGGAAGAAGGCCGACGCCGCCGCATCCTTCGTCAAGGCCCTTGTCATGGCGCTCGCGGGCCGCGCCTGCGAGCACGCGCGCGAGGAAGGGCTGAGGCACGTCGGGCTCACGGGCGGTGTCTCATACAGCGGGCCCGTCGCGGCGTGGACCAATGAGGCCGTCGAGGCGCACGGCCTGGAGTTCGTCGGGCACGAGAGGATATGCAACGGGGACGGGGGCATCTCCACCGGCCAGAACGCCATAGCTGGCGCGAGGCTCGGGTAAACGTTTATCAACGGCCCCCGCATTCTCACGCCAGATGTGCCTAGCCGTCCCAGGTGAGGTCAAATCCGTCGATGGCGTGGTCGCCAAGGTCGATTTCGGCGGCGTCACGCGCACTGCGAACCTGTCGCTCGTGGACGCGAAGATCGGTGACTACGTCATAGTCCACGCCGGCTACGCGATACAGGTGCTCGACAGGGAGGAAGCGGAGAAGACCCTCGAGGTCTTCAGGGAGCTCCTGGGCCAGGAGGACGCAGGGACGTAGGTACCGATGCACGAGTTCTCGGTCATGAGCCAGTTGGTGCAGGGCGTCCTCGAGGAGGCTAAGGGGCACAGCGCGTCCAGGGTCGAGGAGGTCGTCCTGGACCTCGGCGACTTCACGATGCTGGGCGTCGAGCAGCTCACTTTCGCGTTCGACGTCCTCACGAAGGGGACCATCATGGAGGGCGCCGTCCTCACAGTCCACCGCATACCGGGAAGGGTGAGATGCGGCTGCGGGGTCGACAGGGAGATGGCGCCCGATGCGGATTCCCCTCACAGGGTCGTGCCCGTCCTCGAATGCCCCGGCTGCGGAAAGCTGGCCGAGTTGGTAGAGGGCAGGGAGTGCGTGGTCAGGAACATCAGGATGGTGGTCCCTGATGCTTAGGCTAAGGGACAGGGAGATGTCGAGGAAGGTCCTCGACAGGCTGGAGGCGATGAGGCTCGACCTCACCCTCATGCACGTCTGCGGCACGCACCAGGACACCCTCATCAGGTTCGGCCTCGACGGCGAGTTCGCGAGAGTCGGGGTCGACATCCGTCAGGGGCCAGGATGCCCCGTCTGCGTCACGACGCCCAGGGAGATCGAGGAGGTGCTCGCGCTCGCAAGGAGCGGGCTCACCGTCGCCGTCTTCGGGGACGTGATGAAGGTCCCCGGTGAGACCGGGTCTCTGCACGATGCGAAGGCCGAGGGGGCCGACGTCAGGGTCGTGTTCGGGGTCGACGACGCCGTGGCTCTGGCCAAGAGCACGCAGAAGGAGACGGTCTTCATGGGCATAGGGTTCGAGACCACCGCCCCGACGACCGCCTCCGCGCTCGTAGCCGGCATGCCGCCCAACCTCTCCGTGCTGAGCTGTCACAGGACCGTTCCGCCCGCGCTCAAGGCGATCGCGGGGATGGGCGACATCCGGTTGCACGGGCTGATCCAGCCAGGCCATGTGAGCACGATCATCGGGACGCGGCCGTACGAGTTCCTGTCGAAGGAACATCACATACCACAGGTGGTTGCCGGCTTCGAGCCGCTGGACCTGCTGATGGGCGTGTACATGATAGCGAGGCAGGTCAAGGAGGGGAGGGCGGAGGTGGAGAACGAGTACTCGCGCATCGTCCACCCCGAGGGGAACCCTGCGGCGCTGAGGGCGATGGATGAGGCTTTCGAAGTCACCGACGTCGTCTGGAGGGGTTTCCCGGTGATCGCCGGGAGCGGGCTGGAGGTCGGGCGACGGTTCGAGGACCACGATGCCAGGAAGCGGCACGAGGCCCTCCTGAGGGACGTCCATTCACGCGAGTTCCACGAGGCCAAGGGATGCAGGTGCGGGGAGATGCTCCGCGGGATCGCGAAGAGCGAGGAGTGCACCCTCTTCGGGAAGAAGTGCACGCCGTCGACGCCGATCGGTCCGTGCATGGTCTCCCGCGAGGGGAACTGCTACATCTCGTACAGGTATCAGAGCAGGGCCAAGCGGTGAACGGTCAGAACGCGGGGTCCATATACCCGGGCGCTTACGTTCGGCATACGGGCCAGGCTGCGGGAACGACGGTGCCGGGCCGACCTTGCCCCGTCGAGGGAGACGCTGCGGTGCTCGTTTCCGCCCGTCGATTTATCGACGGTTTCGAGAAACGGCGATTATACGAATTTCGATTTTCGAGGACATTATCTGCAAGATAAACTAAGGTTTCATAAGGAGTTGCTTAACGAATGTCGTTCGCACGGCTGCGCTTTTCGAAATCCTCGCGGCGAAACCTATATTAACGGCGTCTCAATTATCGGTCAACCGTCGGAATTGATGGACCGAGTGGACGCGCCAGACCAACCACTGGCGACGCCCGGTGGGCACTCGGACCGACGCATCTACGACTTGCACGAGTACGAGGAGGGGGAAAGTGACCTCGTCCGATTCGCAACACGAGAACAAGAGCAAGGATGGTCCCGCGAAGCCGAGGGTCGGGGTGTTCGTCTGCCATTGCGGCAGCAATATTGCTGGCGTCGTGGACTGCGGCAAGGTCAGGGAGGCCGCGGAGAAGATACCCGGCGTCGTCGTCGCCAAGGAGAACAAGTACACCTGCTCCGACCTCGGCCAGGAGGAGATCGTCAAGGCGATCAAGGAGAACGGCGTCGAGCGCGTCGTCGTCGCATCCTGTTCACCGAGGCTCCACGAACCCACCTTCAGGGCATGCATCCAGAGGGCGGGCCTGAACCCATACCTCCTGCAGATGGTCAACATACGCGAGCAGTGCTCGTGGGTGCACGCGCACGAGAAGGAGAAGGCCACCGAGAAGGCGAGCGCCCTCGTGCGCATGGGCGCCTCGAAGGCGGCCATACTGGAGCCACTCGAGGCGCGCGAGGTCCCGGTCGAGCCGTCGACGCTCGTGATCGGCGGAGGGGTCTCTGGCATACAGGCCGCGCTGGACCTCGCGAACATGGGGTTCAAGGTCCATCTCGTCGAGTCGAAGCCGAGCATAGGCGGCGTCATGGCCCAGCTCGACAAGACCTTCCCGACGGGCGACTGCGCCATCTGCATACTCGCACCGAAGATGGTGGAGCTGTCGCGTCATCCGAACGTCACGCTCCTCTCCTACTCCGAGGTCGAGGAGGTCAAGGGCTACATCGGCAACTTCGATGTGAAGATCAGACGCAAGGCCAGATACGTGGACGAGGCGAAATGCGTCGGCTGCGGCGTATGCGCCGAGGCCTGCCCCGTCAAGGTCGAGAACGAGTTCGACGAGGGGTTCGGCCAGAGGAGAGCGATATACGTCCCGTTCCCGCAGGCCGTGCCGCTGAAGTACACCATCGACAAGGTCCACTGCCTACACTTCAAGACCGGCAAGTGCCAGCTCTGCGTGAAGGCGTGCATGAACAACGCCATAGACCACAAGATGACCGACGAGGTGATTACCCTGAAGGTGGGGACGATCATCGTCGCGACCGGGTTCGAGACCTACGTCCCGAAGAAGAACGGGGTCTACAAGTACTGGGAGTACGAGAACGTCATAACCGCTCTCGAGCTCGAGAGGCTCCTCAACGCGTCCGGACCGACCGGAGGCCATCTCACCAGACCATCCGACGGGCTCGTCCCGAAGCGCGTGGCGTTCATCCAGTGCGTCGGATCCAGGAACAAGAAGATAGGGAACAACTACTGCTCGCGCGTCTGCTGCATGTACGCGATGAAGAACGCGCAGATCATCAAGGAGCACTATCCAGATACCGACATCGCCGTCTATTACAACGACATCCGCGCCTTCGGGAAGGGCTTCGAGGAGCTCTACCACAGGGTCAGGGAGGACTACGGCGTCGAGTTCATCCGCGGGAGGCCGGCCAAGCTGACCCGGAACAAGGACACTAAGGGGGTCATGATCAGGGCCGAGGAGACCCTGCTCAACAAGATCACTGAGAGGGAGTTCGACCTCGTGGTCCTCTCGACCGGGCTGGTCCCATCCGAGGGGACGAAGAGGATCGCCAAGACTCTCAGCCTCACCGTGAGCCCGGACGGCTTCCTCGCCGAAGCGCATCCGAAGCTGAGGCCCGTGGACACGGCCATGGACGGCATCTACCTCGCGGGTTGCTGCCAGTCGCCCAAGGACATACCCGACTCCGTAGCGCAGGCGAAGGCCGCCGCGTCGTCGGCCGCCCAGCCCATGGCGACCAAGAAGGTCCGCATCGAGCCGCTCACGGTCACGATAGACGAGGAGGTCTGCGTCGGCTGCGGGCTGTGCGTCGAGCTCTGCCCGTACGGCGCGCCCGAGCTCGCCCAGGGGGAGAAGGGCGGCATGAAGGCACATATCATAGAGGCGCTCTGCCACGGCTGCGGCACTTGTGCCGCATCGTGCCCGCAGAAGGCCATCACCGCGAAACAGTTCACAGATGAGCAGATCTCGGCCGAGATAGCCTCCGCGCTGGCCTCCGATGACGAGGGGCACGCGCCCAAGGGGCATCACGGGAAGAGGGACGCCGAGGCGGGGGTGTGAGCATGGGCGAGGCGGAGAAGACCTTCATAGGCGGGCTCCACGAGAAGCTCACGGAGGACAAGGTCATAGACGAGTCGCAGCTCGACCGAGACTTCGCGAAGGAGATCACGAAGTACGGCGGGAAGGACGTCATGACATGCCTCCAGTGCGGCAACTGCACCGGTGTGTGTCCCATCTCGCTCAAGATCGATTACAAGACCAGGATCATAATGAAGTACTGCCAGTTCGGGCTCAAGAAGTACACCCTGGGGACGCAATGGGTCTGCGCCACCTGCTACAGATGCTACGAGCACTGCCCCGCTGACATCAACCCCGCAGAGGTCATGATCGCCCTGAGGCACATCGCGGTCCGCGAGGGGGCCATCCCGCCGTTCGTCAAGGTCGCGGCGACCAACCTCGTCATGTACGGCCAGAGCGTCAAGCCCGACGCCGAGATCGAGAAGATACGCAAGGAGCTGGGCCTTGAGGACGTCCACTCCAAGGACCAGGAGTACAGGGTCGTCCTGAGGGAGATCAGGACGATCGTGCAGGCGACCAAGTACGACAAGCTCATAGGGATCGACGCGGAGGTGAAGCAGTGAGCGCATACGCCTACTTCTTCGGATGCGTCATCCCCAACAGATATCCAGGCATCGAGTTCGCCGTCAGATGGGTCTGCGGCAAGAACGGGTTCGACCTCGACGTCAAGGACATCAAGGAGTTCTCCTGCTGCCCCGTCCCTGGCATATTCTACTCCACCGACAAGGACACGTGGCTCGCGCTGGCGACGCGCAACCTCACCCTGGCGCAGGACGAGAGGAGGGAGATCATGACGGTCTGCAACGGCTGCCTGACCTCGCTCCTCAAGGCCACCGAGTACCTCCAGGACCCGAAGACCATGGGCAAGGTCAACAGGACCCTGTCCCAGGTGGGGAGGAAGTACACGGGGATACCGAGGAAGGGCGAGGGGACCCGGCGGGTCTTCGAGCCGGTCAAGGTGCGCCACTACGTCGATGTCATGAGCAAGGACGTCGGGATGGACGCGGTTGCGGCCAAGGTCACCCATCCCCTGAAGAACATCAGGGTCGCGGTGCACTACGGCTGCCACTACCTGAGGCCGACCGAGCACCAGACCTTCGACGACCCTAACGACCCGAAGCTGATCGACAGGATGGTCGAGGCATGCGGGGCCACGAGCGTCGAATACGAGGACAGGCTCGACTGCTGCGGCGCGGGCGGCGGCGTCAGGTCGCACGTGGTCGAGCTGGCCAACTCGCTCACGCAGGACAAGTGCGCGAACATCAGCGCGGCCGGCGCGGACTGCATAGTCACCGGTTGCCCGTTCTGCCTCCTGCAGTTCGACAACGCGCAGAAGGCGTTCTCGAAGGACGGCATACCCGTCATGCACATCTCGCAGTTCCAGGCGCTCGCGATGGGGATAGACACCATCTCGCTGGGCTTCGACACGCACCATGTCTCCGTACACTCGTTCCTCAGGAAGCTCAGGGGGGCATAGTCTGACCGAGGGGACGAAGGGCATCGACCAGGGGGAGGAGCAGGCTCCTTCCTACGAGCCGAGGATAGTGGCCTTCTGCTGCAACTGGTGCTCCTACGCGGGGGCGGACCTAGCGGGGACGACGAGGCTGCAGTACCCCACCAACGTCAAGATCATCAGGGTCATGTGCTCGGGCAGGGTCGACCCGGCGTTCGTGCTGAAGGCGTTCGCCCTCGGGGCCGACGGCGTGATAGTCGCTGGCTGCCACCCGGCGGACTGCCACTACATCAACGGGAACGAGAAGGCCGCCCTTAGGGGCGACTTCCTCCAGCAGTTCCTCGAGGACACGGGCATCGAACCCCAGAGGTTCCGGGTCGAGTGGATCGCCGGGTCCGAGGGCTCCAAGTTCGCGTCGGTCATCAGGCAGATGGTCGCCGACCTCGAGAGGCTCGGCCCCATGGCGCAGGAGGGAGGGCAGTGACTGGGAGGACCGTCGGCGCGGTGCTCGTGGTCGGGGGCGGCCCGGCGGGCATGCAGGCAGCGCTGGACCTCGCCGACTCCGGGTTCAAGGTCTACCTGCTCGAATCGGGGGCCAGCATAGGCGGCACCATGGCCCAGCTCGACAAGACATTCCCGACCAACGACTGCTCCATGTGCATCATATCCCCGAAGCTCGTCGCCACCGGGAAGCACGAGAACATCACCATGATCACCCACGGCGAGATCAAGAAGGTCGACGGGAAGGCCGGGGACTTCAAGGTCAAGATCACGAGGCACTCGAGGTACATCGAGGAGGCGAAGTGCACTGGATGCGGCGTGTGCGCCGAGCACTGCCCGGTCGAGGGGACCAACGCCTTCGACAGGGACATGGCGCCGAACAGGGCGATCTACGTGCCGTTCCCGCAGGCCATGCCACTCGTGTACACCATAGACAGGGGACTCTGCATCGGCTGCGGTGTCTGCGAGAAGTTCTGCGAGGCGAAGGCCATCAAGTACGACGAGGCCCCTGACAAGGAGGAGACCATCGAGGTCGGGGCCATCATCCTGGCGCCTGGCTACGAAATCTTCGAGGCGAAGAAGAAGGTCCAGTACGGCCACGGGACCTTCCCGAACGTCCTGACGAACATCGAGTTCGAGAGGATGCTCAGCGCCTCGGGGCCCACCGAGGGGCACATCATCAGGCCCTCCGACGGCGACGTGCCGAGGAGGATCGCGTTCGTACAGTGCGTCGGCTCGAGGGATGCGCAGACCCCGAACACCTACTGCTCATCGTACTGCTGCATGGCGGCTCTCAAGCAGGCCGTGATAGGGCAGGAGCACGTGCCCGGGCTCAAGACCACGATATTCTTCATGGACACCAGGGCGTTCGGCAAGGAGTTCGAGGAGTACCTCTCGCGCGCGGAGAACGAGTACGGCGTGCGCGTGTGCAGGAACAACAGGATACCCAAGGTCGAGGAGGACGCGGAGACCAAGGAGCTCATCCTCAGCTACATCGGCGGCGCCGACATATCCGAGGAGAGGTTCGACATGGTCATCCTGTCGTGCGGCGCACGGCCGCCGGACAGCGCCGGGCACCTCGCCAAGACCCTGGGCATAAAGCTCAACAAGTTCGGGTTCGCGGAGACGGACGACCTCACACCGGTCGAGACATCGGTGCCGGGCATCTTCGTCTGCGGCGCCTTCGCCGGTCCCAAGGACATCCCCGACTCGGTCGCACAGGCGAGCGGGGCGGCGGGGAAGGCCGACGCCCTCCTGGCGGACGAGCGCGGGAAGCTCGTCTCGAAGAAGGAGTACCCCAAGGAGAAGGACGTCGCAGGGAAGGAGCCCAGGATCGGGGTCTTCGTCTGCCACTGCGGCATCAACATAGGCTCCGTCGTCGACGTGCCCGCTGTCGTGGAGTACGCGAAGACGCTCCCGGGGGTCGTGTTCGCCGACAGGAACCTGTACACGTGCTCGGGCGACACGCAGACGCGGATCAGGGAGATCATCCAGAAGCACGACCTCAACAGGGTCGTGGTCGCGAGCTGCACGCCCAGGACACACGAGCCGCTCTTCCAGAACACGGTCAAGGAGGCGGGGCTGAACAAGTACCTCTTCGAGATGGCGAACATCAGGGACCAGTGCTCATGGGTCCACAGGCTGGAACCGGGGCGCGCCACCGACAAGGCGAAGGACCTCGTGCGGATGGCGGTCGCGAAGGCCTCGACGCTCGAGCCGCTCCCGCAACCCAAGATACCCGTCACCCCCTCCGCGATGGTCATCGGTGGAGGGCTGGCAGGGATGACCGCGGCGCTGACGATCGCGAACGCTGGCTACGAGGTCCACCTCGTCGAGAGGGAGAAGGAGCTCGGGGGCCACCTGAGACGGATACACCGCACCCTGGCGGGCGTGGACCCCCAGGACACCTTCAAGGACCTGAAGAGGCAGATCTCCGAGAACAAGAACATCAAGCTGCACCTCGGGGAGACACCGAAGGAGGTCAAGGGCTACATCGGCAACTTCGAGACCACCCTGAGCGGAGGGGAGAAGTTCAAGCACGGCGCGGTCGTCGTGGCGACCGGCGCGTCGGAGTACGAGCCCAAGGAGTACCTCTTCGGGAAGAACCCCAAGGTGATGAGGCAGACCGACCTCCAGGAGCTCCTGGCCAGCAAGCAGTTCAAGGCCAAGACAGTCGTCATGATCCAATGCGTCGGCTCGAGGAACGAGGAGCACCCCAACTGCTCCCGCATCTGCTGCTCGACGTCCATGGCCAACGCGCTCTGGATAAAGAGGGAACACCCGGACACCAGCGTGTACGTGCTGTACAGGGACATCAGGACCTTCGGGTTCGCCGAGGAGAACTACAACGAGGCGGCCAGGCTCGGTGTCATCTTCCTGAGGTACGACCCCGAGGACCCGCCCAGGGTCACCGAGGAGGGCGGGCAGCTCGTCGTCGAGATCGACGAGACTTTCATCGAGCAGGGGGTCCGCATCAGGCCCGACTACCTCGTCCTCAACGCGGCTGTGCACCCGAACCCCGACAACAAGGAACTCGCCCAGCTGCTCAAGGTCCCTCTGAACAAGGAGGGCTTCTTCCTAGAGGCGCACATGAAGCTGCGCCCGGTGGATTTCGCCACCGACGGGATATTCCTGTGCGGCCTGGCCCACTCGCCCAGGCTCATAGACGAGAGCGTCTCGCAGGCGCTCGCCGCGGCAGCCAGGGTGAACACGGTTCTCTCCAAGGAGTTCATAGAGGCGGATGGCATGGTCAGCGTCGTCGACCAGGAGAAGTGCGTGGCTTGCGGCAGGTGCGAGGAGGTCTGCCAGTACGGCGCACCCAGGCTCGAGGAGGTCTCGCCTGGTGTCGTCAAGTCGCGCATAAACGAGGCGCTGTGCAAGGGCTGTGGCTCCTGCGCGGTCACGTGCTGCACACGCGCCATCAGCCCGAAGCACTTCAAGAGCGAGCAGATACTCACCATGATCGAGGCGTGCCTGCGCAAGGACCTCGATAAGGTGGACGGGGAGGTCAAGGCATGACCGAGGAGAGGTTCGAGCCGAGCATAGTGGCCTTCTGCTGCAACTGGTGCTCCTACGCCGGGGCCGACCTGGCGGGCGTGAGCAGGATGCAGTACCCACCGAACGCGAGGGTCATCAGGGTCATGTGCTCCGGCAGGGTCGAGCCGTACTTCATACTCAGGGCGCTGGAGCTCGGGGCCGACGGTGTCCTGATCGCAGGGTGCCACATAGGCGACTGCCACTACATCTCCGGGAACGTCGAGGCCGAGAAGCGCATGGCCGCGACCAAGGAGGTCCTCGACAGGCTCGGCATAGGCAAGGACCGGATGCGCCTGGAGTGGATCTCCGCGTCCGAGGGCCAGAAGTTCGCCCAGACGATGAAGGAGTTCACGGAGCAGATCAGGAAGCTCGGGCCCAACCCGCTGGCGGGGAAGCTCCCGGAGAAGAAGCCGTCCGCTGACCTCAAGAAGAAGGTCGACCAGCTCATAGAGGACACCGGGGCGTTCGACTGCGTGGAGTGCGGGAAGTGCACCACGGTCTGCCCTGTGGCCAAGTACGACCCCGACTTCGCCCCCAGGACCATCGTCCTGAAGTCCATGGAGGGGCAGGTGAGCGAACTGTCCAAGGGCAAGGACATCTGGACGTGCGTCACCTGCGAGCAGTGCAACTCGATGTGCCCGTACAAGGTGGACTACTCGGGCTTCATACGCGGGCTCAGGACCGAGGCGGCCGCCTGCGACAACGTGCCCGTGTGCTCCCAGGGCGGGCTCATGCAGGGGGTCATGAGGGTCCAGGCGAACGGGTCCTTCAAGCAGGACAGGCTCACGTGGCTGACCCCTGACCTGAAAGTGGCGGACAAGGGGGACTACTTCCTGTTCACGGGTTGCGCGACATACTTCGACGCCATATTCAGGGACCGCCAGGAGCTCAAGCTCGCCGACATACCCCGCGCGGCGGTCAAGATCATGAACAGGGCGGGCATCGTCCCGGTCGTCAGCAACGACGAGGTCTGCTGCGGGCACGACCTCAACTGGACCGGGGACGAGGACGGCATGATGAAGCTCATGAAGAAGAACGTGGACCTGATCAAGGCGTCGGGGGCGAAGAAGGTGGTCTTCCCGTGCCCGGAGTGCCTCAGGACCTTCAACATGGACTACCAGGACTTCCTGGGCGACTTCGACTTCGAGCTGGTGCACATATCCCAGCTCGTGGACGACCTCCTGAAGGAGGGGAAGATCAAGCTCAAGAAGGGCGTCTCCAAGGTCACGTTCCAGGACTCCTGCAGGCTCGGGAGGCACATGGGCATCTACGACGAGCCCAGGGCTGCCATCAGGGGGACCCAGGCCGAGGTGGTCGAGATGGACAACACCAGGGACAAGGCCCTGTGCTGCGGCGTCAGCGCGTGGGCGACCTGCGACGAGGTCTCGAAGAAGATGCAGGTCGACAGGCTCAAGGAGGCGAAGCGGACCGGCGCCGAGTGCCTGGTGACCGGGTGCTACAAATGCCTGATACACCTTAACTGTGCGCAGGTCAACAAGACCCAGGTTCCCAAGGAACAGATAGACATACCGATCAAGGATCTGAGCGTGTTCATCGCGGACGCGCTGGAATGACAACTCGAGAAAGTGATAGGATGACACCGAACAAGGCCCAACAGCAGCCGCCGAAGGCTGACGAGAGGTTCGTGCTGATAGAGCTGTCCTGCAAGGACAAGAAGTGCTCGCCTTGCACGTACCCGAACTGCCAGAGGTTCGCGACCGAGCAACCCAAGAAGAAGCCGTACGAGACGCGCTTCTCGAGGATGTTCGAGGTCAAGAAGCCCATGACCACGCCCGAGGCACCCAGGGAACGCCTGGTGCTCGTGGAGCTGTCCTGCAAGGACAAGAAGTGCTCGCCTTGCACATACCCGAACTGCCAGAGGTTCGCCAAGGCGACCACCCAGGAGAGGAAGAAGGCGCCTTTCAAGGTGAAGATCACGGAGATCGAGAAGGGCACGGACGTCTCGAAGCTCCTCGGCAAGTAGCAGGCTGGAGTGCTTAACGAATGAGAGCATGGGCGGCAGGGGAGAGCGACCGGAATCGTCGCGTGACCAACGAAACAGATAAAGCGATGAATTGGTTACCGAAGGGCGCGCCTAGGCCACCGGGCCGGGCCTGCTTGACATCTGCCGGTCATATGACGCACATATGTGAACAGGGAGTATCTAGTAATCGTGGAGGTCTTTGAATGGAGAAATCGGTCTTGGTTATAGGAGGGGGTGTCGCGGGCATACAGGCCGCGCTCGACCTCGCTGACAAGGGGATAATCGTTCACCTGGTCGAGAAGACCCCGAGCATCGGCGGGAGGATGGCGCAGCTGGACAAGACGTTCCCCACGAACGACTGCTCGATCTGCATCCTCGCGCCTAAGATGGCGGACTGCTTCAGCCACCCGAACACCAACGTCATCACCTACGCCGAGGTCGTCGGTGTCGAAGGGAAGGTAGGGAGCTTCAAGGTCAAGGTGCTCAAGAAGGCCAGGTACGTCGACGAGACGAAGTGCACTGGCTGCGGCGAGTGCCTCGAGAAGTGCCCGAGCAAGGTCGTCAACGACTGGGAGCAGGGGCTGACCAACAGGAAGGCCATCTATGTCCCGTTCATGCAGGCGGTCCCGAGGGTCATGACCATCGACAAGGACAACTGCCTCATGCTCACGAAGGGCAAGTGCGGGAACTGCAAGAAGGCCTGCAAGAGGGAGGCCATCAACTACGAGATGAAGGACCAGATCCTGGAGCTCGAGGTCGGCTCCATCATAGTCGCCACCGGGTTCGATGTCTGGAACCCGACGACATCCACCGAGTACGGCTACGGCAGGTACCCCAACGTCTTCACGGCGATGGAGTACGAGCGCATGATCAACGCCGCCGGGCCGACCCACGGGCACATCAAGAGGAGGTCCGACGGCCAGCGCCCGATGAGGATGGCGTTCATCCAGTGCGTCGGGTCGAGGAACCCGACGACCGGCCACCCGTACTGCTGCGGCGTCTGCTGCATGCACTCCACGAAGGAGTCGATGCTGGCGCGGGAGCACTACGACGACATCGAGTCGACCATATTCTACAAGGACATGAGGGCCTGCTCGAAGGGCTTCTGGGAGTACGTGGAGCGCGCGAAGCGCGACTACGGTGTCAGGTACATCAACTCGGACGCCACGGTGCAGGAGAACGCTGACAACCACAACCCGATCGTGGTCTACGACGTGGGCGGAAGACAGCAGTCGGAGGAATTCGACCTGGTCGTCCTCGCCACGACACTCGTCCCCAAGAAGGAGACCCTGGAGCTGGCGAAGCTGCTGGGAATCAAGGCCGACGAGTTCGGATTCCTGGAGAGCGCCGACAGGATACTGGCGCCAGGGACCACCATCGTGCCCGGCATATACCTGGCCGGATACTGCGCAGGACCGGCGGACATACCGGAGAGCGTCGCTCAGGGCTCGAGCGCGGCGGCCAAGGCTGCCGAGGCAATCGCCCAGGCCGGAGGAGGATGATCCGATGACCACCCATGACAAGGCGGAGAAGCCAAGGATCGGAGTGTTCGTCTGCCACTGCGGCTCGAACATCGGCGGGTTCGTCGATGTGCCGTCCGTCGCGGAGTATGCCAAGACCCTCCCCGACGTCGCGTTCGCGACCGACAACCTGTACACCTGTGCCGAGGACGGCCTCAGCAGCATCAGGGAGGCCATAAGGAAGCACAACCTCAACAGGGTCATAGTCGCCAGCTGCACGCCCAGGACCCACGCGCCCCTGTTCCAGGCCACCTGCGAGGGGGCCGGGCTGAACAAGTACCTGTTCACATTCGTGAACATCAGGGAGCACTGCTCCTGGGTCCACATGAAGGAGAAGGACCTGGCCACGAAGAAGGCCAAGGACCTCATCAGGATGGGGGTCGCGCGGGCGCGCCTGCTCATCCCCCAGGAGGAGGTCAAGGTCGACGTGGAGCCAGTCGCGCTCGTCATCGGCGGAGGAATAAGCGGCATGACCGCGGCGCTGTCGATGGCGGAGATGGGCTTCCCGGTGCACCTCGTCGAGAAGGAAGGCGAGCTCGGTGGCTTCGTCAAGATACTCAACAACCTGTACGTGACGGACAAGACCGCCGCGGACACGATCAAGCCGCTGGTCGACAAGGTGATGAGCGCACAAGAAGATCAAGGTCTACACCGGCTCGACCGTCAAGAGCGTCGAGGGCTTCATCGGCAACTACGAGATAGTCATAGGCAAGAAGGGAGCCGACGACGTCAAGGCCAAGGTCGGCACGATCGTCGTGGCCACCGGGGCGCTCGAGTTCATCCCCGAGGGGCTGTACGGGTACAACCAGTACCCCAACGTCGTGACGCTGACGGAGTTCGAGATGCTCTGCAGGAAGAAGACCCTGCCGAAGCTGAAGAACGTGGCGTTCATCCAGTGCGTCGGGTCCAGGGGACAGGTCAAGTCGTACTGCTCCAGGATCTGCTGCAATGTCTCGATCAAGAACGCGGTCAACATCGTCGACAACTACGACAACATGCTCGGGGCGGCCGAGAAGCTCGGCACGGTGATCGAGAAGGTCCCGGTCGAGAAGAAGGCCACAGACGAGATACTGGAGCGCAGGCGCAGGAGGCGCGGGCGCGACGCTGGGACCGACGAGGGCGGGGCCGAGGAGGTCAAGCTCGGACCGTCGGAGAAGATCGAGGTCACCGTCTTCAACAGGGACGTGATGGCGTACGGCGTCGAGCACGAGCTGCAGTTCAACAAGGCGAGGGAGAAGCGCGTCAAGTTCGTGAGATACACGACAGACCACCTCCCGAAGGTCTTCATGGAGGGCAACCAGCTGATGCTGACCTACTTCCACGAGACCCTGAAGCTCGAGAGGACGATGCCGGTCGACATGGTCATACTGGCGACGCCGCTAGTGGCGCAGCCGGACGCGGACCAGCTGTCGAAGCTGCTCAAGGTGCCGCTCGGCCAGGAGGGGTTCTTCCTCGAGGCGCACGTCAAGCTCAGGCCAGTGGACTTCGCGACGGACGGCATATACTGCGCCGGCACCTGCCGCGGACCCGCGGACATAACCGAGTGCGCGTACCAGGGGAGCGCGGCGGCCTCGAGGGCCGCCATCCCGATGGCGAAGGGGTACGTGCAGGCCGAGGCGATCACCAGCGTGGTCGACGAGACCAAGTGCACCGGGTGCGGGACCTGCATGCAGGTCTGTCCGTACGGCGCGCTCAGGAAGAACGACAAGGGCTACGCCGAGGTCATAGTGGCCGCGTGCAAGGGATGCGGCTGCTGCGGGGCGACCTGCCCCGAGGGCGCGATAACGATGACGAACTACACCGATGCACAGCTCCTGGCTGAGGCCAGGGCGGCCCTCGAGGAGGGATTGCAGTGAGTGACCAGGTCAAGAAGGAGCAGAGCGGGGAGTTCGAGCCCAAGGTCATCGGGTTCCTCTGCAACTGGTGCTCCTACGCAGGGGCGGACCTCTGCGGGGTCAGCAGGTACCAGTACCCGACCAACATCCGCGCGGTGAGGGTCATGTGCTCGACCAGGATCAGCCCGCACCTCGTCCTCGACCTTTTCAGGGCTGGGGCGGACGGCATCCTGCTCGGTGGCTGCCACATAGGCGACTGCCACTACATATCCGGGAACTACTACACCGAGAAGCGCGTCAGGCTCATGAAGAAGCTGCTCGAGGAGAGCGGCCTGGAGCCGGAGCGCCTCAGGCTGGAGTGGGTCTCGGCCTCCGAGGGCGAGAAGTTCTCGAAGGTCGTGAGCGAGTTCACGGAGCACGTGAGGAAGCTCGGCCCCAGCAAGGTCAAGAGCGACCCGGTCCAGAGGGACAAGGTCGCGGCCGCGGACGCCGCAGGCGAGACCTTCAGGCTGAGGGCGCTGGTCGGCAAGGAGCTCAACCTTGTCCAGAAGGGGAACGTGTACGACAACAAGCTGGACCCGGTCGAGCTGCAGAAGATCATCGACCACGCGACCGAGGAGGAGTTCGAGCGCGCGCTCATACTGGAGCTGAGCCGCTCGAAGCCCAGGTCGGTCAAGGAGCTCGGACAGATCATGGACGTGCCGACGGACAAGGTCCTGAGGCACATAGTGGCGCTCCGTCAGAAGAACATGATAACGATGGAGCACCCGGACGGGTTCACACCCACATACAAGACCATAGAGATCGGAGGTGAGCACTGATGGCTACCACGGACAAGATCGGGGCAGTAATGGTCGTCGGTGGCGGCATCTCGGGGATGCAGTCGGCCCTGGACCTAGCGGACCAGGGGTTCAAGGTCTACCTGATCGAGAAGCAGCCGAGCATCGGCGGCGTCATGGCCCAGCTCGACAAGACCTTCCCGACCAACGATTGCTCCATGTGCATCATGGCCCCGAAGCTGGTCGCCACCGGCAGGCACCACAACATACAGCTGATCACGAACGCCGAGATAGCGATAGTGGATGGCCAGGCAGGCAACTTCACCGTCACGGTGAAGCAGCGCGCCTTCAGGGTCGACACGACCAAGTGCACGGGCTGCGGCAGCTGCGCGCAGAAGTGCCCGATCGAGACCGCCGACGAGTACAACGAGGGCACGAAGGTGCGCAAGGCGATATTCGTGCGCTACCCGCAGGCGGTCCCGCTGGTGTACAGCATCGACCCTGAGAAGTGCATCGGTTGCGGCATCTGCGCCGAGGAGTGCAAGGCCAAGGCCGTCGCGTACGACCAGAAGGAGAGGGTCATCGAGATCAACGTCGGATCGATCATCGTCTCGCCCGGCTTCGAGGAGTTCAACGCGAGGCTGAAGAGCGAGTACGGGTACGGCGTCTACCAGAACGTCGTGACGAGCATCGAGTTCGAGAGGATGCTCAGCGCGACCGGGCCGTACTTCGGGTCCGTGCTCAGGCCCTCGGACGGCGACATACCGGAGAAGATAGCCTTCATCCAGTGCGTCGGCTCCAGGGACGAGCATGTCGGCAACGAGTACTGCTCCAGCGTGTGCTGCATGTACTCCATCAAGGAGGCCGTCATCGCGAAGGAGCACGGCGGGAACATCAAGCCCACCATCTTCTTCATGGACATGAGGGCCTTCGGCAAGGAGTTCGACGAGTACTACAACCGCGCCCAGAAGGAGTACGGGATCAGGTTCGTCAGGTCCAGGATCGCATCCGTGGTCGAGGACCCGAAGACCAAGAACCTGATGCTCAAGTACACCGGAGAGGGCGAGCCCAAGGAGGAGGCGTTCGACCTCGTCGTGCTGGCGGTCGGGCTGAGGCCCGCTGCGGACGCCGAGGCGCTGAGCCGGATCATGAAGTTCAGGCTCAACGACGACGGCTTCTGCCAGACGGGGACCTTCGCCCCGGTCGAGACATCGCGTCCGGGCGTCTACGTCAGCGGCGCGTTCTCCGCGCCCAAGGACATACCGATGACCGTCGCAGAGGCGAGCGGCGCGGCCGCGAAGGCCGCCTCCGACATCGCCGGCGCCAGGGGCACGCTCGTCACGAAGAAGGAGTACCCCAAGGAACTCGACGTCACGGGCCAGGAGCCCAGGATCGGGGTCTTCGTCTGCCACTGCGGCATCAACATAGGCGGGGTCGTGAAGGTCCCGGAGGTCGCGGAGTACGCGAAGACGCTGCCGAACGTGGTCTACGCCGAGCAGAACCTGTACACCTGCTCCCAGGACGCGCAGGAGCGCATCAAGGAGAAGGTCAAGGAGCACAAGCTCAACAGGGTCGTGGTCGCGAGCTGCACGCCCAGGACGCACGAGCCCCTGTTCCAGAACACCATCAGGGAGGCGGGACTGAACCCGTACCTCTTCGAGATGGCGAACATCAGGGACCAGTGCTCGTGGATACACATGCACGAGCCGAAGGCCGCCACGAAGAAGTCCAAGGACCTCGTGCGCATGGCCGTCGCGAAGTCGAGGCTCCTGGAGCCGCTCGAGAACCTCGAGATCAACGTCAACCAGGCCGCCATGGTCATTGGCGGCGGGCTGAGCGGGATGACCGCGGCCCTGGAGCTCGCGAAGCAGGGCTTCCAGGTCCACCTGGTCGAGAAGGAGAAGCAGCTCGGGGGCAACCTCGGAAAGCTGCACTACCTGCCGACGGGCGACGACCCGAAGGCGCACCTCGACGCGATGGTGAAGGAGGTCATGTCCAACCCGCGGATCAAGACGCACCTCGGGACGACCGTGAAGACCATCGAGGGGTACGTCGGGAACTTCAAGACCGACCTCGTGAACGGCCAGAAGGTCGAGCACGGCGCCGTCATCGTGGCCATCGGCGGCCAGGAGTACAAGCCGGAGGGCGAGTACCTCTACGGGAAGAACAAGGGCGTCATGACCCTCCTCGAGTACAAGGACAAGTTGTCGAAGGGCGAGGTCAAGGGCGGGACGACCGTGTTCATCCAGTGCGTCGGGTCCAGGGAGGACAAGCACCCGAACTGCTCCCGCGTCTGCTGCACCGGCACGATGACCGCGGCGATCAAGACCAAGGAGAAGGACCCAGCGTCCACGATATACGTGCTCTACCGCGACATCAGGACCTACGGCTTCAGGGAGAAGTTCTACAAGGAGGCCAGCCGGAAGGGCGTGACCTTCATCAGGTTCGAGGACGGCACCAAGCCGAAGGTGGAGGAGAAGGGCGGGAAGCTCGAGGTGACCGTGAAGGACGAGGACACCGGCAAGGATGTCATCCTCAGGCCGGACCACCTGGTCCTCGCTTCGGGGACGAGGCCGTCCCACGATATCGAGACGCTCGCGCCGATGCTGAAGGTGCCCGTCACGCAAGGAGGGATTCTTCCTCGAGGCGCACATGAAGCTCCGGCCGGTCGAGTTCGCCACCGAGGGCGTGTACCTGGCGGGCCTCGCGCACGGACCCAAGTTCGTGGACGAGAGCATCGGGCAGGCGCTCGCGGCGGTGTCGCGCGCCATGACCGTCCTGTCGAAGACCACCCTCGAGGCGGAGGGCATAGTCGCGAGCATAGAGGAGACCCTCTGTGACGGCTGCGGCATATGCGTCCCGACCTGCGAGTACAAGGCCCTCGATGTCCTCCCGGACAAGAAGGACCCGAAGAAGAAGATCGTCGAGGTCAACGTCGGCCTGTGCAAGGGCTGCGGCGCCTGCGTGGGCGCCTGCCCGTCCGGCGCCCTGGACACAGAAGGGCTTCAAGGACGAGCAGATCTACGCGATGATCGATGCCGCGCTCGAGGACGACGCGCAAGAGACAGGAGGTGAAGTAATGAGCACTGAGGCGCACGGGCACAAGCAATGGACATGCGACTGGGGACGGGTTCGAGCCGAAGATACTCGTCTTCTGCTGCAACTGGTGCTCCTACGCCGGGGCCGACCTGGCAGGGGTCAGCAGGCTGCAGATGCCGCCGCACTTCAGGGTGATCAGGGTCATGTGCTCCGCGAGGGTCGACCCCGAGTTCGTCCTGCGGGCGTTCCAGAAGGGCGCGGACGGCGTGCTCGTCGCTGGGCTGCCACCCGGCGGACTGCCACTACATCGGAGGGAACTACAGGACCCGCAGGAGGATCGCCCTGCTGAGGATGCTGCTGCAGCAGTTCGGGTTCGACCCGGGCAGGCTGAAGCTGGAGTGGGTCTCGGCCGGGGAGGGCGAGAAGTTCCAGAAGACCATCACCGAGTTCACGAACACTATCATGGAGCTCGGACCGTCTCCGATGAGAGGTGGTGAATGAGGATGCCGGCGAACGAGGCCAGGATCAGGGCGGCGCTCAGGACCGTGGAAGGGGAGCGCGTCAGGTGGCTCCTGGGCAAGAAGGGGCCACTGACCACGATCGGGCAACGTGTTCGGCGAGACCATCACCGACGCGAGGTACAGCTTCATACTGCAGAAGGCGGCAGGGGTCGAGCTGGACCGGAACCTCCTTCTCATCGAGATGGAGCGGGGACCGAGGACCGTGCACGAGCTGCACGACGCCACGAGGCTCCCGAAACCCGAGATCGTGAAGCACATCATCGCCCTGAAGAAGTGGAGGCTGGTCGAGCAGGTGGGCATGAAGGACCGGTCGCCGCAGTACATGGCCGTAGCGCGCAAGGCATCGGATGAGAGAGAGGTGAGCTGAACATGGCTGACAAGATCAAGATCGCACAGTACTGGGGAGCAGGATGCGGCGGGTGCGACGTCGCGCTCCTGGACATCGACGCCAAGATACTGGACATCCACGCGATAGCGGAGGTCGTCTTCTGGCCGATCGGCTTCGACGGGAAGCTCCACGAGATCGAGGCGATGCCCGACAAGAGCATCACCGTATCGTTCTACAACGGCGCGATAAGGAACTCCGAGAACGAGCACGTCGCGAAGGTGCTGAGGCAGAAGTCCGTCATAATGATCGGGTTCGGCTCGTGCGCCTGCTTCGGCGGCACGCCCGGCCTGGCCAACGTGACGAACAGGAAGGAGGTCTTCCAGACCGTCTACAAGGACACGCAGTCGACGGACAACCCGAACTTCGTGACGCCCCAGACCCACACCAAGACCAAGGACGGCGAGCTGGAGCTGCCGGAGTTCTACGACACGGTCAAGATGCTCGACGAGGTCGTCGACGTCGACTACTTCATGCCCGGCTGCCCGCCGACGGTCAACCTGATCGCGCTGGCGGTCGACGCCGTCGTGAAGCACGTCAAGGAGGGCGCGCCGCTGCCCCCGAAGGGCACGATCATAGCCTCCGACAAGACCCTGTGCGACGAATGCAAGAGGGAGAGGGTCGAGAAGAACAGGAGGATCGAGAGGATCTACCAGGCCTACGAGATCACGCCCGACCCGAAGAAGTGCCTCCTGGACCAGGGGATCATATGCATAGGGCCAGCGACGCGCGCCGGATGCGGCGCGATGTGCCCGAACGCGCAGATGCCCTGCAGGGGCTGCATGGGCCCGACGAGGGCCGTCACGGACCAGGGCGCGAGCATGCTCTCCGCGGTCTCGTCGCTGCTGAACATCACGGATTCGGAGTCAAAGCTAAGTGAGGAGCAGATAATGGAGCTCATGATGCAGGTCAAGGACCCGCTCGGGACCTTCTACGCTTTCACGCTGCCGAAGTCCCCGATCAAGCGCGTCGTGACCGAGAGAGGCAAGAGGAAGGTGTGATCACCGTGGCTGGACCTATCATCAACGACACCACTGTCAAGACAAAGGAGAGGAAGATCACCATCGACCCGATCACGAGGCTCGAGGGCCACGGCAAGATCGAGATATTCCTGGACGAGGCCGGCGATGTCGCCGACGCGTACCTCCAGGTGCCCGAGCTCAGGGGCTTCGAGAGGTTCTGCATAGGCAGGCACGTGCAGGAGCTGCCGGTCCTGACCAACAGGCTCTGCGGCGTCTGCCCGGCGGCGCACCACCTGGCGTCGACGAAGGCCCTGGACGCGGTCTTCAACGCCGAGCCACCGCCCACGGCGAAGAAGCTGAGGGAGCTCTTCTACATGGGCCAGTACACGCACAGCCACATCGCGCACTTCTACGCCCTCGCGGCGCCGGACTTCGTGCTCGGGCCGTCCGCCCCGGCCAACAAGAGGAACGTCCTCGGCGTGGTAGACGCCGTCGGCGTGCCGATCGGGGCCGAGGTCATAAAGCACAGGTCTTACGGTCAGAAGGTGCAGGAGATCGTGGGCGGCAGGGCGACACACCCCGTGTTCGGCCTCCCCGGAGGCGTGAGCAAGCAGATCAGCGAGGAGGAGCGCGCCCAGATGGAGGAGATGGCCAAGAGCTGCGTCGAATTCGGAAAGTTCACGGTCAAGCTCTTCCACGACGTCGTCCTCGCGAACAAGGACTACCTGGGACTCATACTCAACCAGGACGCGTACTACCTGGAGACCTACTACATGGGCATGGTCGACAAGAACAACAAGAGCAACTTCTACGACGGCGATATCCGCGTGGTCGACCAGACAGGTAAGGAGTTCGTGAGATTCAAGCCGAGCCAGTACCTCGACGTCATCTCAGAGCACGTCGAGCCCTGGACATACATGAAGATGCCCTTCCTGAAGAAGGTCGGCTGGAAGGGGTTCGTCACCGGACCGTCGAGCGGCATATACAGGGTCGGGCCCCTGGCCAGGATCAACGTCTGCACCGGGTACACGACACCGCTGGCGCAGGCCGAGTACGAGGCCTTCAGGAAGACCATGAAGGACCTGGGAGTGACAGGGCCGGTGCACCACACCCTGGCGTTCCACTGGGCGAGGGTCATCGAACTGCAGCACGCGGCGGAGCGCATGCTCGAGCTCGCGAGCGACAAGACCATCACGAGCGCCGACATCAGGGGCAAGTTCAACCCGCCCACGGAGGGCGTCGGCATCGTCGAGGCCCCGAGGGGCACGCTCATCCACCACTACGCCTCGGACAAGGACGGCATCTGCACCAAGATCAACATGGTCGTCGCCACGACCAACAACTACGCGGCCATCAACACCAGCGTGAAGCAGGCGGCGAAGGCGCTGATCAAGGGCGGCATGGTGTCCCAGGGCCTCCTGAACAAGGTCGAGATGGCCTTCAGGTGCTACGACCCGTGCAACTCCTGTGGCACGCACGCGCTGAACGGCGGGCCCGCGCTCGAGGTCACCGTCAAGAGGAAGGACGGCACCGTCGTCGAGAGGCAGAGAAACTTCTGAATGGAGCTTACGTGAGGGAGACCCCCTCACGGAATCACACTTTTCCCAGCCCAGGCAAGACCCATGACACAACCGCTTCAGGCATGCACGCGCGCGCTCGTTCTGGGCGTCGGCAACCCCATACTCTCGGACGACGGGGTCGGCATACACGTCGCCAGGGAGCTCGGCGCCAGGGGCCTGCCAGGCGTCACGGTGGAGGAGCTGCCCGCGGGTGGGCTGGAACTCCTCGACCTGGTCCTCGACCACGACGTCGTCGTGATAGTCGACGCGATACAGACATCCGGGGGCAAGCCGGGCCAGATACACGAGCTCGAGGAGAGGGATTTCGAGAGGGCGGTCCACGGGTCGTCCCCGCACGGGGTGAACATCGCCACGGCACTTGCGCTCGGCAGGAAACTCGTCCCCGAGAGGATGCCTCACACTGTCAGGTATGTCGCGATAGAGGCGGCGGACCTGGTCAACGTCTGTGAGAAGCTCACGCCCCCGGTCCAGGAGGCGCTGCCGAAGGCGGTGGCGCTCGTCGAGAGGATCCTGGGGCTCAGCAGATCCTAGGCACCGGGTCCCCGATCGGGGGCTCCACCACCCTCTTCCCGCCGGTGTGCGTCTCCATCATTACCCCGTTGATCTCCTTGGACGCCTCGCCGACTATCGCGGCCCTGGCCCCCTCAGGGGTGGACCTCAGGGCCTTGAGGACCGACTCCGCCTGGTCCGGCACGACCGCGAGGACCGCCTTGCCCTCGTTGCCGATCTCCAGGGGGTCGATGCCCAGCATCTCGCACGCGGAGATGACCGCGTCGTCCATCGGGAGCCGCTCCTCGGCGATCCTGATCCCGACGCCCGACTTCTCGGCCCATTCGTTCAGCAGGTTGGCCACGCCCCCCCTCGTCGGGTCCTTCATGGCGGTGACCCCGCCCGCCTGCAACGCCTTTGCCAGCATCTTGTTGAGCGGGGCGGCATCGCTCCTGACGGTCGTCTCGAACCCGTAGCCCTCCCTGAAGGACAGGAGCGCGACGCCGTGGTTGCCTATCGGACCTGAGACGATGATCACGTCGCCCTCGGCGACGGCGGAGTCGTTCGGCCAGTTGAAAGCGAACTTCCTGGAGGCGCGGACCATCTGGAGGTTGTGGTCGAGGTGCGGGGACCTGCGCCCGATCCCGCTCGTGTTGATGAAAAGGCCGTCCACCGCGCCCTTCTCCACGACCTTCGTGTCACCGGTGACTATGTTCACGCCAGCCCCCTTGGCGGTGGTGGAGATGCTCTTCATGATCCGGTGGAGGTCCTCAGTGGCGAACCCCTCCTGGATGATCATCGCGCAGGAGAGAGCCCGCGGCTCTGCCCCCATCATGGAGACGTCGTTGACGGTGCCTGCGACGCTCAGGACGCCGATGTCGCCTCCTGGGAAGAACAGCGGCTTGACGGTGTACGAATCGGTGGTGAAAGCGATCCCATCGACTATGGCGGCATCGTCGAGGGCACCGAGAGGTATCTCACCGAACTGGTGGTCCAGCTCGTTGAGGACGAACTCGCGTATGAACTCCTGCATGCGCTCGCCCCCGGCCCCCTGCGCCAAAGTCACCTTGGCCATTCTCGACACCAGCTGGCCTTCGAAATGGCTACAGCTAATAATACCTTTGTCCCGTCACGCGGGGTGGCGCTTCCGAGGGATATCTTGATTACGACGCATGGGGCTCGGAGTGCGATGCTCTCGGCGGTCGTCCTATCGGGCGGATCGGGAACGCGAATGGGGGCGGAGAAGGGACTCCTAAGGCTGGGAGGGAGGCCGCTCGTATCGATTGTGGTCGGTACGATGTGGTCGTTGGCAGATGAGGTCGTGGTGGCGGTCGCGCCCGGCATGTCGTCTGAGTACAGAGCGACACTGGGGAGTCGACCGTCGATTATCGAGGACCGGGCTTCCGGGATAGGCCCCCTGGAAGGGCTCGCTGCCTCTTTCGCTGTTGCGAAGGGGGATATCGTCGTCACGAGCCCCTGCGACACACCGTTCCTCAGTAGGGAACTCATCCAGCTCATCGCGGGCAGCATAGGCGACGCGGACATGGCCGTGCCGAGGGTCGGTGGACTTCTCGAACCCCTGCACGCAGCCTACAGGAGGGAGAGATGCCTCCGCGCGTTCGAGGAGACCATGGCGAGAGGCGAGCGCAAGATAGTCACGGCGTTCTCCGGGCTCGACGCAGTCATGGTCGACGAGGAGTTGCTAAGGACCGTCGACCCTGAGTTACGGAGCTTCTGGAACCTGAACACGAGGAACGACCTTGCACGTGCAGAGAGGATGGCCGAACCGGGGTGACCTGCGCGCGTCATCCACCTTCGAGCTTCTTCCTCATATCCTTGAGATTCTCCGTGGCGCCTCCAATGTTCATCTCTTCGATGAAGTGATCGGGCGACGTCGTCCTCAGGTAGTAAGTGCCCGCGGCGGCGACGGCGAGACCGGCGAACGAATCGAAGAAGAGGTCCAGCATGGTGTCGTCAAGCGAGTATTGCAGGTGCGTGCCCGTGAGCGCATCCATGGCATACTCGATCACCTCCCAGAACACGCCTATTGCCATGGTGAACATCACGATGAAGACGGCGAGGAATGCTGGTGGGAGACGGATGCTGACAACGTACTTGTCGATGGAGACGACGACCACGAACCCGAGGGCTGCCATGAGCGACGATGTCATCGCGTGGGTCAGATGGTCCCACCCTGCGACATCATCGTAGAAGCCAGAGTATCCACCGACCACGTGCAGGAATAGAGCGAGGACAAGCCAGAAGTTCAGTCCGGCAGGCAGCACCATCCTGAGATCGCGCCTCAGTATGCTCGGGACCCCGCTTATGAAAAGGGAGAACAGAGCAGCTAGCAGCCATGTCATGTTGCCGGTGAGAGGCCCCGCGATGGCGACACCCAGCATGCCCAGCTGCATAGCTCGCGAGATGATCTTCAGCCTCTTCTTCATTCTATCACCTTTCGCGGACGCGTGAAACCGAGGGCTCGTTTGCGAGAATCAGACAGCGCCTTCATGTACTGGCCGTACACGACCCCCATCAGCGCACCGCCTACAAATGTCCACACGAAGAAGATCATGACATCGGCGTTGTCCCCGATCGTCGGGTCCCCGGTCACTAGACCCCCGACATACTCGAACACCTTCCAGAAACCGGCCGCGGCGACCGTGAACATGAAGACGAAGAACAAGGCGAACGACCTGTTCATCCTGACGTCCGTGTACAATTGGAGCTCGACGGTGAGAAGGAAACCGACGGTCGCGAACGCCAGGGAGAATGCGATCGCGGTCAGGTCGTCCCACCACATCGGGGCACCCTCCGCAGGGTCCCATGCAGAGGAGATGTGCAGGAACACGGGGATGACCAGGATCAGCGCCATCTCCCAGGGGAGCGCCTTGAACGGGTCCCTCGTCATGATGACCGGCAGGATCAGCAGGCAAAGGGCAGAGACGCCGAAAGCCGCCCACATGATGTCCAGCCTGACAACGAGATAGACCGTCGAGAAGAACAGTGCAAGGCTCGATATCCAGGACAGCTCGGCCTCGAGGACCCTTCGTGGACTTCGGACCGTTGGCCCGTCGCCCGAGGGCGACGGACCGGCATCACCCTGCATATCCGGGCTTCGAAGGACTTGGACACTATTAATCGCTGACGGAGGGGTCAGGCGATCCGGAAGGAGTTCTCAGGCACAGTAATCTCGAAACGGGCGCCGCTTCCAGGCGTGCCGGTCTCCCTGATCGTCATCCCTGTGATCCCCAGGACCTCCCTCACGAAGTAGAGGCCGTAGCCGGTGTTCCGGCCGTATCCCCTTTCGAACACCCGCTCCTTCTCCTCCGGCGGTATCCCGGCGCCGTCGTCCTGGACTACCACGACGACCGACCCGTTGTCCCTCCTGAACGAGAATTCCAGGCGCGTGACCTGGGAGTTGTGCCTTATGGAGTTATCGACGAGGCTGGAGAACGCTCGGCCCATCATCGGGTCCGCGAGGACGGACAGCCCGTGCACTCTCACATCGACCTTCATGCCGTCGAGGACATGTGTGTTGAGGCCCGCATGGATGGCCTGGCCGACATCGATCCACTCCGCACGGGACACACCCATGTCCCTGTAGTCGCTGGTGAGTTCGAGGAGCGTGCGCATCTTATCAACGGATTCCTTCGCGAGGGAGATGTGGTCCCTCACCAAGCCCTCGGTCGATGTATCGGCGGCCATTTCAAGGCCCGCTGACATCACGGACAGCTGGTTCAGGAGGTCGTGCCTCGTTATGCTCCCGAGGAGCACCAACCTCCTGTTCGCCTGCAGCAAGGCCTGCTCGGTGAGCCTGCGCTTCGTGATGTCCCGCGCGATCCCCTCGATGGCCACAATCTCCCCGTTGTCGTCCTTGATCGGGTGGATGATCTGCTCCGTCCAGACCGTGCTGCCGTCCTTCCTGACCCACCTCACCTCGAACGGCGCCCCGAACCTCGATGGGTCGGACCTCACGGCGCTCAGGGTCTCGCGGTCCTCTGGATGGATCAGCTTGAAGCCCAGGGACGGATCCTGGTAGTGCTCCTCCGGGGTGTATCCCACCATGGCGGTGCTCGTGGGGCTCACATACTCGAACTTGAAATCCGGCTTCAGACTCATCCGGTACAGGATGTCACCGCATTCCTCCGCTAGCACGCGGAAATGCGGCCCTCCGGCCCTGCCGGGAGTACCGACCGGAGCGAACCTGGAGATATCCACGAACGATGCGACCATGATGTCGGCATCCGGGACCTTCCTGATCGAGGCGGAGACCCGCCTCTTGTTGCCCCGTTTGTCGGCAATCATCATCTCGTGGATGTGCGGGCCCGACAGACCCTCGTCCGTCTTGGACGTGTGTGCGCCGACAATCCTCTCGCGGTCCTCGGAGGCGATGAAGTCGAAGCCACTCATCCTCCCCTCGACCTCGCTCCGGGAGTACCCTGTCATCCTCTCGAACTCGGCGTTGACATGGGCTATGGTCCCGTCCGCTCCGAAGACCGCCATCGCGGTGCCCGTGTTCTCGAAGAGGGTCCTGTAGATCATGTCGCTCTGCTTGAGCCGTCTCTCGGCATCTGCCTTCTCGACCAGCAGCCTGACGGTCCTCGCGACCTCCGTGAAGTGCGCCTTCGGGTCGCGGCTCTTATACACGTAGAAATCAGCACCTTCCCGGAGAGCGAGCGAGGCGACATCCTCCCTCCCGGGGTCCGTCACGAGGATGAAAGGCACCGTGTTCCCCTGCACCCGCATGGTCTTCAGAAGACCGATGGAGTCAACCACTGGCGGTGAGTAGTCGGCTATGATGGCATCGAACTTCTGGGCATGGAGCGCGGCGGCCGCGCCCTCGGTCGTCCCTGCGCTCTCGACGGATATGCCTTCGTTGGCAAGAAGCGTCCTCGCTACTTCGAGATATGCCGAGTCGCTGTCCAAGTGAAGGACCTGGATGCCTATGGTTCCACCTGGGTGATGCCCCGATGGGACAGGGCACGGGCCTCTATTTATTCGTAGCCCCACCGCGGGTGATGTGTGAGAACGAGCGCTGAGGGGGAGATTTGAACTCCCGAGGCGCAAAGCGCCACGAGCTTGCTAGCATGGCAACCTGAGTTTCCAGGCTCGCGCCTTACCGGGCTGGGCCACCTCAGCTCGGCTACCACCAAAAGACTGTCCGTATTTAAACGTGTCCGCTGTCGATCCCTGATGCCAGGGGGTCATGAACCGTCTTCGCCGTGTCCGGTCCCATATCCAGCCGCGAGGAGGCTCATCTCGGCCAGCACATCCGACCTCGTGTCCTTGAGGAGCGGCCTGAACCTGCGGGCGACCTCGATCTCCGTCAGATCGATCTCGTGGTGGACCACGTCCTCGTCCAGGTCCTTCGCCTTGACGATGATGTCCCCCTTCGGCCCGTACACGGCGCTGCCCCCGCTGAAGACCAGGGACCCATGGACCCCGACCAGGTTGCAGAAGGCGAGGAACGCCCCGTTCTCGACAGCGCGGGCAGGCATGACCTTGTCGAAGTTCGGCCTGGAGGTCGTCGGAGAGGCCGAGAGGTCGACCAGGACCTGGGCCCCCATGAGGGCCTCCAGCTTGGCCAGTTCGGGGAAGAACAGGTCATAGCAGACCATCAAGCCGTACCTCGCGTGGAGCCCCTGGGCGACGACCGCCTTCCTCCCAGGGGCGAAGAAGACGCGCTCCTCGAAAGGGCCGAAGGTGGGGAGGTACATCTTGTCGTACCTGGTCACCCGCCCATCGCCCGAGGCGAGGACGCAGGAGTTGAAGACAATCCCATGGACCTTCTCCTCCCTGATCGGGAGCCCGAACAGGATGTCCTTCCTCGTCCGCTTGGCCAGCGCGGCGACCGCCTTCACGCTCGGGCCAGACATCGTCTCGGCGTAACGGAAGACATCGTCCCTGGGCATGTAGCCGGTTATGTTCAGCTCCGGGAAGACCACGACATCGCCTGGAGAGTCCTTCACGACCTCCTTCATCCGTCCGAGGTTAGCCTCCCTGTCGTGCAGCTGGCATGTGACCTGCGCGAGGGTGATGGTCAGTCTGGTCATCATCTGAGCGAACGCTCTGCGGATAGATTAGCGTTAGGGCGAAACCGGTCCTCCGGACCATAATCGCTAAATCCACATCACCCTATCCCAGCGTGATGATCCTCCCCAAGCTCAAGGAGAACACCGAGCAGGTCGTCGAGAAATTCCTAGCCGAGAAGCTGAGGAAGTCGGGCGCTAAGGGGTTCGTCCTCGGGGTGAGCGGGGGAATCGATTCCGCTGTCGTGATGCGACTGGCAGCCAGGGCCGTTGGGCCGGAGAAGGTCCTCGCGGTCTTGATGCCCGAGGAGGAGTCGAGCCCCGATGACGTCGAGGACGCGAAGATGCTCTGCGCTCTCGACAAGGTCAGGTCCAAGATCATCGACATAACCGGGCCGGTGGCCGCCTACAAGAAGGCCCTCGGCGGGAAGGTCGACAGGAAGGCCCTGGCGAACATCAAGGCAAGGTCCAGGATGGTCGTCCTCTATCACCACGCCGGGACCGGAGGACTCCTCGTGCTCGGGACCGGGAACAAGACCGAGCTGCTCGTGGGTTACTTCACGAAGTACGGTGACGGAGGGGCCGACCTCGAGCCCATAGGCGACCTCTACAAGACCGAGGTGCGGGAGCTCGCAAGGAGGATGGGCATCCCGGAGAGGATATGCGCGAAGGCTCCTTCGGCCGGCCTGTGGAAGGGACAGACCGACGAGGGCGAGATGGGCATAACCTACGACAGGCTGGATTGCATCCTGTCGGGCATGGAGATGGGGCTCGGCGAGGAGGCGGTCGCCAAGAGGGCGGAGACGACCGCCGCGGAGGTGGAGCGCGTAGCGAAGATGGTCAGACTAACCTCGCACAAGCGCAAGTTCCCACCCGCGGCCAAGTTGGGCCTCAGGACGCCTGGGCTTGACTGGCGCGAGGGCGACGAGGACGTCTGACCCGCGCTACAGGTATCTCTTGCTGATCACCATTCTAGCGGCCATCAGCGGGTCGACCACCTGTGATATCCTGAGGTCTGCTGCGGCGCTGGCCAGGATGTACGCCTCCTCGAACGAGACGCCCCTCGCTTCGGAGATGAACCTCACCATGTCGGACGTGGCAAGCCTCGATGCCTCGTCCAGCGTCCCCGCTGCCGCGTAGGAGACCCACTCCGTGCTCGTCTCGATCATGGGCCTCGATATGCGCATGTGCTCCGCCCTCGCGAACCTCACTGTGACCTCCGCCGACACCTCGACCCCGGTGCCGCAGACCTCGCCGTCGCCCATGGCCGCGTGCACGTCCCCCATGGCGACCATGGCGCCGTCCACCTCCGCCCGCAGGTAGACCGTCGACCCGGCCGCCACCTCGGCGGTGTCCATGTTGCCCCCGTGGTCGCCGGGGTGGAAAGTGGGGATGGAACCCTTGGCCGGGCAGATGCCCAGGACCCCGACGTGGGGTCGCAGCTCTATCGCCAGGTCCTTAGACAGCCACGCCCGGTCCCTTCCGACCCTCACGATCCTGGTCCAGGGTCTGCGGACTTCAGATGCCAGGTTGCCCAGTCCAGGGGAGCACATCATGATGCCGCGGGACCCGCACTTGATCCTCTCGATGGACACGGCGACGATGTCACCGGCGGAGATCCCGCGGACCTCGATCGGGCCCGTTGCGGGGTTCACATCGGCCATGTCGAGGTCCTCGAAGAGGACCTTCTCGCTCTTGACCTTGCCCGAGAAGGCGTCCGCGGTCTCGACCACCACGCGCTCTCCGATGTCGACCCCGTAGGAGGGGGCGTTCCTGGGGGAGAAGGAGTGTGTGTGCTTCTTGGAGCTCAACCGTCTCATGTCCGCACCTGGCTGGCATGAACGCCCCGGTCCCGGAAATAGCTATCCCAGGCGGTGGCGTCCCAAACGTTTATCTAAGACCTTCTGTTTGCTCTGAAGCACCAGGCTCCTGTAGTGTAGTCCGGTCAATCATTCGAGCCTCTCGTGGCCGCTTTCGCGGCAGGCCGGTGAAAGCTCGATACCCGGGTTCAAATCCCGGCGGGAGCACCATCCCACTGTTTTCGGAGGCTACTCAGAGAGCCTACGCGGTGTACTCTTCGAGGAAGGCATACCAACCCATGTCGTTGGCGAACGACACCACAGTGTACTGTGCCGAGTATGCTGACCAGTCGGACTTGCTTGCCCACCACAGGGTCAGGCCGCGCATGGCCTCCGCGCCCTTGCCCCCCCAGACGTCCAGCGTGGCGCTGTCTATGAGCGCTACCAGTTCTGCGGTGGCAGCCTTCAGAGCCTCGTCCGTGATGGATTCATCCGCCAGCAGCACGTCTCCCAGGTCTGCGAGATCCACGTGGTAGTGAGTCGCCCAGGCCGCGTAGGCCTCGTGTACGGCGTTCTTGTAGGCCTTCGCGTACAGGGGCAGGTCCTCGCTGATCAGGCCGGTCCAGGCCTTCAGTATGTCATGACCAGAGGCTATGACCCCGATGTCGACGGCAGAAAGCCCCACGGTCGTGGCCCAGTTCAGCGGATCGTAATACTGCTCCCACCCGTCCACCATGTCGACAGCGACCATGTCCGGTGTCCTCGTCGTGTCGAGGGCGACAGGCGTGAACATGAGGTCGTATGGGAACCCGTTCATCGGGATGGTCTCCTCGGACGCGACCATGTACCCGACCATGCCCGTCAGGGAGGCTTCGTAAGCCACCTCTATCGCCGCCATGTTGCAGCAGTCGAAAGAGAGTACATCGATGAACTCTCCGGCGTCGACGAGGGCGCTCCTGAACTCAGGCATCGTGATCCTGTCACCGCCGGAGGAATCGTCCCGGCTGAAGTACCTCCAGGAGTAGCCGTGGTCCCATGCGACGACGGCGAGGTGCTCCGAGGGGTACCTCAGCGTCACCTCGTCGATGAACCAGGCGAAGGTGGCCCCGTCCCCGAAGTTCATCTCGGGAAGGGTGGCGACGACCGATTGCGTCCCGCCCGATATCTCGATGATCTCGGTCCCCTGCGTGCTCAGGCGGTCCATGACCGCGACTATCTTCAGGCTCTCGGACGCCGGTATGTTCAGTACGCCTGGCAGGCTGTACTGCTCCCAGTACTTCTCCAGGTCGTTGTCCCCGCTCACATAGATTGCGACGGTCCAGTCGACCGGGTCCTCGCCTTCCGCGCCCACTGCGGCGAATAGGCCTGGCAGGACCATGACAGCTGCGAGAAACACGCTCAGCCTCGACACTCGACCCCTTATGGACATTGCGATTCCCCCCGACGCCCTCAGCACAGGCCTCTCGCGGCCGCGCGGGCGCGCCAGTAATCTCGCTCGGCCCATTTAGAGGTTTGCTAGGCAATAGCACGGACGAGCGCTGAACGGAGAAAGGATGGGGTTTGAAGGGTTTGGTTCGGATAGGACTCAGATGGACGCTGTGAGCTCCTCGATCTGCCCGTTCGCATCGTCCAGTGCGGTCCACATGAGCACGAACTGCTCCTCGAGGTGGTCAAGGCCTGTCGTGGCGAGCTTATCGTCCAACGAGAGCACGACCCACCCGATGTCCTTCGCCGTGACGTCGGTGTCGCCCTTCATGCTCACAAGGGCGTCGTACTCCCACCAGATGTCGAGAGAGAGCTGCAGGTGCGTCTGGAGACCCCACGATGCGACCCTGTCACCCGTGAGCCTGTCCCTCTGGTCCAGATAGTTCCCGTACGACATGTAGTCGTAGTACCAGGTCATGCCGACCCAGTTCAGGGTGCCTATCCCGTGCCCGATATCGTCGGCCGAGTCACATGTCCAGAGCTTCTCGAGCGCCCACCACATGTGGTAGACGTCGTTGATCGGCTGCTGGTAGGGGTACCAGTCCTGCTCCCAGACGCCTATGCCTATGAGCGACGTGTCCAGCGTTCCGACTATGGACATCAGCTGTTCGTTGATCTCGCTGGCCATCGCCGGGTCGGCCGTCGAAAGGTTCTCCTTGAGTGCGACCGCGTTCGCGCTGAACCTCGCCGATTCCTCGAGCAGCCTGTCCCTGTTGACGAGATCCCTGCCGTAGTTGGCGTAGATCTCGTCAAGGGCGGCGACGCCCCACAGGTTATCGTCACCAAGCAGGTGCGAGCTCAGGTCGTTTGCGTAGGTCTCGAAGTTGTACGGGGCCACAGGGAAGGTCGCGAGCCTCGTTGTCATGTCCGATATGACCGCGAAGAGCTGCCCGAGATATGTGTAGTCGATTATGCCCGGGGCATCGTGCTGCGTGTGGTAGTAGTAGGTCTCCCAGTCCTCGCTGACCGTCTCGAACTCTATCCCGGGGACGCCTGCCGCGGAGAAGGTCCAGTGGTCGGCCCACGTGTGGGCGTTGTTGTCCACGGACGACCCGTATGGGAGGTAGTCCTTGTTCGCAGCGAGAGTCTGCTTGACGAAGCTGTACATCTCGGGCACGCAGTTGACGTAGACGGGCTCGCCCGCCATGCCCATGAGCTCCATGCACAGGTACGCGACGGTCTTCCCCGCCCAGTCCGGGTGCTCGACGTTGATCTGGTAGTACGCCCCCCAGCACCAGTCGTAGTAAGTGTCGTCGATGCCGTACTCCTCGGCTGTGTGAGACGTGAATATGATGGTCCTCTCAGGGGAGACCTTGTTCTCCTTGCAGACTTCCGCCATCGATTTCGCGATGACCAGCATCGCGGCGATGCCAGACGTGTCGTCCATCGCGCCCTGGAACCATGCATCGTGGTGCGGACCGAAGATGACGTACTCGTCCTCGTCGGTGCCGTAGTTCTTGCCTGGCAGGAAGCCCACGACGTTGTGCGCGAATCCGCCCAGCTCGATGGGCGTCTTGATGATGTCGCTGTACATCGTGACCGTGATCCTCTCCCCCGCCTCCAGCCTGTCGACTATGGCCTGGGCGTCCTCCTTGCAGATTGAGATGAGCGGCGGCCACCCTGGCACGTAGAGCCCGTCGTGGCACGAGAGGGCGTAGTCGTTCTGTCCGACATTGCTGTCGATGGTCGTGACGACCATGCCAGCAGCCCCGTGCTCCCATGCCGCATATGCCATAGAGTCGACCCAGAAGTCATAACCGATCCAGTTGGCGAGGACGATCTTTCCGAAGACGTCCTTCCCCGCATAGTCGCTGTCGTAACCGTTCCCGACCCAGACGACTTCCGAGACGATCGCCTCGTGCACGTTCTTCGTCGTCTGGTCATCTGTGCCTGGGAACCCGCCGAACGAGGCAGCCGTCAGCTGTCCCATGTCAGGCACGCTGAGGTAAGCCCCCCTGAACTCCCAGGCGTCCACAGGGACCGCCTCCTTGGCCACGTCCTTCAGGCCGATCTTCTTCATCTCCGTGGCGATGTAGTCCGCGACCTGCAGGTCTGCGGGGCCGCCGGTCCCTCTGAACCCGATGTCGCTGTCGCCCATCGCGCACACTTCATCGATGATGTCCTCCGCATAGGCCATGTCCAGCTTGGACACGACCGCGGCATTCCAGTCCACCGAGGTGTTCTTCACTGCCATCGCCGTGGCCGGCAAGGCCAAGACCGCGACCAGCAGGATGGACACCAGGATCTTCGTGAATCTCTTGTCCAATCTCAGTCCCCCCTCTAATGCTCAGCTTCGCTCCCGACTACCGCGCGAGCTGTCAGGCGTATCGGTATACCGGTGTAAAAACACATCTGGAACAAGCTTAGAATATTCGACCGGTCGAGGGGTCCTGAAGGCAGTCGCTTGCGGATTTGCGCATGCTTCCGGCAACGATACTAGCCTAAAAGCATTCCATTTTCCATTCTTCCGGCCACGGTATCTCATCTGCGATTGGCCGCCTTCTTGACCGTCTCCGACCAGCTTTGGTCGTCGGTTCCGGAGATCGGGAGACCGGTCGGGAGCATGTTCGCCGGAACCGCATGGGGGCCACCGAGGGCCTTGCTCACGACCTTCCTCACGCATTGGCCCTGCTTGTCACCCTTGCAGTAGAGTCTGACGAACCCTGCGACAGCGGTCTTGTTCCCGTCCCTCGCCCCGTAGACTATGAAGAAGCTGCACACCGAGATGTTCGTGCAATCGGCCATTGTTCCCGTTGGGCGCATGGTCTTTGGAGTACAAATGGGTTGACGCGCGCGACCGGAGGTTGACCATGACTACGGAGTCGCCAGCTTCCCCGAACACCTGGTGCAGAATGTGGCGCCTTTGGCGTCCGTGTGCGCGAGCGTGTTCGAGAAGTGCATCACACAGAGAGGGTCATCGCAGTGCGGCAGGCCATGGAGGTGCCCGAGCTCGTGCACGACCTCCTTCGTCACCCTCTCCAGATAGACCGCGTCGTCCTTGTCCTTCAGCCTGTTGACGGATACGACCGCCGACCCCGCTTCCCTGCTCGCGAGGCCGAACACGAAGTTCACCCCGGGGACGAAGAGGTCGTCTCCGATCAGGCCGAGGGCGAGCTCGGTTCCCACGCGCCCACGCGTGGCCATGACCTCTGAAAGGATGTCCTCCGCGTTCGACTGCCAGTCCCGTTTGCGAGCCCAAGGGGCAGGCGCCTCGGACCATGTCACTGTGACGGGGAATCGCCGCTGCAGGTCAGGTGTCAGCCGCTTGCCGATGTTCAGCCCGTCGAACTCTATGACAAGGAGCGTCGTCACCAGCATCACCCCTCATGCCGGCGTCGAGATGTATCGAAGGGACCGCACGCCCTTCACCTTGCGGATCTTGCCAAGTATCTCCTTAAGAACGCTGTTCGGCCCACGCGCGATGAACACCTCCATGCACTGCCCTTTCTCCAGGTGGAGGTGGAGCATCATCTGGACCTCCTCGTACCTGTGCTGAAGGACCGAGAGCTCGCCCCTGGGCCCCGGCTCCTCGTAGATCATGGTTATGACCATCTGGTTCTCGCCGTCGGCCTTCTCCCACTCTACCTCGTCGACCAGGGTCCGCATGGTCTCCTTGACCGCGTCGGACCTGGACCTGAACCCCTTCGACCGCGAGACCTCGTCGAACCTCCTGAGAAGGTCCTCGGGGACCGATATGCTGACAATGGTCAACTCGACACCGGATATGGGATGGGGAGCGGGCTATTTCCATTTTATTAACCGAGCCGTGCCGTCTTAATAACGGACGCTTGACATGCTCAGAGCCTCTTGAGCCTCTTCAGGAGTCGCTCCGGGTTGGCGACCAGTGCCCTCCGGACCTCCTCCGGGAGCATGCCCGCGCCCCTCGCGACCGTGTTCGCGAACTCCATGCTGCTGAGCTCGCCTGGGGAGTGGGTGTCCGTGTTGACGAGCAGGTCTGCGCCCGCCTCCCTTGCCAGCAGGGCGACATGGCCGTTCGACAGCGAGTGCCCCTTCCTGCAGGAAATCTCGAGGAACACGTCGTTCTTGACGGCGAGCTCCACATCGCCCAGGGTGATCATCCCCGGATGGGCGAGGATGTCTACCTCCGGGTTGCTCACAGCCGCATGGTCCGTGCCCCTCTCGACGGGCTCGACCATGGTCTCCCCGTGGACCACGATCACCTCCGCCCCCGCCTTGCGCGAGCGCCTGACGGCCTGGTCGATGTACTTGACGGGGACATGCGTCAGTTCGACGCCTGGTATGGCCTCGATCCCCCAGGCATCCGCCTTCTCGCAGTCCTTGGAGACGGACTCGAGTATCCACTCGATGTTCGAGAAGGAGGCGTGGTCCGTTATGGCGATGGCACGGTGGTCCGCGGCGGCCGCGCGTCTTATGAGCTCCATCGGTAGCAGTTCGCCGTCGCTCATGGTCGTGTGGGTGTGGAAGTCGCATCTCCTAGCTCTCATTTTCTCCGCCTCTCGAGCTCCGAATACACGTCCTCCATCCTTATCCCTTCGTCGAACAGCAGGACCATGAGGTGGTACAGCAGGTCCGCCGACTCGTAGACGATCTGGCCCTTGTCCTTGTCCTTGGCCGCGATCAGGACCTCGGAGCTCTCCTCCCCGATCTTCTTCAGCAGGAGGTTCCTGTTCCTGAGCAACTTGCAGGTGTACGACGAGCTGCAGTCGGTCGACTTCCTGTCCTCGAACACGCGCCACAGCCCCCTGACGACATCCTCCGGGGGGAACGGGGTCTCCGCGAAGCACGAGTACCTGCCGGTGTGACAGGCGGGTCCCGATTGCTCCACCCTCGCGAGCAGAGCGTCGCCGTCGCAGTCGGGGAGGATCTCCCTGAGCTTCTGCACGTTCCCGGATGTCTCGCCCTTCTTCCAGATCGTCTCCCTCGACCGGCTCCAGTAGTGCATGTACCCAGTCTGTTTCGTCAGCTCGAGCGATTCCTTGTCCGCGTAGGCGACCATCAGGACGTTGTTGTTCTTCACGTCCTGGACGACGACCGGGATCAGCCCCTCTTTCTGTCCGCTCATGATACGCACCTCACTGGCACGCCCGCATCCGCGAGCGCGCGCTTGACGTCGGCGACCGTGTGCTCGCCGAAATGGAATATCGACGCGGCAAGGGCGGCGTCGGCCTCGCCGGCCGTGAGCACTTCGACTATGTCCTTGACGGACCCGCACCCGCCGGACGCGATGACCGGCACGGATACGGCCCTCGCGACCGCCCTGGTGAGCTCGAGATCGTAGCCCGACTTCGTCCCGTCGGCATCCATGCTGGTGAGGAGGATCTCGCCCGCCCCCCTCTCGCAGCCCTCCTTCGCCCATTCCACGGCGTCGAGGCCGGTCGGCCTGGTCCCCGAGTGCGTGTACACCTCCCACGAATCCCCGTCGCGCTTCGCGTCGACGGCGAGGACCACGCACTGGCTGCCGAACGACTCCGCGCACCTCGAGATGAGAGTCGGGTCGGCGACCGCGGCGGAGTTGATCGAGGTCTTGTCCGCGCCGACCTTCAGGGTCCTGCGGACATCCTCGAACGAGCGTATCCCGCCGCCGACCGTCAGCGGGACGAAGAGCTGCTCGGCCGTCCTCTGGACGGCCGCCCGCATAGTCTCGGCCCCCTCGATCGTGGCCTTGACGTCCAGGAAGACTATCTCGTCCGCTCCCTGGCGCTGGTACTCGGTCGCGAGCGACGGCGGGTCACCGACAGCCTTCAGGTCCCTGAAGCAGACGCCTTTGACCACGGACCCGTCCTTGACGTCGAGGCAGGGAATGATCCTCTTCGCGAGGGTCATCGACCCTTCCCCCAGCTGACCTTGGATTTCGTCGAGAGCTCCTCGGTGACAGGGGTCATCGCGTCCCTGAGCGCGAGGCCGAGCGCCTTGAAAGTGGCCTCCACAATGTGGTGGGTGTCCTCGCCCCTCACGATGACCGTGTGGAGGGTGGCCCTCAGCTCCATCGCATATGACCTGAGGAAGTGCTGGTACATCTTGTCCGGCATCTCGAGGTGCACGAACGGCCTGTCTATGAGGTCGACTGTGACCTGCACGAGCGCCTCATCCATCGGGACCGTGGCGCTCGAGATGCGTTTGACAGGGCGGTCCCCGAGCGCGTCCCTGTATGCCCGTCCGAGGGCGATGGCCACATCCTCGATGAGGTGGTGATCGATGTCGCCTCTTGCCTTGACCTTGACGTCGCTCCCGGAGTACCTGGAGAGGGTCTCGACCATGTGCCTCAGGAACTGGTCTGGGATGTCGCAGTCGACTGAACCGGTCCCGTCCAGCACGAGCGACACCTCGACCTCGGTCTCCCTCGTCTTCCGCGCGATGTCCGACCGGCGCCCCTTGACCCGCGCCTTCATCTGAAATCCCTCACCGCGGTCCTGAAGTCGATCCTACCGGTGTATATCGCCATGCCGACGACTGCGGAGTGAGCGCCGATCCGTTTGAGCTGCTCGAGGTCGGCCACCGTCGTGATCCGCCCGAGACGATCACTGGTTTGCTGGTCGCCGAGACGATCTTCCGGATCCTGTCCGAATCGATCCCCTGGAGGCGGCCCTCGACCTCCACATTGGTGTAGAGGAATCCCCATATCGGCAGCTGGTCGAGGTCCTTGACCACCTCGACCGAGCCCCTCCCGGAGCCTTCCTGCCATCCCTTGATCAGCACTTCGTCCGCGGAGGAGTCCACTGCGACGACTATGCCGTCGCCGTACTCCCCGGCGATCGATTCTGTGAACACGCGGTCCTGGATCGCCCTGGTCCCCACGATGACCCTCTCGCAGCCGATCTCGAAGAGGCGCTGGACCTTCTCCGGTGTCCTGACGCCTCCCGCCACCTGCACGGGGACCGACAGGTCGCCGATCAGGGTCTCGATGAGGGTCTCGTTATCTCCCGAGCCGAGGGCGGAATCGAGGTCGATGATGTGGATCATCTCCGCGCCATCCCCCTGCCACTTCCGGGCGACGCCGACGACGTCGTCTATCGTGACCTTCTCGGTCCCGGGCTTTCCACCGACGAGCTGAACGCACTTACCGCCCTTGACATCGACCGCGGGTAGCAACTTCATGTCGAACCCTCCGCAATCCTGACGAAGTTCCTGATCACCATGAGGCCAGGTCCGGCACTCTTCTCCGGGTGGAACTGGACACCACAGACCGCGCCCTTCCTCACCGCGGAGACGAACCTCTCCCCGTATATCGTTTCCGCTATCGCTATGTCCTCGACGGGTCTGCAGACGTAGGAGTTCGCGAAGTAGAACATCGACCTCGGAGGGACATCCTCGAAGAGCGGGTCGTCCTGCGCGTCGACCTCGTTCCAGCCCATGTGGGGCACACGCGGCGCATCGAGCCGGTCGACGGCACCCGCGAGAACGCCCACGCCGTCCCCCGGCGATTCGGCGCTCCTATCGAACAGCAGTTGCATCCCCAGGCAGACGCCGAGCACGGGCACTCCTTCTGCGATTCTGCTCCGGAGCGCGGGCATGATCGGCTGCAGCGTCCGCGCCGCGGCCCCGAACGCCCCCACACCGGGGAAGACCATGCACTCGGATGCGAGGAGGGTCGCTTCGTCCCCAGATACCTCGACCTCCACGCCAGCCCTCTCGAAGGCCTTCGATATGCTGTGGAGGTTCCCCACGCCGTAGTCCATGACCGTGACCTTCACACTACCCCTCCTCGGAGGAGGGGTGCGGCCTCTGCAAGGAACCGGTCCATGAGCGGCCTCGGGCCGACCGTGACACGTACGTAGTCCTTCATCATCGGGAACTGCCCGCAATCCCTCACCGCGACCCCGCGTTCCCTCAGAGAGGTGACGAAACGCGTGCCGTCGCCTGGCACCTTGGCTATCACGAAGTTGCACACCGAGGGGCGGACCTGGAAGCCGAGAGAGCTCATGCGCTCCGATAGATACCCTCGGTCGGCTATCATCCTGGCCACGGTCTCCTTGACCCAGGAACGGTCCTCCATAGCCCTGACGGCGACAGCCTCGGTGAACGAGTTGAGCCCGAACGGCGTGCGGACCCGCCTCAGCTCGTCGACGACCTCCTTCCGGGCAACCGCGAACCCGGCCCTGAGCCCAGCCAGGCCGAACGCCTTCGAGAAGGTCCTGATGTCTATGCCCCTCTCGCATGAGAGGACTTCGGGCATCATGTCAGACCCGCAGAAGTCCGCGTACGCCTCGTCGACCAGCACGATGCCCCTGGTCTCGGCCAGGATACGGCGGACCTCGCCTGGGTCGAAGAGGTTCGCCGTGGGGTTGTTCGGCTGGCAGACCGCAGTGAGCTTGGCCTGCTCCTGGATCAGCGGGTCCGCGTCGAGCGAGAAGTCCGGCCGCAGCATCTTCTCGTGGACCTCGGCGAGGTTGACCCTCGCATAGAACTTGTACATCGCGAACGTCGGCGTCGGGCATGCGAGGACGTCGCGGGGATCGATGAAACACTTGGTGATGATGTCCAGCAGCTCGTCCGACCCGTTCCCGACGATGACCTCGTCCGCGGACACCCCGAACTCGGACGCGAGCCGGGACCTCAGCGCATCCGAGTTCTCGCTCGGATACGCCCAGAGCCTCCCGAAGTCGAACCTCTCTGCGACATCATTCACGGCGGGGTTCGCACCGTACAGGTTCGCGTTGTCGTTCAGCAACGCCATGTCCGGACGGTTCAGCGAGTACGAAGGACGTGATATCGCCTCGAGCGTCCGTCGCCTGAGCTCGCCGACTGACGTCATGGCATCCCACCTCCGACCCTTGCCCTGGCTGCGGCGATATGTGCCGGAAGTCCCTCCGCCTCTGCGATGGCGCCCACGATTGGCAACAAGGATTCAGCCCCGCGTTCCGTCAAGCACTGGTACGGTATATACTTCTGGAAATCCACGACGGAGAGGCCGGACACCGCCCTCGACTTGCCCTTGGTCGGGAGGATGTGGTTCGTGCCGGCGCAGTAGTCCCCGAACGCGACGGACGAGTGACGTCCAAGGAAAACTGATCCCGCGCTCCTGACCTTGGCCAGGGCCGCGCGCGGCCTTGCCACGTCCAGGACGAGGTGCTCAGGCGCATAGGAGTTCGAGAGCTGGATCGCCTGGTCGATGTCACCGACCGACACGAACACGGCTCCTTCCTCCGCGGCTTTCTCGACGACCGATGCTCTTGGGCAATCGACCATGAGCGACTCGAGCGCGCGCATGGATGATCTCATCAGCGCCTTGGACGGGGTGACCAGCAACGCGCGTGCAAGAGGGTCGTGTTCCAGCTGCGCCAGCATGTCCGCGGCGACCATGTCCGGGTCAGCGTCCCTGTCCGCCACTATCAGGACCTCGGACGGTCCCGCGAGGAAATCGATCTCGCAATCCTCCCTGACCGCGAGCTTCGCGGCGCTGACGAACGCACCGCCTGGACCGACGATCTTGTCCACCCGCTCGATCGTCTCGGTCCCGTAGGCCATCGCCGCGACGGCCTGAGCTCCGCCGACGCGGTAGACCTCGTCGACTCCGCATAACGAAGCCGCCGCCAGGATCAGTCGGTCGACCTGCCCCTTCGACCCTGGAGTGAACAACGCGATGTCCTCCACCCCTGCGAGCCTCGCTGGAACACATGCCATGAGGACGGAGGATGGATAGCTAGCCGTGCCACCCGGCGCATAGACCCCGATACGTGACAGCGGGACGACCTTCATGCCATACGCCCCCGTGGGATCGGAGAACTCGAACCCTTCCAGGCCCTGTCTCGAGTGGAAGGCCTCGATGCGTTCCTTGGCCGCCTTCAGCGCAGACATGGTCGCTCTCGGGACACTGCGCCGCGCCTCCCTGATCGCGTCCAGCGGTACGCGCAGCGGTCCCCCTGGGAACCGCTCGTACTCCCTGGCGAAGGACTTCAGCGCGGCATCGCCGCCTGAACGGACCCTTTCGATTATCTTCTCGGCCTTGGCCCGTGCGCCTGAGAGGTCGACCTCCTTCCTGGACAGCAGGTCCGCGACCTCCTGACGGCTCATCCTCCGGAGCTCGTACGCCCGCACCTACAGCACCATCCTCTCGATCGGCATGATGAGTATCCCCGTCGCTCCAATCCCCTTCAGCATGGCGATCACGCCGTTGACCTCATCCTCCCTCGTGACGGCGTGGACGGCGACCATGTCGTCCCGTCCCATTATCGTCATCAGGGTCGGCCCCGACACGCCTGGGACAAGCGTGCCCAGGTTGGGGAGCCTGTCCTTCGGTACGTTTGCCATCACGTATCTCATGCGGGACGCGTCGATGACACTCTTGAACGCGTTGACGACCTCGTCGACCATCACGCGCTTCTCATCCATCGCGCGTCTGTTGGCGACGACCACGGCCTTCGATTCGAGGATGACCCCGACCTCCTTCAGCCTGTTGACCTTGAGGGTCGACCCGGTCTCCGTGAGGTCGGTGATGATGTCGGCGAGCCCGATCCGTGGTGTGACTTCAGTGGCCCCAGACACCTCGGTCACGCTCACACGCTTGCCGAGGCGGGCGAAGTAGGCGCCCGTGAGCCGCGGGAAGCATGTCGCGACCCTGCACCCATCCGGGACCTCACCGGGCGTCCCGTAAGGGGCGTCCTCTGGGACCGCGACCACGAGCCTACATCTGCCGAAGTCCAGGTCCATGACGGTCTCGACCTCCCGGCCCGTCTCCAACACAAGGTCCAGCCCCGTGATGCCCATGTCGGCCGCGCCCATCTCGACGAATTCGGGGATGTCCTGCGCGCGTGCCATGAGCACCTGGTATCGCCCCTTCCCCACATCGGCTATGAGGGTTCGGCTATCCGATTCGGGCACCTTGAGCCCGATCCTTTCCATCAACCTGACAGAGCTCTGGTTCAGCCTGCCCTTGTTAGGCAGGGCTATCCTCAGCATAGTCATTGGACCACCTCGATGCACGCAGGGCCCAGCCTCGGAACCTGCACATCGTACAAAACCGGGACGCACGAGCTGGGACTACGGAAGTCACTCGTGAAGACGACCAGACACGACTTCGATTGTAGCCATGTTCTTGCGCCTCGGGCAAGCAGCCGAGGGCAGGGCCGGTATTTATCGATTATGTCCATCGGACGACACTTATGCCCCGGATGTGTACGTCCGAGGTGAACTCAGTGAACAGAATGATACAATCCATCCGGATCTGGACGGACCTTCCCGCGGCGGCCTCTAGAACCCTACGGCTGACGAATCAGGTTGGGTAGATGGATCCGAGCACTATGACTATGACCGACGTCCCGATGCACAGCCCGACCACGAGCCATGGGTTCACCTTGAGGGCCTTGTCGTCCTCCGAGTCGAAATAACGGATGAGACCGGCGGCCGAGTGGAACCCCTCGTTCTTCTTCTTCGGCATGTAATCCTCGTCGGCTTATTGAAGGTCTATATATAAAAGTTCATGGGCACATGCGATCCAGCCCTGGTCAAATGCCATGATTGACGACGAAATCAAAAGCATTATATAACCATCAAGGGGATTTTACATGCCCCCCATCTGGCTCGGCGCGGGGCTACGATACGGGCGACAGCGGAAGGAATGCTTCCACTGGAACCTGAGCGGGGCCAGTTGGCATCGGAGGTCTCAATATAGCGACTGTCTTCCTGGTCGATGACGAGAAGTTCATCGTCGACCTGTACCGGGATATCCTAGAGGCGAACGGACACATTGTCGTAGCCGTTGCCAACGACGGTGAGGAGGCTGTCCAGAAGTACAGGGACCTCAAGGAGAAACCCGTCGTCATCATCATGGACCAACGCATGCCTGTCAAGGACGGCGTCAGCGCGACTCACGAGATACTCTCCATGGACCCCAAGGCCACGATCTTCTTCGGCAGCGCGGACCTCCACATAGAGAAGGAGGCTTTGGCCGCCGGCGCGAAGGGGTTCCTTCTGAAACCTTTCCGGATAGAGGAGCTGCTCACGGCCATCAGAGAGGCCGAGTTCGGCAAGTGCAAGGCGTAGCGAAGCCTCGTCGATTCTGGGGCTTCGACCGAGAGTTGGTATGCATGAGTGGGAGCGAGAGAGAGGACTGGACATTGGTCGTGCGCGGGACCGGGCTACTTTTAAGTACGCCCTCCGGGTATGACAGCACGCCCTTCGTGGGGGTAGCCTGAAATGGCAGAAGAAGAGAGCGACCTAAGGGTCCAGATGAGGAAGAAACTCGAGGCCCTGCAGACAAGGGGCCTGGACCCGTACCAGCGATACACATGGACACGCACGCACGACTCCGCGGCCGTGAAGAAGGAGTTCGCGGCAGCCGGCGCGGAGAAGAGCGAGAGCGAGGTCTCCATGGCGGGCAGAGTCATGGCTCTCAGGTTCCACGGCAAGGCCGGGTTCGCCGACGTCCAGGACAGGGATGGCAAGATACAGGTCTACTCCAGGCTGGACGAGCTCGGCCAGGACTGCTGGGACACTTTCAAGGCCCTTGACAGAGGCGATGTCATAGGGATCAGGGGCCACGTCTTCCGCACGAAGGCGGGGGAGCTCACCGTCGCGGTGAACCACCTCGAGGTCCTCTCGAAGGCACTCACGCCGTTCCCGGAGAAGTTCCACGGACTGCAGGACGTGCAGACCCGTTACAGGCAGCGCTACCTCGACCTCATAATGAACGAGGACGTGCGGCAGAGGTTCATCAAGAGGTCGCGCATGGTCGCATTCATGAGGAGCTGGCTGAACGCCAGAGGGTATCTCGAGGTCGAGACGCCCATACTGCAGCCACTCTACGGCGGGGCGCTCGCCAGGCCGTTCAAGACCCACCACAACTACCTGGACATGGACCTGTACCTCAGGATAGCCCCCGAGCTGTACCACAAGAGATGCATAGTCGGGGACCTGGACGGCGTCTACGAGATCGGCAAGAACTTCAGGAACGAGGACATAGACGCCCAGCACTATCCAGAGTACACCAGCCTGGAGCTGTACAAGGCCTATGCGGACTACAACGACATCATGGACCTCACGGAATCGCTACTCCACGACACCGCCGTGCACATCCTGGGGACCGACAAGGCGAAGTACGGCGACAAGACCTTGGACCTCGCGAGGCCGTGGGCGAGGGTGACCATGCTCGACGCGATAAAGCAGTACACCGGCGTGGACTTCGACTCGCTCAAGGACCTCGAGGCCGCGAGGCAGGCAGCCTCCAAGCTCGGCGTGAAAGGCATCGAGGACTGTGACTCCTGGGGCCTGATCGTCGCAGAGACCTTCGACCAGAAGGCGCAGCCGCACCTGATCAACCCGACGTTCGTCATAGACCACCCCATCGAGGTCTCCCCGCTTTCCAAGGTGAAGAGGGGCAGGCCGGACCTTGTCGAGCGATTCGAGCTCTTCATCAACGGTTGGGAGTTCGCCAACGCGTTCTCGGAGCTCAACGACCCGGTCGAACAGGAGAGGCGGTTCAGGGAGCAGGAGAGGCACCGGGAGGAGGGTGACGACGAGGCGCACCCCATCGACCTGGACTACATCCGGGCCCTGGAGTACGGCCTCCCGCCGACAGGAGGACTCGGCATAGGCATAGACAGGTATGCGATGATACTGACGGACGCTCCATCGATAAAGGAGGTCCTGCTCTTCCCGCACATGAAGCCCGAAGTCGTGTAGGGGCCTCCAGATGTTCGGCGAGATGCGGATCAAGAGGATGGCCCCAGACCACATCGACGGGCTAGTGGCCGCGCAGAACGAGATGTTCTCCGACTACGTCATACCTATGAGGGTGACCAGGGATTTCTTCGTGGAATTCCTCCGGTCGGTCGGCGGCAACATCTCCAACGTCCACGTCGCCGTGGACGGGGGGCGGATAGTGGGCTACGTGAACCCGGTCGTCGACGGGAAGGAGTCGTGGGTCGGGGGCATCGGCGTCGTCCCCTCGCACAGGAGGAGGGGCATCGGTGCCAGCCTCATGCAGGCCGCCGAGGACTTCTCACGTGCAGAGGGGGCCGAGATGATCTCCCTCGAGTACATCCTTGGGAACGACAAGGCCGAGCAGCTCTACCAGAGGCTCGGCTACAGGGAGCACAGGGTGTTCCTCTCAGCCGAGGGCAGGCCGCAGAAGTTCGCGGGCTTCGGCGAGATGCCGGAGAAGGCCACTCTCGCGGAGATCCTCGAGCTGCACGGGAGGTGCTACGGGGACACGTGCTGGCAGAAGAGGAAGGCGTTCTCGATCATCCAGTCCGCCAAAGGGGCCGACTGCTACAAGGTCGACGGAGGGTTCGTGCTCGTCAGGAGGATAGACTCGAACGGGTACATCCCGTACCTCGGGGTCGTCCCCGAGAGGAGGAGACAAGGGGTCGCCACCTCCCTCTCCAAGTTCGCACTGAACAAGCTCCACGAGCTCGGAGCCTACAAGATAGTGATCTACAACGTGAACGACGACGTTCAGACGCTGCGGTTGCTGGACCAGTTCGGGTTCGGCGTCACCATGAAGCAGGTCGAGATGAGGAAGGCCCTCTGAGACGGGGTCAGCCATCTATCCCTATCCGGTCCAGGTCGATGTTCCCGCCGGAGACGACGACCGCCACCTTCTCGCCCCGGGAGAACTTCACTTTCCCCTGGAGGATCGCCGCGATCCCCACGACCCCGGACCCCTCGACGACCTGCCTCTCGTTCTTCATGGTCCATATGATCGCGCCCCTGAGGGAACCCTCCTCCGCGAGGACGACTTCGTCGACGTACCTCAGCGCCAGGTCGAGGTTGAGCTGGGTGATCCCGCCGGCCAGGCCCTCGCAGAGGGTAGGTGGCACGGGCACATCGACCAGCTTCCTCGCCCTGAAGCACTCGTACATGGTCCGCGCGGCGGTCGACTGGACGCCAATCGCCTTCAGCCCAGGAGCGACGGATTTCATCCAGCATGATATGCCAGTCATCAGACCCCCGCCCCCGATCGGGACGAGCACCTTCTCCACGTCCGGCATGTCCTCAGATATCTCCAGGCCGACCGTGCCGTGGCCTGCGAACACGGAGTGGTCGTCCGTGCCGGACACGTACACCCTGCCCTCCTTCCGGGCCAGTTCCTGCGCGTGCGCGAACGATTCGTCGAAGTAGCTGCCATGGAGGACGATCTCCGCCCCGAGCGCCCTGCACCTGTCGACCTTCACGTTGGGCGTGTTGGCCGGCACGCAGATCTTCGCTGCGACGCCCATGGACCTTGCGGCCAAGGCGACGCCGAGCGCCCAGTTGCCCGCAGAGGCCGTGATGACCCCGCGGCCCCTCTCTTCCCGTGTCAGGAGGCTCATCCTGTACAACGCACCTCGCGGCTTGTACGAACCCGTCCTCTGGAGGTTCTCCCACTTTATGTGGACCTCCGCCCCGCTCAGCTCGCTGAGCCCCTGCGAGTGTCTCAGGGGGGTTCGGTCGATAAGCCCGACCAGTGCCTTCCTGGCCTTGAGAATCTCTGCTGGCGTTACCTCCATCGGCATCCCTCTGGACCATGACAGCGCGATGGTAGAATAAGTGTTTGGGGTTTGATGGGTTTACGCCAATCAGGGCATGGAACGGGTCACTGGCGATATTGCGCCAACTTCTCGTCCGCCTGCCACTTCCTGTTGACCCAGTCCTGCAGCTTCTGTATGTCCGCCTCGGACATGTGCTTGAACCTGCCCTGGAGCTTCAGGTAGTCGACGACCGGGGTCATCTTGGGCTTGCGGTTGATGGTGACCTTCCCGTTCTCGGACTCGTAGAGGGTCCACATCCCGGTGTCGACGGCGAGCTTGCACATCTCGATCGTCTTGCCGGTGTCGTGCCTCCATCCTGTCGGGCACGGGGAGAAGACCTGGATGTACCTGAATCCCTTCATCTTCTTGGCCTTCTCGAACTTGTTTATGAAGTCCTGGATGTGGCCGATCGAGGTCGTCGCGACGTACGGCACGTTGTGGGCCATCATGATCTGGGGCATGTCCTTCTTGAAGTTGGCCTTGCCAGACTTGACCTTCCCCACGGGCGTCGTCGTGGTCCACGCACCGAACGGCGTGGAGCCGGACCTCTGGATCCCGGTGTTCATGTAGGCCTCGTTGTCGTACATGACATACAGGATGTCCTCGTTCCTCTCCGCGCATCCGGACAGGGACTGCATCCCGATGTCTGCGGTGCCTCCGTCGCCGGCGACCGCGACCACGTTCGTGTGGTCGTTCCCCTGGATGCGCAGCGCCCTCGATATCCCGGCGGCGCATACCGCCGTGTTCTCGAAAGCCACATGGTGGAACGGCACCTTCCACGAGACCAGCGGATAGGTCGCGCCGAAGATGAGCAGGCAACACGCCGGGTTAACGATCACGGTGTCCTGGCCGAGTATCTTCATCATGTTCCTAACCGCGACTGCGCCCCCGCAACCCGCGCAGGCCGTGTGTCCGCGCGTGAAGAGTTCCTCGTCAGGCATCTCCTTCAGCTTCATTGCTCGACCCCCCTTGTGTTCATCCAGGTGATCTCTTTCCTCGCCTTGCCCGTCTTCGCGGCCTCGAGCAGGCGCTCGTAGATGAAGCGGATGTCCTTGCCGGACACGTCCCTGCCTCCGAGCCCCCCGATGAAGTCCATGACGGGGATGGTCAAACCGTACGCGGCGTTCCTGAACTCTATGAAGGCCGGGCCAGCGACGCCGTACGAGACCGCGCGGTCGAAGACGCCGACCGCCTTGGTCTTCTCGGCTATCTTCCTCAGCTGGGCCGCCGGGTAGGGTCTCCAGAACCTCAGCTTCACGAGGCCCACCTTCTTGCCCTCCTTCCTGAGGTCGTCCACTATCTCCCTGGCCGTCGAGCTCACGGTGCCCATGGTGATGAGGACAGCGTCCGCATCGTCGACCATGTAGGCGTCGATCATGCCGCCGTGGTCCCTTCCGAACAGCTTGGCGAACGCGGCGTTGACCTCCTCTATGACCTTCGGGGCATCCCTCATGGCCTTGTCCATGCTGTAGCGTACCTCCATCATGTACTCTGGGGGCACGAACACTCCGACGGCCTTGGGGTCCTTCGGGTCCAGGATCGGCCCTGGCGGCACGTACTTCGGCACGAACTTGTCGGCGAGCTCCTGCTCGACGAGGTCCACTGGCTCGACAGTATGCGACAGGATGAAAGCATCCAGGTTGACGGCCATGGGCAGGGCGACGCGCTTGTCCTCAGCGATCCTGAAGGACTGGAGGATCATGTCATGGACCTCCTGGTTGTTGTCGCAGAAGACCTGTATCCAGCCAGAGTCGCGCTCCGGCATGATGTCGTTGTGCTCGACCCAGATGTTGATCGGCGCGGCGATCGACCTGTTCACGACCGCCATCACGACCGGGAGCCTGAGCCCCGAGGCGATCGGGAGGATCTCGTGCATGAGCGCGAGTCCCTGCGAGGAGGTGGCTGTGAACGTCCGCACGCCCGTGGCGCTCGCGGACACGCACGCGCTCATGGCGCTGTGCTCGCTCTCGACCTCCATGTAGGCGCAGTCCATCTCCCCGTTGTTGACGAATTCGGAGAGGTGTTCGACTATGAACGTCTGTGGGGTGATCGGGTAGGCGGCGACGGTCTTGACCCTGCTCCTCATCGCGCCGTATGCGGCTGCGTAGTTGCCAGTGACAATCTTCTTCACCATGCCTCTCACCTCACCATCTTCAACGCTTCTGCGGGGCACTCGTTGGCGCATATCCCGCAGCCCTTGCAGTAATCGAGATCGAATTCCATGTGGTCGCCTTTCCGGTAGACGCACCCTTCAGGACAGTAGAACCAGCAGAAGTTGCACATCGTGCACTTCTCCTTGTCGTACTCCGGCCTGAAGACGCGCCAGCTGCCGGTCTTGTTCTCGACGAAGGAGCCTGGACCTACGAGCCCGGCCTCTGTCTTCATCGACACGGCCGCGGCCCCCAGGGGGATCTGGCTCGCATCGGGCAACCACTTCTTCGCGGCCTTGAGCGTCCTGTGACCGTGGGATTCGCCGACGACGGTCCGGTCGTAGGCGGCACGGGCCGCCTTGGCGTTGAGCTCGCCCACCTTCGGGCCGAGCCTGTCACCGAAGACCTGCATGATGCCCTTCTCGACGGACTCGATCTTCGCAAGGCCAGTCGCCTTCGCGATCGCGCCGAGGATTGCGGAGTTGGTCGCCGGCTGCTTGAGTATTTCGAGGGCGACGGACGTCGCGTCCACGGTGGCCAGCTTGACATCGATTCCGACGTCGACCTCTGCCGGCTTCTTCGCCGTGTTCACAATCACGGTCCCGCCCTTCTTCAGCCCTTCAACGACGTTGACGGTCTCTAACAGACCTTCGTCGAGAACGACTACGAAGTCGGGTTCGTAGACCTGTGTCTTGCGGTAGATCCTCTTGCTGTCGATCCTCGTGAACGCGAGAACGGGTGCCCCTCGCCTCTCTGCTCCGAAAAAGGGGAATGCTATGGCGTACCCGCCCTCCTGATGTGCCGCGCTCGCGAGTGCTTGAGCCGCCATGACCGCGCCTTGTCCACCGCGACCATGGAATCGTACCTCGTACATCCTTGGGCCTCGCTGGATTTTCGAATGATTGGACCTATTTTATAGCTTTCTGTCTAACGCGGCGGATGGCGGTCGACGACCAGACTTGTCCCTTGGGTCCGAATCCTCGACATGAGGGAGCGGGCGGGGACGAGCGGCAGCGAAATCGGGGGCGGGGTGTCTCCGAATCCGACACGTCTTCTCATGGCCGGAGGTGGACGCCCAAAGCTTTTTCCGGGGGCCATGGGATTTGCCATCAGATGTCCAAGAAGCCGTCAGAGGGTGTGACGCTCAGGGTCGCGAGGGCACACCACCAATCAGAGGTCGGGCTCGGAAGGGCCCGAATAGACTCCATCACGAGGAAGGACCTCGAGGTCGATGTCGGCGAGATCATAGAGATCGCCGGCAAGAAGAAGACCGCGGCCAAGGTCTTCAGGGCGGCCACCGAGGACGAGGCCAAGGGCATCATAAGGATAGACGGGATGATCCGCGGAAACGCAGGCGTATCCATAGGCGAGCGCGTGGTCATCAAGAAAGCTGAGGCGCAATCGGCCCTGAAGGTGGTCGTTGCCCCCAAGATACCCCCGGGCAAGAGGGTCAGGTTCGGCACTGGCGTGGAGGGTCTCTTCAAGAAGGGACTGATCAATCGCGCGATCGTCAAGGGCGATGAGATCATCATACCCAACATCGCACTCATGGGAGGATTCCTGCCGTTCGTGGTGGCAGCGACGACGCCGAACGGGATAGTGCAGATCACAGACCACACGGAACTCTCCGTCAAGACGGAACCCGTCGAGGTCACAGAGGTCTCGAGACCATCTGTCACATACGAGGACATCGGTGGCCTCGAGGGCGAACTCCAGAGGATCAGGGAGATGATCGAGTTCCCCCTGAAGCACCCTGAGATATTCACGCGGCTCGGCATCGACCCGCCGAAGGGCGTCCTGCTGTACGGCCCGCCAGGGACGGGCAAGACCCTCATCGCCAGGGCGGTAGCCAACGAGGCGGGCGCGAGCTTCTATTCGATACAGGGCCCCGAGATCATGTCGAAGTTCTACGGTCAGAGCGAGGAGAGGCTCCGGGAGATATTCACCGAGGCCGAGAAGAACGCCCCCTCGGCCATATTCATAGACGAGATAGACTCCATAGCGCCCCGCAGGGACGAGGTCCAAGGGGAGGTCGAGCGCAGGGTGGTCGCCCAGCTGCTGACCCTTATGGACGGGATGACCAGCAGGGGGAACGTCATAGTCATCGCGGCGACGAACAGGGAGGACGCGATCGACCCCGCGCTCAGGAGGCCTGGGCGGTTCGACAGGGAGATCGAGATCGGCGTGCCCACGGCGGGGGGCAGGAACGAGATCCTCGAGATCCACACCAGGGGCATGCCTCTAGATGAGTCGGTCGACCTCAAGTACTTAGGGGGCATCACCCACGGCTTCGTCGGTGCCGACCTCGCCGCGCTGGCCAGAGAGGCAGCGATGAGGGTCCTCAGGCGTTACCTTCCAGACATCGACCTCGACAAGGCGATCCCGACGGAGATCCTCGAGAAGATGCGCGTCTCCCAGGCGGACTTCTTCGAAGCGCTCAAGGACATCGAACCCAGCGCGATGAGAGAGGTGCTCGTCGAGATCCCGAACGTCAGTTGGTCGGACGTCGGGGGTTTGGAGAACGTCAAGAAGGACCTGCACGAGGCCGTCGAGCTCCCACTCGAGGACCCCGGGGCATTCACGAGGCTCGGCATCAGGCCTCCCAAGGGCGTGCTCCTCTTCGGGCCCCCTGGGACGGGCAAGACCATGATCGCACGCGCGCTCGCGAGCGAATCGCACGCGAACTTCATCTCGATCAAGGGCCCCGAGATCATGTCCAAGTGGGTCGGGGAGAGCGAGAAGGCAGTGAGACAGATCTTCAAGAAGGCTAAGCAGGTCTCGCCATCCATCGTGTTCCTCGACGAGATCGACGCGATAGCCCCGAGGCGCGGCTCGCAGTACGATTCCGGCGTCACTGAGCGCATAGTGAACCAGCTCCTGACATCGATGGACGGGCTCGAGGACCTCGGGAACGTCTTCGTGATGGCGGCGACGAACAGGCCGGACATGGTGGACCCTGCCCTGCTCAGGCCAGGCAGGTTCGACAAGCTGCTCCTGATCCCGATACCGGACGAGGCGGCGAGGCTGAAGATCCTCCAGATCCACAGCAACCGGATGCCTCTCGACAAGGTCGACCTGGGCAAGTTCGCGAAGAAGCTCGAGGGATACGTGGGCGCGGACATCGAGAACGTCTGCCGCGAGGCGGGGATGACGGCCCTTCGCGAGGACCGACAGGCGAACAAGGTCACCGAGGCGCACTTCGAAAAAGCGATCACGACGGTGGGCCCGTCGACCGACCCAGACACCATGAAGTTCTACGAGGCGCAGTCCCGCATGATGAGGACCGCAATGTCTAAGAAGGGCAAAGAGGATAATACCCTGGGCTACTACAGATAGTAGCTGGAGATGGGATCAGCATGCGCAAGTTTATCACCGAGTTGAAGGGCAAGACCGTGATGACCAACGATGGCCAGATACTCGGTATGATCGAGAACTTCATGGTCGACACGAAGTCCGGCGAGCTGCAGAACGTCCTGGTAATACCCGCGGAAGAGGTCGAGCCGAGGCTCTTCAAGACCGACGCCCAGGGCAGATTGGTGCTTCCGTTCAGCGAGATGAAGGCGGTCCGCGACGTCGTCGTGATGAACATCCAGTGAGCCGGTCCGTTCACTGACATTGTGAGATGCCAGCGAAAGCTCCCTACCTCTTCCTCGCGGCCTTGTCCTTCGCCCTCAGGATGCGGTTGACGAGCTCCGTCTTCGTCCCCTTGTCGTCGAGGCCGAGGGCCTCGCACATGGCCTCGATCTCCTGTTTGCGCATCCCCCTGAGGGACTCCTCCGTCACCGACGCCAGAGACGGCGGGGCGTCCTTGTCCCCGATGACCTCCGTCTGCGGAGCGGGAGACGGGCGTCTGGGCTCCGGAGTCGCTCGTGCGGGCGCGTTCCTGACTGGTTCCTGGACAGGGGTCCGCAGGTTCGTCCCCGCATCCTTGAACTGGGGCGCCAGCCGCAGGGCCTCGTTGAACGCGACGAGCGCCTCGGGCGCCCTGCCCAACCGCTTCATCACGATGCCCTTGCTGTTGTAGGCCTCCGGCGTCTCGGCGAGCTTGATGGACTGGTCGAACGTCTGCAGCGCGTCCGGGAGCTGGTCAATCGCCAGCTGACAGAACCCTTTGTTCGTCATGGCGACTGCGGTCTGGCTTATCACGAGGGATTCCTCGAAGCACGCGATCGCCTCTCTGACCCTCTCCACGCCGTAGAGCAGGCAGCCGCGGTTGTTCCACACCGCGGGGTAGTTCTTCTGGAGCTTGATCGCCTTGTCGAGCTCCATCCCGGACCGCTCGTAGTCGCCCTTCCTCAGGAGGACGACGCCCAGGTTGTTCTGGGCCTCCGCCCGGTCCAGCGGCATGGCCAGCGCCCTCTCGAACGACTCGGCCGCGCCTTCCAGGTCCCCGGACTCGAGCTTCACGAGGCCCCTGAAGTTGTGGAGCGCGGCCAGCCCATCCATCGCGATCGCCGTCTCGGTGTCCTCAAGGGCCCGGTCGTACTCTTTGCGCCTGTATGCGTCCAGGGCCGCGACCGCGTGCGCCTCCCATGCCACCTTCCACCTGCGCATGGACTCGGCGACCATCGTCGCCTTCTCCCTGTCCCCTCCTGATAGGAGGGCGGTGTGCAGGTTGAACAGGGCCGGGGCGTAGGTCGGGTCCGCTGAGAGAGCGTGCTCGTACGTCTTGACCGCCACCTCCGTCTTCCCCTGCCTGAAGAGCACGTTCGCAGCTGCGGTGAGCAGGTGGGCGCTCTCGCCCTCGAGCCGGAGCGACTTGCCCAGGAACTCCGATGCCTCGTCCAGCCGGCCCAGGAGCATCAGGACCTCCGCCTTGTCCCCGTAGACCTCCTCAGCGAGCTGCTCGACGGATTCCTCATGGACCCTGGCGACGACATCCTCGGAGAGCGGCGCAACAGCCTCGGGCCCGGGCGCGGCAACGCCCGCCCTCGCGGCCTCGGATGCGAAGATGTCCTCTGCGATCCTCGGCACCTCGACGAACCTCTCGGCCATCTTCCTGGATTCGTCCTCCGTCGCCCGCCTGGCCTCCAGGTAGTCCGGGTCGAGTCTCAGCGCCTGCTCGAACGAGGCTTTGGCCTGGGCGATCTTCCCCAGTTTCCTCTGGGCGAGCCCTTTCACATACCAGCCCTTGGGGAGCTCGGGGCGCATCTGCGTGACCTGAGTGAAATCCTCGAGCGCCCCCTCGTACCTGCCGAGCTCGTACTGCAGGTTCCCCCTGTTCATCCATGCCTCGGCGAAGTCGTGCTTGAGCTCGATCGCGCGGTTGTACGCCTCGAGCGCTTCGGGCACCCTGCCCGAGCTTGTGCAGGGTCGCTCCCCTGTTGCTGTGCACCTTCTCGAGCCGGAAGTTGATCTTGAGCAGTTTGTCGAAGGTGTCGAGGGCTTCCTGGTACTTCCCGAGCCTGTGCTGGGTCGACCCCTTGTTCACGAGCGCCTTCTGCATGGTCGGGTTGTAGAGCAGCGCCCGGTCGTAGCACATGAGCTCCTCGTTGTATCTGGAGAGTGCGAAGAAGCAGTTGCCGAGGGAGAACCATGTCTCGTCGCTCTCCGGCAGGAGCTCGAGGGCGTGCCTGTAGCACTCGAGGGCCTGCTCGTGGTACCCCATCTCGTCCAGGGTGTTGCCCTTCATGCGCCAAGGCACGTCGTAACTGTCGTCGACCAGTATCGCCCTGTCGAACGCGTCGAGGGCTTTCAGGTGGTCCTTGTCTGCGAGCGCCTGATGGCCCTCGGCCATCGACGCCTCGAGATTGTGGTCGAGCCCTGGCACGGCGACCTGGGAGGGGCGGTCCCTGCGGGAGTCCGCCAGCCTGACGACCTCCCTGTCGAGGTCGAACCGCCTGAACAGGGCGGCGACCTTCCCGCCGTCCGCGAGACCGATGCTGACCTTCTCAGCGATCGCCTCCGCGTCGGGGGCGACCGTCGACGTCGTCATCACGAGACCGTTCGACGACTCGGCCTTCTGCATGTAGGACGCGAGACTCTCGATGTCGTTCTTGGAGATGATGTCGTCCCGCCTGGAGAAGAAGACTGCGTACCTCTTCCCATCGGGCCTGTGGATGCAGTCGGAGATCACGAACGTGCCCTTCGGTCTGCTCCTGACGACCTTGAGCTCGAGGTACGCCAGGATCCGCTCCTCCATCCTCGAGAAATCCTGGTCCGAGACCGCCTTGATGGCGGAGAGGATGCGCTCGTCCGAGCGCTCGCTGAGTATCCTGTCGAGCTCGACCATCAGGACCCGCCCCCTGTCTTCAGGGTCTTCAGCCATTTCGCGGCCTCCTTGTTTGAGTGGGTCGAGCCGTACTGCCTCGTCCAGGAGCTGGACGGCCTCCTCGGTCTGGCCGAGCGAATTGAGCGCGATGCCCTTCCTGCCAAGGGCGTGGGAATCGTCAGGGACGAGCTCCAGGTACTTGGAGTAGGAGTCGACGGCGCGCCTGTGCTTCTCCTTCTCGAACAGGATGTCCGCCTTCATCAGCCATGCGTCGCTGTCCTTCGGCACGAGGGCGGTGTACTTGTCGAGGCACTGGACCGCGGCACCCCATCTCCCGAGGCCGCGCATCGTCTTGGCCTTGCCCAGCCACGCCCTCGGTTCCTCGCCGTCGACCTGGATGGCTTTGGAGTAGCTCTCGTCGGCGCCGCTCAGCTTGTTGTTCACAATCAGTATGTCCCCCATGGCGACCCATGCCGGGGCCATCCTCGGGTCGAGGGTTACGGCTTTGCTCAGGTACTGCACCGCCGCCCCCCACTTCCCTTCGAGGTCGGCGACAAGGCCGCGCCAGTACCATGCGATGGGGTCGTCCCTGTTCTTCTCGTAGTAAGCGTGCACCTGGTGCGAGGCCGATGCGACCTCCTTCTTCGCGACCAGGGCCTCGATGAGCATCATATGGGCCTGCTTGTACTCTGGCGTGACCCTGAGGATCTCCTCCGACAGCTGCGCGACGGTGTCGTAGTCCTTCGCGGCCAGGGCTTCCTTCGCGCGCTCGATCGGTGACTTCGCAGCCGGTTCTGGCTCGTCCTCCGTGGGAGGCCGCTCATGCGGCTGGTGCGCGTGGTGGACCGGCGGAGCCGGAGACGGCTCGGGTGTCCCCGCCTTGAGCTCCTCCAGGAGGCCGGCGACCTTCTCCTCGACCTCCGGGTTCCTGGAGACGGACCGCTGCCTCTCCGCTATGGAGGCCTCCTCGGCCCGTCCGATCTCTCTGAGCACCGATATGATCTGGTCGTGCGCATCCTTGTTCCTGAAATCGATTGAGAGGGACCGGTTGAAGCATTCGAGGGCGTCCTCGTTCCGGTCCATGTCGCGGAGGATCTTCCCCTTCAGGACCCAGAGCTGCGCGGTCTCCCCCTGGGATATGGTCTCGTCGACCCTGCCGAGGGCGTCCATCGGGTTCCCCAGCTGGAGCAGCACCTGGGCCAGGGCCTCGCCCACGCGAGGATCGTCGGGGAAACTCCTCAGAGCCTCCGTCAGATAGCCTTCGGCCTCGCGCGCCAGGCCCGCCTCGACGCTGAGCATGCCCAGGTTCCTGACCGCGATCGACCGCAGGTCGTCCTTCGGGCCGACCTTGGAGAAGTACTCCTTCGCTCTGTCGAGGAGCCAGGTCTTCTTCGCTTCCCTCCATTTCGTGGAGGTGGCCCTGAGCAGTATGCCCCTCGACGACGACCAGTACACGACCCCGAGGCGCAGGTAGAGGTCGCTCGATGCCTCCAGGGGATGCATCTTCTCGATCGAGTCGACGCTCCGGACGACGGACGAGATCGTTTCCGCCGAGTCCTCGGACAGCAACATCGAGTTGTGGTCCAGCGTGATCTTGACGCCCAGGTGGGCCAGTATGGTGTTGCACCGCTCGCAGAAGACCCTGGCCTCTTCAAGCCTCAGGGCGTCCACGGGTGTGTCCCTGACGATGCCCTGGAGGTCGGTGGATGGTAACCTGACGTAACCGAGGCCGGGCGTCGGCCCGATGACTGCGGCGAGTGACCCGTTCGCCCTCATCTGCGAGAACACGCTAGGTCCGACGAGGGTCGGGTTGAGGAAGAACTTGGGCTCCTTGAAGCATATGTCGGCACACCCGTCACAGAGGAGCGCATCCCCCTCCGACGAGCCACCGCATTTGAGGCAGGTCAATGGCAACCCCCTTCGTCATCCCATGATGTTTAGGTGATATAATCATAGCGTCGAAGCCGCGGTCAGCTAGTGACCGGTTTGGACATGTACGGACCGTCCCTGGAGTAGCCGAGTCTGCGGTAGTACTCCCTGGCCCCTACGCCGCTCGTGACACTGACCTTCGAGAAGCCCGCCTCGGATGCGGTCCTCTCGCACTCCGCGAGCAGTCGCTCGCCGAACCCCCTGTGCTGCCAGTGCCTCCGCTCCTTCTCATCGAACGGCACCATCTGACCGTACACGTGCAGCTCCCTGACCCGGGCGATGTCAGTCCCGTCGCCCGGGAGCCGGAGCCTCGCGTAGCCGACTAGGCAATCCACCGACGGCAGCTCGAACGAGATGAAGTGCTCGCGGCCCTGGGACGCGGCGTATTCCGTCCGGCATATCTCGACGGCCGCGTCGAGAGGGATCTCCTTGGAGGTGGGGACGTGCCCGATCTCCCTGCACCTGATGCATCTGCACGCACCGCCCACGCTCCTGAGATGGGCGGTCGCCAGCTCCCTCAGATGGCTCTTCCTGACGCCCGCCTCGATGAGCTGCACCGGTATGTCGCGCTGCACCCTCAGGATCCGCACCCATTCCGGGACCGACCTCTTCATCTCGGCCACGAGCTCCACGGTCTCCTCGAGGGACATGGGTGAGTACCGCCCCTCCTCCCACATGGTGTAGAGTCCCGTTCCTTTGACGACGAGGGTAGGGTATATCTTGAGCATGTCGGGCATGAATCGCTCGTCCTCGAACAGCGAACGGAACGATGCCAGGTCGCTCTTCGGATCCGATCCCGGGAGCCCAGGCATCATGTGATAGCAGATCTTCAGGCCGGCGTCCTTCGCCCTGCGCGTCGCGTCCACCACCTCGCTGACATGGTGACCGCGCTTCACCCCGTCCAGGACCTTGTCGTCGAGCGACTGCACCCCGAATTCGACCTTGGTGGCCCCGAGGGCGAGCGAGTGGGAGAGCTGGTCATTCCCGAACCAGTCAGGGCGCGTCTCGACCGTCAGGCCGACACACCTCGACCCCGCGGTCTCGTTCGCCGAGTGGGCTGCGGGTAGGTCTGGCGACTCACGGCCGTTCAGCGCGTCGAAGCACCGCTTCACGAACCAGTCCTGGTAGTCGACCGGACGCGAAGTGAAGGTCCCGCCCATGATGATGAGGTCGACCTTGTCCGTCCTGTGACCGATAGCCCTCAGCTGGTCCACGCGCGCCCGTGTCTGCCTGTAGGGGTCGTAGCCGTGCATCTCCGCGCGCAGGGCCGCTGGCTCCTTCCCGGTGTAGGACTGAGGCGTATTGTTGGTGACTCCGCCAGGGCAGTAGACGCATCGGCCGTGGGGGCAGTCGTAGGGGCTCGTCATGACGGCCACGGGGGCGACGCCGCTCATGGTGCGCACGGGCTTGTTCCTCAGGACGGCCTCGACGCCGTCGCGCATCTCCTCGGGGATGCGCTGCAGGATCTCGTGGTTCGTGGGCACGCGGCTCGCCCTGTGCTTCTTGCAGATGCGGACCTTGAGCCGCATGAGCTCCTCCCTGGTGCCCGCCTCGCCCGAAAGGATGGCGCTGGCAAGTTCGTCCAGGAGGTCCATGTCGGAGGCTACGCCGGTTCCGGATATCTACTTATCGGAGGCTGCGATCGTCACTGGTACATCAGCGCATCGTAGATGTCCTCGGGCTCGTCCCCGGTCTTCGGCCTCGGCTTGCGCTTCGGGTTCACATCTAGGTCGGGGACAAGGCAACGTATGTAGGTCTTGTCGGGAAGAGGCTCGAGCGACACGACGCCCTTGACCACGAGCGCCTTGAGGAGCCGCTGGAGTGTGTCCATGCGCATCGAGAGCTCGTCCCTGAGCTCCTCTGTGGTGATCGGGTACCAGTCCTTGACGACGGACATGATTCGGAGCTCGTCCTTGCTCAGCCGGATCTGCATGTGCTCAGCCGAAGTAGACCGCGTTCGAGTCCTTGTCCTTCTTCTCCTCTTCTTGCTTCGCCTCGTTCAGGACATCTATGGACAGGATCATGTGAGACGGTATGAGTCGGGTCATCCCGGTGTCCTCACCCAGCTTCTTCTCCAGCTCCATGACTATCGCGGTGTCGTGCGCTACGGCCGCGTATCCCTTGAACGTCCCCACGGTCTCCATGGGCTTGTCTCTCGATTCCAGGCTCCGGATCCTGTATGTCGAACCCGGTGTCAACACAACGGCCTCATCTTTTCTTGGCATTCCTCTCACCCTTCTTGCTCGCTAGCTCCTGCAGGTGGTCCACGGTCTTCCTGTAGTTCTCCATGGCAACCTGGACATGGGCCTCCGTGAAGTTCCAGGCCTTGCTCAGGTTGCCATATCTTATGCGATACCCCTTCTTGGTCGACCCGTCCGGCAGGTCCACGCTCATGTCCTCCAGGAGGTCGAACCCCTTGAGCTTGTTGATGTGCCTGTAGACCGTGGCCTTGGTGGTCCCCAGGGAGATAGCCAGGTCCTCGACGACCCAGGCCTTGTCCATCCTCAGAAGGAAGTGGTCCACCAGCAGCTTGTACGGGACGCTGTCCCGGATGTCCGTGGCATCGGTCTTCGGGTCGTAGCCCTTCGGGAAATAGCCTATCTGATTCAGGAAGAGTATGGCGACCTCGTCTATGTTGTTGAGCGGCGTCAACGGTGTGTTGCTGACGACATTTAGCTCGAAGCTCATGTGAGTTGGAATCGGGTCGAGAATAGTTAAGTGTTGTCCTCGACGATTGAAAAACCGAAGAGCGGCCCCGCGATGTCACTTCTTCGCCATCTCGGACGCTCGGGCCTTCTCGAACTCCGCCTCGAGCTCAGCGAGGACCTCTCCGCGTATCGCGATGAACTCCCTGCTGGTCCTGTCCCTCGGCCGGGGCAGGGTCACGGCGATGTCCTTCTTCACAGTGCCTGGCCTGGAGGTCATGACGACTATCCTGTCGGCCAGGTAGACTGCCTCATCAACGGAGTGCGTGACGAATAATATCGTCTTCCTGGTCTCGGTCCAGATTCTGAGCAGCTCCTTCTGCATGAGGTTCCTCGTCTGAGCGTCCAGAGCCCCGAACGGTTCGTCCATCAGGAGGACGGATGGGTTGTTGGCGAGGGCGCGGGCTATCGCCACACGTTGCTTCATCCCGCCCGAGAGTTGCCTGGGGTGGGAGTCCTCGAACCCCTTGAGCCCGACCAGGTCCAAGAGCTTCGCGGAGGTCGCATGCCGCTGCTCAAGCGGATCGCCCTTGATCTCCAACCCGAACTCTACGTTCTTCCTTGCACTCCGCCACGGGAACAGGGCGAACTCCTGGAAGACCATCCCGCGGTCAGGGCCCGGGCCCTCGATCTGCTTGCCATCGACGAGCATGCTGCCGCCGCTCTTGCCCTCGAGCCCGGCCACTATCCTCAGGACGGTCGTCTTGCCACAACCGGATGGGCCGAGGAGGCAGACGAACTCTCCCTCCGGGACATCGATGTCGAAACCGTCTATGGCGACCAGCTCCGACTTGCCCTTCTTGAAGACCTTCGAGAGGCCCTGTATGGATATCCCGTTCATTTCATCCCCATCCATCGGTACAGCCGGTCCTCGAAGATCCCGGCGAGCCCGGTCGTGATGGTGCTCAGCAGACCTATGACGATCATACCGGCGAACATCAGGTCGTACCGGCTCTCCCCCGCCTTCGAGAAGATGTAGAATCCGACGCCGCCTCCGACATTGCCCAGCATCTCGGCGGCGACGATACACATCCAGCCGACTCCCAGGCCGACCTTCACTCCCGTCATGAAGTACGGAACGGTGAAGGGCAACACCACCTTGGCGAAGATGTGTACCCTTCTGGCCCCGAGGGTGCGCGCTGCGTCTATGAGGACTGGGTCGACGGTCTTCACTCCGAAGATGACATTTAGGAGGACAGGGAAGAATATACCCAGGAATACGATGGCGACGGGGCCCCACGCTATCCCGAACACGGCCAAGAAGATGGGGATCCATGCAAGCGGCGGGATCGGCCTGAACATCTCGACTATCGGTTTCCCGGCCGCCTCGGCCCCTCTTAGGCTGCCCATGAGCAATCCGATGGGCAAGGCCAGGCCGACGGCGAGAGCGAAACCGAACGCGATGCGCTTCATGCTAGCCCAGATGTGGTCCGTCATGTAGATTCCGGACTGCGCATCCTTCACAGTGAATGATTGGATGAGTGCGTCCAGCACCTCGGCGGGAGGTGGCACATACTCATAGAGGCCTGGCGAGGTCGCACGCAGGTAGGCCGAGAAGAGATGCCATCCGATTATGAAGACGGAAATGGAGAGCAGGCTGAGGGCGACCCTTTGCCAGTTGGCCGCGAACCACTTCTTCAGCTCCTGCTCAACGGCCATCGACGGTTCACTTCCTCAGCCATGATGCTGTGTCCGGAGATAGAGGTTTGGGGGTCATGCCGGCCTTATGGTCAGCTCGAATCCCGCGTCCTTCAGTGCTGACTTCAGCAGGAGGAACTGTATCGAACTCTCGGAGGGCACGGCGACGGTCTTGTTGACCAGGTCGTCGAACGACTCGATTCCGGAGCCTGCCTTCACGACTATGGCGCTACCCTCACTGTTCGCCTGAGCGACCATCTTGGCCCCTATGTTCCCATTCAGGTGCTTGAATATCGCCGGAGCACAGCCGAGGTAGCCGATGTCCACCGTGTCGGTTGTGATCGCGTCCATCACTGCACCGCCTGCTGCGAATGGGGCCCCGGTCGCGTTGATTACGTTGAGGCCGTACTTCTCGAAGATGCTCTCATCACCCAGGACCCGTGGGTCCATGGCGACGACCTTGGCCATCTGGTGCAGATCCGCTGTTAGATACCCGACGTGAATCGGATCGTCCGGGTTCAGTACAGTGTCGCTCGGTTCGATTGTTGCCGCAGCGGTGAGGTAACTCTCGTCGACGTAGGTGTTGGCGAAGTCCGACACGCTATCGTAGCCGCGCTCCGTGATGGTCTCGTTGGTCGTCACATTCAGCTCTATGTACATGTCAGTGAACGTCTCGATGGCCGACACGAAATCGTCGTCCATCTCATATCCATAGAACATGTGTTCGAAGGCCGCGGTAAGGACGTCCTCTGACTTGCTCGTGAACTCCATCGCGAGCGTCATGAGGACGGTGTAATTCTCGCCCTCTGGGTCGGAGAGAGCTGACATCATCCAGTCCGTCGCATCCATGTGCGCCTTGACGAAGCGCTGAGTCAGCACCTCTGCGCCCTCGACATCGGCAAGGAACGCCGTCGAGGCGGCGACCACACAGCACGGATGGTTCGGCATCAGGTCGTCCGACCACATCATTACCTCACCCTCGCCGCTGACGACCGCATCGGAGCAGAAAGGCTCCCAGGAAATGAATGCGTCGATATCGCCGTTGGCCAGCGCAGCCTTCATCCCGGTCACGGGGAGGACAGTGTAGTGTACGGTACCACTGGAGTCCCTGTCCATCAGCACAGCCGCGGCCACGACGCCGACCACGATTGCTGCTACAACCACGACCGCTAGGATAATCCTCAGGTTCTTGTCCATGAATAGACCCAAGGAAACGATGCCGCTGCGGATTATAAGTATTTCCCACAGTTGTCACCCATTAGTGGTACAAGTGTATAAATATACTGTCAGTTATTGATACTATGAGGACAATTAATGGATTCGAAGAGACTCCTCGTCTCGGCGGCCCTGGAATCGGACGAGAGCTTCAGGAAGGCCCTCGGAAAGACCCTCGAGGACTTCGGCATGACCGTGCAGGACCTCGCGCACAAGTCCGGTGTTTCCCCCAGCACGCTCTACAAGATCATGAACGAGGACCGCTCGCCGAGCCTCGACATACTCAGGAAGATCGTCTCTGCCGTGCGCGGGAAGGAGGGCGGAAGGGCTGGCAACTTCATCGCGCTCATCGTCACGAGGCAGGTTCTGGACGAGGTCGTCGAGAGGTCGGTACGGGTGGGAGATGAGACCGTCAGGGTCAGGGAGTACCCGGCGATGACCGTCGAGGATGCGATCGTCGCGGCGATAAGGGCGGAGCGCGATGGCGCGATCGCAGTCGTGTGCGCCCCCATAGTGAGCCCGACGATCGAGAAGATCCTCGACATACCGATTGCGACCATCGTCCCTCGCGACAGCGTCACGGAAGCGATCAGACTGGCTGCCAAGAAGTCGAAGGACTAGAGCACCTTTTGCCTGGTCACCTTGAGATCCGAGCCGACGGTCACAAGTTCCCCGTCGCCGACCTCAGACACCTGCCCATCGACCGCGCAGCCGTCAGGGACCTCCTGGTAGAGCATGACGTCAGCATCCCTCACCGCGAGCCTGAGCTTGTAGTACCAGTCCCAGTCCTTGCGGTTGACCTTCCTGAAGCCGACCAGGCGGGCACCGTCCGATACCAGCAGAATCATGCCGTTGTATTTCGCCCCCCTGAGGTCGTCCCGCACCAGTTGTGTCACGGCCGTCCCTAGGTCCTTCGTCAGGGCGTACCTGTCCTGCAGCAGCATCAGCAGCCGCTCACTGTCAGTATCCCCCTTCGGGTCTTGGGTGCCTTCTGGAATCGTCCCATTCACGGTACCGTTGTGCGCGAGCACGAGACCCCCTGAGATGAACGGATGAGTGTTCTTCATGGACACGTTCCCGGCAGAGGCTGCGCGCACGTGAGCTATCAGCACATTAGGTGGCGATATCCGTTCTATGGACACGAGAGCTGATTCGAAAGACGGATCGAGATGGGCCGGCCTTTCGCTCTTGCCAATCAGGTGCGGCGATCCATGCATGAAGGAGACGATGCCCCATCCATCCCTGTGACCGAGCTCGGTTTCCTCAGGGATTCTGCCGTTCCCCGCCACAGCCCTGAGCGCGTGCAGTGATTCCATCGGGAACCTCGACCTGAAGACGACCCCAACCATCCTGCACATCGTCTGCACCTCACTCCACGACCTTCGGCACCACATCGACCTGCAGCGCCATCGAGTTCGTCACGAGGCACCTGCGCTTGGTCGCCTCGATGGCCTTCTCCAGGTTCGCCAGGTTCGACCCGGCGGCGAAACGCATCTCGGGGCGGAGCGTGACCTTGACGAACTTCTTGGCCCCGTCGACCGTCTGCAGGTCGCCGACGGCGGTGCAGCGGTAGTGGGTGAGCGTCATGCTCAGCCCCCTGGAGACGCCTGCGAACACAATCTGGAAGCACATGTTGGCCGCGCCCACGAACGCATCCTCCGGGGTCATCGGCCCCCTGATTCCCCCCAGCTCCGCCGGCGGAGAGTACTCGATGGACATCCCGTTCTGCCCGTCCATCTTCGCAGGATAGGAGCCCGACCACTCGACCTTGGTCTCGAAATCCATAGATATCGGGGCTCGGAGCCGTTTGGCCGGATAAACAGTTTGCGACGGGCGGTCCAGCATCCGCTCACATGCAGGGTAAGAAAAAAGAGGGGGTGTATGAAGGGTGTTTGGGGGATTCGTTTATCGTGATAGGGACTTGCGGATCTGGTTCTCTATCGCCGGCCTGGGCAGCGCTCCGATGGTCTTGTCCACTAGCCGTCCGTTCTTGAAGTAGAGCAGAGTCGGGATGCTCATGATCCTGAACTTGCCCGCGGTCTCGAAGTTCTCGTCCGTGTTGAGCTTCGCGAACACGACCTTGCCCTTGCTGTCCTTGGCCATCGCGTCGATGGTGGGGGAGAGCATCCTGCAAGGGCCGCACCACGGTGCCCAGCAGTCGACGACCACGTTCTCGTACTTCTTGACGAACTCGTCGAAGCTGGCATCGCTTACCGGGACCGGTGCATCCGGGTATGAGCCCGCCGGGCTTGTCGAGCTTGGCGTGTTCAACATCTCTGCCATCTTCCTGGCCCGTATCTGCTCGATTTCCGATGACATGTGTGATTCCGACCTTGCACGCTTGTGCCTTTTATCTGCATGACCGATTCACCGGGGCGTACTTAACCGTTGCGACGAATCGCCGCGGGTGACGGTCAAGACGTAGTCTTGAGACCGGGATACTGGATAAGACAAACTATTTAAACGGAGGATGGCGATACGGTCGGTAGGGATGCAGCATGCTCGAAGAGGCTTCTGAACTCATTGGACTGCAGGTTTACACTAACCAGGGGATATTCCTCGGGAACATATCCAACCTCGTCGTCGAGGTTGACGAGAACAAGGTCCAGGGGCTTTTCATCTCGAACACGAACCCCCTACTGGTAGAGGGGTCGAAGTCCGTGAACGTGCCCTTCAGATGGATCTCGTCCGTCGGGGACATCGTCATACTGAAGTACTTCCCGAAGAGGGTCGCGCTCAAGAGGGGCTCCGCCAAGCCGAAGGTGGAGAAGGCCGCTGTCCCTCAGTAAATGATTTATCGCACGCGGACGCTCGCGCGTGACATGACCGGACCCAAGGTCGACCCCTCCTGCTACGTCGCCAAGGAGGCACTCATCATCGGCGACGTCGTCGTGGAGAAGGGCTGCAGCATCTGGCCGTTCGCCGTCATCAGAGCAGACATGTCACCCGTGAGGATCGGAGAGGGATCTAGCATCCAGGAACACTGCCAGATCCACGGGAACCCAGGCAAGCCCACCATCATCGGCAAGGACGTGTCCGTCGGCCACGGGGCGATCATCCACGCCGCGAAGGTCGGCGACCTCGTCATCGTCGGCATGAACTCGTGCATACTCGACGACGCCGAGATCGGCTCGGGCTCGATAATCGGCGCTGGAGCGGTAGTCAGGTCCGGCGAGAAGGTTCCCCCAGGAAGCCTTGTCGTCGGCGTCCCCGGGAAGGTCGTGAAGCAAGGGGATCCCACCCTCATCGAGGCGGCCAGGCGGAACGCCGAGGCGTACCACAAGCTCAGGGACGAGCACAGGCGCGGCGAGTTCGAGCGCTATCAGGCTTGAACCTGACAGTTCTGAGGCGGGACTCCGTCAGATGTCCCCTCGGAGGAGCGTACAGGCATCCGAGAAGTGGTAGAAAGGGTCACCCGATGTCGTCCAGGTCCATCCCGCACGCCCGCGACAGCTCCTCGTGCAGCGCGCGGATCCGACCCGCGGCCTCCGGGCTGACCCTCCTCGCCACGTCGGCTATGGCCTCGGCCAGGTTGACCCTGCCGTGATCTGATATCAGGTTGTCGGCCTGGGCCACGACCTTCTCCTCCAGCGTCTCCGGGACATAGTCCTTCTCCGGGAGCCCTAACTGCCTGGCGTCCGACTTCGTGAGGCCCGCGCCGATGTGCCTCTCGATTATGCTCACGACCTCCGGTGGCAGACCCATCTCCGATGCGACCTGCGCTCCCTCGACCGCATGGCGGATCGAGTGCGTCCTGCAACGTCCGATGTCGTGGAGGATGGCGCCCGCCTCGACCAGCTCCACGTCGGCCCCGCATCGTTTGGCTATCTTGACGGCGAGGGCGGCGACGACCTCGCAGTGGGCGATGACCCTCTCGGGGCAGCCCTCCCTGCGCAGCAGGGAGAGGCACTCATCCCTTGTCGGTGGCCTTCGACCTGTCGACAACCGTCTTCCCCCTGGGGTTCGGCATCACTCGCAGCCTGCCCTTGAAATCCTTGTCGAGCGTCTTCCCCTTGGTCAGCCGGTCCATGAATATGGCGAGGGCGGCGACCTCCGAGTGCGGCTGGTTCCCGACGGACACGTTCCTCGTCGCGAGGTCGTATACCTCGCGCGGGACCTTCTCCGCGCCGACGACTATCATGAGGTCCTTCGCCTCCAGCGTCGGCACGGCCTTCGACAGGCTCTCGCCGTACATGGTGAGATGGACGACCTCACCCTTCCATCCCCTGATGGCCGCCTTCCAGCCTATCCCTGTCTTGATCTGGAACTTGCCCCCGAACCTCTCGACGACGCTCCGCACGGTGGCCTCGAGGGGCGCGTCCTCGGTGGTGACCCAGATGGCGTCAGCGCCCAGCGCCCTGGCCGTCAGGGCGACATGGGTCGTCACGCGCGCGTCCCTCTTCGGGCGGTGACCTAGCCTTAGAACGACGATCATGCATCGCCCCTGGGGTCAAGGGCTATTCCTTGATCCTCTCGATCCTGTGGCCGCGGTAGTCGAGCTTGTTGCTCCTCTTGACGAGGCTCTTGAGCATGGTGAAAGTGACTCCTAGCACCTCGGCGACGTCCCCTGCGAACTTCCCCTGGGGGCCGACGAGCTCGTGGATCTGCTTCTCGATCTTGGCATACTCCTTCTCTTCCATCACGGCAGCAGCCAGTACATCGCTTATCTCGTAGACCGGCCATGAGGCGTTGATGTGGAACGATGTGTAGTATGTGTGATAGGCCTTCTCCGGCTGCTGGAGGTCCACGGAGGTCTGCCAGCGGGTCTCCACGAGCTTCATCTTCTCGAAGAAGAGCAGGGCGTCCCTGCCGGCGGGGCCGAACTGTTTCTCAATCTCCCTCACTGTGTGCCATTCCAGGGTCACGAGCTTGAGGACCTCGCGCTTGACCTTGGTGTCCACCGCCCGGAACATCGGAACTAGTTCTGCCGGTTCGGTGATGACCTTGATTCTAGTCATGGGCGTGCCCTATCTAAGTGTGGGCATATAAGGCTAATTGGAGAGGAAACGTAGGTTCGAAAACATACTGGCACGTGTCGAAATTTGCGCAACGCCCGTGCCCACCAGAAGTCGCGCCGAACCTTGGGGATTAGGGCGACATTTATGTAGGAGAATCGTCTTCGCTCGCTCCGCAGAGTGTGCTCCCATGATGGCAAAGGACCTCAAGGACAAGACGAAGATCGATGAGATCACCCTGACGATCGTCGAGAAGAAGGAGCCGAGGGAGTGGAAGTCTGGATGGAGCGGAGCAGGCGGGCGCGTCTGCGATGCGACCGGGGAGGACGGCGACGGCGAGAAGGTCTCCCTGAGCCTCTGGAACGACGATGCGGACAAGGTGCAGGTCAACGACCGCATCAAGATCACCAACGGGTGGGTCTCATCCTACAAGGGCAAGCTGCAGGTCAGTGCCGGCAAGTTCGGCAAGCTCGAAGTACTCTGAACTGGCGCCAGGGCTCATATTTCTGAGAACGCCCACATCAGCAGCCCAGGTAGCACTATCATGAGGAAGTCGTCATCCACCTTGGGCGCCTTCCATCGTTCCGCCCCGACCGCGGACGTGGCCCCTATGACGCCGAGGATCGCCACGAAGGTCCAGCTGTGGTATCCGTAGGCCGAGAGGATCGCGGCGGAGATTACGAAGTACACCAGGACCGGGATGGCCACCGAGAGCGTCCCTTGTCCCCTGGCCCTCCTCAGCTCGCCCGCGAGCGGGTCGACGAAGGCCATCCCGACGAGGGCCGCTGTGGCGATGTCCGGCGGGAACACCCAGAGTGCGATGGTGATCCCCGCAGCCGCCCAGACGAAGGACGCTATGCCCCTGGCCTCGTGTGGACGGAGGCCCATGAACGTTATGCCCCCGACGAGCCTTACGACCTCTATGAGGACGGCGGCGCCGAGGAAGATGATCAGACCAGACCACCGGGGGATGCGTACGTACGGGAGCTCCTCCGGGATGAGGTAGTAGATGGGGGCCAGGGCGATCATCATGTGGACGGCGCGCCTCAGATAGTGACCTCGGTCCATGTCCTGCCCCGGGCGTAATCCGCCTTCGACCGTGATAACCCTTCCCTCAGTCCGTGAATGCGGTCTTGGACCACTTTGCGTCTATCCCCTTGTAGAGGAACCTGGTCGTGAGGAGCATGGACCCGAGCACGAGGGTCAGGCCCGCTACGGCGAACTTCCAGTCCGAAACGAGGCTGAACGACAGGATCGTGAGGCCGACATCCGGGAGGAACGACATCAAGCTGAACTTGCCGAGCACCGAGGTGTCGAAGAGGAAGGTGTTCGTCTTGAGGCCCGTGAGGTACGCTGTGACCGCGACCATGTACAGGGAGGTCACGAACATGACGATGAGGGCCAGCCAGAGCAACTCGAGGTCCCCGTTCACCACGGAGATGGCGACAACGAAGAACGCGGATATGCCCAGTGTGAGCACCAGGAAGACCACCATCCGGACCTTGATCAGCTGCGGTACTGTGACCGGGAGCATGGCGTAGTACTCGACGAGGTCGATGTTGTTCAGCCAGCTGTACATGAGCGTGCTGACGAAGCCGACCATCGCGGCGTAGAAGACCGCGTTGAAGCCCACGGGTATGGACAGACCGTAGTTCACGAACCAGACGGTCAGCGACAGGAACAGGAGCGGAAGGACGAAGGAGAAGAACATCTTCGCCACCGTCCCGCTCCTGCGCAGGTCGACGAACTCCTTCGCTATGAGCGTCCTGTAGAGTCCCTTCAGTACCGGGATGCGCTCGTGGTACTCTGGGAGGCGGTCCTCGTACTGGCGGGAGGTTATGCTTATCCTCACCTCGACCAGGTAGTAGGAGAGGGCTGCCAGGACCGCGATCTCCGCGACCGAGACCGCGAGGTACGCGAGGGCCGTGACCGCGTCCTCGGCGAACGGGCGGACACTCATCTGCATGCCCATGGACGGGATGATGGCCTCGATCCCGACGAGGCCGAGGACGCCGTAGGCCACGAAGGCGGCAATCACCGCGCCGGTCACCACGACGAACCACTTGATGCTCCTTATGAAGACGATTGACGCGAAGAAGCTCAGCGAGAGCCCGATCATGAAGCTCAGGAGCACGGTCACGAAGAACAGGCCGATGCTCACGATGCTGAACCCAGTGGCCACGGAGGCGACGACCAGCCCCATCGTGCCGGGGATGAGCAGTAGGCCGACGTAGAAGATCGCGTCGCGGATGTATATGCCCAGGAACGTCTTCCTGAAGGAGATGGGGAGCAGATACGGCATGGCGACCAGGTAGTTGCTCCTGCCGTACCTCCGCTCGAGGTACTGCCGCCCCATCAGGCCGAACGTCCCGACGCTGAGGCCGTAGACGAAGACGGACATGTGCGTCATGAAGGCCAACTCGGAGAGGGTCATCCGCTCGAGCATGCTCCCGATTGTAAGGCCGACGATCGTCGAGAGGAAGAACACGAAAATCGGGAAGGTGAGGAAGCGTTCCTGACCCGAGTATGTCGTGTGTGTCCGGAACTCCTCCTTCAGCATCAATTTCAGGAGTGTTTTCGTAGGGCTCCCCCCCGACGGACCGGAGGAAGACCCGCTCGAGGCTCTCCCCGCCCCGCAGGAGGTCCGCCTTGCTGCCCTGCGTGACGACCCTGCCGAGGTTGACTATAGCCAGATGGTTGCACAACCGCTCCGCGATCTCGAGGATGTGCGAACACATGAAGACCGTCCCGCCCTTGGCGACATACTCCTCGAGGTAGTCCCTCAGCAACTTCTGGTAGATCGGGTCGAGGTTGATGAACGGCTCGTCGAGGAAGAGCAGCTCGGGCTCGTGTATGAACGCCGACGCGAGCATGAGCTTCTGCCTCATGCCCTTCGACATGTCCTTGCAGATCGTCCCCTTCTTGCTCTCTAGGTCGAAGAACCCGAGCCACTTCTCGATGCGCTCGTCCACCCTGTCGAGGTTCCTGACCTTTGAGACGAAGTAGAGGTACTCGTACGCCGTCAAGTACGTCGGCGGGCTCTCCACCTCGGGCACGATGCCTATGAGCTCCTTGACCTTCATCGGAGACTTCGCGACGTCCACGCCCATCACGGTGACGGTCCCGGACGTCTGCTCCAGCTGGCCCGTGAGTATCCTTATGAGGGTCGTCTTCCCGGCCCCGTTGGGGCCGAAGAACCCGAAGAAGTCCCCCTTCTCAACGGTGATGGTGACATCGTTCAGGGCCTTCATGCCGCCGAAGTCCTTCACGATGTTCTGCGCATCGATGATGGGCATCGACCGAGCTATCCGCTCTGTGTTATTTCAAGTTTGGTCAGTGGACGTCTTACCATGGCACTGGTTCCCCCTTCCGGGTTATATATTTCCAAATGCTATCATGTAGCACGAGTCGATGGGACCCATCCAGTGGAGGAGGTAGCGCCATGAAACCCAAGAGCGGAAAATCTGTCCTCACTAGCAAGATCGAGACCGAGATCGAGCTTCTTCAGAGACATGTAGCCATGCTCAAGGCGATTATGGACAACGAGCCCATCGGCATAATCAGGCTCTCAGAGATGCTCAACTACCCGCAGCACAAGGTGAGGTACTCCCTCAGGATACTGGAGCAGGAGGGGCTCATCGACCCCTCGCCGGACGGGGCCATCACGACGGCTAAGATCCAGGAGTTCCTGGACCACCTGAAGGAGATCCTGGAGACCATGAGCAGCACGGTCAATGAGCTGCGGGAATCCATCGAGTAGGCCCAGGTTCCCGCCCCATCCCCTCTTTGCCAGGCCGGCGTCATGAAGACAAAAGGCTTATCTAACCGGTCAGTTTAACTGCGCCTGCCCGACCACAATGCCGTCGTAGCTCAGTCGGTAGAGCGTCCGCCTGTTAAGCGGAAGGTCAACGGTTCGAATCCGTTCGACGGCGCCATCGTTCTCCAGTTCATGCGACGCGCGGCCGCCATCTCCTCAGGAATGTCAGTCCCGCCCTCCCTTTGGACCACCTGACCATGTCCACGACGAACAGGATGGCTGCGGCGGCGACCACCGACATCCCCAGTATGCCGTTGAACTCGTTGATCACGCCGAAGAACGCCCAGACGAGCAGGAATCCGCTGGCGAAGTAGGCCTTGTGGACCCTGTTCCACCCCTTGCCGAGGCGGTGCTGGAGGAGGAGCATGGTCGCCGCGCTGATGCCTATGACGACCAGGATGGTCATGATCGGATGGACGGCCCTCGTCAGCAATCCTGACGCTATCAGGAAGCTCCCCATGAGGAAGAGGAAGCCCAGGAGCATGAACCGCCTGGGAGACCATGTCGGCTGCGGGTGGCGGGCGCTCACGAGGTCCGCCGGCGCCTTCCTCGCGAACCCGATCAGCACCCATACCGCCACCGCCGCGAGGATGTACTGGATGAGCGGCGGGGCGTAGTCTATGCCGAAGAGGACCGCGAACATGACTATGTCGGCTACGAACACGAGCAGGACCATCCTGTACTGTTCGCCCGTCAGGAGCCGCTCGCGGGAGTAACCTGGGGCGAGCACGGTCAGGACCAGGATGGGGAGGCAGATGCTCACGGCCGAGTGGAAGATCGTCAGCCAGACCGTCCAGACCCAGTTGGTGTCGAGGAACCGTCCGTAGTCGCCAAGGTCGCCCAGGTCCATCCACCCAGGGTCGAAGAAGCTCTTGACCGCCAGGCCCTCCTCTGTGATGCCGTAGGCCGCGCCCAGGATGATCACGGTCGCCCACCCCTTCCCCCAGGAGACGGTCGTCTCGCGCACCAGGAGCACGCCGGCGCCGTACATGCCCAGGAGGCCGACGAACATGAACGGGTTGAAGAACTCGAGGGGCGGGGATGACCCGGACATGAGCTCGGCGAACACGGGCGACATGAGGGCGAGCAACCATGCCAGTCTGGCCTTCTCCGTCACGACCACCGGATTGACCATCCGACTATTCATATCCTATCGGGTCTCGATCAATCGACGCCATCGATGCCAGGACAGCAAGGCTTAAGGCCGTCCTTCAACTGTTACCTCGACGGAGCCATCCCCTTGGATGGAGAGGCGAGCCCGATGGCCTGGATAAGGACCGTGGACAAGGCAGACGCGAAGGGAGAGACGAAGAAGGTCTTCGACCGCATAGTCAAGGAGAGAGGACACCTCGCCAACGTCTTCCAGGCGCAGGGACTGGACCCCAAGGTGCTGGAGAAGGAGCTGGACCTCTACGTCGAGATCATGATGGGCGACGGCCCGCTGACCCGCGAGGAGAGGGAGACAATCGCCGTCATCGTCTCCGCGGCCAACAGGTGCGCGTACGGCGCGATACACCACGCCGAGGCGCTCGAGACCGTCGACAAGGACCCATCGGCACTCTACAAGCTTGTCAAGGAGTACACGAAGAAGTCCGAGAGCCCGAGGAGCAAGGCGCTGCTCGCCTTCGCCGCGAAGGTGACGCTTGACCCGAAGGCAATCACCGAGGACGACATCAATGACATGCGCGATGCGGGCCTCACGGACGAGGAGATACTCAGGGCGGACCTCGTCGCGGCGTACTTCAACTTCTCGAACAGGCTGTCGCTCGGTCTGGGCGTGAGGCTGGAGAAAGGAGAGGCCAGGACCTACAGGTACTGAGCTGGCTTACCTCCAGGCCCACAGAAACCCTAATAAGGAAAGGGTAGCTTTAGGAGGGACCGCACGGGCCCGTAGCTTAGTCCGGCGGAGCGATTGGCTCATAGGGGGACATGTCCCCTGAGGAACCAGTTGGTCATCGGTTCAAATCCGATCGGGCCCACTCCTTCTCACGACCCGTGTACGCGCGGCGCGCGTGCCCGATGGCTCACAGCTCGCGCATCGGTTTGTTGCAGCAGACCAGGATGCCAACGCCTTCCTTTGTGACCTTGACCTCCTGACCGCAGATGTCGCAATGATAGGTCTTGCCCATCTTACCCTTCACCACTCGTCTCACCTCCTCGGGTGCGTGAGCGGCCCGGCTTCGAATAAAACCTTTCCCGGATGATTCACTTCTTCGGGCTCCTCACGCCCGACGGCAGGCGACCGAGTGAACTCAGCCGCGCCTGAAGTATGGGTTCGTCAGGTCCTCGAAGGCGGAGAGAGCGGCCGCGGCGCCGCCGTGCACGGCGGCGACTATCTGCCTTATCCCTCCCGAGACATCGCCCGCCGCGTACACGCACGGGACGTTCGTCCTGAAGTTCCTGTCGACCTGGACGAACCCGCCTGGGTCCATGACCAATCCCAGTTCGGCCGCCAGCTGGTTGCTAGGGACCTCGCCGACTGCCACGAAGACGCCGTCGACCGGCTTCACCTGGGTGGCGTCGGTCTTCAGGTCCCTCAGGCGCACTCCAGTGACCGTGTCCCCGCCGATGACCTCCTCCACGACCGTGTTCCAGAACACGGGCATGCCCTTCCGGGCGATGGACTCCTGGAGGTGCTTGTCCGCCCTGAACGAGTCACGCCTGTGCACTATCGATACCTTGGCATCGATCGAGTGGAGGTACAAGGCGTCCGTGAGGGCGGTGTTCCCCCCTCCGACGACGACGACCTCGCGCTTCTTGTAGAAGAAGCCGTCGCAGGTAGCGCAGTAGCTCACCCCGCGGCCTATCATCCCCTCTTCCCCCGGGACTTCGAGTTTCCTGTGGTGCGAGCCCGTTGTGAGTATGACCGCCTTCGACGTGATCCTCGCATTGGCGGTCGTCAGCTCGAACCTCTCACCGCCGCGTATCCTCACGACCTCCTCGCCCTCGCGGATCTCGACGTAGCGCCTGGCGTGCTCGGCCATCAGCTCCATCAGCTTCATCCCGGGGACCTCGGGGAAGCCGGGGTAGTTCTCGATGAGCGGGCTCGTCATGACCTGCCCGCCGGGCACGCCCTTCTCGAGCACGACACAGTTGAGCCCCGCCCTCTTCCCATATATCCCGGCTGCCAAACCTGCGGGACCAGCACCGATGATTATGACATCATAGTCTGCAGGATTCTCATCGGACGGGTTAGCGAGCATCGTGTCGACTGACATCGTCCCGTGAATCAACAGACCCTGCTTTAATTGTTGGCCATACCAGTCCATTGCACGCTTCTGGAGCGAGGCCAATACAATCAAATACGGTTCTGACCCCTAACCGGGGACCAGGAATCTGGACCTGATGGGCCGCGATGGGATGCTCGCGGTGGCCGTCACACACGGGTGAGCTGCGGATATGGAACCGGAGACTATCACAGCCCTCATCGCCATGGGCTCGATCATCTTCGTAGGTTTCTTCGGGAACCTGTTCTTCAACAGGTTCAGGATACCCGACGTCCTCCTCCTAATCTTCCTGGGGATGGCCATCGGACCAGACATCCTCGGGGACAGGTTCGGGCTGGTCACGACCGCTGCCCTTGGGGACATAGACCAGTTCAAGGACCTCTTCCTCTCCGCGGCCCTCATCATCATCCTCTTCGACGGAGGCCTCTCGCTGGACATGCGGGTCGTCTTCGATTCCATGAGGATTTCGCTTTTCCACTCGATCCTCACGTTCGTCGTGGAGATCACCGTCATCGCGGCCGCGCTCCACCTCGTCCTCGACATGGACTTCTTCGTCGCGCTCACCCTCGGGACGATCCTTGGCGGGACCACCGGGGCAGTGGTCATCCCCATCGTCAACAAGATGAGGCTGCGCGCCCAGACCAAATCGATGCTCATAATGGAAAGCGTCATCACCGACGTGCTGGTCATCGTCGTAGCCCTCGCACTCATATCCGTCGTCAAGATCGGTGAGTTCGATATCCCGGTCCTCGCCTCCGAGCTCATCATCAAGTTCGTCGTGGGAGCGGTCGTCGGCTTCGTGGCTGGGGCAGCGTGGCTGTTCGTCCTGGACAGGCTCCACAAGCAGCCTCTGTCGTACATGATAACGGTCGCTGCTCTGTTCATCATCGCAGGCGTCGTCGAGATGGACCCGATCAACAGCTCTGGGGCGGTTGCGGCCCTGACATTCGGCCTTTCGATAGGCAACCGGCAGTTCGTGAAGAAGAGGCTCACAACCCTGGCGCTGACGACCCTGAACGAGGAGCACATCCACCACTTCCACACCGAGATCACATTCTTCGTGCGGACGTTCTTCTTCGTCTACCTCGGCCTCGCATTCAGGTTCGACACCATCACATGGGTGCACCTGATGGTCGGCATACTGATCATCTGGATCACGCTGATGGCGAGGTATCTCACGTCGCATCTCTCGAAGAGCGTCGGGGACATGGAGGACTGCGACCGGCGCGCCGTCTTCGGCATGATGCCGAAGGGGCTCTCTGCCGCTGTCCTCGCGACCCTTCCTGCCGCGGAGTTCGCCGGACTGTCCGTTTGGAGCAGCGACCTCGCGGACCTGTTCCTCAACGTCACGCTCATAGTGATACTCGGGACGACCACCGTCGCGACCGTCCTCAGCTTCTTCGCCGAGAGAGGCGTCGACAAGAGCGAGAGGATGAAGCTCAGGCAGAGGCTCACTCGGGACCGTCAGTGACCTTCCATCTCGGACACGACCGCATCCCCGAACGCCCTGGTCCCGACGTGCTCTGCGTGGCCAGCCATCCGCGCCAGGTCAGACGTTAGAACGCCCGCGGCGAGCACCGATCCCACGGATTCGACGACCATCCGCCCCGCCGCCCCCAGACCCAGGTGTTCGAGCATCATCGCCCCTGAGAGGATGGCGGCGCACGGGTTCGCAACGTCCTTCCCGGCGTGCTTCGGCGCGGTCCCGTGGACCGGCTCGAACACGGCTACATGGTCACCCATGTTCGCCCCAGGCGCGAGCCCGAGGCCGCCCACCTGAGCGGCGCAGGCATCGGCCAGATAGTCGCCGTTGAGGTTGGGCGTCGCCAGGACCGAGTAGTCCTCCGGGCGCAGCAGCACCTGCTGGAACATGTTGTCCGCGATCCTGTCGTTCACGAGGACCTTCCCGCCGCGTGCCTCATGGTTGGCGAGTTCGCCCTCCGTGACGATTGACGAGCGGAACTCCGAGAGGGCGAGCTCGTACCCCCAGTCCCTGAACGCCCCCTCCGTGAACTTCATGATGTTGCCCTTGTGGACGAGTGTGACCGACTTCCTGCCCTTCCTGACCGCGAACTCGATGGACGCCCGGACGAGCCGCTTGCTGGCCCCCTCCGAGATCGGTTTCAGGCCGAGCCCGACGTCTTCGCCGAGATCCACCGCGAAGTCGGAGCGCAGGGTCTCGCGGAGCCTGTTCAGCTCTGGAGACCCGCGCTTCCACTCTATCCCCTTGTACACGTCCTCCGTGTTCTCCCTGAAGATGACCAGGTCCACGCGCTCGGGATGCCTGACGGGGCTCGGGACACCTGAGAAGTACCTGACCGGGCGGACTGAAGCGTAGAGGTCCAAGGACTGGCGCAGCTGGACGTTCAGGCTCCGCACGCCCCCGCCAACTGGAGTCGAAAGGGGACCCTTCAGCGCTACCCCGGCCTCTCGAATCCTGGTCAGCGTCCTCGCCGGAAGCCATTCGCCCGACGAGGCGTGCGCCGCATCCCCCGCCGGAAGCTCCTCCCACGAGATGGACACCGAACCGCCCTCTGACGCCAGAACAGCCGAATCGACAACCGCCCTGGCGGCCGCGATCGTCTCTGGGCCGATCCCATCTCCCGGGATGAAGGGCACCGCTATGCGTCTCAAAGCCGGAAGCCCCCGTTCTTCTTGATGTGCTCGACCAGGCCTCCGTCCTCGAGGAGCGTACGCATGGCCAGAGGTAGCGGACGTGTGGGCGAGCTCCTACCCGACATCACCTCGGTCACCGTCCCGCCGACGAGGTCCACTTCGAGCTCTGCCCCGTCCGCGATCCAGCCCGTGTCCATCTCCACCAGGGGAAGCCCGATGTTGAACGAGCTGCGGTAGAATATCCTCGCATAGGACTTCGCGATGACCGCGGACACGCCTGCTGCCTGGAGGGCGCGCGGCGCCTGCTCCCTGCTCGACCCGCAGCCGAAATTGCGGCCGGCGACGACGAAGTCGCCGCGCGAGACGCTGCCAGCGAACCCTGGGTCGATGTCCTCCATCACGTGCTTCGCCAGTTCGGACATGTCGTCGATCTTGAATTTGTACCTCCCAGAGATGATGTAGTCGGTGTTGATGTCATCATCCGGCTCGAACCTGTGCGCCCGGCCTCTGAGGCTCATGTGGACACCTCCCTCGGGTCGACGATCTCGCCTTTCAGGGCCGATGCCGCCGCCGTCTCCGGTGAGCACAGGAAGATGTTGACCCCGTTCTCGTTCCCCATCCTGCCCATGAAGTTCCTGTTCGCAGTCGAGAGGACGGTTTCCCCGTCCGCGGGGACCCCGGCGTTCGTGCCGACACATGGGCCGCACCCCGGGGCGACCATTACCGCACCCGCGTCGACCAGGTCGTTTATCGACCCTGCTCTCATGGCCTCGAGGTACACCCTGCGCGACGCTGGGGCCACGATCAGCCGCGTCCCCCGTCTCACACGCCTCCCGCGCACGATGCGCGCTGCAGCTGCGAGGTCCGATACGCGGCCGTTCGTGCAGGTCCCGATGAAGACTTGATCCACATGGGTCCCTGCGACTTCCGCGACGGCGCATACATCGTCCACCCTGTGACGGCGCGCCACCATGGGCGGGATGTTGGACAGGTCCACATCGATCGCCCTGACGTAGGTCGCATCAGAGTCAGGGAGCACGCCCTCCCTGACCTGCATCCCATGCGAGCTGAACCACTCTGCGGTCGCTCCGTCGAACCCGAAGGGCGAGAACTTCGCACCCATCTCGACCGCCATGTTCGCGACCGTCATCCTGCTGTCCATCGTCAAGGAAGCGACGGAATCTCCGCCGTACTCGATGGATTCGTATGTCGCGCCGTCAGCACCTACCAGGCCGACCATGTGCAGCGCCAGGTCCTTCGCGCTCACACCCCTCTGGAGGATCCCCGACAGGGTCACACGTGTCGTCGCGGGGACCTTGAACCACATCCTGCCGCTGGAGGCGCCGACCGCCACGTCCGTGGAGCCCAGACCTGTCGCGCACGCGTTGAGTGCGCCGTAGGTGCATGTGTGCGAATCCGCACCGAGCACCAGGTCGCCTGGGAGGACTTTCCCGCTCTCAGGGACGACCTGATGGCAGACCCCTTCGCCTATGTCGTGCAGGGGGATCTTGTTCGCCGCTGCGAACCCCCTGATCATGGCGTGGATTCGCGCTATACCAGCCGACGGCGGCGGAGAGCTGTGGTCGAGGACCATCGCCATGCCGCGGGTCGTCCGCGGCCCGGAGAAGCCGAGCCTCTCCAGCTCTCGCATCATGATCATCGATGTGCCGTCCTGCGACATGCAGAAGTCGACTGATGCGACCACGTGGTCGCCCGCTCGGCAATCACGGCCCGAGTGAGCGGACAGGACCTTCTCTGCGATCGTCATTCCCATGGGGGCCACTCACCTCTCCGAGAGGATGCCGATGTCGACGGCCAACAACCTCTTCGAGTCGTGCGCACCTCCATTCTCCCTCAGTCCGTTCAGTCTGGAGTATAGCGACATGAACTCGGAGTCGGTGACGTCCCCCTTCTTCCCCTCGCCCAGGCGCCCGACCTCGTCCCTCAGCTGGTCCACCAAGGCCGAGTCCGCCACCAGGCCCAGCTCCCTGAGCTTGTGCTTGATGGATGAGCGTCCAGAGTGTTTGCCGATGGCTATGCGCCTCGCCGCACCAACGGTCGCTGGGTCGAAGGCCTCGTACAGGCTCGGCTCCTTGAGGACGCCGTCGACGTGTATGCCAGACTTGTGAGTGAACATGTTGCTGCCGACGATTGGATAGTTCGGAGGTATGTTGACCCGCGAGGCAGCCGCTACGGTGCTGCACAACGACCGCAGCGAATCCGTACGGTACTTCGAGACGCCGTAGTGGGTCTTCAGGTTCATCAGAAGGACCTCCAGCGGTACGTTTCCAGCACGCTCGCCGAGGCCGTTGACGGTCGTCGATATCCACAGGGTCCTGTCCTCGTGGGCCGAGGCCGCATCGACAGCACCCAAGGCGTTGGCGACCGCGAGCCCGAAATCATTGTGCGCGTGGAACTCGACGTCGATGTCGACCGCGCCCATCACATCCGACACCAGCCTGGACGACCCGGCCGGCGTGAGCACGCCGAGCGTGTCGCATATCCGCAGCCTGTCACCGCCCGCCGATTTCCCGGCCGCGGCGAACTCGATGAGGTATCCGGTCGACGTCCGCGTCGCGTCGCCCGCGTTGAAACACACGTAGACACCGTGCGACTTGGCGAACTCCACGCAGCCCACGAGCTGAGCTAGCTGCTCCTCGCGGGTCATGTGGAGCTTGCGGGTCAGGGCGAGGTCAGATGTATCGGTCGAGATCGAGACGGCGTCGACGTCGTTCGCTATCGAGTCCTCGATGTCCTCCTTGACCATCCTGCTCCATCCCATGACCGACATGCCTGACGACTGGGCCCTCAGACGGCGCGCGCACGACCTATCGCTGTCGTTGTACGTGGCGAACGTCTCCAGCTGTTCGACACCGATGGCCTCGATGGCCTTCGCCATCGCGAGCTTCTCCTCGGCGGTGAATGAGATGCCCGGCATCTGCTCACCATCCCTGCATGTCGTGTCGACGATCCTGATTCCCGACTTCGGGGCGCGCGCCCCTGTCTGGTTCCGAGCTGTCTCCGGTCTCATCTTCACCACCTTCTCAGAGGCAGGCAACAGACGCTCTGCGTGGTCGCACGCATCGAGACATCCGGCACCCGCAGCGCGGAAATCGGGGATGACCAATATCACCATTGTGTCGTTCTCAAGACTATTCTATGCCTATATGTCCAAAAGAAAACTACTTTCGCATATCAATTGACCATGATATCGTCATTCCGTGCTCCAAACGCTGACGAGCGTGTCCGGGCTGCGGCAGAGGTCCATGGCGCTGGCTCTCAGTAGCTCGACTGACAAGGACTGCGACGCGCGCATGGGCGCATGGTTCAGGCTCTCTTGAAGGCCGATGCGCCCGGGAATCGAGCGCGCCTGCCCAGCTCCTCCTCTATGCGGAGGAGCCGGTTGTATTTGGCCGTCCTCTCGCCCCTGGAAGGTGCGCCCGTCTTGATCTGCCCCGCGTTGGTGGCGACGCTGATGTCGCCTATGGTGGAATCCTCGGTCTCCCCGGACCTGTGAGACACGACGCAGGTGTAACCGGACTTCGTCGCGAACCGCATGGTCTCAAGGGTCTCGGACAGCGTCCCGATCTGGTTGACCTTGACGAGGACCGAGTTCGCGATGCCCTGCTTGACCCCTTCCTCCAGCACCGCCCTGTTCGTTACGAAGACATCATCGCCCACGAGCTGGATCTTACGGCCCAGCCTCGAGGTGATGCCGCGCCATCCGATCCAGTCGTCCTCGGACATCGGGTCCTCGATGGACGCGAGGGGGAACGACTTGCACATGTCCGCGTAGACGTCGACCATCTCGTCCGGAGAGAATCTCTCCATCGTCCCCTTCTTGAAGACGTAGCTGGAGCCGTCGAAGAACTCGCTCGCGGCCGCGTCCATCGCGAGGAGCACGTCCTTGCCTGGCCTGAGGCCGATCTCCTCGACAGAGGCGACTATCAGCTCGAGCGCCTCGGAATGGGAGCCGAGCCTGGGCGCGAACCCACCCTCGTCCCCCACTGCGGTGTTCAGCCCCTTCCCCTTGAGAAGGGACTTGAGCGAGTGGAAGACCTCCACGCCCCTCCTCAGGGACTCCGAATAGGTCTTCCCGACCGGGATGACCATGAACTCCTGGAAATCGAGGTTGTTGTCGGCATGCGCCCCGCCGTTCAGTATGTTCATCATGGGCACTGGGAGCGTGCACGCCTTGCGTCCGCCGATGTACCTGTAGAGAGGCTCGTGCGCATCGTTGGCGGCAGCGTGGGCGTTCGCCAGCGACACCCCCAGGACGGCGTTCGCGCCGAGCCTGGCCTTGTTGTCGGTGCCGTCGATGGAGAGGAGGAGGGAATCGATCATGCCCTGGTCCGTTGGGTCCTTCCCCTTCAGCTTCGGGGCGATCAGACGGTTCACGTTGGAGACGGCCTTCTGGACACCTCTGCCAAGGTAGCGCCCCTTGTCACCGTCCCTCAGTTCGACGGCCTCCTTCGTCCCGGTCGATGCACCGGACGGGACGGCGGCTCTGCCGACGACCCCGTTCACCAGGACGACGTCGACCTCGACCGTCGGGTTCCCCCGGGAATCCAGTATCTCCCTGGCCCTGATGCTCTTTATCTTCGCCATCGTGACCGGTTCGGAATCGCTCCCGAGGATAAAAGGGATTGCAGTGAGGGCTCCGAAGCGATAGGCTGTCACTCGAAGAAATGAAGAAAGAGTGTGGGGGGCCTGTGCCCCCCGATTCCCCCCTATGTCAAGATGTTTGTCGCGCTTCGTTCGGTCTACTCCGTGTAGACGTAGACCTGCGAGAACGTGTAGACGAACTCGTCCCAGTTCGTGTCGAGCACGAAGTCCATGGTGCCGTAGACGTTCAGCACACCCGCGTCGATCAGCTGCTGCTCGGTCTCGAGCGGGTAGAACGCATTGAGCCAGTTCCAGCAGCACGTGAAGTGTATCGTGATGCCGGTGGTCTTCATGATCCCACCGTATGTCGACGCGACGTTGCTCGTGTACACGACGGTCGCCTCGACGCCTGCCTCGACGGCGTCGGTCAGCTTGACGAGCTCAGGTATCTTCTCTCCGAGCAGGTTGGCGTACGAGCCCAGGTCGATGAACGGCAGTTGCTCCCCGTCTATCTGGACCTTCGGGGTCTGAGACTCGGCCGATTCGATCGCCCCTCTGTAGACGCCGGTGTCCGCGTAGCCGCCGTCCAGGAGCTCTGTCGCGAGGGCGTCGATAGAGTCGGCGAGCGCGCCGGCCTCGGACAGGTCGAACAGCGAGAGCTGAGCATCACCGTAGTACTCTATGCCGTTGCCGTTGCACATGGAGTAGTATTCCACGTATGTGTCGACGATGTTCTTGCCGAAGGCCTCATCAGACATCCTAGGCAGCGCGGTCAGGTTCTCCAGGATCTTGTCGTACGGGTATCCCTGCACGGGTATGAGCGTTATGGACGCAGTCATGTACTTCGCCACGTCCCTGTTCTGGTAGACCACCTCGATCATCCCGTTCAGGCAGGCGTCGTAGGACAGCATGGTCAATTCGAAGTCCGCATCCAGACCCTCATCGACGATCTCCTTCTCGACCGCCGCGAGAGAGTCCGCGGTCTCGTTGGTCGACAGCCTGTCCGTGTAGACGTCGTTGAGCAGGGCGGACGAATCATCGTAGCACACGCCCTTCCAGCCGCCGCCGTGGTTCCAGAGGACAAGCATGTACTTGTCGGCCGGGTAGTAATCCACCGCGGTCTTGACTGTGTACTGCAGGACATGGCCGTCCGCCATGTTGAGCTCACCAGGGCATCCACCCATGAGGTCGCAGTCGCAGTCGTTCCTCTCCGTCGCGAGGTCGACATGGTCAGAGCCGGGCTCTATGACATACCAGTGTGTCCCCTCGAAGTAGGTCAACGTGTCCATCAGGACGACGATGGTCACACCGTTCTTGGACCCGATCTTCTCCATCTCCTCGAGGTCGGCTAGCGCCCATGGCTCGAGGTTGTTGTCACCGCACAGGTGGACGATAACGGTCCATGTGGGCGATTCGGTCTCGACCGGCGTATCCTCCGTGGTCTTGACCTCGTCCATGAACATCGTCGGTCCGGCAGATGCGACGACGCTCAGTGCCGACACCGCGGACAGCACCATTATACACACAACAAGCACTGACTGAAGATATCCTTTCATCATATTCCCCCGATGCTCTGCTTCTCGAATGGACATAAATGTCCACCCGCACCTACTGACTAAGCGCCAATCGCAAGTCCTGCTATATAGACATTGTAGTACAAGATTAGAAGTGTCGCGGGGCCGAACCGACGGTCCGAGATGCATCTGGCATGGGGCATGCTCTACATTTGCACTTTTCATCCGGGTCGGTAAAAGGTTAATACGCACATGCCCCAGTGGACCAGCGAAGATGAGGGGATTCGGACAGATAGACGAGAGGCTCAGGGCCCTGCTCGGCAGCAGGGGCATCGTCGAGCCGACCGAGGCGCAGCGGAGAGCGATGCCCGAGATACTCGTTGGAAGGCATGTCCTGCTTGTTGCGCCCACGGGCATCGGCAAGACCGAGGCGGCCATGCTGCCAGTCCTGCACCGGCTCGCGAAAGAGCCGAAGGGCGGGATCCGATGCGTGTACGTCACACCCCTCAGGGCGCTGAACAGGGACCTCCTCATGAGGATCGAGGAGTACGGTCACGCGCTCGGGCTGAGGATAGCCGTGAGGCATGGCGACACCACGCAGGCGGAACGCACCGCGCAGTCCAGGGACCCACCTGACGTGCTCATAACGACGCCCGAGACGCTGCAGGTCCTCTTCACCGGGAGGAACCTGCGACGCCACCTGGAGAGCGTCAGGCACGTCGTCGTGGACGAGATCCACGAGCTGGCCGAGGACGAGCGCGGGGCGCAGCTGGCCGTCGCTCTGGAGAGGCTGGTCCCACTGGCGGGGGAGTTCCAGAGGATAGGGCTGTCGGCGACCGTCGGGTCCGTCGAGGAGATCGCCAACTACCTCGCCGGCGTGGGCAGGGAGGTCGTGACTCTCAAGATCTCGGCGGTCAAGGACATGCGCATCGCCGTCGAATCGCCGCCCGAGGACGCGAAGGACAAGACGCTGGCTGACAGGCTCGAGACCGACCTGAAGCACGTCGCCTGCATGAGGCGCTGCAGGGAGCTGATAGAGGCGCACAGGTCGACGCTGTTCTTCGTGAACACGAGGGATTACGCTGAGGCGTTGGGGGTGAGGTACCACGTCTGGGACGAAGCGTTCCAGGTCGGGGTGCACCACGGCTCGCTCTCCAAGGACATTCGGGTCCAGATGGAGGACGATTTCAAGTCGGAGAAGCTCAAGGCGATCATATGCACGTCGTCCCTCGAACTGGGGATAGACGTCGGCTCTGCCGATTTCACGATACAGTTCAACTCACCGCGGCAGGTCGCCCGCCTGATCCAGAGGGTCGGCAGGTCCGGCCACAGGCACGACGCAGTGTCGTACGGGACGATCGTGACGACCAAGCCAGGGGAGACCGCCGAGAGCCTGGTCATCGCCCGGAGGGCGATGGTCGAGGAGCTCGAGCATTTCAGGATACGCAGCAACCCGATGAGCGTGCTGGCCAACCAGCTCATCGCGATGTCCCTCACCGAGCCGAGGGTGGACATGGAGCATGCGTTCGCTACGGTCAGACGGACCTACGCATTCAGAGGGCTACTCAGGAAGGACTTCGACGATGTGGTCAGACTGCTCGCGGAGCTGCACCTGATATGGGACGACGAGGGCAGCTTCCGACGCAAGACCTCTGGGATGAAGCATTTCTACGACAACATCTCGATGATCCCCGACGAGAGGACCTACAGGGTGCGGGATGTCTCGTCGAGGAGCGTCATCGGCACCCTGGACGAGAGCTTCGTCGCCACGTGCGCCGAGCCGTACGCGACCTTCGTGACCAGGGGGAGGACCTGGAGGGTCGTCGAGGTCGGGGAGGACGAGGTGATCGTGGAGCAGGTCCAGGAGATCGCCGCGACGCCCTCGTGGGTCGGCGAGGAGATCCCCGTGCCATACGAGGTCGCCCAGGAGGTCGGGGCGATGAGACGGCTGAGGATGCTGGACATCTACCCCGCTGACGCCGTGACGAAGAAGGATGTCGACCGGTGGATCGGCGCACAGGGCGACCTGCCGCTCCCGACGGACAAGCTCGTGACGGTCGAGCAGGGGGAAGGCGTGATCGTCATCAACTGCTGCTTCGGGACGAAGGTGAACGAGACCCTGGCGAAGCTCGTCACGACGCTCCTGACCGCCAGGTTCGGCGAGAGCATCGGGGTCCAGACGGAGCCCTACGCGATCGTCCTCGAGACCCCGCGGGGCCTCGGCGCCAAGGACGTCCTCAGAGCGCTCAGGGAGACGGATCCGGAGACGCTGGGGCAGCTCATGAGGCTCGTGGTGCGCAACTCATCGTACCTGAGGTGGCAGTTCGTCCACGTGGCCAAGAAGTTCGGCGCCGTCAGGAAGGATGCGGACTACAAGATGCTCAACATCTCCAGGCTCATAGACGTGTTCGAGCACTCGCCCATCTTCGAGGAGGCGCTGGCGAAGACCCTGTGGGAGAACATGGACATCGAGAACACCGCGCTCGTGCTCCGAAGGATCCAGGACGGCACCGTCGAGGTCAGGACTGGCACGCTCTCCCCGATGGGCGAGGAGGCCATAGGGACGCGCAAGGAGCTCATGCGCCCCAGGAGGGCTGACAAGAGCGTCCTCAACGCGTTGAGGGATCGACTGGGGGCCGAGGAAGTGGTCCTGGCCTGCATGAACTGCAGGACCCAGAGGAAGGCGAAGGTCGCCACGCTACCGAAGAAGATGCGGTGTTCCAAGTGCGACGGCGTCCTCATCGCAGCCATCCAGCCATATGCCAAGACGGACCTCGAGGTCCTCAGGAAGGGCCCTGCCGACGAGGAGCAGCGGAAGGTCCAGAGGAGGATATACAAGAACGCGAACCTCGTGATGGCCCACGGGAAGAGGGCGGTCATGGCCCTGGTCGGGAGGGGCGTCGGGCCCGACACGGCGGCCAGGATACTGGCGAGGTACCATCTCGAGGAGGACGAGTTCCTGAGGGACTTGCTCGAGGCCGAGGTCAACTACGCGCGGACGAAACGGTTCTGGGACTAGCGTCCCCTGCCCCTGACGCCGACGAAATCAAGGCCGATGACGTACTCCTCGGAGCTCTGCTCCCTCGTAGCCCGCGGCCGGTGGACGTGGACCTCGCAGAACCTGCCACCGACCCTTCTGACGAAGCCGTTGCTCATGTCGCCGGAGAACATCTTGGCGACGAAGTTGCCGCCCTCCCTGAGCACCTTGGACGCGAAGGCGAGCGCGTGCTCGCACAGCTCGATCGACCTGGCGTGGTCGTAGGAGTAGCTTCCGCTGATGTTGGGTGCCATGTCGGAGATGACGACATCGACACCGTCCGGCACAAGCGCGGTCAGCCTGCGGGCGATGTCCTCGTCCCTGATGTCACCCTTGATGAACGTCACGCCCTCGATGGGCACGAAGCGGGCCAGGTCCAGGGCGAAGACCTTCGACTCCGGCCCCCCCATCTCCACGGCCACCTGCGACCACCCGCCGGGGGAGGCGCCCAGGTCGACTATGGTGTCCCCTTGGTGGATCAGATCGAATCTGTAATCGAGCTGCTTGAGCTTGTAGACCGCGCGGCTACGGTAATGCTCGCGCTTGGCCAAGCGGTAGAACTTGTCCCTCTTCCGATCGGCCCTCCACTGCCTAGTCACGCGCAAGGGATTCCTCTGCCCAGCAATATATTGTTCCCTGCGACTGAGGGCAAAAGGTATAGCCGGAGTATGCAATCGCCCACGCGCAAGGCAGGGTTCCAGATGCCAGAGGGTATGACCTACGCGAAGGCAGGGGTCGACATCGACAGGAAGTCGAAGAGCATAGCGGCGCTGGTCGGCCACCTGAAGTTCAAGAGGAAGGGGGTCGGGCGGCCAGTCGACCTCCCAGGGCATTTCACCGGTCTCATCGACTTCGGCGAGCACGCACTGACCCTCTGTACCGACGGTGTCGGGACGAAGCTCCTGGTCGCCGACGCGCTCAGGAGATGGGACACGATCGGGATCGACTGCATAGCGATGAACGTGAACGACACGATATGCGTCGGCGCGGAGCCGATCGCCTTCGTCGACTACATCGCCATAGACAGGCCCGACGAGAAGGTCACATCCGAGATCGGGAAGGGGCTCGAGGAGGGGGCGAGGCAGTCCAACATGACCATCGTCGGCGGGGAGATAGCCGTCCTGCCGGAGCTAGTCCGCGGGTTCGACCTTGCAGGGACGTGCCTGGGCATGGTCGAGAAGAAGGCCATCATCACGGGGAAGTCCATCCGCCCAGGGGACGCGCTGATAGGCCTTCCCGCTTCAGGAGTGCATTCGAACGGGTTCTCGCTCGCGCGAAGGATCTTCGAGAAGAACCGGATCGGCTACGGCGACAGGGTGAAGGGGCTCAGGAGGACCGTCGGCACGGAGTTGCTCACCCCGACCACGATCTACGTCAGGCAGGTGCTGGACATCCTTGAGGAACACGAGGTGCATGGGATGGCGAACATAACCGGCGGCGGGCTGAGGAACCTCATCCGGCTGAAGGATGGGACTGGGTTCGTGATAGAGGACCCGATGGAACCCAACCCGGTCTTCAAGGTCATGCAGGGGCTCGGAGGCGTCTCCGACCGCGAGATGTACCAGACATTCAACATGGGAATGGGCTTCGCGATGGCCGTCCCGGACGACGAGGCGGAAGAGGTCGTCAAGGCGGCAGGGAAGGGCGCGAAGGTGGTCGGGCACGCGACCAAGGGCGGGGACATCAAGGTCCCGTCGCTCGGCCTGACCTATGACAGATACTGAGATTCACTTGCCCATGATGGAGCCGACGACGGCGCCCAGGGCCGTGCACGTCTCCAGCGACAGGCCGCGGCCCGTTATGTCCAGATGCTTCTTGCTCATGTCGAAGACATCCTTGGGCAACCCGTGCGGCCCGAGGCCGAACACCAGGAGAGCGGACCGTCCGGACTTCACCATGGACCGGATGTCCTGTGCGGAGGCGGAGGATGTCTGCGAGGGTTTCCTGGTTGTCACGACGACCTCGCCCAGCTGGGGAGGGAAACCCTTCTTCGGGAATTCGAAACAGGAGAACCTCCCCTTGACGGCGAGGTCTATCAGGTACGCCCCGGCATCCCCGATCGAGGTGGTCGTCGAGACCCACTGGGCGATCTCGATGGGCGTCCCGAGGTCCTTGTCGTATGGGAACCCGAAGGTCGCCAGGTTGCAGTCGAAGGCCAGCGCCAACGGGCCCGCGCGCGCTAGGACGCGCCTGTGCGCCTCGCGGAACTTGGTGGGGTCGTACGAGTTGTACAGGCCCATGGTCACCCGCCCTGGCATCAGATAACACCTCGGTGGCCGGACCCGCCGCATCGGGCCGCGACCCCGCGTCCTCTCACGGAGAGGCCTTCCTCGGCCTCGCGCATATCGCGTACTCGTCCCCGTCGAAGAAGACGTCCTCATCGGGATGCTGGTCCTGCAGCTCCTTGATCCTGTCGAGGACCTCGCGGAGGCTGAGCTCCGTGCCGTCCCGCTTGATCTTGACTATGACTCGCTTCTGCATGGACCGAATCACTCATCCCTGCCAGGCGTGGGACGTCGTTCTTATTGGACCTGAGAATATAAATACATTTACACGGGGTCCGAGCCACATGCATGGGCGCGCGCGGGCGTGCTGGCGCACAGCAGTCGCGCGCGATGGGAGCGGCCTCATCGCGGTTTGAAAACCGGTTCGCTCTGCACCTTCGAGGCCGCGAGTGCGCGCTCCCTCGCCTCCTTCGGGACCCTCCCTAGCTGCCGCACCTTCCTGTCGAACGTGTCGATCATCTTGGGCAGGACCTTGTAGATCGGGAGCAGCATGGGCACGAAGGTCAGACGTTCCTTGCCTATGCCGAGCGCATCGAGTTCCGGAGCCAGCGCCTTTATCCGCCCCTCGATGATGTGGCCCATCTCACCGCCCTCCTCGTCGGAGAGCATCACGCCGTCCGCGCCCAGTGCGAAGGCCTCGAGTATCTCCCGCCTCGCCACCCGCGCGGCAGACGGCACCCGCATCATCCTGATCGATGGCGGGTACTCCATCCTGGCCGTTCCAGCGGTGTCCGCGGCGACATACGCGAGCACGTCCCCGAAGAAACCCAAGATCCCGACGTCGTCTCCCTCCCCGGAGAGCAGACCCTCGACCTCCGCCCTGATCTGGGAGTCGGTGTAGTGAGCGAGATCGAAGACTCTCGTCGGGCACTCGGAGACGCACGCCCCGCAGCCGATGCAGGCGATCTCGTCTATCTGCGGGAGGTCGCCGACCGATATGGCCTTGACCGGGCACACGACCTCGCACGCCTTGCATCCGATGCACCTTCCGGCATCGACGATGAACGCCTTGACGGGGTCGATCGACATCCGGCCAGACCCGAGGAACTCGATGACATGCGCGGCGGTGCTCCTCCCGTCGACGACGCTGTCCCTGACATCCTTCGGGCCGAGCACGACGCCGGCCGCGAAGACGCCGCTCCGGTGCGTCGAGACCGGATCGAGCTTCGGATGCTTCTCCGAGATGAAGCCGTCCTCGCCGAGCGGGACCTTGAGCATCCTGGTGAGTGGCTCCGTCCCATCGGATGGGAGCATCGCGGGGCACAGCACGACCATGTCGTACTCCGTCTGGATTACCTCACCCAGGGTGATGTCCTCCGCGCGGACCAGTATCCCGGCACCCCCCTTCTGGATGTCCGAGACCTTGCCGTGGATGTACTTGACACCGAACTCCTCCATCGACCGCGCGTAGAACTCCTCGAACCCGCGGCCCGCGGAGCGGATGTCGATGTAGTACACGTACACCTGCATGTAGGGGAAGGTCTTCCTCAGTATGACCGCCTGCTTGATCGCGTAGTTGCAGCAGACCTTGCTGCAGTAGGGCACGCCGGTCTTCCGCGTGCGCGAACCGGCGCACAGGACGAACGCCACCTTCTTGACGCGGTTCCCGTCGGCCTTGCGCTTGAGGACCATCCCGGCGCCGCACTCGTTGATCATGAGCCGCTCCATCTGCATGGCGGTGATGACATCGGGGAGTGATGTGTCGTACTCTCTCAGTCTCTTGACGTCGAAGGGGTCGAATCCAGTCGCGACGATGATGGCGCCGACGTCCAGCTCGATGGTGCGTCCCTTGTCCTCCAGGTCGATCGCATGCGCGGAGCAGACCTTGGCGCACGCACCGCACTCCTTGCAGCTCTCGAAGTCGATGACATAGGACGCGGGAACCGCCTGCGGGAACGGCTTGTGTATCGCCTTCCGCTCGTAGAGGCACTCCTCGAACTCGTTCGGGACCTTGGCGGGGCAGACCTTCTCGCACTTCGCGCAGCCGATGCACTTCTTGGGGTCGACGCCCCTGGGCCTGACGCGCACCTTGACTCTGTAGTTGCCTGGCGAGCCCGTCACGCCGACGACCTCGCTCCCCGTGTAAAGTGCCACGTTCGGGTGGGCCGCCACCTCGACCATCCTCGGGCTGAGTATGCACGGGGCGCAATCGAGCGTCGGGAAGGTCTTGCTGAGCTGGGCCATCCTCCCGCCGATGCTGAACCTGCGCTCCACCAGGTGGACCCTGTAACCTGAATTCGCGAGCTGGAGTGACGCGGATATGCCGGCTATGCCGCCGCCGATGACCAGGGCGTCCTTGCTCACATCGATATCCTTGGGGAAGAGGTCCTGGAGCTCGGCCGCCCTCCTGACACCGCCGCGGACCAGGTCCTTGGCCTTCTTGGTGGCCTCGACCTTGTCCTTGTGCACCCAAGAGCACTGCTCCCTCAGGTTGACCATCTCGAGGTTGTACGGGTTGAGGCCCGCGTCGCTGACCGTCTTCCTGAAGGTCCTCTCATGCATCTTGGGTGAACAGGACGCGATCACGACCTTCGTGAGCTTCAGGTTCCTGATGTCCTCGGCGATCTGGTTCTGGCCAGGTTCAGAGCATGTGTAGACGTTGTCGCGCGCCACCACGACCCCGTCAATCCCCTTGGCGTACTCCGTGACGGACTTGCAGTCCACTGTCCCGGCGATGTTCGTGCCGCAATGGCACACGTACACGCCCACCCGCTCGGGCTCCTCCTTCTTGACCTTCCTCTCGTCGACCATGGTGGCACCGATGGAATGCCTAGCTGAGTAGTTGTTCCTTTTGGTTTACCGTGACAAAGGGGTGCTGGCTCCGACATCTCGGCCCGGCCGCCAGGTGGCACAGACACCGCCCTCACGCGGCCATTCTTTGTGATTCGCGAGGATTTAAATATCCCGTTAAGGCTATTTAGACTGACGAGACTGGCTTTCATGCTCGCGATATGGACAGGCCGCGCTCGGCCGGTCCGAGGGGCGAGCATCCCCCGACACGATTTCAGGTAGTCCGTCACGACGATTGTGGAGAGCCCGGATGCCAAAGGACGAGAAGCAGCAGATGGCAGGGACGGTCTGCCCCATATGCGGTTACGAATCGCCGGCAGGCTCTGAGAAGTGCGCCCACTGCTACAACGCACTCGGGCCCAAGGCGGCTGAGACGGTTCCGGCTGGAAATCCGGGGGACAGTGCCAAGGACCTCACCGTCATACCAGGGGTCGGGCAGGCGAAGGCGGAGATTCTGAAGGAGGCTGGCTACAAGAGCCTCAAGGACATCCAGGGTGCCCGCCCCGAGGATCTCGCGAGCATAAAGGGTATAGGCGAGAAGCTCGCCACCAAGATCATCAAGGGGGCGAGGTCGGTCGAGGAGGCCAGCGGGGCCGGGCTCGCGGACTGGCTCTCCGGGGAGGAGGACGGCCTGTCCGGCTGGCTCTCCGACGATGAGAAGACACCTCAGGCGGCGAGCGCGACCGTTCGCACCGAACCAGGCCATAGCGATTCGCTCGCGAAATGGCTGTCTGGGAGCGAGGACGGACTGGATTCGTGGCTAGCGGACCCTGTGGCATCCCAACGCACCACACGCACGGCCCATCCCCAGGAGTTGCTCGAGAAGGAGGCGGAGCTCGTCCAGCTCCGCGAGACGCTGAAGGAGAAGCTCGACCTCATCGACACCGGTGGGTTCGACGCCCAAGCCGTCGTAGAGGAGCTGGCCCGCGCGAAGGCGGAGCTCGAGGCCGAGAGGAAGGCCAGCACGGCCCTGGGAGAGGAACTCGACAACGTGAAGAGAGGCAGCATTGCGGTAATCAAGTTCATCAGAGGCCAGAAGGGGACGGGCGCCGACGCGGAGGTCGACAACCTCGCCGACCGGCTCACGTCCGAGATGGCGCGAAGGGAGAAGCTCGAACTCCAGATAATGGAGCAGGACGAGGTCATCAAGGTGCTCAAGGAGAGGCTCGAACAGAAGACCTCTGAGCTGCCGCCGGAGACCCAGGAGCTCGCCAAGTTCGAGGCAGCCCTCGCAGAGAGGGGGGCGCGCATGGAGGCGATGGAGCGTCAGCTCGTCGCGAAGGAGGATGCGCTCAAGGACGGGATCGTCAGCTTCGCAGAGGGCTCGAGGGTCACGTCGAAGGTCCAGGACCAGATCATCGAGCAGACCGAGGAGTTCTCCAAGAAGGAACAGGGGTACCTCGACACGATCCGCGACCTCGAGAGCAAGCTCTCGACGGTCGAAGTCGAGGCGAAGCACAGGGAGGAGATGGTCAGGGCATCCACTGGCTCTTCGGGCGAACTCGACCCGACGATAAAGAGGAAGCTCGAGGACGCGCAGATGCTCGAGCGGAACCTGATGCTCCGTCAGCAGGAGATCGAGAAGCTGAAGGAGGATGCCAGGATACGCGAGGATGATTTCAGGAAACTCAAGGAGCCCCTCGCGTACAAGGAGGCCGAGATGCTGAGGCGTGAGGAGGACCTGATGTTCAGGGAGAAGCTCCTCCAGGAGGAGCTCAAGCAGGTCAGCCAACAGAAGGCGGAACTCACATCCATGGACGAGCTGACCCTGAAGAGGCGCCTCGAGGACCTCCAGGCCGAGGTCACCGCGAAGGAGGAGGAGGTGCGCTCCAAGGAGAAGTACCTCGCAGCCAAGGAGGAGGACCTCAGGACGCGGGAGCAGGGCCTCATCGGCGAGGAGATAGACAAGCGCGAGGCCGACAGGCAGCTCGAGGTCAAGCAGGAGAAGGTCAAGACCGGCACGACGAGGCTGGACGACCTCCTCCTGGGCGGGATCCCGTTCGGCTCCAATGTCATGGTCTACGGACCCCCGTTCGCCGGGAAGGAGGTCCTTGTCAGCAACTTCATCGCAGAGGGACTCAAGAAGGGCGTCCCCGCGATGTGGATCATGACGGAGAAATCGCCGAATGAGATCAGGGAGGAGATGGCCTTCGTCATCCCCGCCTATGAGGAGTACGAGAAGCGCGGACTGGTCAGGTACGTCGACTCATACTCGAGGAGCATGGGCGACGACAGCCAGGACCAGTACACCGAGTATGTCGACTCGCCGACGGACTACGAATCCATCACCAAGGCAGTGGAGAAGATCGCGAAGGAGTTCAAGGCGAAGCATGAGTACTACAGGGTCGCGTTCAGGTCCATCTCCACGATGATAGCCTATCTCGACCCGAACACGGCCTTCAGGTTCCTGAGCCCCATAGCCGGCAGGAGGAAGAGGGACAGGGCCGTCTCCATGTTCACCATCGAGAAGGGAGTCCACGGCGACCAGGAGATACAGATGATCGGCTCGCTCATGGACGGCATGATCGAGTTCAAGATCGAGAACCTCAACACGTTCCTGTCGATCAAGGGCATAAGCGACGTGCAATCGAGGGCTTTCATCCGCTACAGCGCGACGAAGGGGGCCGTCAGCATCGGTTCCTTCTCGCTCGACCACATAAGGTAGGCGCGCCGCGTCAGGCTACTTCCATGGAGGACTTGTGGTCCTTCGCGCCCGGGGGTCTCGTCTCCTTCGGCATCTGTATCTGGGGCGGCGGTATGGGCGGAGGGAGCGCTATGTCCCTCGAGATCACAACGGCGATCGGGAGGCAGTTGGTGAATATCGCGCCGAGCACCATCCCGGCGATGTCGTTCGGGAGCTTCTTCGTCTTCGACCACTGGTCCACGATCGGAGAGGGGTCGCCATCCCACAGGATCCTGCCGTCCACGTTGATCATCCCCATGGATGCGTAGCTCACTATGAACCTGAAATCGATCTGTGCTTCCTTGGCCGACACGGTGTTGATGTTCGTCACGGTCGCGTTCTGCTCGACCCTGAGCTGAGGCGGCCTCTCGCCATGCTTCGAGAACCTCTTCGCATCGATGGACACTACCTCGAACGACTTGATCGGCATCGGTTCATTCCCCAGGTCAGGCGCTCCAACCGCGTACTCTGACATTAATCTATCTGAGGGAGACCCTGGCTAGAAGACCGTTCAGAAATAATCCCGGGAGGCTGGTGCCGTGGGCCGGACTTGAACCAGCGACTTCAAGATCTTCAGTCTTGCACTCTCCCAAACTGAGTTACCACGGCAAGCTGGGCAGAAGGGCTGTTAGGCGGAACTCCATATTAAACGTTCGGGGGCAGGGCGTCGTCCGCGCGGGAACGCAACGCCTCGGCTGCGCGCGAGGCAGGGGCGCGTGACGAGGGGCGCACATTGCATCGAAAGAGCGGGTCGGGTGCCCCCTTTTCCGGCATGTCAGAGAGCCGTCTTTGGCTCGATACCAGAAACGACACGCTTAAATACGTACAGTACGCTGATTAGCTTGCTTCAGCAACCCCCCTTTCGGTGGTAGGATGGATTGGTTTCCGATTCAATTAGCACGCTCTAGAAATGTGACCTCGCACAGGCGGGAGAGCATCAGAAAATCCCACCGGTGGGATGATGAGGGTGTAGCCTCGACCGTCGGCACCATCATGTCGCTGATGGTCTTCCTCACGGCCATGGGAATGTTCACCAACCAGTTCGTCCCCGTCTGGATGAGCGACAACGAGAGCGCCCATATGACCGATGCCATCCAGGAGTTCGTCGGGCTCAAGTCGCAGATCGATGGAGTCGTCGTCGACTATGCGAACTCGCTCCTGGCCCCTGCCCCCATCTTCGTCCCGGTCACATTGAGCGCGCAGGGGATACCGGTCTTCGCCGGGCCGACGGCGGGAATACTGAAATTCGTCCCCGCGAGCCTCGCCGACTACCCTTGGTTCAACGTCACATATGCATCTGACGAATACACCGTAGACTCCTCGACGGACGGATCTGCCGGAGGATACCTCGAACTGTACTGCCCGAACAGGTACTACGTGGAGCAGAAGTTGATCTACGAGGCCGGGGCGGTCATACTCAACCAGTCCAACGGCGAGTTCATAATCGCGGGCCCACAGTTCAGCGTGACGAACTACGTCGGCGGGACCTCGATCGCGAGGGTCGTCAAGTTGACCCAGCTCGACATGCTCGGGATCAACAAGACCATCGGCGGGATGGGCTCCAAGGGCGTGAACGCGGACCTGCTCTATGCGTCCACGACCGCGTACAACTCGAGTGCCGGCACGGACCTGACATTCACCATAGTCAGCCAGCACGGCACGGCGTGGGAGAAGTACTTCAACAGGCAACTCAACTCATCTCTGGCAGGTCTGACATACGGGACCGACTTCACTGTCACCAAGACCAAGACGACGGTCACCGGATGGATGACCGATTACTACACCGTCACCGTGACGATAAAGGATGTCAACGTGCTGGACCACAGCCGCGCGACGATCCAGATTTCCATCGGCGAGATGGGAGGAACCTGAGGTGAGATGATGGCGGAGACAGAAGCCAGGCCGAAGCAGGAGGCACCGGCGCCGGAGGGAAAGCATCCGGCTGGCAACCGGTTCGTCAATGGTTACCTCAGGGCCCTGAGCAAGCTCCGGAAGAACCCCGTCCGGATCAAGCGCGCCAAGGGCGCCGCCGCCAGGAGAAGGCAGTGGAAGCACGGCAGAGGCTCCATCTACACCGAGGTGCCCCCGATCACCGATTCGGCCATCCAGGAGATGTCATTCTACGGGGTGGCAGAACCATTCAGCTACATACGGTCAACATACAACAACACCACGAGCGACTACATCCTGAGCGTGATCGAGCCGAAACTGACCGAAGAAGAGGAGGAACTCCTCAACCTGATCAAGATGACTTTCGAGAAGACGCTGGACTACGAGTGGGAGAAGCTCGACGTCATGAACAAGAAGAGCTACCTCGAGAAGAGCGTTGACAGCTACATCAAGTCCAGGGGCATCAGGATCGAGCCGATATCCGAGGACAAGATGAAGTACTACATAGCGAGGGACTTCGTCGGCTACGGTCCGATCGACACCCTGATGAACGATGGCCACATCGAGGACATCTCCTGCGACGGCGTCGGCATACCACTGTTCGTGTTCCACAGCAAGTTCGAGAGCATCAAGACGAACATAGTGTTCGCCGACGAGAACACACTCAACTCGTTCGTCATAAGCCTCGGCCAGAGGTGCGGGAAGCAACTGAGCGTCTCTAACCCGATCCTCGACGGCACGACCCCTGAAGGGCACCGTGTCCAGGCAACCTATGCGAGGGAGGTGACGACGAGGGGCGCATCGTTCACGATCAGGCGGTTCAAGGAGAAGCCGTTCACCCCCGTGGAGCTGATCAAGTACGGGACCGCGAGCCCGGAGATCGTCGCATACCTGTGGCTCAGCGTCGAGCACGGTGAGAGCGCGATCATATGCGGCGGTACGGCGAGCGGGAAGACCGCCACCCTGAACGCGATGGCACTGTTCATACCCCCAGCTGCCAAGGTCGTCACGATGGAGGACACCAGGGAGATCAACCTGCCGCACGAGAACTGGATCCCTGGCGCCACCAGGTCCGGCAGCGGCGAGCGCGGGCCGGACGGCAAGGCGGCGGGCGAGATCGACATGTACGACCTCGTCAGGGCGGCCCTGAGACAGAGGCCCAACTACATCATCGTCGGTGAGGTCAGAGGCAAGGAGACATACACCATGTTCCAGGCCATGGCCACGGGCCACACGACCTACTCCACGATGCACGCCGACTCGGTCAAGGGCATGGTCAACAGGCTCGAGAACCCTCCGATCAACTGTCCCAGGATCCTGCTCACGGCCCTCAGGAATGTCATCATCCAGACCCACGCGAGGGTCGGGATGGACATGGTCAGGCGCATCAAGCAGCTCATCGAGATCGTCGGGTTCGAGCCGGAGACCAACGAGCTCATCAGCAACACGGTGTACGAGTGGGACCAGGGCACGGACAAGTTCGTGTTCAAGGGCCACAGCTTCCTGTTCGACAAGATCATGGAGATGAAGAACCTGACCCACGAGGAGCTCATGCAGGAGTTCGAGCGCCGCGTGGACATCGTGAAGTACATGGTCGCCAAGGACCTGCAGGACCACACGGACATCTGGGCCCTGATCAGGCAGTACTACAAGGACCCCAAGGTGACGGCCGAGCGGGCGAGGAAGGAGATGCAGGCGATGCATGCTGCCCCGCGCACCGATGCCCGCCCCGCCACACAGGCCGGAGGTGCGGCAGATGCCTGAAGTCTCCGACTTGTTCAAGCGCGTGGACTCCGCGAAGCAGGCGCAGTACCTGAAGACAAAGGTCTCGCAGGCCGGAGAGGTCCTGGGCCCGCACATAGTCAAGATGCCGAAGGGCGCGATCCCCGACTACATCAAGCTCACACCATACCAGGACTTCTGCTGGCGCATCATGGGCAAGTACGCGACCGAGAAGGCGACAGGCAACCATCAGCTGGACGAATCGCTCCTGAAGGCTCACATGAAGATCAGGCCAGAGGAGTACTACGCCTATGTCCTCATGAGCACGATTGTCGCCGCCGTCATCGGCGTTGGCATCGGCGTCGGGGTCGGACTCGTACTCTTCGGGTTCATGGGCGTCAGCATGGTCATGAGGATCATGGTCGCGGCGGCCGCGATCTTCTTGCTGCCTCTCATGGCCTACTTCCTGCTTTCGGGCTCGCCCGCTTCGAGGGCGAAGTCGCGCGGCAAGGACATAGACAAGAGGATAGCCGCAGCGATGAGCTTCATCTCGGCCATGGCGTCGGCCGATGTCAACATCGATGTCATATTCAAGGAACTCTCCAGGCAGCGCATATACGGCGAGATATCCGCGGAGGCCGCCTGGATAACAAGGGACACGGAGCTCCTGGGCTCCGACATACTGACTGCGATCAAGAAGGCGGCCAAGAGGTCGCCGTCCGCCAAGTTCCAGGACTTCCTCCAGGGCGTCATCACCACATCGACTTCCGGCGGGCAGCTGAAGCCGTACTTCCTCCTCAAGGCGGATGAGTACCAGAAGGAGAACAAGCTCGCCCTCAAGGCGCAGATGGAGACCCTCGGGATGCTGGCCGAGTCGTTCGTGACGGTCGTCGTTGCATTCCCACTGTTCCTTGTGCTCATAATGGCCATCATGGCCATAGTGGGCGGCGGGGACCCCGATGCGATGGTCCTGCTGCTCTACATGGTGGTCCTGGGGATGATCCCCATCTCCCAGTTCGGTTTCGTCTTCGTCATCTGGAACATGTCCAAGGAGAGTGCGATGTGATCGAAGAGTCGAGCAAGGCCATGACCCAGAAGGAGAGGGAGAAGGCCCTGAAGAAGATACTGGCCACCGAGGCAGCCGACCGCACGCGTCAGCTGCTCGGGATTTCAGCCGGCCTGATGGCGCTATGCGCCTTCCTCGCGTTCCTGGATGGCATCGGCAGCGTGCAGCTCCCGCTGGAACCGGTGGACTGGGTGATATTCGGCATGTTGGCGTTCCTCGGACCACTCGGCTTCTACATGAGCACGAAGGAGAAGCACACCAGGGAGATCGAGACGAGGCTCCCCGACTTCCTCAGGGATGTCGCCGAGGCCGGGAGGTTCGGCATGACCCTCGCGGACGCCATAGTCATCGCATCGACGGGCAGATACGGCCGCCTGACGCCGGAGATCAAGAAGATGGCGGCCCAGATCGAATGGGGCGTCCCGGCCTCCGAGGCCATCAGGCTCTTCGCGGAGAGGGTCAAGACACCCCTCGTGAACAGGATGTCCTCGATCATCAGGAAGGCGAACGACGCGGGCGGCAACGTCGCGGACGTCCTCAGCATGGTGTCCCACGACGCCAAGGAGTCCATCCTCACCCAGGAGGAGAGGAACGTCACGATGTCCACCTACGTCATGGTCGTCTACATCTCGTTCTTCGTGTTCATCGCCACAATCCTCATCCTGCAGCTCCAGTTCCTGCCGAAGATGGAGGAGGCTGGCCGGACCGTCAGCGAGGCGGCCGAGGAGCAGGGCTTGACCGAGATCCCTGGTGTGAACATCCAGGTATCCGTCATCGCAGACGTGTCGTTCATATTCCTGCTCTCCGTGGTGGTGCACGCCGTTGGCGATGGCATCCTCGCGGGAGTCATACAGAACGGGAGCATCCCGATCGGCATGAGGCACAGCTTCATCATGCTGCTGGCCGGGTTCCTCATGCTCAGAGTGTTGTTTGCGTGATCCCATGACCGAGACCATGCATCAGAAGACGGAAGCCGTGTCGGAGAAGGACAAGGAGCCGAAGGGCAAGAGCCCGGGGCTCGTGGCGGCATATTTCGGGCTCCTCATGAAGCTCAGGCCGAGGCCCACCCGAATCATGATATCCACGGATTCCGCCAAGGTCGATCCCACCCAGATCACGGAGATACCGAAGCTCACCGAGGAGAACATCGACGAGGTCGAGCTCCTCCCGGTCAAGAAGAACTACTCGTACATCCGGATCAAGTACGACAACAAGGCGAACGAGTACCTGTACGAGGTCATCGAGCCGAAGCTGACGAACGACGAGAAGGACGTCCTGGGGTTGCTGAAGGAAACCCTGATAGCACGCGTCGAGCACGCGACCGAGGAACGCCTTTCGGAGAAGGAGAAGTACCTTCGGCGCATAATCGAACAGCTCATGTCCGAGCTGGGCATAACGCTCAACCCGATCTCGAAGGAGAGGGTGATGTACTACCTCCTGAGGGACTTCTTGGGATACAGCTACATCGATGCCATGATGACCGACCCGAACGTCGAGGACTGCTCGTGCGACGGCGTCGACGTCCCACTCTACATCTACCACAGGAAGTACGGTTCGATCAGGTCCAACCTGAGATTCGTGAACGAGGTCGAACTCGACGGGTTCGTCGTCTGGCTGGCCCAGAAGTGCGGAAAACACATATCCGTGGCGAGCCCGCTCCTGGACGCGACCATCCCTGACGGCTCCAGGCTGCAGGCCACCCTCGGGAAGCACGTCACGAAGAGGGGGAGCTCGTTCACCATCAGGCGGTTCAAGGAGAACCCTTTCACGCCCCTGGACCTTCTCAAGTTCAAGACGATGAGCACCGAGATGATGGCCTATCTCTGGATAGGGATAGAGCACGGCCAGTCGATGCTCGTCTGCGGCGGCACCGCGAGCGGGAAGACCACGACCCTGAACGCCGTGCTCCTGTTCATCCCGCCACAGATGAAGATCGTCTCGATAGAGGACACGAGAGAGCTTAACCTGCCGCACGAGAACTGGATCCCTGGTCTGACCAGGGAGGGGTTCGGCGGGAAGAGCGCGGTGACGGGCAGGGCGAGCGGCGAGGTCGACATGTTCGACCTCCTGACGGCCGCGATGAGGCAGAGGCCCCAGTACCTGATGGTCGGTGAGGTCAGAGGCAAGGAGGCGTACGTCGTCTTCCAGGCCATGGCCACCGGCAAGACCTGCTACTCGACGTTCCACGCGGAGGACGTCCAGGCTATGGTCCACAGGATGGAGAACGACCCGATCAACCTGCCCAGGGCGCTCATAACCGCGCTGAACATCGTCATGCTCCAGGCGCAGGTCAAGGTCGGCACGAAGATGACCAGACGTGTCAAGTCCCTGACCGAGATCGTGGGCATAGACCCGGAGACGAACGAGCTGATCACCAACTCCGTCTACACATGGAACCCCGCGGATGACACCTTCAACTACAGCGGCCACAGCTACGTGTACGAGAAGGTGAGGATGGCCCGCAACTGGTCTCCCAGGGAGATGGAGAGGGAGATCAAGCGCAGGGTCGACATCCTCGAGTACATGAAGAAGGTCAGCATCGACAACCACAGGAAGGTCGCCACGATCATCTCGGCCTACTACAAGGACCCGGAGAAGGTCATGAAGGAGGTCCGCGCGAAGCTGGCCGAGGGCACGGGCGTGCCCCCGCCCGCCTGACGGACCTCATATCCCTTCTGACGGATGTGGAATTCCTCTGCCAGGCTGGGCCTTGGCGAGCAGCGGGCGACGACCGACCCCGACGGCGGGACCCAGATGGCATCGCCCCCACCCTCACAGGATCGTGGAAAGCGCTCCCGCTTGGGGGGTAGATGAACGAAAAACAGATGGTTGGAAGAGGTTTCCTGCTCGGGTTCGGGCGACTGCTCGACCCTACTGGCCGCCCTCGTTCTGTTCCCCGCTCTCGCCGTTGGTCGGCGTCTTGATGATCTTCTTCGGCACGACCTTGCGGTCGATGGGCCTTCTGATGACCATCCTCGGGGCGGTCCCAGGCGCTGTCGGCTGGGCCTCTGGAGCGGCTTCTGCGTACGATGGGTCGGTCAGCGACGGCTGGACCGGGGGCGCCTGCGGTGGCGCCTTCGGCGGTGCATCCTTGTCACCCGTGAATACCGTCCCGCACTTGTGGCAGACGGTCGCCTCCTTCGGGTTCAGGGAGCCGCAGACTGGGCAGGGGACGGGGCCTTCCTTGGCCTTCTCTTCCTCCTTCGCTAGCCAGTCATCGAAGGTGATGTATGTAGGCTGGGTCATCCACCACTCCTCGAACTTCTTGTCGCTGAACTTCTTGCCCAGTTCAGACTTGGCGAGCTCGCGGTACTTGGAGACCATCTCGTCGTATTCCTTCTTCTTCTTCTCGAGATAGTCCTCCTCGCCCAGCTCCTCGCCGACGAACTTCACGCCACAGTTCGGGCACTCGGACGACTCCGCTGGCACCCATGCACCGCACTCGGAGCACTTCATCGTCCCGACCTCGAACTCCACGCCGCACTTCGGGCAGCGCTTGCTCGCAGCCGGGATGAACGCGCCGCACTCGCCGCACTCGACCATCTTGCCGAGACCGTACACGTAGGTGTAGGCCGTGAAGCCCGCGACGACACCCACGATGGCAATGATCACGATTATCCAGACCAGCAGCGGGATGCCCCTTGCAGTGACTCCACCGATCTGTATCGAACCGGAATCCTGCTCGAAGGAGAGCACGCTGACATGGACGGTGTACTCACCGGAGTCCAGACCCGTCGGGATCGGGAGGGATACCGACACTACCCCGAACTCGTTCGTCGTGAAAGTGCCGTTCAATGTGGCGACGTCGTTTAGGTCACTGTCACGCAGGGTGATCTCGACCCCTGGCAGGCCCGCCACACTGTTCCCTGTGCCGAGCTCTGTGACCGTGACGGTGACAACGACCGAATCGCCGGCCTTGTATTGGCTTTCCGAAGTCGTCACCAGGATCGCGAGCTCTAGTCCGATTACCTCGAACTCCGTCGAAGCGAAGTTGTTCGCCTCGCTCTGCTCGGAGCAATTGCCGTCCCGGTCCGCCATCGCCCACAGGGTATACTGACCGTCGACGGTGATGTTGACCGTCCAGTCGACCGTCACCATCTGATGACCCGAGACGATCGTTGCAGCGGAGATGTTCGTCCTCACCAAGGCGATGGTGTAGTTGACTCCCTCGCCGCTGATGCCCACCTCGACAGTGAATTCGCCAGTCGGGGTCGGTCCCAGGTTCCAGAGATCCACATAGATGGACACCACATCTCCGAATGTGCCGTTGATTGACTCGGTCGCGCCGCTGAGGGCATATATGTCATCAGAGGACACGGCGATGTCCGGCCTCATGTCGACGATGGTGATTGTCGAGGAGATGTCGTTGTTCGAGTAGTCCTGCTCGATCGGGTCGTGCTCCGGGTTGACCACGAGGAATATCTCCACGTCCGTGTCGTCGTCGACGATCGGAGCATCGTATGTGAAACTCGCTATCAGTGCGGACGACGAATCCGTGATTGTGCCGTAGACGGTCGCGGTCGCATACGGTTCCCCGGCAATGGCACCCAGATACATGTACACGACAGGGTCCACGAACGACGCTGGCTGGATGTTGACGATCTGCGCCAGGACTTCCACGGTCAGTCCTCCGCCGACATGGTCACCGGTGGAGAAGCTCATCTCCTGGATCACCAGGTCCGGGTGGTCGTACACCGTGATCGTCGTGCTCGCGTTGTTGTTCGAGTATGTGGTCTCTTCGAATGTGGCTGGATAGTTGACCACGACGAATATGGTGTGTGACATCACCGTTTCAGGCGTCCACACGACCGAGGCGACACCGAAATCGCCCACCAGTACCTGGCTGATCGTGGTGGTGTTGATCAAGGTGTCATTTGAGATTGTGCCGTTATAGAAGTCGACGGAGACATCATAGGCCGGAGTATCGCCCACGTTGTACACCACGGCCATCAGTTCGCAAGGTGTGTCAATGACTGGCGACAGCGGGTCCGTGGATATGAGAGATGGCATCAGCTGCAGGTCCGGCAGGCTCTGGACGGTCACGAAGACGAATCCAATCGCACTGGACTCATCCAGCTCCATGACGCTGTTCAGCGCATCGATGACGACGGATATGTTGTGCTGATTCGGTGACAACGGGGAATCAGCCCCCCATATGGCTGTCGCCTCGTACGTCTCTCCAGGGGCGAGCACGGGAATGATTTCCTGGCCGAAGTAGTCGCCATCGTCGTAGAAGTCGACAGCCACATCATAGGCCCAGGATATCCCGATGTTCTGAACCATCGCGGAGACTACCGTGTCCTCATCCCTCTTGGGAGATACTGGGTCGGTCGAGACCGCCCCAGTCACATCGATGAACAGGTCTGGCAGCGCATCCTCGACGGTCAGCCACGTGTATGTGGCGTTCATGCCGAGAGGCTCCGTGTAGGGTCTCACTCCGACATCTGCTTCCTCATCCGCATAGTAGTCGACGCTGTCGTACGTGTACGTGACGTTGACCTTGTAATTACCTACGAATGTCGACCCAGATGACGTGATGATCGTCCCAAGGGAGTTCAGCCTCGCGACGCCGGTCATATCCGACAGGGACGACGACCAGTATGTCTGGTTTATGAGGAAACTCGCTGTCGCCATCGCGTATGGCAATGGGTTCCCTGCTCCGTCGTACACGGTCACGTGGATCCATCTGTAGATGAGCGCGACCGCGGAGTCCTCCACAATGATGGAGGGGACGCTCGTGTTCGTGAATCCTCCGACCGAGTTGCCGGACAGGACCGGCGACTGGGTGAGTTCTGTGTCGTAGACCTCGATGGTCGCCCATGAATCCCAGCTGGTGGTAATCGCTCCGTTGACTGTCGCACCATCGAGCACGACCGTCGCCGTATCCTTGGCTATGATGTTGACGCCGGCCAACTCGGAGTTGACGACCTCCAACCTGCTGGAGCCTTGGACGATGAAGTTGATCGCCAGCGCGCTCTCGACCAGGGAGTTCTCAAATCTCAGAGTCGCGTCACCATCGACATAAACGGTGCGCTGGTTAGCGAAATCCTGAACCAGCTGGAACACTGCATCCCTGAAGATGAGCGTGCCATCGCCGGCAACAATCACGTCACCGGCGTGGTAGTATGTCATGTCCTCGATGACAAGCTCGCCACTTGTGACGACAAGCCATCTGGCAAGGTCTGGACTGTCAGCGACGACGCCAACGAGTTCCACCGTGAAGTCGGCGCTCTGGTCGCCGATGCTCATCGCAGGGTATGCGGAGAACGAGAATGCCTCTGTGGACGAGTAGGTCATCGCCCCGATCTGAGCGGAGCCGGTGATTTCAACGGACCCGATGAAGAGCGAGTTGGGGTACTCTCCACCTGAGACCAGATCTGTCAAGGAACGGCATGACGACCATGCCATCTTCGGCCGTGACCGAGAATGTATCCTCGTCTACTCCGAGATACTCGAGGACGTCGGATGGAGGTAGTGGACTTATTCCGTCACCGGGAACAAAGTAGAAGGTGGGTTGCCCTCCGAAAGAAGTGCTGCCAGTGTAAACTGTTGACACATCCGCACTCGGTATTGGCACACCATATTCGTCACCTACAGTTAGGTTCAGCCAGCGATATATGTAAGCTTCTGGGCCAATGGATACTATAATCGACATACTGTCGAAGAATACCTCACCAGCCGTGCCACTATGCTCGAAATTGACATCCAGTGTTGCAAGGTCATCAGTGGTCGTGACTCCTGCGGCATATAGGTCGAAACTCTTCTCGACATAAGCCGTCTCACTAGCCGATGGCACAATTCCTGTCGATGACGCGGTATCGCCTTCGAGAGCCCAGGTCATTGCCTCTGTGCCATCGTATGTCGGCCAGACCGCGTATCGAACGTACAAAGTGGCACCAGTAATTGCCGATGAGGGTCCAGCATCGAAGGAATCAATGGCCATCACTGCGCCGGGTTCGATGCCATAGATCAGACCATCCCCACTTGCCTGGAGATCCAGGTATGAGTCGCCGGATGTGTCCTCTGGCCCAGTGTCAGTGGGAAGCGCGACATAGGTCTCTCCTGTCGCCACTATGGCAGGGGCCCGATCTGCGTAATTGCCCGAATACTCGTCAAACCAGCAACCGTAGAGATTTGCGGTTGAGGAGTCTGTCAAGACCAGTGCATTGTGAACGTATGTGTCTGCGAGAACCAGTATGGGTCCGAAATCCACCGATATGAAGCTGTTGACCGCGAGCAGGGTCGAAGACCCGGTCAGGGTCAGGTTCCCGGCGGGGATGCCGTCGGTCTGGTGCTCGGGCAATGCCGGTATCGAGGAGTCGAACATGGAGATCGTCGAGTCGATGACGGTCATGGCCGGGCCGTCGTCGGCGGAGTCGAAGGTTATGGCGCCCGCCGAGTCGATGGCGTACTGGCTCACCAGCGTCCCGTCGAGGCAGTCTATGGAGCTGTCGTGCATCTCGAGCTCTGCCCCGTCCATCAGGATGAGGTTGCCCGGGAACATGAGCAGCGATCCCTCGGTCATGACGATCTTGCCGCCGTCATGGACCGTGACGTCCAGGAACGGCCACGGGTCGATCTGGTCGAGGTACGTGGTCAGGACGCCGTGGTCTAGCGTGAGCGTGCCCCCGGCCCCTATATCCACGTAGTGTATCAGTCCGGCGTTGCTTATGACACTCAAAGTCCCGTCGCTTATGATCAATTCCCCGCCCGCACTGACCTCGACGTTGCCGTCGACGAGCTGTTCGATGCCGTAGATCGTGTATGTCCCGCCGGTGACGATCAGGTCACCGATGGCCTGTGCGCTCCCCGGTTCTGAGTCCTTGAGGAACACGAACCCCGCGAACGCGGACATTACGACGGACACGACAACCAATGCGCTCAGAGATCTCTTGGCCTGAAGAAGGCCAACTCTGCCATCCATGAGTTCACCCACCCAGATGCTGGGTATTGCGGAAAGAAGTAACACGTTGAGCCATATAAAAAGGTATTCACGGGGTTTTCATCCGGAAGAAGGGATTTCTGAAGGATGCTGGCTATGCCGTTTTCTTCTTCACGATTTTCTTCACGAAAATCTGCGGTTTCTTGGCAACGGCGGACTCTGCATCCGCGTCCTGCCGCTTCGACTCCGCAGCCGCGAACGCCGCCTTCAGGTCGACCCCGCATGCATAGCACATGACCGCGTCCGAGCTCACCATCGTCTTGCAGTTCGGGCAGGGGGCCTCCTCGTCCTGCGCCGGACCAGCAGCATCCTCCGTCGCAGCCACGGGCTCCTCATCGGCCTCCCTCAGCCTCTGCCCGCAGGCGTAGCACATGATGGCGTCCTTGCTTATGATCGTCTTGCAGTTGGGGCAGGCGGTCTCGTCCTCGCCCATGATCTGTGCCAACGGCTCGACCTCATCCCGCTTCGGGGCGGCGACCGCGGCGGCCATGACCTCCTGCTGCCTCTGGAGCAGGCGCCTGGCGTCCTCCGCGACCTTCTCGCGGTCCCTGCGGATGGCCTCCTCCTCCTCGCCGATGGCCTTCTCCCTGGCGATGAGCGCGTCCCTCCTCGACGTCATCTGCTCGATGATCCTCTGAAGCTCCTCCTCGGACTTCTTGGACGACTCCTCGCGCTCGAGGATGGCTCTGCGCCTCGCGCCGACCTCCTCAAGCTGGCCCGCGATGCCCTTGACCCGCTCGACTGCCTCCTTCTCCCTGGCCTCGGCGGCCGCCAGCGCCGACCTCGCGTCGGCCTCGGCCTTCCTCAGCTCGCCGTCCCGCGCCTCCAGGTCCGAGGCGTGCTTCTGCGTCGCAGCCTCGCGCTCCTTGAGGTCCCTCTCCGACTTCTCGAGGGCGGACTCCTTCTGCCTCATGGAATCCTCCTTCTCGCGGAGCCGCTGTTCGAGCGCGTCGAGTTCTGACTTCTGCTGGGCGAGCCCGTCGCTCATGGCATGGAGGTCCTGCTCCTTCTTCCTGGCGGAGGCCTCCTGTGCCTTGAGCTCGTTGACGGCTTTGGTCAGTATCTGGTCGATCGTGGGCGTCTTTTCCTCGGACATCTCCAATCACTCTGGAACCTGTGCTGATTCGTGGAAGCGGTTTCGTGTCTCGCGGGCCGTCAGGTGCTCAGGAGCGGCCCCAGCACCTGGATGCCGTTCTTGCCGACCTCTATCGCATGGCGCTCCATGCTGTGCTCCGAGGCCCTCATCTTCTCGACCTGGAGGAACCTCATGAGCTTGCCCCTCTGGCGGTCGAGGCCGAGCATCATGATGCCGTCCGCGAGGAAGCCCTCGTTCCCGAGGAGCTGCGACTCCCCGCTGAGAGAGCGTTCCATGATGATGAACGTGGTGAGGTTGTTGTCCCTGAGCATCTTGAAGAAGTAGAACATCTTCTTGCGCATGTCCTTCTGGTTCTCCATGAGCGAGTACAGCGCTCCCAGGGAGTCGAGCACGAATATCGAGAACTTGTCCCCGTGGGACCGTCTGAACCGCTGGATCATCTTCTCTATGAACAGGACGTAGTCGGTGGAGGCCTCCTCGCCCACGACCTCGTCGATCTGGTCCATGTCCCTGAGGTCGGTCATGTCGGAGATCTGCATCTTGGCCGAGAGCTTGACGCCCATGCTCTCCATGTTCTTGATGTGGCTGTCCACGGTCTCCTCTAGCGTGGCGTACAGCCCTATCTCGTTCTTGTCCTTCAGGTAGTGGGACATCAGGGAATAGCAGAAGCTGGTCTTCATCGACCCAGGCGGACCTGTCACGAGGATGACCTTAGGGCGGGCGATGTCGTTCTTGAAGACCTTCTCCAGGCCTGGGATTGAATCTCTGAACAAGTGGGCATCCTCCTTGGGGGGCGGGTCCGAGGTTTTTAAATCGACTTTCGCCAAATAAAGCTTTGGGGCCCGTTATCACATGTGATTCATCGGGCCAGCGAAGGCGCCTCTAGCGCTCCTCGCCGCCCTCCTCGTCCTCGCCGCCAGTACCGTTCTCCCCGTCCTCGGAGCCGTTGTCCTCGGTGGGTTCGCCGTTCTCGACCGGGCAGGTGGTCAGCGTCCTCCCGCTCTCGACGACGCGCTCCTCCTCGGTCAGGCCTATGAGCCTGGCGACCGCGGTGACCCTGTCCTTCTCCCTCAGGCGCATCATGCGCACGCCCATCGTCGCGCGCCCGAGCACGCTTATGCCGCTCACGGGCATGCGTATGACCATCCCGCGCACGCTCGTGACTATGAGCTCGTCCTCGTCCGTCGCGGCCTTCACGCTGACGACCGCGCCGTTGCGGTCGACCGTCTTGATCGTGATGACGCCTTTGCCGCCCCTGCGTATCTTGCGGTAGTCGCTCACGAGGGACCGCTTGCCGTACCCGTTCTCGGTCACGGTCAGGAGCTGGTCGTGCTCGTTCACGACCGCCATGCTGATGACCTCGTCGCCCTTCTGGAGCCTGATGCCCCGGACGCCGAACGTTGCCCTGCCCGTGGGCCGGACATCGGTCTCGAGGAACCTCGCCGCGAGGCCTTTCCTCGTGGCGAGCAGGATCTCCTTGTCGCCGTCTGTGATCGCGGTCTCGACGACCTCGTCGTCATCCTCGAGCTTGATTGCGATTATGCCGCTCTGGCGTACATGCTGGTAGGCGGAGAGACGGGTCTTCTTGATCAGGCCGCGCCTGGTGGAGAAGACGAGGTACCGGTCGTCCTCGAAGTGCTTCACCGGCTTGGTGCTCATGACCTGCTCGCCGTCCTCGAGGGACTCGAGCAGGTTGATTATCGGCTTGCCCTTCGCGTGGCGCCCGCCGACGGGTATCCTGTACGCCTTGAGCCAGTACACCCTGCCTTTGTTCGTGAAGAACATGATGTAGTCGTGGGAGCAGGTGACGAACAGGTCGACGACGTAGTCCTCCTCCTTCGTCTCCATGCCCATGAGGCCGACGCCGCCCCTCTTCTGCGACTGGTAGGTGTCGAGCGGGAGACGCTTGATGTAGCCGGTGTTGCTGATCATCACGACGACATCCTCGACCGGGATGAGGTCCTCGATGTCCATGTCGGCCCCCTGGGCCTCGATGTGGGTGCGCCTCGCGTCGCCGTACTTGTCCCTGATCGCGATGGCCTCGCTCCTGATGATGCCGAGGATCTTCTTCTCGTCCTTGAGGATCGAGCGCAGCTCGTCGATGAGCTTCTGGGTCGCGGCGAACTCGTCCCTGACCGCCTGCATCTCCATGCCCGTGAGCCTCTGGAGCTGCATCTCGAGTATGGCCTTCGTCTGCTCCTCCGAGAGCAGATACTTCGACATCAGCCCGGCCCTGGCCTCTTCTCTCGTCTTGGCCTTCCTGATGATCCGGATGACATCGTCCAGGTGGTCGAGCGCTATCATGAGGCCCGCGAGTATGTGCGCGCGCTTCTCGGCCTCCCTCAGCCGGTACTGCGTGCGCCTCTTGACGACGTCGAACCTGTGCTCGATGTAGTACTCCAGCATCTCCTTCAGGGTGAGCACGCGGGGCTGGTTGTTGACCAGCGCGAGGTTGATGATGCCGAAGGTCGTCTGGAGCTGCGAGTGCGCGAAGAGCTGGTTGAGGACGATGTCCTCGATCGCGTCGCGCTTGAGCTCTATGACGATCCTCGTGCCGTCCTTGTCGCTCTCGTCCCTGAGGTCGGAGATGCCCTCGATGCGCTTGTCCTTGACGAGCTCGGCGATCTCCTCGATCAGGGTGCTCTTGTTGACCATGTAGGGGATCTCGGTGACTATGACCTGCGCACGACCGGTGTCCTCGTCGTGCTCCACCGTGTAGCGCGCGCGGACGCGGATGCGCCCCTTCCCGGACGCGTATGCCTCCGCGATGCCCTGAGCCCCGTAGATGATGCCGCCGGTCGGGAAGTCGGGGCCCTTGACTATCTCCATGAGGTCCCTGAGGTCGACGTCCTTCCCGGAGATCTGCCGGTCTATCATGAGGGCGACCGCGTCCACGATCTCGGTCAGGTTGTGAGGTGGAATGTTCGTGGCCATGCCGACGGCGATGCCGGAGGAGCCGTTGACGAGCAGGTTCGGGAGGTTCGCGGGGAGCACGAGCGGCTCCTTCATCGTCCCGTCGAAGTTGTCGGTGAAGTCGACCGTCTCCTCGTCGACGTTGTCCAGCATCTCCGATGATATCGGCGAGAGCCTGCACTCGGTGTACCTCATCGCGGCTGCGCGGTCCCCGTCCGTGCTGCCGAAGTTGCCCTGGCCGTCGATGAGCGGGTAGCGCATCGAGAAGTCCTGGGCCATCCGGACGAGCGTGTCGTATATGGCAATATCACCGTGGGGGTGGTACTTGCCCAGGACCTCTCCGACGACCCTGGCGGACTTCTTCTGCGCGCGGTTGTGGACGAGGCCCATCTCGTTCATGGCGAAGAGGATGCGCCGGTGGACCGGTTTGAGACCGTCGCTTACGTCTGGAAGAGCGCGCCCGACGATGACGCTCATGGCGTAGTCGATGTAGGACTTCTTCATCTCGGTCTCGATGGGGCGCGGAATCAGCCTCGCGGCGATCGGGGACTGCGGGTGCTGCTCAGCCTTCTTCTCATCAGCCATGCCTGTCCACCTCACACGTCCAGGAACTCCACCTCTTTGGCGTGGTCCTGTATGAACTTGCGCCGCGGCTCGACCTCGTCGCCCATGAGGATGTCGAACAGGTTGTTCGCCTCCACAGCGTCCTCGATGGTTACGTGCTTGAGGATCCGCATCGACATGCTCATGGTCGTCTCGCGGAGCTGGTCCGGGTTCATCTCGCCCAGACCCTTGTACCTCTGGATCTCGGCGCCTTGGCCGAGTTCCTGGACGGTGTCCTGGAGCTCCTTGTCGGAGAAGACGTACCTCTCGGTCTTCCCCTTCTTGACCCGGTAGAGCGGAGGCTGTGCGATGTAGATGTAGCCCTGTCGATCATCGGCTCCATGTACCTGAAGAAGAACGTGAGCAGGAGGGTCCTGATGTGCGCCCCGTCGACGTCGGCATCGGTCATGATGCAGACCCTGTGATACCTGGCCTTGGCGATGTCGAACTCTGAGTCGATGCCGGTCCCGAGGGCCGTGATGATGGTCCGGATCTCCTGGTTCTTGAGCATCTTGTCGAGCCGCGCCTTCTCGACGTTGAGTATCTTGCCCCTTAGGGGCAATATTGCCTGGAACGTCCTGTCCCTGGCCTGCTTCGCGCTGCCGCCGGCGGAATCGCCCTCGACCAGGAATATCTCGCACTTCGAAGGGTCCTTCTCCGAGCAGTCGGCGAGCTTGCCGGGGAGGTTGCCCACGTCGAGCAGGCCCTTCCTGCGCGTGAGCTCACGCGCCTTCCTGGCGGCCTCTCGCGCCTGTGAGGCCAGGATCGCCTTGCTTATCGAGGCCTGAGCGATCTTGGGGTTCTCCTCGAGGAACTCGAAGAGTTTCTCGCTCACGAGCGACTCGACGAGCCCGCGGACCTCGCTGTTGCCCAGCTTGGTCTTGGTCTGACCCTCGAACTGCGGCTCAGCGATCTTGATACTGATGACCGCGGTGAGGCCTTCGCGGACGTCCTCCCCGCTGAGCGCATCGGCGGTGCCCTTCATGAAGCCGTACTTCTTGGCGTAATCGTTGATGGTGCGCGTCAGAGCCGCTCTGAAACCAATCAGGTGAGTGCCGCCCTCTATCGTGTTGATGTTGTTGGCGAACGTGTGGATGTTCTCCGCATAGCTGTCGGTGTATTGCATCCCCAGCTCGACGGATGTACTGCCCTTCTCGGCCATGATGTACATGGGCTTGTCGTGAAGACAGGCCTTGTTCCTGTTGATGAACTGGACGTATTCGACGAGGCCACCCTCGAACCTGTAGTTGCCCACCTGGTTCGTCTTCTTCTCGGTGATGATGACCTTCAGGCCCCGGTTGAGGAAGGCCAGCTCCCTCATCCTGCCTGACAGCGTCTCGAAGTTGAAGTTGACATCCTCGAAGATCTGGGCGTCCGGCTTGAACGTGATTATCGTGCCCGTGACCTGGGCATCGCCGACGATCTTGACCGGGGTGACAGCGACGCCGCGCTCGTATCTCTGGAAGTTGACCTTCCCGCCCCTGCTCACGCGCACCTCGAGCCATTCGGAGAGGGCGTTCACGACGCTGAGGCCGACCCCGTGCAACCCGCCGGAGACCTTGTAGGTCTTGCGGTCGAACTTGCCGCCGGAGTGCAGCTTTGTCAGGACGAGCTCGAGGGCGTCCTGCTTGTACTTCTTGTGCATGCCGACCGGGATGCCTCGCCCATCGTCCTCGACGGTGACACTGCCATCCTCGTTGAGGGCGATCGTGATCTGAGTGCAGAACCCGCCCATGGCCTCGTCGATGCTGTTGTCGACCACCTCGTAGACGAGGTGGTGCAGACCGTGGAAGTCCGTGCTGCCGATGTACATGCTCGGCCGCTTCCGGACGGCTTCCAGGCCCTCGAGGACCTGGATTCGCTCAGCATCGTAAGTCGTGTCTTCCATCGATATTCAACCCTATGACACACTCTGAGTCGAGTGGCTACGGACCGCTGCATCCCATCCTTGTTTTCGGCGTTTTATTCAGCGTTCTGAATCTTCAATGGAACCATGATATTTAAAGGCTTTGCGAGTACTATCTGGCTACCCCCAGAACACCCCTTCGTTTCCACTGCAAGAAAGCGCCGTTCTAGGTTCCGCGCGTTCCACAGGAAACATCGTCGTTTGACGACACTGCTTGAAGGCCCTGTGCGAGGGGTCCGGTGGCGATGCGACAGACCGACCCTGTGCCACGTCCTGGACCGACAACACGATGGCCAAAGTGCGACCCTGGCCGAGGCTGTGACTGATGAAAGGATTTATACCGAATAGCCATTCATCGATACGGTATCCAATGCCTGGCAGGAAGAAGAGGGCGTTTCCACAGGAAATGAAGGGGGTCTCGAAGGCGGAGGGCGTCGAGCCTGAGCGTCTGGCCAGACTACTCGATGCGGGAAGGGTCGTGATCCCGCGGAACCCCAGGCACGCCAAGCTCGTCCCGTGCGGCATCGGCGAGGGGCTCAGGGTCAAGATCAACGCCAACATCGGCACGTCCAAGGACCACGCGGACATCGACGAGGAGCTGGAGAAGCTCCGGGTCGCCGTCCGCTACGGCGCCGACGCCGTCATGGACCTCAGCACAGGCGGCGACACGAGGGAGGTCAGGCGCAAGGTGGTCCGGAGCTCGACCGTGCCCGTCGGCACGGTCCCGATATACGAGGCGGCATGCAAGAAGGCTGGCGCCGGAGGGGTCCTGAGCATGACATCCGACGACCTCTTCAAGGCGATTGAGGAGCACGCGAAGGACGGCATCGATTTCATGACCGTTCACTGCGGGGTCACCCAGGAGACCGCCGATTCTCTCAAGAAGCACAAGCGCGTCACGGGGGTCGTATCCAGAGGCGGGGCGATCCTGGTCGCGTGGATGCACCACAACGGGGCGGAGAACCCGCTCTATTCCGAGTACGATTACCTGCTCGAGCTCGCGAATGAGCACGGGTTCGCTCTCAGCCTGGGCGACGGGCTCAGGCCTGGCTGCACGGCCGATGCCTCCGACATCCCGCAGATGCACGAGCTGATGGTGCTCGGGAAGCTCGTCGACAGGGCCAGGGCTGCGGGCGTGCAGGCGATGGTCGAAGGGCCAGGGCACGTCCCGATGAACCAGATCGAGGCGAACGTGAAGATCGAGAAGGCTGTCTGCAAGGGCGCGCCCTTCTATGTACTCGGACCGCTGGTCTGCGACGTCGCGGCAGGCTACGATCACATCTCAGGTGCGATCGGAGGCGCCATCGCGGCCTACAACGGCGCCGACTTCCTCTGCTACGTCACGCCGTCGGAGCACCTTTCCCTGCCGACCGTGGACGACGTGCGCGAAGGGGTCATCGCCTCGCGGATAGCAGCACACGCCGCGGACCTCGCGAGAGGGAGGGACAGGGACTGGGACCTCAAGATGTCCGTCGCGAGGAAGGCGTTCGACTGGGAGAGGATGTTCGACCTCAGCATGAACCCGGACAAGGCGAGGGCCTACAGGAAGCGGAGGAAGCCGCGGAGCCCCGAGGTCTGTTCCATGTGCGGTGACCTCTGCGCCATGAAGATGGTCGACAGGATCCTGGACGAGTGATCGGCCCGCTAGAGGGATATCCCTATCGGGAGCGTCACGAACAGGCTCACGGCGATGGTCACCGCCCCGACGATGAGTGACGAGATTATGATTGTCAGGACGCCCTCGCCGAGGGAGATGTCGTTCGCCACGCTGACCGCTCTTGCCGACACCCACAGGAGCCAGATGAGCCCGACGATGAGGACCACGAACAGCAGGCCGAGCGCAATGACGGAGGCGGTCACAGTGGGATCGTCCCTGGAGATGGCGTCCATGAAGACCGTGGCGAAGACCACGGACATGGAGACCGAGATTGCGGTGTACCACACCATCGCATACCCCATGAGGGTCGCCGTGGCAGAGTAATCGCCCCGGCCCTTGAACATCCACTTGGAGATCAATGCAGCCGAGAACGAGAACACGAAGAACGTGACGATCTGGATGGAGAAGCTCATCGACTCCGAGACAACCAGCCAGAGGTTGTTGGATGTATAGTATCCGAGCTCGTCGAGGAGGGTCCAGGAGACAAGTCCTGCGACAATGGAACCGACCAGCGCCGTCATGATGACGACGATCATCGCATGCCCGAAATCCGTCCTCACAAAGAGCCTCTGGAACCCGTCCGACGGCAGTGCGGCCGTCCTCATCAGGCCTCCCAGGTCGAACCTCGGCGCCTCCTTCGGCCGGCTGTAGAGCCCGGGATAGCGGGTCACACGGCCACGCCCTCGGTGGTCCGTCAGCCCGGCCGGCGGGACCTGCAGGACATGGTGCTGCGGCAACGGGTGCCGGAACCCTGCGCCGCACCGTGGGCAGATGGCGGCCCCTTCCGTCTGGGAGACAATGCTGAGGTAGGCAGAGGAACGCAGACCGCACTTGGGACACGCGACCGACCTGACGAAAACTACTGCCCCCTCCGCCATGATGGTCGGATGGGACAGCGGGCATATTAGCCTTGGCGCGTCGCATTCGGATGTGAGAATGGATGGAGCCACTGGAGGGTTTTGAACCCCCGACCTGCGGTTTACGAAACCGCCGCTCTTTAACGGCGCCGTGAAGGCGCAGCCGCTGAGCTACAGTGGCATCGGGGTTCTTGGGAAGATTGTCTCCCTAGTTAAGTCTTTTGACATCCCGCTACCCCGCGCGCGGCCGGTCCAGGCATCGTGGCATCAACGAGAGGCTTTTCTACCTAGTGTCCCTTTCACACATGGGAGACCAGAGATGGTCACGGACCTGCGCATCCCGGAGGGCATCGTAGTCAGGACCGCGAAGGGAGGACCCGACTCCCTGAAGGCGATCCTCGCGGACCTCAAGCAGTACGGCTTCTCGGGCTACGTCCGCGTAACCCTCGAGAAGGACATCATGAGTTCGATGGGCTACATTGTCGTGGAGCAGGGCACCCCCGTGATGGCCATCTACGAGTTCGAGAAGTCGAAGCCCAGGGAGCTCAGGAGGATATACACCGGGGAGAAGTCCCTGAGGTTCATCCTCGAGGATTCGCAGGACAAGGGATCCAGCATAGAGCTCCACAGCCGCGTCTCGAGCGAGGAGTTCGAGAGGCGTTTCCCCGATTCTTGGATCGCGGGACCGAGACAGACGACCACCAAGCCAGCCCCTGCCCAGACCATGGCGCCCGCCTCAACAGCCGCGCCAGCGGCACTGTCCCCCGAGCCGCCTCCGCCGCCTGAGGCCGAGGAGGCGGACGAGGAGAAGCCGACGGACCCGGGGACGGAGAGGGTGGAACAGTGGCGGAGGAAGGGGTTCAAGGTGGACACGCTCCTCGAGGCGCATAAGAAAGGACCCCAGGCCTTGGCCAAGGAGCTCGCCATCTTCGATAAGGATGCTGACCGGCTCAAGCAGTTCGAGGTCATGCTCAACAACTTCCCCATACTCGGCCACGAGCCCGAGATAAACGAGATACGCGCCAAGCTCGACGACCGTTCGAGGATCGCTGAGATAGAGTCGGACGTTGAGTTCCTCCAGGAGAAGATCCGACGCAAGGTCCAGAAGAGGAAGGCCGAGGAGGAATCGATCAAGGCCGAGATGGAGAAGAAGAAGCGCGAGGAGAAGGCGGCGGACGTCTACGACCTCATCCTGAAGTACCAGACCGGCACCGAGCCCGAGGCGCAGGCCGTCCCGAGCGGATGCCCGAGGTGCGGCGGGAAGCTGGACTCGAAGGGGGAATGCGCGAAGTGCTCCGCCGAGGAGATCCCCACCATGACTTTCACGAAACCCCTTCAGGCGGAGATGACTTTCCAGAGCTTCGTCGTCGGTCCGAACTCCAAGTTCCCCGTGGCCGCCGCGGTCGCCGTCGCTGAGAACCCTGGCAAGACCTACAATCCGCTGCTCATCTTCGGAGGATCCGGCCTGGGCAAGACCCACCTGCTCATCAGCATCGGGAACAAGCTCGGGCAGACCAAACCGGCTCTCAAGGTGCTCTACGTCCCCTCCGACAGGCTCGTGGAGGCGTTCGACCAGGCGAAGGGAGGCGACCTCACCCGGAAGATCAGGGAGGACCTGAAGAAGGCCGACGTGCTGCTCGTGGACGACCTGCAGTTCCTCGCGGCTAGCGAGGCGGCCCAGAACGAGATGGTCAACGTGGTGGACAGCCTGGTCGACGCCGGGAAGCAGGTGGCGTTCGCGAGCGACAGGGTCCCCGCGCAGATACCAGCGTTCAGCGAGCGGCTCAGCTCGAGGATACAGAAGGGGCTCACGGCCGACATACAGCCCCCGGACTTCGACACCAGGGTCAAGATCCTGAAGGCCAAGGCGGCCGAGAAGAAGCTCAGGATGTCGGATGAGATAATCTCCTACGTCGCCGAGAGGGTCCAGAACAGCGTGAGGGAGCTGGAGAGCACTCTCAACAAGATATCCGCCTTCGCCACGATCATGAAACTGGACATCGACCTCGCGCTCGTCTCCGACATACTCAAACCCCTCGCCCCCGTCCAGGAGACGCGCAAGGAGATCATGAAGGAGGTCAAGGTCCAGCCCGGCCACTGCTACCTCATCGAGGAGGAGAAGCCCACTTACAGCAACGTCCTCCTGTCGAGGAAGATGAAGGAGGACTTCAGGGGCCTCGTCATAACGAGGATGAACCCGAAGCGGGTGAGGGAGGAGTTCCAGGAGCAGCCCCAGATCCTCTGGCTCACGGACAGGGACAGCTCCCAGGAGACGACGGTCCCGCCTTCGCTGGAGATGATGGTCCACAAGATCCAGGAGTTCATCGCCGAGCCGAAGCCGGGGATGGTCGTCCTGGACGGAATCCAGTACCTGATCAGCAGCACCAACTTCGAGGCGGTCCTGAGATTCGTCAGGAGCCTCATAGACGATGTCTCGGAGTCGAAGTGCATAATGGCGATATCACTCAGCCCGGAGACGCTGAAGCAGCAGGAGATATCGATACTGGAGAGGGAGATGGAGGTCCTGAACCTGACCTGAGGGAGCCTACGCCCCTTTCCGGACGGCTTCCTTGAAGTCCCTCATCTCCTTCATCGCCTGCCTGTAGTCGCCAGCCTTCATGAGGTTGATCACGGACTTGAGGGTCGTGATCATCGGCGTGATGTTGACGTTCCTCATCTTGGCCTCGCGCAGGAGCTCCTTGGCCTTGTTGATCTCGTCGGCCATCCTGTTCGGGATCGCCTTGTACAGCTTCTCCTCGGCTGCGTGCACAAGGGAATCCACCTCACCGTAGTCGTTGGATTCGAAGGCGTTGCCCGCCTCGACCAGGAGCCCTCGCGGCTCCTTCGTGTCCACGATGAACACCTCGCAGTCCGCGATCAGCGCCTTGAGCGCGGCGATCTTCCTCTTGGACTCGTTGTATCGGCCGGTGATAGGCAGGAGATCCCTCTGGACCTTCTCGGCGTAGACGAACGCCGCCTCGGCGTCGCCCGCAGCCTTCGCCCTCTCTGTCTCCTGGATGTAGGTCGTCGGCCGCGAGACATCCGCGCCAAGGGACGATGCGACCTTCAGCTCCTCCCGCAGCTGTCCGAGCATCGCGGTCAGCTGGACGTCGAGCTTGTTCAGGAGTATGGATTTGGATTGCACGACGAGGTCGAGCGCAGTGTCGAGCTGCCTCTCCCTGCCGGCAACGGCCGCGTCGTCGATCAGCCGCTTCGGCTCGGAGATGTCGACTTCCTTCTCCATCGCGAGCGCCAGGAGGGGTTTTATCTCCGCGACCATGCGCGCCAGCTCCTTGCCCTTGTCCTTCGCGTCCAAGGCGGGCGATGGCTGCGCTGGGGCGCGCTCCTCGACGACCGGGGCGGGGCGCGGCTCCGGCCTCGGCTCAGGCCTGGGCTCGGCCTTCGGTGCGAGCTTCCTCACTGGATGGATGACATCAGGGGCGTGGATGCCGGGTATGGCTGATTCCGCCTCTTCCTCGACATCCTGCGTCGCCTCAGGTTCCGGCTTCTTCTCCGGCTCTTCCTTCTTCTTGCGCTTGAAAAAGCCACCTAGGAGTCCCTTCTTCTCTGCCGCCGCGTCTGGCTTGGCGGCCCTTGGCGGGCGGGCGACGGGCTCCTCCTCGACCTCGGTCACTGGTGCCTCGATCTCGGCGGGCGCTCTCACGGTTGCCTCCGCCGATGCGGTCTCCTTGACAGTCTCCTCGACTGCCTCCTCGGATTCGACGAAGACGGCCCCGCAGCCGGGGCACGTCTGGGCATCGACATTGACCAGCGTGTTGCACGCGGGGCACTGGAACTTGTCTGCTCCTTCCTCGGCGAACAGGACCCCGCACTTAGGGCACGAACCGGCCGTGGCATCCACCTTTCCGCCGCATTCAGGGCACTCGAAAGTCTCGACGGCAGGCTGCTCGACCGCAGGCTCCTCGAAAGAAGGTTTGGGCTCCGGGACGATCTCCGGCTCGAGTTTCGTCTCCGGCTCTGGAGCCACGGACTTGGCCGCACGCGCAGGTGGTGGCGAGAGGTCCCTGATGCCCGACGGCCTTGAGAGTATCTCCTCGACCCTCGACTCGATCCTCGCCCTGCTCGGGGCGGGAGGCGGGGTCGGAGCATTCTTCGCGGGCTCGACCTCGATGTCGAAGATGGTCAGGTCAGTACCGCAGAACCCGCATTTCTTCGAACCCGGCTGAAGCGGAGAATCGCAGATCGGACATAGCTTCTCCCCGCTAGAATCTGGCAAGTGGCAGTGCCTCCTGTGTTATCGCGGCTCACTTTACGGTATGCCTGGATAAATAGTTAACCGTTTTGATTTCTGGTATTGATAACGAAGTCCCAGCCAGCCTTTCAAGGAGCGTGGGCAAACATTTTTCCACAGGGTGGTTGTTGAGAGTCAGGGGGCTGAGATGGAACTCAAGACCATTGGGGTTGAGATGCCCGAGAACGCTAACGTCATAATCGGCCAGAGCCACTTCATCAAGTCTGCCGAGGACCTCTATGAGGCGGTCGTCGGGACCGTGCCGCAGGCGAAGTTCGGTGTGGCCTTCTGCGAGGCGTCCGGGCCGTGCCTCGTCAGGGTGGAAGGGAACGACGGCGCGCTCAAGGAGGTCGCATCCCGCACCGCGATGAGCATAGGGGCGGGCCACACGTTCGTCGTCTTCCTGAGGGACGCGTATCCGATAAACGTCCTGAATGCGATCAAGAGCGTCCACGAGGTCTGCACCGTCTTCTGCGCGACCGCGAACCCGGTGGATGTGATCGTCGCCGAGAACGAGCGCGGGCGGGGGATCTTGGGCGTCATAGACGGCGAGAGGCCGAAGGGGATAGAAACGCCCAAGGATGTCGAGGACAGGAAGTCGTTCCTGCGGATGATAGGCTACAAGCGCTGAGGGACAGGGGCTGAAAGGAACATGGCGCTTGAGCTCGAGATCGACCCGCTCGATTTGGACATGACCCTGGGGTGCGGTCAGACGTTCAGGTGGCGACGGGCCGACGACGGCTCCTGGAGCGGCCCCCTCGGAGAGAGCTTCGTCACGCTCAGGGCCGAAGGGGCGACCCTCGAGGTTTCGGCGGGACCGCGGGAGGATGGAGTCGCGGAGATGGTGGCGCGCCACCTCAGGGCCGGGGACGACATAGACCGCGTCCAGCGCGCCCTGTCGAAGGACCCCGTCCTGGGCCGCGGGGTGAAGAGGCTCAGGGGGCTCAGGATCGTGAAGATGGACGAGTGGGAATGCCTCATCAGCTTCGCCCTAGCGACCTATGCCAACATCCCGAGGATATCGCGCATGATAGATGCCGTCTCGGCGGGGTACGGGCGACGGATCGCGCCCGGGGTGCACGCGTTCCCTGACCATGCGAGGCTCTCGAAGGCCACCGCCAGTGACCTGAGGAAGCTGGGTCTCGGATACAGGGCCGACTACGTCAGGGGGATATGCGACGCCATCGGGCCCGACGGGCTCGACCGGATGACTCGGATGGACCTTGCGAGCCTCAGGGATGGATTGAAGTCGCTTCCAGGGGTGGGGGACAAGGTCGCTGACTGCGTCTCGCTCTTCGGCTTCGGGAGGCTCGAGGCCTTTCCGATAGACGTCTGGATGGAGCGGGCCCTGAAACGCCTCTACGGACAGGAAGGTACGTACAGGAGGCTGAGGGAGTTCGCTGCGGAGAGGTTCGGCGAGTTTGCTGGCTACGCTCAGGAGTACATGTACATGAACGAGCGCGGGCTGTCTTCGGGGAAGACGTGCGCGTTCTCAGAACAGCGTTGAGATGGACCTGTCCATCAGCAACAGCACGCCCTCCGCGACGGCTACGAGACCGACGACGATCATCGTGGGCGCCCACCCGACGACGAGGGTGGCCAAGGTCAGCATGTCCTCGAGGAAGTGGAATATGCCGTGGACGATGGCCCCGACGATTATGAAGATGATCAGGAGGACGATCCACTCCTGGACCCCCAGCACCTCGGAGGGGAGCAGCAGCGAAGCGCCGTACGCGGCCAGGCCGCCCACTATGACCCCGAGAAGCGCGGACCAGGGGATCTCCTTCAGCGGTTTCAGGAACAGCGTGAGCGCCAGGACGATCACGAGTGCGAGCGAGAACCAGCCGAGCGCGTCCTCGGACCAGATGGCGTACGCCATCACGAGCATCGAGCCACCCAGGAGGAATGCCATGAACGTGCCGATCTCGTCCAGGTGGGAGTCGTCCCTGCGCCCGTAGATCGCGATGAAGAACGACAGTAGGCCGCCGACCACGAGGGCGGCGGCGGGGATCGGCTCGTCAGCGAGGAATGCCAGGTCGACCATGCGGATGATATCCCCAGGCGGGATACATTAAGCTTGCCCGCGGCTCAGCCGCCCTGATGGGTCTTCTTGTAGAACTCCATGATCTCCCAATCCGAGATCCTGCCGGCCTCGCGCTCCCTGAGGGCGAGTCCCATGGCCCTGGCGTACTCCGCGATCAACGCGCCGCAGTCCTCGTCGCCCCTGACGTCCTCGATCTCGAGCCTGCCCTCTCGGATCTTGCCGATGAACGAACCGATCAGGGCGGGCCCGCGGAACACTGCGTGCCTGCCCGTGTCCGGGAGGGACTCTCTGAAGCCGGCCCGGAGGTACAGGGTCAGGTTGTCCTCCGGTGAGAGCACGAAGGCGCGGTCGAACGCCGCCTTCCCGAGAGTGCGGGCGGCGGGCACGGAGGCCCAGTAGAGCGTTGTCGAACCCGCGATCAGGAACCCTTTGGTCAGGCGACCTTCGCCCTCGAGCGCCCTCAGGGCGCCGCGGACCTCGCGCATCGGGATCTCGTGCCCGAGCAACGTCGCCAGGGACTCCGCGCTCATGACCCCGTAGATATCGAACAGACGCCCGATGATCTTCGGCCATGCCGAACCCCGCGTGGTCCGGGCCTTGGCCACCGCCACGTACGACTGCGACCCGTCGAGGAACAGGCGCGACGACAGGTACAGGGACCGGATGGCCTCTGCGGTGGCACCCTCGCCGAGGGGTGAGAGCTCGAGCAGCCGGTCACGCTTGACAGGCTGCTGGTGCCTCACGACCCTCAGCACGTACCGCTCCGCGTCCGTCAGCTTCCTCTGCCTGGCGACCAGGTACAGGCCGGCGTCCTCGGGGGTGCAGTATCCCACCCTGTCAGGGACGAGATGCCCCCGCACGACCTCGCCCCTCCTGTACATCCTCGTCAGCGACTCGAACTTCTCGACCCGCGCGAGAGCCTCGGCGTCGGAGCGCAGGCCGCCATACCGGCCGAGCAGGTCCGCCATGTCCATGGACCTGGCCTCGGGGGACAGGTTCTGCATGAGCAGGACCGTCCTGAGGACCTCGTCCTTCTCGAAGCAGCCGTCCATCACCTTCCCCTTCACCAGCATCCCGTTTGTGAGGGAGTAGCCCCGCCCCGTGAACTCGGTCAGGACCTCAGGCGGGAGGGAGCGCCGCATCGGCGCCCATGCATTCCCTGACGCGTATGATGTCCACGCCGAGCCCGTTGTAGTATCTCATCATCCCGTCGAACTCCTCGATCAGCGTTCCGAGGAGCGCCGGGTCCGAGAGGTCGATGCGCCTGACCTCGACCGAGCCGGCCATGAGCCACTTCTCGATCATGCCGACCACCTGGCCCCCCTGCACGACGGGGAAGATCCATCCCTCGCCGTATCTGGAGGTGATCTCGGCCCACCTGTCGCCGAGGAAAGGGTCGTACAGTGAAAGGATCCTCAGCCTCTTCTCCGGAGCAGGGGTGAACGCCTCCAGCCTCGGGAGCTCGCCTGCGGAGATGAACATCTCCGTCCTCTCCAGCCCCACGGAGATGCGCCTCGCCCCGACCCTGTCGAGGAGCTTCCTCGCATCCTCCACGTCGATGTCGAGGTAGGAGGCGGCCTGGAGCGCGGTGGCAGGCCCGTTCCCGCTCAGGTACCTCTTCAGGACCGGCGTGTACGGGTCCCTGGTGGAAGGTTCGGACGGGTTGACCGCATACACGCTCCTCGAGCTCCAGGACTCGGCCTCTTCGTAGACCCTGACCAGGTACCCCTTCCGGTCGAGGGAGTCGAAGCGCTCCCGCATCGTCTCCGGCGGGAACTTGGTCCGGGCCGCGACCTCCAGGTACGTTCCGGGCCCCATGACGTCGACGGCCTTCAGTATCTGCGCCTCGTATTTGTCAGGCGCCGAGCGCCTGTATACCCCGAGGTAGTGGGGCGCATCGTCCCCTAGGACGTACCTCAGCCTGCCCCTGACGAACCGGCCGAGCACGACCTCACCCGACCGCCTCATGGACCCGAACTTCGCGTGGTCGAACGAATCGACGCGCTGGAAGATGTCGTAGGTCATCCCACCCTCCCCGTACTTCTCGAAGAAGTCGCGGGCCGAACCCAGACGCTCGAAGTGCTTCGCCTCGGAGTACCTGCGCACGGTCTCCCTGTCGAACACGGGCGCGTCGGAGACCCGGATGCGCAGGTAGTCCTCAGCCAACATGTACTGCTGCTCGTCGCCGACGACGAACCGCCCGGAGACGACCCTTTCGGAGGCCAGGAGCTCGTTCAGGACCCCTTCCGCGTCGCGCTCCTGCACGCCGACCTCGTATGCCAGGTCCTCGAGCCCTATGGGCGCGTGGAAGGAGAGGTGCCTTGTGATCGCGTCCGCCATGCACTGCCTGCGCTCCATCCTGGCAGGAGGCGAGACGGAGTAGACGAACGATTGGCCGTGGAGATCGGATCTGTGGACCGCGTTCGACGTCTCGAGGCGCCTCACGGCATCCTTGGTCCGTTCCCTCGTCAGGCCCGTGGCCGCGACGAGGTCCGGCTGGCTGAGCGGGCCCTTCCCAAGCCGGTCGAGGACGGTCGCCTCGTCCGGTCCGATTCGGGCCTCCTTCGAGTGCAGGCAGGAGTAGGTGGGCCAGTGCTCGGACGTCACGTAGACATCCTCGCCTGCCCAGACGGAGCGGACCTTCCCCTCCCGGAGCAGCTCGGCCCCCCATGCGCGCACCTTCTCGAACGGCGCGGAGGCGTGGGAGAACGCGCTCTCCCCCTTCTCCCTGAACAGGTTCATCGGGCCGATCAGACGCATCGACTCGAGCAGCCCCTGCTTCGTCGACACCGCCGGATGCTTCTTCGCGTAGTACTCGGCCACGACCTCCTGGTCGAACTGGAACTCGCGCACGGCGCCCTCCCCCAGGACGCGCGCCAGGACCTTCCTGTGCAGCTCCCGGAGGAGCATGCTCTTGTCCTCCATCAGGACGATGTCAGAGACCCCTACGAGGACCACGTTGTGCGCGAACGGCGACGGGACGCCGGAGAACGGTATGAACTCCATCCGCCTCTCCCCGGAGCCGATGCTGGCGAGGACCCCCCGGGCGTTCTCGAGGTCCATGACGTCGGTCAGGATCTCCGTGTAGGTCTCGGCCATGACCGGGAAGTCCTCGAGCTCGTGGAGGACGTCCAGGAGCCGCTGCGAGCGCAGCTGCTGCCGCGCGACGGACAGCTCCCGCCCCTTGTAGTTGCGGAGCACCATGAAGCTCCTGGTCGCGACGTGCCTGAACCGCTGGGAGAAGAGCTCGGACCCTCGGACGGATGCGCGCAGGAGCTGCTCGATGTTCTCGGCGGTCACTGCAGATGGGAGCGATTCGAGGTCGAACGCGCGGGACGCGGTGAGCATGAAGTTGTCGTCGGTGACGCTGACGGTGACGTTCGCCCGCGTCCTCGCCGACAGGACATTGGCGTAGGCCCTGCTGAGCGCGTCGTTCACGCGCCTGCCGAATGGGAAGTGGAATATCGCGTTCCTGTTCCCGGATGCATCGACATACCCCTCCACGACGAGCCGCTCGTCGGTCGGGATCTTGGCGAGCATCTTCTGCTCCTTGAAGTAGTTCAGTATCGTGGTCGCGGAGCCCTCGTCGACATCGAAGTCCTCCATCAGCCACTTGCGCACTTCGCCGTCCGGGAGCTTGCCGATCCTGTCGTCCATCTCCTTCCTGAACCGGCCTATGCCCACCGACAGGTCATAGCTGCGCGGGAGGAGCTCGCCCGTCCACGAAGGGACCGTCGGCTTCCGCCCCGTGGCGTTCTTGACGAAGGCCTTCGTGCCCTTGCTCCGGATGAACTCGTAGCTCCTGCCCCCCAGGACGAAGATGTCACCGGTGGACAGGCGCTCCACGAACTTCTCCGACAGCGAACCGATGAGGGAGCCGCGCTCGGAGAAGACCTTGTAGTCCGCCTCCTCGGGGATCGTGCCCTGGTTGAGGTAGTAGATCATCCTGGAGCCGTGCTTCCTGCCGAACACCCTCTGCTGCTCGTCGTACCAGATCTTGGAGTAGATGCCCTCGAACTCCTCCTTCCCGCCGAGGTACCGGAGGACGCTCTCGAGCTGCCGCAGGTGCAGGTCCCTGTAGGTGTACGACCTGCGGAGGAGCGCTAGCGCCTCGTCGACCGGCCAGTTGCGTTCGATGGAAAGGCCCACTATCGCCTGGGCCAGGACGTCCAGGGGAGCCTCGGGGATGGTGACCCGGTCGATCATCTTCCTGTGGGCAGACCGGCAGAGCACCGCGCACTCGACGAGGTCGTCGCTCTCGAACACGACGATCCGGCCCTTCGACGTGCCCTTGTACTGGTGCCCCGCGCGACCGACGCGTTGGAGCCCTTTCGCGACCGATTTCGGAGACCCGATCTGCACGACCAGGTCTATCGACCCGATGTCGATGCCCAGCTCGAGGGAGGTTGATGAGACTACTGAACGGAGCTGGCCCGCCCTGAGGGCGGACTCGACCTCCAGCCGGGTCTCCCTGCTGAGGCTGCCGTGGTGCGCGCCGACCTGCTCGAGCCCACGCTCCTTCAGCTTGTACACGACGCTCTCGGTCCCGCTGCGGGTGTTGGTGAAGACGAGGGTCGTCCTGTGCCCCTCGATCATCTCCTTGAGCATGTCGTACATCTTGGAGTTGACGACCTCGAACGACAGCGAGGTCATGTCCTTCGCGGGGCACAGGACCGACAGGTCCAGGTCGCGCTGGCCGTAGACCTCGACGATGGCTCAGGTCCCTCGGGACCCCGTCCTCGTTCCCCACGAGGAACTCGCCGACCTGCTCGAGCGGGGCGACGGTCGCGGACAGCCCTATCCGGACGAGGCTCTTCTGGCATGAGCTCTGGAGCCGTTCCAGTGCGACGGACAGGGCGGACCCGCGCTTCGAGTCGCAGACCTCGTGGACCTCGTCGATGATGACGTAGTCCACGGACTCGAACTTCTTGCTGAACACGGGCGTGGAGAGGATGAGGGACAGGGACTCCGGGGTCGTGATGAAGATGTGCGGAGGCGACCTGAGCTGCCTCTGCCTCTCCGCAGGGAGCGTGTCCCCCGTCCTGACGGCGACCTTGATCTTCGGCGGGAGGAGGCCTTCGGCCTCGAACCGGCTGGATATCTCCCCAAGCGGGCGCAGCAGGTTCTCGTTGATGTCGTTCGCGAGGGCTTTCAGGGGAGAGATGTAGACCGCGTAGATCCTATCCTCCAGGCGCCCGTCCTGGGCGAGGAGGGCGAGCTCGTTGATGATCGACAGGAATGCCGTCAGGGTCTTGCCCGAGCCGGTCGGGGATGAGACCAGGACGCTCCTCCTCGCGTGGATGAGGGGGACGGCCATGGCCTGGGCCTCCGTGACCTCTCCGAACTTGTCCCTGAACCACTCGGAGACGACCGGGTGGAGGAGGGACATGACCTCCTCCGTGCTCCTCCTCTCTGTAGCCTTGTGCATCATGGCCGGTGACCGTTAATCCGGCTCTGTTATCCTCCGTGGCTATTAATATGTTGCCAGCCAGTGGTCCGAAGATGGGTCCGGGAGCTGAGCGGCAAACGTATTTATCCGGTCGATGTGATTGGCGCAGCAGGCTGTTTCAGATGGCACGCGGAGCCCCCACCTTCCGGGACGGGGCCAGGCTCGCCCTCCTCGGAATCATGCTAGTCCTCGTATACGCCAATGCGGGGACTCAACACGTCGACGAGCCGACGATGTCCGCAGGCATACTCGCGACCGGCTACAACGGGGCGGTCGTCGCGACGGTGACGGATGACATCGGCAGGGTCATGAAGGACGCCGTCGTGACCGTCGCCGGGAACACATCGAGCTGGGTCTCGAACAGCACGGGCCAGGTCTACATCCCTGGACTGTTCGCGGACGCGAACGGCACCCATTACGACATCTGGGCGGAGAAGACCGCCTACGACCCATCGCCGGTGCAGGACATCGTCGTGTCGCCTGACAACATAACCGAGGTCACACTGGTCGTCAGCGGAGGTATCATCTTCGGACAGGTCACCGACGCCAACGGCCCGATCGAGGGGGCGAATGTCTCCATCGCGACGCTGGGATACTCCAATGTCACCGGTGCGGATGGCATGTACCAGCTGACTGGCATCCCGGGCGGCACCCATTCCGTGACGGCCAGCGCGGCCGGGTACGTCGACCAGTCCAAGGTGGCGGTCCTCGACACCGGCGGCTTCCAGTTCGTCAACTTCTTCATGACCTCGCAGACCGGGGAGATCACCGGGCGTGTCCTGCACGCGACGACCGACGAGCCGCTCGAGGGGGCCGCGGTAGCCGTCATCGTCGGAGAGGTCACGATCACTGTCCTGAGCGACGCGAACGGCACCTACAGGCTCCCAAACATGCCGGCCGGGACCTATTCGCTCACCGCGTCGCTCGAAGGCTTCAACTCGAGCACGGTCGGCGACATCGAGGTGGTCGCGAACGTGACCACCGAGGGGGTCGACATCCTCATCGAGGAGAAGCCGACGAGTCTGTACGGCGTCGTGAAGGCCGGGACGCTGCTGCTCGTCGGAGCGCACGTGGTGGTCGACGGTACCAACCTGAGCGCGAACTCGTCCCTTGAGGGGGAGTACTCGATCCGCAACATCTCCGCGGGTAGCTACACCGTCACGGTGACGCTCGAGGGGTACATCACCACGACCGTGCCAGGGGTCGTCATCCCGAGGGGGACCGAGGTCAGGCTGGACATAGTGCTCGTCGGACTCCCTGGCGGACTGAGAGGGACCGTACTGGATTCGGACACGCGTGCGCCGCTCGCGGGCGTCACGGTCGTGATAGTTGACATCGAACCCAACCAGAGGACTACGGTCACGAACATCAACGGGGAGTTCCAGTTCACTGGCGTAGCCGCGGGGAACTACACCATAAGGCTCTCGACCGAGGGGTACAGACCAGTCGAGTTCGGGCCTGTTGAGATCACGGGCGCAGAGCCCACCAACCTCGACGAGATCACGATGGACCCGATCAGGGAGAGCTTCGGCGGGTTCATCTTCGGCTTCGACCTGGCCCACTCGATGATGATACTGGCGCTCCTTCTCACGATAGTGATGCTCGCGATCGCGGTGATGCTCCGCATAAGGACATTCGAGGCCCCTGACAAGGCACCCGCGGTGTACGACCAGGAAGAGGCGCAGGAGCCATCCTCCGCTCCGAAGGCGGAGAAGCCGGACGGGCGTCCCGACGAGGTCGGGAAGGAGAAGGGCAGGGCCTGACGGGCCGCGCCCGCTGCGCAAGGGCTACTTCAGCCCGAGCTTCTCCCTCGCCTTGGCCTCGTTCACCTTGATCTTGGCAGCCACGTCCGCGAACAGGCTGTTCCCGTGAGCGTCGATCGCGACGGTCAGCGGGCCGAAGTTCTCGGCCTCCAGGATCCAGATGGCCTCAGGCATGCCGAGCTCGAACCACTCGACGCCGTGGACCTTCTTGATCCCCTTGGCCGCGAGGACGGCGGCCCCGCCGGTGATGGCCAGGTAGACGCAGCCGAACTTCTTCATCGCGTCGACCGTCGGCTGGGACATCCCGCCCTTGCCGATGATGGCGCCCGGCCTGAACTTCTCGATGAACTGCGGTTCGAGGGAGTTCATCCTCGACGAAGTGGTCGGTCCCGCGGCGACGGCCTCCCAGGCGTCCCCCTTCTTCCTCATTATGGGGCCGCAGTGGAACAGGGCCGCGCCCTTGAAATCGACTGGCACCTTCTGCCCCTTCTCGAAGTGCTCCAGCGCGTGGATGTGCACCTCGTCCCTACCGGTGTAGAAGGTCCCGTCGATGTAGATGGTCTCGCCGGCCTTCAGCCCCCTAACGTCGCTCTCCGACAGCGGTGTCTTGAGTGTCTTGGGCATCGTGGTCACCTCTCGTGGGTCGGGAACTCGAGCTTCCCGTCCGGGTATATCCTCACCGTTCCGCGCCTTCCCGCCCAGCATTGGACGTTTATCGCGACGGGCAGGCTGGCCGTGTGGCAGTAAGCGTACTCTATGTTCAGGCCCAGCATCGTCGTCTTGCCGCCCAGGCCCATCGGGTCCGATCCCGAGCATGTTTATGGCCTCGGTCAGCTCGGTCTCCAGCTTCGCGATCTCCGGGTCCTTGTGCCGCACGTCGATCGGCCTGAGCAAGGCCTCCTTCGCGAGCTTCATCGATATGTCCGCGGAGCCGCCGATGCCCATGCCGATGATCGTCGGCGGGCATGGGTTGCTCCCGGCCCTCAGCAGCGTGTTGAGCGCGAACTCCTTGATCCCCTTGAGCCCGGCCGAAGGCGTGAGCATCGCGAGGGCGCTCATGTTCTCAGAGCCTGCGCCCTTGGTCATCACCGTGATCTCGATGTGCTCCTGGTCGGCGAGCTTCCAGTTGATGTACGGCATCCTCTCGCCGACGTTGTCCCCGGGGTTCTTCCGGGTGAGCGGGTGGACGGCGTTGGGCCTCAGCGGGACCTCCTTGGTGGCCCTCCTGACGCCCTCGACTATGCCCTTCTCGACGTTCACGCGGCATTCCCTCGGGAGGGTGACATAGAATATCGTCACGCCCGTGTCCTGGCACATGGGCGTGTTCATCTTCCCCGCGAGCTCGATGTTGTCTATGATCGTCTTGAGCTGCATCCGCGGGACCTCGTCGGTCTCCGCCTCGTAGGCCTTCCGGATGGACTTCTCGACGTCCGCCGGGAGCTTCACTACGGTCTTCCTGAGCAGCTCGACGACAGCGTTCTGGATGTCGGTCTCAGTGACCATGATATCTACCTCGGGCCACGGAAGGATAAGAGAGGATTAATGTCTTTGGATAGAACGCGGCACGGACGCCTCGATTACCAGTCGTCGCTGAGGACGAACGCGCCGAGGTTCGTCTTCACGAGGCGTATCTGTTCACCGTTCCGGACGAAGCCCGCGGGCTTCCTCAGGTCGACGGTCATCATCGTCTCCGGGTCGAGGACCTGCATCTCCCTCCCGCTCTCGTGGACCACAACGGCGCTCATGATGTGGTCCTTGGATACGGTCAGGGTGCACTCGTCGTGCTCCTTGAGCCTGATCGGCTTCTCCTCGCCGGTGGCCAGGTCTATGCCGTAGATTACGCCCTTGGACATGCCTCTCACATAATACGCGCGCGAGGAGTATGTCACGACATCCCCCTTCCCGAAGGATGGGAGGCGGACCAGGAAGGTCATGCGGTATATCTCCTCGCCGTCCTTCTGGCCCCACAGGCTAGAGCTCTCCTTGTACTCGGCGCAGGTCGACTCCTGTGCCTCCCTCGCGATGACCTTCGCGACCTGCGTCGTGCTGAAATAGAAGTCGAGGCCGCCCTTGACCTTCTGGACCTTGCTGATGAATGCCCCGCGGTCCTTCTTCCTCATGGAAGCGACCCGTTCCCGTATGCGCTTCTCAGTCGTGCTCATGACGCCCTCGTCCTCGGACCTGTCGTCCCCCCTGAGCTGGACGATCGCCTCGTAGTAGTTGCCCTGCATCTTCGAGCACTCGGTGCATGATCCGCGCTTCAGACGGACCGTCGTGTCCAGCTCCCTCTCGAAGGACTTCCCCGCCGATTCCAGGACGATCATCGCCTTGGCGTCCATGTTCCGCTCGTCCAGCTCCTCCATGCTGAGGTGCAGCTCGGTCAGCTTGACCCCCTTCGGGAGCTCGACCGCGTGCCTGACGGCCGCCTCAGCGGCCTCCTTCACGGACCCGACGTCCACCCATCTGTCGTCGATGAGCATCGAGGAGCAGTGGGCGCACAGAATCACATTGACATGGTCCGGGAGCGAGGCGTGGACGTTCTTCCTCGCATGGCATTCGAGGCACAATGCGCCCACGAGCTCGCCCTCCTTACCGCACTCGACGCAGAACATTCAGACCATCCTCACCATCTGCGCGTGCGGCACTCCCCCGATCCTCAGCACGCTCTCGAGGTCGATCAGGCCGTGCTTGATCGCCAGCGCCACGACCTGTTCCCCGACGAGGTTGGCCATGGTCGCCATGCGCAGCCTGTTGACCAGCCCCTCCTCGTCGCAGCGTTCCCCCTTGTAGAACGATTCTGACACGGTGATGGTGAGCCCGTCGGACTTGAACGTCCTGCCGAGCAGATCGTCGTCCGCGGCCGCGACGAGGAGCTCCCCGCCCCTCCGGTGCATCTTGACGACCATCATCCGATGCGCTCCTCGCTCGCGAGCTTGTAGTACCCTGGCTGGGGCGAGTAGACCTCACCGGCGTCGCTGAGCCGCTTGAGCAGGGCCCTGACCTTGTCCTCCGGGATGTTCTCGGAGACGGCCTTCTGGACCAGCTCCTCCAGGCTGACGCCCCTCCTCTCGTCCGAGAGCTGCTGCACGAGGCTCCTCAGGACATATATCTGCTCCCTCTGGCTCTTGCTCGTGCCGGTGGCGATGAGATCGATGTCGCGCCGGCCCCCCTCGCTCGCGACCTTGCCCAGGTAGTACTCGACGATCTTGATGGCCCTCGCCGCGTCCTCGGGCATGACGAGATGGTGGAGCCGCGCTCTTGCACTGGCCTCGGAGAGCCGGATGAGCGCCTCTAGCTGTCTGGCGGTGATAGGGACGGAGGCGTTCTCACCCTCCCCCAGCTTCCTGATGTCGACGTAGTACTTCTCCAGCGTCTTCATCGATTCGTCGCTCATGACGGGGATGGTGCGCTTGCTGAACGCGACGTACTTGCGCAGGAAGTCCCTGTCCATCGCCGGGACGAGGCTGTCGCCCTCGCGGAGAATCTCCGCCGCGTTGACCTCCGTGATCTTCTCCGGGGCATCGTGTTGCCTGAGCTCCCCCCTGCGGTGGACCCTCAGGATGTGGGCGGCCTTGCTCCGGTCCACCTCGCTGTCGGGTCGGTCCGTCATAGTGAAGATGGCATCGAACCTGGAGAGCAGCGCCGGCGGCAGGTCGATCTGCTCCGCGATGCTCCTGCTCTCGTCGAACCTGCCGTACTTGGGGTTCGCCGCCCCCAGCACGGCGCACCTCGACTGGAGAGTCGCGGTGATGCCGGCCTTGGCCACGGATATGGTCCCCTGCTCGAGGCTCTCGTGGATGCTGGACCTGTCCTGGTCGTTCATCTTGTCCAGCTCGTCGATGCAGGCCAGCCCCTTGTCCGCCAGGACGAGCGCCCCGGCCTCCAGGGTCCACCTGCCCTCGCCGAACTCGTCCTTCACGGCCGCGGCCGTGAGCCCTGCAGCGGACGATGATTTGCCTGAAGTGTAGATGCCCCTCGGCGCCAGCTGCGCCATGTACCGCAGTATCTGGGACTTGGCGGTGCCAGGGTCGCCGATCATCGCTATGTGTATGTCACCCCTGATCCTCGTCCCGTCATCCATGACCTTCGAGACGCCTCCGAAAAGCTGGAGTGCCAGTGCCTCCTTCTCCTGCGAGTAGCCGAATATCGTGGGCGATATGGACCCCACGATCTTCTCGTAGATGTCCTCGGAGGCCGCGAAGTCGCGGATCTTCATCTCGTCCTCCGGGGTGATGACGATCTCCTCGTACTCGTGCTCCTCGTACTCGATCGAGTTGATGTCGAGGCTTATGTCGAAGAGCGTGGTCTTCTGCTGCCCCCCGCCCTTCTGGACGCTCTTCAGCATCCCGTTGAGTATGATCCTGTCACCGGGCGAGATCTTCCCCGCGATGTCGTCCTCGACGAAGCCGACGAGCCGCTCGGGCTGGGAACCGCCCCTCAGCCCCTCAGGCGGCTCCTGGATCTCTATCTTCTGGGTGTCGACGAACCGCGAAGGGTCCGTCAGCATCCTGAACTTCGTCGACCCGCCGCCCCTGCCGCACCCGCCGTCGTCCTTGGGGCACTCGAGCGGCTCGTGGAACTGCATGCCATCCTGCTCGACCGACATCCTGTGCGCGCACCTCGCGCACTCGAACTCGGCCACGGTGACCTTCGGCCTGACCTCGGTGGCCTTCCTCACCAGGCCCTCGACGGACACGAACGCGCCCAGGTGCTTCGCTCGCAGCTTCCTGATCTCTATGCGCGAGTCGCGCGGCAGGTTCTTGATCCTGAAGTGGAGGAAAGGGCTCGTAAGGGCGTGGGAGACCATGTGCCTCATCGCCTCCTCCGCCGCCCCGATCGACTGGTTCGGGCTGACCAGTGTGTAGTTGGCGAGGTCTGGGTCGAACTTCTCTATGTCGAGGAAGTCGATGTACATGCTGCGGACGTCGGGGTACAGGTCCGCTATCTCGGACACCTGGTGACGCCTCTGTTCGCCCCCCAGGAACTCTTCCCAGATGGACACGAGGTCCTCAGTGGTGTACTCTTTAGGCAGTCCTGTCCCCCCTCAATCACGCGAAGATACCCTCCCCCAGCAGAGAACCGGGCAGAAGGGTATCCGCAATCCGCTAGGGGGTACTAAAGCGTTGGGCATCCTCATCACCTTCTGCTGCATGTAACCTTCCGACGAAGGAGTTCTGGGCGGCGACGACCTCGCCGCTCGTGCAGGATGACCTGTATGCCTCCAGGTACTCCCTGTTTATGTCGATGAAGGTCTGCCCCCACTTGAACTTGGATAGGACGCGTGAGGCGTGCTCGGCCTCGCCCATGATGTACAGCGCCGCTGCAATCGCCTCGGCGCTGCTCAGCCTCATCGGCTTCCCGTAGTTGGTCGGGTTCGCCGCGATGAGGAACGGGAGCGCCCTGTGATGAAGCCCCACCCGCAGCCTCGGGAACCGCTTGAGCTTCTCCCAGGAGCAGTCGAGGACGAGCAGGCCGAAGCGCTGGACCGCCGGGCACGTCCTCCCGGGACAGCGCCTTCTCCGCCTCCGGATCGAGGACGACGGCGCCTCCGGGGACCTTGCGCACGTCCGCTTCCTTGAGCTCGCCCAGCCGGATCAGTTTCGCTGCGGTGCACCGCTTGGGGTCGCACTCGTGCTCCATGACCGCGTAGACCCTGACCTCTGTCATGTACAGGAGGCTCTAGCACCATGGTCCGTATATACCCGTTGTCGATGCCCCGCGGGATCTAGGAATGTTTATTAATGGGTCACGGCAGATACGACCCTGCCACGATGACGAAAAACAACCGGCTGAACTCATGATGAGTGATGGGCGATCCGAGTGGCAGCCCCTCCGGGGCACAGTGCGCACATGCATACGAGGGTGGGTGAAATGGTCACGGGGTTCGACTACCTGAGCCAGGACAAGGCGCTTCAGGAGCACTGGCTGAAGCGGTTCGTGGCGATCCTTGTGGATTTCGTGATCGTCTACATGCCCCTGTGGTTCCTGTTCGACATCATCGGGGTCCGATACCTTCTCGTGGGCTCAATGTCGGGCATCGTCCTCTTCGTCTACGCCGTGGTCTTCGACCTCGGCGCGGGAGGGACCCCTGGCAAGATGCTCGTGCACATGAGGGCGGTCCCCCTCGTTGGCAGGATGTCGGGCGGGCAGGCGTTCATGAGGAACATCTCCAAGGTGTTCCCCGTGCTACTGCTGCTCGACTGGGTCATAGGGATGGCCGTCGACACGCACGACCCCAGACAGAAGTGGACCGACCAGGTCGCGAAGACCTCGGTCATACCCTTCGGCCCAGCGAAGAAGGCCTGACTGTCAGGGCAGGCTCCAGAGCCATCCCCGGCGTTCCAGGGAGACTTCGCCCTTGACCAGACCCTTCTTGCGCATCTTCGTCAGGAAGACGACCGTCTGGTCGGGGCAGCGCCTGCGGCCTCTGGCCGACTCCTCCTCGAGCTCCATCGTCGTCATCGGCCCTCGCATGCGGAGCAGGTCGGTGACGAAGGTCTCGGCCTCCTGCCCTGACATCATCCTCGCGCGGTCGCCCGCCGACATCGGGTATCGGATGGTCCCAGCCCTTGAAAGGGCTTTGCCCGAGGATGCGGGCACCGGATCGGCGGAGATGGCTCCGCCCAACAGAGAGAAGTAAAGAACAGGAAGGGGTTTGCAGTTTCCGTGGCTACGGTCCGGTCAGGTTCTTCTAACCGGTGAAGACAACGCCAGTGCCCATCTTCTCGCCCGTGGGCTCGTAGATCAGGGCTGCGCTGTACGATCCGGCCGATGAGAAGGCCGTCGCGCCACCGTATGTGAACAACTGGAAGTAGTCGCTTCCGCTCACATAGCCGTTACCGGACACATCGAACACCAGGCAGCACACAGTGATCCCGCCCATCGCGGCTGCTGCCGACAGGTTGGATGAGATTGCGGCGCCGCCGTCGAGGTTGGTCGCTACCGGGGACCACTCAGCGAAGTTCGTGCCATCGGACAGCTGAACCTTCACGTCCGTCCAGCTGACATCTGTCTTCGTGAGAGACACGATGGTTATCTTCTGGCCGGCGGTTATGGTCGTCTTCTGGTATGTGGCCGCTGGGGTCGTTGTGCTAGACCCGCCGAATCCCAGTACCATCACGTACAGCACAGCCGCGAGAACGACTGTGATCGCAACCATCAGGATGGTCGCGATGACTGGAGATACGGCGTCTGAGTCCTTGCGGACTGTCCAAATCTTCTTCATGTTATGTCCTCCTGCGAACCTTTCGGCCCGCGTGAATGCAAATACCACCGAGCGGAGTTTATATACCTTTGCGGCTGGCTATCATTATGCGGCGATGTTGATTTCGTCGTATGCCGAAGTGTCGAGGACTGACCATGTCGCAGGATACTGGGTATAAAGAAGACATAGTCTTCTTAATAGAGTTGTCAGTGTGAATAACGTCGTCTTTTCGGCAAAAGGCGACCTCGGGTTCTGCTCGGAAATTGCACAACCGAAGGCACTCAACCGGGCTTTATCCCTGTCGAATCGAAGGTGCACGGGATGATGCCGACCATCGCCGGCCGGTTCCTGACCTTCTGCACTATCAGGAACTTCTTGAACTCGTGCCCCACCTTCTCCCTGTCCATCTCGACTATGACGTCCGCCAGGTCCTCCAGGCTGCTCTGGATCCGGGACTCGTGCACGCCCTTCAGCATGGTCATGAGGGTGACGCTTTCCGAATGTTGCGTGTGCGCCTTGATCGTGCGCATGGCCATCAGGACCTCCGCGCTGTCGTAGTTCTCGAGGAAGAAGTCCAGCGAGTTGATGACGACCCTGAACGGCGGGCTCAGCTTGGAGATCTCATACGACAGGAAGGTCAGGAAGTTCTCCTCCCGCAGGTAGTCCTGCTCCCTGAGCCGCCTGATGTCGCCCAGGGTGATGCCCTCCTGCCTGAACCGGCTCACCTCGAGCTTCTTCGCGAGCACGGCCTCGTAGTAACGGGTCCCTATGTTCACTATGTTCATGTCAGTGCGCCACGCGTACTCACGCATGACGCTCGTGACGTCCTCGTCCCGTTCTGTCGTGGTGAAGTAGGTCACGGGCTCCGTTCCGACTGAGGCGAACTGCTTCGCGAGGAACTCCGTCCCCGCCCCTGGTGTGCCGATTATCAGGATGGTGGAGCCCTTCTGCACGCCCCCGCCTATGTGCTCGTCGAGCGCGGGTATGCCTATGCTCGTGAACTTCATGTGACACCGTCCTTGCTCACGCGCACGCCCTGGTCGCAGACCAGGTTGACCATGTTGTTGAGCTCGGGGGTCGAGTGCTCCTCGACCGATAGGATGATCGTGTATGCCTCGCGAGCCCTGAGCCCCGAGACGAGTATGTGCAGGAACTCCGAGAGGATCCAGTTGTTGTTGTGTATCGCCAGCGAGTTGATCGAGTCGATGACGACCAGCTTGTTGGGCGATTGGGAGCTCCTGATCAGGTACTCGACCTTGAGCATCAGGTTCTCGAGCATCGTTGGGCTCTCGACAAGGGTCGCGTGGTCGTCGCGCTGGGCGGACGACGCACCCATCATGATGTGCGATATGCAGTCGACGAAGTAGATCCGGGAGGTGTCTATGTCGAGGGCCTGCAGGACGCGGCGGATGGCCTCGTACGATATCGTTGACGTCACGTAGATCGTGTCCATGCCCTTCCTGCTGGCGAACAGGTCGAGCGTCCCCCTGAGGACGTCGAGGTAGTTGTCCACGCTCATCTGGAGGGAGACGGCCGAGGCGGCAGGCATCTCGGACAGACGCGCGGCTATGCCTTCCGCGGAGTTCGAATCGCTCATGTGCCCACGCTCCCGCCCTTCAGCAGAGGTACCAGCAGCACACCCATCGGCGTCAGGTCGAGGACGTACTTGGCCCTCGAGTGCTGCGTTCCCCGCATCTTGATGACCTGCAGCGTCCTGAGGAGGTCTCCCCTGCGCTCGAGGTTCGCCATCAGGACGATCCCGTCCGCGATGGCCTCCTCAACGCCGTACATGGAGTAGGCCATGGTCTGGGCCGCGATCTCGCTGACGAGGATCGACGTGCAGTCGAAGTCGGTCAGCGACTTGCTGAGCTTCAGGACGAAGTCCCTGATCTTCTCGGGGGTCTTGAGCTTGTAGCAGACCGATGTGATCGAGTCGACGACGAGCCGTCTTATCCCCAGCTCCTTGACGAGGGACGTTATCGCGGCGACAAGGAGGTCGATCTCCTCCATGGACATCTCGGGCTTCGTCATGCCCAGGCGCTCGTACATGACCGGCAGGTCGACGAAGACCAGCTTCCCGGACTTGATCAGGTTCCTATCGAAGAACTTGTAGGGCATGATGTTGGAGAGGAGCTTGTCCGAGTTCTCGGTGACCGAGACGAACAGGGAGTTCTCCCCCTTGAGGGCGCCGTGTATGAGGAACTCCAGTGCGAGGGAGGTCTTCCCGGTCCCGCAGCTGCCAGTCAGGAGGACGGTGTTGGCGCGCGGTATGCCACCATACAGTATGGTGTCGAGGCCGTCGACGCCTGTGACGCATCGGTCGCGTTCGCCTGTCCGGGGGGGCATCACTCCTTGCGAATGCCGTGGACATCTTATTATTGTTTCTTCGCGGGCGCCTGGGCGCGGGAAGAGATGTTTCCAGTCAGGTCCGCCGAGCCAGTGTTATCTGCGACATGTTTTTATCACGGGATGGAGGTGTTCATCGGCGATGAGACCCGTCCTCCAAGTGGCCCTCGACCTCGTCCATGGGGAGAGGGCGATGCTGATCGCCCGAGAGGCCGTAGACGGCGGTGTCGATTGGATAGAGGTCGGCACCCCCTTGATCAAGAGCGAGGGAATGGACATCGTCAGGAAGCTGAAGAGGGCTTTCCCTGACAAGACCGTCGTCGCTGACATGAAGACCATGGACGTCGGCGGGGCGGAGGTCGAGATAGCGGCCAAGTCTGGCGCGGACGTCGTCGTCATCCTGGGACTCGCCTCAGACCCGACCATAACCGAGGCCATCCTGAGCGCGCGCCAGTACGGCGCGAAGATCATGGTGGACCTGTTCAACGTCGAGGACAAGCCGAAGAGGGCGAAGGAGGTCGAGCGCATGGGCGCCGACTACATCTGCGTGCACGTCGGAGTGGACGAGCAGATGGTGGGCGGCTCCCCGCTCTCCGAGGTCAAGGGACTGTCCAAGGCCGTCGGGATACCCGTGGCGGCGGCCGGCGGGATCAACAGCGAGACGGCACCAGGGATTGTCGCCGCCGGCGTCTCGATCGTCATCGTAGGCGGCGCGATCATCAAGGCCAAGGACGTCGCAGGGGCGGCCAGGAAGGTCAAGAAGGCCATCTCGACCGGGAAGAAGGTCCGGACCGAGCTGTTCAAGAAGTACTCCGAGAAGGAGCTCTTCGAGGCGTTCTCCAAGGTATCGTCGCCCAACGTCGCCGACGCCCAGCACAAGAAGGGCGCGATGAAGGGCATCCACCCCAGGATCTCCCACAACATCAAGATGGTCGGGCGGGCGCTCACCGTCCACACCGTCAACGGGGACTGGGCGAAGCCGGTCGAGGCCATCGACAAGGCGAAGCCCGGCGATGTCATCGTCATCGACGCCTGCGGCGGGGAGACCGCGGTCTGGGGCGAGCTAGCGTCGTGGAGCTGCAAGACGAAGCGCGTCGCCGGAGTGGTCATCGACGGCGCGGCCAGGGACATCGACGCAATCATCGAGATGGCGTTCCCGTGCTTCTCGAGGCATGTGACATCGAACGCCGGCGAGCCGAAGGGCTACGGCGGGATAGGCCACGAGATCGCCTGCGGCGGGATCACCGTCAGGACCGGTGACTGGGTCATCGGGGACGAGAGCGGGGTGGTCGTCGTGCCCCAGGAGCACGCCGTCGAGGTGGCGAACAGGGCGCTGGACGTGCTGGAGAGGGAGAACAGGGTCCGCGAGGAGATCAAGCGCGGTGGCACCCTCTCGAGCGTCATGAACCTGGAGAAATGGGAGAAGGTCGGCTGAAGGGATATCAGCCTATGAAACCCGTTTCGTCCGCGAGCTGGCGGAGCCTCTTCACGCGTGTGGTCACCGGAGGATGGGTCATGAAGAGCGTGACCATGCCCTGACCCCTGAACGGGTTGACGATGAACAGCGACGCCGAGGCGGGGTTCCCGCTCTGGATGGGCCTGCGCTTGTTGCCCTCCTCGAGCTTCTCGAGGGCGCGGGCGAGCGCCAGCGGCCTCTGTATCATGAGCGCCCCCTCGCGGTCCGCCTTGTACTCCCTGTTCCTCGAGATGGCCAGCTGGACCAGCATCGCGGCGATCGGCGCCGTGATGGCGATGACCAGCAACAGGATGCCGTTCTCGTTCCTCCTGCTCCCGCCGAAAGAGCCCCAGAACGCCATCCTCGAAGCGAAGGCTATGGCGCCCGCGATAGTCGCGGCGACCGACATCACGAGGATGTCCCTGTTCCTCACATGCGCCATCTCGTGGGCGAGCACGCCCTCGAGCTCGTCGTCCGTGAGCAGGGTCATGATGCCCTCTGTGACCGCGACCACCGCGTTGTTCTTGTTCCTGCCCGTAGCGAACGCGTTCGGGGTCTGCGTCGGCACGATGGCCAGCTTCGGCATCGGCATGTCGGACTTGAAGCAGATCTTCTTCACTATCTTGTGGAGCCTCGGGGCCTGGGCCTCGGAGACGATCTTCGCCTTGTAGGACCAGAGGACGATCTTAGCGCTGAAGAAGTAGCTGATGAGGTTCATGAGGGCCGCGATGCCCAGGAAGACCAGCGATCCGAGGACCCAGTCCCCCATGAAGTATGCACCCACGACGTACCCGATAGCCGTGAACATCAGTATGAGGACGGCGAAGAGCCCGAGCGTGCGCAGCGTGGAATTCATCCTTGGTCACTCCCCCCGGGCAGGCATAGCCGCCCGGCGTACATTAGGGCACAATCATGCCCGAACAGGATAAGAACATTTCGACGTGAAGCCTACCGGTGCCGTCGAAAAGCGTACCGTGCCAGAGGGCGGTCCGTGGGGGCGGGCGTATGGTTTTATTGGGGACTACCGCTTACCATCTCGCCGTCGGGGAGGACCCGCGAACACGTTCAGTCACCGGAAGGTGCTCATCATGGATGCTTCGAACGACAAACTCGAGAGAAGGTTGTACAGCCACGACATGGCGCCGCTCCCAAAGGAGATGGATGCCATCTTCAAGACCATGCCCGACCAGGTGGTCAGGCCCACGTACACGCAGGACGTGGTGCAGATGATCGCCAAGGCCGTTGCCACGAACAAGCCCATCGTGCCCAGAGGCGCGGGGACCTGGGGGCTCGGCGGCTGCGTCCCGGTCAAGGGAGGATACGTCCTCGACATGACCGCCATGAACAAGATCGTCTCGCTGGACGACAAGATGATGACGGTCACCGCACAGCCAGGGATAACCTGGAAGGCGCTGGCGGACTTCCTCGACTCCAAGGGATACTTCCTGCCGGTCTACCCCAGCAGCTTCCCGTCCGCGACCATAGGCGGATGGATCAGCACCGGAGGCACGGGCATAGGCGCGTACAAGTACGGCACCGCCGGGGACATCATCAGAGATATGGAGGTCGTCCTCCCCAGCGGAGTGGTCATCCACACGGGTGACAAGAACGTCCCGCAGAACGGCGGCGGCCCGAACCTCAACTACCTCTTCGTCGGCGCGGAGGGCACCCTCGGCGTCGTGACCGAGGTCACGTTCAACATACTCCCGAAGCCAGAGGAGATGAGGATAGCCGCGTACTCTTTCGAGGACCTGTCCAAGTTCGTCCCGGCGCTGAAGAAGCTCGTGCGGACCAGCATCACCCCGATGCACATCATGTTCGGCGACAGGGCGCATTTCGAGTACCTCAGGGCGGTCGGCAAACACGCCCCCGACGTCGGATGCATGGTCACCTGCGCACTCACTGGCAGCAAGGCATCCGTCGAACTCGAGGAGAAGGCCCTCGACGAGCTCGTCGCCTCTTCAGGCGGAGCGAAGATGCCGAAGGAGATCGCAGACCACGAATGGTCCGAGAGGTGCTACGAGTTCAGGGCCAGGGAGATGGGCGTCGGCTCCATCCCCGGCGAGGTCTTCATCCCGATCGAGAATTTCGAGAAGGCGATCAGAGAGACCAACGAACTCGTCGCCACGATGAAGCTCAAGGCCGCGACCATCGGAACCGTCGCGGACAACAACACGATCATGCTGATGCCGTACTACTTCACGGACGATCACAACTTCCTCCGGACGACGGCGGCCATGGGCTTCGGCAAGAAGCTCGGGGACATCGCCTTCGAGAACGGCGGGAGGCCGGTCGGACTGGGGATATTCTTCGCCGGGAACCTGGACAAGTACCGCGGGAAGGGGGGCGCCGAGGTCGTGCGCTCCATCAAGAACCTGCTCGACCCGAGGGGCATCATGAACCCCGGCAAGATGGTCGAGACCGGGACCAGATGGGGCATCTCCATGCCCGCGTTCCTGATGAGCTTCGGCATGAACATGATGGCTTTCGGCAAGAGGCTCATGCCGAGGGACAAGGTCGGCGAGAAGGAGCTGTCCAAGCTCGGGAAGCACTGACGCGTCTCACGCCGGCGAAATCGACGGGTAGGCCTTTCTCACATAGTGAGTCAGCAGCGCGCCTATCGTCCCGCCCAGGGCGACTTGAGCTATGTTTATAGGGACCTCGGCCAAGGCCTTACCGAAGCCCATGTCGAGGAGCAGCCACTCGCTAAGGAAGTAGGTCGTGACCATGCATGCTCCGCCGAGGGCTATGCCGATGACTATCGCGTAGGTCTTCCCGCTCTTCCCGAGGATGCCTGCCACGGCCCCCTCCGCACCCTTGGCCACGAGCGTGATGGGGGCGAACATCGCGGATCCTAGCAGGAGGTCGGCCGCGGCGCTGCCTACGCCGCCGCAGATGGCGCCAGCTCTGAATCCGAAGAACAACGCGGAGAAGAAGACCATGGACTCTCCCAGGTTGAAGTATCCCTTGGTCGGCGAGTACGGGGTGTACGAGGCATATGTGACAGCTGCCGTGAGGGCCGTGAGTATGCCGTACAGCGCCACGGTCCTTGGAGAGACGTAGTTGGCCGGCTTCGGAGCCGTCTTCACCACGCCCTTGTCGGGCCCTGCACCAACCTCGGAGGTCATAGGTCGCACCGGACCCCACAGGTTGATTTCCTTACTTAAAGGCTCCAACATCACGATGTCGAATAGCGCTGTGGCGCGTCCGTCCTCATAGGGGCATGCCGAACGCGAACTTGCCGACGAAGGGGACGACCACCAGCATCAGCAAGATGATGAGTGCGAGGTAGTCGGAAGGACGCATCGACAGTTCGCGCAGGTATGTCCTGTCCGCACGGGCCCCGTAGGCCCGCGATTGCAGAGCGAGCGAGATGGTCTCGGCAGTCCGCAGCGCGGAGACTATGACCGGCACGAGGACTGCGACGTAGTTCCTAGCCCTCTTGGTCAGGCCACCCTTGTCGAGCTCCAACCCCCTGGCTCTCTGGGCGTCCTTGATCGAGTCGATGGTCAGTCCCAGGGTCGGGAAGAACCTGAACGCTATTGCAAGGGCGAGCCCGAAGTCGAACCTTACGCCGAGCTTCACCAACGCCCGCACGAGGTCGCGCTGGGACGTGGTGAATATCAGGATGTACCAGACCGTGGCCAGGCAGCCCACCCTCACAGCGGATGTCACACCGCGCCATATCGCCGGTTCGGTGATCTTCACTGGGCCCAGCGCGGCCAGCACCGGTTCGCCCGCAGGGTCGAAGAACGGCCAGAGCACCACTATGAGTGCCATGAACCTGAGGACGAACTTGAGCGCGAACATGGTCCGATCAAGGCTCGCCCTGGCCAGGAACAGCAGGATGAAGATGAAGACGAGAAGGACCAAGAGAGAGCCCAGGCTCGATAGGATGAAGCCGAGGATCGTCAGGAGGATCACGGCGGCGATCTTGACCCTCGGGTCGAGTCGGTGGAGGAACGTGTCGCCCTCCGTGTATAGATCCACGAAACCCGTCATCTGGGGCCACCCCTCAGGCGCATCAGCTCGAATGCCATCTCCGCCGGCGATATCACATCGCGCGAGATGCCTTGTGGGGACAGCCTGTGGGCCAGTTCCGAGATTGGTGGCGGGGCCAGCCGGCTCTGGCGCAACAGCTCATGGTCGGAGAATGCTCCCTTCGCGTCGGAGTCGAGGACTATGCGGCCATTTGCCATCACTATCACGCGATTTGCGTGCTCCGCCACGAGCTTCATCTCGTGCGTGATGAGCACGATGGTCCTGCCGTCGATGTTCAGCTTCCTGATCACCGCCATGAGGTCGGCCGATTCGGTGAGGTCGAGGCCTGTGGTAGGCTCATCCAGGATTAGCACGCTCGGGTCCATCGCGATTATGGAGGCTATCGATATCCTCCTGCGCTGCCCAAGATTCAGGGAGAGCGGTGGGAGCTTCCTGATTGGCTGCAAGCCCATCGTCTGGACGGCATATTCGACCCGCGACCAGACCTCGTCCTTGGTGCACCCCAGGTTCTGTGGCCCGAAGGCCAGCTCCTCATCCACCGTGGCGCAGAAGAGCTGGTGGTCCGGGTTCTGGAATGCATAGCCGACGAGTCTGGACATCTCAGCGACGGTCATCCTTGACGTGTCCTTGTCGAAGAGCTCGACCTTGCCCCCAGTCGGCCTCAACAGCCCGTTCATGTGCTTCGCGAGTGTGGTCTTTCCCGAGCCGTTGCCGCCCACGATGGCGACGTACTCTCCACCGCGCATGTTGAGGTTGACACCTTTGAGTGCCTCGATTCCGCCGTCGTAGGTGTGCTTCACATCGTGCATCGATATGATCCTGCGGCCCTGGTCGATGATGGGTTTCGGGATCATCGCTTCTGCACACCTCCGTGCCTCAGGACCGATTCGAGAATCGACTTCTCGGCCTCGTCCACCGTCAGGAACGAGAAGTCGGACCCTTTGACCCTCTTGTTGAGCAGTGACGACACCTCGCCGAGCTGGGTCGGCTCGAGCTCCGCTGCACGGAACACATCCGGGTCGCGGACGAGCTGGCGCGGAGGGCCCTGGGCGACTATCCGGCCGCCCTTGACAAGGACGAGTTTGTCTGAGAACGCGGCGGCCTCCTCCGCGTCCCTTTCGGCGAGCAGCACGGTCATGCCGTGCTCGCTCTTGAGTTCTCTGAGGACTGCGAAAAGCTCTAGCCTACCGATGGGATCGAGCGCATATGCGGGCTCGTCGAGGACTAGCAGGTCCGGTTTCATCGAGAGGGCTGCAGCGATTGCGACGCGCTGTTTTTCCCCTCCGGACAGGGTGGACGGAGCCCTCGAATTGTACCCTTCGAGGCCGACCAGCGAGAGGGCCCAACGGACGCGATCGGCTATCTCGTCCCTCGGGACGGCCAGGTTCTCGGGGCCGAAGGCTATCTCCTCCTCGACGCTCATGCAGAACAGTTGGCTCTCGGGCTCCTGGAAGACGATGCCCACCCTGGTCGACAGCTCGGCCACGCTCTTCGAACGAGTGTCCTCGCCGAAGACCTCGACCGATCCCTCCAGGCTCCCCGGGATCGCATGCGGGATCAAACCGTTTGCCAGCAAGCAGATGGTCGACTTCCCCGAGCCGTTCGCGCCCAGCAGGGTGACGAACTCACCCTTGCGGACATCGAGGTCTATCCCGTCGAGGGCTCTGGCGACCTTGTCACGGTAGGTGAAACCGACCTTCCGCATGCTGAGTGCGTTCTCCATCGACCGACCTCTAGGGCCGTCGCTCAATCGGGGGTTCCTTAGATAAACCTTTGCGGCCTCAGTCGCCGCGAGCCAGATGTCACGGGTCGCGGCATCACGAGGAGTAGAAGATGGCGGCGTTGCCTTTCCGGACGACCCTCATCCGACCCTTCTTCGACAGGGCGGCGATTGCCTTCGCCGCCTGGTCGTGCGGCAGCCGCGATGTCCGGATGAGCTGGTCCTTCGTGGAGCCCTCTGGCGAGGCGGCGTTGAAGACCCTCTCCTCCGCCTCTGCATCGTCCGATGCCGGGATGAGCTTCAGCTGGCGCCTCGTCGGTGGCGCAGGCGGTAGGACGATGCAGTACAGCTCCTGCGAGCCTATCTTGGCCATCCTGACGCTTCCGGACGAGATCAACCTGCCGAGGGACAGAGTGACCATCTCCTCGCCGTACTGCGTGGCCGCCCTGATGTCCTCGATGCACTTGCCGTCCTCGTCGAGTATGGCGAGGATGTGCCCATCGACCAGGTTGTCCTGCGGGCGCTTGTCCTTGACGACGGACAGGTTGTCGAGGTGCGTCCTGAGGAAGTCCTTGCTCCTCGCCTTGAAACCATCGAGATCGTTCTCGAGGAGCGACTCGAGTTCGCTCACGTCCAGTCCCATCTCGCGCCATCTGTCGAGTTTGGCCTTGTAGACGGCCTTCTTGAGCTCAACCGGCTTCTGATCGGCGAGACGAATCACGCACCGTCCACGGTCATCGGCCTCGGTCGCCTCCACGCCAGTCCTAGTCGTCACCGAATACCTGACGCTGGATCCGCGGAGAGCGCGGTGGATGTCCTCCAGGCGGTCGAACATCCTCTCGTCATCGCCGAGGTCCAGCTCGAAATCGTAGTCCCCGACGACGGGGACCGCACCTATGGTCTGCATCCTCTCGATGATATGCTTGGGAGACTCGCCCTCGCTGCTCATCTCCACTCTGATGTAGGTGCGAATCATGCGATTCACTGGGATGACGATGTGATAACGATAGAGGCTTTTATGGTTTGCTAGTCTGCGCGTTACATGCAGCGGGCAGGCTGATGTGAGGTTAATATACAGGTCATCGGGATAACACTGGCGAATGCCCGTCGACGCCACAATGCGCTTCGTCATGAACGTATTCCAGAGGCACTATCGCGAGGTCGACTTGGCGATGCCCGAGCGGTTCGCGAAGAGGGAGTACGGCTTCATGTTCTTCGACAGGCAGTTCGTGATGAGGCACCTGGGGTTCCCGACCCGGGCGGCGCTGAAGAACTACCTCGTCGAACAGGTCCCCGCCCACGCGTATCACTCGTGCGCGTACTACGAGAAGCCCGACGCACCCACGATGGTGGAGAAGAAATGGCTGGGCGCCGACCTGATATTCGACCTTGATGCAGACCACGTCCAAGGCACCGAAGGGCTCTCCTATGAACAGATGCTCGTGCGGGTGAAGGAGGAGATGCGCAGGTTGCTCGACGAGTTCCTCCTCGGAGACCTCGGTTTCGACGCCGACGAACTGAAGATAGTCTTCTCCGGCGGGAGGGGGTACCACGTGCACATCGCCAGTCCCAAGGTCCTCAGGCTCTCCAGCCACGAGAGGCGGGAGATCGTCGATTACATCGTCGGGACGGACCTGGACATGGACTGGGTCTTCCCCGAGACGGTGTTCGAGACCGGGGCCAAGTTCAAGGACGTGACAAGGCCGGGGCACCGGAGGGCGATGCCCAGGCTGGACGAAGGGGGTTGGAGGACCAGGATGCGAAAAGGGATAGACGCACTCCTTGGAGAACTCGAGGCGCTGGGCGAGCATGAGGCGAAGGCGCTCCTCGCCAAGATGGCCGCCGAGGCGCAGAAGGACATCGGGAAGAAGACCGTTGACGGGCTCTACAAGGACCTGTTCGTGGGCGCGCAGGGAAGGCGAGGAGTGGATGTGATAAGGGAGAAGGACGCGTTCGAGGTGTTCACCGAGAAGAGGAACGCCGATGCGTTCATCGCACTCGCGGCGACCAAGGTGAAGGGGCGGATGAGGGGGGAGACCGACGAACCCGTGACCTCGGACATCAAGCGTCTGATCCGCCTCCCGAGGTCACTGCACGGCAAGTCAGGGTTCGAGGTGATCCCGATGACGAGGGACGAGTTCGACGACTTCGATCCGTTCGACGACGCCGTGTCCCCGGCCTTCGGGGACGACCCCGTGCGGCTGACCCTCGAGAAACCAGCCGAGGTCCGCCTGAGAGGGGTGAGACACTCCATCGACACTGGGCCCGCCGTGGTCCCCGAACATGTGGCGGTCTTCCTCGTGTGCAGGAAACTGGCACGGATTGAGTCCTAATGGCAAAACTATTAATCAGAACTAGGTCATATAAACGGCCGCAATGCCCGCGTCCAGGAAGGTCCTCGAGGATTCGATCCGACTCGCCCGGATCCGCAGCATCAAGAGGAGCCTATACGTCGTGCAGGTCGTCATGCTCGTCGCGTTGGCGTTCCTCCTCATAGTCTTGATGGGGGGCGCCCGGATCGAGCCCGTGTTCTACCTCCCGCTGGACACATTCACCGCAGTCATGGTCCTCCTCATCCTGGTCATCTTCATCGAGGGGTTCTTCTTCAGGACGATGGAGATCAGGTTCGCCCGAAGCTCGAGCGCGAGACACCTCATGGCCAAGACCTCGATGAGATTCGCCCTCGGGGCCGCTATCGTCGCGGCGCTGGTCGCCTCCGTCCTCATGGTGCCCGGGGTCATCTCCTCGATCGAGAAGCTGGGGGACCGCACATCGGCCCTGACGAGCGTGGAGGACGTGGCGTTCTGGTCCACGGACTCGCTGGCCCTCCAGAGGGTGTACGAGGTGAGGGCGTCCGTGCCTCTCACCATCGACCTGGAGACCGGGGACCCGGTGATGTTCGAGATCTACCTCGTCGACGATAACGTCTACACACAGTACGATGGCAGACTGAGCGAAATGCTATCCGCACGCCAGAACTATGACAACTACATCTTCGAAGAGGAGCTGGTCATCGAGGTCCCCGCGACCGAGCACACCCTGTTCCACCTGGTCCTGAACGACCTCAAGAGCCCAGGCGCGGTGGTCACGGTCACGATGGCGAAGCAGGCCTCAGAGGCGTTCACCGGGGTGGTGGCGCTCCTCTCGATAGCCATCGTCGCGGCGAACCTGGCATGGGTCGCGTACCTGGTGCCGATCGAGCGCAAGTACTCCGCTGGCTCGATCTACAGGTGAGAGTCACCTGAGGGCGCAGCAGACCGACCTCTTCCTGATACTGTAGCCTTTATCAGTCAGCTCCTTCACGGTCCGCTCCGATGGCAGGACGATGCCATCGATCCCTGCCTCGACAGCCTCCGCCTCCCAAGACCTGTCCCTCTTGGAGCGCATGCAACCCAGGAGGAGCCGCGCATCCGGGTGCAACGCCCTCGCAGCCCTGATCACGCCGAGGATGTCGTCCCCCCCGGGTGCGGGGACTCCCTCGTATGGTGTGCCCCTCGTCGGTATCAGCGAGATGATCACTATCTCCTCCGGTTCCGACTCGCGCAGACGCTCGAGGGCAGCCGTCTCGCCCTTCACCCTGCCGCCGTGTATCCCGACGCATATGTGGGGCGCGACGTTGTGTGCCCCAGCGTCCTTGAGATCCCTCACCACGCCTAGGTAGTCCTCGACGCGCGCGCTCAGACCGAGGACCTCCGATATCGTGGCGTCGCTACCGTATACATCGACCGAGAAGGCATCCACGCCAGCATCTACCAGCGATGCCACGACTTCCTTGCTGGCCAGCCCGATGTGCGCGTTGATCAACAGGTCCGTGGTTGACTTGATCTCGCGTATGGCATCGATGTGGTCGGAGAGCGGAACCCTGCCGGCGGAGTCCAGCCCACCACTCAGCAGGAACCCTTTGGCGCCCCTCTCGACCAGGGCCTCTGCGACGGACCGAAGGTCGTCTGGAGTCGTCACGGGGACCATGCCCGAGAGGTATCGGCGCGAGCAGTGCCTGCAGTCGAGGGCGCACGTCGTCCCTGTCACCGATAGTGACGGGAAGCTCGGACCGGGGTAGAAGCACTCTATTGGCCTATCCACGACCGTTATCATGTCACGGGCGGGTTATCAAGGTTACGAGGGCCCGGCAAAAGGTTTATCTGGAACACCCTCTCTAGGCCCCCTGCTGGTCATCATGAAGGCTTTCGAAGTCAAGGGACAGTTCAGGATCACTCTGCGCAAGTGGCAGCCCTTTGCGCTCGAGGTCGCATCCGCCGATGAGAACGCCGCGGTCGAGAAGACTCTAGCCCTCATCGGCAGCCGCCACGGGGTCAAGAGGCGGTTCGTCAAGATCGAAGGCGTGAAGTCGCTCAAGCTCGAGGAGGTCACCGACCACGCCGTCAAGTATCTGCTGGAGGCAAAGAAGTGAACGAAGAGAGGGTCCTCAGGGAGACCGCCGCTGCGGTCGAGTCGGCCAAGGCGCAGCTTGAGGGACTCGTCCGCCAGAGGGAGCTCATACAGATGGCGGTCGAGGAGCATGTCCGGGCGAGGGAGACCATCAGGAATGTCCTGAAGAGCACACCAGGTGACGACGTGCTCATCCCGATCGGCGCGGACGCTTACATACACGCGAAGGTCTCCGAGAAGAGGGAAGCCGTCGTCGGCGTCGGCTCCGGAGTATCCATCCAGAGGGGGCCCGAGGACGCGGAGAAGTTGCTCCAGGAGAGGATCGACGACCTGACGCAGGCATTCCAGAAAGTGTCCGAACGGGCCGTCCAGACCGAGGCGTTCGTGCAGGAGACGACCGCGAAGTTGCAGGAGCAGTACGAGGCGCTCCAGCAAGGCGAGGGTGCCTGAGGTCCGGGGTCATGTTCAAGATCCTCAAGGAGATGTTCTCGAAGGCCTCTTCCGAGGCGAAGACCCGGTCGATAGATGACATATCCGAGGTCGCTGGTGATTCTGGTCGAAGGCTCAAGGAGGGCGTTCTCGACGACCTCCTCCACGAGCTCGAACTGGGGCTCTTGCAGGCGGATGTCGCCCTGCCCGTGGCCGAGGAGATCACACGCCATGTGAAGGGGCAGCTCGCGGGGAAGCGGATCGACCGCGGCTTCAGGATCGACGAGGCCGTCGAGCTGGCGGTCAAGGCGGCGGTCAGAGAGGTCCTCGCTGACAAGAGCTTCTCGCTCGCAGAACGGATGAGGGCAAAGGCCCCGCCATATGTCCTCATGTTCGTCGGGATAAACGGGACCGGCAAGACCACGGTGATCGCAAAGCTGACCGACCGGCTCCAGAAACACGGTCACAGCTGCGTCCTTGCCGCGAGCGACACCTTCAGGGCCGGGGCGATCGAGCAGCTGACCATCCACGCGGACAGGCTCGGCTGCAAGATAATCAAGCATCAGGCTGGCGGCGACCCCGCGGCCGTCGCATACGACGCCGTGGAGCACGCGAAGGCCAGGAAGAGGGATGTCGTCCTCATAGACACGGCCGGGAGGATGCAGACCAACACCAACCTCATGGACGAGATGAAGAAGATCAAGCGCGTCGCGAAGCCTGATCTGGTCGTTTTCGTGGGGGACTCGCTCGCGGGCTCGGACGCGGTCGAACAGGCGATCAAGTTCGATGCAGCCGTCGGAATCGACGGCGTCATCCTGACGAAGATAGACACGGACGCGAAGGGCGGGGCGGCGCTGTCCATCGCCAAAGCCATCGGCAAGCCGATAATCTACGTGAGCTACGGCCAGGAGTACGACGAGTTCAGGAAGTTCGACGCAGACTGGATGGTCGCGAGGATCTTCGGGGACGAGTCGAAGGCCGCGGCCGACCTCTAGCCCTTGGGCGCGTTCGCTCCCGCGAAGAGGAGGGCGTAGACCTGGGCGTCTGAGACCAGGCTGCTTATCTCGCAGTACTCGTTCGCGTCATGCGCGAGCTCCATCGTTGTGGCCCACACAGCCGCCTCGATGCCGTTTCTTCTGAAGGGTGCGGCACAGGTCCCACCTCCGATGCCGAGCGGGCGCGGCTCGATGCCCTTCACTGCCCTTATCGCGGCCGAGAGCCGCTTGACCACCTCGGAACCCACACCTGTCTTCGGGGCCGCGTCCGCCCTCTGGGCGAACGACATGCGTATCTCCGCGCCGGTTGACCGTTCGAACTCCGAGGCGACCGCCTTCATGTCAGATATGATGTCGTCGAGAGGGTAGTCGGGGAGCACGCGGAAGTCGAAGGCGAAGCTCTGGGACCCAGGCACCGTGTTGATGTTCGGTCCGTTGGACGCGCATCTGGTCGGTGTGAACGTGCTGTAGGGGGGGTCGAACAGGGGGTCCTTCGCGGTGTACTTCGCCCTGAGCTTGTCCACGACCGCCGCGAGGAAGCGCGCCGACACCTCGAAGGCGTTCACGCCCTTGTTGGGCGTGCTCGCGTGGGTCTGCCTCCCATGGACATCGACCTCGACCCAAGCGATCCCCTTCTCGACGACCTCTATCGCACCCCCGCCGGGGACACCGTGGTCTGGGACTACGACGATGTCGCCCTTCCTGAAGATGTCCTTGGCGAGGAGGAAGTCGATGCCGTGGGTGTTCCCCTGCTCCTCGTCGGCGACGAAGACCAGACCGACGTCCGTCTCCGGCTCGATGCCGTTCTTGATGAGCGCGTGTAGCCCGAAGAGAGATGCCAGGAGTTCCTGACCGTTGTCCTCGGAACCACGCCCATAGATCCGCCCATCGGTGACAGTGCCCTCGAACGGAGGATACTTCCATGCTGACGGGTCCCCCTCCGGGACCACGTCCATGTGGGCGACGACCCATGTGCGCCTGCGGGTCGAGCCTTTGACCTTGGCTATGATGTTGGGCCTCTTGCCGGACGGGACCCTGGGGTCCGCGGATTCGAGGACCTCGATGTCAGTAAGACCGAGTTCCTTCAGTAGGCCGAGGAGATAGGCGGCCTTTTCCGACTCGCCCTTCCCGCCGCTCTCCGGCCCGACGGCCGGGAACCGCAGCATGGCGCACATGCTCGCAATCATCCTTTCCCTGTCTTCGGCCACGGACCTGACGAGCGCATCCTGATCCATCACATCGACCCCACGGAACGGACCCTGTGATTCCGTTCCTGCGATATGCCTCTTTCTGAGCCGATGTCACCGCTCGACCAGCATGGCGACGGCGTTCCCTCCGCCGAGGCACAATGTGGCCACGCCGCGCTTGGACCCGCGCGCGCGCATCGCATATATCATGGTCGTGAGGACCCTGGCGCCGCTCGCGCCGATCGGATGTCCAAGGGCGACGGCGCCGCCGTTGACGTTGAACCTGTCCTCTGGTATCCCGAGCTGACGCAGGACGGCCACCGATGCGGTCGAGAACGCCTCGTTGTGCTCGAACAGGTCGATGTCGCCGACCGAGAGGCCGTTCCGGGAAAGTAGTTTGCGGACCGCGTGTATCGGCGCCTCCATGATGAGCTCCGGCTTCCCGCCGGCCGTGACATAGTCCACTATCCTCACGAGGGGCTCGATGCCTTTCGCCTTGGCAGATTCAGAATCCATCACCACGACCGCGGACGCCCCGTCATTTATGCTGGAGGAGTTGCCTGCAGTGAGCACGCCCGTCGGTCTGAAGACCGGTTTGAGCTTGGCCAGCGCCTCCATCGAGCTGTCCTCGCGCGGACCCTCGTCCACCGAGAACATCGAGGTCGTCTTGCCCGACCTCACCTCGACGTTGACGATCTCCCGTGCGAACGCCCCCGACTTGATGGCCTTGACGGCCTTCTGGTGGCTCGCCACGGAGAACCTGTCGGCGTCCTCGCGGGTCACGGAGTTCCTCTCCGCCACGATCTCCCCGGTGTTGCCCATGTGGAAGTCGTTGAAGATGTCCCAGAGGCCGTCGCGCACCATGGCGTCGATCAGCTGGGAATCGAAGAGCTTGTATCCGAACCTCGCCTTCTCGAGGAGATACGGGGCGTTCGACATGGACTCCATGCCCCCCGCGACGATGATCTTCCCCTTTCCTGCGAGGATCGAGTCCGATGCGAGCATCGCCGCCTTCAGGCCCGAGCCGCAGACCTTGTTGATAGTGAGCGCGGACACCTCGTCGGGGAGGCCGCCGTACAGGGCCGCCTGCCTCGCGGGGTTCTGGCCGATGCCGGCCGTTATGACGTTCCCCATGATGCATTCCTCGACATCCTTGGGGTCGAGCTTCGCCCTGGAGACCGCTTCGCGGACCACTGCCGCGCCCAGCCTCGGGGCCGGGGTGTCCTTGAGCGCCCCACCAAACTTGCCGATCGGAGTCCTGACAGCGCTGACGACAACGGGTTGTCCCATCAGAGGTCACACATCCAGCAGGCTGCTCTGACGCCTTGCAGCCGACGAGTCCGATGAACCGGATGTGCGTATTTATATTTTGTTGATGATACCCTTCGGCATCCGCCGAAGTGGCTTGTGAAGATGGCGCCTGGATGCGACCGGTGGCTCGTACCATCCGCACGCGACCTGGCGGGGTATCTCGACGGTCTCGGCGGCCGATGGCGGCGCGCGGGTTCCGCACTTCTTGCATCTGAATCCATGCCCCGAACCCATCGAACCCATCCGTTTGCCACACTTCCAGCAGAACGGGTTGTGCGCCTTTCGCACGTCCTTGACGAGGGACACCACCTGTAGCTTCTCCACGTTCAGGCTCCGGGGTTTGTCGCGCACGGACCCGGTGATCCGGACCTCGTCCCCTGGGAGGAGCGCCCTGGCCACATCCCTGAAGTGCCGCGATGGTTCGTAGAAGGCGGCATCGATGGCGACCCCGTCCGTGACCTGGACGATGACATGCCCACCCTTGATCGTGCGGGGCGGGGCGGCGACGGTGGCATCGACCACGGCAGACATGGATGGACGAAGGTCGACCACGCGTCTCCGGACGACATGGTCCTCCGTGCCCTGGTTCGTCATGAACAGCAGCCAGCAGTCCTGCCGCTCCCCGCGGATCATCGTCCTCGCCCGGAGGAGCTCGGACGGCGAGTCGCCCCTTATCCCGAAGAGGATCGGGCACGGGGAGCCGGGCATGATTGCGATGTGCCCGCTCTCATGGTCGTAGTTATTGAATGTGTGCTTCGTAGCCCGGTCCATCGCTATCACGCTCCCCTGGTCCAACGAGCGCGGGGTGCCGAAGCGGTCCGGCGCCCTGTATGCGATGACCTCCCAGGTCCGGTCATTCGGCCGCCAAGACATCGCCGCGGCGGCGCCTATCACCCCTCTCCCGTTCTTGTATCCGCGTGTCAGGCCCCCGACGCGGCGGACGGCCTCGTCGGCGTCCGAGCGCTTGACGACCTCCCTGACGGTGCTCCAATAGAACGAAGGCTGGGGCTTCGTGTTGGACACCACGATCCCTGGGTTCGTCTTTCCGCATTCGAACCTCGCGTTCCCCCGGAGCACCCTAGCCGCCCGGGACATGACCTCGCGCGGGTCGACTGGGCGTCCCCGCGGGAAGCTCCTGACCTTTCGCGACCCGACCGCGCCGCACACCATGCCCCGCCCGATGCCAGTGCCGAGGGAGAGACACACGGCCGCGTTGCCCCTGGTCTTCCAGGGGATGTTGGGGTTGAGCCGGACGAGCCTCGGTAGGCCTATCAGGTCCAGGTCGGCGAACTCCTCCAGCATGAGGCACGCTAGGAAGGTCGTGCACATCCCCTCGGGGGAGTCGGTGTCGTCGAAGGCGAGATGAGTGGCCGACACGGACCGACCCATCGCTGGCGCCCCAGAAAAGCATTGTCATGCCGTAGAGAGCGCGAAGGAGCTGACCTCGAGGCCGAACCGGAGCTCCTCCGTCGAGAGGACCAGCTCGCACTCCAGGGTCACGACCCTGCCTGCCATCGACTCGAGGGCGGGGGGTGGGTCGAACACGGTTATGCTGTCCGGGCCGGCCATATCGCGCAGGGCTAGAGTCCCCGGGGCGTCGCCCTCGGAGAGCTTTCCAGTCACGTTCAGGAGGTCACCCTCGAAAAGGAGCCAGTTCCGGCATATCGCCCCGACGGTCAGCGCCTCCTCCGAACGCCTGGTCAGCCGGATCCCGTCGTCGGGCACCCACACCGTGATGCTTCCTCCGAAGCGGCGCACCTCACCGACGGACGAGACCTCGTCCCCTATGCTCAGCAGCGATGTGTAGCTCGGAGAAGCGGATGACTGGTGTGCCAGCTTCACCGTGGAGCCGTCCTCGAGGTCTGCCAAGAGCATGGTCTCGAGGCCGCTGTCGTACATCCACGCGTGCACCAACACACCCGTCAATCGGACAACCGCCCCGTCCTCGATCAGTTCAATCTCTGCGATGAGGACCGTCGGCGGGCCCGAATCCTGAGCGACGAAACCGATGCCGAGCAGCAGGACGCCGAGCAGAGTGGCAGCGGCCCGGTCACCGAGCCTCAGGACCGTCATGAAGGGGTCCAAGGCGGGGCGGGTCATCCAGTTAGCTACTGCATGTAGCCCCATGGAAAATCATTTTAAAAGAGGAGGGGCTATCCGGGCTGAGGTGGAAGCGTGCCGAAGAGCGTACTAACAGAATACAGGCTAGAGTTGAGTGGGCTACTCAGCGTGGTCTTCGCCGTGGTCATGCTCATCGGCTTGATCGGGGCGTTCCTCGAGGAGAGCCTGCCAGCATCTCTGTCCTTCCTCTCGGACCTGTCCCAGCCAGTCGGAGACTGGGCCTATTGGTTCGTGATTGCCGGGCCGATCGGGTTCGTCGCCTGCATATGGTGGCTGTACGACTACCTGAAGAAGGCGAAGGAGCTCTCGAAGCTGATGGACACCCCGAGCAAGGCCAAGTTCGTCCGGAACCTGGACGAGATAGAGTACCTTGCCTGGAACCTGCCTCAGAGGTTCGAGGACACGGTCCTGGCCAAGAAGAAGGATTTCAAGCTCTGAGCGGGTTGCTGCACGGGCCCCCCTTCATTTCCACTGGAATCGCACGCATCACGAAGGGGTGCCCTCATCGGGCTTCTGAACGGACATCCGGACCCCGCCGGCGCCTGCGAGCCATGCACTGAACTTGTCTGCATCGGCCGGAAGGCATCTCAGGGTCACGGTCATACCGCGGTCTGTCATCTCTGAGGAGATGTCTGCGCTGCCATACAGTCTCGAAAGAAGACTGTGCGCTGCGTCCGTGTCTGGGAGGTCCACCACTATCACTGCATTCCTACGTTGGACCTCGGATACCTTCTCTCTTATCTGGTCAAGGCCATGTCCCTTCGTCGCCGATACGAAGATCAGATCTCTTCCAGCGACGACCCCTTCCAGGACTTTCGTCAGTTCTGATACTCTCTGATTGTCTATCAGATCAGATTTGTTGCCAACGAACACCAATCTACTGTCCTCGATCATTGGTAGTACGATGTCGAGAGAAGTTGAGAGCTTGCTTCTGATAGCGTCGACACTCTCGCTCGCATCGAAGACAAGGAGTATGACATCGGCATTGTAGACCTCCTCCAGCGTGGACTTGAACGCATCAACAAGTCCGGTTGGGAGATCACTGATGAACCCGACGGTGTCCGATATCAGTGCGCTACCTCTGATTCCCTTGATGCGTCTGGTCGTCGTCGAGAGGGTAGAGAACAGACGGTCATCGACTTCGAGTCCAGCCTCCGAGAGAGAGTTCATCAGAGCAGTCTTCCCGGCGTTGGTGTATCCAGCGACGGAGACGAGGACGTATCCTCCATCCTTCCTCCTCTTCCTCCTGAGAGCTCTCTGTTCTGACAGGTCAGCAAGCTCAGTCTCAATCCGCTTCGCATGGGTCTTCGCATGCTCGTAGTAGATGTCGGTTGCGTACGCACCGCCGGAGAGGAACCCCGGTCTGTCGCCACTCTTTGATTTATGTATCCATTCCCTCAGGAACGGTTGCTCGTACCTCAGCTTAGCAAGGGTGACTTGGAGTAGCGCCTCGGGTGTGTGTGCATGCTCTGCGAATATCCTCAGTATCACTCCGGTCCTATCGAGTACCTCATGCTGGAACTTCATCTCGAGGAAGTGGTGTTGGGATGGCTTCAGTGCCCCGTTGACCACGATGAAATCGTAATCCGATTCCTTGATCTCCTCATGTATCTCGTTAATCCTTCCAGACCCTAGATAGCCGACGTTGTGAGGCGCCTTCCTGCTTTGCACATACTCCCTCTCCACTCGAACTCCCAGAGTATCGAGCAGCGACCTTATCTCGCTCAGATCATCGGAGACAGAGAAGACGATTCCGCGTTTCATGTCCTCAGTCGAGCTACACGTTCCGCGGAGATAAGTGTATCCACAGACGATTTTCGACACGAAACCGCGGTCACTCGACCTCCCTTTCCCATGGACCCTCCCCTTGGGAAAGTGTTATGCCGCGCCGTCGCATGTTCCATCGGAAATGAAGGGGGGCCCCTTCCATTGACCGACGATAATGCAACGGATGTTTATTATCGCACCGGGGACATTCTCATGGACTACTGGCCCGATATATTCCCTAAAATTTCGGTGCTGCGGGCAAAATGGATTTCCACGATAAAATTAACCCTTAAGTAGCCTCGATGTAATCCCCCAACTCCCTCTGTTTCATGTGGATTCCGAGAGCGGCTTCCACAGGAAAAGGATCGGGAAGGGGAAGGCCTTTTTGCCGGGGCGGGGGAGCTAGATGCAGAACACCATCTTCCAGCAATACATCAGAACGAAGTCTATCTTCAAGGGGGACAGGGATGTCCTCAGACCGTCGTACATACCTGATGTGTTGCCCCACAGGGAGGAGCAGATCAAGCAGCTGGCATCGATCCTCGTCACCGCCCTGGACGGTCGGCGTCCATCCAACGTGCTCCTGTTCGGCAAGACCGGGACCGGGAAGACGGCGACCATAAAGTACATCGGAAAGGAGATCGAGCGGGCGAGCGAGGAGCGCAAGAACGTCCATTTCATCTACATGAACTGCGAGGTCGTCGACACGCAGTACGGCGTGCTGCAGAACATCGGGAACATCTTCATCGAGGACTTCGCCGAGCGCATACCGTTCACCGGGTGGAGCACCGAGAGGGTGTACAACATACTCCGGGAGAAGATCGACGAGGAGCGCTGCGTCATCGTCATCGCCCTGGACGAGATCGACAAGCTGGTCTCGAAGAGCGGCGACGACGTCCTCTACCATCTGTGCCGGATCAACGACGACCTGAAGAACGCGAAGGTGAGCGTCATCGGCATCTCGAACGACCTGAAGTTCACTGAGTTCCTCGACCCGAGGGTCAAGAGCTCCCTCAGCGAGGAGAAGATGGTCTTCCCGCCGTACAACGCGGAGCAGCTGAGGGACATCCTCAGCCAGCGCACCACCGCCGCGTTCGATGAGAATGTCCTGGAGCCCTCCGTCATCCCGCTCTGCTCCGCACTCGCTGCTCAGGAGCACGGGGATGCCAGGCGCGCGCTCGACCTACTGAGGGTCGCGGCCGAGATCGCCGAGCGCAACCACATGAACATCGTGACGGACTCGGACGTGATCAAGGCGAAGAACAAGATCGAGCTCGACTGCGTCACCGAGGCCATCCGCACGCTCCCGGTCCAATCGAAGATGGTTCTGATGGGCGTGCTGCTGAACGAGGAGCGCGGCGACCCGAAGCTGACGACAGGGGACCTGTACGAGACCTACAAGGAACTCTGCCAGTGCACCTCCATGGCGATACTCACCCAGAGGAGGATCACGGACCTGGTCTCAGAGCTGGACATGCTCGGGCTGGTCCACGCCCGCGTGAAGTCGTTCGGAAGAGGCGGACGGACGAAGGAGATAGAGCTGAGCGTCCAGCCGAACGAGGCCCGGAGGATACTCGAAGAGGACGACATCCTCTCCAACCTGAAGAGCTACAAGCTACGGTATCAGACGACTTTGCTCTGACGCTACACCTGTCCAGGCGGTGCCAAAGGGGGAGGCCCGCCTGGCAGATTCTTCTCATCTTCAGGAGCCTGGGCGGCACCCTGCTGTTCGCGGAGTGATTCTTCGTGTTCCCGCTGAGCGGCCTCCCTCTTGCGGGCGATCCGCCTGCGTATCCTGAAGGTCAGGACGACATCGACCGTGATCGGCGCGACCACGATCAGTGCCATCGCGATCCAGAGGTCCCGCACGCTGTTCGGTGGCGCCTCGTCCTCGAGCCCGCCCGATGCCCACAGCTTGAGGAGGCCGAACCAGGGGATCTCTCCGCGGGCCTCGCCCACGACCCAGCTGACTGGTATCGGACCGCTCACAAGCCTGAAAAGGTCGACATCGCTGTTGTGGTCCCCCTTGGTGACGAACCCATGCCTGTCATCCGAGCTCGATATCCTGTCGATCCTGATCGTGACGGTCTGGTGCTCGTAGCCCACCCTGTAGATGTACAGGGTGCTGGTGAGGTGGTCCCATTCGTCCGTCGGGTCCGCGGTGTCCCACTTCCCGTTGGGGCCCCGCTCGAGGTCCTGCAGGGCCTCGCACGTATAGCTCGCCCCGTACGGGTTGAGCTCGAGGAATGCGATCGCGCGGTGGATGATCGGCGTCCTAGAGTCGTCGCCGTTGATCTTGTAGATGATGACATCCCCGTAGTCACCGTAAGTGCTGTAACCTGTGTGCACTCCCTCGAGGTAGGTGACGACATCGCCCGAGGCGTCGATGTCCTTGACGAGGACGAGGTCTCCCGTGTCAATGACACCTATCTTGCTCGTGTTGTCCTCGGTCTGCATCATGCTCGAGGACTCCACGACGACGAGCGGGGGCCAAAGACCCGTGTACGCGTACATCGCGAGGAGCATCGTCACCACGAACACTAACGCGACCCCTGCATCCCGCAGGAACTGCATCCCGGGGCTGAGCTTCTTCTTCTCCCTTGCGCCCCCGGACCCGTCGCTAGACACGACGCGTACAGTGGCGCATTGGTATAAAATCAGTATGGTAGGCCGTCCGTCAGTGACATCCGCCGGTCCCTGAGAATGAATGATGTTAAGGGGTTTAAGATTCGCTCTACGTGCGGTCGGTTCAACCGCTCGTGCAGTTGCAGTTCGGGCAGTCGCTGACCACGTCGTAGTCGTAGGAGTAGTTGTAGTCGTAGCTGAAGTCGTGCGGGGTCTCAGTCGTGTTGCCGCCGAACGCCCACTGCCACATGTGCTGCCACATGTGCTTGAAGCCGCTGCCGTCGCTGTCGCATGTGCCGGTGCCCTTGCCGCCCATTCCCTTCGAGTCCGTGCTCGAAGTCGAGGTCAGGGCCCCGCTCGCAGCTGCGACCCCGGCGAAGCCGAGGACTGCGACCACTCCGATGATCGCTACTATCACTGTTGCCTTCATCTCTTGTTCACCTCTCTTTTCCTGCATCGGGACCGGATCCCCGGGCCCTCCGCGCCTGAGTAGTACTTTGGCTGAAATGGTATATGGACGTATCCTGAAAAGTGCCCGGAACGTTTGCACTTTCGTGAAAAGTGGGCCCCGAGCGCCCCATTCCTCAGCTCTCTAGCTTGATGCGGACCTTGTTCGTGGAGCCGTGCCTCTCCTTGGTCACGACCCCCTTCTCCTCGAGCCGATCGAGCAGCCTAGAGACCTTGGCGTTGGACATCTTTGTACGTAGTATCAGGTCCTTCTGCAGCGCCTCGCCGCCGTTATCCATGACTGCCTTGAACATGATCCTTTCATCCCCGGTCAAGAGGCGCAGCACGAGGTAGTTCTCCCGCGCGGCCTCATCCTCGTCGGGTGCCCCCTTCTCCGTCGCGGGGGCAGGGGCAGAGGCCTGCGGGACAGGGACCGTCGCCGGAACGCCGACGACACCTTCGGGTGTCGGGTCCTCTTTCTTAGGGGTAGCCGTAGGAGGGGGGGGCGGCGGAAGCTTTGTCATCTCGGGGGGCAGGGGCTCGTAGCTCTGCCTGAGCAGTATGAACATGACCGCTATAGCTATGAGGAACGAGGCGAGCACTATCATCGCGAGGTTGGTCGAGGAGTATGTCCGTTGATCCCACATCCCGCCGTGATCGGTCGTGTCCGTCTCAGTGGGGGATTCGGTCATGAGGGCGTAGGCGAGCAGGGCTATCGCGATGGTTGCGAGCACGACGGCGATGATCTTATCCCAGTGCCTCTTGCGCCTGGGGGCCTTCCTGCGTTCCTCGGTCACGACCGTCCGATGGCGTAGGTCGGTTATTTCAGTTGCCCCATCCCGCGCGGGCCCCGGATACGGAAAATTAATAGGCATCGCCTGGCTTACTCGCGACGAAAAGGTGCGTCAATGGCCGGCCACGAGAACCACAGGATCTCGAAGGACGAGTATTTCATGAACATCGCCATCGAGGTCTCGCGGAGGAGCACCTGCACCCGCAGGCAGATAGGTGCCATCATCGTCAGCGACGTGGGCGCGATCAAGAGCACGGGCTACAACGGCAACCCCCACGGGCTACCTCACTGCGATGAGATTGGCTGCATCAGGGACAAGGAAGGCATACTGTCGGGCACCCGCCTCGAGACATGCACGGCGGTCCACGCCGAGCAGAACGCCCTCATACAGGCGGGGACGAACTCCCGGGGGTCCACCCTCTACTCGACGATAGTGCCCTGCCCGATATGCGCGCGCATGATTCTCAACGCGCAGATCGCGCGCGTCGTGTACATCGGGAACTACTCGGACCTGACAGGGATCGAGCTCCTGAAGCAGGGGGGCGTGAAGCTCACGCGCCTCGACAAGGCGAGGTTCGAGGGCCGGATCAAGGGCTGTTGACCACCTCGGCGAGCCACGTTTTCGTCATGCGCCGAAGGTCTGCGGGGTACGGATGAGAAACGCACCCCAGGTATAGTCTATTTATATCGAAACCCGCATCATCGGCTGGACGTGGCTGACATGGGCAAGACCGAGATCCTTCACCAGATAAAAGTGGCGGAGGAGCAGGTCCGCGCCATGACCGGGGAGGCCGAGGAGAAGCGCAAGCAGCTCCAGGCTGATGGAAAGAAGCGCGCCCTGGAGAAGATCGAGGCGGCGGACGCTTCGCTCAGGAAGCAGATCGACGCCGCCACCGCCACTTCGCAGGCCCGTGTCGATGGGCGCAAGAAGGCCCTGCTCGAGGAGGGCCGCCGGAAGGCAGATGCTCTGGCGGCAGGTGCCAAGGCGCGGTCGGGCAAGGTCAAGGAGTTCGTTCTCACGGAGTTCGAGAGTGCGATCGATGCTTAGGCCGGAGGAGATGACCCGCGCGGTCGTCGTCGGGTCGATTGACAGCCTCGATTCAACCATCGAGTGCCTGTACGAACTCGGGATACTGCATCTCATAGACTTCACCGAACAGGATGAGGTGTTCAGGCTCGGCGAGCCCCTCGGGAAGGCATCCGATTCTTCGAAGAAGCTCCTAAAGCTGAGGTCGATGATACGAGCCCTGGACATCGAAGGGCACAAACCGTCAGAGAAGCTCACTGTGAAGAGCATAGAGCACGAGCTCGATCAGGCGCTCGTCACCCTCGACCTCAACGCCTCGACGAAGGCGGAGTCGAGGCAGAGGATACAGGCGCTCATCAGGGAGAAGGAATCGGAGATTCGCGCCCTCGACCCGGTCTCGGCCTTCGACGTGCCCCTGGAGATGTACGATGGTTACGACAGCGTCGCGGTCTTCGTCGGAATCTGCAGGTCAGACCCATCCAAGGCCGCCGCTTCCGCTCTACGCGACCACGACATCCTTCTTGCCGCGCGGAAGGCGGACATCGCGATTGCCCTCTTCGTCAGGTCCGAGGACAGGACAGATGCGGCCAGAATCCTCGCGAACCACGGCTTCCAGGAGTCGAAGTTACCCAAGCTCGCAGGCGTCCCGTCCTCCATCATCAAGAAGCACGGGGCAGACATCGCGGACCTCGAGAAGGACCTGGAACGGACCGAGGAGGACCTCGAGACCATACGGCAGGAGTTCGCCGACTTCATAATCGCCTCGGAGGAACACCTCTCCATAGAGGTCATGAAGGCGGAGACGCCCCTGAGGGTTGCGACCACTGCCAACTCGTTCGTCATGGACGGCTGGATACCGACCGAGCGCGCGGAGGAGCTGCAGACCGCCCTGAACTCCCTGTGCTGCGGCCTCGCGTTCGTCGAGACCCTCAAGACCGAGAAGGGCGACGACCCCCCCGTCCTCCTGAAGAACCCGAAGCCGGTCAAGCCGTTCGAGTTCTTCATCGACCTGGTCTCCACGCCGAAGTACGACGAGGTCGACCCAACGGTCGTCCTCTTCCTCACGTTCCCTCTCTTCCTGGGGTTCATGATTGGCGACCTCGGGTTCGGCCTGGGGCTCGCCTTGCTCGGCGCGTTCATGCGCCTGAAGTTGAAGAACTATCCAGACCTCCGGAAGCTCGGGACGATCGTCCTCGCAGGCGGGATCATGGCCAGCCTGTTCGGCCTGTTCGTCTTCGCGGAGGCGTTCGGCGTCCCGTTCCACCCTCCGGAGGCGCACCCCGACGAGTACTCATGGGAATCGGTGGCGAACATCCCGATCCACCCGGTCCTCGACAAGATGACCGACATCAAGGAGATGCTCGCCCTGTCCCTCGTCGCGGGCTGGGTCCACCTGACCCTCGGGTTCGTCCTCGGCTTCGTCAACCATGTCCATCACGCCCGCAAGCACGCCTTCGCGAAGGTCGCGTGGCTCCTGATACTCCTCGGACTCTTCGTCGAGATCATGGCCATCGCCGGGGACGCCACGGGAACCAGCGGGTTCGTCAGGTGACACGGTCCTCGCATGGGTCCCCGACGTGAGCATCACCGTCGCGGGCATAGGCGTCTCGGTGGCGGCCGTCGGGCTCATCGTGGTCGGCGTCGTCGGACTGCCATTCACCGAGGGGCCCGATGGCCCTCTCCGAGGTCATCGGCCTGTTCACGAACCTCGTGTCCTACACGAGGTTGGCGGCGCTCGCCGTCGGCAAGGGCGCGATGGCCCTCGCATTCAACACGATGCTCTTCCCGCTCATATTCGAGAGCCACAACATCGGCATGATCATCGCCGGCGCGCTGGCCCTCTTCGTCACCCAGATGTTCTTCGTGTTCTTCCTCGGGGCGCTGTCCGCGGGGATTCAGGCTATCAGGTTGAACTATGTGGAGTTCTTCCTCAAGTTCTTCGAGGGCGGCGGGACGGAGTTCTCGCCACTGAAGTACCTGAGGAAGCATTCGGTAGCAACGAAATGAAGGAGGTAGAAGAAGAATGGATCCAAGCCAAGTTGGACTGGCGATGATCGGCGCAGGCATCGCGATAGGCGTCGCGGGCCTGGGCACCGGCATCGCACAGGGACAGGTAGGTGCGGCAGCGGTCGGCGCGACCGCAGAGAACCCGAAGATGTTCGGCAAGGGCATGATCTTGATGGTCCTGCCCGAGACGATCGTCATCCTCGGATTCGTCGTCGCCTTCCTGATAATGAACGCATGATGACGAAGGAATGCACCGGTAGTTGGCCGTACGGCCAGACAGACATAGGAGCTGATGGACCATGGGTCTCGAGAAGGTCGATCGAGGACATACTCCGAAAGGGCGAGGAGAGGAGGCGCGAGATCATCAGCGCAGGGCGAGAGGGAGCGCGACGAGCAGATCTCCCTGGCGGACAAGCAGATAGAGGAGAGCCGCAGGAAGGCCGAGGCGCGCGCCAAGGCCCAGATCGCCCAGATGGAGCAGCAGGAGCTGTCGAGCGCGGAGCTGGAGTCCAAGAAGACGATGCTCGCGGCGCAGAGGCAGGTCATGGAGGACCTCAGGACGCACACGCTCTCCGACCTCGCATCGTACCCGGACGCCAAGCGGAAGGCCCTGTACTCGAAGCTGGCCGCGAAGGCCAGGAAGGAGCTCGGCGACTGCTATGTCTACTCCAACGAGCGGGACAGGCCGCTCGCCCAGTTCCCGTCAGGCGTGACGCACGCCGGCACGATCGACTGCATCGGCGGGCTCGTGTTCGAGAGCAAGGACCGCACCGTGAGGCTCGACTACCGGTTCGAGAGCATACTCGAAGAGGTCTGGAACAAGAGGATGCAGGAGATATACTCGAGACTGTTCGGGTGAGGTAGCAGATGAGACTGTTCGGCAGCCGGGGGAACTACGCATACGCGTGCACTCGCGTCAAGGCGAGGAAGAGCTTCCTGCTCTCCAAGGACACCTACTCGAGGCTGCTCGTCATGGACGTGCACGAACTCGGGAGGTTCCTGGGGGAGACGCAGTACCGGGAGGAGGTCACGAGGTACGCGGCGCGCTACTCCGGTGCGAACCTGGTCGAGGTCGCAGTGACCAGGAACCTGGCCGACACCTACGCCGCCGATCCTCAGCTTCACGACGGGCCACCTCCGGGAGATGGTCGTGAACTACCTCCGCAGGTGGGACACGTTCAACGTCAAGACCGTGCTCAGGGGCAAGGTCGCGGGCGCGAGGGACGACGAGGTGATCGACACGCTCGTCCCCGCCGGGGCGTTCTCGGAGGCCTACCTGAAGTCGCTCGTCGCGATGCAGTCGATGCAGGAGGTCATGGATGAGCTCTCGGGCCAGCCATCGCTGAGACTGACCCCGGAGCTGGTCAGGGACGTGGTGGACGCGAGGAGGCTGGCCCCGTTCGAGGACCACCTCGACAGGCTGCTCTACTACGACCTGCTCGCGGTCATCCAGACCGACAGACAGCCCGGAGAGGCTTCTCAGGGACTTCGTGAGGCGCGAGATCGACGTCACGAACCTGAAGCTTCTTCTCAAGCTCAAGATGGACCAGATCTCGGAGGACAAGATACAGAGATACCTCATCCCGGGAGGGATGGAGTTCGGCATCGATGCCCTGAGGCCGCTGGCCCAGGGCGAGAGCGCCCTGCCGGTGCTCGAGGCCATGGAGCGGTCCTCCATGTACGAGGAGCTCAAGCCCGCCATGGACCGGTTCAAGGACACGCGGAGGATCTCCGAGCTCACGATCGCCCTCGACAAGGCGCTGATAGGCACGAGCGAGAAGTTCGCCCACTTCTACCCTCTCTCCGTGCTGCCCATAGTGAACTACATCATACGCAAGAAGGTGGAGGTCGACAACATCCGGATCATAGCCCGCGGGAAGGAGAGCCATCTCCCGGGCAAGACGATAGATGAGCTGCTGGTGGTCTGACATGGAGGTCGCGGTCGTAGGCTCGGAGGAGTTCGTCGTCGGCTTCAGGCTTGCCGGGGTCAAGAAGGTGTACGGCGTGCCTGAGGAGAAGCTGGTCGACACCCTCCTCAGGGTCCTCGAGGACGAGGATGTGGGCATACTCGCCGTCCACACAACGGACCTCGAATCGCTGCCCCAGCAGCTGAGGACGCGTATGATGGCCAGTGTCGACCCGGTCGTCATACCGGTGGGCGAGGAAGAGGGCGACATGAGGGATAAGGTTCGAAGGGCGATAGGCATCGACCTTTACAAGACGAAGTGACGGGGGCGCAAGCATGATTGAACAGGGCAAAGGAAGGGTCAACAGGGTCGCGGGACCGGTCGTGACGGCCGAGGGCATCTCGCCGAGGATGTACGACGTCGTCCTGGTGGGCGAGCTGAACCTCATGGGCGAGGTCATCAAGCTCGTCGGCGACAAGACCGTCATCCAGGTCTACGAGGACACGTCCGGCATGAGGCCGGGCGAGAAGGTCGTCAACACGGGCGCCCCCCTCCTGGTCGAGCTGGGGCCCGGTCTCCTGTCGAGCGTATACGACGGGGTCCAGAGGCCGCTCCCGGTGCTGAAGGACAAGCAGGGCGACTTCGTCTCGAGGGGCGTGACGGCTCCCGGTCTGGACAGGGCCAAGAAGTGGAAGTTCACGCCCACCGTCAAGAAGGGCGACGAGCTCAAGGGCGGCATGGTGGTCGGCGAGGTGCCCGAGGGGAACCTCGTCCACAAGGTCCTGCTCCCGCCGAAGGTCTCAGGCAGGGTCAAGAGCATCTCCGAGGGGGAGTTCACCGTCGAGGAGCAGATAGGTGAGCTCGAGGGCGGAGCTAGGATCCAGATGATGCAGCACTGGCCGGTGAGGCAGTCGAGGCCGTATCTCGAGAAGCTCCTCCCCGACATACCACTGGTCACCGGGCAGCGCGTGCTCGATACGCTCTTCCCGCTCGCCAAGGGCGGCACGGCGGCCATCCCCGGCGGGTTCGGGACCGGAAAGACGGTCACATCGCAGCAGCTCTCCAAGTGGAGCGACGCGCAGATCGTCGTCTATGTCGGCTGCGGCGAGCGCGGCAACGAGATGACCGAGGTTCTGACGTCGTTCCCGGAGCTGGAGGACCCCAAGACCGGCAAGCCGCTGATGGGCAGGACGGTCCTCATCGCGAACACATCCAACATGCCTGTCGCGGCCAGGGAGGCCACCGTCTACACCGGCATCACGGTCGCGGAGTACTACCGGGACATGGGCTACGACGTCTCGCTGATGGCCGACTCCACCTCGAGGTGGGCCGAGGCCATGAGGGAGATATCCTCGAGGCTGGAGGAGATGCCCGGGGAGGAAGGCTATCCTGCGTACCTCTCCTCCAGGCTCTCCGAGTTCTACGAGCGCTGCGGGCGCGTGAACACCCTTGCCGGTCCGACCGGGTCGATCTCGGTCATCGGTGCGGTCTCCCCGTCCGGCGGCGACTTCAGCGAGCCGGTCACGCAGAACACCCTCAGGATCGTCAAGGTCTTCTGGGCGCTCGACTCGAAGCTCAGGGAGCGCAGGCACTTCCCGGCGATCAACTGGCTCACCTCTTACAGCCTGTACAGCCCGATGCTCGAGGAGTGGTACAGGAAGAACGTGGCGGAGGACTGGAACAAGACCCGTCTCTGGGCCATGGAGACGCTGCAGAAGGAGGCCGAGCTGCAGGAGATCGTGCAGCTGGTCGGCTCGGACGCGCTCCCCGAGGAGCAGAGGCTGACGCTCGAGGTGGCGAGGATGATCCGTGAGTTCTTCCTGCAGCAGAACGCGTACCACAAGGTCGACACGTACAGCCCGCTGAAGCGGCAGTACGAGTACATGAAGGCCATACGGAAGTTCTCCGACCTCTCGAAGAAGGCGATATCCCTCGAGGTTCCTCTCGACAGGATCGTCGCGCTCAGCTGCAGGGCGGACCTCGGCAAGCTCAAGTTCGAGGAGACGATCGACGAGGACCTCAAGAAGATGCCCGGCCAGATGGACAAGCAGTTCGCCGAGCTGGGGGTGTGAGCGATGGTCAAGGAGTACCACACGATAAGCCAGATCGCGGGCCCGCTGGTGTTCGTGAAGAAGACCGAGCCTGTCGGCTACGGCGAGCTCGTTACGATCGCGCTGCCCGGACGGCTCCACGAAGAGGGGACAGGTGCTGGACACCTCCGACGACGTCGTCGTCGTCCAGGTCTTCGAGGGCACAGGCGGCATCGACAGGGCGTCCGGCGTGAAGTTCCTGGGCGAGACCATCAAGATGCCAGTGTCCAAGGACATGCTCGGCAGGATCCTGTCCGGCTCCGGCGACCCGTTGGACAAGGGCCCGACCGATAGTCCCGGAGAAGCGGCTCGAGATCATCGGGGCGGCCATCAACCCGTGGGCCAGGGACAACCCGCAGGAGTTCATCCAGACCGGCATCTCCTCCATCGACGGCATGAACACCCTCGTCAGGGGGCAGAAGCTGCCGATATTCTCTGGCTCCGGCCTGCCGCACAACGACATCGCCCTGCAGATCGCCAGGCAGGCGAAGGTCGTGGGGAAGAAGGAGGAGTTCGCGGTCGTGTTCGCCGCCATGGGCATCACGAGCGAGGAGGCCCAGTACTTCATGAAGGACTTCGAGAGGACCGGCGCCCTGAAGAGGGCGGTCGTCTTCCTCAACCTGGCCGACGACCCGGCCATCGAGAGGCTGCTCACGCCGAAGCTGGCGCTGACCACCGCGGAGTACCTCGCGTTCGACCTGGGGATGCACGTGCTCGTCATCCTGACCGACATCACGAACTACTGCGAGGCGCTGAGGCAGATCGGCGCGGCCAGGGAGGAGGTGCCCGCGAGGCGCGGCTATCCAGGGTACATGTACACCGACCTCGCGAACCTGTACGAGCGCGCTGGACGGATCAAGGGCAAGAACGGCTCGATCACGCAGTTCCCGATCCTGTCCATGCCGGGCGACGACATCACCCACCCGATCCCGGACCTGACCGGATACATCACCGAGGGCCAGATCGTGGCGTCGAGGGACCTGCACAGGCAGGGCATCTACCCGCCGATCGCCGTCGAGCGATCCCTGTCGAGGCTCATGGACAGGGCATCGGACCCGGACGCACCAGGGAGGACCACAAGGCCGTGTCCGACCAGCTGTACGCCGCGTACGCGGAGGGCAGGGACCTCAGGGGCCTCGTCGCGATCGTCGGGAAGGAGGCGCTCTCCGAGCGGGACAGGAAGTTCCTGGACTTCGCCGACGCGTTCGAGGACAGGTTCATCAGGCAGGCGAAGGACGAGGACCGGACGATCGAGCAGACGCTGGACCTCGGATGGGAACTGCTGGGGATGCTGCCCGATCGACTCGCTCACCAAGATCGACAGGAAGTTCATCGAGAAGTACCACCCGCAGCAAAGGAAGAAGTGAGAGCAGATGGCGAAGCGCGAGATCAAGCCGACGAGGTCGGAGCTCCTCGAGGTCACGAAGAAGATCAAGCTGACCAAGAACGGCCACAAGATCCTCAAGCTGAAGAGGGACGGCCTCATCCTGGAGTTCTTCAAGATCCTGGAGCAGGCGAAGGGCCTGAGGACGGAGATCGCGAAGCGGTACCGCGAGGCGCAGGAGCAGATCGCCATAGCCAACGCGGTGGACGGCGTCATAGCGGTGAGGTCCGCCGCCTTCGCGCTCACCATCCACCCGGAGATCGAGCTCCGCAGCAGGAACCTCATGGGCGTCGTCGTCCCGGAGATAAAGTCGTCCCGGCTGAGCGCCCCGCTGGACGAGAGGGGCTACGGCGTCATCGGCACCTCCCCGCGGATAGACGAGGCCGCGGACGCGTACGAGAAGCTCATGGAGACGGTCGTGAAGGCCGCCGAGATCGAGACCACGATGAAGAAGCTCCTGGACGAGATCGAGAAGACCAAGCGCCGGGTCAACGCGCTCGAGTTCAAGGTGATCCCGGAGCTCGAGGACGCCGAGAGGTTCATACGGTTCAGGCTGGAGGAGATGGAGCGGGAGAACATCTTCCGGCTGAAGCGGATCAAGGACAAGGCGGCCAAGAGGGCCGCAGAGGCGTAGGCCATGCCATGGCTCGACGAGCTGCTGAGGGACCGTGAGAAGATGATGAAGCTGGTCCGGCTCGCAGTCCTGGCCAGCATCGTCCTCATGACGATAGGCTACATCATCATAGCCCAGGACCTCCTGGGCTGAGCCCGGTCAGGGGACGTCGGAGTCCGCGCACTCGGGCTTCCGCGCCACGATCCCTCTCTTCCGGAGGAACTTGCCCCGGATGTCGAGCGCGTGTAGCGAGATGACGGCCCTCTCGGGTGCCTCCACGAGCGGGATCCCCCTGGAGTCCAGGAACTGCTCCGACTCCTGGTCGTGGATCCCCGCGAAGCACGCGACCGTCGGCTTGTTGCTGATCCTGTACATGATCCCGATCCACTTGGCTATCTCGTATATGTTGGTCGCCGCCTGCCTCGCCGCGACGACGAGGATTCCCTTGACCTCCGGCGCCTTCCCGACGGCTGCGAGGACGTTCGCGTACCGGGCCGTGTCCGCGTCGCCGATGATGTCCACCGGGTTCCCCCAGGACCATGTCGGCGGGCACGACTTCCCGATCTCGTCCAAGGTCTCCTTGGAGAGTTCCGCAAGCGGGAGTCCGAGATCGTTCGCGAAGTCCGTCGCGATGACGCCCATCCCGCCGGCGTTGGTGACGATCGCTATCCCTCCCTCCTCCATCGGAGGTTGGTGCGCGAGTGCCTGGGCTGCGTCGAACAGTTCCGTCATGGTCTTCGCGCGGTAGACGCCAGTCTGCCTGAAGACGGCGTCATACGCGGAGTCGGCGCCTGCGAGTGCCCCCGTGTGCGACCGCGCGGCCGCCGCACCCTTGTCGGTCCGGCCAGCCTTCAGTATCACGATCGGTTTCTTCGGGGACGCCTTCCTCAGTGCCGAGAAGAGCGCCGGCCCGTCCTTGGCCGATTCCATGTACGCGGCGATGCAGGTCGTCCTCTTGTCCTTGGAGAAGTGGTCGACGAGAGCCGCGTCGTCCACATCGCTCTTGTTGCCGATGCTCACGAACGCCGAGAACCCCAGCACCTCCCGTATCGAATGCTCGATGGCAGCGGTGCAGAATGCCCCGCTCTGCGAGAAGAATGCGATGGGCCCCTTGTTCGGCGAGGTCCTCGCGAACGAGGCGTTCATGTGGGCGTGGGGTGAGATGATGCCAAGGGAGTTCGGCCCGACCAGCCGAACCCCGTACCTCTTCGCGGTCTCGACCATCTGGGCCTCCCTCGCCCTCCCCTCGTCCGCCCCCTCGGAGAAGCCGGCGGAGATGACGATGGCGGCCTTCGTCCCCTTCCTGCCGATTTGGTCCATGATCTCGGGGGCATGCTTCGCGGGGACCACCACGACGGCGAGGTCCACATCGCCAGGGCAGTCGAGGATGGTGGGGTGGCAGGGTATGCCCAGGATGTCCTTGTGGGATGGGTTCACGAAGTGCAACTTCCCTCGGAAGCCGTCACCGAGGAGGTTCTCGATCACGATGTTCCCGACCTTGCCAGGCGTCGGGGTCGCGCCTATCACAGCGATGGACTTCGGTCCGAAGAAAGCATCCAACCCTCGCATGCACGCGCATCAGGATATCGGGATATCAACCCTTGGGGCCGTGGCTCAGGAGGAGAAGTCCTCCACCCACATCTCCCCCGTCCCGAGGTGGACCATGGGGACCTTGGCTGGGTCCGGCACCTGGTTGTGCATCCTCTGGAACGAGGTCTGCGACTGCCATGCGGACGCGTTGATCAGCTTGATGCCCCTGTAGTCCGTCGTCGCGCACTTGTGCACGTGCCCGGTGACGAAGATGTTCGGGACGGTCTCGATGACCATGTAGTCCTTCTGCTCGGGCGCGAGCGCAGTCCTCTCACCGTAGACGGGAGCGAGATGTCTCCTGCGGAGCATCTCCTTCATGGTGTCCAGCGGATTGGCATAGGTCAGGTGCCTCGCGCCGGCGATGAAATCGTCGAAGCTCCTCCCGTGATACGCGAGGACCGTGCGCCCCTCGACCTCGAGCAGGCACGGGTTTCCCACGAACATGATGTTGGAGTCGAAGAGCGACTGGATCTCCTTCGGCAGGGCGGGCTGTGGCTCCGCGAGCCTCACGGCGTCGTGGTTGCCAGGCATCATCACGATCTTCATCCAGTCGGGGATCTGGGTGACCATCTCCGCCAGGGTCTTGTACTGCTCGTACAAGTCCTCGATGAGGAGCTCCTCCTCCTGGCCCGGGTATATGCCGATCCCATCCACGAGGTCGCCCGGCATCACGATGTACTTGATGTCCTTCGCGACAGCGTCCTTCCTCAGCCACTTCGTGAAGCGTAGCCAGTGGTCCGGGAGGAATGTCGTGCTGCCGACGTGGATGTCGGAGGCGAACGCGATGATCGATTCGGAGCCGTTCGGGATCATGGCGTTGTTGACCGCGACCTCCGGGCGGATTATCTCCTTGGCGATGACGAGTTCGCCGTCCTTGCTGCGGGCCCCGACTATCCCTAGCACCTCGTCCTTCAGGAACGCATCGGTCGCCTTCACGTTCCCCTTCATCACGAGGACCTGGACCTTGTCATGCTCGTCCTCCAGCTCGAGCATCGTGTGACCGTTCTTCGTCGTGTAGATGTCATTCACTATGCCGGCGAACCTGAGGTCCCGGTCCAGCTTCTTGGCCTTGGAGATGGGGAGCAGACCGGCGAGCTCCCTCCTCTTCGCGAGGATCTTCCTGAGCGAGGAGTACCTGTCGTTGAACAGCTTGGCGAAATCGATGATGTTCCCGACGCACGTGGACTCTCCCGTGATGTCCTTCAGCACTCGGATGCCCTCGATGGTCCGGGGGGCCGGCAGTGAGGCTGGGCCCAGGGCATGTCTGTCGGCGCATATCGGGGTCGTGATATGGACGCAAGTCGCATAGGCGTCTATGTCCGCTTTCGTGAGGATCAGCGGTCGGTTGGGGTCGCCTAGGATCTTCCTGAAACATCCTTCCGCATCGGGCAGGAGCGAGAGCGCCTCAGCGGCCCCTGGGTCCACGAGGATCCCCTTCTCTGCGAGGGCGCGCGTGATGCTCCTGCTCATGTGCCAGAACCTAGCGCGCAGGTCTTTAATATCTTTTCGGACATGGCTGGCTCATGACCGAGGTGACTGTGAGGGCAAGGTGTCATCCGACCGAGGACCGTGAGAAGGTCCTCTCTGGGATACTCGCCATCTTTCCCGGGGCGGATGTCCACGGTGAGGCCGACATCGAGGCTACCGCGCCGTCTCTCACGCGCTTCGCAGAGATGATCGCAAGGCAGCAGATACGGGACGCCGCCCGTGCGGTCCTGAGACGCAATCTCCGCGACGGTTCCACCACATTCCTCCTCAACAAGCAGGTCGCCGCCGTGGGGAAGATATCCTTCGCCGAAGGACCACATCCACTTGGCGACATCGAGGTCACGATCACAGACGATGCCATCGAGGCGTTGATCGATAGCATCGCGCCTTCGACCAGGCCTCCCAGGAGGCAGGTCGGATGATCGGTGTCGCGTCCCCGTCTTTCTGCCAGGTCCCCTTCGCGAGGATGCTCGAGCAGGTATCAGAGCACTTCGGGCTGTGGGAGGTCCTCTCGGAGGGCGGGCACATGCTCAAGGACGTGGCGAGCGGGATTCGCCACGGCCGCGAGTCCTTCGGGATGCGCTTCCAGGTCCACGCACCGATGTCGGACGTCAACATCGGGAGCGTGTACGAGCCGATGCGACAGGCATCCGTCGCCGAGATACGGGCTATACTCGCCATGAGCCGGGACCTCGACATACGGGTCGTGACGGTCCATCCAGGATTCGTCAACGGCATCGCGTTCCTGGACAAGTCCCAGGCGTTCTCGAGGACCGTGCAGTCCCTCAGAGAGATCGATTCCGCATCGAGGGAGCACTCCGTGACCGTCGCGGTCGAGAACATGCCTGTGGGGATCAACGCAACATGCACGACCGCGCAGGCGTTCTTCGAGGCCATCGAAGGCACAGAACTCGGGGTCTGCTTCGACATGGGCCATGCGAACACGGCGGGAGAGGTCGATGCCATGCTCCGCGGGGTTTCCAGGTTCAGGAACGTGCACCTTCACAACAACGATGGCCAGTGGGACCAGCACAACCGGGTCGATGATGGGACGGCGGATCTGTCCAAGGTCATCGGCGCGCTCAGGATGTCCTACAAGGGCAACTTCATCGTGGAATCGACGGACCTCCAGAGCGGCGCTGAGAGCAAGCGCGTCCTGGAAGGGATCCTATGATGAGTTCCCGCATCTCATGCAATGGAGCTTCCCATCCGCCCATCTCGCCTGCGTGTACCCGCAGACCGGGCAGACATATCCGTCCGAGAGCGGCGAGCGCTGGACCGGGGCCTGCTGCCTGACCTCGTATCCGTGCGGTTGAGGCATCGATTGGACGGGGGATGGCGCGTAGGCGTCTCCGGCCCTGTAGGCCTGCGGGAACGGCATGGGCGCTCCTACCAGACTCGGTTTCTCTTCAAGGTACTTCTGGCCGGTGACGAACTCGGCCATGCGGGCCAGGAAGTATGCGAAGAATATCAATCCGAGTCCGGCCCAGAAGAGCACTCCGATCGCCGAGACGACGGTCAGTCCCAGGGATTCGGAGAACACCATCGTCGGCATGGACATGTAGTCGAACGCGAAGTGGAGCACGACCGCCGCCGCCAGCCCGTGCCTCAGGAACAGGTAGCCGAAGGCCATCCCCGCAACGGCCGCGGGGAATATCTTCCACGCGCCCCAGGAGTCGTAGTGCGCGAGGCCGAACAGGGCCGACGATATCAGTATCAGCGCCAACTCCACGAGGCCGATCTTGAACCCTCCTCCGAGCAAGTACCTGTGTGGCTTGGAGCCCACGGTCCTTCTGAGGAGGTCCACGGCTAGGAGCGGGATGCCGATGAGCAGGACGCGTGCGACCAGCTCCTCCCAGACGGATGCGTTGGCGAGGCTGAACAAGAGGTTCCACAGCGGCGTGTCGCTGGTGGGGTCCGAAGGTTCATAGCCTGTCCACACAAGGACGAGCGCAAGGACGAGATCGAAGAACAGTACGCCGAAGAACACCGCGCAGACATCGAACAAGGCGCTGTGCTCCCTCGACTTCGCCCTCATGCCCATTTCGTCCGTGAACCCCTTGAGGCTGCTCAGTACGAGCCATGCCACGCTGGCGACTATTGCCACGACCAGGAATAGGTAGTACGCATCGAGCGCGCCCCCCGTTATTGAAAACAGTGGCGTGAGGAGCGGCAGGAGCGCATAGACGGTGTAATGGTGGTCACCGATCTCCGGAAGGACGATGCCGATGCCGTACACGAGGACCACGAGCGTGACCATCAGGAACGCGAGGTATGTGAGCATGAGGTGTGCCATGATGGACTTGACGACCGCGCGCCAGGATTTCCGTTCTTTGGCATGCTGGCTCATCACGGGCTGCCATGCGTACGATGGCGCAGGCCGCGCCGCGGTCGTGTCCGCGTTCCATCCCTGCGGCGATCTCAGCGAAGGCTTGATCGAGCCGCAGTTCGGGCAGAAGCTACCCCTTCCCGGGATGCGCGTGCCACAGATCGTGCAGAACTCATCTGGTGGCTCCGGTTGAGAACCATCCATCACGCCAGGCGTTACATGTCGCACGATATATTACACTATCGCGTTGCCGTTCGGTGGGCACTCGGGCCTTTGGCGTCATCGCCGCTCCGCGCATCCTCCTTGAATCATGCGGGCCACCCTCGACGAACATTTAAATCGAATTAGAATATTAGTGGGCCGCCTACTCCTTGGAGGCACACCAAATGGATGAAGATAAGGAAACAAGGGTACGTTTTGAGACACTGAGTGCAGAGAAGATCCCCTTTGGAAAGAACAACTTCTTGGAGGTCGCAAGGAAGAAGGCGATCACGGACGAGGGCAATGCTGAGTTCATATCCGTGTCAAGGGGCTACTTCCTGCCCGACGGGAGCGAGAAGTACAAGAAGTCGATAACGATCCCTGACGATCCGAGCATCAAGGCCTTCGTGACCGAGAAAATCAACAAGCTCTGAGCGCCCTGCGACCGCCGCGCATCGCTCCGGGTCCATCGCCAGGTCTTCTTCATCCAGAGTTATTCTTCTCGATTATCATCTCGAGGTAGGTCCTCGGCTCGCCGCGCTCCAGCCCTAGCTGCTCCTGGGCCATGCTGATCAGCCCCTCCGCCCTCTGCGGTTCCTCGGTTATCAGCTCCAGTTCGATGAACTGTCCGAGCCCATCGACCTCGTCGATTTCCACCCTGAGCTTGTCCAGCAAGTAGGTCATCCTCTTCTTCGTCACGACGTATCGCTCCACGAACCCGAGGCGCTCGACGATCCGCTGGGCTGCTAGCGGGTCGTCGACCGTGACGCTGACCTCCTCCCGCGCCTTCGTGTGCTCCATGCGCATCCGGGGCCCTTTGTAGGTGAGTTCTGCCTTGCCGTCCCTCTTCCGGAGCCTCAGTGCCTCGTCGGTCTTCCCGAAATCCTTGCTCGGATGCGAGAAATAGACGTCCTCCATCGCGCCTTCGGAGATCTTCTCGGCGCCCAGCCGCAGGAGCGCCTTCTCGACCTTGTCGTTCCCGGGCGACAGGAACTTGGATTCAACCTCTATCACGCCATCCAGTAGCGGTTGGTGATAGATTAACCTGTCCCGTCGATGACTGGCATGGTCCGGAACTCTAACCAAAAGGTATAAGTCCCGACTTATCGATGGAAGCCTCCCCCCATGGAGTGCAGGTGGACCGAATGGAGCAACTAGAGAGGGCCATTAAGTTCCGCAAGGAGGAGCTCGTCGAGATCAAGAAGCTGTACGAGACAGTCATGACATTCGCATCTCATGGCATGTTCTACAGGAGCGGGAGGATCATGGGCGACCGCCTCGTCCGGACCATCGGCACCGACCTGGGACGGATCAGGGACGCCCTCATAAAGGAAGGATGGGTGTCGGACATCCTGTTCGAGGGCTCCGTCATCACGGCGACCGGCTCCATCGAGGTCAGCAGCTCCGACTCACCCACATGCCACATGCTCAGGGGCGTCCTCGCTAAGATATTCGAGGAGCGGACTGGCAAGGACGTCTACTGTCACGAGCGCAAGTGCGTCTCGAAGGGTGACGACAAGTGCGTGTTCGTGATCGACACGGAGGTGCTGTGATGGTCAGGAAGACGACGGGCATACCTGGTCTGGACGGAATGCTCCAGGGCGGGTTCCCGTTCCCGTGCGCGGTCCTCGTCGCCGGCGAGCCAGGCACGGGGAAGACCACCTTCGCCGTCCAGAGCCTGTTCCACGGCGCGCACCAGGGCGAGAAAGGCCTCTACATAACCGCCCTCTCCGAGCCGCAGTGGCTCGTCCAGAAGTTCCTCTCGTCGTTCACCTTCTACGACCAGCAGATGGTCGAGAAGGGGCTCGTGAACTTCGTCGACATCGGGCCGACGCTCACGAAGAACCCGGGTGACATGCTCAGCATCATCAAGAGGAAGATCGAGACCTACCAGCCACAGAGGATCATCATCGACCCGATCACGCCGATGACGGACATGCTCCAGTGGAGGGGGGAGACGCGCGAGTTCATGCACGAGCTCTTCGCGTATCTCAAGGCGTTCAACTGCCTGGCCATCATAACGGCCGAGCTGTCGTATGACGACATCTCCCACAGCCAGGAATCGTACATGGTCGATGGCGTCGTGTTGCTCTCCTATCCAGAGGAGGAGAAGGTCAGGCGCAAGTTCCTCGAGGTCCTCAAGATGAGGGGGACCAAGCACACGACCGGCAGGCAGCTGATCGACATCACCGACGAGGGGCTCGCGGTCCAGGCTGGTCTAAGGTAGTACATCTCATGAACGGCGACGAGGAGGCTCCTCTCAGTAAGGGCAGTTCATACCTGTTCACAGAGAAGGGTGTGATGCGTTCCTACGAGGCCTTCAAGAAGCTCCTGGCCGAGGGCAGGCGCGGCCTCGTGATAACGCGCACTCATCCCACGCGGGTCCAGCAGCTGTACAGCTTGGACTGCCCGATCATGTGGGTCGCAAAGAACATCAGGGAGGCCTCGGGCGTCCTGAGCCTCGAACCGACGAGGCTCATGAAGATACACGGCACGATATCGGATTTCATAAAGGCGAACCCGGGCGCGGTCGTGCTCCTCGACGGGCTCGAGTACCTCATCACAGAGAACGGGTTCGGGACCGTCATGAAGGCCATACAGCTGACGAACGAGGAGGTGGCGATGAACGGCGCGTTCCTCCTGGTCCCGGTCGACCCGAGGACCCTCGAGACGCAGCAGCTCGGTTACCTCGAGCGCGAGTTCTCGCTCCCCGGCGAGTCGAGGCGCGGACCGTCCTGACGCGGTCCTGACCTCACCCGGTTTTTTCTACAGGCAAGGCGTTCACCCACTTCGATGACGGTCGCTAGAGGCCTCGGGCTCGTCCATGTGATCACCGGCCCGGGCAAGGGCAAGACGACAGCGGCGTTCGGGCTCGCTATGAGGGCCGCCGGGCACGGTCTCAGGGTCTGCGTCATCCAGTTCATGAAGACTGGGCACACCACGGGCGAGTTCGCCTCCGCCGAGCGCCTGGGGGTCAGGGTCGTGCAGTTCGGCACAGGGAAGTTCATAGGCCGTTCCGGCCCCACCGCGGAAGACATGGCCGCGGCCGCGGAGGCGATCGCAGAGGCGCACAGGATCCTCTCGGCGGGTGGCTGTGACCTAATGGTGCTGGACGAGGTCAACACGGCCGCCCATCTAGGCCTCGTCACCGTGTCGGATGTCCTCTCCGCCGTGAGATCCAGGGGCCAAGGTGTGGAGGTCGTCATGACCGGCAGGGACGCCCCGGCAGAGTTCCTGGAATCCGCTGACTACGTCTCCTCCATAGACAACTTGAAGCATCCCTATGACAAGGGCCAACAGGCCCGCGAAGGGATCGAGTGGTGAACCCTACCGCTTCTTGTCCTTGAGAAGGAGAAGGTACTTGATCTCCTCTGACGTGAACACGGTGTTCTTCTTGAGCGCCCCCGCGTCCCCCTCCCTGAGCATCCTGAGAGCCATGGGCTGTCCGCGGGTCATCCTGAACACCCTCATGAACGCTTCGGGGTCGATCCTCTCGTTCCCGAGCAGTCTCATCGCCCCCCTCTCGTCGAGCCCCTTGACCCTGAGGACCTCGACCACACCCGCATCGACGTGCCTCTTCCGATAGAACCAGTCGTATGCGGGCATCTCCTCCCTGGCCGTTACCAGCATCTTGGTGCTCCCGTGTGCCTCCATTATGGAGCCGAAGAACTCGACGACCTCCTCACTCACTGAGAAGTAGTCATCGAACACGATGAGCGCGTTCGGGAGGTCGAGCGCGTCGGGCGCCTTCGGGTCGACCTTCGCGGCGAACGCCTTGAGATTCGCTTCGATCTCATTCACGGTCGTGCTCGGGGAGATCGTCATCCAGAGCAGATCCATCTCGTCCTGCTCCTCGGCGAACCTCCGTGCGAGGGCGGTCGCGCCGAACCCTTTGCTAGCGAGTACGACAGCGACCCTCGCATCGGAGTCCATGAACCTGTCCAGGAGCCTGAGCTCCTCCTCGCGTCCGCAGAACTGCTCCGGCGCGGGCGCACCCTTTAACGCGCGCACGGGCGCGCGACGCTTGTCGTCGACCCTGACGACGCCATCCCTCATCCGGGAGACGGCGGCCAACGCCCCTTTCTTCCCGAGCCTTTCCTCGATCTGCTTGCCGGACATCGTCGCCTTCGTGTCCCCCGTCATGACCGAGAGGGGGACGTCCGCCATCTGAGTCCACAGTTCTTCCGCCCGCCTGAGCCCCTCGGCGGTGACGATGTAGACGCTCATGCGTCTCTCGTGTCCTTCCACCCGGCCTTGGCACTCCTCGGCGAGGCCGTCCTTCATGAGGTTCTTGACGGCCCTCGGGACGTGCGTCCTTGAGATGCCTACTGCCGCCGCTATGCCTGCCTGAGTCGCCTCCTGAGGGTGGGTCTCGGGCGGTATGTCCGACGCGAATCGGGACAGATGGAGCAGGACCCTGTCGTTCACGTTCAGCTGGCCAGGCTCGGGCATGCGGTTGCACAATGCCCCCGTGCTTATATAACCGTGGCGGTTTTCCCGCGCTCGCATGCACCCTCCGCGCGCGGTAGCCAGACATCTGATTGTCTCGGCTGGTAGTTGGTAATGACCTCAACACGTTTAAATACGGTCCTGGCCGATTCTAAGCCAGATTCCGAGAGCATTCTCTCTCCTACCCCCGGAGGACGGAACATGCAATTTGAGCTTCGTAAGAGAAAGGATTGGAACTCGAACGCCGTATCCGAGATAATCGGCAACATACTGATCCTGATGATCACCGTGGTGCTTTTCAGCAGCATCATGGCATTCGTCAACCAGATGCCTGTGCCGCAGCAGGTGACGAAGGCCGACTTCTCCGCAGGCATCACGTTCAACACCGCAGGGACCGAGGCGGACCTGACTCTCACCCACGCGGGTGGGGACTCGCTCGACCCGGTGCACACGCTCATCCTCTGGGAGGTCGACTCGGTGACGTACAGCCAGTTGCTGTCCACCGATACCAGCTTCGGCAATGACAGGTGGACCATGGGGGTAGACTGGGCGAGGCACCTGACCGGGATTACATACTCGAGTTCGATAGCGGTGACCGTCTACGACCTAGACAAGAGCTCCGCCATCTGGACGGGGCAGGTCAGCGGCGGGACCACGGGGACGCCTCCGAGCATACTGCAGAGATACGCGGATTCGAACCCCATGACCCCGAGCGCGGACCCGATCAAGCAGTTTGACAACTTCACACTGTTCGTCAAGGTGGTCGACCTCGACGGGGACCTGAACACGGTCGACGGCGTCTGGGTGGACTCTTCATCAATAACCGGCGGCAGCGCCCACGACGCCCCAGACCGCGGCGCGAGCGGATGGTACGAGTGGGACTTCTACGATGCGGCCGAGGAAGTCGAGGACATCGACGGCAAGGTAATCGTGATCCATGCCGAGGACGAGGCCAACCACGAATCGGTTGCCAGCTTCGTACTCTCGGTCATAGTCCTCCCGACGAACACTGTCAACAACAATATACCCGTCTACCAGAATGTCGGCGAGAGCGGCCTGCCCGCCTACCTCTCGTGGACGAGCGGCAGGCAGGGGTTCGGCGTGTACAAGGAGAACCTCAGCGCACCAGGCACCGCCAACATCACCCTCCCGAGCACGATCTTCACACAGGGTGAGAAGGTCTTCGTCAGGGTCGGCAGCCTCGATCTGAGCAACGTGTTCGGGGCGAACACGCTGACGCTCACGGACACGAGGACGGGATACAGTGCAACCGTGTATGCGGAATTCATCCCAACCAGCACGGAGACCGACCCGTTCTACGCCTATTCATCGGGCGGGAACGCCTTCGTCTACGAGGCGAAGTTCAACACATCGGACCTCTCCCCAGGCTCGTACGACATGTACATCATGCTGATGAGCAGCACATCGAGCAACTATGTCTTCTCGATCGACCAGATCATCACGGTCAACGGAGTCGATTCCCCGATATCGTTCATCCCCGCAGTATGGTTGTTCAACAACCTGAACCAGGAATGGGGGACCAAGACGAACCCGTTCGTGGTCTCTGGGTCGACATACGGTGCCTACGTCAACCTGTACGTCCAGCACACAGATGCAATCTCAACCGTGCGGATCGAGGATGTCAGGATCGTCGACATGTCCGGCAGCCCGAAGCTCAACGGCGCTGTCCCATCCGGCTCGATGATATCGTCCGTCTCGATCAACAACACTTACTCATACAGGTTCATGATCGACCTGAGGCTCAACAACCAGGACCAGTGGCTGGAGGGCACCAACGCCTACACGCTCTTCATATCAAGGTTCACGGACGCAGATGAGGGCGAATACTCTATCTCGAAGCAGATATACGTCAGGGCGTCGCTGAACAAGGCCGACTTCATCATCGGCACCGTGGGCATGTACGCCTCCCAGTCCTCGGGCTCCGGCTCGTCGAACTTCCAGCCGCCGCAGTACCTGTTCTATGTGGAGAACAACAACTTCTTCACCATGAGGACGCTCTTCGATTACTCAAACTCGCCAGGTGCGACCTTGGACTACTGGGTCACGGCGCTGGCCACCGGTGACCTAGACGGCGACGGCGACAAGGACGTCCTGATGGGTCAGTACTACAGCAACTACCTGTATTATTTCGAGAACAGCATGAACACCTATGGCACGTGGCAGGAGGGGTCGGTTCTGACCCGTCCAGATGGCAATACCACGAGGATCGAGTGGATCGATTCGGGCGATGTGAACGGGGACGGCGACACGGACTTCGCCTATGCCACATCCGGGCACAGGGTTGTCATCTACAACAACACCTACGGGTCGAGGGGTGTGCTGTTCCCCAAGACCTGGGCGAGCACCAACGATGGCATCAGGAAGATCGACCTAGTGGACATGACCCGGGACGGGAAGGCCGACCTGGTCGTGCTCGCGCAGGGTAAGGTCGAGGTGTACGACCTCAAGACGTGGTCCACGACCCCGATCGCCACTGTCCCGGGTTCAGTCACGTGCAACGTCGAGGACTTCGACGTCTACGATGTCAACGGCGACTCGTGGCCGGACATACTGACCACGGACCCCCACCCGACGTCGGGCAGCGGTCTAGTCGACGCCACGATAAGCGGAGTGTGGGTGAACAACTACACTGCCGCCACGAGCCCGGTGGTGAAGACCTTGAACACAGGCATCTCCGTGTGCAAGAAGGGCTCCATCGTCTCGGGGACATCCGCCACTGGGACGACGGCCTACGGCGGCGCTATCCTCAGCCTCGTGGAGAACGCGACGGGCTCCTCGTACCCGACCACCCCTCTCGGCGCGGTCGACTACAGGTTCCAGTTCCAGACCCTCACGACCTCTCAGGACCAGGAGCTCAGGATACGCGCCAAGGTCAAGACTGGCCACCAGGAGAGTTTCTACCTGTGGTACTCGATCCAGAGCAACCCGGCGACGGCCACGGTCTGGACCCCCCTCTTGACGATTAACAGCGAGACATACTACAATTACACCATCGCGTTGCCATCGACGGTGGCTGGTAAGTCGTTGCTGATACGGTTCACGGATTCGAACAACGCGACGGCAAGCGCGGCGTTCGTGGACCAACTCGACATCGATTACATCGGCATCTACAGTTCCACGTTCGGTGGATACATGACCCAGCGGTACCAGGTGGTCGCGTACAGTGCCTCGAATGCGTTCTTGACAGTGAGGGCGGGCAGGCTCGATGCAGACAGCTACATAGAGACCGTCGTCGGCAAGAACGGTGCATGGGTCGCATACGAGAACAGGACGGCGAGCACGATATGGACCGGCAGCAGCGCGAGCATGTACGTGGAAGGGTCGACAAAGGGAGCCCCGTCCACTGCGGTCGCAGCGTTCCTGGCGTATGTCTCGCCCACCCTCTTCGATGTGGTGGACATCAACGGGGACGGTTACGACGATGTCATCTGCAGCAACTACACTGTCAGCTCCTCCATCGTCTCGCAGGTGGGCATCTTCATCAACCTGATGAACATGAAATGGTTCGTCGAGGCAAAGGACCTCACCGACATGTTCGACCCGAGTGATGTGAAGGGTGGCATGACGTGGCTAATCGTGACCGACCTCACCGAGGGCGAGTAGACCTAAACCTCAGAAAACCGGCGGCCGGGCAGGCCGCCTTCGTCACTTCTTTTCCGCCATCCTGGCGGCGACCTCACTGGCCCTCTCCAGCTCGATCACAGCCAGGAGCCCTCTGGACCCCGCGGCCGCTCGTCTTATGCCATCCGCGATCGCATCGACCCTCTTCGATTCGATGGTCCGGAAACCCTCGAGGTTGTTGACCTTCCTATCCCATTGCACGACGAACTCTTCGGCCGTCTCGGCCCTGAAGTTCCTCCTCTTGAGGAGCCACGTCCTGGTCGAGTGCCTGAAGAGGTCGGTCCCGCCCACTGCAGTGCAGTACAGCTTCGAGTAGCTGTCCTCGTCCAGGTCCACGGGGACCACCGGGATGCCCGCGTGGTCCGCGAGCTCCAGCGCCGCGACGTAGCACGGTGGCGGAGCAGCGACCTCCCCGAACCTGCCGAGCTCCTTCGCGTACATCTCCTCGTAGCGAGACAGCTCCGGTTCGAAGTCGTCGGGCATGTTCCTGAGCCCCTCGAGCTCCTCCTTCGATATGGACAATGCGACCTTGTCCGGCCCGACCTCTTCGAAAGCCGCCCGGACTATGTCGACCTCGGACCTGAGGCCCTTGATCACTGGGAGGATGTGGACGTCCGTCCCGTCGACCGGGACGACCTTCCTGCCCCTGGTCACGGCCCCCTCCTCCTCTCCCTCTTGAGTATGAGTTCCATGAGGTCGTCGGAGTCGTCCGTGCGCCTGAGCTCGTCCTTCGTGACGATCGGGGTCCCGGCGATGTCCCCCCGGCTCCCGGTCCTCCTCTGGATGAACACCACTGACTTCTTCTCCGTCACCCTTGATATGTTGCCGACGGCGAGGGCCTTCTTCTCGGAGGTCCTCGTATCCTCGCCGACCGCGGTCAGCAGGAGGAACTCGTCCTCCTTCGCGAGGGCGTCGAACGGGCACTTCTTCGTTGGGACGACCGAGTAGCCGATCTCCTTGAGCATCTCGAAGATGTCCTTGTTGGCACCCTCGTACTCCTCGAAGGTCTTGAGCACCTCGGCGACCTCCGCCGTCACCGCGAACGGGTCCAACGGCTGCACGAGCGCCTCGTTGAGGAAATCCTCCATCCGCTCGGCGATCTCCATCATCGCGCCCATCCCGCCCTCGTACATCTGGATGGCCTTCCTCGAGACCCCTGCGGCCTCGGCGAGAGCCCCGAGCGATATGCTCCTGGCCGCCCTCAAGCTCCTCAGCGCCTCTCCGTCTATCTTGACATAGAGCCCGCCTGGGGCGGCGTAGACGAACGGCGGGACCCCCTCGAGGAGATGTTCCTTGAAGGTCCCCTCGGAGACGATGGGGATGCCGAACCTGGTGTAAAGTATCCCGTCCTCCAGCTCAGCAGAGCTGGAGTGCAGCCCTATGACGAGCGGGCTCGCACCCAGTGCGTGGGCGAGGACCTTGATCTCCGCCGCGTCCTCGGACGTGAGCGAGTCGATGTTGGACAGGGCCTTGATGATCAGGAGCTGCCTGTCCTTCCTGGCCACGAGGTCGAAGCTCACGCTCCTCAGCGACAGCGGCTCGGAGACGAAGTACCCTGACTTCGCCAGCGTTCCGCGTATGTTCGCTATGAGCTGCTCTCTGTTCGCCGTGGTGGCCCTCGTCCTCAAGGCATTCCTCGTATGCTCCTTTTCCGATATCAACTGATGCCTGGCATCCTCATCTGTACATGGCGTTGGGCGACAGTCGCTCGTATTTCCTGAGCTCCTTCTCGCCCATGGGCTGGACATTGCCCATGGCCTTCTCGAAGTACTTCGAGCACACCTTCCGTCCCTTGATCTTCTCCTCCGAGACGTCCCCGCCCTCGAGGACATAGTCCCTGATGGAGAGCATCACCGCCTCGTTGGCCACGGCCGCGATCTCCGCGCCCGTGAAGTTCTCCATCTTGGCAGCGAGCTTGTCCAGGTCGACGTCCTCGTCCAGAGGCCGCCCCTTGGTGTGGATCCTGAGTATGTCCTTCCTGGCCTCCAGGTCGGGCGGGCCGATGTACACCAGCCTGTCGAACCTGCCTGGGCGCATGAGCGCCGGGTCTATGATGTCCGGCCTGTTGGTCGCGGCTATGACCACCACGTTGTGCAGCTGCTCCAGCCCGTCCATCTCGGTCAGGAGTTGGCTTATGACCCTCTCCGTGACCCCGGAGTCCGTCGCCGTGCCCCTGACGGGCGCGATCGAGTCTATCTCGTCCAGGAAGACCACGCAGGGCGCAGCCTGCCGCGCCTTCCTGAAGGTCTCCCTGACCGCCTTCTCGCTCTCCCCGACCCACTTCGAGAGGAACTCCGGGCCCTTGACGCTTATGAAGTTCGCTTCGCTCTCTGTCGCCACGGCCTTCGCGAGGAGCGTCTTTCCCGTGCCAGGGGGACCGTAGAGCAGTATGCCCTTCGGCGGCTTCGCGTTCATGTGCTTGTAGAGCGCAGCGTACCTGAGAGGCCATTCCACCGTCTCCATGAGCTCCTGCTTGGCCTGGTCGAGGCCGCCCACATCCTCCCACTTCACATCGGGGCTCTCTATGAGCACCTCTCGGAGCGTGGAGGGCTGCATCTCCCTGTAGGCGTCCATGAAGTCCTCCATGGTCACCTTCAGGCTGTTCAGGACCTCCAGCGGTATGCTCTCGGCCTCTATGTCTATCGTCGGCAGGACCTTCCTGAGCTCGCGCATCGCCGACTCCCGGGACAGCGCCGCCAGGTCCGCGCCCACGTAACCATGGGTCATCCCGGCGAGCTCCCCGAGGTCGACGTCGTCCGCGAGCGGCATCCCCTTCGTGTGTATGCGCAGGATCTCGAGCCGGCCCTCCCTGTCAGGGATGCCGATCTCGATCTCCCTGTCGAACCTGCCCGGTCTCCTTATCGCCGGGTCGAGGGCGTTCGGCCTGTTCGTCGCACCTATGACGACGACCTTGCCCCTCCCCTCGAGGCCGTCCATGAGGGCGAGCAGCTGGGCGACTATCCTCCTCTCCGTCTCGGCCGTCACCTCGTCCCTCTTCGGGGCGATCGAGTCTATCTCGTCTATGAATATGATGCTGGGGGCGTTCTCCGCAGCCTCCTTGAAGATGGTCCTCAGGCGCTCCTCGCTCTCGCCGTAGAACTTGCTCATGATCTCGGGGCCGCCTATGGAGACGAAGTTGGCGCTCGTCTCAGAAGCGACGGCCTTGGCCAGGAGCGTCTTTCCGGTCCCCGGGGGCCCGTGGAGCAGCACGCCCTTCGGCGCATCGACCCCGAGCTTCTCGAACAGCTCCGGATGCCTGAGCGGGAGCTCGATCATCTCCCTCACCCTGCCCACCTCGTCCGTGAGCCCGCCTATGTCCTCGTAGGCGACCTTGGGCCCCTTGGCCACCTCCTGCTTGGCCGGCTTCTCGCTGAGCTTGACCTGTGTGAAGTTCTGCACGACCGCCGCCTCGGCCGAGGGCTGGAACCCCTGGACCACGAGGTCGAACCTCCGGCCCATGATGTTCACCTCTACGAGGTCGCCCTTGACGATGGGCCTCCCCTCTAGCGCCTGCGCCAGGAACTCCTCGCCCCCGACGACCTTCAGCGCCTGGGTGGGGGCGAAGGTCGCCTTGGTCGCCGGCTTCGGCACGATCTTCCTGATGGACACCTTCTCGTCGAGGCCGACGCCTGCGTTCTTGCGGGTCGGGCCGTCGATGCGTATCGTCCCGCGGTTCTCATCCTCGGGATACCCATCGAAGACCGTGACCGCCGTCGCCCTTGTCCCCTCGATGAGGACCGTGTCTCCTTGGCTGAGGCCAAGTGGGCCCATCAGCGCAGGGTCGACCCTGGCGACGCCTTTCCCGTCGTCCCCGGATTTCGCCTGGACGACCCTGAGTATCTTCTCCTTCTTCGTCATGTCATCTACCTTTGAATCTGATATCTCATCTGGTGAATGGGCCGGTGATGGGTTTGGCCGCTCTCACGCCTCTGCGGCATCCGTCACTTGACCCGGACCTTGCGGGCCTTCTTCTCCGGCAGGGCCGCCTTGGGCAACCAGACGGTCAGGACCCCGTCCTTGAGCTCCGCCTCGGCCTTGTCGGCCAGGACCTTCTCCGGGAGCGGGAGCACCCTGTAGAACTTCGAGTAGTGCCTCTCCCTCCGGATGAACCCCTTCTCATCGTCCTCGTGCCTCTCGTCCGAGCTCGTCTCCCCGGATATCTCGATGCCGTTGTCGGTCACGCTGATGTCCAGGCCGTCCTTGTCTATGCCTGGCATCTCGGCCTTGACGATGTACTCCTTGCCGGAGTCGGTCAGGTCTATGAGGGGCTGCCTTATGGCCTCGGATGTGAGCGGACGCGGGACCATGAACGCGCTCTCCCACTCGTTCCTGAAGTCCTCGAAGATCCTGTCCATGTCGTCTAGCATGGTCAGCGGGCTAACCCACTCGTCCGCTGGGCTCGCCCTCGACGCGATGCCATCGCGCTTCTCCGTGCGCCTGATCATCTGGTATTCCTCCGTTGGGCCGTGTTCGGCCGGAATTTGAATATGTTAGCACTTCTATATAAACATGGTGCAGGATGGTGTGCCGCTCCGGCAGCTCAATCCCGCGCCTGGCCATGTCATCTCCGGTCGACTGGCGCTCGCGCGTATGTATTAACTACCGACGCCAATACAGCCGGTCGATGGCAGGCAGGCTCGTGGGCTCCCACGTCATCGTCGACGACCCCGCAGAGGCAAGCACGATCCACAACAAGGGGTTCTACGGCGTCCCACAGACAGGAGGCGTCCTCAAGCTGGACCTCATCGAAGCGATCTACCTGGTCGAGTCGAAGAGGCTCGACGTCGCCTCCGTCGACGGCGCCAAGACCACAGGCGACCTCCTCAAGCTGGCCCACAGGGGTTCGGAGGAGTTCGGGGTCCAGTACCTGGTGTACCGCGAGCTCAGGCAGAGGGGATACGTCGTCAAACTGGGAGCGCCCCCTCTGGACTTCCGCGTGTTCCCCAGGGGCGGTTCGCCGAACAAGACCCCGAGCAAGTGGTGGGTCGCGGCGATATCCGAGCGTTCGACCTTCGAGCTAGGCTCGCTTCTGGAGCATCTCGACCGCACGGCGGAGGTGCACAAGAAACTCCTCCTGGCCGTGGTGGATGAGGAGAGCGACGTCACGTACTACGAGGTCAGGCGCGCCTCGCCCCAGGGCAGGTTGGACTCGTTCGACCTCACATCCCCGGTGGAGGCCTCCCTGATGGCCGACCGAGTCATGGTGAGCGACGAGGACGGGGCCCGAGCCCTGCACACGGGGCAGTTCTTCGGGAAGCAGATCGGCCCCATGATGCAGCTCTCGCTGATCGAGGCCGCGTTCCTCATGGAGATCGGCGCGCTGAAGCTGAAGGACGTGAAGACCGGTCGCGCCGTGAACCTCTCGACACTGAAGAGGAGGGCGCGCGAGGTCCAGCCCGATTTCGACCTCCGGCTGAGCACGTTCAAGGACATGAAGGCCAAGGGCCTGCTGGTCAAGACCGGCTTCAAGTACGGCTCCCACTTCAGGGCGTACGAGGGGGACCCGAGCAAGCAGCACGCGAGGTACCTGGTCCACGCGGTGCCGAAGGACTACACGGCGATGTGGCCAGAGGTGAGCCGGGCCGTGCGTCTCGCGCACGGCGTGAAGAAGGAGATACTGCTGGGGCGCGTGACCGACCGAGAGGTCGAGTACATCAGCCTCAGCAGGTACCGGCCTTGAGGTTCAGAGCAGCCTAGGGCAGAGCTCGACCAGCCTGTTCGAGTAGCCCCACTCGTTGTCGTACCAGGACAGGATCTTGCCGAAGTTGCCCTTGCCGCCTATGACCATCGTCGAGAGCGAGTCGATGACGGCGGAATGCGTGTCCCCGACGACGTCGGCCGACACGATCGGGTCCGTGCAGAACTCCATGATGCCCTTCATCGGTCCCTCCGCCGCCGCCTTCAGAGCGGCGTTGATGGTCTCGGGCGTGAGCTCCCTCGTCGAGATGAAGCTGAGGTCGGTGATAGATCCGACAGGCGTCGGCACACGCAGCGCGAGGCCGTTCATCTTTCCCTTGAGCGCGGGTATGACCTCGCCGATGGCCTTCGCGGCCCCGGTCGAGCTGGGTATGATGGACATCGCCGCGCCCCTCGCGCGCCTGAGGTCCTTGTGGGGAGTGTCGACGAGCTTCTGGTCGCCGGTGTAGGCGTGCACTGTGGTCATCATGCCCTTCTCGATGCCGAAGGTGTCGTTGAGCACCTTCGCCGGCGGGGCGAGGCTGCCAGTGGTGCACGAGCCCATGGATATGACGTTGTGCTTCGCCTTGTCGTAGATCTCGAAGTTCACCCCGAGGACCACGGTCGCGTCCACGTCCTTCCCCGGTGCCGAGATGACGACCTTGCGCGCGCCAGCGGTCAGATGCTTCGCCGCCTTGTCCTTCTCGGTGAAGAGCCCGGTCGACTCGATGACCACGTCCGCGCCGAGCTTCCTCCACGGGATCTCCGCAGGGTCCCTGGCCTGCGTGACCTCGAACGCGTGGGCGCCGACGCGAACGGCCGTCCCCTCAGCCTTGCACGGGACGCCGAGCCTTCCGTACGATGAGTCGTACTTGAGCAGGTGCGCCAGCTGGTCGAGCGGGGCTATGTCGTTCACTCCGACGACCTCGATGTCCCTGCCGATGGCGCCCTTATCGAGCGCCGCGCGGTAGAAGTTCCTTCCTATCCTTCCGAAGCCGTTGATCCCGACCCTGATCAAGGATTCTCCCCTCGTTTCACGTGATGGCCCTGCCACTTAAAAATCTGTCCCTCTAACGCGACGGGGGTCGTGGCCAGTATCCTCGTCGGGTGCTGGATTCACCAGCTTACGCAATGGAGTGACCATGCGGTGGCCGGGTCCCCGACCACCGCAGGTCCTGTGGTTTGCGGAAGGTTTCCTCTCAGAGCTGGACCTCTATGCCCAGCTTCTCGGTGAGCTCCTTGTACCGGTTCCTGATCGTGACCTCTGTCACGCCCGCTATGTCCGCGACCTCACGCTGCGTCCTCCGCTCGTTGCAGAGGATGCTCGAGATGTATATCGCGGCCGCGGCCACGCCCGTCGGTCCCCTTCCAGAGGTGAGCTCCTTCTTGGCGGCGTCCTTGAGGATCTCCGTCGCCTTCGACTGCACCTCTCCGGAGAGTTTCAGCTCCGAGCAGAACCTGGACACGTAGTCCTGGGGCTTGGTCGGCATGAGCTTCAGCTTGAGCTCACGGGTCATGAACCTGTACGTCCTCCCGATCTCCTTGCGCCCGACCCTGCTGGAATTCGCGACCTCGTCCAACGTCCTCGGGACGTTGCACTGCCTGCAGGCGGCGTACAGGGATGCAGCGACGACGCCCTCGATGCTCCTGCCACGGATGAGGTTCTTGTTGACCGCCTTCCTGTAGGTCATGGCGGCTGTCTCCCTCACGTTCCTCGGCAGCCCCATCGACGAGGCCATCCTGTCCAGCTCGCTGAGCGCGAACGCGAGGTTGCGCTCCGTGGCGTTGGATACCCTGATCCTCCTCTGCCACTTCCTCAGCCTGTAGAGCTGGGCCCTGTTCCTCGTCGGGATGCTCTTCCCGTACGAGTCCTTGTTCTTCCACGATATCTCCGTGGACAGACCCTTGTCGTGGATGGTGTAGGTCATGGGGGCGCCCGTCCTCGCCCTCTTCTCCCCCTGCTCCACGTCGAAGGCCCTCCACTCGGGGCCCTGGTCTATCAGCTGGTCGTCAAGGACGATACCGCAGTCCTCGCACACGAGTTCTCCGCGTTCGTAGTCTCTGACCAGATGAGCGCTGTTGCACTCTGGGCAGCGCTCGATCTGCTCAGTTTCCTCTCTTACCTTTGGCATGGTCCCTCTCCTGTTGAACGTAGACTTCCTTGCCGAGCACAGCAAGGGTCTTCAGTTCTTTCCGGGGCGTTATTGCCACGTAGGGTGAGCGGGTGGGGCCGAAAACCTTGGTGATCGTTCCAACCTCCCCCCTGAGGTTGTCCCTCACGGTTGCCTTTGGATTCGGGGCGAATCTCGCCTTCACGATGAGTTTCCCGTCGTGGGAAATATCCTGTATCACGCCGAGAAGCTGCACTGTGCTCACCGAATTGTTTTTATATTTTGTGGCCGGCGCCCTATCTGCATTGTTATATAAAAGTCTTTTCTCAATCTATTTAAGGTTTGACTGCCCATCCAGTCCTGCGCGCGCCCGCCCTATATAAGGGGTCGACCGTGAGATGATGTGCCATGACTGAGATTCCCAAGTCACACCCTCGCTATGCCTCGTTGATGCTCCGAGAGCGATTGGTCGAGGGTTTCAACCAGGGTTTGGTCGTTCCGCAGGGGCTCATAGCGCACGGCCGGGGGGAGATGTTCTACTACCTCCTCGGCGAGAGGACGACCAAGGAGGCCCGGGCGGCGTGCAGGGCCGCCGCGGCCCTCCTCCTGCAGGCGAAGCGGCCGATCATATCCGTCAACGGCAACGTCGCCGCGCTCTGCCCCGCCGCGGTCGTCGAGCTCGCGGAGGCGTCCGGGGCTAGCATCGAGGTAGGTCTCTTCCACAGGTCCGATGTCAGGGTCTCCAAGCTCATCAAGGTCCTCGAGGAGGCCGGAGCGAAGGAAGTCCTCGGGTTCCTGCCCGACGGGCGCATACCCGGGCTCGACAGCATGCGCGGGCTCTGCTCGAAGGAAGGAATCGGCTCGGCCGATGTGGTCGTCATCCCCTTGGAGGACGGGGACCGGGCCGGCGCCCTGGCCGCGATGGGGAAGAAGACCATAGCCATCGACCTCAACCCGATGTCGCGCACGTCGAAGGCCGCGACGGTCACAGTCGTGGACGAGGTGACGAAGGCGATCCCGGAGATCACCAGGTGCGTCGAGTCCCTCGAGGGGGACAAGGCGGGGCTGAAGCGCGCCCTCTCCTCCTACGACAGGGACGAGAACCTGCGCCAGGTCCTGGCCAGGATGACCGCCAACATGGGCGCCATCGAGGGCCGCTGACCCCTACTCCTTGACGACCCTCTCCCCGGTCACCATGTAGATGACCCGCTCGGAGATGTTGCACGCGTGGTCCGCTATGCGTTCCAGGTACCGGGCGACGAGCAGGTAGTTGATGCCGAAGCCGATCTTCTTCGAGTCCTCCATCATGTAGGTGATTATCTCCCTGAAGATCTCGTCGTAGAGGGAGTCGACCATGTCCTCCGTCTCGAAGACCTCCTTCGTCAGCCGCGTATCCCTGTCCAGGAACGCCTGCACGGACAGGTCGACCATCTTCTCGGCCATCTGGGCCATGTGGGGTATGCTGACGAGCGGCTTGAAGTGGGCCATGTCCTTCGCGTGGCCCGTGACCTCGGCGATGTCCTTCGCGTACCTGCCGATCCGATCGAAGTCCGTTATGACCTTGATGTAGGTCCCGATGGTCCTGAGGTCCTTGGCGACGGGGGACTGCAGCGCGATGACCTCCAGACACCTCTTCTCGATCTCGATGTTGAGCCTGTAGAGCTCGACGTCCAAGCGCCTGACCTCGTCGGCCATGTCCTGGTCCAGCTTTTCGAACGACCTCACAGCCAGCTCTATCGCCTGCTGGGTCTTCTTCGCCATCTCCGTGACCTGCCGGTCCAGCTCGACCAGCTCTGTCTCGTAGGCCTTCCTCGGGCTCATGCTTATCCGAACCTCCCTGTGATGTACTTCTCAGTCAGCTCGTTATCGGGATTCTCGAATATCTTCTTCGTGTCGTCGAACTCGATCAGCTGGCCGAGGTACATGAATGCCGTGTAGTCGGCTATCCTCGCGGCCTGCTGCATGTTGTGGGTGACGATGGCGATGGTGAACCTGTCCTTGAGGTCGAACAGGAGGTCCTCGATTTTCGCGGTGGCGATCGGGTCGAGGGCGCTGCAGGGTTCGTCGAGCAGGAGCACCTCGGGCTCGACGGCCAGCGCGCGGGCGATGCAGAGCCTCTGCTGCTGCCCGCCCGAGATGCTGACCCCCGACGCGTCCAGGGAGTGCTTCACCTCGTCCCATAGCGCGGCGAGTCTGAGGCTCCCCTCGGCGGTCTTGTCCAGGACCTTCCAGTCCTTCTCGCCGTTCAGCCTGAGCCCCGCCACGACGTTGTCGTAGATGGACATGGTCGGGAAGGGGTTCGGCTTCTGGAACACCATCCCGACCTTGCGTCGCACCAGGACCGCGTCGGTCCCAGGGCCGTAGATGTCCTCGCCGTCGAGGAGGACCTTGCCTTCGACGCGCGCCCCCCTTACGACCTCGTGCATCCTGTTCATGCACCGGATTAGGGTGGACTTCCCGCATCCCGACGGTCCGATGATCGCCGTGATCTTGTTCTTCGGGCACTTCCAGGGTGACCCCCTTCACGGCTTGGTTGTCCCCGAAGTATGCCTTCAGGTGCTCGGTCTTGATCTTCGCATCCATGCGAACCTCGCCTCCTTCCTGTTCTTCTTGAACCTCTTCCTCGTGAGCAGCCTCACTATGACATTGAGTGAGAGGACCATCATTATGAGCACAAAGGCCGCCCCCCATGCCTGCTCCTGCAGGTCTGCGTAGGGCGACATCGCGTTCCTGAAGATGACCAGGGGAAGGGCGTTGACCGGCTCCGTCAGTCCCGTCTCCCAGAACGAGTTGCCGAAGGCCGTCAGGATGAGAGGTGCGGTCTCCCCCGCGATCCTCGCGACAGCCAGGAGGGCTCCCGTGATGAGCCCCGAGCGCCCGTTGGAGATGATGACCTTGAGCACGGTCCTCCACCTGGGGACACCGAGCGCCAGGGACGCCTCCCTGAGCGAGTTCGGCACCATCTTGAGCGCCTCCTCGGTCGTGCTCGCGACTATGGGTATCATGATTATCGCGAGGGCGAAGGCTCCCGATATCAGCGAGAACCCGACCACCGTGACGACGAGGGCATACGCGAAGAGCCCTATGACTATCGACGGGAAGTTGGCGAGTATGTCGTTGAAGAACCTCACTGTGGTCCCGAACCAGTTGTTCCCGTACTCGGAGATGTAGATCCCAGTGAATATTCCGAGAGGGAGGCCCACCAGGCTACCCCATCCGACCAGCAGGAGCGAGCCGAGTATCGCGTTCCCTATCCCGGAGTCAGGCTGGCCGGAGCTCTTGGTCCTCTCAGTCAGGAAGGTCCAGTCGACCGCGGGCAGGCCGCGGACGACGACCTCGAACAGGATGGACGCGAGCGGGACGAGGGCTATGACGACACATGCGAGTGCGAGGAACGTCGCTGCCGTGTTCTTCAGCTTGCGCGCCCTGTAGCCGCTCACAGTCCCCCTCCGGTCATCGGGACGGCTTTCATGAACCGCCCTACCATGAGCCTCGCGGCGACGTTCACGAGGAGGGCGACCACGAAGAGGACCGCCCCGATCTCGATGAGCGAGGAGAGGAAGAGGCTGTCCGCCTCGCCCCAGTTGTTCGCTATCACGCTCGCCATGGTCTGTCCGGGGTCCAGGAGCGACCAGGAGATCATGTTCGAGTTGCCGATGGTCATGGTCACGGCCATGGTCTCGCCTATGGCCCTGCCCAGCCCCAGGATCGCCGCGCCGAAGATGCCCGACCGCGCGTAGGTCAGGACCGCCATCCTCGTGGTCTCGTACCTCGTGGCGCCGAGGCTGAGCGCCGCCTCCCTCTGGGAGTCGGGCACGGCCATCATCGTCTCCTTGGAGACCGAGGCGACGGTCGGGATGATCATCACGGCAAGTATGATGCCGGCGGCCAGCTTGTCGATGCCGAAGGCTGACCCCTCGAAGAACGGGGTCCATCCCATGGTCGAGATGAGGAAGGGCTCGATATGCTCCACGAGAATCGGCCTCAGGGTGTACATCGCCCAGAGGCCGTATATCACGCTGGGGACGGCGGCGAGCAACTCGACCATGAACGACAGTGGTTCCCGCAGCCACGCGGGAGCCAGTTCAGAGAGGCATATCGCTATGCCGACGCTGAGGGGCACTCCGATGAGCAGGGCAATTCCAGAGGTCATCAGCGTGCCGAAGATGAACGGCAGGGCAGTGTACAGCTCCTTGCTCGGGTCCCAAGTGGTGCTGGTGAGGAAGGAGATGCCGTACCTGTCGATGGAATCGCTGGCGTCGATGAACAGGCTCGCGACGAGGATCCAGATCGAGGGCGAGCACCGAACCGGCGACACCTGCCACGAAGTAATGGAACAGCGTGTCCCCTCTCGAGCCCATCGTAGGCCTATTGAGTCCTCCTTTCCTTTTCCAGAGCGCGGGCATCTTCCCCCTCGTAGCATCGAAGATATTGAGGTCTCCCCGACGGTCACCGCCGGGGAGATGGGTTTGGATGGGTTTGATTGTGTCCTCAGAGCAGCGGCTCGCCCTTGTAGGTGATGCTGTTCAGCGTCTCCTCGTTGAGGGTGACGACCGCGTCGGGGAGGGGCGGGTACGCGAGCGGGCTTGCGTAGGCCTGTCCGTCGTCGTGAACGGCCCACCAGATGAACTCAAGGAGCGCCTTGGCGGCGGTCTCGTTCATCTTCGTGTCCTCGTTGTAGAGTTCCTTGTACACGAGGAGGTAGGTGAAGCTCACGATCGGATAGGAGTTGGCCCCGGGCGCGTCAAGCGCGTTGACCGCGGACCAGTCGCCGTCTCCGTCTGGCAATGTCGGGACGGTGGCGGCCGCTGCGGCCGAGGTCGTCTCGAGCGATGCCGTCACATAGTTGCCGTCGTGGTTCTTCATGTCGGCGAAGCTGATGTCGTTCTCCATCGCATAGGACAGTTCGATGTAACCTACGGCGTACTCGGTTCCTTGCACGGCCTGCGCCACGCCAGAGTTGCCGTTCTGGGCTATGGTCCCTTCCGGCCATGCGACCGACTTGCTCTGCCCGTAGATATCGGCGAACTCGTCGCTCACGACCGCGAGGTATCCGCTGAAGACGAAGGTCGTGCCCGAGGCATCGGACCTCACGACGGTCGCGATGTCGTTCGTTGGCAATGTGAGGTCAGGGTTCAGCGCCGCGATCGCGGCGTCGTCCCAGGCCGTGATGTTCTTCATGAAGATCTTGGCGAGCGTGGGCCCGTCCAGCCTGAGCTCGGAGATCCCAGGCAGGTTGTACGCGGCGACCACTGCTCCCAGGGTCTCTGGGATGTGGACAAGGCCGTATGTCGAGCTGTCCGATGCGCTCAGGGGAGCGTCCGTCCCGGCGAAGTCGACCTGTTTCTCCTTGATCTGGGTTATCCCGGCGCCGCTCCCTCCACCGCCGTAGTTGATCTTCACTCCACTGTCGGTCACATTGTAGTATTCGTCGGCCCACTTCAGTATCAGGGGCATGGGGAACGTCGCCCCCGCCCCGGTGAGTGTCACGCTGGTGTCGTCCCCGCCGATGGACAACATCCCCGTCGCGAAAGCGGCCGCAAGGACTATCACCAGCGCCACCGCCACGACGGCAACGATCATCATCGTGTTGCCGCCCTTGTGGGGCATGGCTATCTTCTCTTCCTTCTTCTCGGTCTCATTCGAAGGTCCGTTCATGTCTGGTCTCACCCTGTGTTCCGATTCCTCTTGGTGTTACAGTCGCGGGATGTGGATTTCAACCTTGACGACATAGACTCCCGATTCCACAGTAGCTCCGGCGACGACCCGTAGACCTCCTCTCTCCTCCGGAATCTATATAGTCGACGGAGCCAGGCGTCTCTCAGGAACAGTTAATAGACCACCACCTGATTTGCCGGTCGATAAGATGGCCAAGAACGAGCTCCTGGACAGAGGCGTGAAGAGGATCGAGTGGGCGAAGGCCCACATGCCCGTGCTGGGCAGGATCAGGGAACGTATGGTCAAGGAGAAGTCGTTCGACGGCCTCAAGGTCGGCATGGCCCTCCACACGGAGGCCAAGACCGCCGTCCTCGCCCTCGCGATACAGGAGGCCGGCGCGGATGTACGACTCACGAGCTGCAACCCGCTCTCCACCGACGATTCCGTCGCCAAGGCTCTCAACGAGGAGTACGGCCTGAAGTGCTATGCGAAGAAGGGCCAGAACACGAAGGAGTACTACGAGTCGCTGAACAAGGTCATCGACATGGGCCCTGACTACACCATAGACGATGGTGCTGACCTCATCTTCCTGCTGCACACCAAGCGCAAGGACAAGCTCCCGAAAGTCAAAGGCGCCAACGAGGAGACGACCACGGGCATCATGCGCCTCAGGGCCATGGCCCACGAGGGGGCGCTGAAGTTCCCGGTCATGTCCGTCAACGATGCGTACATGAAGTACCTGTTCGACAACAGGTACGGGACGGGACAGTCCACCTTCGACGGGTTGATGGCATCCACGAACCTGCTCGTTGCAGGCAAGAACTTCGTCGTGGCCGGATACGGCTGGTGCGGGCGCGGGATCGCGATGAGGGCGAAGGGCATGGGCGCCGATGTCACGGTCACCGAGGTCGACCCGGTCCGGGCGATCGAGGCCCGCATGGACGGGTTCGCGGTGAAGCCCATGACCGACGCGGCGAAGACCGCGGACTTCATAGTCACGGCCACTGGCTGCAAGGACGTGGTCACGGCCGAGGACCTGCAGGTCATGAAGAACGGGTGCGTCCTGGCCAACTCCGGCCATTTCGACAACGAGATATCCAAACCGGCCCTGGAGCGGATGTCGAAGAGGCACCGGAAGGTCAGGGATTCCGTGGAGGAGTACGAGCTGAAGAACGGCAGGAGCGTCTACCTGCTCGCCGAAGGGCGGCTGGTGAACCTCGCGGCCGGTCAGGGACATCCGGTCGAGATCATGGACCTGAGCTTCGCGATACAGGCGCTCTGCCTGGAGTACCTGGACTTCAGCAGCCAGTCCCTGGAGCCGTACGTGTACGACGTACCAGACCACCTCGACGAGCTGGTCGCGCGCCTCAAGCTCGAGACGATGGGCATCAAGATCGACAGGCTCTCGAAGGAGCAGCAGGCGTACATCCGGAGCTGGAAAGAGGGCACCTAGCCTTGATATAGTCGGACCGCGGCCAGACGCAGGCGCTCGGCCAAATGGGACGGTTCAAGTATGGCCGCACCGATACGGGTGTCCAGGGGACGGACTTGCGGAAGGCCAATTTCTTGGGCGTCTTCGGGCACACAGCCCTCGACATAATCTACAGTGCGGACTCGTTCCCGCAGCCGAACACATGCGTCGAGATGTTGAACAGGAGCGAGCTGTTCGGAGGGACGGGCGCGAACATAGCCCGCATGGCGGCCGCCCTCGGCGTGAGGACCTCACTCGCCAGCCACGTCGGCCAGGACTTCCCGCAGCCCTTCATGGATGCGCTCAAAGCCTCCGGCGTCGATGTGACTGACATAGTCAAGGTCAGGGGCGCCAGGACGCCTTTCATCATCATGGTCTCCGACAAGGATCACAACCAGATCGGCTTCGTCGACCAGGGGGCGGTCAAGGAGCAGGAGAGGCTCCCTCTGAGGACCCACACCATCGACTCCTCGCAGTTCGTGCATGTCGGGACGGGCCGCCCGTCGTACATGCTGAAGGCCGCGAGGCGCGCGAAGGCCAAGAAGAAGACCGTGTGCTTCGACCCCGCGCAGGAGTTGCACTACGTCTACAATCCCAAGACGTTCAGGGAGGTCCTCGAGCACTGCGACATCCTGTGGGTCAATTCATCCGAGCTGGAGAGGGCGAAGCAGTACCTCGGCCTGAAGGAGGACGTCGAGCTCCTGTCGCATGTCAAGATGGTCATCAACACGCGCGGCAGCGAAGGGAGCAGGGTCATGACCGACGGAGACGACCTACTCGTCGGTTCGATACAGCCCGACAAGGTCGTCGACACCACTGGCGCGGGCGACGGCTTCAGAGCTGGTTTCTACGCTGGCCTCAGCAGAGGGCTCGCGATCGAGGAGTGCGTGTGGACGGGCGCGTCCACGGCCTCGTTCGTCGTCGAGAGTTTCGGCGCGCAAGCCGCCCTTCCGACGTGGGAGATGGTCCAAAGGCGGTCCGCCCGAAGGAAGTGCGTGTGAGGGAAGGCCTCACCGACGCGCCCAATACACGTCAGCGCGCGGTGTTTTCGATGCGCGGTTGCGCGTGATATTGTGCGCGCCGGACGGGACGATGCCAGCATCGCGACGTAATATCATCTCTCCCGAAAGGTTTATGAAAGGACACCCCATTATACGCCACCGGTGAGGACCGGATGGCCGTTGGTTTCATACTCATAAGCACTGCGCCGGCTAAGGAACACGAGGTCTACAACGAGCTCCTCAAGGTAAAGGAGGTCGTCGAGTTGCACCCTCTCTTCGGGGAGTACGATCTAATCGCGAAGATTGAGGCAGAGGACTTCAATCTGCTCGGACAGGTCGTCGTGGACAAGGTCCGTTCGATACCTGGAGTTATCGACACCAAGACCTTGACCGGGATAAAGTTCTGATCAGAAGACAGATTGGTGAGTCGAATGATGTTGGTGTTTTTGACAGTCCTGATACTGGTGTTCGCCCTGTTCATGCTCCTCGCGGGCATATTCACGGCGTACTTCGGCAGCGGAAAGAGCCGCATGATCGGTGTCGCGCTGCTCGTGGTCGGCCTGGTGGTCGGCCTGATGTGGGGCCTTCTCGCGCTCGGCGAGGACGGCATGATCGACGTCGACCTGGGCAAGGTCATCTGGGACGCGTTCCTGTACATCCTCGCTGGAGTCCTGGGCGCGCTCGCGGCGATAGGCGTCTTCCTCGTCGCCATAATGAAGTCCTAGGCGAGCTAGTCGAGCAAACCTTTTTCTGCAAACCATCCTTCTACCTTTTAGATGAGCGTCCAGATTGTTTTGGGCAGCAAGAGCGACATGAAGGTGGCCGAGAAGGCCATCGAGGTCCTGAAGGAGCTCGGCATAAGCTACAAGGTGAACATCGCGAGCGCCCACAGGACCCCTGACCTGGTCGAGAAGGTCGTCGCGGAATCCAAGGCGGACGTCTTCATTGCCATCGCGGGCCTTTCGGCCGCGCTCCCAGGCGTCATAGCCGCGAGGACGACGAAGCCGGTCATAGGTGTGCCCGTCAGCGGGGCAGTGAACCTCGACTCGATCCTCTCCGTCGTGCAGATGCCCCCGGGGATCCCGGTCGCAGGCGTCGGCCTCGACAGGGGCGAGAACGCCGCCCTGCTGGCAGCCCAGATACTGGCGCTGAAGGACGAGCGGATCCACAAGGCCATCCTGAAGTACCGGCAGAAGCTGAGGGACAAGGTCATCCAGGACTCGAAGGAAGTTGAGGTTTAGATGTTCAAACCGGAGAAGTTCATAGAGGACGAGGTCAAGCGTCTCCAGAAGGCGGTCCAAGGGAGGGCCATCATCGCCGTCTCCGGCGGGGTCGACAGCACCGTCTGCGCGGCCCTCGTCGCACGCGCGATAGGCGACAGGCTCCTCGCCGTGTACGTCGACACCGGCTTCATGCGCAAGGGCGAGACCGAGATGGTCGACAGCATGCTCAGACGCCTGGGCGTCGGGCACAAGACAGTCGACGCCAGCGATGAGTTCTTCGCCGCGCTCAAAGGGGTCATCGACCCCGAGAGGAAGCGGAAGATCATCGGCGAGAAGTTCATACGGGTCTTCGAGCGCGAGGCCAAGAGCTACGGGGCCGAGTACCTCGTCCAGGGAACGATTGCACCTGACTGGATAGAGAGCGGCGGCGGCCTCAGGGACACGATCAAGTCGCACCACAACGTCGGAGGCCTGCCCGAGGACATGCATCTGAAGCTCGTCGAGCCGCTCAGGGACCTCTACAAGGACGAGGTGAGGAAGGTCGCCCGCGCGCTCAAGGTCGAGGTCGCGGAGAGGCAGCCGTTCCCGGGCCCTGGACTGGCCATCAGGATACTGGGAGAGCCGACGCGCGAGAGCGCGGAGGTCGTCCGCGAGGCGTGCGCCATCGTCGAGGAGGAGCTCGAGAAGGCCGCGGCCGAGGGGAAGATGGAGCTGCCGTGGCAGTACTTCGCCGCGCTGCTCCCCGTCAAGAGCGTAGGGGTGCACGGAGATGTGCGCGCGTACGGTTACACCATAGTCGTGCGCGCGGTCGACTCGCTCGACGCCATGTCCGCCGCCTACTCCAAGGTGCCCCACGAGGTCCTCGAGAAGATCTCCATCCGCATCACCAACAAGATGAAGGACAAGGTCAACAGGGTCGTGTACGACGTCACGAACAAGCCCCCGGGCACGATAGAATGGGAATGAGCCGTCCCTTCGCGGGTTTATAAGCCGGATGCGGCCGGGGCCGTCGGCCTGGCCCGGTCATGCGACGGCGCCCGGAATGCCGCTCAGTAGAGGATATATACGTTCGGCCCTTTCTCCCAATCATGCGTATCCTGGTCGTTGACAACGGCGGTCAGTGGACCCACAGGGAATGGAGGGTCCTCCGAGACCTCGGTGTGGAGACCGAGATAATCCCGAACACGACGCCGCTCGACAAGATCAACGCGGATGGGCTCGTCCTTTCGGGAGGCTCGCCCCGCGTCGGGCTCAACGTCCAGGCCATGGGACTCTGCGGCGAGTACATCGACAAGGCTGGCGTGCCCGTCATGGGCATCTGCGCTGGTCATCAGTTCATGGCCGTGCACCTCGGCGGGAAAGCCGGTCCGTCCAAGGTCCCAGAGTTCGGGAAGGTCCTCGTGACCATCGACGATCCCGACGACATCTTCAAGGACCTGCCGGACACGCTCGTCGCGTGGGAGAGCCACAACGACGAGGTGCTCGAGCTCCCGCCGGACTTCGTCCCTCTTGCCCACTCCGACAACTGCGGCATCCAGGCGATGAAGCACAAGACGAGGCCGATGTACGGGCTCCAGTTCCACCCAGAGGTCGAGCACACGGACAACGGTTACGAGATGTTCCAGGCGTTCATCGACATCTGCACCGCGCACAAGAAGGCGTGAAGGATGGACCCCGCCTCGGCGGAGATCCTCGCAGACGCCGGCCGCCGCAGGAAGAGGGACGAGACGGTAGAGAGCGCCGTCGGCCAGGCCGTCAGGCGGAAAGGGCTCGTTTTTCAGGACTACGTGAGGGTCATGTCCCTCCTGCGCGAGGAGGCGACGAAGAGAGGGGTCGCGGTGGAGCGCGCTCTCAAGGACATCTCACGCCAGGAACACTAGGACACCTAGGAGCACGATTGCCAACACGATGCCTAGCACGAGCATCGCCAGCGCCATCTTCTGGTCGGAGCCGAAAGCTATCGGCACCGGACCCACGAGCACGACGCCGCCGTACCTCGTACTCCGCGAGTCGTCCTCGCCGCGGCCGAGGCTCGAAAGCCCTTTCCCATCGAGTCGAGCGGCCTCGACCTGTCCCATGGCGAGCAGCGCGAACCCCACGACGAAGCTGAGGAGGATGAGGACGGTGCCGAGAACGAACATGCCGCTGCTCCCCGAGAACACGGGGAACACGAGGAGGAGTGAGACCTCCGCCTCGCCCTGAGCGACGGCGGTCCCGATGAGCGCCACGCCCGCCGCGAACAGCAGTATCGGTACCAGGAGCCTCGGGTTCATGCCTCTGTCCTCCTTCACCGGCTGATACTGCGCGGAACGCCTATCTACCTTTCTGCGCACGCCTGGCTCTCTCACAATCCTTTTATCCGGTTCCCGCATTCAAGGTCATCAGGGGGCGCGGCTTGGTCACTCTCAAGGACCATCTCGTTGAGATCCTCAGATCGAGGGATTTCGAGGTCGATGAGAAGGATGGCTACGTGTACGGCCGCCGGGAGGACATCTCCGTGGTCGTCATGGCCGCGGGGGACATGCTCATGGACGATGCCCACGACTTCGTCAGGAACGTATCGGGCTTCCCCGGACGCAAGGTCGTCGCCTCCTTGACCAGCGCGGACGAGGGTGTGCAGGCCTTCCTCCAGAAGAACGGCGTCCACTACTGGGGCAGAGAGGAGATCGAGCACGAGGTGGGAAGCCTCCAGCTCGAGACGCTCGCCGAGGGCAAGGGCCGCAGCCTCCTGGACGAAGTCATCTCCGACGAGTCGCCCCAGCGTCCGTTCGAGCCGCCGGAGCAGTCCATCCCGATCATAGTCGAGAGCACATCAGACAAGACCGAGCGCATCGTCAAGCCGAACTTCACACTCGACGACATGAAGCACATCGCGAGGCACGAGGTGCAGGGCTACAGGTTCGACCTCGAGCTCGTCCCGCACTACCTCTTCCACTACGTCCTGGACCTCGGCGGGGGGAAGCAGCGGGCCGGCATCGTCGCGGTCAACGCCCTCACGGGCCAGGTGGAGACCTGGCGGTGGGGGTTCGAGCTCGTGGACACCATCGACATCGTGCACTCCAAGCGCGAGCCGAAGATGGACGAGGACAAGGCCAAAGCGGCGGCCGTGAAGTCTATCGAGGAGGAGGCCCGGTCGATGCTGGAGACGGTCAAGGACTTCGGCCACTCCGAGATCATCGAGAGGAAGAAGGGGGCCAGGGACACGATGCCCATCGAGGGCAAAGGCCTCGTCTACCTCCCGGTCTGGTGCATCGAGGGCAAGGGCGGGGCGATGATCGTCAACTCGTCCAGCGGGAAGATCATCAGCGAGCACATGCACGGGTCGGAGGCTAGGCTAGGTTGAGCTTCTTGAGCCTGTCCATTATCCCTCTCCAGTGCGTCCCCATCCAGTAGACCTTGCCGCACTTGGCGCATCTCCAGAACTTGTCGTTAGCGGAGAACGCCCCCTCCGGGACATCTGGCTTCGCCTGCTCCTTCGGGAGGTCCACCAGGTCCCCGTTGCACGCTGAGCACCTGATGTTCGCATCGTTGAACTTGAGTCCGAACTTCTGTCCTGCCGCCTTGAGCTGTTCGTCGAGGTCGTCTGGCTCCACGAAGAAGGCGCCGGGTTCCTTGGCGAGCTCCCTGTCACGGGTCAGGATGAACCTGCCCTGCTCCCTCGCGACGATCGCCATCTGGGCGTCGTCGAGTCTCTTATCGTAGATGGTGTCGTATCCCAGCATCCTGAGCCACCTGGCAAGGGAGCCGAGCATATGGTCCGCTATGAATTTCGGGTTCGTGACTGGGGGCGTCATTTGACCACCTCGTATGTGAGTAGGATACCGCTCCCGAGGACCTTCGAGGACTTCAATGTGAGCGGGATGATCCCCTGCTCGTCCACGGCCCCGATTCCTCCGGCAGGCGTGGGCGATTCGTCACCGCCAATGACCATGCTCCCGATGAAGATGGTCACCTCGTCGGCCAGCCTCTTCTCCAGGAATGACCAGATGACCTTAGACCCGCCCTCCACGAGCAGGCATCCTATGCCCATCTTCTCGAGCGCATCGAGGAGCCGGGGGAGGTCGATCCCCTTCGTGCCGCATCTGATGACCTCCGCGTTCGGGAAGGTCTTCTTGCACCGTTCGTTGGTCACTATGACCGTCTTGGCAGCGCCGTTGAGGACCTGCGCCCCGATGGGCGTCCTCCCCCTGGAATCGAGGACTATCCTGACGGGGTTACGCGGCTTCCTGACGTACTTCTCCTTGACGGTCAGCTTCGGGTCGTCACTCAGGACGGTCTCGACACCGACGAGTATCGCATCGCACGAGTTCCGGAGCATGTGGACTCGCCGGAGGTCCTCATCGCCCGAGATCGCGGTTTGGCGTCGTGATTTCAGTGCTATCTTCCCGTCCGCAGACATGGCGCAGTTGATGATTACCTTCAAGGTCGTCCCATCAACATGCCTCTACCGAGTAAGAAGCTTTCGCTTTCCCCTATCAGGGGCTGTGTCAGATGCTGCTGACGTCGGGTGAAATGTGCCGTCGGCGCCCCTGAAACCCTTCCGCCAATCATTATAAGTGGATTATCTCATTTCATACCCGATGGACGGAGACGACATCAGGATATATGAGTTCAAACGCAAGGACCTCAGGAACGCGACGATCATCGACGGGTTCCCGAGCGTAGGCCTTGTGAGTTCCATCGCGGCGAACTATCTGATCAAGATACTCGAGATGGAGCAGATCGGCATCATGGATTCGTCACAGTTCCCCACCGTCTCTCTAATCAGGGATTCGAAGCCGCTGAGCCCTGTCCGCATCTACGCGGGTGAGAAGGGCAAGAAGGGGGACCAGATCGTCGCGTTCATCTCGGAGTTCCAGGCGCCCCCGAACCTGGTCCGTCCCATCGCCAGGACACTTGTGAACTGGGCGATCGAACAGAAGTGCCGCATGATAGTCTCTCCAGAGGGGCTCGTCGTCGACCCCGAGCTGAGGGAGAGCGCTGAGATCTCCGACGTCGTCTTCGGGATCGCGAGCACCGTGAGGACCCGCGAGCTGCTGAAGCAGCACCAGATACAGTCCTTCGAGGAGGGCGTCATCTCCGGCGTGGCCGGTGTGCTGCTCAACGAGGGGAGGAAGCGGGACTTCGATGTCGTCACTCTCCTGGCAGAGGCCCATCCGGACTTCCCGGACGCGAAGGCCGCTGCGATCGTCCTCGAGGCGATCGACAGGATCCTGCTCGGCATAGAGTTCGACGCCAAGCCTCTCTTCGAGGAGGCCCAGCGCATCGAGGACCACATCAGGGAGATACGGAAGCAGGCCGTCGTCGGAAAGGACGACCGCGGCCCGCCGAGGCCAGAGATGTACGGCTAGGCCGTCGCGACCTCGACGAGCCTGCCGACCTGTCTCCTGGAGAACCTCTGTCCGAGGAACCTCTCGATTACCCACATGTTCGTCTCCGCGTGCGGGGTCACGTCCTCCACGAGGAATGACGAGGGCGAGTTCGCGACCGCCATGAACGTGAGCATCTGATCGAGGGCGTGTTCGTCAGCCGTCGCCCCGGAGGCGAGGGTCTCGGCGAGGTCCTCTGCGCAGATCTCCCCGACCTTCTCCGCGGAAACCCCTTTCTCTCCGAGGTAGGCCGCCCCGAGCACCGTGTGCTCGCATCTGGCCGCAAGCGTGATGCCAGTGCCCGTGCTGTGGCCGCGTCGGATGTCTGAGCCGATCCTGACGTGCCCGAGGTCCACCAGCCGTTTCATCGCGGCATTCCCCATGCGGGTGGTGACGTGGTCCGGGAGGTTCTGGGAGGCGGCTATCCCGTCGATCCCGATGACGTCCCCCCTCGATGCGACCTTCACACCGCTGACGCCCCCGATACGAGGTATCTCGACCCTTACCTCCCCGCCGCCCTCCGGGTAGAAGCCGCGCTTCACGACGTCGATCTCACACTGCACGCCGAACATACCGGCAAGGGGGACGTGGACGAGGGTGAGATAGTCCACTGGGGGAGACCACTTCACGTCTGTCCCTCCCCGGATGACCAGTGACACCGCCCCCTTGGAGAGCGCGGCCGGGAGGATGCATGCCTGAACAACCAATGGGATGCTGCCGGCAGTGCCCACATCGAGCTCGAACTCCCCCCCGACCAGCTTGCCCGGATGGAAGACGATCTCCCTGGAGCCCTTGTGCAGGCCGTCCACCTGTGCGTCGGCTATCTGGGCGACAGCCTCCACGCTCGTGACATGCTGTGCCATCATGCCTGGGGTCGGGCGGCCGGCCCTGATGTTGCTGATCCTCACTTCCTTGCCGAGGACAGCAGCCATCGATACCGCTGTCCTCAGGACTTGGCCACCGCCTTCACCGTAAGAGCCGTCTACCTCTATCATCCCGGGTCCACTTTCCTCCCCGCAAACCATCTCTTGATAATCGACGAAAGGAAGAACACCACCATGAGCACGACTGCGAGGCCTATGAGCGCCGCTGCGAAATACAGTATCCAGGAGGGTGCGCGGTCGTCACCGCTGGCGACGATGATGCCGAGCCCCAGCGCCTCTGCGATGAACGCCCCGAAACCGAGGGCGAACGAGTACAGTCCCATGGTCGCGCCGTAGGATGTCTCCTTGGTGGAGTCGGCCATCATGGCGAGTGCCGCTGGGACGAAGGCGCCGGCGCCGAGCCCGAATATGGCAAGGGGGATGATGCCAGCCAGGTGGTACTCGATTACGCCGTCGACCTGGGTGAACGCTGAATCCAGGAAGAAGACGAGCATGATCGCGATGCCGAAGATGCTGAACACCCCATAGGCCATCACAGGTATCCTGCCTACGATGTCGGAGACCTTGCCCCATAATGGTTGCAGGAGGCCGAGTGCGATTCCAGCCGCGGCGAACATGATGCCGATGGTGGCACCAGAGACGTCCGAGCTGAGCAATATCCTCGGGAGGTACGTGATGGCCAGGCCGAGTATCGTCGCGATGATGAGCCAGATTGGGAACATGAGCCTTATCTCGCGGATTCGGAAGACGGTCTTCAGCTCCTGGAATCCGGCGGCGACGTGCGAGCCGGCCTTTGCAGGTTCTTTGTGCACTAGGACGCGGAGCATTATCGCGGACGCCGCGAGCATCAACGCGATGACCAGGAACCCTGCCCTTGACCCGGTGTAGACGATCATGAATCCGCCCAAGAATGCCCCCATGATGTAGCCAATGAATGTCGAGTAGTCGAACCACCCCATCTGCCTGCCGCGGTCTGACTTGTCGGCGTGGTCGGCTATCATGGCTATGGCCGGGGCGATGGTGGCCGCCGCTCCTATGCCGTGGATCCCGTGGATGAACGTGAGATACCAGACGTTGTTGGAGAGGGTGTACAAGGCCACGACTATCGCCGCTAGCGTGGTCCCGAAGACTATCACCGGCTTCCTCCCGATCCTGTCGCTCAGGGTACCGAAGTAATTCGCCGTGAGCATCTCAGCGAGGGGATAGGGGACGGCCACTATCGCCACGTTCAGCAGCGCTTCGTAATTGCTATCGAATGGGACATAGTCGGCGATGAGGAGCAGGAGGCCGCCGAACGCGGTGCGCAGCAAGAAAGTCGATACGTAGAGCGCCCTCAGGTGCCAAGGGGTTTTGAACCCCCTGGACTTCAGGAATCCCAGCATCCACCCATGTCAGCCAGTGTCATTACTTAATGATTACCTCGACCACCAGACCGGCTCCGCTGGCAGTCCCTGAGAATGGTTTAAGTAGGGACTCGATATAGGCGGGAAAGGTGCAGGCATGGCAGTCGAGGTAGCGAACATCGCCGTACTGATTGCATCCCTTCTAGTGATCCTGCTGAGCTGCGAGATCTTCACCAATGGGATCGAATGGCTCGGACTGAGGCTGGGGCTTGCTGAGACCGCTACGGGGAGCATCCTAGCTGCCGTCGGGACGGCGATGCCTGAGACCATCATCCCTATCATCGCCATCTTCCTCGGCAGCAACGGGCAAGGCGAGGAGATCGGCGAGGGGGCCATCCTCGGCGCTCCGTTCATGCTCGGCACTCTAGCCATGTTCATCGGAGGCGTGGCCGTCTGGTACACATACAAGAAGGGACGGCGGAAGCCGACCCTCGTCCTGCACAAGGACCACGCGGAGCGCGACTTGCTGTACTTCATGGTGGCCTACTCCCTCGCGTTCGTCGCTGGCCTACTGGGCAGTCAGGACCTGTTCGATGCGACCCACGTGAAGTACGTCAGGTATGGCTTCGCGGCAGTGCTCCTGCTCGCCTACGCGCTCTATGTCAGGCGCACGCTGAAGGACGACTGCGTGGCGAATGAAGGGTCGTGCCCGAAGCTCTATCTCTCGAAGGTGTTCAAGGTCCCGCCATCGAAGGGGCGGCTCGGCATGGCACTGATCATCCTGCAGGTCGCCATCGCCCTCCTAGGCATCATCATCGGTGCGAAGCTCTTCGTGACCGAGGTCGAGGAGGTCTCCACATCCGTGGGGATCTCTGCGATGGTACTCGCCTTCCTCATAGCCCCGATTGCGACGGAGCTGCCCGAGAAGTTCAACAGCGTCATCTGGTATTGGCGCTCCAAGGACACGCTCGCCCTGGGGAACATCACGGGCGCCATGGTGTTCCAGAGCAGCATCCCCGTCAGCATCGGCTTGCTGTTCACCGAATGGTCACTCGCCCCGATCAACATCGCGAGCATCGTGATTGCGCTCGCTGCCGCGGGCTGGATGTACTACAACGTCAAGGTGCGGAAGGCGATGGACTACAAGGTCATGCTGACCTCGGGTTCGCTTTACGTCCTGTACCTCATCCTGCTGTTCGTCGTCGGAGTCGACTGAGCCTAGTAGCGGAGCTACTAGCCGGATGTAAGACTGGCCAGGCTTCGCCATCGGCAATCTATAAGTACGCACGAGGGCGATGCGCTGGACTAGATGGGATGCGGGCGCACGGGTAGTCTCCAGTGTGCATCATATCTCAGCGAAGCGGACGTGCACGTCAGATGGTCACCGACCCCGCGATACTCTTCCAGCTCGGCGCCATAATGCTTTTGGCGTTCATAGCTGCCACCGTGGCCGGCAAGGTCAGCCAGTCGGTCATGATTGGCTACATCGTGATAGGCATCCTGATAGGCCCGAAGATCAGCATCGAGCTCTTCGGGATGGAGTACCACGGCCTCATATCGGACATGACCCTGATAGGCATCCTATCATTCGTCGGCCTCGTCATGCTCATGTTCTTCGTCGGCCTCGAGTTCTCCTTCTCCAAGCTCAAGAAGACCAGGACGCCGGCCATAATCCTCGCGGTCATCGACACCAGCGTCGGCCTGTTCGTGGGGTTCACATTCGCCTCCTTCCTCGGCTGGCCGCTGATAGACTCGATCTTCCTCGCGGGCGTCATCGCGATGAGCAGCACCAGCATAGCGATGAAGATTCTGTTCGACCTCAAGCGGATGTCAAGTCCCGAGGTGGAGTTCCTCATAGGGCTGGTCGTCGTCGAGACCTTCATCGCGATGCTCATCCTGTCCGTCGCCAGCGGGATGATAGTGCAGCCGGATGCCGATCCGATGGCATACGGCCGGCTGCTGCTCGGCATGGGGGCCTTCTACGGCTTCTTCGTATGGATCGCGATGTATGCCATCCCGCGCGTGGTCGCGTTCTTCAACAAGATCGAGAACGACGAGCTGTTCATCCTCTTCGCCCTCGGCATAGTCTTCCTGACGGCGGGCTTGGCCTCCGCGATGGGCGTCCCTGCGATCATAGGTGCGTTCTTCGTCGGGATGATCCTGGCCGAGAGCAAGGTGTCGTTGCGCATACAGTCGAAGCTCGAATCCTTCAAGGACGCCTTCGTGGCGATATTCTTCACCTCCTTCGGCATGATGATAGATCCCGCGATGTTCGGGACGGCGGCATGGATGGTATTGCTCGCGATACCTCTCGTCGTCATGTACGAGGGGCTCGTGATGTCCATGGTCTCGTACTTCATGGGTTTCTCCGCCCGCGCCTCCGGGACCATAGGCACCAGCCTTTGCGGGCGCGGTGTGGAGTCCGTGCTCTACGCGAGCGTCGGAAGCAGCGTCAAGGGCGCGACGATGGGCTCTCAGCTGAACGCGTTCGCGGGTCTGTTCTGCTTCGGGATGAGCGCGGTCTCGACCCCCTTGGTGAAGCACTCCGCCAGACTGGCCGGTGCGGTGGCCAAGGTGATGCCGCACTGGGCCAAGTTCTCAGGCGCAGTGGTCTCAAGGACCCTCGGCAAGGCGGTGATGCCGGCCCCGCTCAAGCTGTTCAAGGGGGCGAGGACGACCGGCGCCCTCCTGCTGGCCTTCGTCCCCGCCTGCATTGGCATCCTTCTGACCACGGGGGTCATGCACTGGATCTTCCTCGTGGCGGGAGCCGCGGTGACGGTGGCGTTCGCCTTCGTCGTGAGGCGCGAGGTGCGCGACATAGCGCGCCATGTCAACTACTCCAACATAGGCGTTGGCAGGAACGACAGGGAACCGATCGTCACCCTGGTCTCGACTGTCGTGATCGGCGCCGTGCTCTCGGTCCTCGTCATAGTGTCCATGTGGTCCATCGTCTGGCAGGTCTCCCTGCTCGTCGTGGCCGTATACATCGTCTCGGTTCTCTCCGTCATGTCATGGGCGCACAGGCAGCTCTACGCCGGGGATGCCGGGGCTCCGGAGAAGGTCTTCGTGCTCCGGGCAGCGTCCGGAATCGAGGAGTCGCCTGGCGACGACCTCATAGACGTCCCGAAGCCGGTCTATGGCGTGGTCAATGCGATGCCGACGGAACAGCCGAACGACTGAGCGGTCGGCTCAGACCTTCTTGTGTCTCCTGCACGACCATGTGCTCTTGTTCATGACTGTGAGGCCCCCACCAGGCCTTCCTGATCTCGTGGCGGCTACTGTCGCGATGCGGCAGACCTCGCCCTCTCCGCGCAACTATATGGCCTCGGAAGGCGAATAGCGGACGAGAACATGCACCGTCCATCGCCCAGGCTAGGCGCGGCGTTCGGCCTGATGTCCGGGATATCGTTCCTGGCCCTGTACTGCCTGGCCGTAGCCATCGACCCGGACTATGTTTTCTTCGAAGACTATCTGAGCGACCTGGGGGTCGGGCCAGGGGCATGGGCCTTCAACTCGGCAGTCATCGTGTCCGGCACCCTACTGCTGCTCTTCGCGAAATATGGGCTCGGTCAACTCCTCCCCAAGGGTGGGTTCACGGGCATAGCCACACTGGTGCTGTCCGTGGCCGGCCTTTTTCTGATCGGCGTCGGCGTGATCACAGAGGATTACGGTGACAAGCACACGGTCGTCTCCATAGGCTTCTTCATCGCCCTCGAGGTGGCCATCGGCCTGGTCTCCGCTGCTCTGTTCAGGTCGAACGCGCTCGGAAGGACTGGGTGGGCCTTCTCATCCGCCGTGTTCGTGCTCTGCTTCGGGGTGGGCCTGTTCGGGGCGAACCCGGCGACCGAGACCGTGGCGGTCCTTGTGGCCGTGTCGTGGGGCCTCTCCCTATCGTCCCTGACCCTCTGGCTCGAGACGGGACACAGTGTGCCATGACCCCTACCATCTACCGGCTCGCCTGACGACTTTTTTAAGGGCCTAGCGCTTTCCGAGTTCCGACAAGAGGCCCATCGGGGCCGTTCCAGGAGATGAACGCATGAAGTCCAAGGACTACATCGAGCTCGAGAAGACCTACGGCGCACACAACTACCACCCTCTGCCGGTGGTCATCTCGAAGGCGAAGGGCGTCTGGGTCTGGGACGCAGACGGGAAGAAGTACATCGACATGCTGAGCTCCTACTCGGCGATAAACCAGGGGCACCTGCACCCGAAGATCGTCCAGGCCGCGAAGGACCAGCTAGACCGCGTCTCACTCACGTCGAGGGCGTTCTCGAACGACAAGATGGGGCTGTTCCTGAAGAGGCTCTGCGAGGTCAGCGGACTGGAGGTCGCCCTGCCGATGAACACCGGTGCGGAGGCTGTCGAGACCGCGCTGAAGCTCTCGAGGCGCTACGCCCACCAGAAGATGGGCATCCCAGAGAACGAGGGGGACATCATAGTCTGCGAGAACAACTTCCATGGCCGCACGACGACCATCATCAGCTTCTCGACCGACCCCGACTCCAGGAAGGGCTTCGGGCCGTACACCCCGGGCTTCGTGACGATACCCTACAACGACATCGCCGCGCTGAGGAAAGCCATCACGCTGAAGACCATCGGCATACTGGTCGAGCCCATCCAGGGCGAGGCGGGCATCAACGTCCCGTCCCCGGGTTATCTGAAGGAGATCAGGAAGGTCTGCGACGAGAAGAAGATCCTCTTCATACTGGACGAGATCCAGACCGGCTTCTGCAGGACCGGGAAGATGTTCGCGTACCAGCACGAGGGCATCAAGCCGGACATCCTCTGCGTCGGCAAGGCCCTCGGTGGCGGGCTGTACCCTGTCTCCGCGTGCATATCGACCAAGGAGATCATGGGTGTCTTCACCCCTGGCTCGCACGGCAGCACGTTCGGCGGGAATCCTCTGGCGAGCGCGATAGCACTCGCGTCTCTCGAGGTGCTGGAGGAAGAGAAGCTGGCCGACCACTCTGTGGAGATGGGCGACTACTTCGTCAAGAGGATCAAGGAGATAGGCTGCAAGAAGGTCAAGGAGATCCGGCACAAGGGCCTGCTCATAGGCGTCGAGTTCGACCTCAAGCCGGGCGAGACCGTCAGGCCGATCTGCGAGAAGCTCATGGGTCTCGGGGTTCTGGCGAAGGACACACACGAGAAGACCATAAGGTTCGCCCCTCCGCTGGTCATCAGCAAGGAGGAGGTCGACTGGGCCATAGAGAGGATATCAAAGGTCTTCAAGGCGGCGTGAACGGGAGCTGGTCTCCCGTGACCGTCCTCCCGTCTTTATACGCCCTGAGCCATCGCTGGTCCGAGGTGTATGAACAGTGCGCAGACGCGCTCTCATCCTTGTGGTACATCTCGTCGCCGCGGTCCTGGTAGCCTCGTCCGTGGGCATCTACCTGTGGTTTGGTTCGTCCGGCGACGACGAGGGGGTCCGCGGTCCCATACTCATCGTCTCCGACGACTACCTCACGCGGGAGAACGGTGTGAGCGCAGGGACAGGTGCGGAGGCCGACCCGTTCGTGATCCAAGACCTGATCATCGAGGTCACGTCCGATCCCGGGCTCCAAGGTCAGGGCATCCGGGTGAGCTACACGACCGCCCACTTCATCATCAGGAATGTGACGATCAGGCCCGAGGGTGACTGACTGGACTGGTCAGCGGACTACCCGGTCGGCATATTCCTGAACTCCGCACAGAACGCCGTCGTCGAGTCGTGCAAGATCGTTGACATGAGCATCGGGATAGAGTTGGCCATGGCAACCGGAACGACAATCAGGGACAACACCCTGGCCGGCTGCGGCGTCGGGGTGCACTCCGAGCTGTCGCCATCCCTCGGTTACCAGTACGGACTCCTCGTCACAGGGAACGAGTTCGTCAACGACACCATCGGCATCCACGTGTACTACTCTCCGTGGGACCTCGATGTGAGCGGGAACTCATTCGTGGACAACGGGGACCCTGCCATGATCGAGGGCTGCCGGGGCGTGGTCTTCGCCGCGAACGAGGTCTCCGTCACGGGCACGAGATATCAGGATATGTCGGGGGGGCCGGTCTTCAGATACTGCCACGACCTCGATGTCGCCTCGAACACCGTGACCGGGGTCGGGAGGGACGGGTTCTGCGTCGAAGGATCACTCGGGGTCGTCGTCAGCGACAACTCCGCTGGATGCGCAGGCAGATGCCTCGTGGTCTCCGGGTCGACCGAGGTGAACGTGACCAGCAAAGTCTTCTCATCCGGCCTTACCGGGATGTGGGTCCAGTCATCAGACGAGGTGGGGATCACGCTGAACTCTCTCTCCGGGACCTACTTCTCGTTCGTCACAATCTCCCCCGACGGCACGGGAGGGACCGTGTCGGTCTTCCACAACCGTGTGGAGATCCAATCCGTCGCGCTCGTCGACGATGGTCAGCTGGACGTGAGCTGGGATGCGGGATATCCAGCAGGGGGGGAACTTCTGGGAGGGCGACATCGGCTCTTACATCTGCGAGGACCTCGACGAGGACGGGATATCGGACGGGCCCTTCCACCTCGACGACGACAGCGTCGACAGGTATCCTCTGATGGCATCGCCGCTGTGACATCTGCTCTGGCGCGCGGTCCCCGGGCCCGCTCATCCCTTGCCAAGCCGTTTCATCTCAGCCACCGCGAGTGGGACCAGCATCTCCTTGGCCGAGAGCCCGCCGTGGATCCCCCGCAACTCCATCCTCTTCCCAGGCACGTGCTCGTACCACACTGTCTCGGACCCCTTGGGCAGCACGAGCAGGCTCCCGACCCTTCTCCTGAACCTCTCCCCAGCCTCCCCAGGCCCGAAGAGCCCGTTCTCCGCTGCGACTCCGGCGGTCATCACGACCGCCCTGCCTCCTAGAGATCGCCTGAGATGCTCTTGCGCCTCTTCCACCTTGTCGTCCCGCACATGCAGGAAGATATCCCTCGGCCCGCCGACGGGCGGAATCGTCTTCCCGTCCCTCCCCTTCCTCATCGATGACATGAGGGTGCGGTCGGAGTTCAGATAGGTCGTCCTCTCCGGTTCGACCTGCACCTGCCCGTGATCGGATGCCAGTATGAACAAGGTGTCCTCAGCGGCCTTGGGGGAGAGCTTCCTGAAGAGCATCCCGTTGAGCGCGGCCGAGAGCATCGTCAGCTCGGCCGCGGCCATGCCCGAATCGGGTCCCTGATCGTGGGCGACGCCGTCCAGCCCACCGTAGTACGCGTAGACCAGCGTCCGCCCCTTCGCGCCTTCTAGGGTCTTGACCATCGTGTCGAGCATCCCTAGCATCCCGGAATACCCCACAGTCGCGGATCCTCGGTTGACCAGTCTCGAATAGGCGCTCCCGGCGATGTCGCCATCGAGGAGCGTGTATGAGGTCACATCCTCGCGCGCCAACCGTTCGTATATCGTCTCTGCATCGAGGAGCACCTTGGGGTCGACCCCCGCGGCGAGCATGACGTCCTGCCCCCTCGTCCCGACCGGCCTGAACGGCAGGGTCTCGATGGTCGCATCGAACTCCTCCATGTACAGGAGCCATTCGAGCAGACCGTGTTCGAGCGGCATCAGGCCGGTGCTCAGCGTGCTCAGCGCGGCAGCCGTCGTCGATGGGAACACCGCTGTGATGGGGGCGACCGCCCCTCTCCTGCTCAGGGCCCCTATCGCCCCTCCGTCGTTGGAGTTCCTTAGCCAGACATCGTACCCGAGCCCATCGACTAGGAGCACGACCACCTTGCTGTATGCCCTTCCCGTCTCCATGGTCGGGACCCCTTCCTTTGGGATCCCTTTCCCCATGGGTCTCGCTCCGAGTGCCTCAGCGATGGTTTCATGGATGCCTGAGAAGCAGAGGCCGCCGTAGTCCGGCTTGACGAAGCCGTGTTCGTCCGTCCTGCCAATCCTGTCGGCGAGTTCTCGGAGAATCATCTGCGTCACC
>CAWBDD010000022.1:0-144183 GCA_963787465.1 uncultured Thermoplasmata archaeon
CTCTGCCGCACGTGCGCAAGTTCTTCGGGCGCGAGAAGGAGGTCGCGCTCCTGACAGAGAAGCTCACCGCCCCGGATGTCAAGGTCGTCTCGCTCAGGGGCATCCCCGGGATAGGCAAGACGACCCTCGCGGCCAGGCTCGCATCGGAGCTCTCCGGCCAGAGGGTGTTCTGGTTCCAGGTCAAGCCATGGGACGTCCCGCGGACGGCTGCCGAGTCGCTCGCAGCCTTCCTTTCAGAGAACGGCAACCGGAAGCTGTCCAACTACCTCGGGACGGGCAAGTTCGAGCTCGGGGAGATAAGCTTCCTCCTCAACGAGCAGTTCGCCGAGAACGGCGTCACGCTCTTCGTGGACGACGCCGACTGTGCCGAGGGCCTCCACGAGTTCCTGAGGATGCTGCGCGCGAGCTCGGGGTCCTGCAAGATGGTCGTCACGGCGGAGCACAGGCCGGGCCTGTATGTCAGCGAGGACGTCGTAGCGAAGGGCGAGGTGTTCGAGCTGGAGCTCGGAGGCCTGGACCACGACGCCGCGGTCGCCCTGCTGGGCTCCCGGGGGATAACTGGGACCACCGCGGGAGAGCTCGCGTCGGTGACGCACGGCCACCCCCTCTCCCTGGAGATGGTGACGGAGACGACGCCGACGGAGGCGAAGTACCAGGTCTCCAGGTTCTTCGAGGAGAAGTTCTACTCGGGCCTCTCGGCCGACGAGAGGGCCCTTCTGCAGTTCGCAAGCGTATTCCAACGGTCCTTCCCGGCCGATGCCGTGCCCAGGGAGCTGAGGCAGGTCAGGAAGGGATCGATGCTCCGTGAGGTCGCTCCAGGGATGCTCGAGATACACTCGTCCCTGCGGGACTTCGTCTACGAATCGATGACGGCTGAGGAGCGCACCAGTTGGCACAGCGTGGCAGCCGACCACTACCTCTCAAAGGCAGACCTGCAGGAGCGGCTCCGCCACCTGATCAAGGCGAACCGCGGGCTCGAAGCGGAGATGCTGTTGGCCCGCCGCTCCGACGAGCTCCTCAGCAAGGGCAACGCGGTGCGGGTCTGGTCCATCATCTCATCCTTCGAGGCGAAGAAGCCCAAGTACGCCGACCAGGTCACCCTGGCCAAGGCGAGGGCCGCGAGCACGGTCGGGGAACTGGACCGGGCCTGGGCCCTCCTCGAATCGGTCGCGAGGGCGGACGGGCCGATGCGGGCGGAGTCGCTCGTCGAGATGGGCCGGATCAGGAGCAAGCGCGGGGAGACCCATGAGGCCTCGAGGCTCTTCTCGGAGGCCCTGGAGGTCGCGGCCGGCAGGCCAGGCGTCAGGGCCATGGCGCTCCGCGGGCTCGGCGTCGTCGAGAACAAGCTCGGCAGGTACCCGAAGGCACAGGAGCTGCTGGAGGCGAGCGCGAGGGAGGCCATGTCCGCGATGGACCAGAAGGGGATGCTCCTCGCGCACCTCGAGCTCGGCAACGTGCTCATCGGCCGCGGCAAGTATTCCGAGGCCATCGACCACTTCTCGAAATGCGCAGCCGGCTTCGGGCCGGTGGAACTCACCAACGTCTATGTCAACATGGGTATCGCGTGCGCGCACCTCGACAGGACAGAGGACGCCCGCCAGCACCTCGAGAACGCGGTGAAGCTGGCGGACGACACGGGCCAGCCGAGGGCCAAGGCATACGCCCTGACCTCGCTGGCCGAGGTCCTCACGAGGACGGGCGACCCGGAGCGCGCGAAGGAGCACTGCTTCGGCGCCCTCGAGGTGTTCTCCGAGGTCGGCGACAGGCTGGGCCTGAGCGCCGCCTATGCGAACCTCGGCATGGCCGAGAGGCTCACGGGCGACCTCCGCTCCAGCGAGGAGCACTACATGGAGAGCCTGGAGGCCCTCGACGGGATGGACGTCCCGTGGAGCCTCGGTGTCAGGAAGCTCGAGTTCGCCCAGATGATGGCGGAGAAGGGCGATGCGAAGGGGGCGAAGATTCTCCTGAAGGATGCCAGGGAGTCTGTTCGCGGGGATCGGCGCGGACGACATGCTGGAGAAGGTCGACATCGCATCGTCGTCCATCCGGTGAAGGGTCCTGCGTCGTCTCCCCGAAATCCATTTGACCTGCCCTGCCGTTCCATGGCCGTGGCGGAATCAACGACTGCCGACTCGGAGCGCGAGAAGAAGCTCCTGAGGAGGTTCTTCATCGTCTGGACCGCCCAGGCGTTCTCCCTGGTCGGGAGTGGCGTGGTCCAGTTCGCCCTGGTCTGGTGGCTCACGATCGACACAGGCTCCGCCACGGTCCTCGCTCTAGCCATGATGGCGGCAATGCTCCCGCAGGTCGTCGGGGGACCGTTCGTCGGCCCGCTGGTTGACCGATGGAACCGGAGGCGCGTGATGGTCGCCGCGGACACGGGCATCGCCGTGGTCACCCTCGCCCTCATACTGCTGTTCATCGCGACGCGGTGGAGGTCTGGCACGTGTTCGTCGCCATGGCCCTGCGCGGGCGTTGGCGGGGCATTCCACTGGCCGGCCATGGCCGCATCCACCTCGCTGATGGTGCCCAAGAGGCACATGACCAGGGTCGGCGGCCTGAACCAGGCTGTCAACGGGGTCGTTGGCATCGTCGCCCCTGCTCTCGCCGCGGCGATGATAGTCTTCCTGCCCATGGAGTGGGTCCTCAGCGTCGACGTGGTGACCGCGGCCATAGCCGTGGCCCCTCTCCTGTTCATCATGATCCCTCAGCCGACCGGGAGGAGGCGGCCCCAAGAAGACCCCGTCCGTCCTCAGGGAGATGAAGGAAGGTTTCAAGTTCCTGAAGGCATGGCCAGGCATGATCGCGTTCCTCCTCCTCATCATCCCGATCAACATGGTCTTCGCCCCTGCGGGCGCGCTCATGCCCATCTTCGTGACGGAGTACTTCCATGAAGGGGTGGAGGAGCTGGCCATGATCGAGATATCGTTCGGCGCCTCGTTCATCATAGGCGGGGTCGTCCTCGGGATATGGGGTGGCACGAAGCGCAAGATGTACACCATCCTCGGGGGAGGTGTCGTATCGGGTTTGGCAGGGGTCGGCGTTGGTCTGGTCCCGTCCGACCTCTTCGTCCTCGCGTTGTTCTGGTTCTTCGTCACAGGATTCTCCGTGGCCGTCCTGAACGGATGCGCCATGGGCGTGATGCAGAACGCCATCCGCGCGGACATGCAGGGGCGCGTGTTCGCCCTCGTAGGCAGTGTCACGATGGCCATGTCCCCGATCGGCCTGATGGTCGCAGGCCCGATCGCCGACGCGGTCGGTGTCTCCCTCTGGTTCTTGATGGCGGGCATCGTGACGACCGGCCTCATGCTCCTCGGCTTCATGATGCCGTCAGTGATCAGAGCCTGGAGGACAGGCTCGTCGAGCCGACCAAGGTGGAGGAGAAGTAGTGCCGGCTCAGATCTGCGGGGCCTTCTTGAGCCAGTCCATGTCGGAGACGTAGATGTCCCTTATGTCGTCGAGGCCGTAGGTCAGCATCGCGAGCCTCTCGAGGCCCATGCCCCACGCGAGAACCGGCTCCTTGACGCCCAGAGGTTCGGTGACCTCGGGCCTGAATATGCCCGCTCCTCCGAGCTCCATCCACTGGCCGTTCCAGCGTATCTCGAACTCGAGCGACGGCTCCGTGTACGGGAAGTACCCCGGCCTGACCCGGATCTCGGGGATGCCCATGCGGTTGTAGAACTCCTTGAGCAGGGTGACCAGCATGTCGAAGCTCGCCCCCTCCTCGCAGACGATCCCCTCGATCTGGGTGAACTCGGGGAGGTGGGTCGAGTCCATGGCCTCGTTCCTGAAGACCCTGTCGACGGTGAAGACCTTGAACGGCGGCTTCGGGTTCTTGGCGATGTAGCGGACGGTGTCGACGGTCGTGTGCGTCCTCAGGAGAGCCCTCTCGGCCTCCTCGATGCGCCACTTGTACCTCCAGCCGAGCGAGCCGGTGTCCCCGCCGTCCTCGTGGACCTTGCGGACGACCTCGACGAGCTCCTTGTCCTTCGAGAGGTCGAACCTCTCCGGGTCCTTGAGGTAGAAGGTGTCCTGCATCTCCCTCGCCGGGTGGTCCTGGGCGGTGAACAGCACGTCCATGTTCCAGAACGCGCTCTCGACGTAGTCGCCTCGGATCTCGGCGAAACCCATCGTGAGGAACGCGTTCCGGACCTTGTCGATGAGCATCGTCATCGGGTGCCTGCGCCCTCCGTGGACCGTCGGAGCGAAGGCCTTCACATCGTATCTGCGCACCTCGACGTCGCGCCACTTCCCGGACTGTATCAGTTCGGGGGTCAACTGGGCGACCTCCTCCTTGATCATGAGGTCCATGGACGCGAGGTCGGCCCCGCTCTCGGTGAGCGAGATGACCCTGCTCGTGACGTGCTTCTCGTTCACGATGTCCTTGCGCTGCCTCAGCTGGTCGATGACCTCCTTGGGCGCATCGCCCTCGCGGACCTCACCGCCCGCGAGCCGCTGTATCAGCAGCTCGTCCTCCCCCTTGGAAAGGAGGGCCTGTCGGCCCTTCTCGCTGACCTTGATGAACATGTCCTTGCCGGACTTCTCCAGCTCTCCCCACCCTTTCTTCTTGATCCATCCGAGGGCTATCTGGATCTCGTCGTCCCTGAATCTGCCGCTCTTCTTGAGGTCGGCGAGGGAACCTCTTCCGCCGTGCTCCTTGACGAGCAGGTCGACGGCCGTCCTCTCCGGGAGCGGCTTCGTGGCCGCGTCGGGCCTCCTGAGGGTGTAGACCTTGGTGATGCTCTCGTCTATCCTGACCAAGCCTTTGGCCTGGAGCCAGGACGCCGCGTTCATGACCTCGACCTGCTGCTCGAGGCCCGCCTCAGCGCGCACCGCCTCGGGGTCGCCCTCCTTCAGTCCGTCGAGGGCCTTCAGGACCTTCTTCTCGAGGTAGCTGAGCTGGTCGACGACACCATGCTGGGACATGTCAGGGGCCAATCGGGCAGACTGCTTATCTACTTTTCTCGGCTGGCTCACCAGTCTATCTCGTCCTCCGACGGCTTGATGTCGTAGACCGGGGTCCCGTCGAACGCATCCAACCCCTTAACGGTCAGGATGCCCTTTCTGACGCTTACAAGCTCGACGAGCGTCAGGCCGAGCCTGTTCGGTCTGGTCGGGGACCTGCTGGCGAAAACCCCGACTTCCGGGATGGACGGGTCGTGGCGCGGATGGACCCTTGGCAGCCATCCCCTCATCCTGTGAAAACCGAAGATGACCCAGATGTGCTTGAAATGCCCGAGCCTGTAAAGACCTGGGATGTACTCACGCTCGAAGACAATCGTGGAGACTACCTCGTCCCAATCCTCCGGCCTCTCCTTGACGCCGTTCTTCACGAACGCTATGGGCTTCAAACGCAAGTGCAACCCCCTCGACACCGAAACCCGATGGGCCGATAATGACCTTTCGCCGTTCAATCCCTGACGAAGAAGTCCTCGATGGTCTCCTTTGCCTTCTCCCTGCGCCTCTGGTGCTCCTCGAGGAACGTCCAGACCTTCTCGAACAGGAGGCCCTTGCACTCGCCGCACATGATGCTGCCAGACTTGCACTTCTCCCTCAGCGCGGCCAGCTTCGCGTCGTCCGGTTCGAAGAAGTATGTGTTGTAGGCGTAGACCGAGCAGACGTCCGGGTCGCCCCCGAGCTTCCTCTGCTCCTCGACCGAGACCCTCCCGCCTGTGAACGCGTTGGAGATCTTCTTCTTGACGGTCTTCTTGTCGTCGACGGTGAATATGGTCGTGTCGTTCTTGCTCGAAGTGGACATCTTGTCCCCGCCCGCGAGCGACGGCATGAGCTTGGCGTGAAGGAGCGCGGGTTTGTAGAATCCCAGTCCCTCGGCGATGTCCCTCGTGACCCTGAAGTGCGGGTCCTGGTCGATGCCGCACGGGATGAGGCACGGGACCTTCTTGCCCTGATGGATCGACTCGAGGAAGCAGGGCACCGTCTGTATGCTCGTGAAGAAGATGATGCCGATGTTGAACGAGTTGTCGAACCCGAAGACGGCCTTGATGGTCGAGAAGTTGATCTTCTTGGCCGCCTTGAGCACGGTCGGGTACATGGTCTTGATGTACTCGGTATCCAGGAATATCTTCGTCAGTTTCGGGTCGAACCCGAGGGCGATGATGTCGAGGGCGTTCTCGTAGCCCCACTTCTTGGTCTCATCGAGCGTCAGCTTGTCGTAGAAGAGGAACTTCTCGTCATCTGTGAGCTGGAACCAGAGCTTGGTTTTGAAGGTGTCCTGGAGGTACTTGGTGAACGCCCAGGGCATCAGATGTCCGAGGTGTATCGGCCCGGACGGGCCGCGACCTGTGTACAGAGAGAACCTGTTGCCCTTCTCGTACTGGTCGAGTATCCAGTCCATGTCCCTGTGCGAGTAGAACACGCCGCGTCTGAGCATCGGGTGTAGGGGGCCGTGCTTGGCCATCCTCTTGAGCAGCGCCTCGTCGACCTTCTTGGTTCCGAAGCGCTCGGCGAGCACATCGTAGTCTATCTCGCCCGTGGTCTTGTACGGCGTGACCTCGAATTCCTGGTCCATCTGTCCACTTGGCCTGGGTTAGAGTGTCTGATGTTATATTTCTTGCCGTGGCGCGGATTCAGCCCTGCTGGACGATGTAGTAACCGGCGGACTTCTCCCTGGCCTTCCTCTTCACGAGCCCCTTGGACTGGAGTTCGTCGAGGGACCTCAGGACGAAGTTCTTCGGAGCCTTCGTGAGGCCTACGATCCTTTCAGCGTTCGCCATCTTGTCCTCGCTGTCTATCCCTGCGGCTTTCATCGCGTTGAATACCTTCTCCGCGTACATCGAGAGTCCTTCCGGCATGGTGACCTTCTCCTCGGGAGAGGGCTCGTCAAGGACATCGTCGAATGGAGCCCCCTTGGATGTCCTGGCGGATTCGGATTCCGAATATTATACTTTTCCAGGGTGTCATTCGACCGTGCCCATCGCCACGCCGCAGTCCCCGACTGCGGGCCCCCTATGAGAAAGGTATATCTCGCCGAATACTGGTTCGGTTGCCAGATACCCTGTGAGGGATGGTAGATGGGAATGAAGAGCACAAGGTTAATGGGAGTAATTGTTGCACTCGCGGTGGCAGTGACCTTCATGGTCGCGGCGGTCCCAGCATCGGCGGCCGACCGGGCCAGGAGTTCCTACTGGACATACGACGTCGAGATGGGCATAGAGGGTCTCGATGTGACCGGAGAGGCGACCTACACCTCCGAGGGCGATGACACGATTGCTGTCGGCGGAGCCGAGTACGATGTGACCGTCATGCGGGTGACGGGCGGACTGAGCGCGTCGACGAGCGTCCTGGGCATGGACATGGTCATGGAGGTCACGCTGGACGGTTACTCGTACGAGTTGTCGGGCACACTCGCCACGGTGAAGGATGATCTGACCATGATTGCCAACACCACCGTGGATGCACTCGGGATGGAGATTACGACGGACACGGAGTTCCAGTCAGTTACGACTTACGAGCCAGCACTTCTTGTCGGGTTCGACGATGAGAGCGGGACCGGTGACTCCTGGACCGAGGACATCAGCACCACGAGCACGAGCGAGACATGGATCGACGGCGCGTCCTCCGGTGAGACCACGGACGAGACGGAGATGATCTACTCGATTGAGATCGCTGCCTCCCTCGATGACGTCGATGTCGACGGCACCATCTATTCGTGCCTGAAGATCACCATTACCGACCAAGACGGCAACCGCGAGATGCGATGGTACAACGAGGAAGTGGGCTACTACTGCCAGGTGATGCAGTTCGAGTCCGGCGTTTCCTCCCCGGTCGCGACATTCAAGTTGACCGACTTCTCCAACGAGTCGAGCCTCAGCATGTTGTTGCTCCTCGCCGGGATAGGGATCGCGGTGGCCGTCGTCGCGCTCGTGGCGATACTCCTGCTGATGAGGAGGAGGAAGCCCGCTCCGATGCCGCCAATGCAGCCTGTGCAGCCCGGGTACTACGCTCCTCCGACGCAGGGTCCGCCGCCGCCCCCAGCTCCTCCCCCAGGGCAGTAGGCCGATAGGACCGGTGGACGCATGGCGAGGGAGAGCCGGAAGGTGTCCGAGTCGAAGGCAGTCGTGGCCAGGGTCATGATGCCCCAGGATGCGAACATCGCTGGCAACGTCTTCGGAGGGACCATACTCAAGACGGTCGACGAGATAGCCTATGTCGCCGCGACGAAGCACGCACGCACGAACGTGGTCACCGCGTCCGTCGACAGGATGCACTTCCTGTCGCCGGTCCATGTCGGCGACCTCCTGACACTCAAGGCCAACGTCAACGCCGTGTGGCGCACGTCGATGGAAGTGGGCGTCAGGGTGGAGGCTGAGGATCCGAAGACCGGCATCGTGAGACACACCGGCTCGTCCTACCTGACGATCGTCGCTCTGGACTCGGAGGGGAAGCCGACCGAGGTCCCAGGCCTCGTCCTCGAGACGGAGGAGGACGAGCGCAGGAGCCGCGAGGCCGTCAGGCGAAGGTCGCGCCGGCTCGAGGAGAAGGCGGTCGAGAGGTTCACCGAGTGAGCCTTCCTCCCCCTCGGCCATCTCCCGGGTTTTTATATCCGGAATGAATCCTCATGACGGTTAGGAGGATAGTTTGTCAAAGGCCTCGTTCAGACCGCTGACCAGTGAACAGGAAGAGCAGGTGCACTCGGAATCCATCAGGATACTCGAGCATGTGGGGGTGAAGGTCACCAGCCCGCAGGTCCTGAGGATGTTCAAGGACCACGGCGCGACCGTCGACGAATCCGCCCAGGTGGTCAAGATACCCGAGCGGTTCGTGATGGAATGCCTGGCGAAGGCACCGAAGGAGTTCACGATGGCGGCCAGGGACAAAGCGCACGATCTCCCGCTCCCCGCCACCGGCAGGGTCTACGGCTGCAACGACGGCCAGCCCACCGATGTGTGGGATCTCAACACGCAGCGCAGGCGGAAGTCCACTGTCCACGACCTCATCGAGCTGACCCTGGTCTGCGACGCGATGCCCGAGGTCGACCTGTACTGGCCGGAGGTCGTCGCGACGGACCTTCCACCGGACGTCTCCAACAACCACGAGTTCGTCGCATCCATCTTCCACACGGGAAAGCATGTGCAGCACGGCGCGGGCTCGGTCGAGGACGCCAGGTTCCAGATCGAGGCCGCGGCCATCATCGCGGGGGGCGAGGCGGAGCTCAGGAAGAGGCCGATCATATCGATCACCCACACTCCCATCACCCCGCTGCGGTTCGAGGAGGGCGACATCGACGCGGTCGTGGAGTTCGCAAAGGCCGGCCTTCCGGTCGTGCACCTCTCGATGGCAATCTCGGGTTCGGTCTCCCCGGTCACGCTCGCGGGGACCATAACTCTCGTCAACGCCGAGGTGCTCGCAGGCAACTGCGTCTCGCAGATGGCCTCGCCCGGCGCGCCCATCCTCTACAGCTCGGAGTCCGGGCCGATGGACATGAGGACCGGGGTCTTCCTCTCAGGGTCGACCGAGGGCGCGCTAATAAACGCCTCCGGCTGCCAGATGGCCCTCAGGTACCGCCTGCCGTCGCAGGTCGGCGGTGTCGCAGCGTCCGGGTGCTGCCCGGGATATGAGATCGGCTACCAGAAGGCGATAAGCGGTCTCCTGCCTGCGCTCGCGGGCGCGGACCAGATCGTCGGCATAGGTGGCTTCGAGAGGTCGGGATGCGAATCCGTGGAGCAGATCGTGATCGACTGCGAGCTCTGGCGGAACATCATGCGCGCATGGCGCGGCATCTCCGTCAACGACGCGACCATGGCCTTCGAGGTCATCGCCAGGGTCGGCCCTGGCGGGTACTTCATGAAGGACCCGCACACGCTCAAGCACTTCAGGTCGGAGAACCTCCTCCCGAAGATTGCGATGCAGCCGAGGGCCCCGGAGTCCAGGGAGGAGCCCATCGCGACTCTCGCGAGGAAGGAGGTCAGGAGGATACTGTCGGAGCACAAGCCGCCGCCGATGGACCCGTCCGTGAGGGACGGGATCAAGTCTCTCCTGGCGTCGTACGACCGGAAGATCATCAACGCCGTGGTGCCCGCCGACTACCTGGACAAGCGGTGCTAGAGTGCCGTCAGGTACTCGTAGGCGCTGAGCGCGGCCTTTGCCCCATCCCCTGCGGCGATGACTATCTGCTTCTCGCGGGCGTTGGTGACGTCCCCGGCAGCGAACACGCCCTTGATGTTGGTCCTGCACTCGCAGTCGACCATCACCTCGCCGTAGCCGGTCAGCGCAAGCAGCCCGCGGGCGAAGCCGCTGTTCGGCTCGAGCCCTATCTCGAGGAACACGCCCTGGACCTTGAGCTCCTCCACGTCCCCGGTGGTCATCTCCTTGATCCTGAGGCCCTCCACTTTGTCGTCGCCGATGATGGACACGACCGAGTACCTGGTGCGCCTCTCGATGTTCGTGGCCTTCGAGGCTGAGTCCGCGACGAGCCCGTCCGCCTTCCAGGGACTCCTCGAGACTATGTAGACCTTCCTCGCGATCCGGGACATCTCGACGGCCGCTTGGACGGCCGAGTTGCCTCCACCTATGACCGCCACGTCCATTCCCTTGAAGAACGGCCCGTCGCATGTGGCGCAGTACGAGACCCCCTTGCCGACGAGCCTGCCCTCGTCGGGCACGCCGAGCGGCTTGGGGTACTTACCGGTGGCGACAATGACCGACCTCGCCTCGATGACCCTCCCGCCCTTCGTGCTCAGGACGAAATCCTTGCCCTTGACCTGGATGCCTACGACCTCGTCGATGACCACGGCGACGGGGAATTGCCGGACCTGCTCCTCGAACTTGGCCACGAGCTCCTTCCCCGTGATGAACTGGAACCCCATGTAGTTCTCGATGCCCTGGGTCCACGCGACCTGTCCGCCGATGTCCTTGGCGATGACGGCGACGGACAGCGCCTTGCGGGCGGCGTAGACCGCTGCGGTCATCCCGGCCGGGCCGGCGCCCACTATGCAGACGTCCACCTTGCCGCCCACCTCGCTCGGACCACCTTGGCTGAACATGCCTCGCATATCGACGGGATTCGGATATATCGTTTGTCCAGGACACCCGCTCCCGGCGAGTCGGTCGTGAAGCCTTAAGTGCCATGCACGCCTTTTACTGGCCGATGTCACAGGTCGTTGATTTCGCACGGGGGAAGGCCTATCCCCCGTCCCTGAGGAAGGCTGCGATGGCCGCGATGGTCGAGGTGCTTGCCACCAAGAAGGACGACGAGGTCATGATCATCACGAACCCGAACGAAGATGTCATGCAGATCTCGATGTCCCTGTTCGATGTGGCCCTCGAACTAGGGGCCAAGCCACTGCTGCTCTTCCAGAGAACGAAGGGCCAGTACGACTTCGCAGAGGAAGGGGTCATCAAGGCGATGACCTCGGAGCCGGACATCCTCATCTCAACGAGCGCGGACAGGCTCGGCAAAGACAGTCTTGGCATGAAGCGCGGGTATAAGGGCAAGGGGAAGACCAGATACGACCACTACTTCGACGTCCTCTTCGAGGGGAAGGTCTCGCGGTCCTTCTGGTCTCCAGGCGCCACCGTCGACATGTTCTCAAGGACCGTCCCCATCGACTACACGCGCATGCGCGGCGACTGCAAGCGCATAGTCAAGCTCATGGAAGGAGCGGAGTCAGTCAGGGTCACCGCGCCCGGGGGCACGGACATCGTCATTGGCATCACGGGCAGGAAGGGTAAGTCGGACAACGGCGATTTCAGCAAGCCAGGCAAGGGCGGCAACCTCCCGGCGGGAGAGGTCTACGTCTCCCCGGCCCTCGGCGCGTCCGAAGGCACGATCGCCTTCGACGGCTCAATCGTCGTGGAGAAGGGCGAGGTCATCATCAAGGAGCCCATAGTCTGCGACATACGCAAAGGCTTCATCACCAAGATATCCGGAGGCAAGGAGGCCAAGGTGCTCGAGACCACGGTCAGGAACGCGGAGAAGAAGGCGAGGAAGATGGCCTCGACCGGCGACCTGAAGCGCTCTCTCGGCGAGGTCTACGCGAGGAACGCGAGCTCGATCGGGGAGCTTGGCATAGGCCTCAACCGTAAGGCCCGCATCGTCGGGATCATGCTAGAAGACGAGAAGGTCTATGGGACCTGCCACTTCGCGGTCGGGAGCAACTACGACAGGGACGCCGAGTCCCTGATCCACCTGGACGGGCTCGTGAAGAAGCCTACCATCACCGTCGTCCGCAAGGGCGGCAAGGAGACCCAGATGATGGTCGACGGTTCCCTTGTGTGGGACTGAGGCAAGGGTTAAATCCGCAAGCCATGTTCCACATCCCGTGGATGGATGCGTGAGGGTAGGCGCGACCGATGACGACAGGCTCGACCGCTCGCGCAGGATCGAGTGGCTGGACTTGGACGCCATCGCACGCGCGCGCGTCCTGATGGTGGGCGCGGGCGCGCTCGGGAACGAGGTGGGCAAGTGCCTCGCTCTCTCGGGGTTCAGGCACGTCACCGTCGTGGACATGGACCACGTCGTGGGCTCCAACCTGAACCGGTGCCTGTTCTTCTCGACCGAGGACGCCTCCAAGAGGAGGCCGAAGGCCGAGGTCGTCGCCAAGGGCATGAGGTCGCTCTCCCCCGACATGGCCGTGGACGCGGTCGTCTCGAGGATCGAGGGTGTCCAGGAGTCCGCGTACAGCGAGCACGACATCGTCCTGGGCTGTCTGGACAACATCGTTGCCAGGCTGCACGTGAACTCGCGGTCCTACCTCGCCGGGAAGGTGTACATCGATGGGGGGATGGAGGGTCTGCTCGGCAGGGTGATGGTCGTTAGGCCCCCCGGCGGGGCATGCATCCAGTGCGGGATGAACCGGAGCCATGCGCGCGTGGCCGGGCTCAGGTTCAGCTGTACTGGCCGGGACATGGTTTTTCACGAGCCGCTGTTGGCGGCGGAGATCACGACAACGAGCATAGTCTCTGCCCTGATGGTCAGGGAGGCGCTCAAGCACGTGTCCGGCAAGGACGAGATGCTCCTCTCGAACACCCTCTACTACGACGGTCAGCGGAACGCCGCCGACGAGGCGGAGGTCCCCATCAACCCCGACTGCCCCCTCCACGGACGCGTGTGAGCATCGCACTACAGGTATGCGAAAGTCATTTAACCCCAGGTTGTGTCCAGTATCCGGTGGTCACTCTGCCATTCAGGATCAAGGTCAAGAACGCGGAGACCGGTGCCGCTGTCGAGATGGAGCTCGAAGAGGAGAACACCGTCGACGAGATCATCGAGAGCGCGGCCACATTCTGGAACAAGGACATGGGGGCCTATGTCCTCAGGAAGGGGAAGAAGGTCCTCAGGGGCGGCGCCTCCCTCAGAGACGCCAGCATACGGACCGAGGATGTTCTGGAACTGATCCCTGACCCCGAGGGCGGATAATCGAGATGTCCCTGCCCGTCGACGTGCTCAGGATCCGTCTCAGGAACGAGGTGGAGATCTGCCAGCGCGAACTCAGGCACCACATATCGGTCTCGGACCCAACGCTGTCCGAGTTCCCCATAATGCTCAACGTCACCATCCTGCGGGTGCCTGGCCCCGCATGGGAGGAGGACAAGGTCGTACACAGGTTCGTCCACAAGATGGCCATCCTCATCGGGGACGACTACCCGATAGAGAAGCCCATAGTCAAGTGGCAGACGCCGATATTCCACCCGAACATCATGCCCCCGGATGACGGGGGCTATGTCTGCACCAAGCTCCTCGAGAACTGGGATTTCAGCTCGACACTGGTCAGCTTCATCAAGGGGATAGAGGCCCTGTTGATGAACCCGAACCCGAAGAACCCCTTCGGTAGCGATGCGTGCACAAGGGCCGCGGCGTACTTCAACAGGAACGGTTACAACCCCCCGAATGTCATGGACCAGTCGGACAGGAGGATCAGGATCGTTGGTGATGCCGATGCCTAGGCCCAAGATACTCGGCGAGACCCGCCGTCAGCCGGTCGAACGCCCGCCGCCGAGGGACGCCTCGCTGAGCCCCCATCCATGGCTGGCCGAGGATTCGACGACGATGTACGAGCGCGCTCTCTCCTCCGGCCGCCCCCTCAGGGTCTACCTCTCCGACACTGCGGAACGGAAGATCAGGGAGCACGCGGCGGGCCAGGCGCCAGGGCGGCTCGAGGTGATGGGCTTCCTCCTCGGGGAGGTGCGCTCGTGGAACGGGGCGACGTATGTGCTGGTCAGGGACACCGTCACCACCGGGCTGAAGAGCTCTTCGTCCAAGGTGAGGTTCGACCCGTCCGCGTTCCCCAAGCTCTTCGCGGAGCTGGACGACCAGGGCTTCGACTACATCCTCGTCGGCTGGTATCACTCGCATCCTGGTCATACCTGCTTCCTATCGAGGACGGACATCGAGACCCAGAGGACCTTCTTCAGCCAGCCGTACCACGTCGCGATGGTCGTGGACCCCGTGAACGAGGAGGCACGGACCTTCAGGCTCGAGGGCGACGGCTACTCCGAGACCCCATTCGCCGTGTATCCCGCCAGCGAGGACCCGCTGGCCGCCCGCCCGGGCACGAGGTCGAGGCGCCTCAAGGCCCGCCCATCTGCTCAGGGCAAGTGAGGCGCTGGAAACCTATTTGGCCGGCGAGGAGCGTTCGTGCCCCCGTGGGATCCCGAGCCGGCCTGACATCGAAGTCACTGTCAGTGGTCATGTCCGTGTTGATGACGCTCACATTGACCCAGTGTGTCATCGCCGAGGACGACTACTCGCTCGACGTGGACATCGACCAGACCAAGGTCAGCATCGTCTCGGGGAACCTCACGGCAGCCATCACCTTCGATTGGCCGAGGGTCATCTTCCACCACACCGTGGACCCCTTCTCCCCCACGTTCGATGTGGGGTTCCCGCGCCTGTATCTGTTCAACGACTCCGACGGGGACGGACGCTTCTGCAGGTCGGAGGCGACAGCGGTGGGATTCCTCGATTCGAATCATGTGGAGTGGAACATCTCCTTGGTGGAGCAGGGATACAGCACCGAGCTGGGCGAGTACGCGCGCCTCTCCATGTCCTGCAACGTCTCCGCCTACACGCCGGACGACAACGAGACGCTCCTCCTGCCCGACTTCGCGAAGGCGGTCTTCTCCTTCTCCATCTCCGAGCTTTCCACCCGCCTCGCCAACTCCGAGGGGGCGTACACCGTGATGGGGCGGAACGAGATCTGCTGCGGCATGCAGCTGAGCGTCCTTCAGCCGCTCAACGCGACGGGAGTGGTCGTAGACCAGTCGCTGCAGGGAGGCGGCACGACGAGCATGTTCCTGATCAAGGAGTGGGACGGCAACGACGAGGTCGCCTACACCGAGCTGTCGGGCAGGGTCGACGAGACCGAGCTGGGGGACGACTTCACCCATGTCCTGCAGGATGTCCCAGGACCGCGCCAGGAGATTGCGTTCTCGAAGGAGGACGGGACCATACAGGCTGCGTGCTTCGTCTCGTCGGTGGCCTCGCTCGGCGACGGCACCGAGGTGATGCCGGGGTCGTCCTACTACACGACGGGCTCCGGGCTCGTCTTCGACACGGTCCTGCCCTCGCTGAACGAGAGCTCGTCCCCGCTCTGCATGAACGTGAGCGTCCTCCTGGACGAGGCAGGGTTCGTCGGCGGGGTCAGGGACTGGGTCGAGCAGTATCTCCCATACTTCGTCCTGTCCGTCGCGGCGGCCGCCTCCATGCTGCTGGTCATGTGGCACCTGAGGATGAGGCGCAAGCGGGTCGAGTCGGAGAAGAAGGTGGACCGGGAAGAAGACGGCGACTGATCGCCCCGGTCACACCCAGATAGCATGGCGTCTGCGCATCTGCCCCTCGCTCTGCCCCAGTTTCTCCATGAGCATCGCGACGATGCCGTCGAGGTAGATGAGCGTCGCGTCCTCGAAGAGCGTTCCCAGCGGGGCGAGCCGCTTCCTCTCGTCGTCCTTCGGCGGGTGTATGGTGATCGTCATGTTGGAGGCCGTCGCGAGCTTCGAGTGCGGATGAGCCGTGATCGTGACGACCCTGGCCCCGACCCTCCTGACTATGTTCGCGGTCTGGATGGCCGACATCGTCTCGCCAGTGTGTGACACGATGATGACAAGGTCGCCCTCTTCGACTATGGGCGTGACCGTCTCTCCCACGAAGTAGACGTCCAGCCCCATCTGCACCAGCCTTATCGCGAACGCCTTCCCGATGAGTCCGGACCTTCCGACGCCGTACACGAAAAGCTTTCTGGACGAGATGATCGATTCCACGAACTCGTCCGTGTTCTCGGCCTCGACCTCGAAGGTCTTGGCGATGCTCTTCAGGATGTATTCGACGCTCTCCTTCATCTGGACCCGGCCTTGTCCTTCTTGTGGTTGGTGGTGCTCTCCTTGACCTCTTTGGAGACCTTCTTGGCCAGCACCCTCTCCATTATGACCTTCATGTACATCGCGTCATGCTCGAGGAGTGGGGACCCGGATATCACGGTCATGGGCTCGTTCCTGTCGACGAGGGCCTCCGCAAGGGGTTCGAACCTGAGGTCCCCCCTCTTGATCGAGGTGTACCTCTTCTCGTTCCCCGCATCGTGCTCGACGCCGGAGAAGTGGGCGTAGTACTCCCTCCCCGTGATGTCCGCGACGCTCGAGAAGAGCTCGTCGAAGTCCTTGGGCTCCTTCAGGATGCCGCTCTCCCTGGAATGGTAGTGCGCGAAGTTGAGGACTGGCACGACGCCGTCCACCTCCTTGCAGATCTTCGAGATCTCCGGGAGGGAACCGAATATCTCCTGGCGGCCGCTCAACTCGAGGCCGAGCGGGCACTTGATCCCCTGCTTCTTGTACCACTTGGCCAGCTCGCCTATCCTTTCCTTGACCCTCTTGGAGGCGACCTTCGGGTTGACGTCCCCGTAAAGGCCCAGGTGCGTGACGATCATGGACGCGCCGATCTCCCCGCCGATGATCCCTCCCCAGCGGATCGCGTCCATGCTCTTGAAGCACAGTTCGCCCTCGCTGATGATGTCCATGTAGTAGGGCGTGTGGATCGACATCGTGACATCGAGCTCGTCGGCCATCACCTTGAGCTGCCTCAGCTCCTGGTAGCTCTTCGCGATGCCGCTCGTGAGCGCGACAAGCGTGTCACCCGCCTTGATGGTCTCGTCCAGGTTGGAGACGATGTCGTCCTTGGTCCCCTTCTTCCTGACAATCTCGATGACCATGTCGGTGGTGAGCTCCCTCGGCGAGAGCCCTACCTCCTCAGCCTCGGCGGGCCTTTCCTGAACGTGGGCGCGTACTAGCTGCGCTTCCATGGCGGTCAGCCCTAGACGATGGACATCCTCGATTCCGTCCTTCAGAGTACGACCTTTGCAGGACAACGGGATGCCTGCCGGTCCAAAACGAATCATCTGAACCCCCGGGAGTGAACTGGATTTTTCGTGTATGACGTAGCCCGTATATATCATCTGTTGGATGCACATTGATGACCAGTACGCGCGGAACTGTCTTGTGCCAAGTCGCACTCGGTATGTGATGTCCGGGCCAGCCAGACACGCGACTTCCGTCGTCCAGGAGGACGGAAAGCTTTATAAACGACCCCACATTTACTCGCCTGCTCTCATATAGATGTCGGAGGAGTCAGCATGGGAAAGAAGAATGAGAAATCGAATCCCAACCTCGTCGCCCTTATACAGCATCTGAAGGATGCCAGCAGGACGAACGAGGCACCTGTCTGGCGAGACATCGCGCTGCGCCTTGAGGGCCCTGCACGCAACTGGGCGGAGGTCAACGTAGGCAAGATCCACCGCTATGCCAGCGAGAACGACGTGATCGTCGTTCCGGGCAAGTTGCTGGGCTCAGGCGAGATCGCGAGGAAGGTCACCGTCGCCGCGTACAGGGTTTCGGGACAGGCGCGGGAGAAGATCTCCAAGGCCGGCGGGAAGAACATATCGATCGAGGAACTCGTCGAGAAGAATCCGAACGGGTCCAAGGTCAGGATAATGGGGTGAAGATGTGGTCGCGGTAATCGATGCCAACGGACTCATAATGGGCCGCCTCTGCACCCATGTCGCGAAGCGCCTGCTGAACGGAGAGGAGATCGCCGTAGTGAACGCAGAGATGGCGGTCATCTCCGGCAGGGCGGTACAGCTCAAGGCGTTCTATCAGCACAGGACAGAGAGGGGCAGCAGCCAGAAGAAGGCGAAGGGCCCCTTCTACCCGAGGACGTCGGACCAGATATTCAAGCGCGCGGTCAGGAACATGGTGAACTACAAGAAGCCGAGGGGCCGCGACGCGTTGAAGCGCCTGAAGGTCTATGTAGGCGTCCCGAAGGAGTTCAAGGACGCCAAGCTCGAAACGCTCGAGAGCGCCAGGAAGCCTCACATAGTGAAGTTCACATATCTTGGCGAGATATCGAAGCACATGGGCTCCAAGAGGGGGACGTCTGAATGAAGGTCGTTGTTACCAGTGGCAAGAGGAAGAGCGCGGTCGCGAGGGCGACCGTCACCAAGGGCCGGGGACTGGTCCGGATAAACAGCGTGCCTGTCGAGATCCACGAGCCCCACCTCGCCAGGATGAAGATCATGGAGCCCCTTACGCTCGCGGGTGAGAAGGCCGGCAAGGTCGACATCCACGTGAGCGTCGAGGGCGGCGGGATAATGGGTCAGGCCACAGCCGTGAGGACGGCCATCGCGAAGGGTCTGGTCGGCTTCCTCGAGGACGACGAGCTCGAGACCCTGTACGGGAAATACGACAGGTCCATGCTCGTGTCTGACCCGAGGCGGAAGCTCCCGAAGAAGCCTCTCGGCAGGGGCGCTCGGAAGAAGAGACAAAAGTCGTACAGGTGATGTAGATGATCATACCGGTCAGATGTTTCACATGCGGGAAGGTCATCGGCAGCGCCTATGAGGACTTCGTGAAGAGGGTGGACATGGGTGAGCCGGCGAAGGACGTGCTAGACTCGCTCCACCTGGAGCGCTATTGCTGCCGCAGGATGATCCTGACACACGCAAACCTGATAGACGAGGTCGCGCCCTACTGAGGGCGCGCTCTCCGCCACTTTTCTTTCAAAAGGGTCCGTGGGGTAGCTTGGTATCCTTCCAGCTTGGGGTGCTGGTGACTCGCGTTCAAATCGCGACGGACCCACTTGGTCATTTCTTCATCAGATGGAATTGTGGCTCCACGATCGACCCTAACGCTGGAAAAGACCATAGAGGTGGAGAGGCGATACGAACATCGTGAAGATGAAGTACATAGGGAAGCCCCTTGAGGGGACGCTCAAGTGGACGCAGCCACACGCTCTCACGCGGCATCACGAACTGAGATTGAATGGGGCCCTCTTTGCTGCCCTGAGATGGAAGAAGATGTATGGGACGCTGGCCGTCGCAGAATTCCACGAAGGCAACTACACCTTCAAGCGGGAAGGCTTTCTGCGTCCCTATATCACTATCCGACGCGAGAATGCCGAGAGCAATCTGGCCATCATGAGATTCATCAGCGGTTCGGTCATCAGGAATGCCATGCTGGGTCTCAGCGGGACCCTGGAATTCGAGACCGGGGAGAGGTACGCGTTCAACAGGCTCAGCTATTGGAAGTCGAGATGGGCTTTCACTGATGAGAACGGAAACCTCTTGGTGACCTTCGATAGGAAGATCACGGCAAAACCGAGCGGGACTGTCGCCGTCAACCGTGATTTCATACACTTGCCATATCTGCACATTCTTGTCTCCGTGGGCTGGTATGCAATCATACTGGACTACGAGGAAGAGGAGTCCGCCATTGGCACTGGACAAATGGCAGACGACAGTTGACTTGCAGTTGACGCAAGAACCCTCGTCGTCGAATCCTGGGTTGAGGGATGCCCAAAGGGGAGGAACGATCGGAGGGTTTGAGAAGACATGTAGCGAACATCAATCCTCCCTGATTGACCATCCGGATGGCAGTGCCCTTCGTGACTCGTGTTCAAATCGCGACGGACCCACTCGACGATTGCGAGGATGCCTCATCGCCTTCTGCGAGGCTCATCCCAGCTCGAATCCTACTACACCGAATGCTTTCATGACATCGCCGGTGTACCTCGGCCGGCCTCTCGTCATGAACGGAATCCTCCAAGACCTCTCGATGGGAAGCTTCTGTGCTATCGTTATGGCCTGTTCGTTCTTGAAGGATGTTCCCATGTAGACCGTCCCCTTGTGGAACGTGGAGAGTGCCGTGACGAACAGGTCCTCGGCATCCTTCGGGTCGTCCGTAAGGTTGACCCACGGTCCGAGGTTGAATCCCGTGTCATCTGGCCGCGAGAAGAGGTATCCGACGATGCGTTCGTCCTTGACCAGCTTGAAGCAGCGCCCCGGGCCCTCGTCGTGGATCGCACGGACGAGCTTCGCCCTTTCGTCACCGAAGATGCCTCTGTCTATCCCGAGTATCTCCGGCAGGTCGTCCTCTTCCATCAGGGAGATGTCGTCCCGCTTCGGCTTCTTCGGTGCCTCCTTCAGGTCGAGGTGGGCGCAGTAGATCTCATCGGTGGCCTTGAACCCAAACCTCTCGTAGAGTGGGACAACATCAGGGATGGAGAATATCACTGCGGAGTCGGTCCCCTGGCCGTCCATGTAGTCGATGGCCGCCTTCAGCAGGGCCTTCCCGATGCCCTTCCCCCTGCCCTTGTGCGCCGACGACCAGGTGTCCCAGGACGCCGGTCCTCCCGTAGGTGATGGTGGTCGCGAAACCGACCGGCTCTCCGCCCTGCTCGTAGATGAAGCTCCCGTCGGGGTCCATCCTGAGCAGGAATCCCAATTCCTTCACGGTGTAGTGCCATCCCTCGATGACGGTCAGACTCGCGGCGTACTCCAGGTCATGCTCCCTCAGGTTCCTTATCGTCATGTCACAGCCTCCGGAGGCGGAGTGATCCCCCGCCGTCTCACATCCGGTCCCAGACTGTCGGATGCGATCGGCGAGGGCAGTCGACCGTCTCCCTGACATCGTGCACCCTGACGATGCTCGCTCCGTTCTTCGCCGCCACGAGGGCCGCTGCGACGGAGCCGCCGATCCGCTCCTCTGCCGGGGCGCGAGTGATCTTCCCTATGAAAGACTTCCTCGAGACGCCGATGACCATCGGTTTCCCGAGGGCCTTGAACTCGCCCAGCCTCGCAAGGATCTCGAGGTTGTGCTCGAGGGTCTTCCCGAAGCCTATGCCCGGGTCGACCATTATCCTCCTGGGCTCGACGCCGCCCGCCTCTGCGGCGGCGACCCTGTCTCCCAGGTAAGCGATGATGTCCTGGACGACGTCCTTGTAGTGCGGCCGCACCTGCATCGTCCTCGGCTCTCCGAGCATGTGCATGATGACAACCGACGCTCCGTGCTCGGCCACGACCTCTATCATGTCCGGGTCTCGGAGCCCGGAGACGTCGTTGACGATGGTCGCCCCTGCGAGCAGCGCACTCTTGGCGACTTCGGGCTTCATGGTGTCTATCGACACCGTCCCGGGTCTCGCTCTCGCCAGCACCTCCACGACACCTATGGTCCTCGCCATCTCAAGGCTGGCCGGCACCGAATCCGCCCCTGGTCTGGTCGATTCGCCGCCGACATCGACCAGGTCGGCCCCCTGCTCGAACTGCATCATCCCCCGGGCGATCGCGGCCTGCTCGTCCCCGCCGAGCCCGTCGCCAGAGAACGAGTCCGGCGTCGTGTTGACGATGCCCATGACCTTCGTCCGTCCGAAGGTGATGGTGCAGGTGCCGACCTTGACGGAATCAGCAGCGCTGCGGCCTTGCCTCGGGGCTCATCGGATGCGTCCTCCAGCCAGTCTTCTAGAGGAGGTCATCGACGACCTCGGCTATGTCCTTTACCTCGATGTCGACCTTGACCAGGTCGTTCCCGAAGCGCAGGTTGGTGACGCAGAACGGGCACGCGGTCACGAGCAGTTCTGCCATGTCGGAGGCGGCCTTGACCCTCCTCGAGGCGATCCTCTGGGCCGCGGGCGGATCGGCCGCCCTGACCCCCCCTCCTCCGCCGCAGCACCTGGCGGTGTCGCGGTTCTCCTTCATCTCGACGAAGGTGGCCTCGGGGATCATCTTGAGGACCTTCCTCGGCTCCTCGTAGATCTTCATGTGCCGGCCGATGTGGCACGGGTCGTGGTAGGTGACCCTCTTCTTGAGGGGCTTGAGCTTGAGGTCCTTCTCCGCGAGGAACTGCGCGAGGTGCTGGACCTCGAAGTCGACCTGGACGTGCTTGGGATACTCCAGTTTGAACATCCTCAGGCACCCGGCGCAGGTGAATATCAGTTTCTTGATGCCGAGTTTCTTGACCGCCTCGACGTTCTGCTTCATCAGCTTGAGCTGTAGCTTCTCGTTCTGCCCGGTCCTCTGGAGCGTGCTCCCGCAGCAGACCTCGTCGACGAGGGTGAAATCGACACCGAGCTTCTTCAGGATGGATATGGTGTGCTGCGCTATCTCCGGGGTCCTGTACCTGGCCGTGCACCCTACGAAGTAGCCGACCTCGGCTTTCTTCACGGGAACTCCCAGGTCGACCGTCTTGGTCTCGCCGTACGGGTTGCCGGTCTTCTTCACGTTCTCCGCGATCTTGGCATGGGCGGGAAGAGCGCACTTGGCATCCGCGAGGTCCCCCCTGGCCGCCTCGACGATCTCGACGACCTTGATGTTGGACGGACACCGTCTCTCGCAGTCCTTGCAGGTCGTGCACTGGCTGAGCCTCTGGACGACGCTCTCGTCCGCGCGGATGTCCCCTCTGCTCAGGCCGTAGGCGAGGATGACCTTGCCCCTTGCGACGGACGGGTCCCATTGGTTGTCCTCGAAGTACGGGCATACGCTCTTGCAGAACCCGCAGAAGGTGCAGGTGAGCATCTCCTTCTCGAGCTTCCTCGCCCGCTCTGCCTTTATGCGCTTGCCCTTCGCCATCGGATCAATCCACCAGGTGATGCCCACGGAGTGGGTGTGTCCCCGTTCAGACCTTCGGAACAGTAATCACAGCGTCCATCATAAAGGTCACCTTGGAGTCGGGGCCGAGCTCCGAGATGGCCGAGTCGACCGCCTCTTGGACGCTGGTCTTGGGGACCATGTGAGCCTTCAGGGCTATCTCGGGCGGGAGCTTGGTGACCGCGAACATCTTGCCCTTAAGGCCTATCTCGGCCATCTTCCCCGCCTTGTGGTAGCCGAGCTTGTAGGTGTGAGATATCTTGTCGAGCACGTCCTTGGGTGAGTTCGCGCTCGCGAGCAGGTTCAGGAAGGTGTCCGGACCGACGCCCGTCCTGCACGCGCTCACGAGGATGATGATGCCCCCGTCCCTGACCGCGTACTTGGCGTTGTCCAGCGCCTTCTGGGATTGGTACAGGTCGATATCGTAGGGGAAGGCGGTCACGGCGACGACGACGTCCGCCTTCTTCCTCAGCTTCACCACGAAGACGTCGTCAGCCTTCTTCGTCGCCGCCCTGAACGACTGCTTGATGTCGCCAGCCGAGGCAGAGCATATCCGGTGCGCCTTGTCCAGTACGGTCATGATGGAGAAGATGCGCTTGTCCTTCAGCGCTATGAGGACCTCCTCCATGTCCTCGTGAACCGGGTTCCCCTTGAGCCTTAGGGCCTGGGCCTCGAGCCTCAGGGCAAGCTTGTGGTTCGCCTCGATCGTCTCGTAGGCCGCCACTCCTGGGAGGAACGACTTCCTGCCGCCAGTGTACCCGGCGAAGTAGTGCGGCTCCACGCTGCTGATGACTATGATCCTGTCCGCATCGACGACCATGCGGTTGATCTTGAGCGGGGTGCCATTCTTCGACGTCCCCAGGTGGATGGTCTCGCTCTTCCTCGAATCGTGGGAGTGGATATGTCCCTTGAGCTCGGGATACATGTCACCGAAGATGAATTCGTACTCCGACTCTGTGGGTTCTCTGTGCATGCCAGTAGCGATCAGGTACTTGACATCCAATCCCGCGAGCAGATGGGAAATCGACTGGACGACCTTCCCCGTCGGAGTGGGCCTGGTGGCGTCGTTGACTATGACCACGAGATCCTTGGCTCCCTTGAGGAACTCCTGAAGGGTCGGGGCGCCGATGGGTCCGCTTATGGCGTCATGAAGGATGCGCTGCTCGTCCAGGGCTGGAAGGTCCTTCGGGTGGACCACCTCACCCAGGTTCTCGTCCCTGAGTTCCACGACCTCTGTCCCGTCACCGTAGGGTATCTCGATGCGCATCCGGTTAACCGGGCACCAATTGCGCTTCTTGTATTAGTACGTTAAGGTGTAGCACGGTCAATCTACCCCGGGTCCAGGACCGTTTGGAAGGGTTAATTAGGCCGTATGATTGTGCATAACGTCATGAAGACTCTCGGCACGCTGGGAGAACGCGAGACCATCAAGCTCATCAACAAGCTCGTCAAGAGCGACGCCGCGGTCGGGATAGGAGACGACTGCGCGGCGATAGACATCGGCTCGAAGTACCTGCTGGTGACCACGGACATGATGGTCACGAAGACGCACATCCCGAAGGGGATGGGCCCGTACGACATAGGCTGGTCGATCGTCGCCGTGAACCTGAGCGACATCGCGGGCATGGGTGGGAGGCCGCTCGGGCTCGTGACCGCGATAGGCATCACGCGCGGCCATCCGATCGACTTCCTCGAGCAGATGGTCGACGGGATGAACGACTGCGCCCTGAGGTTCAACACGTCCATAGTCGGAGGGGACACGAAGGAGCACGACGACCTGATCCTCTGCGGGACCGCCATAGGCGAGGTCGACAAGGACAAGATACTCCTCAGGAGGGGGGCCAGGCCAGGCGACCTGATCGCAGTCACCGGTCAGCTCGGGACGCGGCGGCGCGGGGTTCTACTCGCTGAAGCGCGGGCTTGGCCTGAAGGACGCGGAGGTCGCCCTGAAGAGGCCATGGCCGAGGGTGAAGGAGGGGATGGCCCTGTCAGCTTCGGGGATCGTCACCTCGTGCATGGACATCTCGGACGGGCTGTCGGCATCCATATTCGAGATGTCCAGGAGCTCCGGGATGACCTTCGAGATCGACTACTCCAAGCTGCCGAAGGCCAAGGAGGTCGACATGGCCTTCCAGGACCTCGAGAGGCAGAAGGACCTGACGCTCAACTTCGGGGACGACTTCGAGCTGCTGTTCACGATCAAGCGCGAGGCGGAGGCCGAGCTGGCGAAGCTCTCCCAGGACTGCGAGTGCCCGATGACCATCATAGGGAAGGTCACGAGCGGCGAGGAGAACATACTGATAGACAACGGGACGCGCGAGAAGCTGGAGAACCTCGGATATGAGCACTTCCGTTCCCGGCAGCCATGAGGCGGAGTTCTACACCAGGGAGGGCCAGCAAGGTCAGGTGCGGGCTGTGCCCGCACGAGTGCCTCATAGCCGAAGGCAAGCGCGGCCTATGCGGCGTGCGAGAGAACCGGCAAGGGGTCCTCTACGCCCTGACCTACGGGCTCGCGTCATCAGTGCACCCGGACCCCATCGAGAAGAAGCCGTTCTTCCACTTCCTCCCGGGGAGCACGGCGATTTCGTTCAGCAGCGTGGGGTGCAACCTCTTCTGCAAGCATTGCCAGAACTTCTCCATCTCCCGCGCCCGCCCCGAGGATTTCGGCCTCTCGAGGGTCACCCCAGAGGATGTCGTCCGATATGCCAGGGACTCGGGGTCGAGGTCAGTCTCGTGGACATACAACGAACCGACCATATGGCACGAGTTCACGACAGTCGCGTCGAAGGCCGCGCACGAAGCGGGCCTGAAGACGAACTACGTGACGAACGGCTACATCAGCGAGGAGCCGCTCAGGTCGCTGAAGGGCGTCATCGACGCCATGAACATAGACGTCAAGGGATTCACTGAGCCGTTCTACAAGGAGATCTGCGGTGGCAGGCTCTCACCCGTGCAGCGGGCATGCGAGCTGGCAGTCGAGCTCGGCATGCACGTCGAACTGACGTATCTGGTGATACCCGGAAAGAACGACTCCGACTCGGAGATGGCCGCCTTCTCAAGATGGGTCGTCGACAGGATGGGCAGGGAGATACCGGTCCATTTCTCAGCGTTCCACCCGGACTACAAGATGACGGATGTCCCGCAGACCCCCATGTCCACGATGGAGAACGCCTACAGGACGGGAAAGAGGACGGGCCTCGAGTTCGTCTATGTCGGGAACGTCAGGGCGGGCGAGATGGACGACACGTTCTGCCCCAAGTGCGGGTCGCTGGTCATCGAGCGGGAAGGATTCTGGGTCGCGAGCACCTCTCTGAAAGGCAGCAAGTGTGCGACCTGCGGTTCTGACCTGAACCTCGTGATGTGAGGGTCGGTCCCGTTACGATCGGCGCAGCCTCAGAGCCCCATCAGCAGGAACATGAGGTTGCCCACCAAGAATGAGAACACCAGGCCAATCGTCATGGGTATGATGAACGGGACCTTGGGCGTGACCCAGATCCGGCTGTGGCCCGCCTTGACCAGCAGATCGAGTTCGGCCTCGAGTTCCTCGTTCCTGCGTGGCTTCGTGTATACGACGTGCTTCCCGTCTTCGACCCTCTCCATGAGCCATACGAAGCTGCCCTTGGCGTCGGCCGCATCCATCCTGTAACCCACGAACGCCTGGGGGAATGCGAACTCCCCCGCCGCGAGATTCTTCACCAGGAATGCGAGTGGGAGGAATACGACGACTATTGCGGCGTTGACCAGTACCACGAAGGCGAACGGGAAGACCAGGTCCGCCAGCTCGACTTCGGTCTGGATGAGTGGCAGATCCCCGAGGCTGGGGTAGAACGGGAACATGATCGCCAGGGACATCAGTGCCTTCGCATCTGCCCCCCCGCGGATCACGTCTAACATGTACATCAGGACTATGACTATCATCAGGACGGGGACTGCCAGGAGCCTCTGGAAGTAGGGGTCGTCCCCCCAAAGGAAGGCTAGCACGATTACGGATGCGATCGCTGCTCCGTACTTGAGCCAGGGCGCCATCCTGACCAGAACGCCGTCCGACTCCGTGTCTATATAGACGTCTGAAAGGACCGCCAACACCGGGACGAGGACTAACACGTACTCGATCGGCGCCTCGTCGACCAGAACCCTCACGCACATCAGCGCGACGGCAATCACGGCCAGTACTGCCCAGAATACGTTGGGGACCTTCCTAGTCTTCCAGTCAAGGAACGATGCGTATGTCAGTATGCCCAGCGAGGCAAAGAACTGCACTAACGAGAGGGTCTCCGTCGACTCCACGGCGGCCTTGATGAGGATATCGTTACTTAATTGATTCGAGCGCCTCAATGCTGAGATGGTCGGAAAGGCTTTAAGTAGAGGTCTCTAATCGGGAGTCAGGTGGAATGAACGTGTCGAGACTGGCATGTCTACCGGTTGTAGTGCTGGCGACATTCGCCGTCGCTCTGATGATCGCCCCTTCGGCATCCGCTGAAGACATCATACTCGCGGAGATCGGGGACCACGAGCAGACCTGCGAGGCGTCGAGCTCGGTCCAGTACGAATGGTTCGTGTACAATTCGCACAACGTCTCCTATCTCCTCGAGATGTCGGTCGACGTGGCCTCGGGCGAGGGCTGGGAGTCCGAGTTCGAAGACGAGTACATCCTGCTCGATCCCGGAGACGGCGCATCGGTCACGCTCATCCTGTCGGCGACGAACGAGGTCACATCGGAAGATGTGAACCAGACCGTCATCTTCACCTTCGTCGACCTCGACGACACCAACAAATCCGAGGTCTTGCACGGCTACGCGAACACCTCGATGATTCCGGTTTGGGGCGTCATCGCCCCCGGGAAGAACAAGATCCTCGGGATGTTCGATAACCCGTTCCCCGAGCCATTCAACGACAACTACGTGACCTTCCTGATAAGCGTCGGCCTATGGGCAATGATTGCTGTCGTCTTCATGTACATCATCGATCCGATAGCTCACATCTTCACGAAGAAGACCAAGACCGACCTCGACGACAGGATCCTGGCCATAATGAGGAAGCCGATATTCGTGATCGTGGTCGTCTACGGCATAGTGAGTTCATTCTCGGTCCTGCCTTTGAGCGAGAAGGATATCGGAGAGATATTCGTCATCTACGGCCTGGTCATGATCGCACTTGTGACCTTCGTCGCCTACAAGATATTCAAAGAGGTCCTGGTATACCTCGGCAAGAGATGGGCGTCCAAGACTGACTCCCAGATTGACGACGTGCTGATACCGGTCATCGACAAGATCGGCGGGATCCTCATCATGCTCTTCGGCGCGATGTCCATCGTGACCTACCTCGGATACGATGTCACCTTCCTGCTGACCGGTGTCGGTGTCTTCGGCTTGGTCATAGCCTTTGCAGCCCAGGACGCGCTCTCCAACTTCTTCAGCGGGATCATGCTCCTGATGGATAGGCCGTTCGCGGAGGGGGAGTACATCACCATCCCGACCGGCGAGCTGTGCAGGATAGAGAAGATCGGCATCAGGAGCTGCAGGCTGTATGATGTCTTCGCGAGCGACTACATCGTCCTCCCGAACAACAAGCTGATCAACGAGAAGATCGTCAACCTCACCAAGCCAGACATCCGCGCGACAGCTAACGTGGTCGTCGGCGTCGCCTACGGATCCGATGTCCCGAAGGTCGAGAGGATACTGGTCGAGGCGGCGAGGAAGTGCAAGAACGTCCTGACCGATGAAGACAAGGTGCCAGTCGCCAGGTTCACGAACTTCGGGGATTCGGCGCTCGAGTTCAAGGTCTTCTTCTGGGTCGACGACTTCATGAACCAGTGGAAGGCCGCTCACGAGATCCGTGAAGAGGTCAACAAGCGGTTCGCCGAGGAAGGCATAGACATCCCGTACCCGCACAGGACCATCTACATCAAGGAGATGCCGAAGACCAAGTGATGTCTGACCGGTTCACCGGGTCCGTCTCAAAGCCTTCAGTGATGGCTAGCTTCACTCCAGGCCATGCATGCCATTTGATAAATACCCGGCCGCTCAGTGAGAGACCGTGAAGCGGCTCGCATCACTCCGCAACCTCCCCGACATGTGGGTGGAGACCTACGACCTCGTCGCCCAAGTGCCGATCGGGAAGGTGACCACCTATGGCGAGGTCGCCAGGGCGCTCGGGGACGTCGTCGCGTCGAGGTTCGTCGGCCTGGCCATGGCCAGGAACGACGACATCGTCAGGGTCCCATGCCGTCGCGTCGTCCAATCGGACGGGCGGCTGGGCGGCTACACGGGCCCTGGTCCAGCGAAGAAGGCGGAACTCCTTGCCCAAGAGGGCGTCACTGTCAGGGGCGACCGGGTCGTGCGGATGGAGGACCACATCTTCAAGGATTTCGACAGCTCGCATCCGCTCCTGGGCCTCAAGATGAGACAGGAATCGCTGAGGCGGCATGTCCTGTTGGAGGATTCAGACCCTGTCGACTACGTCGCGGGCATCGACATCGCATACAAAGGTGACCGGGCCTTCGCAGCGGCCGTGGTCTTCGACGTATCGACCGGGGAAGAAGTCAGGCGGCATCACGCCATGTCCAAGGCCATATTCCCTTACATCCCTACCTACCTTGCATTCAGGGAGCTCCCTTTGGTCGCCCCTCTCATCGAGCGACTCCAGAGGAATACCGTGGTGATGTACGACGGGAACGGCGTCCTGCACCCGCTCGGGTTCGGCGTCGCGAGTCACCTCGGGGTGGCTTTCGATGTCCCGTCGATCGGGGTCGCGAAGAGGATGCTATGCGGCACGATCGGCCGGTCAGATGGCAGAGGCGTCCGCGAGGTCGTCCTCAACGGAGCGGTCGTAGGGCACGCCCTCTCCAAAGGCAAGGGTCGGAAACCCGTGTATGTCTCCCCTGGTCACAGGATATCCGAGAAAACCGCACTGTCGCTCAGCATGCGCTTCCTGAGTCACAGAGTCCCGGAGCCTACCAGGTCCGCCCACATCGCCGCGGGCGATGCGTCACGGGGAACAAGTGACAAATAGCCGGGTCCCCGTTTGCGTCGACTGATGCGCATCTGCGTCTTCGGAGCGGGGTCCCTGGGAAGTGCCCTCGGAGGGATACTCGCCCAGCGAAACGAGGTCCACCTCGTCGGAAGGGCGGCGCTTGTCTCCGCTGTCCGGTCAGATGGGCTGGTCCTGACAGGGAGTGCGCGCATGAACGCGCGCGTCCAAGCGCACACGACAGTGGCCAGCGTTCAGCCAGTGGATCTACTCGTCATCACCACCAAGGCATACGACACTCAATCCGCCGTGGATGCATGCCGGGAATGGGCGGCCCCTTCTACGAAGGTACTCACCGTCCAGAACGGCCTCCGCAACCTCGACATCCTCAGGTCATGGAAGGGTCCCATGGCATTCGGAGGGACGACCTCTCTGGGGGCAGTCCTGACCAGCCCTGGCCATGTAGAGGTGTCTGGCCTCGGCAGGACCGTCATAGGCGCGGACCTTGACCAGGTCGGCGCGCGAGAGATCGCGAAGGCGTTCGCCGACTGCGGCCTCCCGACCGAGGTCAAGGATGACGCGAAGGGTGAGATATGGGCCAAGGGCATCGTGAACGCCTGCATCAACCCCATGACCGCCATACTGCGGGTCCCGAACGGGGTCCTTCTCGAGAGCGAGGCAGTGACTGAGCTGATGGGTGGCGTCTGCCGGGAGTGCCAGACCATAGCGGGGGCGAACGGTGTCTCCCTTCCGTACCCTGACATGTTCGCAAGGGTCAGAGAGGTCGTTCAGGACACCGGCCGCAACCGGTCGAGCATGCTCAGGGACGTGGAGCTCGGGAGGAGGACGGAGATCCAGGAGATAAACGGGTCATTCCTGGCATATGCGGTGGGGAAGGGGCTCAGGGCCCCCCTGAACAAGGCACTGGTGGCCATGGTCGAGGCTATGGAACCGAGACCGCATAAGAAAACTTAATATCTCAACAGTGAGTTCTTCTGGGGTGTGATACGATGGTGGATGTAAAGGAACTGGCAGCCAACGCTAAGGTCCTCAGGAAGAAGGGTCTGAGCGTCCGCGAGATAGCGGACGAGTTGCATCTCTCAATCGATACCGTCAACTACCTGATCGAATACGGAGCCAGTGGTCTCCCGCCGTCGGATGTCAAGATCGGATGGCGTTCGGTGGGCGTTTCGGGGTACCGTGTCGGGCTTATGGCCGAGCTCATGGCCGACATCGTGCTCGAGGAGATGGCGAAGAAGAACCACATGGTGGACGTCGTGGTCGGAGTGTCCATCAACGGTGTGCCTTTCGCGACGAAGCTCTCGGAGGTCCTGGGGGTCGACCTGGCTGTCTACAGGCCGCACTCGGACGCAGAGTCGGGTGGCGCATTCAGCTCCAACTTCGCGTCGATTGCCGATGGGAGGAAGGTCGTCATAGTGGACGATGTCCTCAGCACGGGAGCCACAATCAAGGCCTCCATAACCGACATAAAGGAGCTCAAGGGCAAGCCCCTGCTGGTCATGGTCATTGTCAACAAGAGCAGCATGAACGAGATCGACGGCATACCGGTCCGCGGACTGATACGCTCCCGCTCGCTCGGGGGCACCATCCTGGGCGGTGTCGGCAAGAAAGGCTTCCCGTACGATTAGTGCTTGGTCGCCGATTCGCTCAGGGCCTCGATGACGGGCATGCTCTTGCCGAGCATGAACCGTTCGAGAGCCCCGCCGCCTGTGCTGGCATACGAGAACTGCTCAAGCATCCCGAGCCTGTTCGCTGCGGCGCTCGAGTGCCCTCCACCCAGGACAGAGTACGCGCCCGACGACACGATGGCCTCGTAGACGAGCCGGGTCCCGACGCAGAACTCCTCTCTCTCGAAGACCCCAGGCGGTCCTGACAGGAACACGGTCTTGGACCCGAGTATGACCTTCGTGAAGTCCAGGATCGTGAGCTGACCGATGTCCATGACCTTCGCATCTGAGGGGAGGTGCTCGAGGGAGTACTCCTTCCTCTTCCCGTTCTCGTCGACGGCCGCGTCCCGCGGGAGGAGTATCCTGGCGCGGTGCTTCTCATACAGCCTCTTGGCCGCGGCTATGTCCTCTTCGGTCACGTCCTTCCTGGCCAGCACCTCGGTCCCGGAGCCTATCGGGCGCCCGAGGGCCCAGAGGAACGCGTAGCCGGCCAGTCCCGCGACCAGGACGTTGTCGGCCCTCTCGCCGGTCAGGAGCTTCTCGATCGGCATCAGCGTGTCGGCGAACTTCTTCCCGCCGAAGATGTAGGTCGATGGCCTCTCAGGGTTCCTGAACACCTGCGATAACGTCCTGACCTCCTTCTCCAGGAGCCTGCCTGCGGCAGAGGGCATGACCGGGGTGAACCCGACCAGCGATGCGTGCGCCCTGTGCGACGACGCGAACGCATCGTTGATGTAGATGTCGAACCTGGGGGCGAGAGTCTTGACGAGCGCGGAGTTGGAGTGCTCCTCCGCGGTCTTCTTCAGCTGCTCGTCAGGGAGCTCCCTGACGTTCTTCATGATGATGCACTCGCCCTCCCCCAGACCGTCTATCGCCTTGAGGGCACGCGAGCCTATGATGTCGTCCACGTACCGTACCTTCTTCCCTGAGAACCGGCTGAGGTAGGACGCGTGTTCGTTGAGTGAGATGAAATCGTAATCGCCGGGCCTGCCCTGATGGGCCAGGATGACGACCTTTGCCCCCCTGTCCAGGAGTTCTTTCAGGGTCGGAATGGAGGACCTTATCTTGGACCCGTCCTCGAGCTTCAGGGTCCTCTCGTCCACCGGGGAGTTGATGTCGAGCCGCAGGAGTACCCGCTTGCCCCGCACGTCGAAATCGTCGAGCGTGCGGAATCCGAATCTACTGCCGTCCCCTGAAGAGTCGTTCGAAGCGCATCCAGGCCGACTGGACCGCGCGGAATCCCCTGTCTTGCTCTCCAACATCCCAACCCCCGTCCGGGCCGAATGCCCCGCGACCGGCGAACCGGTCGCCGGTGTACCAGATTGGACGTTCGATATAAATGCTTGGCGAAGTTATCAGACCTCGGCCCCGTCACAGAAAGTATTTTAGGCGCGGTCCTACCATAGCTTCTGATTGATGCTCTAAGCAGCGTTTTTTCCGCGCTCAGAGGCCAATTGGATGTGTTTGATGTGAATGCCATGGAGATCGATCAGCTGCTCGTGAAGGACGTCATGAGCCCCCCGTCGTTGACCGCCAACAAGGGCGACACCATCTCTGAGATAATCTCGAAGATGAAGAAGAGCAAGATCAGGGAGATACCGGTCCTGGAGGACGGCAGACCGATCGGGCTCATAAGCTACTCGTCGTTCCTGTCAAGGCGCAACGTCCCTCTCAGCGCGAAGGCCGAGCACATCATGGTGCCGTGCCCTCGTCTCGAGGAGGACATGAAACTGACCAAGGCCGCGGAGGAGCTCATGTCCGCCGGTGTCAGGGGTGCCCCTGTGGTCCGGAACCACAAGATGGTCGGTTTCCTCTCCCGGACGGACATAGTGGGCGTGCTGCCCAAGATCGACGCCCTCATGGACAGGCCAGTCGACTCGTTCATGAGCACGCAGGTCCAGACCGTCTCGGAGGACGAGACCGTCAGGAAGGCCCAGATGCTGATGAAGGGACTCCACGAGAGGACCCTGCCGGTCGTCGACGACGCGGCCAGGTTGATCGGCGCCATCGGGATGACCGATGTCATGGAAGTCCTGTGGTCGAACAAGGGGTCCAAGCCCCCGAACGAGATAATGGGCTCGGACAGGGGCCCCTCGGACATCAGGGTCGGAAGCGTCATGACCCGCACGCCAGTCTCCATCCGGCCATCGGCCACCGTGAGCGCCGCCGTCTCCACGATGCTGGACAAAGGCCTCACGACTCTGTTCGTCACCGAGAACAATGGGAAGCTGGTCGGGGTCGTCTCCCACGCGGACCTCATGGAACAGGTCATCGGCCTCAAGCCGAGGGAAGGCGTCTACGTCCAGCTGGCTGGCATCGATGCAGAGGACCCAGAGGTCTACGACACGCTCTACGACATGATCGGCAAGGCGATGAAGCGCATCGACCGCATCGAGGCGCCCCGTGTGTTCTCGTTGCACGCGACGATCCACAACCACGAGGGCATGAGGAGCAAGTACAGCATCAGCGGCCGCCTGACCACCGAGCACAACATGCACTACGCCCACACCGTCGACTGGGACCTCTTCAAGACCACGGACACCCTCCTCGACATGCTCGAGAAGAGCGTCAAGAAGGCGCACGAGAGGCGCGTCAGCAACAAGAAGGGGAAGCCCGGATCATAGGTCCCAGTACTCGGACGCGTTCCGCTTGCACCTCTCGATGACGCCTCTTCCGAGGCAGCTGTTGTCGACGATGTCGGTGAACTCCAGTGGGACCTCCACCCCTGACATCGCGCCGACGATCCCCGCGACCACCTCTGACAGGGATGGCACGTCGTAGCCGCCTTCGAGCATGAAGGTGACCCTCCCTCCGAATCTCTTGGAGAGCTCCATGAGGGCCCTCGCCTGGCGGACGTGGCCATCCGACGAGAGGCTCAGGGACGCCAGGGGGTCCCTGTAGTGGTTGTCCACACCCAGGCTGACGAGCACCGCGTCAGGCTTGAACTGCTCGACGATCGGCGCAACCACGTCCGAGTAGGCGATGTCGAAGGTCGAGTCGCCACAGCCTGCCACAAATGGCATGTTGAAGCTGAACCCCTCGCCCTCTCCCTTGCCGACGAAGTCCATGCTGCCCGTCCCTGGGAATATCCCGGTCTGGTGGGTCGATACGTACAGCACCGTCGGGTCGGCGGCGAATATCTGCTCCGTTCCGTTCCCGTGGTGCACGTCCGCGTCCACGATGGCTATCCGCCGATCTCCTTCCTTCTGGAGGTGCTTGGCGGCGATGGCTATGTTGTTGAAGTAGCAGAACCCCATCCCGTATCCTGGCCCCGCATGGTGTCCAGGTGGTCGTGTGAGGGCGAAGGTCGGTCCCCCGTTCGATTTCGAATGCATGGCGGCGTCTATGGCCGATTCGGCGGAGAGTGCCGCGAGCTCGTAGGTCTCGTGATGGACCCGCGTGTCGGCGGTGAGGCTGCACTCCCCGCAGGTCTTGATGAAGTCGAGATAGTCCTCGTCATGGACCAGCCTTAGGTGTTCGACGCTCCCCATCTTCGAGGGGAAGACGTCCTTCCACAACCCATGCCCCTTCAGCTTATGCACGATCCCCATCAGTCTCTCGGGCGACTCCGGGTGGAAAGGGTCCTGTACATGACCGTACGACTCCTCATTGAAGAAGATGGCCACAGTCTCCATAATTGGCTAGCCGTAGATAAGGATTATCCAGTCCTGGCCCGCCAGGCATAAGCCTTTTATTCCAGGTCCGCGGTCAACTGGCCGACAGGGGTATGACGACCATCCAGGTCACGCACTTCGAGAGGCCGGGGAAGCAGAACACCGGTGAGGTATTCGATGCCGTCGAGAGGCGGATGGCAGCCGGCGATGTCAGGCATGTCATCGTCGCTAGCAACACGGGTGAGACCGGGCTCAAGGCGGTCGAGAGGTTCTCTGCAAAAGGGGTCGAGGTCGTCGTCGTCACCTCACATGCGGGGTTCAGGAAGGAAGGCGAGAAGGACATGCCATCGGACCGGGAGGCGGAGCTCGTCGCCAGAGGTGCCAAGGTCGTGCGGGCATCCCATGTCCTCTCAGGCATAGAGAGGTCCTTCTCCAGGAAGCTCGGTGGCGGCTCGAGGGTCGAGGCCGTGGCAGAGGCGCTGCGGTCCCTGTTCGGCCAGGGGATGAAGGTGTGCGTGGAGATAGCGGTCATGGCCGCGGACTCCGGCGCCATACCATGCAGTGATGACACGGAGGTCATCGTAATCGCCGGCTCGGGCCGAGGGGCGGACACCGCCTGCGTCGTCAGGCCCGCGCACGCGAACTCGTTCTTCGATATGGAGGTACGCGAGATAATCGCGATACCCAGGCGAAAGGAGTCCCAGAAGGGCTGATCACATGAACCTCGAACAGCTCGTCATGTTGATGATTGCACTGCTCCTCGTGTCTGTCATATTCTACATCAGCGGGTCGCTCGTCGGCGGAGACTGGTCTGTCACCCCGTCCCTCGTTCTGAGGATACTCGTCGTCTCGCTGATAGCCGTGGTCGCCATCCCCCTCTTCAGCAGCGCAGCCGACTCGCTCCATCTGGGAGAGCTGGGCGTCCTGCTCGCGTTCGTGATACTGATCGTCGTCGTGAGGTTCATCCTGGTGGAGGAACTGACCGTGACGGACGAGTGGCTGGCATCGATCGTCATATCGCTCGTTGGCGTCGTCCTCATATTCGCGGTCGACGCGATATCCGACGGCCTGCTCGACGTCAGGATCCTGAGACTGTTCTAGATGCTGATGAACTCCCTCGTGAGGGGCGTCAGCACCTTGCAACCGCTCTTTGTGACGAGGATGTCGTCCTCTATCCTGACTCCACCGTAGCCTGCGATGTAAGCACCTGGTTCGACGGTCAGGACCATCCCCTCCCGCAGCACCGTGTCGCGCCGGCTCGAGATTGACCCAGGATCGTGGACGGATATCCCGAGGCCGTGGCCTGTCGAATGGATGAACCTGCCCTTGAAACGGCTCCTGTCGATGATGTCCCTGGCAGCCTTGTCCACATCCTTCCCGTGGGCGCCGTCGCAGACGGAGTCGATGGCTGCCTGCTGAGCCCTGAGAATCGTGTCGTAGAGGTCCTTCTGCTTCGCGTCCGGCCTGCCGCAGACGAAGGTCCTCGTGATGTCCGAGGCATACCTCCTGAAGCTCGCTCCGTAGTCGAAGAGGGCCAGCTGGCCCGCTTTCAGCCTCCTCTGCTGGGGCATGTAATGGGGTTCCGCCGTCTTGACGCCGAAGGACACGGCCGTGACGAACGACTGAGCGCTCGCTCCCAGCTCCATCATCCTGAAGTTGAGCTCTGCCGCCGCACCCGTCTCCAGCTGTCCTGCCTTGGTGAAGCTCGGGATGTCCTCGCCTGCCTTGGACGCTATCGCGCACGATTTCTTGATGAGCGCGACCTCGTCCGGCTGCTTGATCATCCTCGCCTTGTCGAGGCCTTTTGAGACATCGACGATGCGCGCGCCCTTGGCTGCCCGCTTGATCGTCCTGAGGTTGGCCACCGTGAGGTTGGAGGCGTTGATCCCCACCCTCTCGCACCCCTTCAACCGCTTCATCATCAGTTCGTCCATGTGCTTGTCGTCGTTGAAGACCGTTGCCTTTACCCCGCCCTCTATGGCGCTGGTCTCCTCCAGGGAAGACGTGAGGACCTCCAATTTCCTGGGCTCGATGATGGCAGCGCAGTACTCGAAGAGCCCGTTGGGGATCCCGGTCGCGTAGAAGAACGCCCCATCGACGTTGGGCTCCACTGCGTTCATGAGCACGATTGCATCGACTTCCTTGTCGAGCTGAGAGAATATCCACTTCTCCTTGGTCGCCAAGTTATCACTGCCAGGGAATCCCCGGCTCCGTATAAAGAAGTGGTGCGACTACACTCCGACCCACATGCTACCCGTTATCTTCTTTATGGCTGAAATCGCGGACAGCGCGGCCAGGTAACTCGTCTTTGGGTTCTTCGGGGATGGGACATTCCGTGTGACGACGTCGAGCTCGCCGAACTTTCCCCTCGCCTGGAGGTGATGCTCGTTCGTCTTGACCTGGGGGTCGCAGACAATCCTGATCATGGTCCTCTCGAAGCCGATCCCTGCCAGTGAGATCGTCGCCGCGACGTTGATGTTCTGAGGGAAGTGCTTCACGGCCTCCCTCGCTGGGCCGGAGAATATCTCCGTCCTGGTCCTGAGCTCGGATGGGACAATGCCCTTGGACTCGAGGTACGGGGTCGGGCCGAACGCGGACGGGGGCTTCGTTGTCGTGAGCGTGACCTCGTTGATATCCTCGAGACTCGCGGCAGATAGCGCATCGATTCCTCCGATCGCCCCGCTCGGGAGGAATATCTTCGCCCCCTTCCGCTTGGCGAGCCTGAGGGAATCGGTCTGGAACTCCTCGTCCTGGAAGACACCGACGCTCATGATCAACGTGTCGACGCCGGCCGACAGGGCGAGAGGCGCGTAGTACCGGGCCGCATCCTGACTCGCGGCCTCGGCCACGAGTCTGATGTCTCCTAGGATTGGGACGATGTCGGGCACATATTTGACCTTGGACAACTTCTCCTCGGCCCTCGTCGCGCACTCCTTGGAGCGGTCCGTGAGATAGACGGTTTCGATGTGCTGCATCTCCTCGACGGCCCTTGCTATAGTCGTCCCAATGGCGCCGCAACCGATGACGCAGATGTTCACGGAGGAGCCTAGGTCTGAGGAATATAAAAGCTTTCACGGGCAACTGAGCTAATTGCCGCCCGACTGGCATCCGATTCCTTTTTGTGGTTGTTGGTTATCTCCCTATCGGAGGTCGGGACGCTGCTGGATGTTCTTAGCAAAAGCCTTGGCTCGCGCGAGGCCAAGGATGCCGATTACGTCGAGATACGGGTCGAGGACATCGTTCAGACGGCCATCGACGTGCGGGATGACTGCGTCGAAGTCGTCTCGCAGAGGTCCGATATAGGACATTCGGTGAGGGTGTTGTGCGATGGCACCTGGGGTTTCGCCGTCTCGCACGGTTCGAAGGGGATCCGGTCCACTATCGGCGATGCGGTCGGTGTGGCCAAAGCCCTAGGTGGTCGCGAAGGGGACGCCCGCGTCGTGCTTTCGGATGTCAGGCCGGTGAACCGGTCGATCACATCCAGACCCTCGACCCCCCTAGAGGATGTCCCAGTCGCCGACAAGATCAGGTTCTTCAAGGATATGTGCGTCGGCACGCGGCGCTTGGACAGCCGAATATCGACGGCAAGGGCGAGCTACAGGGAACTGACGGGCAAGCGGCACTTGGTCACGAGCGATGGTGCCTCGGTCGCCACGGATGTCTCGTTGATGTACCTCATGAGCACCGCCGTCGGGGCGGACGGTAGTACAGTCGCGTCGTCCCGCGACGAGGTGGCCAGGGTGTCCACTGGATGGGAACTCTTCGAGAGGATGGAGCCATCCGCGAGGATCTCAGACAGACTGGCGCGCAAGACCCGATCCCAGCTCGATGGGGTCCGCTGCAGGCGTGGGTCGTTCCCCTGCGTTCTCGGTCCGCGCGTCGTCGGCATGCTGGCCCACGAGGCGTTGGGACACCTGACAGAGGCCGATTACTACGCATCGGGCGCCTTCCTTGGACAGGAGGGCCAAGCAGTGGCCCCAGAGTACGTTACCCTGGTCGATATGCCCCGCGTCAAGGACGGGTTCGGGAACATCGTCGTGGACGACGAAGGGGTCGTCGCGAGGAAAGTGACGCTCATCGACCGGGGAAGGCTTGGGAACCAAATGTCGAACAGAGAATGGGCGGCAAGGCTCGGCCGCAGGCCGACTGGGAATGCCAGGGCGGAGAGCTACCGATTCCCTCCGATAATCCGCATGAGGAACACTCACTTCGAGAAGGGGGACATGTCTGTCGACGAGCTCGTCGGAGGCGTGAAGCAGGGTTACTACTGTGGTGACGTCCGCGGCGGGCAGGCCGAGGCCAATTCGAATTTCCAGGTCGCGATACAGGAGTGCTTCGAGATAACGAACGGCGAGATTGGAAGGCCGGTGAAGGGTCTAGCGATAAGCGGCGTCGCCGTGAGCACGCTGAAGCTGATAGACGGATTGGGCAAGGATTTCGGAATCGAATCCAGCTACTGTGGCAAGTCGGATCAGTTCATGGCGACCAGCGACGGGGGCCCCCACATGCGCATCAAGAAGGGTGGGATCATCTTCGGAGGTGACGAATGAACCCGGAACGCGTGCCCCTGGAGGAGACAACGGTCGACGCGGCTTCCAAGGCCATGGCCGCACTGAGGGCACTCCACTGTCGGGAGGCAGAGGTCTTCGTTTGTCTCACGAGCGCGATATCGCTTACGATTGAGCCGAACGACGTTCTGGAGGGGGCCACCCAGCGGGAGAGCCAGGTGTTCTTCAGAGCGGTCGATGGAGCGCGGATGGGAGTCGCGTTCACGAATTCGCTGGAGCAGGCTGACCTCAAGAGGTGCGCTGCCGCGGCGATGAGGCTCGCGAAGGTGAACGAGGTGGATCCGAGGTGGAGGGGATTCGCCGAGGCGAAGACGAAGTATCCAGAGGTCGGAGGGATCCATGATGACGGGGTCGCCTCCATGACCATGGAGGATCTCCGCCTGGGCGCGAAGGTCATGATCGACGCCGCTCTCGAGCAGGCGGTCGGGATAACGGTCACAAGCGGCCAGCTGCGCTCAGTCACACGCTCCATAGCTGTCCACAACACTGCGGGAATAGAGAAATCATTCTCGGATGCGCATCTATCGGCGATGTGTGGAACGGTCAGCGGGCATGGCAGCTCGGTCTCACCGGACTGCTATGACGGCTGCGCCTCAAGGTTGAACGACATAGACTTCTCACGGCTGGGGGCCAGTTGCGGATCCGTGGCCCGCAACTGCGCGGTATCGGTCGAGCCGAGGACCGAGGAATGCCCCGTGGTCTTCGCGAACGGCTCGCTGGGCGCGCCGGGCAACGGCCTCCTTAACGCCATACTCACCAAGGCATGCTCGGGCGAGAGCGCCATCCAGCGGACGACGTTCCTTGCGAATCGCATCGGAGACCGCATCGGTCCGAAGTCCTTGACGATTGTGGATGATCCGCTCTCGGGATGCATGGTGGGATCCCGCCCGTTCGACGACGAGGGAATGCCCGTCACGAGGACCAGTCTCGTGAAGGGCGGAGTGTTTGAAGGATTCCTCTGGAACTCGTATCACGGGTCCGTCGCGGGGAGGAAGTCGACTGGCAACGCCGTCCGCGATCTATCTACTGGTTATGTCACATCCGCTCCTCTGAACATGTGCATGAAGGCTGGCCGTGGATCCCTTGAGGACCTTGTGTCGGAGGTCGACCATGGCTACCTGGCCTGGGGATGCCAGGGAGCCCATACAAGCAACGCCGAGACGGGCGATTTCTCATTCGTCCCCAGCCCAAGTTTCCTGATAGATCGCGGATCCATCGTCGGATGCTCCCGTGGTGCCATGCTCTCGGGCAATCTCCTCGAACTATTCTCCGGCATCGAGAAGGTCGGGGGCGACCAGGTCGACTTCGGCACGTGGGCGACACCGAGCGCGCTCGTCCGAAGCGTCAAGGTCACTGCTGCCTGAGGATGGACGATGGCATCGAAAGCAGCCCTTCGACGGAAGATATCCTCGGTGGACAGGGCCCTCGCCAGACTTTACGGGAGAGAGGAGCTGGCTGCGGAGAGGGACGACCCTGTGGACACGCTCGTCGAGACGATCCTCTCGCAGAACACGACGGATGCTAACTCACACCGCGCCTTCCTATCCCTCAAGGCGGCGTACCCTAGGTGGATGATGCTCCTGGGGGCCAGACCATCGGTGGTCGCGAAGATCATTAGATCGGGAGGGCTGGCTGGTATCAAGGCCGAGCGGATAATCTCCTCGCTCCGCTTCATCGACAGTGAGCGAGGCATGCTGGAGCTGGACTTCCTACGCGGGATGAGTCCCGCAGATGCGGACGCATGGCTGTCGCAGATGAAAGGCGTCGGCCCTAAGACCCGCGCCATCGTGCTCCTGTTCGCGCTGGGGATGCCGATGTTCCCCGTCGACACCCATGTGCACCGTGTCTCGCGCCGCATAGGCCTGATCGGACCGCACACCTCCAGGGAGCAGGCCCAGGAGGAATTGGCCATGCTCGTCCCCACCGAGAAGTACTACAGCTTCCACATCAACCTGATCGAGCACGGGAGGGCCGTGTGCAAGGCAAGGAGCCAAAGATGCAGCGACTGCACCCTGCGTGTGCACTGCGATTTCTTCGGGGCTTCCAAGAAGGCACAGTCTTGATATATCGTGCAGTTCATCAATCGTCGCCATGAGGTACCGGCTTCTGGAGCACACTGCGGACGCTATGGTGGAGGTCCACGGGAAGACCTTGGACGAGAGGTTCGCGAACGCAGCCTACGCCCTCTTCGACCAGATCACCGATGTGACCAAGGTCGAACCCAAGGGCGAGGTCAAGGTCGTGCTCGTCGCGGAGACAAGGGAGCAGCTGCTGATCGATTTCCTGCAGGAGCTGCTGTTCATACATGACACCGAGAACCTCGTGTTCGGGCGGTTCAATGTGGAGACCAACGGGAGGACACTGGAGGCCCACATCTCCGGCGAGGAGTTCGACGAGGCGAAGCACCCGAAGCGCTCCGTCGTGAAAGGCATCACGTACCACCAGCTCAAGTTCGACGACGATGAAGGGGACGATGACGATCCTCTTCGACGTCTGAGGCATCGCATGAAAGCATCTTCCATCGCGTATCCGATCCAGGGCCTGATCAAGTACCACGGCCTCAGGGACGAGGTCCTCAGGATACCGTTCCACGACTCGATCTCAGTGTCGACATCGCCGACCGCATCTCACACGACGGTCGAGTTCGGGAGGACGGATCAGGACACCGCCACGGTGGACGGCAAGGTGCTGATCGGCAGGGAGATGGACCGTGTGCTCTCGGTCGTCGACGAGGTCCGGAGGAGAGCCGGCATCGACACCAGGGTGAGGATGGTCTCGAAGAACAACTTCCCTTCCAATGTCGGCCTGGGTGCCTCGGCGTCCGGCTTCGCTGCCCTCGCGGTCGCCTCTTGCGAGGCAGCCGGACTTGACCTCCCCTTGGAGCGAGTGTCTGCCATCGCCAGGCGTGGGGCGGGTTCGGCCTCGAGGTCGGTCACCGGCGGCTACTCCAGGTGGAAGGCCGGCCACGAGGACGAGGAATCGTACTCGTACCAGCTTGCATCCGAGGAGTTCCCGATGGGGATAGTCGTCGCCCTGATTCCCGCCTTCAAGTACACCGAGAACGCACACCGGGCCGTGCTCGGCTCACCGTTCTTCCACTCCCGCCTCGCGTACGTGCATGGAGCGCTCGCGGAGATGGAGAGCGCCATCAGGAAGCGTGACATCGACAGGGTCGGCCTGCTGGCCGAGAAGGACTCCCTCATCCTACACGGTATAACCATGACAGGGCTGGACGAGATGATCCTTTGGCGTCCGGAGACCGTCAAGGTCATCCTCGAGGTCAAGGCCATGAGGTCGGAGGGGATACCCGCCTACTTCTCGATCGACACGGGTGCGACAGTATACGTCAACACACACCCGGAGAAGGTCCCGGTCGTCGAGGAGAGGATCCGGGCACTCGGCGTGGAAACGCTGGTCTGCGGCGTCGGTGGGCGGTCCAGGCTGACCGAAGAGCACCTCTTCTAGCCCGTCAGGCCACGGTTGACCTCTGGATGCCTATGGCCTCGTCCATGGAGATGTCGCCCTTGGCGACCCTCGCCGCCAGCTCCTTGGAGACGGTTATCGACCCATTGCTCTGGAGCCTGCTCAGCCTCTGGATGTTCCTCACCTCGCCAGGTGCCGGTTCGACCTTCTGCTTCCGGTCGGGCTTGAACCCGGGAGTGAGGGCTATCTCGACCGCGGCGTCCTCGTCCGGCGTCGGCGACCTGGTCGTGGTGTTCCTCTCGTCCACGATCTCTGGCCTGTGCCCGCTTTCCCAGAGTCCGTTGAACGTCCGGTTCCTGTTGGTCCTGTCCCCGTTCCCGATCCTGATCAATATGTTCGTCGACGGGTACTCCCTGAGGATATCGTCCACGACGACCCTGACGTCCTCCGGGCTCTTGGCGACGCCCCTCGTGAGTACCACGCCATCGGCCACCACAGCCACCCCTGGCCTGTGCCCTGGGTCGACCCCTATGATCAGGTCCTTCACCGCGCGGCCACCGTTCATGTATCTCCGTATCCTCGCGACCGCCTCGGCGGGTCCGTCGTCCACGACGACCTTGTCGAACGGGACCCTGTCGCGCTCCCTCTCCGTGGTCACGACCACGGCCACGTTCGCTGGTACGCTGGTCACAGAAATCGAGGGAGGTGTACTCGATGTCCTCGGCCTTGAGGGCCTCGATCATCTCGTAGTACCTCCTGGAATCCTCGGTCAGGAGCCCCACGAGCTTCATCCGACCAATATATTCATGTCTGAGGGATAAAAAGATTTCCTATGGGCTCCTCTTGAATCCACCGAAGACGGACTTCCTCCTGTCCTCGCCGTCGCCCTCTCCGGTGGACCTGGCGAACTGCCTGAGCAGCTCCCTCTGCTCGGACGTCAGCTTCGTCGGCGTCGAGACCGTGACCCGCACGAACTCGTCTCCCTGGCCGTTCCCGCTGACGGTTAGGCAGGCCCTTGCCCTTCAGCCTCAGGACCGTGCCCGTCTGGGTTCCCTGTGGGATGGTGACCATCGCCGCCCCGTCGAGGGTCTGGACCTTGATCTCGTCCCCGAGGGCGGCCTGAGTGAACGTGATGGGCTGCTCGATGATGATGTCGCGCCCGTCCCTTCCGAAGACCGGGTGATGGGCTATGTGGATTACGATGTACAGGTCGCCCGGCGGGCCGCCGTTCGGGCTCGCCTCGCCGGCACCCCTGATCCTCAGCTTCATGCCCTCCTCGGCCCCCTTCGGGACGGAGACCTGGATCGTGCTGACGGTCTGGGTAGCCCCTCTGCCGTGGCACTCCTCGCATGGCTTGGTGATCTGTCGGCCCGCGCCCCTGCATGTGGGACACGGCGATATCGAGACGAAGTTGGTGTAGCCCCTCCGCTGCCCCTTCTGTACCTGCCCAGCGCCCTTGCACGTGGGGCAGGTCTTGATGTCTGCGGCCTTGGCCCCTTGGCCGCCGCATGCCTTGCATTGGACCGAGTGGGGTATGCGCAGGTCCCTGTCGACGCCCTTGGTGATGTCCTCGAGAGTGACCTCGATGTCGTACCTCAGGGACTGCCCCTCGCGCGGGCCGCTCCTCGCGCCCCTCCCGCCGAAGAACTGCTCGAAGATGCTCCCTCCGAACCCGAACCCACCGAAGATGTCGCTTATGTCCCCGTAGTGGGTGAAGTCGGACCAATCGAAGCCGCCGCCCTTGAAGGAGCTCGCGACCGCCTCGTGGCCGTACTGGTCGTATCTGGCGCGCTTGTCCTTGTCGGCGAGGACCTCGTAGGCCTCGGAAATCTCCTTGAAGCGCTCCTCCGCCTGCTTCGGGTCCTCCTTGTTCATGTCAGGGTGGTTCTTCATCGCGAGCTTCCGGTAAGCCTTCTTGATCTCGTCCTCGGAGGCACCCTTCTGGATGCCCAGGACATCGTAGTAGTCTCGTTTCGAAGCCATCGTTCAGCCCCTGACAGTTGAGAGGGAAAAGGAAGGGTGGGAGAAGAGGTTTGCGTGTGGGCCCGTCACTTCTCCTCGTCGTCGACTATCTTGTAGTCCGCATCGACATAGCCCTTGTCGCCGCCTGGCGCCTGCTCCGCCGGCCCCTGCGCATCCGGCGGCGGTGCCTGCTGCTGGGCTTGCTGGGCCTGCTGCGCGGCATATACGTGCTTCCCGACCTCGAGCAGCGTCTTCTCGAGCTCGTCCAGCTTCTGCTTGATCTGCGCTGGGTCGTCGGTCTGGGCCGCCGTCTTCAGCTCGTCTGCCATCTTCGTGAGCCTGTCCTTGAGGTCCTGCGGGACCTTGTCGCCCATCTCCTCGAGCACGCGGCCGACCTCGTAGGCCTTCTGCTCCGCCCGGTTCTTCAGCTCGACCTTCTCGCGGCGCTTCGTGTCTTCATCGGCGAAGCGCTCCGCGTCCTTGACCATCCTGTCGATGTCGCCCTTGTCGAGCTTCGTGGTGGCCGTGATTGTGATCTTCTGCTCCTTGCCGGTCCCGAGGTCCTTCGCGCTGACGTCGATTATGCCGTTCGCGTCTATGTCGAAGGTGACCTCGACCTGGGGCAGTCCTCTCGGTGCTGGCGGCATCCCTATCAGGTGGAACCGTCCGAGCGTGACGTTGTCGCCGACCATCGGCCTCTCGCCCTGGAGGACGTGTATCTCGACGCTCGTCTGGCCGTCCGCGGCGGTGCTGAAGACCTCGCTCTTGCGTGTCGGGATGGTCGTGTTCCTCTCGATGAGCTTGTGGAAGACCCCGCCGAGCGTCTCGACCCCGAGGGACAGCGGCGTCACATCCAGCAGCAGGATGTCCTTCACGCTCCCTTCGAGTATCCCGCCCTGGATGGCCGCGCCCATAGCGACGCATTCCATCGGGTCGACCCCGTGCTCGATCTTCTTGCCCACCATGTCCTCGACGAACTTGTGCACGACAGGCATCCTGGTGGGCCCGCCCACGAGTATGACCTTGTCGATCTGCTCCGGCGTGAGCTTGGCGTCGGTGAGGGCCTGCTTGACCGGCTGCCGGCATCTGTCTATGGTCGGCCGCACGAGCTCCTCGAGCTTAGCCCTCGTCAGCTTCAGGGCGAGGTGCTTCGGCCCCGAGGCGTCGGCGCTGAGGTATGGCAGGTTTATCTCCGTCTCCAGCGTGGATGAGAGCTCTATCTTCGCCTTCTCGGCGGCCTCCCTTATCCTCTGGACGGCCGTCCTGTCCTTGGCGACGTCGATCCCCGTGTCGGCCTTGAACTCCTTCGAGATGTGGTCGACCAGGGTGTTGTCCATGTCCGTCCCGCCGAGCTGGGTGTCGCCGCTGGTCGAGATGACCTCGAACACCCCCTGCCCGAACTCCATGATCGTGACATCGAGCGTTCCGCCGCCCAGGTCGAAGACCATTATCTTGTGCTCCTTATCGCTCTTGTCCAGCCCATAGGCCAGCGCGGCCGCGGTCGGCTCGTTGATTATCCTGACGACCTCCAGCCCCGCGATGGTGCCGGCGTCCTTGGTCGCCTGCCTCTGGTTGTCGTTGAAGTAGGCGGGCACCGTGATCACGGCCTTCTCCACCTTGGCCCCCAGATAGGCCTCCGCGTCGCGCTTGATCTTCTGCAGGATGAACGCGGATACCTGCTGGGGCGAGTACTCCTTGCCGTACACGCGTGTCTTGTGGTCCGTCCCCATCTTCCTCTTGATGGCCATGACGGTCCCCTCGGGGTTGGAGACGGCCTGCCGCCTCGCGGGCTCCCCGACGAGCATCTGCCCGTCCTTGGTGAACGCGACGTACGAAGGGAACGCCTTCCCGCCGAGGCTCGTCCCCTCGGCGCTGGGGATGATGGTGGGCCTGCCGGCCTCTATCACCGCCGCCGCAGAGTTGCTCGTTCCCAGGTCGATCCCGATTATCTTGCCCTTTGATTCAGCCATGTGACTCAATCCTCCTCTGTAGTCTCATCTTCCTCTTCTGATTCCTGTGTATCGTGATCCGTGATTGGCTGCTCCGGCGCCTTCGCCACCTTGACCTTCGCGGTCCTGATGACCTTTGGCCCCAGCGCGTATCCCTTCTGGAAGACCTCGAGGACATGTCCATCCTCCGCGTCCTCGGTCTCCTGTCTCATCATCGCCTCGTGCTCGAAAGGATCCAGTCCCCCGTCGGTCCTTATCTCCCTCAGGCCGAGCCCCTTGAGTGTCTGGACGAGCTGCTTGTGCAGGCTCTCGATGCCCTTCCGGAGGCTGTCTGCATCTCCGTTCTTGCCGGCGTCCGCCATCGCCTTGTCGAAGGCGTCCAGCAAAGGGAGCAGGTCGGCGACGACCCTCTCCGCCCCGAGCTTCGTCCTCTGTGCGGACTCCCGCTCGATGCGCTTCTTGTAGTTCTCGAACTCGGCTTGGAGGCGGACAAGGTCGTCCGTCAGCTCCGCCACCCTGCGCTCGCTCGCCGTCGCGGGTTCAGGCTCGGGCCTGGAGGGCTCTGTGCATGTGTCCGGCCCCTCGGCCTCGGATGTCTCCTTCTCCGGCGTCTTCCATCGCCTCCAGCGCGCAATCGTCGAGCCTGTTGGCCCGATTCATGGGGTACAAAGAAGTTGGGTTAAGGGGTTTATTGGATCGTCCTTCCCGCTCAGTCCATGTCTGCGCCCATGTCGCCGCCGGGGCCCGCTGGACCCTTGCCGGGGGATCCGCCCTTGGAAGCGATCACGTCGTCGATCCTAAGGATCATGACGGCTGCGTCCGTGGCTGAGCTGATGGCCTGTCTTCCGACGCGTATCGGCTCCAGGACCTTCTCCTTCTTCATGTCGACGACCTTGCCGGTGAAGACATTGATGCCCGCGTTGGACTTGCCGGACTTGTGGGCCTGCCTGAGCTCTATCAGGACGTCGATTGGGTCCAGACCCGCGTTCTCGGACAGTGCTGTGGGGATGACCTCGAGCGCGCTTGCGAACGCATCGATCGCGATCTGCTCCCTGCCGCCGATGGACGCCGCGTAGTCTCTGAGCTTCATGGCGATCTCGACCGCTGTCGATCCGCCGCCGGTGACCAGCTTCCCGTCCTCGACCGCGACTGCGACGACGCTGATGGCGTCGTTGAGCGACCTGTCGATCTCGTCTATGACATGCTCCGTGCCGCCTCTGATCAGGATGCTGACCGCCTTCGGGTTCTTGCAGCCCGTCACGAATGTCATCCGGTCGTCCGCGATCTTCTGCTCCTCGACGATGTTGGCGACTCCGAGGTCATTCGCCTTCAGGTCGTCCAGCTTCGTTACGAGGGTGGCCCCGGTGGCCTTCGCGAGCTTCTCCATGTCGCTCTTCTTGACCCTGCGGACCGCGTATATGCCCGCCTTCGAGAGGTAGTGCTGAGCGAGGTCGTCGATGCCCTTCTGGCAGAACAGCACTGTCGCGCCGCTCTTCTTGACGGTGTCGACCATCGTCTTGAGCATCTTCTCTTCCTCGTCGAGGAACGCGTGGAGCTGGCCCGGGTCGGTTATCTCGATCTTCGCGTCTATCTCGGTCTTCTTGACCTCGAGCGCGGAGTCGACCAGCGCGATCTTCGCCTTCTCGACCTTCTTCGGCATGGCCGGGTGGACTGCCTCCTTGTCGACGATTATGCCGGAGATCATCCTGGTGTCATCCATCGAGCCGCCTTGCCTCTTGACGATCTGGATGTTGTCGTCGTCGACGGTCATAGTGCCGTCCGCCCTCTTCTCGGCGATGGCGAGGACCGCCTTGACGGCCACATCGGCGAGCAGGTCCCTCGAGGATGCGACGCTCTTCGAGATCATCGCGGTGCGCGCGATGTCCATGAGGACGGACTTGTCGGTCGGGTCAACCTTGATCGCGACATCATCCAGCACCTTGCGTGCGTGGATGGCCGCCATCCTGAAGCCGCCGGATATGACGGTCGGGTGGATGTTCTGCTCGATGAGTCCCTCGGCCTTCTTCAGAAGCTCTCCGGCGAACACGACCGCGGTCGTGGTGCCGTCTCCGCATTCCTCGTCCTGGGTCTTAGCGACCTCGACGAGCATCTTGGCGGCCGGGTGCTCGACGTCGATCTCCTTGAGAATCGTCACACCGTCGTTCGTGATGACGACGTCGCCCATGCTGTCGACGAGCATCTTGTCCATTCCCCTCGGACCGAGGGTGCTCCTGACGGCATCGGCGATCGCCCTTGCCGCAGTGATGTTGCCGAACTGTGCGCCCTTGCCCTTCTCTCTCTTCGTTCCTTCTCTAAGGATGAGAACAGGTGTCTGTCCAATCATCTCACAACCTCCATTTCATACAATCTGGATTACCAGGTCCCAATCCAGCTATTCGCGAGTCGGGGATTCGTATATGTTAGAGCTTCTATATAAGCATTACTGCGCACAGACATGGGCTCTCGGAGGGCCCAGAGGAGGAAATCGTATGCCGGGACATGACGGCCTGGTGAGGGTCGACACAGCACCCTTTATCTACATCATACACTTTCTGCGGGACTCACCATGGAGATTGTTCCCCGACTCCTACTGGAGGGCCGCACGCTTCTTTCCCGCCCTCACAACCGCAGGTCGATGAAGCACCTAGTCTCCGGGCTCGCCGACGAGTACGAGCGCGTCTATCTCGCGGACGAGGACGGGGTGACGAAGAACAAGCCGCAGCTCGACATCGCGCAGGTCTGTGTGCGACGAGATGCCGACCATCTACGAGGGCGGCCTCCGTGCAGGACGCGAACATCATCGACATCCTCATGACGGGCGCGGAGAGCGCTGTCGGTCGGGACGGCGACGGTCATCAGCCTCGATGACCTCAGAGGAGCATTTAAGCTCTCGGAGAACATTACATTCAAAGTAGATTACCGGGATGGGATCTCGGGTTTTGACCCACAGATCGCTGGCAGAGCCCTCATCGATCTCGCTCGGGACGTGAAGGAGATCGGCATCGACCAGATGCTCGTCCCGCTCGAACTCGCAGAGGAAGGTGCCAGGGCTGAAGCGGGAACTCGGGTTCACTCTGGGAGTCTTCGCACCGACTGTCTCAGCGCGGACGCATCGAGGCGCTCGGCGCGGACTATCTAGTGACCGATGAAGTCAGGGGTTTGGATGGGGATGAGTGAGCTACAGAGGAGCATAGCAGTCCTGTTCAGGAGGAAGGGGAAGCAACTCCTGACAGAGCGTGAGTTCGTATTCTCAGCATCGATGGACCTCAGATGGTTCTCGCCGAAGGACGCGCAGAAACTGCTCGATCTCGGCGTCTCGGGCGGGCTCATCGAGAAGAGGAACGGGAGCCTTCTGCCGACATTCGACTTCTCGACGATTGAAGTGCCCCTGGACTACAGACCGTCGAAGGACCTGTTCCAGGAGGCGCGCGATGCGACCCCCAGGGACCTGTTCTCCGAGATAGTGGAGAAGATAGTGAAGGTCCGGTCCGTCCCGAAGAGGGAGGTCGTCTCCAAGGTCAATAGGAAGCAGGAGATGCTCGGGATAGATGTGGAGCCTGCGGCCCTCCTGGTCGCATGCGACTACGGCATCCCGGTTGAGGGGTCGTACATAGACAGGGCGACGACAGAAGTCCTCGGCAGGGACACGCCCTCGCCGTGACACGTCTCACTGCTTCTGTATCTTGATCACGTCGGCGAGCGTGAGCGTCCTCGACCCCGTGGCCTTCGCCACCTGGACAGCGGCGACCTTCTCCTTGAGGACTATCCCCAGCTCCTTCTCGAGCTTGCGGATCAATCGCTCGTCGGGGCGCAGGTCCCCTGCCTCGACCTTGTTCAGGACCGTGAGCTTCTCGTTGATCTTCATCGCGAGTTCCTTCTGGGTGACACCCGTCTTCGAGCGCGCGTTGCGTATGCGCGACGAGTAGTCCTCGACGAGGTCCTCCCGCTCGAACTTCTCGAGGACGTCCTGGGGCTTCCCCCTTCTCTCCCTCTGTTCGAGCCTCTGCGTGATCAAGGGCCTCGGGGCTGTCTCCTCCTTGACCGGCGCTTTCTTCGCCTCGCTGCCGAATTTTGCGCATTCGGGACAGACATCAAGGAGCACTCCCTCTATAGTCACCTTCTTGCAGAAGGTGACCTGCTTTCCGCACATCTCGCAGAGCATGGAACATCACACATCTGATGGCAGTCAGCAAAGGATAAATAGAGTATTTAACCCTATATTATTCCGGCTCGCCATCTCGACGACGAACAACGGGGTGCACTGATTTGGAACAGACCCAGCCCACCGAAATGATGGAAGAGGTACAGAGAAGAGTCTCCGTCCTAGAGGAACGGAACCTCGAACTTGTCGAAGAGTCTCGCCGGGTAGAGGGCGAGAAGAGGTTCGTGGAGGGCGAGCTCATAAGGCTCCAGAAGGAGCTCAAGAGGCTAAAGGCGGAGCTCGAGCGGCTCAAGGCCCCTCCGCTCATCATCGGACAGATCAAGGACGTGTTGGCCGACGGGAGGGTCGTGGTGAAGAGCTCCACGGGACCGGACTTCGTCGTCAATACATCAGACTATGTGTCCCCTGACCTGATGGAGGTCGGGGCCAGGGTCGCCCTCAACAAGCAGACCCTTGCCGTCATGGGCGTCCTTCCACCGTCGCTCGACCCCGTGGTCGTCGGCGCTGAGATCATATCGAAGCCCGAGACGGGTTATGCCGACATCGGCGGCCTGCAGGAGCAGATCGTCGAGATACGCGAGGCCGTCGAGGACCCGCTCCTCCGGCCGGAACTGTACAAGAAGGTCGGGATCGACCCGCCGAAGGGTGTGCTCCTCGTGGGGCCGCCAGGGACGGGCAAGACGCTGCTGGCCAAGGCGGTCGCCAGGCAGACCAATGCGACCTTCATCAGGTTCGTGGGGTCCGAGCTGGTCCAGAAGTACATCGGCGAGGGCGCGAGGCTGGTGCGCGAGCTGTTCGACCTGGCGAGGCAGAAGGCCCCGTCGATCGTGTTCATCGACGAGCTCGACAGCGTCGGCGCCAAGAGGCTGGACATGGCCACCTCGGGAGACCGCGAGGTCCAGAGGACGCTCATGCAGATACTGGCCGAGCTCGACGGCTTCAACCCGCTGGGCGATGTCAAGATCATCGGCGCGACCAACAGGCCCGACATACTCGACGAGGCCCTGCTGAGGCCCGGCAGGTTCGACAGGATCATCGAGATCCCGTTCCCGAACTACGAGTCCAGGGTCGCGATATTCAAGATACACACCAAGCGCATGAACTTCGACGAGAGCATCAACTTGGAGGAGCTCGCGTCAAGGTCCGACGGCGCCACCGGTGCGGACATCAAGGCCGTAGCCACGGAGGCGGGCATGTTCGCCATAAGGGAGAACAGGGACTTCGTCACCATGATCGACTTCGAGAAGGCCCTGATCAAGGTCCTCGACGACGGCTGCGAGAAGCTCGAGGAATCCGGTCCGATGTTCGCCTGAGCGGCCGTCCATGGCAATATGCGATACCGAATGTGCCAGGGCCACCCCTGTAGGTCACAGCAGTATCGACAGGCAGGTCATCGCGCCCTCGCACTTCGGGAACTCGGTCATCCTGAGCGTGACGACGTCGAACCCGGCCCCGCGGACGGCGGCCGCGGTCTTCGGGAACCCGTCGGGCATGACGATGGTCCCGTTGACGGACAGCGCGTTGGCCGCGTATGCCTCGTCCTCCGGGACGAGCACCTTGTCGAACCTGGAGAGCACCGGGTGCGCGGCGTACCTGCCCGTGACCAGGATGCTCTCGCCCCCGAGGTGGCTCACGTGGCTCTTGAGGTGCATTATGGTCCGGTCCTCGATGGTCGCCACCGGAACGCCCAGGGCCTCCTGCATCTGCCGCACCCCATCCTCGTTGGTCCTGGCGGTCAGCCCGGAGATCAGCCCGCCCGGGACATGGACGACATCCCCGCCCTCGAGAGTGGCAGGCGCCCGGATGCGCTTCGTCGGCATGAGCGAGGACAGGACCGGTTCGATCCCCTCGACCTCGCCTCGCCGGCTCTCCTTGGCGGGCCTGCAGACGACCGCCCGGCCGTCGTGCACGACGGCGGTGTCCTCCACGAAGCAGGAGTCCGGGTGGGCGTCGTCCCTCGGCAGCACGACGACCTCGATCCCGAGCTCGCCCAGTGCCTTCCTGTATGATGCGTGCTGCTCCCTCGCCACGCGGACAGTCGATGGTCCTCCTGAGCGGGTGCGACGAGATGCAGTCCCTGTACCTGTCACCTGGCTCGCGGACGAGCGCCGTCCTCAGCCGCCCAGCGGTCATCGTCAGCCGCCTTCCTGGTCGTCTTCGATGTCCTTCTCGATCACGAACGCTCCGATGTAGCCGCACTTCTTGCAGTGGTACTTGTAGCCAGTGATGAGCGCAGCCTCGTAGTAGAGGTCCGCAGAGCCGCACTGCGGACACGTCAGGACAGTCCTCTTCCCCTTCCTTCTCAACTGACGGGTGAGGGGCGGAAGCGCTTATACCGGTTCCGCCCGACGCCTCTCAGTAATGGGTGATCTCGGCCTTCATGAACTCCCTCAGGAGGCTCGTGGCGTAGCAGCCCTTGTTCAGGGCGAAGGAGAATGTCACGTCGCCCTGGCCCACCTCGACCTTCAGGTCCTTGTAGGTCGCGAGGATCTCCCTCCTCGTCCCCTTCGACGAGGCCTCCCTCAGCCCGACGATCTCGAAGTCGCTCCCTTTCAGCCCCTCCTCCAGGACGATCGCGCGCTCGATCTCGCCCATCCTTCCAGATGAGTACGTCGACTCGCTCCCGTAGATGAGCCCGCTCACGAACGCCTTCCCCTCGTGACAGTTCCTCGTGGCCTTCTCCAGGTTGTCCGCGGTGACGGGGATCGACGTGTCGTGGTCCGGGACCCCGGTCTTGGTCAGCGGGAGCACGAGGTCGCCGACGACAGGCTCCCCGAGGGGGAGCCCCTCGCGTATCCTCTGGCTGACTATCCTGTTGAACATGTACGATTGGTAGGCGTGCACGAACATCATGAGCAGGTTCCGGGGCAACGTCCTGAGCGCCCCCACGTGGTCACCTGGATGGTCCTTCATGTGGCCTATGAGCATCCTCTCGAAGGTCAGCTTCTGGGGGAACTCCCTGAGTGCCCTCTCGAAGTCCCCAGTCTCCTGGAGGACCCTCCTGGCGTCGTTCGCGTCCGAGTCCTCCTCCAAGGGGTTCGCCACATACCTCATGACCGCCGCCTGGAGGTCCCCTCTGACCATGTCCCTGCCTATCAGATGTGTGATCGGCCGCACCGAGCCGAACCGCTGGGTGCCGAAGAAGTTGGGATAGCCGTCGGTCGCATCGAGCTTCTCCTTGGCGAGTCGGCACGACTCCTGGACATCGACCGAGGCGTCGAGGTCCGCGACCCTAATCCGGAACCTGTTGCCGATGAGGTCGCCGATCTGGATCATGCGTCTCGCCCTGTAGGCGTCCGTGATCCGGACGTCGGGTATCGTGACAGAGGTGACGGCCTCGATCGGGGCGTCGAACGACATGAGCTGCGTCGCCACGGACCTCCCGTCCTTCGTCCCGGCGAATCCGATCTTCGCCCTGCTGACGTGGAGGTTGCTCCCGATGCGCCGGACGAGCCTGTTCGCCTCCCAGTTCCGGTGCCACACGCGCGCGACGACGTATTTCCCGTCGGCGTGCTCGGGCGGCAGCACGGATATCTCGTCGACGATGAAATCCTCAGGCGTCGCCCTCAGCTTGCCCCCGATGCCGGGGACGTCCCCTGTGAGGAACACCTCGAGTCCCAGCTCGCTCTCCCTCATGCGACCAACAGAATGAACAGGGCGGGTAATAAGGTTCGCAGGCTCAGCCCAGCTGCTTCTCGATTAGCTGCCTGGTCTCCAGGAACTGGTTCGCGAGCGCCTTCGCCGCCTTCTTGACGGCCGCCTGGGGCTTGCCGTCCTTGACCTTGACGATGAGCACGGGCACATCCAGCTGCGGGTGGCCGGTGATGTAACGGGCGTCCTCGACGTTCTTGTCCTGGAGCAGCTCGTGGATGAGCGGGTAGATCAGCGTGTCGTCCGGGTCGCTGACCTCGACCTTGATGCTGTCCTTCTTCTTCTCGACAAGCTTGAACTCCATAACACTCGGGCCCCTAGTATAGGCACTGGGTTCATAAACGTTGCTGACCCGCCCCGGGGATGCTGGCCGGTTGGTTACCTCTTGGAGCGCTTCCCCTTGGCGGCCTTCCTCTTCCGGGGCTCAACCTTCGCCTTCTTCTTGACCGCCTTCGGCTTCTTGGAGGGCGTCTCGCGGGGGTACATCGTCCCGCACATCTTGCAGACGTCGACCTCGCACCACTTCTCGCTGTCCGTGGCTATGACCTTGATGATGCACGCGCTCTTGCACAAGGGGCACTTGTTGTCCGCCATGGTGCTATTCCTCCTCTCCGAACTTCTTCCTGAGGACAGTATCGATACCTTCCGCAATAACCCTTCCTACTCCGTCGACGCGCATCAGTTCGTCCGTGCCCGCCTCCGCGATCCCCTCGACGCTCCCGAACCTCGCCAGCAGCCTCTGAGCCAGGGTGGCCGAGACGTTCGGCAGGCCCTGGACGAGGAACATCTGCCTCTTGGACGTGTCGAGCGTGGTCTGCACCGTCCGGCCGGGTCTCCCGCCCTTCTCGTCCTCCTGCATCCTCAGGGACGCGACCGCGGCCGCGGTCTCCTTCGGGCTGCCGGTCGAGAACACCGGCATCTGCAGATCGGAGAGCATCGTGCCGAGAGCATCGAACACCGCGGCGTTCGCGAATGGGTCGCCCTTCCCCTCGGCAGGCCCCTGGACGATCAGGACCGGCCTGGAGAACTGGTGCTTGAGACTCGTCATCGACTGGACGATCATGCCGTCCCCGATGTCCTGGATGAACTGGCCGACCGACCTGACAGCCACGGCGACCCTGTCGGAGACGACGACGTCCGCGTCCTCCAGGTCCACGGTCGCCAGCCTGAATCCCAACCCCTCGAGCTCGCGCGTGAGGCCCAGCCCCGCCGCCCTCTCGGAGACCGTGAGAGACTCCCTCCCTCCCGCCGCAGTCCTCTTGAACTGTCCGAGCGAACTCTGCCCCTTGGTCTCGGATGCTCGGAGGGCGCGGTCCTCCTTCTCCGTCGGAGGGGCCATCATCTCCTTGATGTTCTCCTTCGTGAGCGTCGTCGCCGTCCTCGCGGGCTCGTCGCGGACCCCCTTGCGCATCCGGAGCTTGCGCCTGAGGGAGTCCAGCTCCCGCCGCATCTGCATCTCCTTCTTCCTGCTGGTCCAGAGGTACGCCTCGTCGCGGGTGTCCCTCGTCACGAGGACGATGACCCTCCCCGATTGCTTCCTCCCGGTCCTCCCCCTGCGCTGGATGGTCCTGATCTCCGACGGCACAGGCTCGAAGAACACCACGAGGTCCGTCGCGGGGATGTCCAGCCCCTCCTCCGCTATGGATGTCGAGACGAGGACGTTGTAGTCCCCTGCCCTGAACTTGTCTATGATCTCCTTCTGCTCGCGCTGGTTGAGCCCGATGTCGGTCCCCTTGCTGGCCTGTCCCACGAACCTCACGGGCCTAAGGCCAGGGATCTTCTCCAGCCTCTGGGTGAGGGTCTCGCAGGTGTCCCTGTAGTGGGTGAACACTATCACCCTGGAATCGGGTTTCGCGAGGAACTGCTGCTTGAGGATCGGCTCGACCTTCTCGAGCTTCGGGTGATCCTCCACCATCGTATGGAGGAGGGTCCTGGCCTGCTGGAACCTGGCGTCCTTGACGAGGTCCCTCGACGCTTTGGACCCCTCCTTCTCCGAGCCCTCCTTGGCGAGCTTGTCGAAGTAGCTCTCGAGCGCGCTCCTCCCCTGCGTCTGGGCGAGCTCGATGCCGTGGTTGATCTTCATCGCCATGGCCTGCACGCTCGCGGCCCTGAACAGGTTGAAGTTCTTCGTGCCTGAGTTCAGCCTCGCACGGATGACATTCCCGGCCTGCAGGAAGTCCCTCGTGGTCGGAGGCTTGCCGGGGTCGAGGAACCCCATCGCGCGCAGTCTAGCGACCTGCTCGTCGAGGACCTTCTGCAGGAGGAAGATGACCTTGGCCATGCCCTCGGGCATGCCCACGCCTATGAGCTCCGTCTTGACGTCCTGGATGTACTTGACGACATCTTCGTCTAGCTCGGACCTTATCTCGACGTTCGTGATCCCCAGGTTCTCGCAGACCTCGGCGATCTTCGCGACATCCGACCCCGGGGACGCGGTCATGCCGAGCGCGACCCCGCCCGTCTCGCCATACTTCTTGGCTATGGAGACGTAGGCATAGTCGCCGACGGCCCTGTGCGCCTCGTCGAATACGATGAGGACGACGTCATCGAGGGTGATCCGTTCCTCGGCGAGGTCGTTCTCTATGACCTGTGGGGTGGAGACGACGAGCCTCGCCCCCTCCCAAGCGCCCTTCCTCCTCTCGGGGGCCACCTCGCCTGTGAAAAGCTCCGGTTCGATGCCCACGAGGTGCGCCCGCAGGAAGCCCACGTGCTGCTGCACGAGCGGCTTCGTGGGTGCCATGAAGAGCACCTTGCCGTCGCGTCTCGAGAGCGAGTCGGCCACAAGCATCAGCGCGACCACGGTCTTGCCCATGCCGGTCGGGAGGACCACGAGGGTCGATTCCTTCATCGCCGTCGAGGCGATGTTCACCTGGTAATCCCTCAGCTCGACCGTGCCCGGTCTGACCAGCGGGTGCTCGAAGTACACGGGCGGTCTAGTACTCACCGTGGGTATGAATGTTTTCTTCGAGGCCTGGCGAATCTAGTGGCAACCGGAGCAACCGCTGCCGCACGAGGATGCGCCCTTCGACTTCACCCTCACGACGACGCCTGGTCCCTGGGGCGTATCCACGGAGTCCACGGTGGCCTCGGTGAGATCGCTCTCCAGCTTCTTGTCGTAGATGAGCGTGAACCCGTCGACCTTCATCTCGACGTCCTGCTCCGACTTCTTGTCGAAGCCCATCATGTAGGCAGGGCCTGAGCAGGAGTATCCAGCAAAGTAGATCCTGATCGGCTCGCTCCTCTTGTCCTCGGAGACGATGGCCCTTATCGTCTCGACCGCCTTGGGTGTGACCGTTACCATGGGTTTTGCCCCTGTGTTGATGAGGATGGCGCTGTATTTAATCGTTTTCGCGTGAACAGGACGGCATGACGCATGTTATCCTGGTTCAGTCCGGGATGACCCGGTCGAACCCCTCTGCGCCGACCGTTTTCGTGGCATCGATGCCCACTTTTGTCGTCGTCTCGTCCGCGCTGGGGTCGAGGCTGCTCCCGCGCGCGTTCTCTATGACGACCAGTCCCTTGTGCCCCTGGAACCGCGTCGCCACGGCCCATTCGACGTCCTGGTCGTTGTAGATGTCGATGTCCTTGTCCACGACCGTCACCATCTTCATGGACGGGTGGGCCCCGAGCGCAGCCATTATCGCGTTCACGGAGTCCCCCTCCTTCTGCTTGGTGATGGACACGACACCGTGGAGCCAGCAACAGCCTCCCTCGGTCAGCCTGACGCCGTGGACCTCGGGGACGGCCACGCTCACGGCCCTCTGGATGACGGGCTCCCTCGGCATGCCCATCATGAGGAAGTGCTCGTTCGCCCCCGGGAGGATGGTCTGGAAGATCGGCTCGTCCCGGTGGTAGATTCGGTCGATCTCCACGACCGGCTGCTTCCGGACGGGATCCTCGGTCCCTGTGATGTCGACGAAGGGTCCCTCGTCCGCGACCTCCTTGGTGAGTCTCCCCTCGAACACGTACTCCGCGAACGCCGGGACCCTCAGCCCGTTCCTGATCTTCCTGACGCAGACAGGTTCGTTGAGGCACGCCTTCCTCAGCGAGCTCGCGACCGTCAGCTCGTCCTTCCCGAACTCGACGTTCATCGCGGCGGACAGCATGATCGACGGGCAGAGGCCGACCGCTACCGCGATCTTGAGGTCCTCCCCCTTCGCGAGCGCGCGTCTGTGGAGCGCATGCAGGTGTCTGGGGACGACCCTGATCGCGAACCTCTTCTCCCCTATCACCATCATCCTGTGGAACGACATGTTCCGGATGCCGTCGTGCTCGGCCACGACCACGCCCGCGGTTATGAACCGGCCTCCGTCGCCCTTGTAGAACTTCGGGATCGCGCTCTCGCGGAGGTCGAAGTCCGTGAGGATGTTCTTGTCGAAGGGTGCGCTCTCCAGGAGCTGCGGCTCCGACGGTGAGTCCATCGCCTGGAGCATCTTCCTGTTGAGTTCCAGCGGCGTCGTCGCCATGGCCTTCGCGATGCGCTCCCTCGTCGACCACAGGTTGCCCACTGCCCTGTATCCGTCCAGGTTCTCGAAGAGCACGGGCCTGGTCCTCTCCTTCAGGAGGATCCGGGTGAGCTCCAGGTCCCTCGAGATCCTGCCCTTCACCACGACGGTGTCATCGAACTGCGAGAGCAACGCCCTGACCGACAGACAATCACCTGTCGAGGCCATGCCATAATGCGTATTTCTACCCTTTCTCCGGTGGTCCAGCAGGCGGCGTGGTCATCACTCTTTTATACGTTCCTGAGTATCGAGTCCGACGTGGACCTAGAGGAGACTGTGCGCAAGTTCGCACTGCAGAACGCAGTCCAGTTCGGGGGCAAGGCGACGATGGGCTCGGTGCTCGGCAAGGTACTGGCCGAGAACCCGGATCTGAGACAGAAGGCCAAGGAGGTATCGGCCGTCGCGAAGGACGTCATCGCCGCGGTCAACAGGCTCACCCCCGAGCAGCAGAAGAGCGCCCTCCAGGAATCCGCGCCCGAGCTCCTCGAGAAGAAGGAGCGGGTCAGGGAGACCGGCCTTCCGGACCTGAAGAACGTGACGGGTGAGGTCAGGATGCGGATGGCCCCCAATCCGTCCGGGCCGCTGCACATAGGTCACAGCAGAATGGCTATACTGAACGACGAGTACGTCAAGCGCTACGGCGGCATCTGCTACAACCGGTTCGAGGACACCGACCCTGCCAGGATAGACCCGTCCGGCTATGATTCCATCCCCGCCGACTTCGATTGGCTGGGCGTCAAGATACACAAGACCATCATCCAGAGCGATCGGTTCGAGACCTACTACGGGGTCGCGAAGACGCTCGTCGAGATGGGCAAGGCGTATGTCTGCACCTGCAGGCCCGAGGTCTGGAGGGACCTCAAGAACCACAAGAAGCCCTGTCCCCACAGGGAGCTGCCCGTCGAGGACCAGATGCTCGGGCTCGACAAGCTGTTCGACGGCTCGTACAAGCCCGAGGAGGCGTCGGTCGTGGTGAAGACCGACCTGAACCACCCCAACCCGGCGATAAGGGATTTCGTCGCGCTGAGGATAGACGAGACGCCCCACCCGAGGACCGGGACGAAGTACCGCGTCTACCCGCTCATGAACCTGGCCGTCGCCGTCGACGACCACCTGCTGGACCTCACCCACGTCCTCCGCGGGAAGGACCACCTCAACAACACCTACAGGCAGGAGTACCTCTTCGACTACCTAGGATGGAAGAAGCCGGAGTACATCCATTACGGGCGCGTCTCGATCGAGGACGCCGTCCTGAAGACCTCCATCACCTCGAAGGGGATCAAGGAGGGGCAGTTCACTGGCTGGGACGACCCGCGCCTGGGGACCATCGCCGCCCTGAGGCGGAGGGGCATACGTCCGGAGGCCATACGCCGCTACTGGGTCGAGACGGGCATCAAGGAAGTGGACATCGAGTTCTCGTGGAAGACCCTCTACTCGTTCAACCGGGACCTGATCGACGACACGGCCGACAGGTACTTCTTCGTCGCCGACCCGGTCGGCGTCAAGATCGAGGGTACGGGCGCCATCGCCGCGAAGGCGCCCGTGCATCCGGACCACCCTGAGCGTGGCGTCAGGGAGCTGAATGTGACCGAGAGGTCGCAGGTGTTCGTCCCGAAGGACGACCTGCCGGAAGATGGGCGCAAGGTGCGACTCAAGGACCTCTCCAACTTCGACTACATGAATGGCCGACTCGTGTTCGCAGGCAACGACCTCTCCGTCCTGAAGGACGGGGTGCAGATCATCCACTGGGCACCGGCGGATGCTGTCCCGGCCGAGCTGCTGATGACCGACGGGACCACCAAGATCGGCGTCGTCGAGCGTGGGCTCCTGTCGGCCAAGGGCAAGGTCGTGCAGCTCGAGAGGGTGGGGTTCGCCAAGGTCGAGGAGACCTCCCCGAAGGTCAGGATCGTCTTCGGCCACAGGTGAGGCGTCATACGTCCCAGAACGGGACGATGTCGCACGAGAGGCATGCGAAGCACATCGTCTTGAACCCGAGGGTGGTCAGACCATACTTGCCGAGTATCTTCTTCTCCTCGGTCGCCAGATGTATCATTCGGTCGGCGGTCACAGGTGGGAGCGGCCCAATCGCATCCTGCAGGTGGGCGATGTTCTGTTCGTCCCTCCGCAGCGCCCTGAGCGTCGCGACGCATCCCATGTTCGCGAGGACCGTCGCCCCCTCGAGGACGCTCTCATCGGTCTCTCCGAGGCCGAAGATGATGTTGGAGCTGACCCGGTTCCGTGGGAAGACCTCGCACGCATGGTTGATCGCGTGCATGATGTGCTGGTACTGGAGGTCCGGGCAGACCTTCTCGAAGATGTCCTGGTCGTAGGTCTGGATGTTGAGCTTGATCTCGTCCGCTCCCGCATCGAGGAGCATCTCCACCTCGTCCGGCCTGGTCGCGTACGGCTCGACGCCGATGGGCGTGTCGGGCAGAAGCGCCCTCACCCTCCTGACGAGTCCGGCCATCCGTTCGACGCTCTGGGTCGGCGACCCGACGACGCCCGTGGTGAATGCGACCGACTCGAACCCCTCACGCTTGGACGCCTCAACTATCATCTCGACGATGCGGTCGTCCGTGAGGTTCTTGGTCGCATGGGCCGGCATCCTCGGGGAGTTGCAGAACAGGCATCCATACATGCACGAGCTGTCGATGTTCACGAACGCCTGGTGCGGCGCGTGCATGAGCGTCGGGACGAGCTCTACCCCTGGGATGAGCGGTCGCCCGGCACGGTGGATCGAGAATCGCCCACCGTCATCGACGAGTTCGAACTCGCCGTCGTCCCTCGACACGCGCTTCTTCGCCCTCGTGCCGCCGAAGGCGAACACGACCGACGTATGCCCGGCGCCCGGCCCCGCGGTCGATCTGCTGGGTGGAAAAGGGAGCCTCAGGTCCTTGGGAAGTAGCACATCTCCCCCCGCGAGGAGTTCGGCCTTCAGCCGCGCCGTCTCAGGGCTCACTTTCGCGTCCATGTGGCACCGTCTTTGGTGTCCTTCACTTCGATTGCGAACTCGGCCAGCCTCTTCCGGACCGCGTCCGCGTAGGCGAAGTCCTTCTTGGCCCGGGCAGCGGACCTGATCTGCAGCCACTCCTTGACCTTCTCGTCGGTGAGGCTCTCACCCGTCATCGTCGCAGGGTCCGGGAACGACCCGACCTCGATCCGGTCCGTCACCGTCACGGATCGCTTGCCCTCGATGACGTCGAATATCCCGTTGAAGTCGCGGAAGACCTTGACGATGTTCTCGGTTCCCTTCTTGCTCAGTTGCCCCTCGGAGACGAGCCTGTTCGTCTCGCGGACGAAGTCGAACATGATCGCGATCGCGTCCCTGCTGGAGAAGTCGTCGTCGAGCCGTTCCCCGACCTTCCTCCAGGTGTCCTCGCAGAGCTGCGAGGCATCGTCGGCGCCATTGGCCTTTTCCAGGGCGGACAGGGCGCCGTCGTACGCGTTGTTGAGCTTCTCAAGCCCCTTCCTGGACTCCTCGAGCGCGTTCTCGTCGAACTCGAGCGGGGCGCTGTAGGTCGCGTTGAGGACGAAGAACCTGAGGACCTCGGGCTTGAACCGCGCGAGGATGTCGTCGATGGAGAAGAAGTTCTTGAGAGATTTGGACATCTTCTCCTCGCCGATGGTGAGCATGCCGTTGTGCATCCAGTACTTCACGAACTGGACGCCGTTGTATGTCTCCGACTGCAGGATCTCGTTCTCGTGGTGCGGGAACACGAGGTCGGTCCCGCCCCCGTGGATGTCCACAGTCGGGCCGATGTGCTTCAGGCACATGGCTGAGCACTCGATGTGCCAGCCCGGCCTTCCCTTGCCCCAGGGCGAGTCCCATGCGATCTCGCCGGGCTTGGCCGCCTTCCAGAGGGCGAAGTCCATCGGGTCTCTCTTCTCATCGTCGACCTCGACCCTCGCTCCTGCGACCATCTGGTCCAGCGATTGGCCGGACAGCTTCCCGTATTCGGCGACCTTCTTCACGATGAAGTAGACGGAGCCGTTCGACTCGTAGGCGAAGCCCTTATCGACCAGCCCCTTCACCATCGCCACTATCTCCGGCATCGTCTCGCTGGCCTTCGGGTAGACGTCCGCCCTCTTGACCTTCAGCCTGGCCATGTCCTTCTCGTACTCGCGGATCATGTCCCCGGACAGTCTGAGCGGGTCGATGCCCATCTCGTTGGCCCGCGCGATGATCTTGTCGTCGACATCGGTGAAGTTCGTCACGTGCCTGACATCGTAACCGCGGTACCTGAGCCATCGGACGATGAGGTCGAAGTTGATCGCTGACTTGGCGTGGCCGACGTGCGACTTGTCGTACACGGTGACGCCGCAGACGTACATCCCGACCTTGCCTGGATGGACGGTCACGAGCGGCTCCTTCCGCCTGGTCAGCGAGTTGTGGAGAACTATCGCCATGGACTATCACCTCACCGATGGTCGGAGGGATATTCAAGGCTTCTCTTTCGCGGGGCAGGCGAGCTCCTCTGGCTGCGGCTTCCTTGGCTTCGCCGCCTCGGGCCTCTTGAACTCGACTCCGAGCTTCTTCTCGATCAGCTCGAGCCTGTACTCCATCTCCGAGAGCGTGTGGCACAGGTCCACGAACGCGTTGACCACCGGGTCCGGCAGGTCCTCGTGGTGGAGGTCGATGCTCGTCGTCCCCTCCCTCTTTACTATCTTGGCGGGGATGCCTACGACCGTGCAGTTCGGAGGGACGGACTTGACCACGACCGAACCCGCGCCGACCCTGACGTTGTCGCCTATGGTGATCGGTCCGAGGATGGTCGCCCCCGCGCCGATGACGACGTTGTTGCCGATCGTCGGGTGGCGCTTCTTCTTCTCTGTCGCGACGCCGCCCAGCGTGACCCCTTGGTAGATGGACACGTGGTCGCCGATCTCGGCCGTCTCGCCTATGACGACCCCGGTCGCGTGGTCGATGAAGAACTCCCTGCCGACCTTTGCACCAGGGTGTATGTCCGCGCCCGTGAGGACCCTCGCGAAGTAGTTGATGGCCCTCGCGGTCTTGTAGCGCCTCCTCTCGTAGAGCCTGTGGGACGTCCGGTGGAGCTTGATCGCATGCATGCCCGCGCTGAAGAGGACCGCCTCTGCCCGGCTCTTCGGAGCGGGGTCCCGCTCGAGGACGATATCGACATCGCTCTTCGATGGCGCTGGCATCACGGACTCTCCGCAAACAGGTCAGTGCTCAAATATCTTTCTCCGGTGTCTGGCAGGATCACGACCACGGTCTTCCCAGGGCCGAGCTCCTTGGCCACGTTGATCGCTGCGAACACCGCCGCCCCGGAGGAGATGCCTGCTAGAATCCCCTCCTTCCTCGCGAGCTTCCTGCAGGTCTCGGTCGCCTCGGCTGCAGACACGCGCACGATGCTGTCGTAGGACGATGTGTCGAGCACCTCAGGAACGAACCCCGCCCCGATCCCCTGGATCTTGTGCGGGGCCGGCTCCCTCCCGGACAGGACCGGCGACTCGTCAGGCTCGACGGCGACGATCCGGACCTGAGGGTGCCTGCGCTTCAGCGCCTTCCCGACGCCGGTGATGGTGCCACCCGTGCCGACTCCCGCCACGAAGGCGTCGATCCGATCGATCGACTTCATGATCTCCCTCGCGGTGGTCTTGCGATGGGTCCAGGGGTTGGCCCTGTTCGTGAACTGCTGGGGCATGTACGCGTTGCCGATGGCCGCGACGGTCTCCTCCGCCTTCTTGACTGCCCCCATCATGCCGTCCTTGCCTGGTGTGAGCACGAGCTCGGCCCCGAGGGCCGAGAGCAGCTTCCTCCTCTCCGTGCTCATGGTGTCCGGCATCGTGAGGATGAGCCTGTAACCCTTCACCGCGCAGACCATGGCCAGCCCTATGCCCGTGTTGCCCGAGGTCGGCTCGACGATCACGGTCTCCTTCCCGATGTCGCCGTTCCTCTCGGCGACCTCTATCATGCTCTTCGCTATCCGGTCCTTCACGGAGGACATCGGGTTGAAGGATTCCAACTTCGCCAGGACCTCTGCGGATCCCTCGGGCACCACCCTGTTGAGCCTGACCATGGGCGTGTCGCCCACGGTTTCGAGTATGCTAGCCAAAGGACGGTGTCTGTTCATCCGAGACCTCCAAGGGCAATCCGGAGCCGCCCTATATTTCCGTTGTGCTATGGATTGACACGCAGGGGAGGTCGATAAACGTGCATCGCGCGCAGTACCATGCCGCGTCAGGCGTGCCGATAGTGCGATTATCAGTTTCAACGTTTGAGCCTTGAACCAAGGTTCGATGCTTGAACCATAACACTATTAAGTCCTCGACCTCGGTCGGGCCAGTTCGTAGGCTTAGCGAGGAGGGGGCTCACCGCGGTATGCTGTATGCCGTCCCCGCTCGGCCGACACATTGGGGGAGAGAAACTGAGAAACAAGAAGTTGGTTGTGGGCGCAGTCGCGTTCCTGATGCTGGCCGTTGCTGGCCTTCAGGCGACTGCTGGGAAGGCGATGGCATATACGCTGGAGGAGAGCGTCGTCTACACTGAGGGGATAGGCGTCCTCGGGCTACCTGTAACTCCGGACACGGCAACGTACCCGTTCACCCTGGTCGGGGCAGCCGGGAACGTCCAGTGCGACTGGTCGGATGACATCATATTCCACCAGTTCCCGGTCGGGCAGAAGGTCCGGACAGAGGTCGTCCTTCACGACCTTGACCTGAGCGCTGCCGTGTACACGCTGTCTGCGCACTTCATGATCGAGGTGCTCGACGCGAACAGGATGCCGACGGGCCAAGTCCTCTACGAGAGCTACATCGCTGAGGGTCTCTGGGTCGACGGACCGACAGACGCCTACAGCGCAGAAGTGAACGAGCTCGGGCTGCTGCTCTACGGATACAACTGGGAGACGAGGGGTCTCAAGTCCGGGTGGTACAGGATGACCTTCTGGATCGAGGAGACGCCATACACTGACGGCTTCGGGAACCCAGTGGTCTACCAGGGTGTCGACATCACAAGCGGCGCAGCCGGTGACACGGACCCGAGCGCAGGTGCGATGTACGGCTTCGTCGGATACGACTTCGCCGCGGACAAGACCTGGCTCGACATCTACCTCTACCCGAAGACATCGGGCAGGAAGTAGCGGAAACCATTCAAACCGGGCGGGGGCAGAACATGCCCCTGCCCCTTTCATCTGTTTTCATCCTTCGATTGCCCCGTCGGACGCGTACATATAGTCAGTACGACTCCCGACATCACAATCATTTCGAGGTTTGTACCAACATCGCTTTATTTCCGACTTGCGTGTTAGCTTTTCGCAGGCCACGGGGGGCTTAGGGGACGATTAGTCGTCTTCCACGTTCCTTTTCGGCCGAATTGAAAGGGGGAGACTAATGAAAGGGAAGCTAGTAGCGATTGGAATGATTGCCTGCTTCATGCTGTCTTTGACAGCATCGCAGGCGAGTGCGAACGCTCTGACGGAGAACGTGCTGTATGCGGAGGGGGTCGACTACTTGGGCCTCGATGCCATCGCGACGGCGGTTCTGCCATCAGTGGCGATAGGCGAAGCGAAGGACGTGATGGTCGACTGGTCGGACGACATCATCTACCACCAGTTCCCAGCGGGCCAGAAGGTCAGGACCGAGGTTCTGCTCCACGTCGTGGCAGTCGACGATAAGGGCGAGTATGATCCTCGACGAGACGGGAAGCGCGATGAGACTGTGCGCAGTGTACACGCTCACTGCCCACTTCATGATTCAGAAGCTGACCGATGACCCTGACTTTGGCGGAGTGCCAGCTGCAGGCGACTCGTTGTACAACAGCTGCATCCATGATGGGCTCTGGACCGACGGACCTAGCGACGCGTACTCCGCCGAGGTCAACATCGAGGGCAAGCTCCTCTATGGCTACAACTGGGACACGAGGGGTCAGGACCCGGGCTGGTACAGGCTGACGTTCTGGATCGAGGTCGAAACGGACTTCTGCACCGTCAACCCAGTACACGGGCGACCCTCAGCGTACCCTGGTGTGGACATCGAGTTCGGCGACCCAACGGATGTCGACCCATCGATGCGGGCGAGATATTCGGCTTCGTAACTGTCGATGCGAGAACGGACCTCAGTTACCTCGATCTCGAGCTGATTGAGAAGTCCGACGGCCGCGGCGGCAGCGGAACCGTCCGGTAAAACCCCAACAAGGGTGAGGAGCCTCCTCATCCTCTCACATCATTTTTTCAGTCGTTGTTACGGTTCGCATCAAGTGCCCGTCAATGAGCTTATATTGTCAGTACGCAGAATCTTGCCGCCGTTATATCTACTGGTGTACCAAAACGGTAAGATATTATAGCTTGACATAACGCCGCTCACCGGTCAGTACGGAGTCAGTACCGCAGTATGGGCATTCCGTCTTGAACCGCAGGAAAGGGGGAGCATGAAAACCAAGACTCTGTGTGTTGGAGCTGTGATCATGGCCCTGTTGTCCGTCGCGCTGCTCTCGGCGCCTACCGAAGCTGCGAAGAACGGCGACAGACCAGAAGTCACTGGGATATTTGACTACAACCAGAACATCGTCTTCAGCGAGATCGTCGTCGACGAGTTCGGCAATGAGTGGGGCGTCGACATCGACCAGACCCTGTTCCCGCTCGGCCCCTTCGTGAACCAGACATATGGCACGGAGCTGCTGGCGTCGAAGGGCCCGGTCGTCGTGACCGCGGACTGGTCGGATGACCTGATCCTCCACGAGTGGAAGAACGGTCAGAAGGTCAGGACCGAGGTAGTCCTCAGGGCGCCTGCGGACCTCAACAACGTGATCACCTCCGTCTACACCACGAGGGCGCACTTCACCATCCAGAAGATCGACCTCGCCACCGGTGAAGTCCTCGAAACCGCCTACGACGGCAACGTGAGCGAGGGCCTCTACGCCGACGGTCCGACCGACGCGTACAGCGCGGAGATCAACCAGCTCGGGCAGATGCTCTACGGCTACAACTGGGACACGAAGACGAACAACCTCGGCAAGGGCTACTACATGCTGACGTTCAGCATCGAGGTGACCCACTGGATGCCTGACGCGGTCCCGTTCGATGTGAGCGAGTGGACCTCTGTCACCATCGGCAGCGTCGCGGACTACGACCTGTACTGGGGCACCGAGAACTGCTTCGCCGAGTCGATAACGTCCACGGAGCTGTCCACCTCGATCGTGATCGAGCTGCAGTAGACGGACCGTACGCTGTCAACTGGTCGTTGAAAACCCTACAAGGGGTTCAGGCAGAAATCGCCTGTCCCCTAAGATTCGATTTTTCTGGTTTGCATTACTTCTTGCGGCAGATGTCGCAGCCGCCGAGGTTCGCGGACACCCTGTGCAACTTGCAGAATTCCTCGTTGTCGCGGATGTCACGGCACGCCTTGCAGAGGACGCCGTACCATTCGTACTTCGTCTCGCCGGCCATGATCCTCTTGGATATCTCCTGCGCGTAAGTGCTGATCTGGGGGAAGCTCTCGATGAGCTTGGTGTTCCCAGCCCTGGTCGCACTGAGGTACTGGCTGACCGACGCCTGGGTGATGCCGAGCCGCTTGGCGATCTCGGATTGCTTCATCCCATGCTTGCCAGACAATTCCTTCACGACCGACGCCCTAAGCGTCGGGAGTATCTTACCGACAACAAGCTCACAAGGAGTCTTCATTTCAAGCACCGCTTTGAATCAGTGTGTTCAGAGCCAGCGGCCCCGATGCCCTGAGCCGCTAATACGCAGCTACTCTATAAAACTTTCAATCGGGGTACGTGTGGCGTACAGGGGCCGGGGAGGAGATTTGAACTCCTGTATGCGGATCTGCAGTCCGCCACATGGCCGCTCTGTCACCCCGGCATCGGCACCGCGACTATGCCCGACTGCCTATTTATTGTTTTCAGCACATCCATCCAGCATCCTGGCATCTGTGTCCTCGGCGATGGTCGATGGGCATCGTAAAATAGTGGCCTCGCGATTGCTTTAGCGTGCGATTCTCCGCCGTGAGCCCGTACAACGCCGTATCGAAGCTCGCTCTCCCAGAGACGATTATCGTTTACGATAGCACTCTCAGGGACGGCGAGCAGATGCCCGGCGTCCACTTCACGCGGGACCAGAAGGTCGCCATCGCGAGGAAGCTCGACGAGGTCGGCGTGCACCAGATCGAGGCAGGGTTCCCCGCGGTCTCCGACGGCGAGCGCGAATCGGTGAAGGCCATCGCCGGACTCGGGCTCGACGCGGACATCCTCTGCCTCTCCAGGACGCTCCAGCCGGACATCGACGCCGCGATAGACTGCGATGTCGACATGGTCCTCCTCTTCGTGGCGACGAGCGAGCTCCATCTCAGGTACAAGCTCAAGATGACGAGGGAGCAGGTGCTCGATAAGGCCGTCCAGAGCGTCGAGTACGCCACGGCCCACGGGATCAAGGCGAGCCTCAGCACCGAGGACAGCACGCGATCCGACCTGGGATTCATGATGGATGTCTATCGCGCGTGCGAGTCCGCGGGGGCAGCGCGGCTCGGGATCACGGACACCCTCGGATGCGCGGGGCCAGAGGCCATCGGCAGCATCGTCGGTAAGATCCACTCCCAGACCAAGCTCCCCCTCTCCGCACACCTGCACAACGACTTCGGCCTCGGCGTGGCCAACTCCATCGCCGCGGCGGCCGCCGGGGCGAAGGCGATCGCCACGACCGTGGGAGGGATAGGCGAGCGGGCGGGGAACGTCCCGCTCGAGCAGTTCGTGATGGCGCTGAAGCACATCCACAAGCGGGACATCGGCGTGAGGACCGATGGGCTGACCGACCTCGCACGCCTGGTCTTCGATGCCGCGAAGCTCCCCTTGCCTCAGAACCAGCCATGGGTAGGGTCCAACGCCTTCTCCCACGAGTCGGGGATACACGTCGCCGCCGTGCTGAACTGCCCGATGACATACGAGTGCGTCGACCCCGAGGAGGTCGGCAACAGGAGACGTCTGGTCCTGGGGAAGCACTCTGGGACGGCGATCGTCAAGAGCCGCCTTGACGAGAAGAGCGTGACCGCCTCCCAGGACCAGGTCTGCGACATCGTCCGCGCCATCAAGCGGGCGGGTGAGGAGCACGGGCGCGTCTCCGACGAGGAATTCTGGACGATCGTCCAGCAGGTCATGGCGAAGGACGGTCCGAACCCGAACTGCAAGTGAGTCGATATGGATGGAAAATTCGCGGGCCCGGTTCCCCGGGCCCGGTGGTGTGGTTCCTTCTCAGGTTTTGGAAGGTGTTTGTTGATCAGCCCTTGCCGAAGGTCTTGACCGCCGACTTCGTCAGCCTGACAGACCTCTGGCAGTTCGGATAGGTGCACGGCGTGCACTTGTACTTCTCCCTGCAGGAAGTTTCAATCTGCTCGTATCTCTGGTTCCACTTCCTAACTGTTTCTGGCACGTTATCCCTCTTGGTTGGTGGTCCCCCCTGTATGCAAGCACCTAGAAAAGGGTTCCGATACTGCCACATCTCCGATACATCCCCGTTACGAAGTCGGCAGCGACCGTTCACGTTCTCGTATCCATCGGGTCGAAGACGAGAGTCCAGGTCCGATAAGCGCAGCTGACGGACGCTTCAGAGGCGGATTTTGGCCCCGCACCGGTCGAGCTTCCACTTGCCGAGGTCGCCCATCGCCTCGAGCTGTCCGAGAGAGAACACGGGCCCGTCGGTGCAGACGTGCAGGCCGTCGACGGCGCAGGAGTCGCAGACGCCTATCCCGCACTTCATGTAGCGCTCGAGGGACGCGTACATGTCCATGTCGTGGTCGCGCGCGAGCTTCACTATCCCCGTGATCATCGGCTCCGGTCCGCACGCGAGGATGACGTCGTAGTCGGCCTTGCAGACGAGTGACTGCGCGAGGATGGTCGCGAACCCCTTCGCGCCCTTTGAACCGTCGTCCGTGGAGACGTTCACGGTCGCCCCGGCACTGCGGCACCTCTCCTCGAAGAGGAGCTCATTCGCGGTCCTAGCGCCGACGGCGAGGTCCACGGAAGCGCCGCCGCGGGCCACCCGCTCTATGTACGGGGCGAGGGATGCCATCCCAGTCCCTCCAGCTACGACCAGGATCCTGCCCTTGAGCACGGGGTATGGTCGACCGTAGGGCCCTCTGACGCCCACGATGTCCCCAGGTTGCTTGGAGGCGAGCGCCCGCGTGCCGTCGCCCACGACCTGATATGTGAAACCGAACCTCTCTCCTACGTGCGATAGTGACATCGGGAACTCGTCGACGCCTGGTACCCAGACCATGACGAACTGCCCAGGTGCGGCGTCGATCCTCTCGTCGAACCTCATGGTCATCGTGGAGGGCGTCTCGGCCGTGTTGGCCTGGACCTTGAGCATCCTATGCCCTGTCACCGTGAGCCACCCCCACCATGTCGCCGACGGACCTGTAGCCGTTCTCGTCCATGAATCCGGCGATGCCGTCCGCGACCTCAATGAAGACCTTGGTCCCCCTCGTCCAGACGGCCGTCCCGATCTGGACCGCGCTCGCGCCGGCCATCATGTACTCGAGCGCGTCCCTCGCCGTGACGATGCCTCCGACCCCGACGACTGGGATGTCGACGGCGTCGTAGACCTCGTAGACACACCGGACCCCTATCGGTCTGATCGCGGGGCCCGACAGCCCACCGAACCTGTTGGCGAGAACGGGCATCCTCGCCTCGGGGCTTATGGCCATGGCCTTGACCGTGTTGATCGCAACGATTGCGTCCGCGCCCCCGCGCTCTGCCGCCAGCGCCAGCTTGGCTATCGACGGTGTGTTCGGCGTCAGCTTGGCGAGCATGGGCACCTTGAGCCCGGCCTTGGCTGCCCGGCACACGCTCTCGACCATCTCAGGCGTCGAGCCGACCTCGGCCCCGTAGCCCTTCGCGTGAGGACAGCTGAGATTCAGTTCGATCGCGTCGGCCCCGGCCGCCTGCATGAGCGCGGCCATCTCAGCGATCTCCTCCTCGGTCCCTCCGAAGACGCTGCCTATGATCGGCACACCGCCCTTCTTCGCCTCGGCGATCTCCGCCCTGTAGGCCTCGATGCCGGGGTTGGGAAGCCCCATGGCGTTCAGGAGGCCTGTGTCCAGCTCGACGATGGACGGGTTCGAGTGGCCCTGCCTCGGCTCCTTCCCGACGGACTTGGTCACGATGGCGCCCGCGCCTGCGCGCGCCACCTCGGCCATGGTCCTCCCGGTCTCGTCCAAAACGCCCGCCGCGAGCATGGTCGGGTTCCCGAGGCGCATGCCGCACAGCGTGACTGAGAGATCGGTCATCGGGCTCCTGATGTCATAGACGGGATGGTTACTATAACTTTTCCGAGTCCATGGCATGACGTCAGGTCTTGCGTGCCCGTCTGTCGACGACGACCCGCCTGATTCCCAGCGTAAGGAGCACCGCCCCTATTATCCAGATGAGCAGAGCGATGAGAATCCTGTTCAGGGGGGGTGGGTTGTCGAACCAGATGATCATCCCGAGAATCATCCCGAAGAGTATGAACGGGAACGACGCGACGATTGACGCGTACCCGATGAGTCTCCTATGTCTGGCCCTCACCCACCATGTCGCGAAGATGACTGCCAGGACTCCGCACGCGATGATGAATAGAAGCAGGAACGGGACCGTCTCGAACATCGGAGGACCGAATATTATATCGGGTCGATGCTATATAAACATCCTGCAGCCGCGGCCGATGCCTGGGATCTATCTCTTCGCGGCCTTCTTCGTCTCGTAGTCCTTGATCGCTTCCCTCAGCGCGTCGGAAGCGAGGTTGGAGCAGTGCATCTTCACCGGCGGGAGGCCGTCCAGCGAATCCGCGACGTCCTGCCGCGATATCTTCTTCGCCTCCTCGAGGGTCTTCCCCCTGGCCAGCTCGGTGATCATCGAGCTGGTGGCTATGGCCGCGCCGCACCCGAAGGTCTTGAACTTGATGTCCGTGATGATGTCGTCCTTGACCTTGATGTAGAGCCACATCACGTCCCCGCACTGCGGGTTCCCCACCTTGCCCACTCCGTCGGCGTCCTTTATCTCCCCTACATTCCTCGGGTTCGCGAAGTGGTCCATGACCTTGTCGCTATACATTGCAGCTCCCTCCTCCGCACGAGCTCATCGGCGAGTCCTTGCTGAACGGGGATATCTCCCGCAGCTTCGAGACAACGCCTGGGATATGGGTCAGGAAATAGTCTACGTCCTCTTCAGTGTTTTCCCGTCCGAGGGTCAATCTGAGGGTCCCGTGCGACTCCTCGTGAGTGAGCCCGAGCGCCAGCATCACGTGGGATGGCTCGAGAGAGGTCGCAGAGCACGCGGACCCGGTGGACGCCTCAATCCCGAGCAGGTCCAACTGGAGCAGGAGCGCCTCGCCCTCGATGTAGTCGAACCTGAAGTTGGCATTGTTGACCAGCCTCTTGGTCGGGTGCCCGTTGAGATGGCACTCAGGCACGAGCTGGGGGACCTCGCGTATGATCCTGTCCCTGAGCCTCTGGACATGGGAGGTGACCTTGTCGAAATCCCTCCTGGCTATCTCGGCGGCCTTGCCGAGCCCGACGATCCCCGGGACGTTCTCGGTCGATGACCGCATCCCCCTCTCTTGCCCTCCTCCGTGGAGGAGCGGGTCGATCGGGGTCCCCTTCCTGACATACAGCGCCCCGACGCCCTTGGGGCCGTGGAACTTGTGCCCGGATATGGTGAGGAGGTCTATGCCGTCCGCCTTGACGTCGACGGCCATCTTCCCTATGGCTTGGACGGCGTCCGTGTGGAATGGCACACCCCTGGCCTTGGCGATCCTGCCGATCTCCCTGACGGGCTCGATGGTCCCTATCTCGTTGTTCGCCATCATGATGCTTATCAGGACCGTGTCGTCCCTGACGGCCCGCTCGACGGCGGCGGGGTCGACGAGCCCCTCAGAGGACACTGGCAGCTCCGTGACCTCGAACCCGAACTGCTTGAGAAAACCGCATGGTTCGAGCACCGCGTGGTGCTCGATCCTCGAAGTGATGATGTGGCCCTTCGTCCGCCCCTTGTGCATGGCAACGCCCTTGATGGCCGTGTTGTCGGCCTCCGTGCCGCCGGAGGTGAAGACGATCTCCCTCGGCTCCGCGTTGATGATCGCAGCCACGCTCTTCCTGGCCTGCTCGACCGCACCCCTCGCATCGCGACCCAGCGCGTGCAGGCTCGAGGCGTTGCCGAACCTCTCCGTGAAGAACGGGGCCATGGCCTCCGCGACCTCAGGGAGCACGCGTGTCGTCGCGCTGTGGTCGAAGTACACCTTCCTCGTACCACTGGCAGACATGGGAATCTCGGGTGAAGATTGAGTTATCCCTTAAAAGCCTGCCGACCCGCCCAGCCCAGCAGTCAGCCGCTGAAAAGCATAAGTCCACGGAGCCTGATGCGTGGGGGAACCCATGGACGTCGACAAGGTCAGGGCGGATTTCCCGGTCCTTCACTTGGAGGTCGGGGGAAGGCTGCCGATATACCTGGACAGCGCATGCCAGACGCTGAGGCCCAGCCAGGTCGTGGAGGCCGTCGTTGAGTACTACGAGCGCTACCCGTCGTGCGGCGGGAGGAGCGTCCACAAGCTGGCCACGGAGGTCTCCGTCAGGTGCGACGACGTGAGGGCGAAGGTCGCAAGGTTCCTGAGCGCACGTAGCCCGACCGAGATCATGTTCATGAAGAACACGACCGAGGGTCTCAATACCGTCATCCGAGGCTGCGGCCTCCGGAAGGGGGACGAGGTCGTCACGACCGACTACGAGCATAACTCCGTCCACGTGCCCGTGCTCGACGCGGTCAGGCGGGTGGGGGTGAAGCACAGGATGGTCCACTCTGGCCAGGACGGAGTCTTCGACCTGGATGCGTTCGAGGGCATGGTGACCGACAAGGTCAAGCTGGTCGCGATGTCAATGACCTCCAACGTCACCGGGTGCTCGCTCCCGGCCAGGGAGGTCGTCGCAATCGCACATTCGAAGGGGGCCAGGGTCCTGTTCGATGCGGCGCAGACCGCGCCCAGTCAGAGGATCGACCTCAAGTCCTTGGACGTCGACTATCTGGCGGCCTCCGCGCACAAGATGCTGGGCCCGTCCGGTATCGGGCTCATGTATGTCAGATCGGACCTCCAGGACGGCCTCGAGCCTCTGATGTACGGCGGGCACGGGGTCACGGACACGACCTACGAGGGTTTCTCCCTCCTCCCGGCGCCAGAGCGGTTCGAGACCGGGCTCCAGGACTACGCCGGCATAATCGGGACCGGCGCTGCCGTGGACTACCTGGCAGGCATCGGGATGGACGATATCGCATCTCACGAGGCCATGCTCAACAGACGGCTCACGGGGGCACTCTCCGGCGTCGATGGGGTCAGCATCGTCGGCCCCGAGGACCCCGCCCAGAGGGGTGGCATTCTTAGCTTCAACATATCCGGACTGTCCCCGCATGACGTCGCCATGATCCTCGACAACTCGAGGAACATAATGCTGCGTTCGGGGATGCACTGCTGCCACCCGTACTTCCACGCCCGCGGGATCGACGGGTGCGCGCGCGCCTCGATGTACATCTACAACACTGACAAGGACGTGGACGCTCTCGCCGAATCGGCGACACGCCTGGCGTCGGAGTTCTCTGCCAGGTCTCGCTAGGGCCCGCCCTCCGCGAACAGGAGCAGCGTCTGGGAGTTGTCCAGGACTACCGTCGCGGACCGGACCTCGATGTGCTGTCCCGTGCACGCCCTCACCTGGGCGCTCCCGTCGTCGAGCGCCTCCAAGGTCGTGCTGTTCAACGTCGAATCGGTCGGAGTCCATGTGTGCATCTCGTCGGAGAGCTGCATTGCCGCCACGGCTGCTCCCGAGTGCGCCTCGACGGTCCATCCTCCCACCACGAACCAGACGACGCTTCCGTCCGGGAGCCCTGGGACCTCCCACGACGCCTCCGACTCGACCCCTTGAGTGCATGGCCGCACGGTCTCGTCAGCGAACCTGGTCAGTATGCGTTCGAGGTCCTCGTCGGTGTCCCTCAGCATATCCCCGCCGTAGATGCCGTACAGGACCCCGGCCGTCATCAGGGCGCACACGGAGAGCGCCACCTTCGAGACGATGAAGTCCATCACACCACCTCCAGCAGGATCCGGTGCCCATCCTCGTCGGCCACGCACTGCAGGACCAAGGTCGCCGAGGTCGAGCACAACACCACCGCCTCGCCGTCCGGGCCACCCATGGGCGCCAGCGGCATGTCAGCGATCCGGACCAAGGACGCCCCCGTCGAGAGCGTCAGCACGACGGCCGTGCTGTTCGGCCCGTCCCGGTGGTCTCCGAGCGTGAGCCTGTCGAACGCGAGCCTCCCGTCGCTGCCGAAATCCAGGGACACCTTCCGGGAGCTGCCAGGCCCTTCCATCGATACCACCTCCGCCGTCCAGACGAGCTCGTCCAACTGTGCCTCCGCCCTCCTGATGAAATCCTTGTCCCTGAGGGAGTTGAGGGCGTCCGCAGCGGGGACGATCGACATGGTCGCAACGACGGCGACGATTATGAGCTTCAGGGGGAGCGATTCGAGCCCCCTGGTGTCACGTCCAAGACTCATGATCGATCAGCTCGGTATGATCGGTATCTCATAGCTCGAGTCGATGCCGTAGTCGCCCTTGGCCACGGTTACGGTTATCGTGCCCAGGCCGGACCCGAACTGCTCGACGGTGATGCCGTCGAAGACGACCTGGCCCAAGGAGTCGGTCACCCCTCGGACGCTCGTCCCGTCCGCGTTCCTCACGTTCGCGCCGTCGAGCAGGACGGTCGCCCCCTCGAGTCGGTCCCCGCCCTGGTCGGTTACGACCACGCTTATCACGATCCCGTCGTTGGTGTACATGCCGTCACCCTCAGGATCGTAGACATAGACCTCCCCCGGGGTGACGTACACCTCCCCCACCGTGTGTGGGGTCTCGATCGAGTTCATCCACCCCATTATGATGGTCAGCCCGAGCCCCGCCACAACCACCATTATCAGCAGCTGGAGCGGGAGCCCCTCGATGCCGCCATCCTGGTCACGCGCTAGCCTCCTGGATCCTTCCCTGGTCGTCATGTCCGGCACCTGCCTCTTCTTCCTTCTGTGCCTCAGGACGGCGCGCAGGGGTCTTCTGGCCCCCGCGTACATGTAGGCTACGCGTCCGCGTGAGACCTGTCCATCGTCCCCATCCCGTCTGTTATCATGTTTGATTTCTGGGGATATGCGTTTATATACGGTCCACATTGTACAACTCAATACCAGTGCGGACGCCCCGACGGTCCTGCAATGGCCCGCTGGGTGTGTCTCGACATCTCTGTGAAGGAGCTGGATCTGGATGGAAGGTTCGAAGTGCCGGAAGTGTGGTGACAAGCCGCATTTTGTGGAGCACATAGACAAGTGGTACTGCTTCAGCTGCAACACCTATCAGGACGAGGTCCCCGAGGAGAAGGCGGCCGAGACACAGGTCGCGGTGGAGCAGCCCGTCGTCGAGGAGCCGAAGGAGTCGACGCCGGTGGTCGAAGAGGCCGAGACTAGCCCCATCGCGGCCGAGATCAAGGTGGCCGAGATGGAGGCGCAGCCGACCTGCGACAAGTGCGGCGCGGAGCTCCAGAAGAAGGACGACGGTTCGACGTCCTGCGCGATGTGCACCTCGAGCGCGATGCCGGCCGAGGAGGCCGTGGCGACGCCATCCGGCCAGTCTGTAGCCCCATCTGTCCTGGACATCGCTATCGCGGAGCACCTCCAGTCATCAGTGCAGGCAGAGCCCCAGGCTACTCCGGCGGAGGCCGCCCCGAAGGCGATGCCAGAGCCCAAGCCGGAGCCGGCCGAGATCAAGGTCAGGATGTGCCCGAGCTGCGGCCAGCCGCTCAAGTTCATCGAGAAGTATTCACGCTACTACTGCTACAGCTGCAAGAAGTACGCTCCGAAGGAGCAGGTGGAGGCCAAGAAGCAGGAGGCGCCTGCCGCGAAGGCCCCCGAAGGCAAGAAGTGCCCGGACTGCGGCGCCGACCTCAAGTTCATAGAGAAGTACTCTGAGTGGTACTGCTACGCGTGCAAGAAGTATCCTCTGAAACAGAGGAAGCCCCTGGAGAAGACGCCTGAGGCGAAGCCGGTCGAGAAGCCCGTGGCCGCGCCGGCCCCACAGCCGCCAGCGAAGGCAGCCCCCCCTCCGATGTGCCCCAAGTGCGGCAAGCCGCTCAAGCACGTCGAGAAGTACGACCGGCACTACTGCTACGAGTGCAAGCAGTACGCCCCCAAGGGGCACGGGTCCGCGGACGCGACCCCTAAGCAGGAGAAGAAGGTCTGCCCGGTCTGCAACGGTGAGATGGCGTACATCCAGCAATACAACGAGTGGTACTGCTACAAGTGCAAGAAGTACACCCTCCGGCCGAGCAAGCCGATTCTGCTGATCTAGGCTGATCCCACTGGGATTAGCCCGGTCACGGTTATTGAGAGCCACCGGGGAGGTTCGAACTCCCGACCTGCTGATTACAAATCAGCTGCTCTTCCGGCTGAGCTACAGTGGCAATTGGTAGGCGTGAGAATCGATGAGCCGCACTTAATGGTTTTGACTCGGGTGCATGTTCTCCCCGGGGCGCCCGGACACCCCCTCGGACGCGATAGCCAGATGCCCGTCGCCGCCATCCCTGTACCCGCCGTAATCTTTAAATCGTGGCTATGTATGCGCAAGGACGCACATACCAGCGGTGAACATGATGAGCGAGAAGAAGCACGAGGATGCCAATCCTTCGGAAGACTCCAAGATCAAGGCCGGGGACATGGTCCTCGCTGAGTTCGATGCGTGGGTCGAGGACACGAACGAGCTCTTCGACACGACGAACGAGGCACTCGCCAAGGAGCATGACATCTACAACGAGAAGATGGTCTACGGGCCGCAGCCGCTCATCGTGGGCAAGGGGAGGCTCTTCCCTGGCCTCGACGAGCACATGCTCAAGGCAGAGGTCGGCAAGGAGTACGAGCTCGTCATAGCCCCGGAGAAGGCCGCTGGGCCGAGGGACCCGAAGCTGGTCGAGCTCCACCCGGTCAGGGAGTTCCTGAAGCAGGAGATCGAGCCCAGGGTCGGGCTCGAGGTCACCGTCAAGAACAGGCCGGCCATAATCACCGCGGTCACCGCAGGGCGCGTCAGGATCGATTTCAACAACAAGCTCGCTGGCCGCTCGCTGAAGTACAAGTACAAGGTCGTCCAGAAGCCCTCCAAGCCGACGGAGATCGTCGAGCTCGTCCTCAAGATGGCCTACGGGTCAAATGAGGGGTTCGAGGTCGAGCACCACGGTGCCAACTTCAAGATCAAGCTGCCCGACTCGTGCAAGTACGACCAGAAGTGGTTCATCGCGAAGTACAGGGTGGTAACGGACCTCAGGGACGTCCTCGCCGCTGACACGGTCAGCTTCATCGAGGAGTACGCGAAGACCGAGAAGAAGGCCGAGGAGAAGGTCGAGGAGAAGCCTGCCGAGAAGCCCGCGGAGAAGGCCGTCGAGAAGGTTGCCGAGAAGGCAGCCGAGAAGAAGACGGCAAAGGCCGCGGACGAGGCCTCGAAGGCACCCGAGGAACTGAGCGAGGAAGACAGGAAGGTCTGAGCGGTCTCCCGTCTTCCGGGCGCCGTGTCCTCTTTGAGCTTTGTTTATATATGGGCGAGCATTTAGAGTGAGCTGGACCCATGGATGGGCGCGTGGCCTAGTCAGGATATGGCACTTGCCTCCTAAGCAAGTGGTCAAGGGTTCGAATCCCTTCGCGCCCGCCACGTCTTTTCATCACGACCCGCCACGTCTTGCGCGAGCCCTCCCCGCCTGCTCAGGGAGAGTCCATATCTATGCTCGGGGTCGTTCCACCCCGCATGAAGCGCACGTTCTCCATGGGCCTCGAGCTCATGAGCGAAGTCAAGGTCGCGCTCCTCGCGCTGTCCGTCATGATCGTCATCGGCACGGTCGCCTACCACCAGATCGAGGGTTGGAGCTGGGTCACCTCGTTCTACTTCACGGTGGCGACGCTGACGACGGTCGGCTACGGTGACCTGTACCCGACGACTGAGTCATCGCAGCTGTTCACCGCCTGCTTCGCCCTGGCGGGGGTGACAGTCGCCCTCGGGTCGATCGGCATCATCGGCTCGACCTATCTGAAGAAGAGGGATGAGCGGACGAGGTGCGAAATCGAGGAGCGGCAGAGGGCCAAGGGGTAGCTCATCCCCGCGACAGCCTCTCGAACTCCGCCTCCCACCACGCGGCGTATCGTCTCAGCCCGGCGCCCCTCTTGCGGATGGCGCGCCTAGCCACGTCGTGGGCGAGCCTCGCGTCCCGCGCGGTCCACCTCCTGCGCCTCGAAGGAGGGACGACCAGGTAGCTGGGCGAGTCGTCCATGAACCTGGGAGGCACGCGCGCGAGCGCGTAGACGTCGCACGCCCTCTCCCCGGCCGGGATGCCGCGGCCGTTGAACTGTGCGAGGTGCATGAGCTCGTGAGCGAGGGTCCATCTGGTGGGCAACCTCCAGCCGCCCTTCCGGCGCCTCCGCACGTCGAGCATGAGTTTGATCCTCCCGTCCTCGGACTGGAAGACCGCCCCGTCGAGAGACCTCGTCCTCCCTATCCTGATGTCTCCCTTGACCTCGGGGTAGTACCTCAGCAGCGCCCGGAGGGTCCTCTCGACCTCCTCCCGGACGTCCTCTGGGATTGCGAGCGCCGTCCTCGTCCAGCTGATCCTCGGCCTCAACACTCCTGAAGCACATCCCCTCTGATGCCGATGACTATCTCCTTGATGGGTATGTCAATCCCGGTGGCCTTCACGGCCTCCTTCGCGATCCTCGTCAGGCCCGAGCAGCAGGGCACCTGCATCCTCACGACCGTGACGGACCTCGGCACCGCCTCCTTGAAGACGTCCGCGATCCTCTGCTGGTAGTCCCCCTGCTCATCGAGCTTCGGGCAGCCTATGATGACCGGCTTCCCCTGGAGGAACCTCCCGTGGAAGTCTCTGAAGGCGAACGGGACGCAGTCTGCGGCGAGCAGCACATCCGCCCCCCTGAAGAACGGCATCGCAGGCGAGACGAGCTTCCACTGGACCGGCCAGTTGGTCAGCTGCGGGGGGAGGTCATCGGCATGGTGGGCGTGTCCCGCCTCGGCAGCGCTCCTGACGGTCATCGGCTTAGCGGACGGGCAGCCGCACGGCTCGGGCTCCGCGTGTGCGCGCGCATGCCCGTGGCCCAGGGCGTGCGCCTTCTCCGGGGCGGTCCTGTCGAGGTGCTCCTTGACAGCCCCCTCGTCGAACCCCGGCGCCTCGCGCTCGACTATCCTCAGGGCGCCCTGGGGGCACTCCCCTATGCAGGCGCCGAGCCCGTCGCAGAACACCTCGTTCACGACCTTCGCCTTGCCGTCGACTATCGCGAGGGCGCCCTCAGCGCATGCTATCGCGCACTGGCCGCACCCATCGCACTTCTCCTCGTCGATCTCGATCATCTTCCTCTTGACCAATGCGTCACCCTCCTCGCGCTCCTGGGCTTCCGATGCCTCAGGGGGATGTAAAAGCAATTGCCTTACTGCAGGGGGGGCTGCTTCTCCGGCTGACCGCCGTTCATCTCGAGCCACATGGCCTTGGACTTCGACCAGTGCACCTGGTCCCCGACGAGCCCCGCAAGGACGGTCAGGGGCGGCGCCAGGAACGCCATGATCCCGATGAACGAGAGGGCCTTCGTGATGGTCCTCATCTCGTAGACCTCCCTCGCGTAGATGGTGTCCTCCGTGTTCTCCACCCCGGAGATGGACTGGCCTATGAGTTCCTGTATCCTGAGCGCGACCTCGGTGGTCATCCAGATCATGTCCCCGAGGGGGGTGTAGGTCCCGCCGTAGCCGACCTTCCTCGCGAGGAGTGCCTTCCGGAGCTCCTCCGCGGTCGACCCCTCGAAGGTGGTGAAGGCGTTGCCCACCATGCGCGGGCAGTGCGCGTCGCTGCCCCCGGTCAGGGCCATGCCGGATTTCGCGCAGAGCTTCTCCGCGAGGTCGTTGGCGTACCTGTCCCTGTGGGCCGAGTTGAACGCCTCGATCCCGTCCAGGTTGAGGGTGAGCGCCTTCTTGCCCAGGGCCTTGCAGTGGGCGCTGAACGGGTGAGGGGCGACGGCGACGCCGCCCTGCGAGTGGATGATGTCGATGGTCTCCGCGGCGGTCAGCCCCATCGGGACCTCCTCGGTCAGGAACAGGCCCGAGCACCTCGCCCTCCGAGGTCCCGACCTCCTCCCCGACGACGACCTCGACGGAGCGGGCGTGCTTCTTCGCCACGAGCCCGCCTCGTATCGAGTTGTGGTCCGTGACGCAGAGCACCTGGAGCTTCCTCTCCTCGGCCGCCCTGACGACGTCCTCCGGCTCCGAGATGGAATCCGGGAGCTTCAGGAAGAGCACCTTGGACAGCCCGGAGTACTTCGTGTGCGTGTGTAGGTCGGCCCTGCCCTCCATCGCGCTGGAATGCCGGTAGCCCTAGAAATGGCTTTGGTTGCTGGGCCTGTGTCAGATCCACGGGTCCAGGAGCAGCCAGGCGACCAGCACCAGCGTGGCCACGGTCATGGTCCACGTGAGCGTCCTGACCATGGATGCCTCCCCGGGGTCCGTGAATCTCCTCTGATGGGTGACCTTCTCTATCCCCCTGAGCCTGTTCCTGGGATAGGCGAAGAGCCAGCGCAGCATGTCCCTGAACATGTACCCGCCGTCGAACGGCAGCGCGGGCATGGCGTTCGCGAACCCGAGCATGACGTTCCCCCAGAAGACCCAGTAGAGGATGTTCACGAGCGCCCAGAAGACGCCCGTCCGGGAGCGCGGACGCGAGCCCGTCCGGCTCGTACAGGTCCGTCGCCGGCGGAAGCACCGGGGAGTAACCTATGAACGGGAGCGCCAGCAGCCTGACGGTGGAGTCCACGAGGTCCCCGGGGTCCTCGACGCTGGGCGTAAGGGTGGGCGTAGAGGTCGGTCAGGTGCTCGGCCTCGACGACGGTGAGGCCGAACGGGGCGACGTCTATCCCCATGAAGCTGAGGTTCTTGTACTCCTCCTCGTTGAGGTAGTTGTAGTGCGTGTAGTACCATATCCACTTCGAGGTCAGGTTGACGGTGACGACGGACTCGTCCCTGACGAACCAGTCGCCCAGGGCGCCGTCCTCGCCAGGCACGAGGACCGTGATGGGTATCGGTGCCTTGTGGGTCGAGTTCTCTATGACGGACCTCAGCTGCGCCTCCGAGTGTATCGGCGTGTCGTTCAGGCTCTGTATGATCATGCCAGGCTTCAGCCCCGCGTTCTCGGCGGGGCCGTCCAGGACCTCGGTGACGGCCAGTGCCCTGCGGGAGCAGGACGGACGTCCTCTCGTCCCCGTACCTGACATCGACGCTGATGACGCCGCCGGGGTTGTCGAACCACTGCTCCTCGAAGGAGGCCGCGTCCGCGACCGGGTCGTCCCCGATCGCCACGACCTCGCTCCAGACGGTGACCCCGAAACGCTCGCCCGGGGAGTCCGGGGCGACCGCGGTCACGAGCGCGCCGTCCTCGATGGGCTGCGCCGCCGGGACGAGCAGCCATGCCAGGACGGCGATGCACACGAGCGCCGATCATGATGTTCGCGGCCGCCCCGGACGCGTAGACCTTCATCCTGGTCAGGGCGTCCGCCTTGTCCAGGTCGTCGTCGTTGGGCTCGACGAAGGCCCCGATCGGGATGGCCAGGAACAGTACCCCCACCGAATCGAGCCTCAGCCTGTGCGCGGCGGCGCCACGCCCGTGCCCGAGCTCATGCACGATGACGGCGACGACCATCCCGAGGCCGCCGTACACGAGAGCCTTCGCGAGGCTCTCGGTCGGGAGCCCCGGTCCCACCTCCTCGGACGCCGCCTCGGCGCTCGGCAGGGCGGGGTCGCGAGTACGAGACCCAGAACAGGAACAGCGTCAGGATGACCATCATGGTCACGGCGAGGGCGGCTCCCACGCCGGCGAAGCACGTTCCACGCCCTGCGCGCGCCTCGCGAGCCGTCGTATGATGACCGATATGCCCCGCCTGGTCCTCCATAGGAGGATGGGCCCGTAGACGCTCGCGCCGACCCTCTTCCAGATGCCCAGGTGACCTGGCCGAGTGCGAGGATCACCAGGTAGCGACGAGCGATGAGCGACGGCTATCCAACCAGTCCAATGCTCACTCCGCGAGCCGGGCACCTGGCCCTGACCGGAGGTGAATGCGTTGCCGATAGTAAATAACAGGCCCTCACAGGCGCCAGCGGAGCCGCCTCAGGACGCTATCCTGAGGCGCCTCCCTGCGGGCCATCCCGCGGTGAAGGCCCCCCTGGGCCAGATCGCCCTGTAGAGCAGGAACTCGAGGACGATGAGGGCGAACCCGCCGATGGCGAGGACGGCCAGCCCGAGCGGCGTCCTTGACATGGTACTCCCATGCGACGTAGGTCACGGAGAACGCGAGGAGGGCGAACGCCCCCAGCCCGTACCAGTAGCGCAGGAAATCGTAGAGGAGCCACTCCTTCCAGGTCATCCTGCTCCTGAGGATCCTGAGGGTTATCTCGTCGTCCATGAGGCCGTCGTCATTGACCACGGTCCTCGGGGCGCCACCGATCGAGCGCGACGATAGGGCGTCGACGGGGCCGGCCCTCGTCGGGCCGCTCTGACCTTCTTAGCGCACATGGCAGGCCACGTAGTGCTCGTTGCCCCTGTCCGTCAGGGGTGGCTCCTCGATCGAGCAGATGTCCTTCGACGAGCGGGCACCTGCGTGTGGAACCTGCAGCCCGGACGGCGGGTTCGCCGGGCTCGGCACGTCCCCTGGCAGGATGATCCTGTCCTTCCTCAGGTCCGGGTCGGGCGCCGGTATGACCGACAGCAGCGCCTCGGTGTACGGGTGCGTCGGCCTGCGCGAAGAGCTCGTCCTTGACCGCGTACTCGACTATCTTGCCCAGGTACATGACCGCGACGCGGTCGCACATGTACCTGATGGTGCTCAGGTCGTGGGATATGAACAGGTAGGTGAGCCCGAAGTCGTTCTGGAGGTCGTTGAGCATGTTGAGGATCTGCGCCTGGACGCTGACGTCGAGCGCCGAGGTCGGCTCGTCGAGGACGACGAAGTCGGGGTTGACGGACAGCGCCCTCGCGATGCCTATCCTCTGCCTCTGGCCGCCGCTGAACTCGTGCGGGAACCTGTACATGTGCTCGACGTTCAGCCCGACATGCTCCGAGGAGCTTGATGACGCGGTCGCGCGTCCAGAGCTTCTTGTTGAGCTGCGTCCCCGGACGCCCTGCGAGCCCCATCTTGTCCTGGAGGACGCCGGCGTCGTCGCGGCGGTGCCTGGGGCCGCGTCTGTCTTGGGCGTCCTTCCTTCGGGACCACCTGGTGCATGATCTCGCCCGAGCCGTCCTTCTTGGCGACGAGCTTGTACTCGCTTGTCGATCATCTGGTAGACGGTCTTGCCCTTCGCATCCTTCCTTCACGAGCTTGTAGTTCTTGAGCTGCGCCTCGACGGGCTCAGCGACGATGTCCTTGACGAGCATCTTCGGGTCCAGCGACGAGAACGGGTCCTGGAAGACGAACTGGATCCTGCTCCTCATCTTCCTCAGTCTGGCCTTCTTCTTGAAGTTGATGGTGTGCTTCTTGGCGACGTCCTCGAGGGCGGCCTCGGCGATGTCCCTGACATCCTCCTCCTTCGCGTCCTTCTTGCCGCTCTTCCTGAGGCCGTCGGCGAGCTTGAGGGCGTCCGCGCACACGCGCTTCGCCTTCTCCTCGCGTATCCCGCACTCGGGGGTGTTGACCAGGCGGTCCACCCCCTCGAGTATCCTTATGGCGATGTCGACGGTCATCTTCCCCTCGCCGGTCCCGCGGAGGAGCTCGAAGACCTCCGTGAAACGCCTCACGACGTCCTGAGGGGTCTCGAAGAAGACGTATCCCTCCGTCGGCGGGGTGAGCATCATGATGGACCTGCCGACGGTGGTCTTGCCGCAGCCGCTCTCGCCGACCAGTCCGAGCGTCTCGCCCCTCTTGATGAAGAACGTTGACGTCGTCGACCGCCTTGACGCTCCCTACCGGGCGCTTGAAGAGTCCTCCCCTGATGGGGAAGTACTTCTTCATGTGGATGACATCGATGAGGTTGCGGTCTTCATCCATAGCCTTCAGCCCCCGTGACCTTGTGGCAGGCGACATAGTGGTCGGGCGACACCTCGATCAGCTTCGGCTTCCTATTCGCGCATAGGTCCTTCGCGTAGTCGCACCTCGGGTGGAACCTGCAGCCCGTCGGCGGCTTGACCAGGTTCGGGACCGACCCGCGTATGGTGAACAGGGTATCCGCGTCCTGCTGCACCGACGGGACCGATTTCATGAGCCCCGTGGTGTACGGATGGAGCGGCTCCTTGAAGATGGTCCTTACCGGGCCTACCTCGGCCATCGACCCGGCGTACATCACTCCCACGCGGTCGCACATCTCCGCGACGACGCCCAGGTTGTGCGTGATGAGCAGGATGGACGACCCGAACGACTCCTTCAGGTCCCTCATGAGCTTGAGGATCTGCGCCTGGATGGTGACGTCGAGGGCCGTCGTGGGCTCGTCGGCGATGAGCAGCTTCGGGTTGCATGCGAGCGCTATTGCGATCATGACCCTCTGCTGCATGCCACCGCTCAGCTCGTAGGGGTAGCGGCTGGCGACCCCCTTGGGGTCCGGTATGCGCACGATCTCGAGCATCCTCGTGGCCTCCTTGATGGCCTCTGTGTACAGGTCCTTGTTGTGCTGGTTGACGAACGGCACGCGCCTAAGGAGGGGGACCTTCTCGACCATCGTCCCCATCGCGTTCGGGTTCTTGGCTATCATCTCGAGCATGCGCACCCTGTAGCTCCTGGACGGATGCTTCTCGATCGCGAGGACCTTGGCCTGTGTCTGCCTGACGACCTTCCGCCTCTTGAGGCCCGTCATGACCTTCGACGCTTCGTCTCTCTTGATCCCGTGGTCCTTCAAGAGCATCTTGTAGACACTCTCGAGAGCGACCGGTCCCGTTTTCACGGTCCCGACGACGACCGATTCGACCTTGGAGAAGGGCTTCTTGAGCGCCGTCTTGGGCGGCTTCTCCACGATTGCCAGGACCTTCTCCTTCTTCATAAGTCTGACGAATCTCCGGTTGACGAGTTCCATTATGGCCTTTGCCGCATCGTCTCTCTTGACCCCGTGGTCCTTCGAGAGCGCATGGTAGAGTGTCTCGAGGTTGATCGGTCCCTTCTTCAGGATCCCGATGACGATCGCTCCGGCGCCGGAGGTGGGAGGCGCGAGCGCCCTCTTCGCCATCTCGGACTTCCTGTGCTGCAGGATGACCTCGGCGATCTGGTCGCCAGCTGTGAAGACGGGGTTGAGCGCGGAGGTCGGCTCCTGGAATATCATCGAGATGAACCTGCCCCGGATGAGCTGCATGTACTCGACCTTCTTCTGGAGGAGGTCGTACTTCCTGCCCAGAGCTTCCTGGGCGACTGTGTCGCCCTTCGGTGCCTGCGCGAGCTTCTTCTTGAGGTACTGCGTCATGACCCCGTGGGGGATCCTGTCGGGCGGGACGATCTTGGCGACCTCGCTCTTGGTAACTGGCTTTGTCCTCTTCTTGAACCCCGTGAACCTCAGGCCATAGGTTGCGACGACCTTCTTCTTCTCCGCCTCGGGGAGATTGTCGTACCAGCGCTGGGCGATGGCCTCGTGCTCCTTCCTCTTCGCCTTCACTTCCGAGGGCTCCATGAAGTACACGGCCCCCGACTCGATCTTGCCAGGCGGGCTCAGGACGAGCTTCATGATGGTGCTCGCCGTGACGCTCTTCCCGCAGCCCGTCTCGCCCACGAGGCCGAGGGTCTCTCCCTTCCTGATGACGAGGTCTATGCCGTCGATGGCCTTGACCACGCCCTGGTATGTGTAGAAGTTGACGTAGAGGTCGTTGATCTCCGCGAGTATGTCTTCGTTCTTCTCCATCGGGTCACCGCCTCATCTTGGGGTCGAATATGTCCCTGAGCCCATCGCCCAACAGGTTGAACGCGAGCACGAAAGTCAGGATCGCCATGCCCGGGAAGAAGACCATCCACCAGTAGCCGATGACGAAGTACTTCTGTCCGTCGTTGATCATGACGCCCCACTCCGCCATCCCGTGGGCCGCGCCGAGCCCGATGTAGCTGAGCCCGGCCATGACCAGCACGACCGTCCCCATGTCCATTGTGGCGGAGACCAGCACGGGCGCCCACGAGTTCGGGAGGATGTGCCTGAGCATGATCTTCCCCTCGCCCGATCCGGAGGCGCGCGCCGCGTCGACGTACGAGTTCTCCCTGATCGAGAGCACCTGCCCTCTCACGAGCCTCGTGTACCCTGACCACCAGACCGCGATGAGCGCTATCTTGGTGGCGTTGAGGTCCTTCCCCAGGACGGCTGCTATGGCCATGACCAGAATCAGAGAGGGGATGGACAGGAATATGTCCGTGACTCTCATGATGCCCTCGTCGAGGAATCCGCCCCTGAACCCGGAGGCCAATCCGAGGAACGTCCCGATGATCACGGACACGATGACGACCTGCACCGAGAAGCTCATCGAGAGCCTCGCGCCCCAGATTATGCCGTAGTAGATGTCGGCCCCGCTGTTGCCGCTCCCGAGCAGGAACCCGTCCGTCAGCGGTGGCAGCGGGTCCGGGACATACTTGTCAAAAGGAATCTGGTATGGGTCCGGCTCGTTCGGGGTGGCGAACGCCCATGGCACGGCGGCCACCACGATGAGCATGAGGAGCAGGATGAGCCCAGCCATCGATGTCGCGCTCTTGGAAAGCAGGTGGAGGTCGAACTTGATCTCCCTCAGTCTCGGCGCCAGGAATGCCCCGAGCGCATCCTTGAAGTCCTTCCCGGATGCGGCTCTCTGTTCGAGAGACGGCTTCCCCGTGGGCTTGGCGCCACCCGCATCGTTCTTCGACATGTCGAGTTTCATCTTCACACCTCCTCCTCAGCCTAGGCGCACCCTCGGGTCGAGATATGCGTAAGCGATGTCCACTATGAGGTTGGCGAGACACTTAGATGATCGCGGTGAGGAGGGTGAAGCCCATGATCCCCGCGGTGTCTAGGTTGAGCGCGGCCTGGGCCGACCATGCCCCCAGCCCCGGCCATGTGAAGATGGTCTCTGTCAGGACGGCCCCTCCCAGCAACCCTCCGAAACTGAGCCCGACGACAGTGGTGGTCGGGATGAGCGCGTTCCTCCTCGCGTGCTTCCTTATCACGGTCTTCTCCGGAAGCCCCTTGGACCGTGCGGTCCTTATGTACTCCGCCCCCAGGACCTCGAGCATGCTGGATCTCATCATCCTCACTATGAGCGCGGTCGACGCAAAGGCCAACGTTATAGCTGGCAGGACCAAATGACCTACAGCGTCCACGAAGAAGTCCCAGTTTCCGTTCAGAAGGGTGTCGATCGTCAGCAGGTTAGTATAGTGATTGAGGTCGTTTATCTCGAACCCGGACGAATACCTTCCGGGCCCAGGCAACCATCCCAGCTGATTGTAGAACACCATCAGCAGGAGGAGGCCCAGCCAGAAGACCGGCATCGAGACCGCGATCAGGGACACGACCCTCGTCGTCTGGTCGACCCATGAGTTGACCCTCACCGCTGCGACGGTCCCCAACCGTATTCCCGCAAGGACGGCAATGAGGGTGGCGGTGAAAGAGAGTTCGAATGTCGCGGGGAATTTGAGCGCAAGAGTCTTGGCGACTGGTAGGTGGGATATCTGGCTGTATCCGAGGTCGCCGGTGAGGGTCCCCTTCAGCCAGTAGACGTACTGGACCCAGGTCGGTTCATCCAGCTGGTACTTGTCGATGATCGCCTGGATCTGTCTCTCCGTCGCCCTCTCGGGGTTCGACAGGTATGCCGTCACGGGGTCGCCGGCCGCCCGCATGATCGCGAAAGTGAGTATGGTCACTCCGAGCAGCACTGGGATAAGCAGTAACAGGCGCCTGACGACATATGTTAGGAGTTGCAGCCAGAATCACCCCTGGGGGACCGCTGGATAGTACACGAATCCTCACTATTTCTACCTTTTCCCAACCACTGCTCCAGGGTACGTCCCGCTGGACATGCGGAACCGCCAACGCCCACACCTCGCAGCTTGCGCTTCGCCACGGCTCGACTCCGAAAATTGGGATAGAAGAGGTTTTGATGAAGGGGTTTGAGACTCCTCCTACTTCAGGTCGTCGATGCAGCCTTGCTGAACGCTGGGAAGTAGAACCCAGGGTACATCGGGTTGAAGTAGTAGCCGTCGATCCACGACCGCTCTATGTGGAAGTTGTTCCCCTGCCACACGAAGATGTACGGTGCATCCTCGTAGACGAGCATGCTCATGTCGGAATACATCTCCGCACGGAGCGTCTCATTCAGCTCGACGGCCGCTGCCCTCACGAGCAGGTCAATCGATGCGTTGGCATAGCCGGTTGTGTGCGGGTAGCCACCGTAGACGCTGTCCAGGAAGGGCGTCGCGTAGTCGTCCGGGTCTGCGTAGTCAGGCGCCCATCCGAGGTAGAACACCGGGAACGGGCTGGGCTTGTTCCTCAGCGGGCGACAGGTATGTCGGCCAGTCCAGCGTGTTGACCGTCGCCGTGAACGTTCCTCCGCCTTCAGGGTCAGTCGCCGCCATGGTCGTCAGCGTGTCGAGTGCGTCGGCCAGGTATCTGCAAGCCGTCTCCCTGTATGCGTTGCCCGCATTGTAGAACAGCGCGATCTCGAAACCGTCCGCCCACCACGAGTTGCCCGAGTCGATGTTGATGGCCTCCTTGAGGTAGTCTGCGGCCGTCGTCCAGGTCGAACTCGTAGGTCGGGATCGTCTCATCGTACCCGAACATGCCCTTCGGGATGACGCCGTTCGGCTGTATGGCGTTGCCCTTCAGCACGTTCTCGATGAACGTGTCGTAGTCGAGCATGTGGACGAATGCCAGCCTGACGTTCTTGTCCGCGAAGAAGTCCGTCGGGACGTTGCTGCCGTATATCGCCGCCTGGGTCGTGTTGATCTCCATGTTGAACCCGGCGAAGGTCACATCGAAAGTGGCCAGTCCCTTCGTTATGCTCGTACTTCGAGGTGTCCGGGAACATGCTCTCGTACTCGATGCTCATCGCGATGCTGTCGGCATCGCCGGCCTGCAACATCAGGATCCTCGTGTTCTCGTCCGTTGCGGTTATGATGTACACATCCTTCAGAGCCGGAGCGCTGCCCCAGTAGTCGTCGTTCCTGACGAGGTGGATCTTCGTGCCGAATTCCCATCCTCCCTCGGGGAGGATGTATGGGCCGGTGCCGCAGGTCGTCTCGTCCATGACGACGTTGTGCTCGCCATCGACGATCCCGCCGTTATCCTCGACATAGTCCTTGCTCACGATGGACATGACGGTGTAGGCCACTATCTTCAGGAACGCCGGGAACGGCTTGTTCAGCCTGAAGTTGACGGTCATGTCGTCCACGACTGTTATCGAGGCCTCTGCGACTGCCCTGTTGTCATCCTCGGTGAGGATGTAGGCTCCGTCGGTCTCGCCGATCGCGTCAAGCATCCACTGCGGAGGCGCGTTGTCCGCGATGAATGTCGTCAGGTTCGAATCGACGTAGTACGACAGGTAGCTCGTCATGATCTGCTCGAGCATCCAGGACGGACCGTTCGGGTCGTGTATCCTCAGGACCCTCTGGATCGAGTACGCGACGTCATCCGCCGTGAGCTCGGTACCATCGTGGAATGTCACGCCCTCCTTGATGTGGAACGTGTAGTTCATGCCGTCCTCGGAGATCCCGCCGTTCTCGACGGATCGGGACCTCGGTCGCGAGGACTGGCACAAGTTCAACGGTGCTCTCCTCGTTGTACCAGATGAGCGTCTCGTAGGTGTTCATGATGACCTCGCCGCCGGCCGTCTCGTAGTCGATGGCCGGGTCGAGGTACTCTGGTTCGCCTATCGTGACCTGATGAACGCGTCCGGGTTCTTGATCTCACCGATGTACTCCACCTCTGGCGTGAGCACGTGGACGGTGTACATCACGGTCGTCGATACCCCCTCCATCGAGGTGACGTTGAGCGACGTCGCGTAGTGTCCGCTCTCGGTGTACTTGTGCTCCTGCGGTCATGATCTCGTCGGGTGTGACGTCGACTGGCGTCGCTGTCGTCACCGAAGTCCAGGGTCATCGAGTCGATGTACTCCCAGCTCGAGGCAACCTCCCAGGCGTCCTCGGTCCCACAGCGGGGCTGCGCACGAAGTCATGTTGAACGTCACCGTGTCGTTAATCTCAATGACGGTCTCGTCCACGGTTCATGTACGCGAACGGGGCGGAGTCGTTCTGCCACGTGTCCGTGTTCCACGAGCAGGACAGTGACGGCAGATCATCTGCGCCTCGTTGTCGCCCATGGCTCCGGCGTCGTCCTCTACCACGTGGTACACGAGGTAGCTGCCACCGTTGTCGTAGGTGTGCTCCGTCTCGTTCAGGTCGCTCCGTCATTCAACGACACCGTCGCCGTACATCCAGGTGTAGTTGACTATTGTCACCGTCAGAGTCGTCGCCAGTCGATTCGAAGCTCACGGAACCACCGATGTCTATCGTGGTCCCGGCAGATGGCTCTCACCCCGCCACTTGGCGCGACGTTTGCCGGCTCCTCATCCTCTCCACCGAGCAGCCCTAGCCCGATCGCAGCGGCGACCGCGGCTATGACGACGATGACCGCGATAATCACGGCCAACATCATCGTCTTCTTCTTGGGCTCGTCTTTCACCTCGGTTGGAAGGGATTCTGCCGTCTCTTCTGGTGCAGTCTCATTTTCTTTACTTGCTACCATTAAGCATGTCCTCCTTCCGTATAACTTGACCCCCCTCTACTCCCCTAGTGGAGGTCAAACACGTTCGGATAACAGTCTTTTGTCGTATTTAGCCTTTCCTTCTTTTAGACCATGCCTTTGGCCGCGCATACCGAAATCGACATGCTGGCAGGTCGCGTTCGTTTATAAACGCGGAAGCTCTCATCGACCCCCACAAGAGGGCTCTGATGCCCTGGATTGCCGCTATATAAACATCATGAGTCAGCGTGTGGTCAGCCGCGGCCCGTCTCCTTAGCCGCAGCCCTCACGGCCTTCGGGTCGGCGCAGTTCCACGCCCCGCAGTACGGGCACCGCGACTGATTGTCGGCGAGGTCTAGGTCCTCGGCCTTGCCCGAGAAGGTGATCGTCGCGGGGTAGGTGTTCTTGCACTTCCTGCACGAGAAGTCGACCTCGACCTTGGGCATCGGGGGGTTGACCGTCGTGTGCGCGCATAAGCCTTTTCGCGCGCGCGGGCACGCGCGCGTCCGGGAACATATTTCTAGATGCCCTGTCCTCCCCGGTGCGTCGCGCCCGCGACGGGAGTCGGTCACCACGCCCAAGATTGAGAGCGGTACGATAAGGGAGGTCTCGGCCTCGGGGAGCCACCATGAGATCGGCGTCTCCCTCGGGAAGCAGTGCAGGGACCAGGCGCTCAGGATGGACAAGAGGCTCAAGGCGTACGTCGAGCGCATCCCCGGGAGGACCTTGGAGTCAGCCGTGGCGCTCTCCAAGAGGACCCTTCCGATGTCGCGGCGCTTCTACCCCGAGTACGTGGAGGAGCTCGAGGGGTACGCCGAGGGCACTGGCATCCCGTTCGACAGGGTCTACGCGATGATAAGCGACCACCCGGCCGCGGGCAAGGGGTGCACGGACCTCGCGGTCAACGCCCAATGGACCGTCAACGACTGCGTCTACGCGGCCCACAACGAGGACGTGGAGCCCTGGAACTCCGAGGATGTCGCCGTGACCAGGGTGAGGCCGAAGGACGAGCCCGCGTTCATAGGGGTCTGCTACGGCGGGATCATGCCGACTGTGGGGATGAACTCCGCGGGGATCAGCCTCACGGGCAACGCCCTCGTCCCGAACGACGTCAGGCCCGGCATACCGAAGATGTTCCCGGTCAGGAAGGTGCTCAGGGAGAGGGGCATCTACCAGGCCCTCACGGCCTCCATGCCCGAGGGGCGGGGGCACAGCTTCAACAACATAATCTGCGACACGAACGGGGAGATATACAGCATGGAGGGCTCGGCCACCGCGTTCGACGCCCTCTACGCCGAGGATGGCTGGCTGGTCCACACGAACCACTACCTCTCCCCGAAGATGTGGAGGTTCGAGGACAACCTCCACACGAGGTTCTCGTCCATAGTCCGGTACAACCGCGCCCGCAAGCTCTTCAAGGCGGAGCTCGGGAGGGTCGACGTGTCGACCTTCAAGAAGGTCTTCATGGACCACGTCGGGCACCCGGAGAGCATATGCAGGCATGCCGACCCGGCGCTGGCCCCTGACGAGCAGACGGCCACGATCTTCTCGGTCGTGTTCGACCTGACCAATCGGGCGATGTGGTTCTGCCCCGGCAGCCCGTGCAAGGGGGAGTACAGGAAGCTGGAGATCTGACCGGGCTCACTTCGGCGCTTGCCGGATGACCTCGCCCGCGAGCTCCTTCGTCTGCTCGCCCTTCCTGACCGCGACCTTGCCGTTCACTATCACGTAAGGCACGCCCTCGGGGTACTTGTGGGGCCAGTTCTCGAAGGGGTGCGTGTGCGGCCACGGGTTGGTCGCCCGGTCCTTGAGCCTCGGCAGGTCTATGAGCGTGACGTCGGCCCGCATGCCCGGCCTGAGCAGCCCCCGGTCGTAGAGCCCCATCTTCTGTGCGGGGAAGCTGGTCATCTTCCTGACCGCCTCCTGGAGCGTCAGGAGCTTCTCGTCCCTGACGTACTTGGACAGTATGCCCGGGTACTCCCCGAACGCGCAGGGTATGTAGGGCGGCGGGTCGCTCAGCGGCCCCTCCGTCGACCACGTCGCGCAGTCGGAGGAGACCATCATCAGGGGATGGACCATGAGCGCCTTGATGTCCTCCTCGGAGATGTAGTCGAAGAGCGCGGTGATGTCGTTCTGGCTCCCCACTATGAGGTCGAAGTAGGCATCGAAAGGGTCCTTGCCCGACTCCTTCGCGATCTGAGCGACGGTCTTCCCCTCCAGCTTCCTGTCCTTGGGGGAGTCCATGACGAATATCCTCTCGAAGTTGCCGTGCTTCAGGAGCCCGCACGGCCCGAACGCCGGGAGCTTGTCCTCTATGATCTCCCTCTTGATCCTGGCCCTGTTCTTGGGGGACGAGATGTGTGCGAGCATGTCCTCCCTGTCGAGCTCGTGGAGGTACTGCGGCAGCGCGCCGCTGAGCTTGGGCGCGAGGTCGGTGTGCATGTCGTTGTCGATCGTGACGTCGAACCCCTTCTCCCTCGCCTTCTCCACGAGTCCGAGGGTCTCCTTGGTCCGTCCGCACGCCCCCCACTTGGGGCAGTTGTGGGATATCTGGACCCTGACCCCGGACCTCTCGCCAATGAGGATGGCCTCCCTGATGGCGTCGGCGATGGTCTCCCTCTCGCCCCTTATGTGTGAAGTGTACATTCCGCCGTACTTGGCGACGACCTTGCAGAGCTCTATGACCTCGTCCGTCTTCGCGAAGCAGCTCGGCGGGTAGACCAGCCCGGTGGACATGCCGAACGCCCCGGCCCCCATGGCCTCGTCGACCAGCCCCTTCATGTCCTTCAGCTGGGCCTTGTCGGGGGCCCCCCTGTCAGGGCCCATGACGGCGGTCCTCACGGCCCCGTGCCCTACCAGAGCGGCGATGTTGTGCCCGAGGCCCCCCTTCTCCAGGGCTCGCAGGTATTCCCTGAACGTCCGCCACTTGACGTCACCGACGCCTGCCCACTCGCCCCAGTAGTTCATCATCAGCTTGACGTACGGCTCCCTCAGGGGCGCGACCCCGAGGCCGCAGTTGCCTATGAGGTGCGTGGTGACCCCCTGCCTCAGGGTGCTGTCGCACCCCCGGAACACCATCGCAGTGAAGTCGGAGTGGGTGTGGATGTCGACGAAACCCGGGCAGACGAAGAGCCCCTTGGCGTCGATGACCTTGTCGCACTCCTTCCTGGCGACGGTACCGACCTTGGCTATCCTCTTGCCGGTCACGCCCAGGTCCCCATGGAACCAGGGGTTCCCCGCGCCGTCGACTATGTACCCGCCGATTATCCCGAGGTCGTATGCCAACTCAGTCCCCTCGACGCCCGTATGGCGTTCCACTTATTTCACAGTTGGACAGGCTCACCCTCACCGGAAGAGGTGGAGGAGGGCGCCCGACCATATCTTGGGGTAGAAGTACGTGGACTTCTGTGGCATCCTCTCGCCTGTGACAGATACCGCCATGACCTCGGAGATCGTCGGCGGCCTGACGAAGAAGCATGCCTGGAACTCGCCAGCGTCCATGAGTGCCATCGCCGCGTCCGTCCCCTTCACGAACTCGATGCCCTGCTTCTTGGCCAGGGTCTCCTCCGTGTGCCCGAGTATGCCCTTCAGGACCTGCTCCTGCAGGACGTAGACCGACAGCCCTGTCATGGGGCCGGCCCCGCCTGTCGGGCCCGTCGGCCGGCAGTGCATGCACGCGGGGACGGAATCCGCCCAGAGGCCGAAGGCGTCCCTCGGGCCCTCGGCGACCGCCTTGGCGAGGGCGTCGGGGCCTTCGAAGTCCTCGCAGCGGAACCGCTGCCTGACCGCCCCGACCAGCTCCGAGAGCCTCTCCTGGCCGTCGACCCTGACCAGCCTGTGGGTCGGGTAGATCACGAGCCCTGGGTTCGAGGAGCTCACGAGAGTCGTCATGACGTAGTCGCACGGGAGGTCGCCTCCAGGGCCGTGCCCCTGCCCGCGCACGCCGTCCCTGTACTCGAGGGAGGTCTCGTACCTGTGATGCCCGTCGGCTATGAGCAGGCGCGCATCGGCCAGTGCGGCGGTTATGGATGCATTCCTCCCGGGATCCGCCATGCGGACTATCCTGTGGTGGACGCCCTCCGTGTCGATGAACCGGAGGAGCTCCTCGCTCTTCCTCGCCTCTCGGATGATGCCCTCCACGGTCCCCTTCGGGTCATCGTAGAGCATGAATATCTGCTCGGGGTCCCCCTCGACCGCCTTCATCAGCGCCAGCCTGTCGGCCTTGTGCTTCGGCATCGTCTTCTCGTGGGGCAGGACGACCCCCTTGGAGAACTCCTCGAGCCTGACCAGGCCCACAATGCCCGACCTCACCGTCGGGGTGCCGCCAGGGCCCTGGAAGGTCTGTTCGTATAGGTAGAATGACTCGCCCTGGTCCCTGACCAGGACGCCGTCGTCGAGCCACCTGGTGAGCCGCTTGCGGACGGTCGCGTAGCCGTCGTCCTCGTCCCCCAGCGTCAGTTGGGCTATGTTGAGCCGGTCCTCCTTCAGCCTCCGCTCGGCAGCCCCATCGATGACGTCGTAGGGGGGCGCCATAAACCTCGTCAGGTCCTGTCCGAACCTGCGGGTGTCATAATGGTACGCCTCGAAGGGCACGACACGGGCCAAGTCTCCACTCTCACCGTCGACTCGTGATGAGGCCATCGTCTAAAAAAGCTTGGCCTCCAGGTCCTCACGCCCTCCGCTCACCCTTCGAGTATGGGGACGTAGCCGTACCAGGAGCCCTGGTCCTCGAGAGACCTGAGGTTCTCCTTCAGCAGGTCCAGGTGTCCTCTTTCCATCCTCTCGAGCTTCGCGAAGACCTCCTTGAGCTCGGGGGCGGCCTTCGCGCCGTTCTTGGAGTAGAAATCTATGGACCTCTCCTCTGTCTTGATCCCGAGCCTCAGGGCTGAGACGGCGTCCTTGGCCGCCAGCGACCCCTTCTCCGTCTTCTCAGGGAAGATCTCCTTGAGGGCCTTATCGAGGGCCGCCTTCGACACGGCCGTCGCCTTTCCGCCCAGGGCCGACAGCTCCCTGGACAGGATATCTGCGTGCTCTTTCTCGTCGCGCGCGAGGCTCTTCATCAGCGCCTTCGCCCCTTTGTCGCCGACGAGGTCGTGGAACCTCAGATAGTAGCTCTCCCCCTGCCTCTCGAACTCGACCGCGGTCGCAAGTATCTCCTTCGTTCCCGCCATGCTGTCCCTCCAGCGACTGTACGCCTGGACGGAGGCATTAACCCTTCCCCGTTCGGGTCCCCCTGGGCCGCCTCATGTATTATATCACGTGAAGGGTGATTACAAACGGGACGCCAGATGGTCCAGTCATCGTTGCGGTGCGAGACGCAGCACCGCCTTGTCATGGAGGCAGGTCGTTGACAGGCTCCAGTCTGAATGCCGATGGCTCGAAGGGCGAGGTCTCCAAGGGAGATGCCAGGGCCGCGGAGATGCTCGCGTCTTTCTCGAGGGCCCTCTCCCACGGTACCCCTCCAGAGAAGTTGATAGACGAGGTCTTGGCTGCCGCGACCGACCTCCCCGGCATGAGCGGGGCCAGGTTCGTGCCGGTCGACGAGGCCGCCTCAGGGCTGGCCGGCAGGCACGCTGGCGCGGGGAGGCCGGACAGCGGCACCATCGCATCCCTGACCGACGACGCCAGGAGGATTTCCAGCAACGGATTCTTCAGCAGGCCGGATGCCTGGCTCGAGCACGCCAAGAGGCCCGACGGGAAGACGGGCTGGGCCTCGGGTGACTGGCTCAGGTTCGCCGTCACCGGGATGGATGGCCGCCCGATGGGCTACCTGGAGGTGGTCGGTCCGGTGGATGGCCCGCTCCCGATGCCGGAGGCCGTCGTGGCGCTCGGGACCGGCGCGGACATGATCTCCGCTTCGCTCCAGCTGGGGCTGGTCAGGCAACGAGGCGAGGCGCGGTCCCACAAGCTCGTCCAGCGGACAGACCTCCTCGAGGACGTCCTGAGGATCGCCTCCTCGATCGTCTCCGAGCACGATGCGGAGAAGCTCTCGCAGATGATCCTGGCCTCGGTCTCCAGCCTCTTCGACTTCGACAAGATCATAATGATCGTCTACGAGGAGTCCGCGGGTGCGTTCAGGTGGAGCGCAGTCCTCGGATACCCCGAGAGCACACTGAAGGAGGCGCAGATACGGACCATCCCCATCGATGTGGTCCTTGAGGACCTGCGCGAGAGCAGGCGCATCGGCCGCTCGGTCTACTTCACCCCCATCGAGGAGGTGTCCAAGAGACAGCTCTCGTACTACCTCAACCCGAGCGAGTCCGAGGGCCCGTACTCGGATGAGCCGCGCTCCCCTCAGGAGTGCCGCAAGGGTGACATACTGGCGTTCGCGCTCCACGACTCGAGCGGGAGGGTGGTCGGCGTGCTGTACCCCGCCTTCCCCAAGGACGACAGGATCCCCGACAAGGAGACCCTGGAGACCATCGAGGTCTTCACATCCCTCGCGGAGGTGGCCCTCGAGACCGCGAGGCTGGTGAGCGAGAAGGAGTACGCTCTGAGGGTCAACGCCCAGAGGACCGAGCAGCTGTCCCGGATATTCGACCTCACGTCCGACATCCTCTACGTCCGCGACCTGGACCATCTCATGGAGGACGTCCTCAAGACCCTGGCGCAGCTCCTGGGGATCAAGCGCACCGTGATGGGGATACGGGACGAGGAAAGGGGCATCTTCACGGTCAGGGCCGTCTACGGTTACACAGAGGACCGGGCCGAGGCGATCCGGAAGATCGAGTATCCGATCGACAGGATAGAGTATGTCATAGACCCCAAGGGGAGGCCGGCCGCCAAGAGCCCCATCAAGTGGCGGAAGAAGGTCGGCAGGACGACCTACTACATGCCCACGGAGAGCGTGAAGTCCTCCGACGAGGACATGGTCTACTACCCCGAGCCTTGGGCGGTCCGCGTGCCCAGGAAGGGCGAGGGGTACTGGCATGAGCTGGACTACACCGACACATTCATCTTCGACAGGAACGGCGTCGTCGTGGCGTACATCGAGATCCTGAAGCCGCGGGACGACCGCGTGCTCGACGCGGAGACGATCGAGATCATCGAGATATTCGCAAGCCTCGTGGGCATCGCCCTGGAGAACTCCCGCATGTTCCAGAGGCAGACCGAGAGCAGGCACAGTGCCGAGTTCTACACCGACCTCCTCTCCCACGACATAAAGAACTTCAACCAGGCGATACTCGGCTACCTGGACCTCCTGAGGGTCACCATGGTCCGGCCGGAGCAGCTGGCGATGATCTCCAAGCTCTCCGACCAGGTCATGCACGTCAGCAGGCTGGCGACGGATGTCCGCACGATGTCCCGGCTCACTTGGGGCGAGGTCTCCCTCGCGAGGGCGGACCTCGGGGCGATGCTCCTCGACTGCATGACCAGCGTCCCGCAGTACTACCTCAGCCGCCGGATCGTTTTCAAGCAATCGGTCGAGCCCGGGAAGCATGTCGTCATGGGGGACGAGCTCATGAAGGAGCTGTTCGTCAACATACTCACGAACGCCGTCAAGTACGACCTTCACGAGCCCGTCGAGATAGATGTATCCATCGAGAACACGACCAGGGACGGCGTCGAACACGTCCTCGTCTCGGTCGCCGACAGGGGCCAGGGCGTCCCCGACGACATGAAGCAGAGGATCTTCGAGAGGTTCACCAGGAACGACACCCGGAAGAAGGGGTCGGGCCTCGGCCTCCACATCGTCCACATGCTGATCCGGCGTTACCACGGCCGCGTGTGGGCCGAGGACCGCGTCAAGGGCGACCACTCCCAGGGAGCCGTCTTCAAGGTCGAGCTCCCACGGGCGCGCTGAGTCTCAGAGGAACGCGACGCCATCCATCATCCTGACGACCGAGCCACCGACCCTGACGGTCTTCGCCTTTCCGTCCGGACCCCTCTCCACCTCTATCGATATCTTGCTCGGCCTGCCGATCTCGTACCCCTGCTCGTTGACCATCCGAACGGTCCCCTCGCCCTTCACGAGCCCCCTGCTGACGAAGTAGGCCCCTATGTCGCCGCTCGCGCTCCCCGTCGCGGGGTCCTCGACGATGCTGCCCAGCACCAGCGAGAACCCCCTGGAGTGCACCGTAGAGGATGCATGGATCGGGTCGAAGCACGTGGCGTAGATGTCGGTGACCCCCTTGGGGAACCCGCTGACGGCCTCCGTGAACGCCTGGATATCGCATCTGATGTTCTCCACCGCCCTCCTGGAACGCACGGGGGCTATCAGCCACGGCAGCCCCGTGGAGACCATCTGGGGCGGCATCCTGTCCAGGTCGAGGTCCGACTTCGAAAGGCCCAGGGCCCTCGCGATCAGGCCTGGGTCGTCGTGCTCAGGCCAGAACACCGGCTCGTTCTGGACGGTGACGACCCTGTCCACCTTCCCGTCCTTCGAGTATATCTCCACCGGGAGGACGCCGGCCTTGACCTCCATCATGGCGACGGTCTTCCTCCCCTTGAGCCGGACCTTGCCGTCGTCGGCGAGGACGAAGAAGGTCCCCAGCGTCGGGTGTCCCGCGTACGGGACCTCCAGGTCGGGCGTGAATATCCTGACCCTGAAGTCCGCCCCCGAGCCCTTGGTCGGCGGCAGGACGAATGTGGTCTCGGAGAGGTTCATCTCGCGGGCCAGCTTCTGCATCTGCCCGCCCGTCAGTCCCCTCGCGTCGGGGAACACGGCCAGAGGGTTCCCTCCGAACCTGCTCTTGGTGAACACGTCCACGCGGACGAACCTGGTCTTCCTCATCGGCACCTGGAACTCATTCCCTGCACTTAACCAGTTTGCAGAGGTGCGAGCGTGCCTCCTCCTTCCCCATGTCGAACGCCCTGAGGTTGACCTCGACCGCCTTCTTGGGCACGGTCGCGGCGACCGCATCCTTGAGGGCCTTCTCCGGGACGGGTAGGTCGTCGAGCGTGCTGAGCGCGCCGAGCATCACGATGTTCTCGGTGAGCGCGTTGCCCGCTGTCATGGCGATCGAGAGCGCATCTATCAGCGAGACCTTGTCCGTGAGCCTGAGCAGCCTCGCCTCGACGTCCTTGGCGGACATGTAGATGGCTGCCTTGTCCTTCATGTGGGCCGTGGTCTCAGAGATGGGATGCTGCACGCGCGCGTTGACGAGCGCGACCCCGCCGGGCCTGAGGTACTCCACGTACCTCAGCGCCTCGAGCGCCTCGAGCGCGAGTATCGCGTCCGCGCCCCCGATCGGGATGAGCGGGGACCTGATCCCTTCGCCTATGCGCATGTGGACGTTGATCGACCCGCTCCTCTGCGAGAGCCCGTGCTGCTCCCCCGTGAGGGCTCTGAGCCCTGCCGAGGCGCACGCGGCACCTATGACGTTCGACAGGAGGACGAGCCCCTGACCTCCGACGCCTGACATGTACACACTGAACTCCTTCGTCATCTCAGCCACCCCCCCTCTCCCTGATGGAGCCGAAAGGACAGACCTTCGCGCAGACGTCGCACCCGTCGCACAGCTCCTTGGAGATGGTCGCCTTCCTGTCGCCGTCGTCTATCGAGATGGCGGGGCAGTGGAACTGGCGGATGCAGGTGTACGGTTTCTTGCAGACGTCCTTCTCCACCCTGTTCGAGCCTATGGTCTCGCCTCGTCGCCTCTTCTGCCGGTCGGCGTAGAGGGCGCACGCCCTCCTCGATATGACGACGTTGGGCCCCTTCCTCGAGAGCGCGTCCTTCATGGCAGCCGATGCCTTCTTGACATCGTACGGGTCGACGATGGTCAGGTCCTCGATCCCCATCGCGCGGATGACGTTCTCGAGGACCAGAGGCTTCGCGGCCCTCTCCCCGGCGGTCTTGTCCGACCCGGGGTTGTGCTGCTGACCGGTCATGGCCGTCACCGAGTTGTCCAGCAGTATGAGCGTGAAGTCGTCCCCGTGGTGTATCGCGTTGACCAGCCCGGGCATGCCCGCGTGCCAGAAGGTCGAGTCCCCTATCATCGCGACGACCTTCTCCTTGACTGCGTACTGCATGCCCGCGGCGACACCCAGGCTCGCGCCCATGCTGAGGAGCGAGTCACCGTACTCCACGGGCGCGAGGAAGCTCATCGAGTAACATCCTATGTCCGTGGAGAGCACGTGCTTCACCCCTTTCAGAGCCTGCCTGACGGCCCACAGGGACGCCCTGTGCGGGCAGCCCGGGCAGAAGGTCGGGGGCCGGTCTGGAAGCCCCAGCTTCAGCTCGGCTGCGAAGGCCATCGCCGCCGCGTAATCCACTGGTGGCTTGACGCCGAGCGCCCTCGCCATGCCGTCGACCGCTATGTTGGTGTTGTACTCGAACGCCTCGCTGAAGTGCCCGGTCCGCTTGCCGATGATCCTCGCCGAGGGGTTGGCGTCCTTCGCGATCGCGGTGACGTTGAGCTCGAGGTACGGCGAGAGCTCCTCGACGACGATGATCGTCCCGTGCTTCCTCACGAAGTCGGCTATGAGCTTCGTCGGCAGAGGGAAGGTCGTGCCTAGCTTGAGGACGGAATGGTCCTTGCCCAGGACCTTGAGGGCATCCACCGCGTAGTTGTATCCGGCACCGCTCGTGACGATGCCCACATCGGAACCTGTGAGCCTGACGGAGTTCATGTCCGACGACTCGAACTCCTCTCTGATCCTATTGGTCCGCTCGAGGATCGCGAGCTTGAATGTCCGGGCGGAGTCGGCGACTGTGATGAACCTTCCGGTGGGGTGCGGCCAGTCGACCTTCTCGAACGGCTTCCGGTCAATCGTTCCGAACTCGACAATGCCGCTCTGGTGGTTCACCCTGGTGGTCGTCCTGAGGAGCACCGGGACACCGTGCTTCTCGGACAGCTCGAATGCACTCTTCGCGAAGCGCATGGCCTCCTGCGGGTCTGACGGCTCGAGCATCGGGACGTACGCGCTCGGGCCGAAGGTCCTCCCGTCCTGCTCGCTCTGGGACGAGTGCGCCTGGGGGTCGTCCGCGACCGCGAGGACCATGCCCGCCCTTGATGCCGGTGTACGACGAGCGAGTAGAACGAGTCGGAGGCGACGTTCAGTCCGACGCTCTTCATGCTGGTCATGGTCCGCAGCCCGGCCATGGACGCGCCGGCGCAGGTCTCGAGGGCGACCTTCTCGTTCGCCGATATCTCCATCCTGTAGTCGAAGTGCGGTGCGACCTCGGAGAATGTGTCCAGTATCTCGGTCGTCGGAGACCCTGGATACGCGGACACGACCTTGACGTCGGACTCGATGGCCGCCCTGACGATCGCCTCGTTGCAGAGCATGAACGCCCTGCCTGGCCCCTGCCTCAGAACATCTGCTGCTACCACACCCACCAGCTCCCGAACGCCATCAGTAATGGTCGTGTGCACTAATGGCGTTTCTGGTATGGCGTCCGGGGTGTGGTCATTGCCCCGAACAATTCAGGTGCCGCGGTCGTTCTTCGGCTTCACGCGGATGTCCATTACCTCTTGGACCTTCCGCCTTACGCCGAGCGGGTCGGGGACCCACTCCCAGACGACGGTGTCCTTCTTTCCAGCGGACCCGGACATCGAGAACCTTATCGTGCCGTATCCGAGCATCCTCTTCGAGAAGGGTTGGTGGACATCCACGCTCGAGATCATCGGAAGCTCGATGTCGTCGTAGTCCTTGCTCAGGATCCCCTTCTGCGTGATGATCCTCTCGTCCGTGACGGCGTAGACCGTGCTGCCCCATCTGATCCACTTGATCGAGGAAGTAGACGAACGCGAGAACGAACACGACGAGGAGCAGGTAGCCGAGGTACTGACCGTACTCGCCGTCGAGTTGCTCCGTCAGGTACGGGATCTCGGGACTCGTCGACGCACGAACTCCATGGCGTAGAGGACGAGGGCGACCAGTCCGATGAGCATCGCGAAGCTGGCGCTCACCATGAACTTCAGTCCGCTGGGTCTGGATTCCCAGACGACGTTCTCATCACTCGACAGGAGCTTCCTCGGAATGTGTTTTCCCTTGCGCGCCATGGTCTTGACCGGATGGGCTCCATCGACCTTCTGGATATTTAGACTTGGCTTTGTTGCAGAAGTCCGGTGATTGTGATATCTCACTCAGAGCCAGTCGAACAACGACTGCGCATCGACGCCTGGCCCGAGCACCGTTTTTCCCCCATGCCTCACCGCATCGACCCTACATCCTCCTGTCAGGTCGCTGATTTTGCAGGAAACCGCCTGCCTCGAAGGTTCATTCTGCGTTCAGGAGGACTTGGCTCGTCGACATATCGAGTTGATTCGCACTCTCGGCTGTTGGCCCACTGGATGTCCCCGGCAGCAGGGGTGCCTGAGTGGAGCGGGAAAGGGCAGATATTACATGTAGTGGATGGGAACAAGCATCACGACCGCCTAGGAACATCCGATGCTCGTCAAGGCGGTGTCCTTTCGTCTCGAAGATGAGCTGCCCGTCCAGGTCAGGTTCCTTCTCGAGGACTTCCGTCTTGCCGTGAATCGTGCCATAAGGGCGGGGCTGCAGACGCGTGCGACATCGAAGTTTGCCCTGTGCAAGCTCGCATACAGGGACTTCAGGACCGAGCACCCCGGGATGTACGCTCAGCACCTCGTCTCGGTGTTCGAGGTCGCTGCAAGCATCCTCAAGAACCATCGGAGGAACGCCAGGAAAGGAAAGGCGGACCGGATCCCGTATGTCAAGCGGCTGTTCATGAAGACGGAGAACCAGGCATACAGACTCGACCGCGAGAGAGGCGTCATCGACCTGCCCGTCCGGGCCGGGTGCCACGTCGAGCTCAGGCTGATTCTAAGCAAGTATCACAGGGGCTTCCTGGACGACCCTTCCTATTCCATCGGCTCCCTGACGCTCTTCCCGGACAGAGTCGTGATCGCCTTCAGGAAGATGGAGCCGCGAGCATGTGTCCCGGAATCGGTGGTCTCTCTCGACACGAATGAACGGAGCCTCGACGGAGTGTTCGCCAGGGAAGGGAAAAGCGTCCCCGTGAAAGCCTCCTTCCCACAAGTCGCCGTGATACAGCAGAGGCACCATGACCGGCGGAAGCGCCTCCAGACGAAGAAGTCCCATGACCGCCGGACCTCGAGACGACTGTCCAGGCGAGAGGGGAAGCGGGAGCATGACCGGGTCGAGCACCGGATGCACCAGGTAGCTAACGCCGTACTCGACTTTGCCGAGGAGAACAAGGCGGCGATAATCCTTGAGGATCTCAAAGGGGTCTTCAAGCCGAGAGCGGACAAGACCCTCAACAGACGGCTGAGCATGTGGCCGAGGAGGAGGCTCCACCACTTCATCGAGTACAAGGCCAGGTGGAGGGGGGTGACGGTCCTGAAGGTGGACCCGAGGAACAGCAGCAGGAAGTGCCCGATGTGTGGGAGAATACAACATTCCCGAAAGGGCACCGAGTTCGCATGTGAGTGCGGCTGGCATCTCGACAGGCACATCAACGCCAGCCTGAACCTGCTGCATACAGCCGTCTCGAAGGAGATGGTAGGGGGTCTACGGTTCGACCCCGGCGCGCTCCAGCGTGACGTGATGATGACCCTCTACGACCCTGGGAAGGGCGCACGGTCGGAGCCGAATGGAGCGAGTCGCGAGGGGGCTGCGGCCATTCACGCCGCTGCCTAGTTTCGCAACAGAACCAGACTTGACCTGGCCAGATGTGCATCGCATCATCCTCCATCGCGAATCATGAGCGCGCGTACGCACGCTCGCGCGCACCCGCGGCAACCATATATATCCAACATGGCGGTACGACGACTGAGCGGGATGCCCTTCCCCCAAGGCCGTCCAGAGCTCATTGCTGTGAGGAGATCGTCTTGACCGAAGAAAGAGTGCTCTCTACGAAAAGTACCGTGTCCGTGTTTCTGTGCCTGTCCCTGATGGCAGGTCTGCTGGTCTACGCCCCTGCGGCCGACGGCGCCGACCTGCCGCCCGCCGATGCGGTCATCAACGGGTATGTCACCGATGGCTCGGACCCGATCGAGAACGCATATGTCAAGGGAATGCTGATGCTGGCTGACGGTATCGAACTAGCCTCGGACTTCACCGACTCAACCGGCTATTACGAGATCAGCGTCCCTGGAGGGTTCGACCTGATGGTCATGGCGGTCCACGAGGACTACTACTTCGCGTTGGAGATGGTCTCGGTGGGGATAGGTGAGACCGTTGCCTGCGATTTCACCCTCACGCTGCTATCGGAATCCCGCGACGTCACCCTCATGGGCTTCGTGCTTGACGAAGGCGGGTCAGCCGTCGCCACCGCAACAGTCGTCGGGATCTCCATGGACCCGATGGGCGGGGATATGCCGTACTACGGCGCTGTGACACTGACCGATGGCAGCGGCTACTTCGAGGTCGATGTCATCGCCAGCCCGAACGGCGGTGGCGCAATCCTGATGGATATGCCTGGATACAACATGGTCGGAAACGAGACCAATGACCCGTTGGTCAGCTTGACCTCATACTGGTTCAATATCACACTCGAGCCGGCTGCGTACAACGACGACTGCATGGTGTACGGCCAGGTGTCCGATGGAGTGGGGACCCCGATTGGCGGGGTCGTCGTCTCGATTAGGACCCAGAACACGGACGGTGAGTTCTCCAACTACACCTTCACTGACTCCAACGGCTACTACTTCGTGAACATCACCAACGGCTCGGCCGAGATTACTTGGGCCAAGGGAGGCTATGCCAGCTACCAGCTGAACTGGGACATCAGCGAAGGGCAGATGCTCGAATCGAACCCCAACCTGATGGTCCTCGACGGGATGATGCGCGGCAACGTCACCGACCTCACCGACGACAGCCCCATCGAAGGGGCGCGCGTCCTGCAGATGGTGTCCGGAGTGGACTGGGAGCGATGGTATTCGATGGCCATGACCGACTCGTCGGGCGCGTACGAGCTTGGGACGTTCGGTGCCTCGGGCGACGGGGTCTTCGTAATGGCCGAGGCCGAAGGGTATTCCAGGAATTACACCCAGATGGACATGCCATCAGGGGCAGACCTCTGGATGGACTTCGGACTGTGGCCTATCGACTGCGCCGTCACTGGCGAGGTAACGGATGCCGTGACTCTCCTCCCGATCGAGGGCGTGGGCATCTACATGCGCAGCGACTCGTTCGAGATGTACACCAATTCCGCCGCAAACGGGAGCTACTACGCGGACATGGTGTCGGGGACATACGACGTGACCGTCTGGTCCATGGACTACAAGTACTACGAGGACACCGTCGACCTGACGTCGGGCGTCACTGAACTGGTACAACATCTCCCTGGTGCCGTACGTCAACTCGGTCCTGGAGGGGACGGTCACCAACTTCTACAACGGCACACCGGTCGAGGGTGCGTTCGTGCAGGTCTGGGGACCGAGCTACGCAAAGCACGTCCACGGATGGCTCCGGCTGGTACCATTCGACCTCCCGGACGGCGATTACTGGATACAGGTCAACGCTCCGGACTACGAGTGACTCACTACTCGAGTGACGGCCCCAGAGATGGGCACGGAGACGCACGATGTCGACCTCATCCCGAATGTCCCGCCGGCGGAGTGCCTGCTGTGGGGCAACACCACGGAGGAATCCGGTCTCACCCCGGTGCCTTGGGCGACCATACGTGTCTCCATACTGGACGCCTATTACGAGAACACGACCATGTCGAACGAGACTGGCTACTACGAGATGTGGGTCCCGAACTACGCGGACGTCCGCGTGACGGCCTGGGCGAACGATCACATGGCCGTGTTCGACGAGATCGACACGACATCGGTCACGGACTACGAACTGCAGCTCCCGCTCGCCTCCGACACCGTCGGACCAGTGGTGGACTTCTCGGTCGACCCGGCCGAGAGCGTGAGTGTGTACAATCCCGCCGCGATGTTCGGCACCGTCATCGAGGAGGACCTGCGGACGCTCACTTGGTTCATGCTGCAGGAGTACAACTCCAGTGCGTCGTTCGCGAACTACACCATCCTCGAGTACCGGCAGGCGAGCACCGACCCGTACGCATACTCCACGGACAGCCTAGTCTACTCGCATATGGCGAGCGACCTGTACGAGGTGGACTTCGCATGGGACAGCACCGTGTCCAACGTTCTGACACTTGACGACGGGACGGTCTCCCAGGCCCTGACGTACTGGGAGACATGGATGGACGGCAACCAGTACTACGCGGTCAATGGAATGTACTCGAACTCGAGCGGGGACACCTCTGGTCAGATGATGTTCAACAGGACCACGGGCGCGGTGGCGTACTTCGTGTCCAATGATCCGAGCCCCTTGGTCTCGGCCGCGCCTCTCGACCCAGGCACATTCGCCCCGACGACGATGGTCCTGGTGTTCAGCGAGGAGTCCGGATGGAACCCGACCACGATGACGACACCCAACCTGGAGCCGATGGCAGTCGATACGCTCATGGCGACGAATGTCGGGCTCGTCCCGAGCGGGAACTGCAAGGCCGCCCTGATAGCGGGTGACTGGGCACAGCACACGGATTACGTGTTCGTGAACTTCACGGTGGACAACGACCCGCCGGTCGCGGGTGCCGGTGAAGACGCATCTGCCGTGGTGAACACCACGGCCACCGTGGACGGCAGTGGTTCGACGGACAATGTGGGAGTGGTCGAATACTCGTGGTCCGTGGAGGACCCGACCGGCGACGTCATGATGTACTACACCGAGACCGTCGTACTCACGCCCGACGAGACCGGTGACTACGTCTGCGATCTGACCGTGACGGACGCCGCGGGATACTCGGACACCGACACGGTGGTGGTCACCATCGTCGACGACATGCCGCCGGTGGCGAACGCGGGACCGGACCAGACCGAGCTTGAGGACGTCCCAGTGACGTTCGACGGCTCGGCATCCGAGGACGATGTCGACGTAGTCAACTACACGTGGTACATCGAGTCCGAGGACGTCGAACTGTACGGCGTCTCCCCGGAGTACACCTTCACCGAACCGGGGACGTACCAGGTCTGGCTGACCGTGAATGACACGATCGGCCAGGTGTCGGACCCGGCGGATGTCATGGTCGTCACCGTGACGGACACGACCGACCCGACCGCGGACGCGGGTGCCGACCAGACGGTCAGCGCGGGCGCGAACGTGACCTTCGACGGCACTGGCTCGACGGACAACGGCGTGATCGCGGACTATGTCTGGACGTTCGATGACGGCACCGGTGAGGTCACGCTCACCGGCCCGACCCCGTACCATGTCTTCGAAGAGGTGGGCGAGTACGTCGTCACGCTGAACGTGACGGACTCCGACGGCAACTGGGCTACGGACACGATGACCGTGACCGTGGTGAACACGGAGCCCCCGATGGCCGATGCGGGCGAGGATGATGAGATCACGGCCGGTGATACGTACACCTTCGACGGCTCGGGCTCTAGCGACGACGTCGGCATAGTCGATTACGTCTGGACCTTCACCGACGTGACGGACCAGGAGCTCACTGGCGAGACCCCGGACTACGAGTTCCTCAGCGCAGGTGAGTTCATCGTCACGCTGACCGTCACGGACGCTGAGGGCCAGACCGACACCGACACGGTGACGATCAGGGTGGTCTCTGGCAACGCCGCGCCGATGGCCGATGCGGGCGAGGACCAGACCGTGGAGGCAGGCGACCCCGTCGAGTTCAGCGGGCTCGCGTCCATGGACGACGGCGACATCGTGAACTACACCTGGACCTTCCTGTACGACGGCGGAACGGAGACCCTGTACGGCGCTGAGCCGACGTTCGTGTTCGACATCGCGGGTGAGTACACCGTCACGCTGACCGTCACGGACGACGGCGGGGAGACGGACACCGACACCGTGACCATCACCGTCGAGGAGAAGGCGGGCAGCTTCGTCCAGGACTACTGGTGGGTCCTGCTCGTCGTCGCCGCGGTGGTCGTCGTCGGCGCGATAGCGTTCCTGATGATGAAGAAGGGCGGTTCCGGCCCGTCGAAGCCGGCGTCCAAGGAACCAGGGCCTCCGGAGGACGAGCCCGCCCCGCCAGAGGACGAGGAGCTATAGGCGCGTCCAGAGACCGAAACCCCTCAAACCCCAACTTTTGATTCCCGACCTGTCAGCGGCGGCCATGTCACGGCTGTTTGGGTGTGACCAGTCGCATGAGCTGCTCCAGGTCCAGCGGCCTGCCCTCGGGGGGCGTCTTCAGCCCGAGCCCGTTGAAGAGCCTGACGACGCTGGGCGGTTCGAGTCCCGCGGAGCTCAGCAGCGCCTCGTCGTAGAGGATGTCGGCCGGCTTCCCCTCGGCGAGGATCCCGCCGCCCTTGACTATGCAGATCCTGTCCGCCAGCCTCGCGGCCATGTCGAGGTCGTGGAGAGCTATGACGACGCTGATCCCGTGCTGGTCCCTCAGGGTCCGCAGGAGCTCCTCTATCCTCCTCGAGTTGGATGGGTCGAGGTCGCCCGTGGGCTCATCGACCACCAGGATCCTGGGGCTCATCGCGAGCACGCCCGCGATGGCCACAAGGCGCTTCTGTCCACCGCTGAGGTAGTGCGGGACCTTGTTGACCTCCTTCATGCCGACGACGCCCAGGGCCCACTCGGCCTTCTCCTTCGCCTCCTTCTGCGTCATGCCGAGGTTGACCGGGCCGAACATGACGTCCTCGAGGACGGTCGGCGAGAAGAGCTGTGAGTCGGCGCGTTGGAAGACGAGCCCCACGAGCTTCCGGATCGACGAGACGCTCGCCTTGTCGACCTCCTTGTCGAAGACCCTTACCCTCCCGACGTCGGGCATCATGAGGCCGTTGAGGTGCTCGATGAGCGTGGACTTGCCGGAGCCGTTGGGCCCGCAGAGGGCGACGATCTCCCTGGGGTACACGCGGAAGCACATGTTGTGTATCCCCTGGGTGCCGTCCGGGTACCTGTGGGAGACGCAGTCCACGTGGACGATCGATTCCTCACCTGGCGCACACGCGTCGCATCTGTGTTGGGACATGGGCTCACCACCACCTCAGCAGGTCGGGGTCGAAGTATCTCGAGTATGTCGCGAGGGCGAGCAGGGCGCATGAGACGATGACGACCGCGACCCCTGCCGGTCCCGGACGGGGCATCGGGGCCGACACGGGCATCTCGCCTGTGAAGCCCCTGGACTCCATCGCCTTGGCGATGTCCTCGGCCCTCTCGAAGGCGTGCAGGAACGAGAGGCCGAAGATGCCCGCGTAGGTCTTCGACTGGTTCAGGACCCCCTTCACCACCTTCGCGCTCCGCGCGTTCATCGCGTCTATGACGTCCGTGACCTCGTCCGATGCCACGAACATGAACCTGTACGACAGGAGGAAGACACCGGCCAGGGTGCTGGGGAGCAGCCTCTGGGCCATGTGGGCGATGTTCGCATAGCGGGTGGACATGAACAGGGTGAGGGAGAATGTGACGACCGATAGCGCCCTCACCAGGAGCTTGTAGAGCATCACCAGGCCCTGGTCGGTCACGGAGACCCGGTCTCCGAGGAGGTCGACTCCCAGGACCTCGTCCCCGGGCTCGGTGAAGACGAACATGACCGCGAGGGTGACTACGAAGACGACCGGGAGGGTCAGCCATCCGACGAGGAGCGTGAGAGGCAGCTTGGCGGCCGCGTAGAACAGCAGGCTGGCCATCAGGAGGATGCTGAGAAGGACCGCGTCCATCAGCACCGTGGCGAACGCGACCACGGTGGCGAGGAGCACCACCTTCGTCCACGGGTTCATCCGGTGGATCGGGCTGTCGCCCGCCTCCGCGAGGTGCGTCACCAGGCGGAAGTCGGGGATGTGCTTCGTGTACGACCTGGTTGACATCAGCCATCCGCCTTCTTCGCCGCACCTTCCGCGTCGGCTAGGAGGTCAGGCCTTGTCCGACCTATGAACGCGACGACGTATCCTGTTATGAGTCCCTCGATGACGCCCGCGACGATGTTCGCGACGCCTATCAGGAGCATGTTCCCCGCGGTCTCCTCGGCTGTCGAGGCGGAATCCTGGACCCCGGAGACCACTACGATGGCTATGATCAGAAGGGCGCTGAGGGTGAGGGCTGCCACCCCGGACGTCAGGCCCGAGACGAACCTGTCCACCCTCATGTCCTTCCTCATGAGCCTGTAGACGTAGTACGCCACGAGCACCTCGGCCGTGTTGACTAGTGTGTTCGCGCCGATCATCCCCCAGCCGCCGTGGCCGACGGCCGCGCTGAAGATGTTGATTATGAGGACCGAGAGGGTGCCGAGTCCCGGCCCGGCCAGGATGCCGATGAGGGGCGTCAGGTTGAGGTGTATCCCTCCGAAGATGGGTATGCTGACCTGGAAGACCGCGAATCCCACGGATGTGCACATGGCCGCTATGGCTAGCTTCCTCGGGGAGACCTTCCCCTTCCCCAGGCTGAGGAGCGCCAGGGACACGACCCCTGCGGCTGCCAGTGACCAGACAAGGACCCAGAAGGGTGAGAACGCGCCGTCCTCAAGGTGGATGTGTGCCATCTCTAACGGACCAGGATGCCCAGCGGAGGATGGTTTAATAAAATCTTCGATTTGTTTATTAACGGTCCGGGCCGAAGGCGGCGGAATTATTATCGCCCGGCCGAGGTCATCCCGTCGAAGGTCAAGTCACGCAGAAGGGGATGGTAGCTTGCTCACTCCGACTCATCTAGCAGTCGTCGTCCTGTTCGCCATGTTCTTGGAGCTGAACAGGGACGAGTGGTTCGTCGCCATCACCTTCGGTGTGCTGCTGGACGCCGACCACCTGTTCGCCGTGAAGACCTACGTGGACAACAACGGGTTCGATGCTATCTTCAGAGCGACATGGGATGACGGCAGCGGGTTCCAATGGAAGTCGCTCTTCCACTATCCCGTGGCGGCGTTCGTCGTCGCGCCCCTATCAGTCGGATGGAGGTACCTGCTTCCGCTCTCCTTCTGGGCGGTCCATGTCGGCTTGGACGAGCTCCAGAACTCCGCCCTTGCGTACTCGGCGGCCGTCGAGTCGGCCGTGATCGTGCTCGCAGTGGTCGGGATACTGGTCGTGGACAGCAGGCGTTGGTCAGAGGCCGGCCACGGGCACGGGTTCGCGGCGTACATGGACTCGCTATGGCCGAGGACGTCCGGCTGGTTCAAGTCTTCTCTTTCCCGCGGTCGCTGACGCGCGAGTAGAACCTGCCCAGCCAGATCACCCACACGACCTCGAGGACGATGCATATGGTGGCCGGGACCGCGACCACGGGCTCGAAGAGGGCTATCGCGAGGGTCGCCGTCAGTCCGAGGTTCTTGTAGCTGGCGAACAGGACATGTCCGACCCTCTCCTCCTTCGGCCTCCCGAGCGCCCTCAGGACGAACTCGGTCCCGAGCCCGGTCCCGAAGGTCCTGACGACGCACGCCAGTGTGATCGCGGTCACCAGGACCGGGTCGCCCAGGAACGCGTCCCTGTTCGAGCCTGCGACCGCGAAGATCAGGATCGCGAAGGCGAAGTTCATGGTCACGGTCGAGGTCCTCTTCGAGGGGGCGAGGCGCATCACCCCCCTCGAGAGCGCCATCGGGAGCGCGATGAGGACGAGCAGGTAGCTCACGAGGCTCCAGCTGGAGACCGCGGAGCCTATGAACGCCAGGGATATCAGGGGCATCAGGGCGAGGGCGAGCAGGTAGTTCACCGCCGTCGCGGTCAGGACGCCGCCGGTCCTGCCGCCGAGGATCGTGGTGAAAGGGACGACCGAGACGGCCGATGGCGCGGCTGCCATCAGCACCCACCCCCACCATATCTCCTCGGGGAACAGCGACCCCATCGCGAGGATGACGCCGGAGAGGAGGACGTAGTTCAGGGCGAGCGCGACCAAGGCGTCCTTCGCCTGCTCTCGCCCCACCGCCTCGCCTATCCGAATGTTCGCCAGGGAGAAAGTCATCAGCAGCGCGAGCGACGCCATCGAGATCTCCTTGGTCATCGCCGGGAACCCGCCGACAATGAGCCCCAGGACCAGCCCCAGGACCATCATGTGACTATAGCTCTCCAGGACCTCGGACGGACGCATCGCCCGTCCCGAGGGCGTGCCCCGTAGAAATCGTTTTCCCGGCCGTGGCGTCGCCGAGCTGGTACCAACCCTTATAACCGCCACCTCCTGTTACCGAGGGCCATGGGCCTCGTCGAGTGGGGAATCGATCTCGTAATGGACTGGATCCAGACCCACGGGTACGGAGCCATAGTCTTCCTGATGGCGCTCGAGAGCGCGTGCATGCCTGTCCCGAGCGAGATAGTCATGCCCTTCGCCGGCGCCCTCGTGTACGAGGGCGAGCAGGCGGGTTACGTCGGCAGCCCGATGTCCCTCATCGGGGTCACCCTCGCGGGCGCCCTGGGCTGCACCATCGGCTCGATACTCGCCTACGTCGTCGGGCTCTACGCCGGCAGGCCGTTCATCGTCAAGTACGGCAAGTACATCCTCCTGCAGGAGAAGCACCTTGTGACCGCTGAGAAGTGGTTCGCGAAGTACGGCGACAAGGCAACGTTCATCGCCCGGCTGCTGCCCGTCGTGCGCACGGTCATCTCGCTGCCCGCGGGCATCGCCAAGATGGACTTCAAGAAGTTCGTGTTCTACAGCTTCGTGGGGTCGGTCCCGTGGACGTTCATGCTCGCGTACATAGGATACTACCTCGGACCGAGCTGGCGGGACATCGAACCGGTGTTCAGATACCTAGACATACTGGTTGTCGCGGGCGCGGTCGTCCTCGTCGTGTGGTACGTGAGGCGGATGCGGAAGGAACGCGACGCGGACGCGAAGGCTCAGCCGTAGTAGTACTCGCCCTTCGACTTCTGCTCGCGGTCCAGTCTCGAGTCCTTCTTGTTTATCCTCGGCCGGTCGGTGTCCTGGTCCCGCCTGAAGGTGATGTCCACGTCCTTCAGGAACGCGTTCATCCCGTCGCGCATCTCCAGGGGACCGCGGCCCAACCCCTTCTCCGACGGCGTGCCGGAGAAGACCATGATCGAGTCAGCGATGAGGTCTATCATGTAGACGTCGTGGTCCACGACGACGGCCGACTTCCCGAGCTTCTCGATGACCTTCCTGATGGTCTTGGAGGCGCTCATCCTCTGCGAGGAGTCCATGTATGCCGACGGTTCGTCGAGCAGGTATATGTCGGCCTGCTTCCCGAGGCACTCGGCGATGGCCACCCTCTGGAGTTCGCCACCGGAGAGGGTCGAGACCTCCTTGTCCATGAGGTACTTGAGGCTGAGCGGCTGGGAGATCTCGGCCTGGAAGAACCCCACCTCGAAGTCCCTGCCGATGTTCGCGGCGAGCATCTCCCGGACGGTCCCCTCGAACTCGGGCTTGATGTACTGCGGCTTGTAGCTCACGGACGCCTCGCCCTCGACCTCTCCCGAGGTCGGCTCGATCTCGCCCGCCAGGATCTTGACAAATGTGGTCTTGCCAGTCGCGTTCGGCCCGACGGCCCCGACCACCTCGCCCTTCTTGATGCTCCCCGCCTCGACGGACAGGGAGAAGGTCTTGAAGCGCTTCTTGATGTTCCCGAAGGAGATCAGGACCGCGGACTGCCAGTCGGCCCTCGGAGGGCGCCTCTCGAACTTGATCGTCGTGTCCCTTATCCTTATGTTCTCCTCGCGGAGGTAGCCGTCGAGGTACACGTTGATGGCGGTCCGGACGGGCCTCGGTTGCGCTATGACACCGTACGCCCCCTCCGAGCCGTATGTGATGTGCACGAGGTCCGCGAGGAAGTCCATGATCGCGAGATCGTGCTCTATGACGACGACCTGCCTGGTCTCGCTCAGCTTCTGGATGATCTTGGCGATCTTGAGCCTCTGGTAGATGTCCAGGTACGACGATGGCTCGTCGAAGAAGTAGACATCGGCGTCCTTGAGGAGGACCGCGGCGATCGCGACCCTCTGGAGCTCGCCCCCGGAGAGCTTCTCGATGTCCCTCGAGAGCAGGTTGGTGAGCGTGAGCTCCTCCGCGATCTCGTCCATGCGTCCGAGGTCGTCGACCTTCTTCAGGAGCTCGCAGACCTTCCCCTTGTGGACCGCCGGGAGCTTGTCGACGTACTGCGGCTTCATCGCGGTCCTGGTCTTCCCGTCGGCGAGCCTCGCGAAGTAATCGTGCATCTCGGTGCCGGAGTACTTCTCCAGGACCTTGTCCCAAGAGCCCTTCCGCTTGAACTCCCCGAGGTTCGGGACGACCTGGCCGGAGAGGATCGAGATGGTCGTCGTCTTGCCGATCCCGTTCGGACCGAGCAGGCCGACGACCTGGCCCTGTCTGACGACGGGGAGCCTGTAGAGCCTGAAGGAGTTCTTGCCGTACTGGTGGACCATCTCGCCCTCCAGCTCCTTCGGTAGGCCTATGATCTTGATCGCCTCGAACGGGCACTTGTGGACGCATATCCCGCAGCCGACGCAGAGCTCCTCGGAGACCACGGGCTTGCCGATGTCGCCCAAGGCTATCGCCTCGACCCCCGTCCGCACGGGCGGACAGTAGTTGATGCACTCGAGGCCACACCTCTTCGGCTGGCAGCGGTCCTTCAGGACGACTGCTATCCTCATCGGAACGGGTTAAGGAGGGGGCCGTTTAAAAAACTATCAGCCTTCCAGCCCTCTCTCGATCTCGGCCACGAGCGGACCGTGGTCCAGCCCCACGAACCCGACGGTCTTGACGAGCTCGTCGGCCGTGTACTTCTGGCCGTAGGACCACATCTCCCTGAGGTACGCCCCAGCCCTCTCCTCGAGGAACCATGCGTCCCCGAACTTCTCCTTCAGCGCCTCCCGGAGCTGCGCCTCCAGGATCCAGGCGCGGAGGTACTCGGCGCAGTAGAACGCGTCGTCGACGTCCTCGAGATAGTGCTTGCCGGAGTGCCTGAACCTGAGCCCCCTCTGGAGGCATGTCCTGTAGACCTCCTCGAAGTCGTGGGCCACCGGCCCGTGCCCGTGGTGCAGCTTGAGCTCGTACATCAGCTTGCACGCGTACCTCCTGAGGAACATGAGCTTGTTCAGGAGCGCGAACCGGACGTAGGCGCCCGAGTCCCTCATGCCGGCGTACTTCTCGAGCCAGAGCGGGTCGGTCACGAGGTGGTCGAACAGGAATGCGAATGCCTCGGTGACGGAGTTGTCCCCGAGGTATCTGTACTCGGGGGAGAGGTCCGGTCGCACGCTCCCGAAATGCCACGCGTGGCCCCCTTCGTGGAAGAAGGCCTCGTAGTCCTTCCACCCGCCGACGGGCATGATCACGAGCCGCACATCGTCCGGGACCTTCACCGGGGCGCAGAACGCCCTCGGGGTCTTCCTCGGCCTCTCCTCCGTGTCGATGGCGATGTTGGGATACGCCGACCTGTCGATGCCCATGCCCTTCAGGGTCGCGAAGAACGCGTCGGCCAGGCGGTCCTTCTGGAAGTCGGGGTCGAACTCCTTCCCCTTGAATGCGAACGGGATGTCGTAGCTCCACGCGTCCTCGAGCGCCAGCCCGGTCCTCTCCTGGAGCATGGCGGACATGCTCTCGGTGTAGATGTTCTCCGTCCTGTGGAGCAGGTCCTCCATGTCCCCCTCGAGCCCGAGGTAGTCTATGCCCTTGAGCCCGGAGCAGAGGTCTGCGTAGTCCCGCGCCCCGAGGGCCGTGGCCGTCTCGTGTGCGGTCTGGACCCTCTCGACGAGGATCGCGTTCAGCCTGGTTGTCTCGGCGAGCTTCGCGTCGAAGAGGGCCGCTCGCCTCCCGTGGTCCGCCTCCGACCTCAGCCTCAGCGGGACGTGCCTGTAGGGGATCTGCTCCCCATCGAACGCGACCACGGACTGCGCCTCGAAGGTGTTGGCCCTGTCCGTCAGCTCCTTGACGGAGCTGTCAATGAGCCCGAAGGTGGAGAACGATCTGAGGTACCTGCGCCTCCTCTCATCGTCCGGGGACGCGTCAGGATCCGCGGCCGAGGCGGCGCGGACCGCCTCCTCGGAGAAGAGGTGGGAGTACCTGTCGTATATCCCGACCGTGGACATCTCGTCCTTCAGCCCGGAATGGTTCTGGTAGAACTCGAGCATCAGCTCGCCTTGGAAGGCCTCCAGGTCCTGTCTCAGGCGGGCGAGTCCCTCTTCGGACATCGGTGTGTGAATCTCCCTCATCCTGTATATTCATTTTCTCCTCTGGCCGCCAGGAACGGGCCAACACGCTACGTTTAAGTGCGGTCCCCGCGATTGAGGGCGGCTGGTCAATATGGCACGTATACTCGTATGTGTGGCATGGCCCTACGCGAACGGCCCGGTGCACGTCGGCCACGTGACCGGCTCGATCCTGCCCGCTGACATCTTCGCGAGGTTCAACAGGCTCGTCGGGAACGAGGTCATCATGGTGTCCGGGACGGACATGCACGGCGCGCCAGTCGCCGTCGCCGCCGACAAGGAGAAGGTCTCCCCCGAGGTCATCGCGAACAGGTACCACGAGCTGGACTCGAAGGCCCTCGCGGACCTCGGGATGTCGTTCGACCTGTACACCAGCACGCATACGCCGAACCACGAGGCAGTGGCCAAGGACTTCTTCACGACGCTTCTCAGGAACGGCCATCTGGCGAAGAGGACGACCAAGCAGTTCCACTGCGACAGCTGCAGGCGCTTCCTCCCGGACAGGTACGTGGAGGGGAAGTGCCCCCACTGCGGGTTCGAGCGCGCGAGGGGCGACCAGTGCGACAGCTGCGGGAAGGACCTGAACGCGGACGAGCTCGTCGGCGCCAAGTGCCAGCTCTGCGGCGGGACCCCCATCCTCAAGGACACCGAGCACTACTTCCTCCTCCTCTCGAAGTTCACGGAGCAGCTCAAGGCGTACGTCGAGGGCAACACGCACTGGCGGCCCCACGTCCGCGCCTTCACGCTCAACATGCTCGAGGAGGGCCTGATCGACAGGCCGATAACCAGGGACCTCTCGTGGGGCGTCCCGGTCCCGGTCGAGGGGTTCGAGGCGAAGCGGATATACGTCTGGTTCGAGGCGGTCATCGGGTACCTCTCCGCGACGAAGGAATGGGCCAAGCTCGAGGGGAGGCCGGAGGACTGGAGACTCTTCTGGACTGACCCGTCGTGCAAGAGCTACTACTTCCTCGGCAAGGACAACATCGTCTTCCACACGGTCATCTGGCCAGCGATGCTGATGGGGCACGGCGGGCTCAACCTTCCATACGACGTCGCGGCGAACCAGTTCATGAACCTCGGCGGCCAGAAGTTCTCGAAGAGCATGGGTGTCAGCATAGACATCCCCGACCTCCTCACGAGGTTCAAGCCAGACGTGATCAGGTACTACCTCGCCGCGAACATGCCCGAGATGAAGGACAGCGAGTTCTCCTGGGAGGACTTCGGCCAGCGTATCAACAGCGAGCTGGTCGCCGCCTACGGGAACTTCGTCCACAGGACCGTCTCGTTCACGTTCAAGAACTACGGGCAGGTCCCGGAGAAGGGGGAGCTCGACGACCGCGACAGAGCGGCCATCGACAGGATATCGGCGGCCGGCCAGGAGTACGCCGACGCGATGTCCCGGTGCGAGATCAGGCGCGGGCTCAAGGTGGTCATGGACCTGGCCCAGTTCGGGAACCAGTACTTCGACTCCGTCGCGCCGTGGTCCCTCGTGGGGACGGACAAGGCCAGGTGCGGCACGGTCCTCCATGTCAGCATGCTCATCGCCAAGGCCCTCGCGGTGATGGCGTACCCGTTCATGCCGTTCTCGTCGGAGGGGATCTGGAAGCAGCTCGCCATGGGAGGGACGGTCGAGGAGACCGGATGGAATGGCGTATCATCCCCGCTCATTGAGAAGGCCTCCCTCGAGAAGCCTGCGCCGCAGTTCGCGAAGGTGGAGCCGGCCCAGACCTCGGAGTTCCAGAGGTTCGCTGCGCTCGACCTGAAGGTCGGGAAGGTGAAGGACGTCCAGCCGCACCCGAACGCGGACAAGCTCTATCTCGTCAAGGTCGACATAGGCAAGGAGATCACGATAGTCACCGGACTGAAGGAGTTCTACACGGCCGACGAGCTCAGGACCAAGACCCTTGTCGTCGTGACCAACCTGGAGCCCGCAGTGCTCAGAGGGGTCAAGTCAGAGGGGATGCTCCTCGCGGCTGAGGCCGGCGGGGCGCTCGCCCTGCTCACCCCCGAAAGGGACCTCCCGGCTGGGACCCAGGTGTCGAGCGGACTCGATGTGGGGACGAAGCTGGTCGGCTTCAAGGAATTCCAGAAGCTCGAGATGCGCGCCGGCATTGCCGTGCCAGGTGACCCTTCCGCACTGGACGTGGGTGGCCGGAAGGTCAAGTGCGCGGCCGACAAGTGCGAGACTGGCAGGAGCTACGCATCACTCGTCGCCGGGGACAAGGCCGTCCTGATGCAAGGACCGGACGGAGTGAGGATCGTGTTCGACAAGCCGATCGGGGCCGGTGCTAAGATACGATGAGGCTCGATCTCCACGTGCACTCGAAGTACTCGCGGGATGCTGCAAACGGCAGCCCGCGGGACATCATGAAGCTCGTCAAAGGCATGGGCCTCGACGGCCTGGCCATCACCGACCACAACGCCATCGAGGGCTCCATCGAGGCGGCCGCGGTCGCCCGCGAGTTCGGTCTCATCGTCGTCAGGGGCGTCGAGGTCTCGACCGCTTCAGGGCATGTGCTCGCCTACGGCGTCGGAGAGGTCATTCCGAGGGAGCTGACGATCGAGGAGACCGCCGAGAGGGTGCACGCCCTCGGAGGCGTCGTCGTCGCCGCACATCCCAGGAGGTTCCCGTCCGGGATAGGGCTGGAATCGGCGAGGACGGGCCCGTTCGACGGGATCGAGGTCCTCAACGGCGGGAACCCTGAGAGGTCGAACTCCGCCGCGAGGCGCGTGGCCGAGAGGCGGCGCATCTCGCAGACAGGCGGCAGCGACGCCCACAGGCCGGACGAGATCGGCCGTGTGTTCACCGTGGTAGAAGACTGCTCGACCGAGGACGACGTCGTCGAGGCGATCAGGCGCGGGCTCGCCATGGCTGATGGGCGGAGCCGGACCTTCGAAGAGGGCGTCATCTACTCGTATGAGACTCTGCTGGAATGGATCCGCGGCGGATTCGGCAGGCAGTAGGGTTCAGATCTTCTCCGCGACACGCGCCGCGAAGTACTTCGCCTTGTCCGCTAGCTGCTGGGTCGGCATCTCGTTTGATGCCGTGACGACGAGGAGCGCCCTCGTTCCGGCGCTCACCACGATCAGCTTTCCCCTCGTCAGCTCGATCGCCACATGCTGGAGCTTGTCCTTCATCTCGGCCGTTGCAGTCTCCGCGGCTCCGAGCAGGATGGCTGACATCGCCACGAATGTCTCGAGGTGGACTCCCCTCGGCGGGTCGCCCGCGATATGCATCCCGCTCCGGGAGACTACTGTGGCCTCGTAGACAGAGGGAACCGACCGTACCTCGTCCAAAATCTCTTCAATCGCCAGGTACTCTGCCAATCTATCCCCCCTTCCGACAGGGTTACTCTGCAATTACATGATGGGCATATAAAGCTCACGCCTGCCTGCTGGCTTTGCTGGAACCGTGATATCCGAAGAGGACTTATAGGTCCTGTCCTCGATGGCTTGATATCCGTTCACTCGCATGTTGATGGCCGGAACCCATGAAGATACTCCACCAGGACTCGAGGAGCAACGAGATCAAGTTGCTCGCCGAGACTGTCGATGACCTTTGGCATCTCTACAACCTGATAGACGAGAGAGACTTCGTCTTCGCGACCACCTTCAGGAGGAAGGAGGACCACAGCGACAAGCTCCGGCCAGAGAGGACGGAGAAGGTGAGGATGCGCCTTGGCATCAGGGTCGAGAAGGTCGAGTTCCACGAGTCCGAGGACCGCCTGAGGCTCCTCGGGCGGATCGAGTCGGGCCCGCAGGACGTCGGGGAGCACCACACCCTCATGCTGTCGGTCGGGGACGACATCACCGTGATCAAACCCGAGTGGGTGACCAAGCACTTCGACAGGATCAAGCGGGCCACCAGCGCGTCCGAGAGGCCCACGATACTCTTCGTCGCGATCGAGGACACGGAGGCGGTCGTCGCTGTGGCCAGGGAGTACGGCGTGAAGGAGCAGGCGACCATCACCCGCAACCCTGGCGGGAAGATGTACGAGACGAAGTCCAACGAGGCGAGCTTCATCGACGAGGTGGTCTCGAAGCTGGAGCCGTCGCTGCACGGCGAGCCGCTCATCATACTCGGCCCGGGGTTCACCAAGGAGGCCCTGGCGCGCCGCATCCGCGAGAAGCATCCAGAGGCGGCTGCGCTCGTCTCGATCCATTCCACCGGGCAGGCGGGCATGGCCGGGATACACGAGCTGATGAAGCGCGGGATCGGGGGCAAGGTCCTCGAGGAGTCCAGGGTCGCGAGGGAGACCCGGCTGGTCGAGGAGCTCTTCACAGAGATAGCCAAGGAAGGGATGTATGCCTACGGGCCAGCCGCGGTGGACGCCGCGTGCACCTCCGGAGCCGTCAGGATGCTGCTCATCCTGGACACCAACGTGAGGACCAAGGGCGCTGACGCCCTGATACGTTCGGTCGAGGACTCCAAGGGCGAGTTCGTGATCGTGAGCTCTCTCCACGAGGCAGGAAGGCGGTTGGATTCGCTGGGCGGCGTCGCCGCGCTCCTGAGATACAGGATGTCCTAGAGCAGCCCCAGCTGGTGATGCTGTTTCTGCGCCCTGACGATGTCCATCGTCGCGCTGATCAGCATGCCTATCGGGAACGGCTTGGTCCAGAACGACACCGCCCCCGCCCTCAGCGCCTCGTCCCTCACGGTCTCGTCGGCGCTCGAGAAGATGATCGGGATCGTGGGGTCTATCCTCTTGATCTCCTTGGTCGCCTGGATGCCATCCTTCCCAGGCATGCGATAGTCCATTATGATGCAGTCTGGCTTGTACTGCATGCTCTGGATGACCTTGATGGCCTCGTCGCCGCTCCTCGCGGAGAAGACCGTGTGGCCCTGGGACTCGAACATGTCCTTGTAGAGCTCACGGATGAAGTCCTCGTCGTCGACCACGAAGACCCTTGCCTTGCTCCCGTTCGGGCGTCCAGCCCCCACGGTGGTGAACCCTCCTGACATCGCGGCCATCGCCCTGAGACCTGGTCCCAGATTGCCCATTTCGAGTACCCTTGCTAGGCTGTGTGCTCAAGCTTCGCCACGCTGAGGCGATATGCGGCTAGGCTAGTGCATCCCAGTTATCCCGTTTCGACCGAATGCCCGGAGAGTGTATAAAAATTTCCATCAGAGTGCCGGGTACGGTCTCAAGGCGACACGAAGGCCCCCGGCCCCGTCACCGAGGGTACTTGCGCCTGAGGTTCCTGAGCGCGTCCGCGAGGTTCCTGAGGGTGGGGAACGAGATGGCCTGCTCCGGGCACTGGCTCCTGCAGCCGGTGCAGCCGACGACGCAGTTGTACGGCGCGACGACCTTGGTCTCGCCGTCCTGGGCGAAGACCTCTCTGTGGCAGAATGCGACACATGTCCCGCAGCCGTTGCACTTCGAACGGTCTATGGTCGGGAACCAGGGGACCTGCTCGCGCGGGATGCCCTCGTAGCTCTCGGGCATTCAGAGCCCTCCCCTGGACGCCTTGATGAGCCTGCTCACATCCGCCAGCTTCAGCTCCTTGCCGACGGACACGATCCTGCCGTTGATGGCCACCGCGGGCGAGTCAGCGACCCCGCGGGACGCCATGACCTCCGCATCCGTCACCTTGACGACATCCGCCTTGAACCCCTCGGACGTCAGTGCCTCCTCGACAGCCGCCTCGGTCGTGCCGGAGCGGGACTGCCCGACGAAGACCTCGATCACGAAGCCGCAGGCGCGTGCCCTCTCCATCCGGTCCTTGAAGCCGAGGTACTCCCTGTACATGCTCTCGAGGTACTCTTCCTCGGCCTCGCGGGGCACGTAGTTCGTCTCCTTCAGCCCTCTCATGATGACGGTCTTGACCTGGGACTCGTCCGCCGCCTCGCTTGCGAGGGCGCTCCCGAGGATGCCGTCGTAGTTGGATATCCCCACTTCCACTCCTTCGACCTTGATCCGCTTGGTCGTCTTCCTGCCCGGACAACAGGGGTTCATGGTCACGAGTTTCACCTGGAGGGGACACCCTGGATGATGCCCCTGGAGTTGCTAACGTTGAAGCCCCCTGCGAGCTATATGATGCTTGTGGTTTCAAGCGAGATTGAAATTCTGAGCAGGGGCCGCAGGAGGCGCAGGGCGGTCCCCTCGGATGTCATGCAGGGAGTCAAGATGGCGGGAGGTTACTCCGCCATCGCGTCGTCGCTCCCCGATGCGGCCGCTCTCTCGGCGCAGTCTAAGGTGCACAGGGTCCTGTCAGAGCGAGTCAGGCTGAGGGTGCTCTGGGCCCTCGCCAGGTCCGAGCTGTGCCCGTGCCTCATGAAGGAGCTGACGGGCCTCAGCGACTCGAAGCTCTCGTACCATCTGAAGGTGCTGACCGATGCCGGGCTGGTCCGTGTGATCCGGAGGAAGAGCTGGCGCGTCTACTCCATAACGGATGAGGGCCGCGCGGTCATCGGGTGCGGGAGAAAAGGAAAGGGTTGATAGGTAGGAGGAAGCAGGCTTTCCTACCTATCTGGGATGGAGTCAATCGTCAAGCGCAGTCAGTCGCTGGCTCGAGTCCGGGTTCGCAACCGAGGAGATTGTACATCTCCTCCCAGCTGTAGTGATCGGTTTCTGCCATTCTTGTCACCTGTTCGCAGAGGATTCTATGCGAAACGAGGGTTAATAGTCTGACATGTGGAGGTCGGCGAAAGTAGTCCCCCGCAGGTCTCACTTGGCGTGCCGCACCCTTACCGCTTCCCCGCGCTCGGCCAGGTCCATCTCGGCCGAGCACATCCTGGCGACCCCGACCCCTCTGACGTCCCCGTGATGGGCGATGACGACATCGTCGCCGACCCGTATCTCGGGGGACGACCCTGCGACACCGACCGCGAAGAGGTTGCCCTTGAGGGCGAAGTCCTCGATCTCGACGGTGTAGCAGTTCGAAGGTGCCAGTATCCTGCCGCCGTCCATGGTCAACGAGACGAGCCCCCTGTCCCCGGTGAGCATCCCGACCTGCGTCCCGCCCTTGTTGATCCTCAGGTTGGGGTACCTCCCCTGCACCTGCGCCCCGTCGCACAGCATCCCGCCTGGCTCGCCGAACTGGAACCTGCACCTCGAGCGCATGTCCTCGGTCCACCGGTCGCGCCTGGTGTCTGGCCCTCCGGGTGCGTACTGCCTGAGGGTCTCCTCGAGCCTCCTGAGGCTCTCTCTGGATCCTGGGTGTCCGTCGGACGTGTCCACGAAGTCGCGGAGGACCGAGTTCACCGGCTCCCTCTCGTCGCCGAGGTGGGAGATCACTGCATCGTAGTGCTGGCTCTCGACGAGCCATGTGACCATCTCCTCCGCCAGCCTCTTCTCGTCCCTGTCCCAGTGTCCGGTCACGGGGATGTCGTAGTCCTGTGCTGGATAGAACAGCTCCAACTCGCTCGGCACCAGGCCGAGGGGGGATGTGACGATGACCTCGTGGACCATGTCGGCCGCGCCGCTCGCGACGACCGCCTCCCTGAACCTGAGGTGGCTCCGCGAGGTCGAGTACGGCTTCTTGGCCGAGCACGGGATGAGCAGGAGCACCTTGGCCGAGGGCGGTCGCGCGTACCTCGCCTCCAGCCGGCGTCTCCACCTCCGGACCTCCGGCCTCGCGAGCGATTCCTTCGACCCTGCGTGGAACGGGGCCCCTTTGACGGGGGAGTGCATCTCGAGGAGCGGGTAGTGGGCGAGGTCCAGCAGCCTGAGGTCCTGGACCAGCCACGGGTCTGACCTGACCCGCGCCTCCACGAGCTCCCTCAGGCGCCCTTCCGAGATCGCGTGCCTCACGTGTCGGAGCTCGTCCTCGGCGGCCGACTGGTTGTGCGCGAGCAGCTCCGCCTTCCCGCGCCTCCCGGACAGGCATGCAGGGCACGAACACGGGAGTGCCTTGACCCTACCGTACTCGAGCATCCCGCTGTTGGTCAGGTACAGCCCGTTCTCCGTGGCCACGGTGAGCGCGGCCGAGTCGAGGACGTCGATCCCGCAATACGCCAGGAACGCGAGCCTGTGGGGAAGGGCGACCGATGAAAGGTAGACGGGCCTGAGGATGTTCCCCGGACCCTTGGCCGATTCGATGGAGTCTGCGAACGCGGATGAATCGAGGAGCAGCGACGCCGGGTCGGATAGGACGTGGAACGCCCCCTCGGCCTCCGTCGGGGCGTACTTGGAGCCCCGGAAGCCTGGCCTTAGATGCGCCTCCCCTGCATCGGATCCCTCGAATCCCGACCTCGCGACCACGAGGTCGCCGGGGCTGGAGCTCCCCGCCATCGCAAGTCCGAGGGAGCCCGCGGGCCTCGTCTGCGACCCCGCATATGCCATGGTGGGAGTCTCGCGGATTACGCCGTCTATCTCGAGCGTGCCCACCCTCGCCAGGCCGTCCCGTTCCTTGATCTCGAAGCGCACGGCTACGCATTACCGGCACTGGTATAAAATGGGTGTCCGGGGGCAGCGCCCCCTGTGTTTGCTCAGAACGTCGTCACGACATCGTGGTCGGCGAGCATCTTCCTCGCCTCGGACGCCGGGACCGGCTTGAGTCCCTCGAATAGGCCGGATTCGGGGATCCCGCGCTTCTCGAGGTCCTCCCTCACGACGCACACCGGCACCTCGAAGTCGTACAGCTCCTTGGTTGCGTCCATGTTCGACGGCATCCCGACGGCGCCGGAGTTCTGCGAGGCGACGGCGTTGTAGACCCCGTCGTCCATCATGAGCACAGAGGTCTTCATGCCGTTGACGCCCATCGCGAGAGCCAGGCGCAGCCCTGCGAAGGCGTCCTCGAGGCCGTACGGTGCCTTGGTCACCAGGACGAGTGTGGATGTTGCCATCTTGATCACCTCGCGATGGTCACGAGTCTATCCGACTCGGACACGAACCTGAACAGGTCGTTGGTCAGGCTGCCGACCTTGGCGCCCTTCGTCTCCTCTCCGCGCTGGAGGCCTCGGGCGGCGAAACACGTCTCGCAGACCGCCTGGTCTATCCCATCGGCCGCGGCCTGCTCGAGCTCCTTGCCGACGTTGGGGAACCTCTTCGGGTTCTGCCCCGCCTTGACGGCGGTGACCCCCTCCCCGTAGCCGAACATGTGCACCTTGTATCCCTTGGCGCGGGCCGCCTGGGCCAGCTTGACGGCCACATTGGCGTCCATGGCCATCATCGACCCGGTCCTCCACAGTATCGTGAGTGTCTTCGTCATCGTGTCACCTCAGATCGTGAGCGTCCTCTCAGTGCGTTCCATGATGCAGTCGATTATCTCTGGGTACCCCACCGCCTTCCCGACCTTCAGGTCGGCGGGCGAGAACCCCCTCGCCTCCAGGTCCTCGGAGCAGACGAAGACCTCGTGCGCTACCGCCCCGAGACCTTCCGACGCCTTCGGGTGGACGGCGTTGTAGACGCCGTCCTCGAAGAGTATCACGGTCGCGTCGTCCTTCTCCGCGAATCTCCTGATCGCGTGGGAGGGGTCTGCCTCCTGGGGCGACCTGAGCGCTATGAATGCGGTCTTCAAGGTATCATCCTCAGCCTATGAACAGGGTCATCTTGGAGTCCGCGGCGAGGTTCAGGAACGCGGAGGCGCCCAGGATCTTCGTCCCGTCGATCAGCTCCTCCTTCTTCATGCCGAGGAGTTCCATCGACTGTGCTGCAGGCGTAGAAGTTGACTCCCAGGTCCTTGGCCTGGGCTAGCATCTCCTGGTACCCCGGCATGTTGATCTTCTTCATCTTCTTCTCCATCATCCCTGTGAACAGGCTCATCAATCCCGGCAGCTTCGGCCGGACGCCCTTCTTAAGGAGCTTGAGGCCGAAGAACGTGTAGAACACGTGTACCTCCATGCCCATGCTCGCGGCGGTCGTGCCCATTATGAGGGGCATCATCGCCTTGTCGAAACTCCCTTCGCTCACTACCATGCAGAACTTTTCGGCCATGTTTCGTCCTCCTTCGTCATTCACTTGATCCTGATGTATATCCTGATGAGTTTGCCTTCCTCTTCCAGCTTCAGGAGCTGGTGTCCCGTCCTGCTGCACCAGGCGGGGACGTCCTCCTTGGCTCCGATGTCGTCCGCCAAGAGCTCGAGGACCTGGCCGGACTTGAGCTCCTTGACCTTCTTGGCCAGCTGCACGATCGGCATCGGGCACATGAGCCCCCTAGCGTCGAGTGTCGCATCCTTGTCCATCGCCATCACTCCTGCGGTATTGTCAACACCGTGCATAGTCGATAATGGTGTTGACTAATAAACCTTGCCACGTTCATATGCACAACCGCTGGCACGCCAATTTGTCGCAACGGTTAAGTATACTGTTGGCACTACCGCGCAACATGGTGGAGCCGCAGAAGATACTCTCGGGGCAGGCGACATGCAGGGACATAGTGAAGTGCATGTACGGCCTCTCCGACTTCGAGATTGTTATCTACAGGAAGCTGGTGAAGCAAGGGCCTCTGAAGGCCGACGACCTCGCCCCGGTCCTGAAGAAGGATAGGAGCACGGTGTACAGAGCTCTGCAGAAGCTCGTGGCCGCGGGACTCGCGTTCAGGGAGACGAAGACAATCGAGCGCGGAGGGTACTTCCATGTCTACACTGCGGTGCCCCCGGTGCAGCTGAAGGACCGTCTGCACAGATGCGCGGACGATTGGTTCGACAACATGCGCGCGGCGATCGACGACTTCGACCTGGTCTGAACTCCTCTCTGGGGCGACCGGCCAGTGTGCACCTCCGTTTCTCCTGAAAGCTTAAAAGACCCCAGACAATTAGGTGCCTGATGTCAGGTGCATTCCACGGGATGGACGTGGTTTCCATCCGCGATTTTTCCAGAGAGCAGATCGAGCATGTCCTCGAGGTAGCCGAGGGGATGGTGCCGATCGCTAAGGGGGAGGAACGCAGCACGAAGCTCGAGGGTAAGGTCCTGGGCTCGCTCTTCTTCGAACCGTCGACCAGGACGCGTCTGTCCTTCGACGCCGCGATGACCCGCCTCGGAGGCAGGGTCCTCGGGTTCGACGCGCCAGGTGGGTCGTCCGTCTCGAAGGGTGAGACCCTTGCCGATACCATACGCATGGTGGACGCCTACTCGGACGTCATAGTCCTGAGGCACCCGCAGGAGGGGGCGGCAAGACTCGCCGGGCACTTCGCCAAGAAGCCGGTGCTGAACGCAGGGGACGGCGCGGGCCAACACCCGACGCAGACGATGCTGGACCTGTTCACGATCCGCAAGGCCAAGGGCAAGATAGACGGTAACCACGTGGTCGTCCTCGGGGACCTGAAGTACGGCAGGACCGTTCACTCACTGTCCGAGGCGCTAGCGCTGTTCGGAGCGGAGCTCACATTCGTCGCCCCGCCGACGCTCCAGATGCCGAAGGAGCACATCAAGCACATCGAGGGCATGGGCCTCAAGCCCAAGATGACCTCGTCTCTCGCGGATGCGATAAAGGACGCGGACATCCTCTACGTCACCCGCATCCAGAAGGAGAGGTTCCCCGACCCCGCGGAGTACCAGAAGGTCGCCGGACTGTACAGGATAGACCTCGAGGCGCTCAAGGACGCCAAGGAGGACCTCAAGATCATGCACCCTCTCCCGAGGGTCACCGAGATAGCGCCCGAGGTGGATGCTACGGACCACGCCATGTACTTCGAGCAGGCGTTCAACGGGGTGCCCGTGAGGATGGCCCTGCTCTCGCTCGTGCTGGGGGGATCCAAGTGAAGGAGTTCAAGGTCACTCCGATAAGGAACGGGACCGTCATAGACCACATCCAGGCCGGGATGGCCCTGAAGGTCCTGAGGATCATCGGGGTCACGGGGGAAGTCACCTCGACCGTGAGCGTCCTGATGCACGTCCCGAGCAAGAAGGAGGGCTGGAAGGACATAGTCAAGATCGAGGACAGGGAGCTGGACCCGAAGGAGCTGGACAAGATCGCCCTCATCTCACCCGACGCCACGATCAACATCATCAGGGACTACAACGTCGCGCAGAAGTTCATCGTCGAGGTGCCGAGCAGGGTCAAGGGCATCATGAAGTGTTCGAACCCTGGCTGCATCACGAACAAGAACGAGCCGGTCGAGGCGGAGTTCGTCGTCGAGTCGAAGAAGCCCCCGTCCCTCAGGTGCGTGTACTGCGACAGGATGACCACCGACATCTCAGACAGCATAATGTGACCCTGGAAGGGTGGACCCGCTGAAGCTGGAGTTCGAACCGCTGAAGTGCATCGCATGCGGCCTCTGCGAGACCGTGTGCAGCCTCAACCGCGACTCGGTCCTGACGTCTATGAGCTCGAGCATCATCCTGCACGTCGAGGACAAGGCCGACTACTTCGGCCTCGTCCTGAAGACCGCGGGCGATGGACTCGTGCTCGCGAGGCCGGAGGGGCCAGGCGCGCCCCAGCAGTCAGGCGCCGGAGGCCCGGGGGCGAAGCCGATACTCCTGCGGGAGCCGTGCGACCTCTGCGGCGGGGAGACGAAGTGCGCCAAGGCGTGCCCCACGGGGTGCATCAGGGTGGTGGGCTGAGATGGACCTGCTGAACGGGAAGACCGTGGTCCTGGACCTCTCCTCGGGAGAGGTCGCGGAGACGCCGCTGGACGAGGACATAGTCTTCGCGGACCCGTCGTGCGTGTCACGGGCGAACCTCCTCTGGAAGGAGCATGGAGAGGATTCCGTCGTCCTGGGGACGGGCCTGCTCACGGGCAGCCTGGTCCCGGGTGCGTGCGCGGGCATCGTCGCGGGCGAGACGGGCGTGATGCCCCTCCTGGGACACGCGGCCGTCGAACTGAAGCTCTCCGGCTTCGACTACATCGTGCTCACGGGCTCCGCCCCTGGCCCGGGCTATGTGTGGGTCAGGGACGGGATCATCGAGTTCGTCAGGAGCGACGCGTTCAGGTCCCTCGATTCATGGGGCCGGACGGACCGGGTCAGGGATGACCAGGGCGACCGCAGGATTCAGGTGCTCTCCGCCGGGCCATGGGGCGACTCAGGCAACCCCTGCTCGCAGCTCGTCAACTGCTACTGGGGCGGGGAGGACAGGGCCGGTCTCGCGTCCCGGCTGGCCTCCAAGAACGTCCTGGCGTTCGCTGTTCGCGGCATGGGCGAGCTCTCCGTCTCCGACCCGGAGGCGCACTTCTCCTCGTGCCTCGGGCTCAGGTCGTCAGTCATCTCCAAGCTGGGCGAGCCCAAGGGGCTCTCCTCGTACTTCGGCCCCGCCGGCAGGAAGGACCTCGCCGCGCTCGCGCACAGACATTCTGCCTGCTTCGGCTGTCCTCACCCGTGCAGGACCTTCGCGAAGGTGGCGGAGGACCCGGGGCAGATGGCCATGTCGCACAAGGAACCGGGGTACCTGCACTACGACGTGCCCGCGCTCAGGAAGGCCTTCGAGGTCGGGCTCGACGCGCGCTCGGCGACCGAGGTCCTCATGATGTGCGCCCGCAGGGGCGCGGAGCCAGTCGCTGTTCTGGAGCGCGCATCCTCGGGCGGGAGGCAGCTGAGCCCCGCCATAGTGAGGGACCTGCTCGCCGCGCCGTGGGACATGGAGCCGCTCCCGGCGAAGAGCTACGAGGGTGGCTTCGCGATCGACCGCGCGCTCGCGCTGGGCCTCTGCCCGAGGCTGTGGGCGAAGATCGGGTTCGACCCGTCCGCCATCGGCCCGTGCGTCGAGTCCGCCATAGGGCGCGGCGTGCCCATGTGAGGCGTGCCAGTCGAAAGCTTTTATGCGCGGGTGCGGATTACCACCGGGGTGTAGGACCTGAAGATACTGGTGACGACCGGGATGCCTGGCTCTGGGAAGGAGGAGTTCCTCACGTGCTGCCAGGCCCGGGGAGCCAAGGTCGTGAGGATGGGGGACGTCGTCAGGGCCAAGGCGAAGGAGTTCGGCCTGGACTCGTCCGACCAGAGCGTCGGGAACCTCGCGACCGAGGAGAGGAAGCGGTTCGGGAAGGACGTGTGGGCCAAGAGGACCATCCCGTTCGTGGGAGGGGACCTCGTCGTCATAGACGGCGCCCGCGGCATGGACGAGATACGCGCCTTCAAGCACGCGTTCGGGGAGGACCTCCAGATCGTCGCGATACACGCCTCGCCGAAGGTCAGGTTCGAACGGCTGAGGACGAGGGCAAGGCCGGACTCGCCGGCGAAGCTCTCCGACTTCGAGACCAGGGACCGGCGCGAGCTGGACTGGGGTCTCGGGGAGGTCATCGCCCTGGCGGACCACACGGTCGACAACTCGTCCACCATCGAGGACCTCAGGAAAGGGGTCGACAGGCTGCTCGACAGGGTCATCGGCAAGAGGTGAGGGGACGGAGCTCCTCGCGGTCAAGCCCTGCAGGTTCGACGCCTACGAGGCGGTCCCCAAGAAGCGGGTCGAGCTAGACCTGGACGAGTGCGAGACGCTCCTCAGGCGCGCGGGCTACGAGATCGTGTCCAACGCGGGCGTGATGCTCGTCGTCAGGCGCGAGGTGGAGGTCACCGTGTACCCGCACGGCAGGCTCCTGATGCACCCCGTCAAGGAGAGGGACGACGCCCTCAGGGTCGCTGCGGAGCTGTATTCTGCGCTGGGCCTCTGAGGACGGGGCATTCCGCGGTTCCGATTATATAGACCGTAGTATCTCGGTCGATGTCCCGACAGGGGGCTTTCAAGATATGATAGAGCTCCAGAGCCTCAACAAGTCCTTCGGCGAGGTCAAGGCGGTCGACAACCTGAGCCTGACGGTGCCTAGCGGGCACCACGGTCGGATTCCTGGGACCGAACGGGGCGGGGAAGACCACGACCATCAAGATACTCACGAACCTGATATCCGCGACGGGCGGGCGCGCGCTGCTGAACGGCGTCGACGTCGTCACCGACCCGAAGACGGCCCTCAGCCACGTGGGCGCCGTCGTCGAGACCCCGGAGTTCTACCCGTTCCTGACGCCCATGGAGACGCTCGCGTACCTGGGCAGCATCAGGGGGATGCACGCGGACGAGATCCGCAGGAGGAGCCACGTGGTCCTCGAGGAGGTCAAGATGGACCAGTGGAAGACCACCCGGGTCGGCAAGTTCTCCAAGGGGATGAAGCAGAGGCTGGCCATCGCCCAGGCGCTGCTCCACGAGCCCGAGGTGCTCATCCTCGACGAGCCGACGAGCGGCCTGGACCCGAGGGGGATGGTCGAGGTCAGGGAGATCGTCAAGGGGCTGAAGAAGCAGCACTACACCATATTCATGAGCTCGCACCTGCTGGTCGAGGTCCAGGAGGTCTGCGACATGGCCGCGCTGATCGACCATGGAAGGCTCCTGGCGTACGACTCCCTCGAGAACATGAAGCGGCTCACCAAGGTCGCCAAGATCGAGGTCACCACCGCCGCTGACATGGGCGACGGGCTGCTCGCCCGCATCCGCGGCATGGCGGGCGTGCGCGCGGCCGAGCGCGCCACCGCCCGGGCGCTCGTCCTCACCTTCGAGGGCGCGTACGACGACAGGGCCGAGCTGCTGACATCCATCCAGAAGGAGGGCGTCAAGGTCACGGGCTTCAGCCCGATCGGCCTGCCGCTCGAGACGATGTACATGGATCTCGTCAAGGAGTCGAGGTGATGATGATGGCCGAGGAGTCGAAGTCGTCTCACAGTGTCCCGTCCGACATGGCGCAGATCCCCATAGTCTGGAGGTACGAGCTCCTGAAGTACCTGAGGTCGAAGAGGATCGTCGCCGCCGTCGCGATAGTCCTCCTGATCATGACGCTCATATACGCTCTCCCGCCCGCCCTTGGTCATCCGTACACCGGGACGGACACCGGGGTCGCGCTCGACGTGGTGTCCCTCGGGTCGATCGGATGGCAGCCGTCCGGGTCGCAGGCCGTCCAAGGGGCCGCGGTCCTCGACAGGACGCAGATCGAATCCGGGAGCCTCGAGCTGTTCTACGACGGGGCGCCTTACCCGTCAGAGGGCGGCGCCGTCTGGAGCCTCTCGGTCATGGACCTGGACGGAGCGAGCGCCAACGTCGTGCTCTTCATGGAGAACACGACCGGCCACGAGATAACCGCCACTTACGACTGGTACACGCCGGCGGACGACTTCGAGTCCGGCTTCCTCAGCTTCGCCGGGATGCTCGTCATGATATGCGCCACGTTCTTCGGGGCGGACGCGATCGTGAGCGAGTTCCAGGGGAGGACCGGGTACCTCGTCTTCCCCAACCCGATAAAGAGGAGCACGCTGTTCCTGGGGAAGTTCGCCGCGAGCATGACCTCGTCCATCGTCCTCATCGGCATCCTGTACGCAGGGGTCGCGGTCCTGTCGCTCTTCGCCTCCAATGGCGTCGACGACGACTTCCTCCTCTCGTTCGCATTCGCCCTGGAGTACCTGTTCGCGGCGATGGCCGTCGCCTACGTCATAAGCTCCGTGCTCAAGGGCTCGACCGGGGCGATCGTCCTGACCTTCTTCATGTTCCTCATGATCCTCCCGATCGTGGACGGCATGAGCATGGTCGCGGGCGTCAAGGTCGAGGGGTCGCTGACATTCGCCTCGGGCGTCATACAGTACGTGCTGTTCGACCCGTACCCCTCGGACACGACCATGGACCTCCCCGGGATGAGCTTCAGCAGCTTCTACCCGGACCCGGGGATCGCAGCGCTCGTGATGCTCTCGTACGCGGTCATAGGCCTCGTGCTGGGACTGATCATCTTCAAGAGGAAGCAGCTGGTGGGCTAGGACCGGCGGGCGGCGGTGGCGGCGGGTACGGCCTGTAGGCCGTCCCACGCGCCTTGACCACGTCCACGGCCCTGAGGAAGTCCTTCTTCGTGACGACGCCCACGATGCCGCCGCGGTCCACCACGACGAGCCTGCCTATGCGCTTCTCGGCCATCAGGTGGAGCGCCGCATCCGCCTCCATCCAGGGGCCGACGGTCACGACCTGCCTGGTCATGATGTCCGAGATCCTCGCATCGTGGAGCCTTTCCTTGGGCACCCTCTGGACATCCGTGAGCGTGACGACGCCGACGAGCCCGTTGTCCGTGACGGGGAACCCGGTGTGCCTCGTCGCCAGTATCATGTCGAGGAGCTGCTGGACCGTCATGTCCGGGTGGACGACCTGGACGGGCGAGCTCATCATGTGCCCGACCCTCAGGCCGGCGAGGCTCTCCGACATAACCGTCGCCTGCTCCTCCTCGGACGCCCCGAAGTAGACGAAGAACGCGATCACGATGAGCCATATGTTCCCCGTCAGCAGCCCGTAGACCCCCATCGCGACCGCGCTGTAGCGGCCGATCCTGGCGGCCGTCCTCGTGGCCTCGAGGTAAGTCCTCCTCGTGGCCAGGGCCGACCTGAGTACCCTGCCCCCGTCCATCGGGAACGCTGGGAGGAGGTTGAACCCGGCCAGGAGGATGTTGTACAGGGACATGAGCCCGAGCAGGATGGTGAGGCCGTCCATGGCGACAGACGGGTGCGCGAGGAAGTCCACCAGGAGCATCCCGCCGAGGGAACCGAGTCCGATCGCGAGGCTCGAGAGGGGCCCGGCGAGTGCCATCTTCAGCTCCTGGAGCGGCTTCTTGGGGACCTCCTCCATCGAGGCGACCCCGCCGAAGAGCATCAGCGTGATGCTCTTGATCCTCACACCGTACCTGAGCGCGAGGTACGAGTGCGCGAGCTCGTGGACCAGTATCGTCGCGAAGAAGAGTACGGCCGCCGCCGTGCCCCAGACGTACCTGACCCACTCGGGCGCGCCGAGGTCGCCGAAGCCGATCTTGGTCCAGAGGATTGTCTCCGAGCTCACCGAGAAGACGTACGCGAAGAGGGGGAGTATGATGAGGAATGTGAAGTGAAGCTGTATCGGGATGCCTAGCGCGCGGCCGATCCGCAGGGACGATTTCATCGCCCATCATTGGGGCTCGGGCGTATTTAAATCTTGGACGGTCCTGTTCGGTCTCCTGGCACGGTATTTTTTCCGAAAACATGATATAAAAGCAATCCTCTCTCCTGCCTGGGATGGAAAAAGCTTGCGCCGTCTTCTAGCATTCACAGTTGGCCGTCCTCTCGTTGGCATCGCTCATCCTCCCGATGGTCCAGGAGAGCGGGACCGATGCACCGGCCGTCGGTCGCGGGACAGATGTCCTAGATCACGTGTCGTCCTCCATCCCGAAGTCACTCGAGTTCACGGACCCCGTCGACACGAACGCCAGCCTCGTCGAGTATCCGCAGGTCGCGCGCGCGCTCCTCCTTCCAGGAGGCTCGACGGACGCGTGCCTCGGCGACATCAACGCCGATGGCCGGACCGACCTGATCGTCGCGGTGTCCGAGGCGAAGGTCATATCGGTCTTCTACAGGCAAGTGGACGGAACGTTCCTCAGCCAGCCGTCTCACAACGTCTCGCTGACCTTGAATCCAGTGGGTGTTGCTACCATAGACGCCTTCGACACGGGGGCGTTGCAGATCCTCATCCCTAGATCGAATAACAACATTAGGGAATGTTCAGGCTATCTTGTACAAACTGAGGGAAACCATTAGAGAATCCGCACCTGAAGCTGAAGAGGCGATAAGTTACGGAATGCCCACATTCAAGTTCAATGGTAACCTTAGTGCATTTTGCCGCTTACAAGAATCATATCGGATTTTACCCGATCCCTTCAGCGATCATCGCTTTTAAAGAAGAACTGTCTTCTTATAAGCAGGCAAAAGGATCGTCCAATTTCAAATTGATGAAACGATTCCCTTTGATATTGTGAAGCAGATTGTGGAGTTCAGAGTAAAAGAAAATAACGCAAGAATCGGAAATAAAAAAATATTCGCACTGAAAAAAAAGCAAAGTTTAAAGATGGTGATTGTTGATGCCTGATCTTATTAAGCCATAGAGACGGTTAATTATAGGAGATTTTGATAATATGACAAAAAGGTTCATCTTTCAGAGAAGTTTCGACCGGGAGTATACCACCTTCGACGATTGGATCGTATATGAAGCTATTCCGTTTTCCGTCGATTCTTCCGGATCCTTCAATGCCTCCATTGACAGGCTTATCGCCTCACTTGATGAGTCGGTGGAATTGCTTGGCTTTGGAGAAGCACTCCACGGCGGGGAGGATATTCTTATACTCCGCAACCGTCTTTTCCAGCGCCTGGTGAAGAAACATGGGTACAGTGCCATTGCAATTGAGAGCAGTTTTCCCAGGGCGCGCATAGTGAATGAGTACGTTCCGGTCACAGTCCAGCGTCTTATGAAGCTTTGCAGGACACCGGCTTTAGCCACGGTTTCGGCCGGCTCGAAGCTAATCGGGAACTAGTGGAATGGATGAGGCAATACAATGCTGATCCTTCCCACGCGTCAGACTCCGGCTTCTACGGTTTCGACAGTCCGACCGAAGTTGATGTATGCGTCGACACCCCAAGGCATCTTTTGCATTTTGTTCTCGATTACCTTGCCGTAATCGATAGCGTCAGCGTCCGACATCATCACGAATGTATAGAACCCGCTTCTTGGTGATGATTCAGAGTGGGAGAACTCTGCCGCAGCGATGGACCCGACGAAGTCGGTGGGCCTGTCACCAGGCTGCCACTGCGCTCAGGATGGAGACGGAAGAACTAGTTTCAGAACTGAATGTCGCCGTCCCGAATTGGTTGCGAAGAGTGAGTCAACAAGCCTATCGAGAAGCTGTGCAGTATGCTTCACAGGCACGGCAGTTACTGAACTATCACGCTGAGTTTAGCACGAAATTCAGAACCGGGATTCCGACTTGTTGACGGTCTCAATATTCGCGATGCGATGGATAGCGGACAATCTAGATACATAGTCTCAAATGAGTGCAATCGAGGGGAAAGGTATTGGCTTTCGCTCACAACAGCCATTTAAAGCATGGAAAGACGCAATGGCAATTGGGGCCTTCGCCCATTAAGAGACCGGGTGGCCAGCAGGATCGCATCTCAGTGCGATATTAGGTCCCCGGTACGCAGCCATTGGTTCCGCGGTAGGTGTTTCTGATGACCAACGGTATCAGTCAGCCAGAACCTGGCACTCTTGAAGAACGGCTGGCTATGCGCCGGGGCCAGTGCGATTAATTCCAACTCACAAAAGCCAGGGGTTCCGGCCTCGGAAATCACTCGCTTCCTGTTCGTTCGGGCAGCATCAAGAATCCATCCTACTTCGCACTAACTCCTCAAAGCTTCACGGATTTCGACTGGCTGGCTGTTCTGGATTCAACGGCATACAGTCGCGGTGGGCCGCCGCTGCAACAATGAGGTGCTAACCTTATGCAGTAAAACTTTCGACGTTCTGGGAAAGTTTCTTACCAGCCTCGAAACAACGAATGAAGTAAGTAATAAGGTGTATGATAACGGTTTAACAATGCCTTATTCTACCCTGAGCAATATGAAAAAATGAAAATACATTATTTTCATTCACTAACATGATTAAATTGCCAGCCGATCCCGAACTTGTCGGTCACCATGCCGTAAAGTTTGCTCCAGAATGTTTCCTGGAGATCCATAACTACAGTGCCATCAACTTTGAGTTTTTTAAACATTGACCTCATCTTATCCATATCCTTACTGATAATTACAAGGCCAATATTGTTCCCGAGGATAAAAGGCATACCCGGAGGAACATCAGAGAACATCACAGTGCCTCCCTCTATCTCCAGAGCGGTATGCAGTACCAGATCCTTTGTTTCTTCCGTCACAGGAAAGTCCATATCTGATGGTACATCCTTGAATGACATGATCTCGGGTTTTGCTGTTCCGAATACCTTCACATAATATTCTACGGCTTCACGGCAGTTCCCATTAAAATTTATGTATGCCTGTACAGACATCTTATTCACTCCCATCATTAAAGTTTAGTTCATTAATAATTGAAACCTACTCAATTAAATAACTTATCCGATGTCCAAAACCAATAATACGAACCAAACGAACTTTTTATATCAAACCCTTGCATTTAGTTCATATAGTCGCAATCGAACTACTTAAATGAAAATAGCTTCGGGAACAAGAATGACAGTCGATGAGAATGTAAAGGCCATCCTTAAGGAGCTGGGAAACACAAAACTTGTCTGTGTCACCAAGACAGTCGATACTCAGAGGATAAATGAATCCATAAGAGCTGGCGCCACTATCATAGGCGAGAGCAAAGTTCAGGAATACGAGGATAAATGTTATGAACTGCTGCCCTGTGAAAAGCACCTCATAGGACATTTACAGTCAAAAAAGGTAAAAAAAGCCGTTCTGCTCTTTGATGTGATCCAGTCAGCCGATTCTCTGAAGCTGATACAGGACATTAATAAGAAAGCCAAAGCCATCGACAAGGTGCAGAAGGTCTTCCTTCAGGTAAACATAGGCAGCGAGCCCCAGAAATTTGGCTTCGCAGAGGAGGAGGTAGGAGAGGTGCTTACAAAGGTCCATGACCTCAAAAATATCCGTGTGCAGGGACTCATGTGCATACCCCCTTTCGAATCTCCTGAGCAGACACGTTCACACTTCAAGAGAATGAAAGCCCTTTTTGATAAGATACAGCAGAAAAACCAGGACAATATCGATATCCGGGAACTATCAATGGGCATGTCCAACGACTACAGGGTCGCCATCGAGGAAGGAGCTAACATGGTGCGTATTGGTTCCTCGATATTCGGGGACAGGAAATACTGAAGACGCCTTTGAGCGACTATCGATTCTGCTGGAAATGCTCTGGCAGGTCATATTTCGGTTATTGATGTCGAATCTTTCAGGTAATGGTCATAGAGGTCCTTACCCCATTGTCTTCCTTTTGGACTCAGACACATTAGTTGTTTGTTACTGAACTCATTACTCTGACCGTAACCTTAAAAGAAAACCATTATCTGTGACCGTTAATGTAGAGATAGAGAGATCTTTCTCGTACCTGTAGATCTTAAAGTTCTCGTATGAAAGAAAATGCTGACACACTTCATATATCTCAGTTATAAGTTTTTCTACAAGCTCCTTACTATCGATAACTGAAACTTCTATACCTTTATCTAATAATTGCTTAAGAATGGAATTATATGCAGGATGCATGAAAGTACATACAAAGTACACGGCTCTGGATGCAAGAGCTTCTTCAAGATATTGTGCGTTCAGTTGATGTGCATTGACGTGACCAGGGTCTATTAACTTACAATCCTCAACTTCGCAAAGCCGGTCTAGGAAATGTTCAGGAATAGAATCAACCTTGTGTGTTACAAGATAGTTGCTGTGCCTCCCAGCGTTGCAAGAGTGCCCAGAAAAGGTTTCATTTTGCTGACTAACAGCTTTCCGGTATTTTTTAATCCGTAAGCATCCCCTGATTGATAAATTAAGCTGTGGTCTTTTAAGATCCTCATTTGTGGAAGCAAGGCTTGTCTGGTTGTATTCAGAGATCCAAGTATTGTTTCCATTTCTTTGGGTCCATCCTGCAACATTAAAAGTACATTTTTCCTTCTTTCAGAGACAAGTCCGAACATCAATAAGAAAGCCTTTTCCCATGAAAGGGGATCCTCCGTCCTACCCGGATAATACATGATCCTTCAGCGAATGAAGGAACACAATATATAGCAAACTAAACTTGTAAAGATAGTTTCTATGCCCGGTTTATTCATAAATTTTGCTATTTGATAGAATACAAGGGTAAAATAAGAAAGACCTAATAATTACAATGACACCAAAGACTCTGAAAAATGCCACCAGGCATAGACAGGGGACTTCATATATAAAGATCGACAACTCATAATCCTAAAAACACCTAGTGGAGGTTTATATATGTTTACCGTTTTTCTTGACAGCCTCACTGTGGTGATGCTGTATAAACTCATCCACTGAGATGCTTTTTGAATTGTTGCTTTTTCCTGTTCTTTTGTATATGAGTCTCTGTCCATTAAGCCCACCGTTTTTCACCTACTTTTTTTCGGTTAGGCTTATTATAGAGCTGATACTATATAAAAATATTCACAATAATATATGAGGAAGTTAATAAAATTAGCTAGAGATTCTGTTTAAAATAATATAATAGGATTTACGAGAAGTCACTTTGATTGTATTACAATACAGTCTAGATTTTCACTCCAAATCAAGTATCAAATTTTACCAAACCCCTGGTTGCAAATAGGTAAACTATGGACAAATAGGGACGTGCATAAAATTTATACGGTCCCTGTTCATAGGACCACAAAATTCCCCTTTAGTTAGATATTCTGCATAGATGCTAAACTGCTGTTGCCGGTATGCGATGGCGTCGGTTCCTGGGCAGGTCTATATCCAGGGCTTCTTTCAAGACTTCTTCAATGGTCTCAACAGGCACGAATTTCAGTTCGTTCCTGGCATCTTCAGGGACGTCCTCCAGATCCCTTTCGTTTTCTTTTGGCAGGATAACCTTCTTAATTCCAGCTCTATGGGCTGCAAGGACTTTCTCTTTATGCCTCCACAGGCAGGACAGCTCCACTCAGGGTAATTTCTCCTGTCATGGCAATTTTTGGGTCGACTGCTTTTCCTGTAATGAGAGAAGTCAGTGCAGTGAAGAGAGTGACACCTGCTGAAGGGCCGTCCTTCGGAGTTGCTCCTGAAGGCACGTGGATATGGATGTCACTTGAAGTGAAGTCAAAACTGCTGAGCAAGATTTGCAAGCCTTGACCTGGCAAGACTCTGGGAAATCTTTGCAGACTCCTTCATCACATCCCCAAGCTGGCCTGTAAGGGTAAGCTTTCCGGTGCCTGGCATGAAAGTCCCTTCAATGAAAAGGATATCTCCGCCTACTGGGGTCCAGGCAAGGCCGGTAACTACTCCAGGTACGTTTTCCTTCCTGGCTTCTTCCTGCCTGACCATTTCCTTTCCGAGGATTTCCGAAAGCATCTCCGGCTTTACCACATATGGAAGTTCGACTTTTCCTGAGACAATTTTTTCAGAGACATATCTTGCAATTCTTGCAAGCTGTTTTTAAGGCCTCTTACCCCTGCTTCACGTGTATACTTGTCTATGATTACTTTAAGGCCTCATCTTCGATTTGAAGTTTTTCTGCATCAAGCCCATGTTCCTCCAGTATATAGGGGATCAAATGGTCTTTGGCAATTGCAAGCTTCTCGTTTTTGGTGTAGCCTGAAATTTCAATAATTTCCATCCTGTCAAGAAGAGGCCATGGGATATTTGCCATTGAATTGGCAGTAGCTATGAAGAGCACATCAGACAGGTCGTATGGGACTTCAAGGTAATGGTCTGAGAAGGTGCTGTTCTGTTCCGGGTCAAGGACTTCAAGAAGGGCACTTGAAGGATCTCCTGAGTAAGAAGCTGAGAGCTTGTCAACCTCGTCAAGGATAAAGACCGGATTCTTTGCTCCTGCTTTTCTCATGCCCTGGATAATTCTGCCTGGAAGGGCTCCAACATATGTACGCCTGTGGCCACGGATTTCAGCTTCATCTTTAACACCTCCAAGGCTTGCCCTGACGTATTTTCTACCAAGGGCATCTGCAATGCTCTTTCCAAGGCTTGTCTTTCCGGTTCCTGGAGGGCCTACAAAGAGCAGGATTGAACCCTGTTTCTCATTTTTTAAGCTTCATGACTGCCAGATGCTGAATTATCCTCTCTTTGACTTTTTCAAGCCCATTGTGGTTGCTCTCAAGCACGTGGCGGGCTTCTTCGATATCAATGCTCTTTTTCTCTTCTGTCACCCAGGGAAGGTCAAGCATGAGGTCAAGGTAATTCTTGATACACGAGTCTCAGGGTTGTGGTTCCCTCCATTTCAAGCTTCTTTAGCTCTTCGAAAGCCTTCTTTTTTACCTCTGGAGGCATCTTAGAATTTTCAATCCTTTCTCTGTATCCTGCTTTCCCCTGAGACCGGATTCCTCACCACCATTCAGCTCCTCCTGAATTATCTTCAGTTGCTCTCGCAGCATCGCTTCTCTGTTGGACTTATTGATCTTGTCAGCACTTTCTTTGCCATTCTATCTGTATGTTGATGTTCTCTCTTTGTTTGGTCAGAACGTGAAGGAATGTAAGATATCTTTCCCGAACTGAGGCATTTCCAGGAGGGTCCTGCTTTTCTGAAGCTCTTTATGGGGATGAAGGCATGACATAACCCATGATCTGATCAATGGACTCCATCTCACTTATCGGACCCGTCAGTTCCTCCGAGCTCTGGAAACGGCTGCTTATTTCATGAATTGTCTTTTTTACATCTGCCATTATAGCTTCCCGGAAATTCCCATCAAGGTCCTGGATAT
>CAWBDD010000023.1:0-4282 GCA_963787465.1 uncultured Thermoplasmata archaeon
ACGAGCTCTTCAAGGAGCTCACGAAGAAGAAGTGACCTCCGACCAGGAAGTGTCGAGATGCGCGTCGCGATGTACTACCGGAACAGCGATGTCCGGCTGCAGGAGATGCCCAAGCCTTCGGCGGGGCCGGGAGAGGTCCTCGTCAAGGTCATGGCCAGCGGCGTCTGCGGCAGCGACGTCGATGGAATGGTACCGCGTCAAGCGCGCGCCACTGGTGCTCGGCCACGAGATCGCGGGTGACATAGTCGAGGTCGGTGCCGGTGTCGGCCGCTACAAGGTCGGCGACAGGGTGTTCGTCTCGCACCACGTGCCCTGCAACAGCTGCAGGTACTGTCTCAGCGGGCACCATTCGACGTGCGACACCCTGCGCACGACCAACTTCCACCAGGCGGCTTCGCGGAATTTATACGAGTTCCTCAGATAAATGTCGACCGGGGCGTCTTCGTCCTCCCTGCAGGCATGAGCTACGACGAGGGCGTGTTCATCGAGCCCCTCGCGTGCGTCGTCCGCGGGCTCAGGATGTCTGGACTCCAGCCAGGGCAGTCGGTCCTGGTGCTCGGCAGCGGCATCGCCGGGCTCCTCAACATCAAGCTGGCCAGGGCCCTCGGCGCCGGTAGGATCATGGCGACCGATGTCTCCGAGTACAGGCTCGACGCGGCCAGAGGTTCGGCGCGGACCATGTGTTCAAGGCGACGGACGACAGTCCCCATGCTCGCGAAGGAGGCCAACGGCGGGGCGGGCGTCGACCTCGTGATTGTCTGCACCGGTGCGTCGCAGGCGTTCGGTCAGGCGTTCAAATCACTCGGCAGGGGCAGCACGCTCCTGATGTTCGCGCCCCCGGGCCCTGGTGTCGAAGTGGCGGTCCCATTCGCCGACCTCTGGAAGGACGAAGTCACCATACTCACGACCTACGCTGGCAGCCCCAAGGACATCGAGCAGGCCATCGAGCTCATCCGGAGCAGGCGCCTGACGGTCACGGACATGATCACGCACAGGTTCGGCCTTGCGGACACCCAGAAGGGGTTCGAGGCCGTCGCGAAGGCGCAGGACTCCATCAAGGTCGTAATCGAGCCGCAGCGATAGACCGGCCCTCACACCGCGAGCCCGATGCCGAGCACCGCGATTATCCCAAGCGTGTTCAGGGTGAACGCGATCAGCGCGAAGGTCCTGTCCTTCACCGTCGTGAGGCCGGCGAACATCGCGACGCCGATCTCGTCCGGGAGGGGCGATGCGATGACGAAGCCCGCGATGCCTATGGCGATGTAGAACGCGAGCTTGGGTGGCATCCTCCTTATCAGGTACCCGTCGAACAGCGTGTACGCCTTCGAGTTCCTGAACCTCATGATCTCGTCGTTGAACGTCACCTTGATGAACTTGAAGATCAGGTAGTCTGAGAGGAGCGCCCCCAGTCCGCCCAGCAGCCCCGCGAGCAGGATGTTGACCTCGTCCGCGATGGTGGCCAGGATGGCAACGCCGAAGGGCGCGCCGAACCCCACTGCGAAGAGCGCCCCGCCCGCGAAGGCGGATGCGTAGCCGTATTCCTTGAGCCCGTGGAAGTACTCCTGGACCGATTCCTCCTGGAAGAGGCCGTACGCGAGGAAGACCATGATCCCGAGGAGGAGCATCTTGGGGTACCTGATCCTCACGAACAGGTCCCACAGCCCGTCGACGGTCCTCTTGCTAAGCTTGCTGCTCTTCTCCACCACGGGGACGTGAACCACTGAGGGGGCAATAAAGGGTTGCTGGTCCCTCCGCGCGTCCGCTGCTGGCAAGTTATTTCTACGGCGCCACTCATTCACATCCCAGCGCGTGGGGACTGCCCGAGGCTATGGCATTGTCTGTGTGGGTCAATTTTAGTTGACGCTGCCAATGGTGCTGGGCTAACCAAGTGGTCCTTCTGCGAGCTAGCGCGAGGTATCCTAACATGCCAGAAGTTGCGAGCTACGAGAAGGAGTACGTGAAGAGGACCAGGAGATCGAGGGAGCACTTCGAGAAGGCGAGGAAGATCATGCCATCTGGCGTGGAGAGCAATGTCCGCTTCTTCCCGCCTTACCCGTTCTACGTGAAGCGTGCCAAGGGGCCGTACATCTACGACCTCGACGGGAACAGGATCATCGACTACGCCCTGGGCTACGGCCCGATGATCCTCGGCCACAACCACCCGGCCGTGAGCAAAGCAGCGAGGGACCAGATCGGCAAGGGGACCATGTACGGCGCGTCACCCGACCTCGCCCTGGACTACGTCACCATGGTCCAGAAGGCGATGCCGTCCATCGAGATGTTCAGGTTCGCGAACTCTGGAACGGAGGCGACCATGCACCCGATCAGGGTCGCGAGGGCCTTCACGGGGAAGGAGAAGATCGCGAAGGCCGAGGGCGCGTACCACGGCGGGCACGACTACGCGCTCCAGGGCGTCGACATACCTGCGGAGGAGCTCAGGAGCAGCCGCAGGCAGCACGCCGTCCCGTTCGGCCGCGGGATACCCAAGGGCATCTCGGACCTGGTCGTCCTCTACCCGTACAACGACTGGGACGCCACCGAGGAGGTCATCAGGAAGAACGCCGACGAGCTGGCTGCGGTCATAATCGAGCCCGTCCAGGCGGGCGGAGGATGCTTCGCACCGAGGGACGGCTACCTCACGAAGCTGCGTCGGCTCACCAAGGAGCTCGGCATCGTGCTCATCTTCGACGAGGTCCTGACTGGGTTCAGGGTCGCCTTCGGGGGTGCGCAGGAGCGGTACGGCGTCAAGCCGGACCTCACGTGCATCGCCAAGATCGCTGGAGGCGGATACCAGCTCGCCGGCTTCGGCGGGAGGAGGGAGATCATGGAGGAGATCGTCCCGAAGGTGGACGGGAACGTCTACCACGGAGGGACGTACAACGCGCACCCCGTCTCCGTCGCCGGCGGGATGGCTACGCTGAAGATCCTCTCGAGGCCGGGAACCTACACCAAGATAGACCGCATCGGCGACTCGCTGTTCGACGGCCTCAGGGATGTGGCAGAGGACAGGGGCGTGGACGTCTGGGTCGAGTCCGTCGGCTCCCTCGGGCAGATGTACTTCACTGACAAGGAGGTGCGGACCTGGAGGGACTCCCTCGACGTGGACCACGGGAAGTGGAGGCACTGGTTCATGCACTCGCTCGGCAGGGGCGTGTTCTTCGGGGTCCCTCACGCGGACGAGCACTTCTTCACGTCACTTGCGCACTCAGAGGAGGACGTACGGCGCTCGCTCGAGGTCACGGACGAGGCCTTCAAGAGCATCTCCAAGGAGTGAGGTGCTCTCACAACCCTGAAGTCCCTGCTCTCCAATGCGGGTCTCACCCATGGAACCAGAACCCACAGCGCCGGTGCAGGACGTCGTGGATGCCAGCAGGCTCCTCACATCGGAGGATAGGGCGAGGATGCTCGCCAGGATACACTCCCTCGTCTACTGGGTCGGCATGTTGGTCCCCGAGCAGGAGCTCCTGGGTGACTCCAAGATCGACCTGCGGGAGACGGTCTTCAAGCTCACGACGAAGGACAAGCTCACCGAGCAGGACACTGCGGAGGCGGAGGAACTGGTCCGCGCCCTGCGCGCGAAGGAACGCGAGCTCGAGGGGAAGCTGACCCACGACCCCATGACCGTGGACACGGCCAACGGCCTGCTCGAGGAGATATGCGGCCTGCTCAAGGCCATGGACGACCTGCGCGCGGCCGAGTCGCCGGACGCGGCCGAGGTCCGGAAGCGCGAGCTGCTCGCAAGGATAGACGATGCCAAGCGCTGGCAGAAGTTCGTGGAAGAGATCAAGCTCGGGAAGTGACGCCTAGCGCCTGTGCGCCGACACGATGGCATCGACGGTCGCCCTCGCGTCGTCGTCGACCTGTTCCGGGACGTGCGTTGCGAGTATGTGCCTGACCCTCTCCCTGGCCTGGTCGACCATCTTCCCGCGGTCGGCGTCGAGCCTGTACATGGAGTAGAGCCTCGTCTTCTCAGGGGTCGGGACGTGCAGCTCCTTCCTCATCGCCCTCAGCGTGTGTGGGTGCTTCAGGAAGGTCCCGCCAGGGCCGACCGCCTCGATGACGTCCCTGACGAAGTGGGCGGCGTCGAAATGGACGTCCCTCCTCACGTCGCGGACCGACTCCCAGATGTCCGAGTCGATGACGACCTGCTCCAGGGCTGCCCCCTTCGCCTGGTCGAGGCCACCCAGCCCGGACGCGTAGTCCGTCATCGCGAGGTTGGTCATCGTCGTGAACGCGAGCTCTCCCGGGTCCAGCGATATCCCGGGCCTGTCGCCCCAGAGGC
>CAWBDD010000024.1:0-39193 GCA_963787465.1 uncultured Thermoplasmata archaeon
TCCGATTCGACAACTTCAGTGGCCGCTTTGGCGAATGGCAGAATCTAGTGCATCCTGACGACCTTGGCCTGGTACAGCGCACTTTGGAGGACTACATCGCAGGCAGGCGAAATGAGGTTCGAAACGCAATTTCGTATGGTTAGCAAATCCGGCGATGACGTATGGATTGTTTCTCGCGGGGAAATTGTGGCTCGCGACAAAGCCGGGAAACCCCTGAGAATGATAGGTACGCACACGAATGTTACCGAGCGCAAGAGATCGGAGGAGGCTCTGCGCGAGAGCCAAGAACGAAACCGATTCCTCGCAAGTGTGATCGAGGCTTCTTCTCAGCCGTTCGCAGTTGGTTACCCGGACGGCAGCATAGGAACTTTTAACAGAGCGTACTGCAACTTGGTGGGATATAGTGAAGACGAAATGTCTCATACAGACTGGGACAGGGATCTGACTCCACCAGAGTATCATGAATTAGAGTCCTGCAAACTAGTCGAACTTGTGCAAACGGGTGAACCGGTCCGTTACGAAAAGGAATACATCCGCAAGGACGGAAGCCGCGTTCCTGTGGAATTGCTGGTTCACGTCACGCGAGATGAGAGCAACCAACCTCTGCACTATTACGCATTCGTGACTGACCTTACTGATCGGAAACTAGCGGAAGAGGCTCTGAAGGAAAGTGAAGCTCGAGTCCGGATGAAACTTGATGCCATCCTTTCGCCCGAGGGTGACATAGGGACATTGGACCTCGCCGATGTCATGGATGCTCCGGCAATCCAGGCCCTAATGGACAATTTCTTCAGCCTAACAAAGATCCCTGTGGGAATAATCGATCTCGGAAGGCAAGATTTTGGTCGCCACGGGTTGGCAGGATATCTGCACCAAGTTTCACCGAGTGCATCCTGAAACTCATCGACACTGCGTAGAAAGCGACACGCTGCTCTCCGGGGGACTTGAACAGGGCTCCTTCAAACTGTACCGGTGCAAGAACAACATGTGGGATATCGCAACACCCATCATTGTGGGAGGGAAACACCTTGGGAACTTATTTCTGGGCCAGTTTCTCTTTGAGGATGAGTCTCCTGACTATGAGGCTTTCCGATCTCAAGCCAGCCAATACGGATTCGACGAACAACAATATCTCGCAGCCCTGGAACGGGTTCCCCGCTGGAGCAGAGAAACGGTAGACACGGTTATGACTTTCTACGCACGGCTGGCCAACATGCTGTCTACGCTAAGCTACAGCAGCATCGAATTGGCACGCAGTCTTGCAGAGCAAGAAAGGCTGGTCCATGCGCTGCGGCAGAGCGAAGAGCGTTATCGCTCGTTGTTCGAGAACATGCTTGACGGTTTTGCTTACTGCAAGATGTATTTTGAAGACGGTAAGCCACAGGATTTTATCTATCTCGATGTCAACGGCGCATTCGAAAGATTGACAGGTCTGAAGAATGTCATTGGAAAGAAAGTGACTGAGGTAATACCGGGTATAAAAGAGTCCAATCCGGAATTATTCGAGATTTATGGCAGAGTGGCTATAACCGGCAATCCGGAGAGGTTTGAGACCTATTTAGATTCCCTGGGAATCTGGTTTTCTACCTCTGTGTACAGCACGGAACGAGAATACTTTGCTGCTGTGTTTGACAACATCACCGATCGGAAACAGGCCGAAGCGGCATTGAGAAGTTTGTCTGATTTCCGGCAAACGCTGATCGATTCCATCCCCAATCCTGTTTTCTATAAGGACGTTGAGGGCAAGTATATTGGCTGTAATGAAGCCTTTGCGGCCCTAGTAGGCTTGCCCAAGGAAGACGTGGTGGGGAGGTCTGTCTTTGAGGTAGTTCCCAAAGATTTGGCCGACTTATGGCGCGAAAAGGATCAGGAATTATTTGACGGGCCTCATGTCCAAGTATTTGAATGTACTTTGGCACGCCCCGACGGCACTGAGCACTCATTGGTTTTTCATAAGGCCCCCATTTTTGATGCTGACGGCGCTTTAGCCGGCTTGATCGGGGTCGTGATGGGATATCACAGACCGACTGCGGGCGGAGGAGGCTTTAAGGCGAAGCGAGGAATGGGTCCCCGCTCTTGTGGAGAACAGTTTTGACGGAATATTCATCCAGAGAGGACCCAAGGATGATTTTCGCGAATTCGCATCTTTACGACATGCTGGGTTATTCCCAGGGAGAATTGGAAGGTCTGGACCACTGGCTAGTTTATCGTCCGGAATACAGGAAATCAGCTCGCGAGAGGGCTGTGGCCCGAATGAGAGGTGAAGACATCGAACCCGGTATGGAGTGAGGTTGCAACGAAGGGACGGCTCAACGTTTGACGGAGAAGTCAGTGCAAGGGCAGTGAAAGTGAAAGGTGAGCCCGGCGTGCAGGTGTGGGTAAAGGACGTTTCCAAACGGAAGCGGTCTGAAGCAGCGCAGCCGCGTTTGGCAACAGCCGTAGAACAGTACCCACGAAGACGATCTTTATACTGATTTCTCACACAAAGTGGGCATGGGTGGATCCAGCCTTGAGATTGCGATGAACGAGAAGAGCTGTCGTTCCGGGCTGCGAGAACCTGGAGAGGTGGATTACATAGCAATTACCAGGAATCTATTGAACACAAGTGAACAACACCCTTTGAACAGGCATCATCAATAAAGGGAGAGATGGAAGCCTTCTGCAAGAATCAACAATTTCATTGCTCTGGATTCCCACAGGGAAGGTCAACATGGCTGTCAAACGGGATATTCCAACACTTATTGTCCCAGCCATCTCCATTCAAGGTGGAGCATGGGTACTAGCCATAGCCACAGACTGACTCCTATCCAAGCTCCACCCTCCTTCTGTACAAAATGTGTTAGCTGAAAGAAGTAAAGGACTTTGGGATCAAGTACTTAAAAATATTTCAGGCAGCCAAAAGTGGAGCTGGATAACCCACAATCTTGCTAGACAGAAAGGTGGAGCCCAGAGGCCCATTCCACTGAATCTCAAGACAGACAAATCAGCAGTGAAGAAACTTCTTGGGCGAACTGTCAAAGATGCATCAGACATTCAGATGGACTTGTCAGAGGACAGCTGTGATCCAAATGATAGTAGAAACAAAATAAAACAGCCTTGATGAAGCTGGTACCTGTCATCCACATGCAATACCTGGGTGTATAAGCACTTTGAACAAAACATCCTTGGGATGGGGATGCTGAGGGTTGATTACAGAGCAGCCCGGAGTGCACCTGCTGACAAACACGCATCAAAATGTATAGGGAAACAATTGATCACGTTTTGAACCGTTTTACACGACTAAGGAATTGGGAAGGGGAACTGGGCTGGGACTGGCTATAGTGTATCGAATATAAAGCAGCATGGGGGTTACATCACATGTTTAGGTGAAGTTGAACACGGCACGACTTTTCAATGTCTATTTTCCTGTCGCTTGAGAGCGAAGTCGAGCCTGACATAGAGAACACCTCAGTGATGCCCACGTTTGGAACGGAAACGATACTTTTGGTTGACGACGACGAATTGGTGCGAGATCTGGGAGCCCGGATTCTCGGCAAGGCCGGCTATAAATGTCTGCCCACGACAAGAGGCACTGGATCTTTTCGAGAAGGAGAGACGACAGCTTTCCCTTGTCATTATTAATATCATAGTGCCCGTCATGGGTGGCAAAGAGTGTATCAAGGAACTCTTAGAGATAGATCCCCAGGCGAAAGTGCTTATCAGCGAGTGGGTTTTCAGCAGACGCCTCCACAAAAGAATCCGTTGGAATGGGGGTACGAGGTTTCGTCAGCAAGCCCTTTAGAATGAAAGAGTTACTCCGACAGGTCCGTAAAGTGCTGGATGAGAGCTGAGCGGGCGGTCTCCGTATGAAGCTGCGCAAGACAAGTTTATTGTAATAGATTTGGACCTTATCTGACAGTGCGTTAAACAGGACCGATCAAGGGGGTCTTGCAGCTTCACATGTGTGGAGCACGCTCCACACATGTCAAGTATCTCGCTCCTCTTGATCACCGAACCATGAGGTACAGATTCCAGCCTTGACAAACGCAATGTCCGATATCCCATGAACCAGCATGCCCTTTCTCACGGTCCTCACCCATCTTGTCCCAATGAGGACAAATGCTGAAAAGCCCTCTCGGAGAGTCGAATTCGTAGAAAACTGCTTGGGTTATTTGGCGACCCACGCAGCGTTCCACACACCGGATTTATGAGTAATCGTGCGTTTTCAAACTTGGTAAGTTGCAATATCTTTGGGAACAAACCTCTTGTTGACAACATTGCTTAGGGCCAATAACAATGAGAAAGGAAATGAAATCATGACTCAACAAGCCTTTGCCGTATTTGATGCACCTGATGAGGCGTTTCACCCCAGTTGGTTGCAAAACGACCCACAAAACATTGACCTCCAGGGACTGTTTGCGTCCGAGTTTTCTACTTCGGGAGTGGTTGACCTGAGAAGCATCGGCAGTACATGCACTGGGCAAGCTACTGGAAGCATTGCCCATCCCTATGATGCTTATTCAAGACCAATGGTTCTGCATCATCAACAGCGCCTTCAGTAAAATAAGCCCGGATTATAAAGAGATGCATGGAGAGCGCTTTATCGACGTGCTACCCTCTCCAAAAGACGAGCAGCGGGGACGAATGCTGATGGAGAAAACTACAGCACTGCTAAAGCAGGTTGCTGTCAGGACAAGAATCGGCACGAGCCGAGGCGATACTTGAAATAGGCGGTAAAAGGATCTGGGCGGGGTTGCCGCCTGCAATGGATCGATGTAAACGCCGACCGACATATCATGGTCATGATCGAAGATGTGACAGCGGAACAGTATAGATCCTCGTGTAGAACCAAAGGGACGAAAAGAAAATCCTTCATTGTTTCAAGAAATGAGGACTGACAGCGCCGGCAACTGAATGAGGAGCTATCCGACACCCGCGAACGTCTAGAACGCGGAGATCGCTTGAGCATCTGTATGCCAAGACAAAGGACGCCCTCAGCAAATGCCTTGAATGAGGAATGATACCAATCGCGCGCCGGCGCACTGGCGGTATCGGCGGGATGTAAGGGCTCTCGTAACAGGAATGCGAGTTTCCCTTGACGAAAGTCCTGGGGCCATGTTCTTGCCGACTTGCTCGGAAGGAGTCGATGTCTTTTCGTCAGAATTGTCTGGAGAATTGGGTTCCGCGCGTCGAGGACACTCAGCACGACAGGACGATTTGAGATTATGTGAAAAACGAGTCTGGTCCTGAGAAACAATGGCGCACATGAGGCGGATGTGCCCGTTGAATCAGGGCCCGATCCAAGAGAAACAAACACAGCGATTCCGCTCTTCGCTACGTTGGGTACCCCGAGACCATCCGGGGGCAAACCTCTCCTCAAGTTCCGCACATCAAAATTCCAATTTCTTCTGACGACACATATTGATGTCTGTTTTCGGATTTTGGCACGACTCGTTGCTAAAACAATTTGGCATGTAAAACTAACTAGGAAATTCGGATACAGCCAAGTCAGAGCTTGAACAAATTAGATCTGTAAACTAACTGGGCAGGTGCTCGACATGACAGATAAAAGGAAGCGACAACGAGATTCCTCAGATGACAAACTGAAGTCCCTGCCACACGAGGCGTGGGTACCAGGAACCATCGATTCAACAGTCTTTTTGCGAAAGACGTCTACGGACTCGGGTAGCTTCGAAATTCAAGGCGAAATCTGGACAACTACCTTTGGAAGTGCCTCAAGCTCTGCCGATACCCATCTTGTTAGTTGACCAGCCGGCAATGTAATGGCTGCAAATCAAGCCTGTCGGAAAATGGTGCCGGATATGAGAAAATGGTAGGCAAGACCTTTTTCTCGGCTCTTCGCTAATCCGCCGGACGCGTTGCAAAGCGAGTCTCTCGTGAGCACGGATTTTTCCACGAGAAAGACATCAGTCTGGAAGCGCTACTTCAAAATTGACAAGAACAGCATTGGGGCCGGCTTAACCTTCAGAGCCATCAAGATAAGGGACGAAGGCGTCGTACTGGTTGTCGTAAGAAGCCTGTCCCGGAGAAAGAAACAACGACAGCTGGACAAGAAAAATAAGGAGGACCTTGAGCACGTGTCAAAAAAACGCACTGAGCAGTTGAGAAGGTTGAATGGAAGAATTGCTTAGCGAGGTCGCTGATCGCAAGCGTTCTAAGAAGCGCTGAGTAGAAGTGAAAATACGCTTCAGACAGATTGCCGGGAACCGCGGGCGAGTGGATCTGGGAAGTAGACCTGAAGGGTGTATCCGATACTGCAGTTCCGCCGTGGAAAGCATCCTTGGCTATTCACCTGCTGAACTGGTTGGGCAGAAGCATTTACGGAGTCTGTTTCCTCCGGAGGTGCGAGAAGACTTGAAGGAAGCGGCGCTCGCCGGATTCGGGCGCAAAGAACCGTTCCAGAATTTCGTTAATCCTAATGTCCACAAAAACGGAGAAATACGCATTCTCGAAACTAGCGGTTCGCCAGTCCACGACAGTGAAGGAAATCTCATCGGTTATCTAGGCGCGGACAAAGATATTACCCACCGCAAGAAAACGGAGGAGGCACTTCGCACCAGCGAAGCGTGACTGTCCAACGCATTGATAATGGCTCATCTGGGCCATTGGGAATACGACGTCGCTAAAGACCTTTTTACCTTCAACGATCACTTCTACAAGATCTTTCGCACAACGGCTGAACAGGTTGGCGGATACACAATGTCGTCAGCCGACTATGCTCGACGGTTCGTCCATCCTGACGATATATCTGTGGTCGCTGACGAGACTCGGAAAGCGATTGAAACCAGCGATCCTCCTCTAGCCGCCAATTGGAACACCGTATACTCTATGCCGATGGAGAGATTGGTTATATCGCGGTCAGATTTTTCATCGTTAAAGACAACACGGGCCGGACAATTCAGAACCTATGGAGTGAATCAGGACATCACCGAACGCAAGCGTGCGGAAGAACAGTTGCAGGAGAGCGAGAAACGTTACCGCACGCTGTTCGAAAGTGCCGGAGATTGCATTTATATCGTGGATGCCGAGGGAGACCGACCGGGACAAATCGTTTCAGCCAATTCCGCGGCTGCAGAAATACATGGTTATACATTGGAGGAGATGTTGTCCCTGAACATCGCCGATCTGGACACCCCCGAATCTGCCAGAAACTTACAGGCCCGGATAGAGCGGGTGCTGAAGGGAGAAACGGTGAGAGAGGAGGTCACTCATCGCAGAAAGGACGGCACCGTCTTCCCGCTTGAGATTAACGCCCGATTACTTGAAATTGGAAGCCATAAATACGCCCTTGCCATAGATCGAGACATAACCGCGAGGAAGCGTGCGGAAGAGGCCCTGCGCCTGAGCGAGGAACGATATCGACGCCTGTTTGAGGATGCGCCCTGAATGTATGTCATCACCGGAATGAACAGGGGGTGCCAATCATCAAGGAGTGCAACCAGGTTTTTCTGCGTTCGTTGGGTTACTCGAGGGAAGAGGTTCAAGGAACCGCTGGCAGACTTTTATCTTGATGAGTCACGCGCACGACCTCCTTGAGCGTGGTGGCTACGCAAGGGCTCTGGCGGGTGAATTCTTCATGGGTGAGCGAGATCTGGTGAGGAACGATGGCAGCCTCCTTCCGACGCTCTTGGTACACGCGGACTGAAATGGATAGTCGAGCAGCCCATCAGCGTGACGTCGTTCCCGTCGCGCATCGTCTGCGCGTTGGTGAGCTCGAACGGTTCGTCCGGGTCGGTCACCGTGGGGACGTCCGAGCGGCCTATACGCACGTACACTGGCCCGGGCATCTTCGCCACTGTCATGATGACCTTGTACGTCTCCTGGGCGTCGACGGGGACTATGACGGTCATGTTCGGCAGGACGCGCATGAGCGCGATGTCCTCGATGATCTGGTGCGACGCGCCGTCGCCTCCGACGGTTATGCCGGCGTGTGACGCGACGATCTTGACGTTGAGCTTGGGATACGCTATGGACTGACGGATCTGGTCGTAGCACCTGCCGGTCCCGAACACCGCGAACGTCGATGCGAAGACCGTCTTCCCGGACGATGCGAGCCCGGCCGCGGTGTCCATCATGTTCTGCTCGGCGATGCCCACGTTGAAGAACCGCTCGGGGAACACTGCGGCGAAATCCGCGGTCCTCGTCGAGCTCGACAGGTCGGCGTCGAGGACCACTATGTCCCCGCGTTCCTTGCCCAGTTGCACGAGGGCCTTCCCGTACTGCTTCCTCTGGCTCTCGGTCTTCCACTGCAACTCAGGCACCTCCCAGTTCCTTGAGCGCCTGCTGGTACTCCGGGCCGTTGGGGGCCTTGCCGTGGAAGTTCAGGGCGCCCTCCATGTAGCTGACACCCTTCCCCTTGATAGTGTGACAGATGATGACCGTCGGGCGACCCTTCACGCCCTTCGCCTCGTTCGTCGCGTGGATGATCTCCTTCATGTTGTGGCCGCTGATCTCGATGACGTGCCAGCCGAAGGCCTTCCACTTGTCGGCCAGCGGCTCTATCGACATGATCTTCTCGGTCGGCCCGTCGAGCTGCAACTTGTTCCTGTCGATGAAGGCCGTGACGTTGTCCAGCTTGTAGTGGGATGCGAGCATCGCGGCCTCCCAGGTCTCGCCGACGTCCATCTCGCCGTCGCCCAGGACGACGTATATCCTGTGGAGCTTCCTGTCCAGCTTCGCTGCGAGGGCCATCCCGTTCCCGGCCGCCAGTCCGTGGCCCAGCGATCCCGTCGACATCTCCACCCCCGGGGTCTTGCCCATGCACGGGTGCCCCTGGAGCCTCGACCCCATCTTCCTCAGGGTGCAGAGCTCCTCGACCGGGAAGTATCCGGCCTCGGCCAGGACCGCGTACAGCGCGGGCGCGGCGTGGCCCTTGCTCAGCACGAACCGGTCCCTGTCGGCCCAGTCCGGCTTCTTCGGGTCGTGCTTCATGATGTGGAAGTACAGCGCGGTCAATATGTCCGCCGCGGAGAGAGAGCCGCCTGGGTGACCGGAGCCAGCACCGTAGATCATCTCGATGCTGTGCAGCCTCACCTTGCGGGCGATTGTCTCAAGTTCCTTGATGAACTCTCCGTCGTAGACTTCCAAGCGCGGGTCCCCCCGGACACAGATTCGTTGACGAGCGCATGCGGATATCTGCTTGCCTGGTATAAACTATTCGAAGCGGGACCGTGTCACGTGTCGAGCACGTGGACCTTCCGCCCATCGAGCCTCAGTTTCCTCTGAGCGAAGAGCTGAACGGCCCTCGGATAGAGCTTGTGCTCCTCCTTGAGCACCCGCTCCTGGAGTGTCTCGGGGGTGTCGCCCTCCTGCACCGGGACCGATTTCTGGAGGATGATAGGCCCCCCGTCGACGTCCAGCGTTACGAAGTGTATGGTGCAGCCGGAGACCTTGCAGCCGTAGTCAAGGACGGCCTTGTGGACGTTCAGACCGTGCATCCCCTGCCCTCCGAACGAAGGGAGCAGTGCGGGGTGCGTGTTCATGAGCCGCCCGGCGTACTTGTTTATCAGAACGGGCGTCAGGACCCTAAGGTAGCCGGCGAGGCAGACCAGGTTGACGCCGTGCTGCTCCAGGCACGCCACGATGTCCTGCTCGTGCTGCTCCCTGGATAATCCCTTGCTGGGGAAACAGAATGCGGGTATGCGGTGCTTCCTCGCCCTCTCGAGGGCGGGCGCATCAGGGAGGTTCGCGATCACGACGGCGACCTCGCCGTCTATCTCGCCCCTCTCGCATGCATCGATGATAGCCTGGAGGTTCGTTCCTCCTCCCGATGCCAGAACCCCGATCTTCGTCCTGTCGTTCATCGTCGCAGCCCCACAAACTGCGGGGGCGCGGTCGTCGCCGAGCAGTCGGCGCAACCGTGCCCACGATTGTCGACCTTCACCGACCGATCAGTCGCCGCTCTCGATCCTAGGAGCAAGGAGGTACCTCACTTCGCCCTTCCCGCCAGCGATTTTGAACTCCATCCTGACAGGATAGTCGTTGCCGAGGTGCAACGTCACCGTGTTGCCGCCGGAGACGGACCTGAGCATGTTGGAGAAGTACTCGAGCGGGAACAGGCTGCGCACGCTGCCGGCGACCTCCAGCTCAGTGAGGTCCTTCTTGGCCTTCTTCCAGTTCACCTGGTCCATGTCGCCCTCGCAGCTCATCTCGAAGCCCTCGGGGGACGCGATGAGCGCGATGTGGTCCGATACCGCCTCGCTGGCCCTGATGCCGTGCACGAGCTCCTCGCCCTTGACGACGATCCTGGCTGGGAGGTTGAGGGTCGGGACCTTCGGGTCGCTCATCCCGGTGGTGTCGATCAGGCTCATCCGCCTGGTGACGTCTCCGACGACGATGTTCAGACGCCTCTTGTCCTCGTCGTGCTTGAGATGGACGATCTCGTCCGAACGGGCTAGTTTGAGGAACTGGTTGAGCTTATCGATGTCTATCCCGATCTCGGTCTCGTCCGCCGCGAACTCCTCGAACGCATCCTTGCCGAGGGTCAGGTCGACCATCGCTATGTGCGCTGGGTCGACAGCGCGCAGTGTGAGCCCGTCCGCATTGACCGTGAATTTGGCCTCGTCGACGAGCGTTGAGACGACATTGACGACTTCTTTCAGTATCTCAGCTCTGGCTTTCGCCTGGAACATTGGCCCCCCTTCCGTGTACACCTGTAACCAATCGGGTCATTAAAAAGGTTGCGAGTACATCCAGCTAACCTGGACGTAGCGATAGTTCATCCGTACTCGCGCCACGAGCGCGAGCACTTCACGCAGCGGAATATCCGCGTCTCGGGTTCGTCCGCCGCCCTGGTCTGCCTCAGGACCCAGTAGGCTTTGTTGTGCCCGCAGGTCGGGCACTCGACGTCCGCGGTGGGCAGCGTTCCCGACAACTCGCCCATCACGGCCATCTCCTTATCCTTGGACTTGTGCCTGATCATCGGGTCCTTCTGGGATTTCTGGTCGACCTCGACCCCGCACTTCCGACATACAAGCTTCCCATCCTTGGGGAAGACGAGCGACTTGCACTTGGGACAGAACATCTTGCGCAGCTCCCATCCGGCGCGTCACGCCTTGAGCGGGACCGACGAAGTGGTGTCTGCATAAAAAAGTTGCCCCGCCACCAGTTGGCCCGCGGAACCGCCTAGATGCTGTCCCACTGGGAGGAGGCGTGCTCGTGGTGCTTCTTCTCAGGGGCCAGTGCCTCCTCCTCGTGGTGGTGCGCAGCCGGCGGGCGCGAGTCGTGGAAGTGCTGCTCGTGCCTCCTGTCCTCGTGCCACTCCTTGTCGATCGTCCTCTTTGCACGGTCGATGGACCGCGGATCGCCAGGGGTGTAATGGAACTGGTTGCGCGGGCGGAAGACCGCGAGCTCGTGGTTCCTCTCGTGTGGCTGTGGCCCGGGGCGCGGCCGCGACGGGGCCTGGTCGTCCGCGAAGCGCGCCGCGGAGGAGAACGTCTGTCTCGTCCTGCGGTCGGCTCTGATCCACCGGTCTGAGCTCTCCGGCGTGAAGTGGTTGTGCTGGCGTGGCCTCCTCGTCCTCTGGGGTGACTCGCGCGCATCCAACCCCCCCTCTGCCGGAGGCAGTGAGGCGCTGGCGTGCGCTCCATGCGGTGACCTGTATGTCATGGGCTTGGCCCTGGACCAATCATCGCGGCCGAACCGGCTCTGGTGGGCGCGCGCCGCGGCAGTGTGCGGATCTCCCCTCTGCGACCACGGGAAGTATCCAGACAGGTGGTGCGCGAGCCCGGGCTTGTGCTGCTGGTACATCTGCGGCTGCTGGCCACCTTCTCCCATGGCGAGGACGGTAGTGCTGGAGACGACCGCGCCCGAGTTGAACTCGATCTCGCGCCTGTTCTGCTCCGCGAGCACTCCGCCTACGTACGCGAACGCGACGGTGATGATGTACAGATTGATGCCGTAGGGACTCGACCCTTCGAGGGCGTCGACGAACGAGCCCACGTAGTCCGAGGAGAACTGTATGTACGGTGAGATGAATGGAACGCTCGTGCTCAGGGACGAACCTACCGCCGCCGGGGCGATGGCGACGCCTCCCACATGGGACGGGAGCGCGCCCGTGTCGAACCCTGTCATGACCGCCCAGAGGCACATGACCGGCAGTATCGCGGCGACGACGCCCTTCCATGGCCCGCCCGCCCTGCGGCCGCCGACGTATCCGGCGATCATCTGGCCGAAGAGCGGTAGCCACCAGAGCATCAACGACAGGATGAGAACGTACTTCGATGCGCTCCAGAAGCTGTAGACCACCCTGCTGGACCTGAACCTCTTGCCCTCGTGGTCCTGCTCGTAGGACGCGACCTTGAATGGCACCTTCCTCTGTGCCTCGTCCTGCGGAGCCTCTCGAGCATCCTTCCTGCCGATGCCGAACACCATGCTCATCCCTTCGGTCCGACGACTGTCGGACGAAATCACATATGCTTTTCGCTCTATATATTATTTATTAGAGACTGGTACGAGCAAGACATTCGTCAGACGAGAATGCTATGAGCATTCTCACGCGCGAGGCGGGCGACGACGTACATTACGGTGACACAGATGACACGCGTGCGATCGCGACGGAGTCGGCCGCCTCGCACTCCCGGCCCTCGAAACGAGACGCGGGGTCACCGATGCGGCGACTCCCGGAACGGAAGGGGGACATGCGGGCGTGTCGGCGACGACAGTTTCATGGACGATACCCGGACCTGCCAACTTATATATGGTAGGATTCTTTTCACATACCGGAGGCAGGGCGACTAACAATCGTCCGGACGGCCTGCAGTTGATGGCTACGATGGCAAAGGTTCTGATTGTCGAGGACGCCCCGTTCATAAGAGAGATGATCCGAGACATCCTCGAGTCGCACGACCATGAGATCGTCGGTGAGGCTGCTAACGGCCTCGAGGCCATCGAGAAGTACAAGGCCTTGAAACCAGACGTCGTGCTCATGGACATCCTGATGCCTGGCATGGACGGGCTCTCCGCCATAATGAAGATCATCGAGCAGGATCCGAAGGCCAGGATCATCGTCGTCAGCGCCCTCGTGAAGGAGGCGCTCCGGAAGGAGGCCATGCGGGCAGGCGCAATCGACTTCGTGGCCAAGCCGTTCCAGGTCGAGAGGTTGCTCGAGGCAGTACGGGCAGCGACCACCGCCTGAGGGATGCACAGGCGCAAGCAGGACGCCCAACGGGGCGCCAAGTCGACACCCAGTTCGAGAGAGGTGAGAGCCGTTTGATTGACGTGCCTTGGCTCGTGTTCGTGGCTTCGGGATCCATTTGCCTAGGGGCGGGCATGATGGCCTGGATGAAGAACCCGAGGTCGAAGGCCGCGTCCATCTTCTTGGTCTCGATGATGTTCATATTCGCCGCCACCGCAACGGGGCCTCTGTTCCCGATCGTATCGGAGGAGAACACCGACACCATGCGGAGCCTCGCGACCGTCTGCGTCGTGTCTATCCTCCTCTCTGAGACGCTCCTCTGGATGCTCGCGATCGTGTTCCCTGTCGAGAGGAAGTTGTCGTTCAAGCCGCTAAGCCTCGCCGGCGCCGCCATATTGGTCATCCCGGTGGTGGCCGCGGTGTTCGGGCTCATCTTCACCGACCTGGATCTCTCCGACCCTGACCACGTCCGCATCGGAGAGGCGGCTAGGGCGCTCGTGCTCGGGTGCGCCGCGACGACCATGATCCTCGCGATGGTCCTGGTCCTCAGCGTGAGGTCGAAGTCGAGCGAGGTGCAGCGGCGCTCCGGCACCATCTACCTCATCGGCCTCTGGGTCGTGGCGGTCGGGGGCGTGCTGTTCGCCGTCGGGTCCTTCGACGGTTCGAGTGTGGGCACCCAGATTGAGCCGCTGGCGAAGATATCCCTCGCGACCGGACTGGCCCTCTCAGGGCTCATATTCGCATATTCCATCGCCAGCGGGCAGATGGTGATGACCGTCTCGCCAGCGACCGAGGCGTCGCGATCGAGCGAGAAGGCCAGCTACAGGCTCCTCCACAGGCACGTCTACCTCGTCGAGGAGGAGAAGCCCGACTTCTCGTTCGAGATCTTCGCCGACATACTCAAGGGCAGGTGCTTCGACTGCGTGAACGACGATGCGTTCCCGTGCGAGAGCCTCGAGTGCTCCGCGTGCAAGCTGCCGTGCCCCTGCAGGACCTGCACCAAGTACAAGAGCAGGCCACAGGGGATGGTCGTGACGAGGCAGTACCCGAACGACGTGAGGGAGGAGCACTTCCTGCAGACGACGCCGATCGTGTGGCTCTCCACCGTGGCGGGGAAGGACCACATGGACCCCGCGAAGCTGAACCTGCTGACGGACTACCTCGTGAACTTCATGGACAGGTCGCACAACGGCGTCGTGCTGGTGGACGGCCTCGAGTACCTGGTGACCAGCAACGACTTCAACAAGGTGCTGAAGGCCATCGACAGATGGACCGAGAGCGCCATGACCAGCGACTGCAGGCTCATACTCTCTCTAGACCCCAGGACCTTCGACCAGAAGGAGCTGGCCCTCCTCGAGAAGAACAAGGAGGTAGTGAGGCCAGACGCCAAGGAGAAGTGGCAGGTCATACCAGAGAGGATCTAGCCAGTGTTTTGAGGAGTATGGTCCCGACTCCCGGATTTGAACCGGGGGCCTGCTGATCTCAGCGACTGAAGATCGGTCGTACCGATTTCCACACTACAGTCAGCCGCTCTAGCCAGTCTGAGCTAAGTCGGGTTAGCTGCAGCCAGAGGAGGCCCGGTCCACCCTATCAGGGAATCCATATAAAGCGTTTTTCAGTCGTGATGTCCAGAAGGGGTTTCGTAACACGCATACAACATGAGCGCCTCCAAAACCTAACTTTTATATATTCACAATTTTATAAGGGGCTTGTCCGACGCACGTATGGCAAAAGAGGTACAGAAGGCGTCGCGGGGAATGCGGACGGCAGGGACACAGGGATGGACGCAGACAGCGAGAAGATAACGATCCGCATACCGCTGAGGCACCTTCGCGCGATCGATTTCCTCGTGGAGATCGACGACTATCCGTCGCGCTCGGAGGCGATCCGCGCAGCGGTGAGGGACCTCATCTATGCGAGACTCGAACTCGTCGTCGACAGGATGAAGAAGTTCGAGCACGCCGAACAGACACTAGCAGCCGTCAGAACATACGAAGAGAAGTACCTGAAGAAGTAGTCAGAAACGGGATGGGATGCACTCTAACTACTCATTCAGAGGTCATCAATTAGGATAACCTCCCCCTATTTTTTCTTTTTATGACGAGACAGCGTACGCTATGCCAGCTGTCATCATCCTATGTAACCGAGGTCCTCGCGCTTCGGCTCCGGGACGGGCTCGACGTCCTTTATCCGCGAGGTTATGAGATCGATCTGCTGCGCCTTGGCCTCGAGCTCGGAGAAGTCGATCTTGACTTCGAGTATGTTCGCCAGGACCTCGAGGACGGCCTGCGCGCCCTTCGGGTCGACGAAGTAGCCCGACGTCTCGCCCATGAGGCAGACGCAGCGCATGTCGTAGAGCTTGCCCATTCCCAGAAGCAGGCCGCTCGCGCCGACGATGCCGCTCCCCGGCTCGCCCTTCGAGAAGGTGACCCCTTTGGGCTTCATCTCCTCCACGAGCTCCAGGTCCGTCGCCGCCCCGAGCACGCGGGGCTTCTCGATCATCCTGCCGAGACCGTAGCCACCGAGGGTGTAGACCCTCTTGACCCCGAGCTCCTTCGCGATCTTGAGCGTGCGGTCGGAGAGCTCGTACTGCCCGTCCGGCGTCAACCCCTGGTAGTCGCCGACGAGTATGACGAGGTCGTTGGCCTTCTCCGGCCTCTTGACATAGAACATCTCGTTGTTGACGATCCGTATCGTGCCGTCGTCGTTGACGAGGACCTGCGGCGGGAAGTGCTTCGATATGATCTCGATGAACCTGACGCCCTTGAGCTGGTCGGCCAAGTGCTCCGCCGCGAGCTTCCCGACGTTGCCGACGCCTGGGAGCCCCTCGACAAGTATCGGCTCGCGCAGCTGCGGCCTCTCCTTCTGGATCACGACGATCTCGTCCATCTAGACTCCGCCCCCGATCTCCTTCTTCAACCTGCGACGGTACACGCCGTACCTGTCGTCTGGAGAGTACTTCGCGGGCATCGACATGAAGGTTGTCCCTCCGCACTTGGGGCATGTCTCGCTCATGGTGTAAGCCACGCACGAGGCGCATTTTCTCAGAAGCGTCTTCACTTCTCTTCCTTCCTCTTGAACGAGGCGGAGCCTCCAGCCTTCTGGATGGTATCAGTTATCCGTCCGACCGCACCCTTGAGCTCCTCCTCTGCGACCTTGTAGTCCTCGGCCGTGACGGTTATCCTGTAGCGCGGCGCGCCTACGTAGTGGATATTGATGCTGCTCCCGTCGGCATCTGCCCCCGCGCCCAGCGCGTCCTTGACGTGGTCTACGCCGTCAGGTCCTGGGCATGTGAGGTCGAGCATCCCGTCGATCATGACGGACGGAAGCTGTATGTTCTCCTTGGCCACCTCTAGGAGCGCGGCGGTCCAGCTCTCGTCGACATTGAGCTCCTTGAGGGCCTCGGGGTTCACCGCGAGGTCCTCGAACGCCGAGAAGAGCGTGCCGTACTCCCGGATCATCGCGTCGCCGACCTCGTCGAACGCCTGGTCGACGGTCTTGCCAACCTTCGCGGCGACGATCTCGAGGAGCTTGTCCGCCTTCTTCTCGTTCTTGAACTCCTGAATCTTCTCCCTGCGCTGGTGGTCGTTGACGGCCTTGAGCGACAGGTCGACGTGGCCCTTGCCCGTGTCCACGTTCAGGACCTTGCAGACGGTCTTCTGTCCCTCGCGGACGTGGTCCCGGATGTACTTGACCCATCCCGTCGCGACATCGCGCACGTGGATGAAGCCCTCCTTCCCCTCATACTCGTCGAGGGAGACGAAGGCACCAAAATTCTTGACGTTCTTGACAGTGCAGATTACCAGGTCACCATACTCCGGAAACTCTGCCTTCCGGGGCATCAGTCGACCGCTCCCAGGACCTGGCCCCTGACCAGGCCCTTGCCGCCAGTGGGCTTGATTAGGGTAGCGCCGCAGACGTTGCACTTCACCTGCGTGGCAGGCTTGTTGAAGGCCATCTGCTCGTTGCCGCAGTCCTGGCACTTGACCGTGATGAACTTGGATTTGGGCGCGGGTATGTCAGCCATCAGCTTACGCCTCCTTGAACTCGAACTTCTTCGCCCTTATGCAGGTTCTCTGGTGCGCCTTCTTGCAGGTCTTGCACCTGTACCTGAGCGCGACCTTGACCGTCGGCTTCTGCTTCCCCTCGTACTTGGGTCTGGGGAAACCTCCGTAGCCGGAGATGGCCCTCCTGTAGCGCCTCTGCCCCCACTTCAGTTCGCTCCTCGGCCTGGACTTGACTTTCTCGACTTCATGTTCCGTGTGCTTCTTGCACTTCGGACAGTATTCCTTCCGGATCCTAGGACTCTTGACCATACTAATCAGCGACCCGACGGGGCAGGACACGAGTAAGCGGGAACTTGTATTAAAGCATTGCCGAGCGTGAATCATGTGCCACGCATGCGCATCCGCACGCGTCTTTGATGCCGAGTTCGTCTGATAACAGACCTGGTAAATATCCCCCGATTGAAATGGAAACCAATATATATCTCTTAAATAATAAATGGCATCGACATATATGACGGACAAGGGGCTCTCGAAGAAGGACGAACAGCTCGTCGAGCTTCTCATGCGCACTGGGTTGTCCAAGAACATCGCGAAGACCCTGGTGTACCTTAGGAAGAAGGAGGAGACCACGTCCGTCGAGATCGAGGGCGCCACAGGCCTGAGACAGCCGGAAGTCTCCATAGCCATGCAGGAGCTCCGGAGGCGCAAGTGGGTGTCCAAGAGGGACATCAAGAAGGAGGGGAAGGGAAGGCCGGTCCACTCCAACAAGCTCTCCCTCACATTCGAGAAGATCATCGACATGATCGAGACCGAGGAGCGCAAGAAGATCGAGATCATCGAGGCCTCGATCAAGCAGCTCAAGGAACTGGCGAAGTGAGGACCGCGCTAGCGCCTCAACACTCTTATCCCGTCTCTTGAAGCCACCACGACCTTGTTGGCCATGCCCACGAACAGCCCGTTGTCGACCACGCCTGGGACGAGGTTGAGTGCCGCCTCGAGGGATTTCGGATCCTCAATCCTCTTGAACCTGCAGTCCGCGATGTAGTTCCCGTTGTCCGTCACGAAGAGCTCGCCGCCCCGCTTCCTCAGCTCGGGGACGCATCCGAAGGACTGCGAGCTTGCGCATAGTCGCCTCGTGCGAGAACCTAACGATCTCGACCGGGAGAGGGGCCTTCTGGCCGAGGAACTGGACGAGCTTGGACTCGTCGACCACTATGACCTCGCACTTGGTCGCCGCGGCGACGATCTTCTCCCTAACGAGGGCGCCGCCGAGCCCCTTCACCAGGTCGAGGCGCGGGTCGACCTCGTCCGCGCCGTCTATCGTCAGGTCCACCACGGGGTGGTCCTTGAGCTCTCCCATCGTTATCCCGACGGACCGGCCGAGGACCTCCGAGTCCTTCGATGTGGGGATGCCCACGATGTCCGTGCCCGCGTGGACCATCTCCCCGATCAGCCGGATCGCGATGCTCGCAGTCGAGCCGCTGCCGAGGCCGACGACCATCCCGGGCCTGATGTCCTTCACGGCCTCCCTCGCCGCCGCCTCCTTGAGATCCATCCTGTCAGCCACCCTTCGTCCTGCCCTTGTGCCTCATCCCGAAGTTCTCGGTGATGAGGGCCCCGAGCCTCTCGACCACATAGTCGTCTATGGTCCTGCCCTTCTCCTCGGACGACTGCCTCGAGTCGCCCATGATCCCCGTCGGGAAGTACTTCTCCGGGTCGGTCAGGACCATGAACTTTGGTGGCCTGCCCTTCCCGACCGGCCTCTGCGACCTGACTAGCTCGGGCCTGATGCCCAGTATCCTCGAAGTCTCGATGAGCCCGCCGTGCCCGTCGTCCTCAGGGAACTCCTTGCCCCGGAGGTCGTAGGCGATGTCGTAGTCGGAGAGGACCATGACCTTCAGCTTGGGAGTGCGCTCGACCACGCGCATGGCGCCGATCCTGAGCGCGGTCATGTGGCTTGAGCCAGCGTGTCCCGTGAGGAGCATGACCTTGTCGACGCCGTTCCTGGCGAGCTCGGAGACGATGTCCTCCGCGATCGAGGCGACAGTGTCGTGCCTGAGCGAGAGCGTCCCCGGGAAGTTCCTTGTCGACCGGCAGTCCCCGTAGCGGATGGGAGGGCACACAATCGCGTCGAAATCGAGCGCTATGCGCCTGGCCACCTCCTCCGCTTGGAACGAGTCGGTCCCGAGCGGGAGATGGACCCCGTGCTCCTCCATCGAGCCGATGGGCACGATTGCCAGTGGACGTCTCTTGACGGCCGCCGCGAACTGACTGCTGGTCAGCTCCTCGAGCAGGACCGGCTTACCTTCTCGTTGCCCCGACGTGCTTCTCCCCTCCAGGCCTGACCTTCTCGAGGTCTATGAAATCCGAACCGCACACAGGGCACTTCAGGCCGGACAGGGAGGCGTCCCCGAAGGTCGCCCTGAGCTCCATGTCCGCCTGCTCGACCCTGTCCTTCGGCAGTGTGCGGTCGCACTTAGGACAGTAGTACACGGGTTCGTGATTACAGTATCCATACATAAACGCAACCAGGGTCCAGGGCCGATGCTTATTACTGGGCAAGGCGTTCGACCTCACGGTCCCATGAGGGTCTCCGCGCTCTTCTCCGGCGGCAAGGATTCGGCTTACGCGGCCTACCTCGTCCAGCAGCAGGGCTGGGAGGTCGAGAGCCTGCTCACCGTGGTGCCAGCGTCCTCCGACTCATTCATGTTCCACTACCCGAACATCCGCTGGACGCCGCTCCAGGCCGAGGCGATGGGGATCCCCATCAGGACGGTCGGGACGGAGGGGAGGAAGGAGAGCGAGCTGCTGGACGTCGAGCGGCTGATGCGCGCGGAGACGGTCGACGGGTTCGTCTGCGGGGCGATCGCATCGGATTACCAGTGGGCGCGGCTCAACGGCATCTGCCACGGCCTCGGGAAGCCGCTGTTCTCCCCGCTCTGGCGGAAGGACCAGGTCCGACTCCTGGAGGACATGGTCCATGCAGGGTTCGTGTTCCTCGTCTCCGGGGTCTACGCGGACGGACTCGACCGGTCCTGGCTCGGCAGGGTCATCGACCAGAGGGCGATAGGCGACCTCGTGCGCCTAAGGGAGAGCCACGGCATCAGCCCATCGGGGGAGGGCGGCGAGATCGAGACATTCGTGCTCGACGGGCCGAGCTTCTCGCGGCGGGTCAGGGTTGACGAGGCGGCGACCGAGTGGTCGAGGGACTCGGGCACTTACACGATACTCCGGGCGTCCCTGGAGAAGAAGTAGAACGGAACGGGTTTAGGGGTTTCTCGTGTGCGTGTGCGCGCTCAAGCGTCGTGGCCCTTGCAGGCCTTCTTTGCGCCGGCCTTGTGGTAGGCCTTCCTGCGCGCCTCCCTGAGGGTCCCCTCCGGGATGAGGCACATCGTCTTGCCGGACGCGACGGCCGCCACGCCCTGGGACTCCAGGTGCGGGTTGTCGTCGCAGATCTTGCAGTTGCCGGGACACCTGCTGACGCGGTCGCCCTCGACCTCCGGGAAGTTGAATATCCCGCCCTCGTAGTTCCTGAGGACGACGTGGGTGTCCGACTGAGATATCAGGTATGTCGGACCGACAGGGATCTTGCCGCCGCCGGTCGGCGCGTCGACCACGAACTGCGGGACCGCGAACCCCGAGGTGTGGCCCCTCAGGTGCTCGATGATCTCGATGCCCTTCGCGACTGAGGTCCTGAAGTGCTCGAGCCCCTTCGCGATGTCGCACTGGTAGATGTAGTACGGCCTGCACCGGATGTACGTCAGGTCGTGCACGAGCTTCTTCATGATCTGCGGGCAGTCGTTGACCCCGCGGAGGAGCACGGTCTGGTTCCCCACGGGTATGCCCGCGTCGGCCATCATCTCGACCGCGCGCTTCGACTCCGGGGTTATCTCCTTCGGGTGGTTGAAGTGCGTGTTGAGCCAGATGGGGTGGTACTTGCGCAGCATCCTGACCAGCTGCGGCGTTATCCTGTACGGCAGCACGACCGGGGTCCTGCTGCCGATCCTGACGATCTGGACATGCTTGATCTTCCTGAGCTCGCGTATGACCCTCTCGAGGAAGTCGTCGTTGACCAGGAGTGCGTCCCCGCCTGAGAGCAGGACATCCCTCACCTGGGGAGTCTTCCGGATGTAGTCGAGGCCCTCCTCGATCTCCTCCCAGCTCCTCTGGTGGTCCATCGTCCCGACGATCCTCCTCCGGCAGCAGTGCCTGCAGTACATGCTGCACTGGTCGGTGAGGAGGAAGAGCACGCGGTCGGGGTACCTGTGGGTGAGGCCTTCGTGTGGCGCATCGGTCGTCTCACCTACGGTGTCCTCCATGTCGTCCTTGGTGATGTGGAGCTCCTTCGACGACGGGACCGCCTGCTTCCTGATGGGGCACTCGGGGTCGTCCGGGTCCATCAACGAAGCGTAGTACGGCGTGATGGCCATGCGGAGGTACTTCATTGAATTCCTTATCTCCGCCTTCTCCGCGTCAGTGAGGTTGATCACCTTTGCGAGGGTGTCCACGTCCGTGATACGGTTCTTGACCTGCCACTTCCAGTCAGTCCACTGCTTGGCGCTGACGTCCTTCCAGAGGGGAATGTCCTTCCACTTTCTCATAGTTCTAGCCCCCTAAGACCAGGCTTTCCTGAAAAAGGGTATAGGCTTCCTCTATTTAGAGTAAGTGCAGAAGAAGCCAGGACGGGGAGATTGGGGGAGACGTGGTGGGGTAGGTCGGATTTGAACCGACGATCACATGCTCCCAAAGCACGTATCATACCAAGCTAGACCACTACCCCATGGTCCGGCCGGACACGGATTATCACAGACCCGGATAAAAGGATTCGCTCGGGGCGTCCCGTGACGAGGGCCCGGGAGGGACCCCCCGTCACGATGGAGGAGAGGTCGTCGCCGAGTATGCTAGGGAACAGTCAGGCGTGTCCCCGTCATCCGCCCCTGACATCTCCCACGACCCAGTGAACGGGAGGTCGACCGTGTGCTCCACGGACTTGAGCCCGTCTACGGACGTGTAGTCCATCACCTCGTAGTCGGTCACGTTCGTGGTGCTCACGGACCAGACGTCGTACGCAATGATAGTGAACCCAATGGACTGCACGTCGTCCTCGATGTCCATGGTCAGGTTGAAGAAGTCATCTAGCTCCAGCACGTAGGTGAAGAAGTCGCTGTCGAAGGTGGTGTCGTACAGGCCGTTCCCGTCGACATCCACCTTGATCTGGAACCACGGGTTCGGGTAGTACCTCCACCGGAAGTACGAGCTCTCGTACCCGAGGAACTCGAACGAATCCAGCGAGATGTGGACCACCCCGTTGCCGCCATCGAAGAAGTCGCCCGCATCCCCGATGCCGTCGTCGTCCGAGTCCATCGTCTCGGTGTTGTCGTTCGGGAAGGCATCGGAATTGTCCCCGACACCGTCCTCGTCGCTGTCGCGCCACTCTGAGGCGTCGCGCGGGAACTCGTCGTCCGCATTCACCGTCCCGTCGCTGTCCCAGTCGCCGACCGATGCCAGCGGAGAGAGAGACGGGGCGAGCAGGACGTAGAAGGTCAGCATTAGCATGACGATCACGATCACGGCCGACGTGAGCACCGTGATGTGCAATGCCTTGTCGACCTCGTCGCTCAACCGATCCGCCCCCTACCTGGCATGAATAATCGTTTAGGCGCGTTATATTACTTGCCCGAGACGGCGGGGCCGTCGGCAACTATAAAATACGCGCCAGGGGCTCCTTTCCCTCGTGAGACGGTTCGCAGCGGCGGGGATGGTCTGCATCCTGGGTATGTTCACCTCCGCCATCGTCATGACCCTGATGACCTACAGGGCGGTGGCCCATTCCGACGGCGACGCATGGTCGGCCCTGGACCCTGTGGGGTGGGCGGTCCTCATGTCCTCGTTCGGGGGCTTCGCGGTCTCAACGGCGCTTCTTGTGCATTCCCGGTACCTGCTCGCCTCAAGCAGGCCTGACGCGGAGCCGGCGGGCGCCCGCGCGTCTTCGGACGCCGGACCTGCGATCCCCGGGACGGGCCCGGCGGGGAGGAGGCGCCCGTCGGACCTGCCGCGCGGGACCTGAGCGATCTCCCCGACGACGAGAGGAGGCTGTACGAGCGCATCGAGGAGGCGGGGGGCGCGGTCCTGCAGATGACCCTCGTCTCGTCAGGTGAGTTCTCGAAATCGAAGGTCACAAGGCTCTTGGACAGGCTGGAGTCGCGCGGCTTAGTCATCCGCGAGCGCAAGGGGATGACAAATCGGATTAAGCTCGTCCGATAGGGCCGGAGCGTCAACGGACCCGCACTGACCCATCGGATTTCGTCGCCCTGCAACTGATTTCAAGCGAAGTATTACGTGGTATTTCACCCTAACAGTTGGACGCGGGATACTGAAGGGTATGCCCGCATGCAACATGGGGGAGAGCTGTGGTCTTCATAGATAACCGTCGCATCATCGTCGCCGCACTGGCGGTGATCATGGCCGTACCGGCCATGAGCATGATGTCGACGGCAGACGAGGTAGCAAACGGCGACAGGCAGTCGCGTGAGCTAAGGGAATGGACGGTCATGCTCTACATCGGGGCTGACAGTCCGTTCTACGAAACGTACGACGTCGAAGGGGCCGATGTGATAGTGCCCTTCACGCTCGGACAGTGCGAGAGGGCCTTCGCGGAGGCCGAGATCGGCCTCGACACTCAGGACGTCAACCTTGTCGTCCTGGTGGACAAGGCCTCGGTCGACGGCGTTTTCATCTACAACGACTCGGACCTGCAGAATCCGGCCGAGGTCAAGCCCGAGGCGAACACCTCCGACCCGGACGTGCTCGGGGAGTTCGTCAGGGAGTGCATGGATATGTACCCTGCCGAGCAGTACCTGCTCGTCGGGAAGAACGGACATGCGTGGTGCGGCATCTGCCCCGACGAGACCGTCGAGGACGGCGCCGAGTCGACGGAGGGCTTCATGATGCCCATGGACGGCATCGCGAAGGAACTCATCGAGATAGAGGAGGAGACGGGGGAGCGCGTGGACATGATCGCTTTCGACGGGGACAACATGGCGTCCCTTGAGGCGGTCTACGAACTTCGGGACGCGGTCGACTACTTCGTAGCGTCGCAGCAGGATGTCCCCCTGGACGGGTTCCCGTACTATCTGTTCCTCAAGCACCTGCTCGAAGGGTCCAACGGGACCGACACCGTCGCGCCGGCGCGCTGGCCCGCACGATCGTCGAGGACTACGTGTACTACTACAACAACACCGACGGGAAGAAGGTCCTGCTCGACCATCTCCTCTCCAACTCGCAGATGGCGGTCACGGCGTCGGCATTCTGCACTGGCGAGGGCGGTGGGAACATCGAGAGGATCGTGGACGCGTTCGACGCGACCCTCGACCACATGATCACCTCGTGCGAGGGTATGTGGATACCCCTCAACAGGAACAACATCGCGTCGGCCAGGGACTACGCCCTGATCGGCAAGATGGGGGACCAGGCGGGGTACGAGTGGCTGCCGGACGTGTACTCCTGGCTGGACATGACGGACCGGCTGGTCCAACAGTATCCTCCTGAGGACCCGCTCTGGACGGGACCGGACACCGTGTTCACGGAGCTCGTTGCGGAGTTCAAGGATGCCCTCCTGGCCGCCAGGGCGTCGATGGCGGAGTGCCAGATACTGGCCAGGTCCAACAACTCGGACCCGCACGGCCTGAACTTCTGGTTCCCGCCCACATGGCTGCACTGGGATTCCCTGGACATGACGAGGGAGAGGACATACCTCTACGACGGGGCCGATGTGCCTCTGCCAGATGAGTACTACTGCGTCGACTGCCCGTACGACTACGCAGGATGCGGGCTTGACCTGGTCGAGGACACCAGATGGATCCAGTTCTTCGAGATATACTACGACTCGAGGTGGCTCTTATACAACAGTGAACTGGGGGAATCCGCACCGCGGCTGGCGAGATGAAGGTCCCAACCTACATCCAACACACAGACAAACAAACAAACGCCTCAGCCAACCGCGGAAACGCCTTACCCAACCGTAAAACCATTTAGTGAGGAGGCGCGGGGCCTCCTCACACCCTTTTCCTTTTCCTGATCATCCTGGCACGCAGCCGGGTCTCAGCGGAAGAGCGATGGCAGCTCCTTGATGAACAGCTCCATCGCCCGCCCCCTGTGAGACATCGTGTTCTTCTCGGCGACATCTATCTGCGCGTAGGTCCTCGAGTGACCCTCGGGCACGAAGATCGGGTCGTAGCCGAACCCGCCCGTGCCTGACTTCTCGTGCGAGATCGAACCCTTCGCGACCCCCCTGGCGATGAACGGCTGCTTTCCCGGCGCCATGAAACCTATGCAGCACTCGAACCTCGCGCCCCGGTCCTCGCACGCCCTCCATGAGGGAGAGGATCCCGTCGCAGCCGACGGTCTTGAACACGTAGGACGAGTACACGCCCGGGAACCCTTTGAGCGCGTCCACGAAAAGGCCCGAGTCGTCTATGAACATCGGGCGGTGGTAGCGCTCCATGAGCCACTCGAGCCCGGGGACGATGGTGTCCTCGAGGGTCTCGGCCTGGATCTCCGGGTACTTCGTCTTGATGTGCTCGATGTCGTACCCGTGCGCCCTCATCTGCTGGGAGATCTCCCTGAACTTCCCGTCGTTGCTCGTGACGAAGGCTATTCTTTGCGTGTGTAACGCCCCCTCTTCTCGATCTCCTTGACCTTGTCCAGGACGGCCCTGCCGCCTGGATAGCTGGAGACGTAGGACCTCGCTATGACCTCGTAGAGCCCGCTCCTGTCGTGATGGGCCGAGTGGAACGCCTCCTCCAGGAGGTGCATGTCCACGCCCTTGTCCTCGGTCTCGGAGGACTTCATCCCGAGGGAGAAGTCGATGAGTACGATCCTGTCCCCTTCGAGCAGCATGTTGCTGGTCGTCAGGTCACCGTGCACGATGTCCTTGGCGTGGAGCTTCGCCGCGATCTCGCCGATCCTCTCGCACACCCTGACGGCATCGTCGTCGGGGAGCGTGAGGAGGGCGTCCTTGACCCGCACGCCCTTGATCTCCTCCATCACGATCCTGTTGCCAGTGAGGTCGATGGAGTAGATGACTGGGACGGGTATGCCGGCCCTTCTGGCCTCGAGTATGAGCCGTACCTCGTTCTTGATGCGGGCTGTCTGGATCGCCGAGTCCAGCTGTGGGTGCCTGTATCCCTTGACGACCCTCTGCTTGACGACGACGTCCCGACCCATCCACCTTGACGAGTCGAGCCTTGCCTCCGCGCCTACCCTGTGGACGGCCACGGATTCTGAAAGCCCTCCGATTAGATAAGCTGTTCTGACGGCGCGGACGCACGGCCTGGGTCGACGGATCTCGAGCTCGGGCGGCATGGTCGTGTACCATGCAGCGAAGACCGGCGTCACGGCCGCCCGACCTAGCGCGACGAAGGCCATGTAGACGGCCACGCTCCGGCTGGGTCACCGCACTCGGATGGCACGACGAGTTGGCTGATGACATGCGGCGTCACCAACATCTGGACCAGCATCACGATGGACACATGGGCAGTGCCACGCACGACTGAAATCAAAGAGCGACGCCCGCTGTCAGGCAGCGGGCCACATGCACTCCAAACGCTTATCAGCAGATAGCCCGATTGCTGGCGCGTGTCCCATCTCGCTACCGGCTCACCCTCACTGGACGAGCTCCTAGAGGGAGGGATCGAGGGCGGGGCGATCACACTGCTCTTCGGTGAGGCGGGCACCGGGAAGACCAACATCTGCCTCCAGGTCGCGCGCAACGTGGGCATCCTGGGGAAGAAGGTCATATACGTGGACACGGAGGGCGTCTCCCTCGAGAGGCTGATGCAGATGGCCGGCGATAGGTACGAGGAGGTCATGCGGAACATCCTCTTCTTCGAGCCCCACGACTTCGACGACCAGGAGAAGGCCGTCGAGAAGGCCGTCAAACTGTCGGAGAGCTCCCTCGAGGTCGGGGTGATCATACTCGACTCGGCGACCATCCACTACAGGTTGACTAGGAACGACGAGGAGAAGGGGACGCGCAAGTCGCTGAGCACGCAGCTCGCGAAGCTCCTCGGGGTCGCGAGGGGCAAGGGGATCCCCGTGCTCCTGACATCCCAGGTCTACACCGACATAGAGAAGCACACCTTCGAGCCGCTCGGCGGGCACGTCCTGCTCCACAACGCGAAGACCATAATCCGCCTCGACAAGGTCGGGTCCAGCACCCGCAGGGCCGTGATAATCAAGCACCGGCACCTGGAGGAGGGGCGCAGGGCGGACTTCAGGCTGACCAAGGGCGGCGTCACCTAGGTCTTCCGGCCGACCATGAGGTCCGCGAACGCCTTCAGGGCGTCCTTGTGCGGGCCGTCCCTGATTGCTGCGAGGTGACCCTTCGCCGTGGCTATGTGCTCGTTCGCCACCCTGTCCGCGTGCTCTATCGACCCGACGGTCTCGAGGAGGTCCTTCGCGTGGAGCAGCTCCTTCTCCGTCGCATCCTTCTTGCCAAGCACCGTCAGGAACTCCGTCCTGGCGCTGCCCTCGAGCTTCGCGAGGGCGTCGACGACTATGATAGTCTTCTTCCCGTTCCGGATGTCGTTGAGGACCGGCTTTCCGAATGTCTTCTGGTCCGAGCGCAGGTCGAGGACGTCGTCCCATATCTGGAACCCGAGGCCGATGAGCCTCCCGTACTCGAAGAGCTCCTCTTGGACCGGCTCCGAGGCCCCGCCGACGATCGCGCCACCCTGGGCCGCGGCGGAGTAGAGCACGGCGGTCTTCCGCTCGATCATCTTGAGGTACTCCTCGGCCGTGACCGTCTTCCTGCCCTCGAACGACATGTCCATCTGCTGTCCCTCGGCCAGCAGCCGCACCGCACGCGCGAGTATGTCCACGAGCTCGACGGCTCTGTCGCCGTCGACCTCCGACTCGAGGACCAGCTCGAAGGCCCTCGCGAACATCGCGTCGCCGGCCAGGATGGCCTCGGGGATCCCCCACTGCGCGTGGACCGTCTTGATGCCGCGCCTCATATCGTCCTTGTCCATGACGTCGTCGTGGACGAGGGTGAAGTTGTGCACCAACTCTAGCGCCGTCCCGAACGGGAGCGCCGCCTCCCACTTGCCCCCGACGGCCTCGCAGGCCATGGTCGCCAGGAGCGGCCTCAGCCTCTTCCCGCCCGCGGCGGGGTAGTGGGCCATGGCGGCCTTGAGCTCCTTGTCCTCCATGACATCCAGGGAGGCCATGAGCTCCGCGTTGATCCTCTTCACACGGTCCTTGTAGTCCTCCGGGAAAGCCATGAGATCACTCCGTGAGATGGTCCAGCCACTCCCTCGACCGGCCGACGACCAGTGCCTTCGTGCCAGCGAGGTCCTCTATGGTGAGCGCGCCGACGAGGAACATCGCGGTCTTGAGCTCGTCGATGATGGTCCTCAGCTCGACGGAGAGCGACTCCTTGCCGTCGAGCGCCGCCGGGAGCAGCCTGCCGGCCATCCCGCCCGCGCTCGCGCCGATGGCGATCGCGCGCGCCACGTCGAGGCCGCTCCTGAGGCCGCCTGTCGCGACGACTGGGAGACCCACGCTCGCCTCCACTATCGACACGGGAGTGGGGATGCCCCAGTCCCAGAAGGTCCGCCCGACGTTGGCGCGGACCGCATCGCCAGCGGTCCTCGCGCGGAAGTACTCGACCGCCGAGAAGCTCGTCCCTCCGAGCCCGCCGACGTCGATCCCCTTGACCTTGGCCTTCTTGAGCCTGACCGCCACGTCCCTCGATACGCCGGCCCCGGTCTCCTTCGCCAGGACCGGCATGGCGGATGCGAACCTCTCGATCGCCTTGGTGACCCCTGCGGCCTTCGTGTCTCCCTCGGGCTGGACGACCTCCTGAAGGTAGTTGAGATGTACTGCAAGGATGTGGGCCTCGACCATCTCCATGGCCCTCTTCCCGTCCTCGACCTCGAGGACGGGGCCCATCCCCTGCCTGACCAGCTGCGGGGCGCCGAGGTTTCCGATCCTGAGCGGGACATCGAACTCCTTGATCACGGAGTATGTGTCAGCGAGGTCCGGGTTCTCCAGCGCGGCCCTCTGGCTGCCGACGCCCATGCCGATCCCGAACTCCTCCGCCGCCGCCGCGAGGTTCCTGTTGATCTCCGCGGCCTTGCCGTACCCTCCTGTCATCGCGGAGATGACTATCGGCGCCTCCAGCCTCCTGCCGAAGAGCGTGACGGATGTGTCGATGTCGTCCATGTCGACCTCCGGCAGGGAGTCGTGGACCAGCTTGACATCGTCCCAGAACTCGTAACCTGCCCGGAGCTCCTCGTTCGCGCAGATGACGACGTGGTCGAACTTCCTCTTCTCAATGAGCCGCTCCGGCCGCTCCTCACCGCCTTGCATCGGCACAACCTACCCCGGCAGGACGGTCGTGGAAACGACCTCCCTGCCCCTGATCGCCTTCGCCAGTCTTCCTGGCACATTGCCGTTCACTATGATACACTTTTCGCAGTGCTCCGCGATGGCCAGCATGCGCTCGAGCTTCCCGAAGATGCTACCAGTGACGTCCGCGTTGACCGCGGACGACCTCCGTATCTCCGCGAGAGACGACTTGTCGAGCTCGGGTATGAGCTCCGCCCTGCCGTCGCGCTTGGGGTCCCTGTCGAAGACGCCATCCACGTCGGCGCAGAAGACGACCCTCTCCGGCCTGAACGTCCGCGCGAGCTCTGCCATCATGAGGTCCCCTGAGCAGATGGAGAAGCCCATGGACCTGTCGGGGACGACGTCCCCGAAGGTCACGGGCGTGAGGTCTATCCCGAGGAGCCGGTCGAACGGCGCCCGGTCGAACTCCGTGACCGCACCCCGGTCGAACTCCGCCGCCGCAGCAGGGGGCACCGCGGCCCCGTTGATCCCGCCGTCTATCAGGCACTCTACGACCTTGAGGTCCAGCTCGCGCACGTCCCTCTGGACCGACGCCACGGCCTTCGTCTGGGCGGGGCGGCTGTAGCCCTTGTGCAGCGAGTGCCTCTTGGCCATGATGTGCCCGAACGAGCCGGCGCCGTGCACGACGCAGAGGCTGGCCCTGGCCGGCCGCATCTCCTTCGCAAGCCGGAGACAAGCGGACCGTCTGAACGTCCTGAGGCGAGATTTGTCCGTGATTACGCTTCCGCCGAGCTTGACCAGGATCGTGTGCTCACCGTTGGTTACCGATTGGTCTGGGTTCTATAAAACCCTCGTGGGCTAGGCCCAGAGCTAGCCATGCGCATCTGGGGGATCGCTCGGACGATTCTGCGGGCGCCTATCTCGATAGGTAAATCTCGATCGAGGACACGTTCGCGGTGTCCCCTCTATCGCTCGACAGTATCTCCGTGGCCAGCTTGATGTCCTTGTAGCCCAGGTCCCTGACGAACCTGTTCTTCACGATCTCTGCGACGTCCACGGCCCTGCTTATCGCCCTGCCGCGTGCCTTGATGCATATGTCGGAGCTGCCTCCGTTCACCTGGGACACCACGGCGAGGACGTAGTTCATAGTCTCCTTCTTTCCGATGTAGATGGTGCTCTCTTCAGCCATTCGCACCCCAGCGACACCCGTGGATAAAACGGCGTTATGAACTATATAATAGGTCTCCAGGACCAGCGGCCGGTCGGCGGAGGGGTGGCGAGCGGCCCGGTCCGCCAAGTTTGAAATAACCGCCGGCCCTTGACAAGGACGATGTCCAAGACCGAAGACAAGATGGAGGCGTTGGCGGAGGTCGTCCGCTCGCTCGACTCGGTCGCGGTGGCGTTCTCGGGAGGGACGGACTCGACCCTAGTCGCCAAGGTCGCCCACGACCTGCTCGGGGACAGGGCTGTGGCCGTGACGGTCAACTCGCCCCTCTACCCGTCGTCGGACCTGGGCCGCGCGAAGGAGACGGCGAAGGAGCTGGGCATCAGGCACTACATCATAGATCTCAACCTTCTGACCGAGGGCAGGTTCGCAAGCAACCCCCCGGACAGGTGCTACGTCTGCAAGCTCGCGGACCTCAGGGAGATCAGGAGCTTGGCCGACAGGCTCGGCATCAAGGAGGTCGCCGACGGCACGAACGCGGACGACCTCAAGGACTACAGGCCCGGGATGAAGGCGGTCCAGCAGCTCCGCGTGAGGAGCCCGCTGGCGGAAGCTGGGCTGGGGAAGCCCGATGTCAGGGAACTGTCGAAGGCGCTCAAGCTCAGGACGGCCGTCTCGGAGTCTAGCCCGTGCCTCGCCTCGAGGATCCCCTACGGGGAGACGATCACCATGGACAAGCTCAGGATGGTCGAGAAGGCGGAGGCCTTCCTCAGGGACAGGGGGTTCACGAGCGTCAGGGTCAGGGTCCACGGGACCACTGCGAGGATCGAGGTCGCGAGCGAGCAGGTCACCAGGCTCGTGACGACGAAGACCAGGGACGATGTGGTCCAGGCGCTGAGGTCGATCGGCTTCGACTATGTCTCCGTCGACCTCGAGGGCTACAGGATGGGCAGCCTGAACGAGGTGTTGCCGAGATGACCCCGAAGAGGATCGAGAGGATACTGAAGGACCTGAGCAGCGGCAAGCTGTCCGTCCACGAGGCGATGGAGGGGCTCAGGACGTTACCATACGACGACCTGAAATTCGCCAAGCTCGACCACCACAGGGAGCTCAGGAAGGGCATCCCAGAGGCGGTCTACACGCCTGGCAAGACGGACGAGCAGATCTTGAGGATCGCCGAGCGCACGCTCGAGCGGAACGGCGAGGCCGTCTTCACCAGGGTCGCCCCGAAGGTCAGTTCCAAGCTGAGGAAGCGCTTCGGCAAGGACATGCGCTGGTTCCCGGAGGCGAGGATCGCGACGGTCGGCGTAGAGGAGAGGCCGGTCGTCGGGCGCGTGCTCGTTGTCACGGCTGGGACGTCGGACATCCCCGTCGCGGAGGAGGCGGCCGTGACGGCGTCGCTTCTCGGGTGCGAGGTCGAGAGACTGTACGACGTCGGCGTCGCCGGCGTCCACAGGCTCACATCGAACATGTCCAGGTTCGAGCACGCGGACGTCATCATCGTGCTCGCGGGCATGGAGGGTGCCCTGCCGAGTGTGGTCGCCGGACTGACGAGCAGACCGGTGATCGCCGTGCCCACGAGCGTCGGCTACGGCGCGAGCTTCGGCGGGATGGCCGCGCTCCTCGGGATGCTGTCGAGCTGCTCCAGCGGGATCGGCGTGGTGAACATAGACAACGGCTTCGGTGCGGGCGCATTGGCCGCGGTCATCGTCAAGAACAGACGGGCCTGACTCACGGGATCCGAGAGCCGCACTTCCTGCAGAACACGTCGCCCTCGCGCGGCTCGGAGCCGCACCCTGGGCATTTCTTCTCCGTCATGACCTTGGCGCCGCACTTCGGGCAGAAGGCGTCGTCGGAGTGGAACGGCGACCCACACCTGTGACATCTCCCCGAGGCGCTCTCGATCTCCTCGACCTCCTCCACGTCCGAGGGAGGCTCGGGCACGTGCTCCTCGGTCGGCGCGTGCAGCGGGATTGTCTCGGTGCTGTCATCCGACCCGAGCAGCTTCCTCGCCTTCAGCGCGAGGGAGAGGGCACGCGTGTAGTCGCCAGCGGCGAAGCATGCATCCGCCTCCTGGATGAAGCGCTCCGCCTTGAACACGTCGTATCCGTCGGCCGCGGCCTTCGAGACCTCGGCCCGAGCGGCGTTGAGCTCGAACTTGGCGCCCATGTAGTTCACGCCCTTGTCGTCCGAGAGCTTGGACCCCTTGTACCCGTCGGCGCTGGGCGGCGTGGCCTTAGACGCGATCAGTATGCTCTCTGCGACGACCTCGAGGCTGTCCTTCTGGTCCTCGTCTGTCCGGGCCAGGCGCCGTGTGGGCGCAGGCGTCGCCCTCACCTTGGTGAGCTCCTCCTTGGCTTTCTCACAATGGCGGTTCGAGGACTCGTACTCACCCCTGGTCATGGCATCCTTGGCCAGGGCCAGCTCCGACTTGGCGGCGGAGACGTCCTTGCCCTGGCGCTCCAGGACGTTCATCACGGACCTGGTCGTCAGGATGGAGTTGTAGACCTCGTCCTTCCTCTGGCTCCGCTTCTGGGCATCCTTGGTCTTCCCCCTCATCACCTTCAGCTCGAAGTAGAGGACTAAGACCATGACTGAGGCCAATGTACCGATGAGAATCAACTTGTCCTGGTCCGTAAGCACCAATTGGGACAGCTCCTCCTCTTGGCTCCCGCTGAGCACATTCAACTTTTATAAACCCTTCTTCGCGGATACCGGGCCGGCGAAGCCAGGCCCGCGATACGCGCGTCTAGACTTGGAGAATGAAAAGTAGAGTGGCTGACGGCTTCCCACAACCGTATCGGTTTCAAGCAATGCGGTTCACCCTGTACCCGAAGGTACAAGGCTAGCGCATCTAGCCGATACGGCCGAGACGCCACAAGGGCGTTAGGCTTCCCGAGGGCTCGCGCACCTCAGTACCGCGGAGAACGTAGGCGGGCTTAACTTCTGGGTTCGGAAAGAGACCAGGTGTGACCCCGCCACTGTGGCCGTCATACCGCTCTGTCCTGCACCAATAACGAAGTCCTATTTAATCCTTCTGAACCATCGCCCGAGGAGGCGCGGACGGGAGCGGGCCAGGACCGCCGCGGTCGGGCCGACCGGATGTCAATGGGTGGGTTGATTAGTGCCTTGAGCGTTCATGGGCGGGCATCACATGAGAAGGATCAGCGCCGTCACCTTCGACCTCTGGGACACCCTCATCAAAGAGGGGCCTGGCAACACCGACAGGGTCGCAGCCCTCAGGATCGACCGCATAGGTGACATCCTGGACCGGACCGGGCACCCCCACGACAGGGAGGAGGTGGCCGAGGCCTACACGAAGACTGGGACCTTCCTCGAGCTCACATGGGCGAAGTCCAGGGACATGCCTGTCCGCGACCATGTCCTGTTCCTCCTCAGCTGTGTCGAGTGCCGGCTGGCGAGCAAGCTGACCCCCGAGCAGTTCCAGGAGGTCGTGACCGTTTACTCGGACAGCCTCCTCGACCAGCCCCCGGCGCTCCTCCCGCAGGCCAAGGAGGCGCTGCGCGCGGTCAAGGAAGCCGGTTTCAGGACCGCACTCATCTCCAACACCGGCAAGACCCCGGGATCGACCTTGAGGGTCCTGATGGACAGGATGGGCATCCTCGAGTATTTCGACATCACGACCTTCTCGAACGAGATCCAGGTCAGGAAGCCCGCGGAGGCGGCGTTCAGGCTCACGCTGGAGCAGATGAGGGCGGCGCCCAGGTCCGCGGTCCACATCGGCGACGACGCGGACTGCGACATCGCGGGGGCGAAGGGCGTCGGGATGATGGCCGTCCAGACGCTGCACACGGGCGCCAAGAGGAGCGACGATGCGGACGCACACGTCGAGCGCCTCGATCAGATCCACGACCTCCTGGACAGACTCTAGACAGCTTTTTCAGCGGACAACACGTTCCCGGCGACCATGGAACAGGACCCGTTCGGAGCCGCATTCATGGACTACCTCGGAGGTGAGAGGCCAGTCGTTACCATCGAGAGGGACGACGGCTACATGGACGAGCACGACTTCGGCGACTACTTCGCGGGCTTCGACCAGTTCCCGCAGTGCGAGAAGGATGCGCTCGCGTTCGCGAAGGGCAGGGTCCTGGACATCGGCCTCGGCGCTGGCAGGGTCTCGCTCCACCTGCAGTCGATGGGCCTCGACGTCACCGGCATAGACATCTCAGACCTCGCCATCGAGACCTCCAGGAGGCGGGGCGTAACGAGGGCCGTGAGGATGAGCGCATGCGAGCTGGACTTCCCGAAGGGGAGCTTCGACACCGCGGTCGCCTTCGGGAACAACTTCGGGGTCTGCGGGACGCCGGAGCGCGTCCTCGGCATGATGGTCAGGCTCAGGGATGTCATGGCGGACGGCGGGACGTTCCTCGCGGAGTCGATAGACCCGACGGCCACGGACAGGCCCGCGCACCTCGAGTACCACAGGCGCAACAGGGAGAGGGGCAGGTACCCCGGCCACGTGAGGATCAGGGACAGGTACAAGGGCATGGTGGGCGGGTGGTGGGACCTCCTGATGGTGACCCCGGACGAGATGAAGGGGCTCGCGGAGAGGGCGGGGTGGAAGGTCCAGAGGATGATCAGTGAGCCTGGCTCGGGCCATATCTACGTGGGCGTGCTGGTCAAGGCCTAGGCCGACATCACCGCGATCGCGAGCGCGATCAACGTGCCCATCGCTATCGAGATGAAGTTGTTGCCCAGCTTGCCGACCTTGCCACTCCTTTCCCAGGTCGCCCCGATCACGCTGTCTATCTGGCACCCGAGGAACCCGCAGAGCATCGGCACGAAGAGGGTTGATGGCCCCGCGAGCAGGTCGCGGTCGAACCCCGCGAAGACCACATACGCCACGGCGGACGTGTACGCTGCCGCGACGAACGCGATCAGTTGACCGGTGAGGGAGACGCCGCCGTCCAGCCCGCGCTCGATGCGCTTCCCCGTCGTGATCAGGTACACGCGCGGGTCGACTATCCCTATCTCGCTCGCGGAGGTGTCCGCCGCCGCGACCGCGATCGCCGAGATGAACATGTAGCTCGCGATGTTCTTCGAGAACGGGTTGCCGTCCGAGATCCCCCATGCGACCTCTGCGACCCAGCTCGCCAAGGCTATCCCTGCGGGGACCGCGCCGTTTGCGGCGACGTTCCTCCAGGTCCTCTCGCCCCGCTTCCCCTCCTGGAACCCCTGCTTCCTCTTCCACTCGAACCTGTACTTGGTCGCCCCGAAGCTCGTGATGAGGAATACGAGCAGGAGCAGAAGCCACAGGACGCTCCCGCAGAGGCCAATGACCATCCCGACGACGAAGGACGCGAGCGAACCCGAGAGGTCGAATATCTTGCGCTTGTACGAGGCGAACGCCATCACAGTGCAGAACACCGTCACGCCTACGAAGGTCCACAGATCGGGGACGGGGACGGTCACGCCGACCTCACCTCTCCCCGAACATGTGCTCGAACGGCATCATCGGGGCCTTCGAGTAGAGCCTCTTGACCATCGTGTTGACCCCCCTGACCTTGTCGAGGTCGCCGTCCCAGTCCATGAGGTGCTCGGAGAAGACATCCTCGATCTCGTCCACCACGACCTTCATCCTGACAGCGACCTTCTTCGACGCCTTGGCGTGGAGCACGACCGCGAGGTAGATGTGCTGGCCCTTCTCGATGAGCACGGACCTCTCCCCGAAGTCCATCTTCCTGAGCGTGAACGACGTCTCGTCCTTGAAGGAGTCCTTCACGAAGTCCTGGACGGCGACGAACATGCCGCTGAGGACCTGGTCGTCCATCCCCGGCTTCAGCCGCCTCGTGCTGTGGGCGAGCATCCTCCCGTCGTTGTATATCACGAAGACCTCGTCGACCGCGATCTTGCCCTCCTTCAGGAAGTAGATGGCGATGATGACGGCGGCCGCGACCGCTGCTGCGAGGAGGTACGGGAGGGCGACGTCGATGAACCGCAGGCTGATGCTTACCGTCTCCGTCTCGCTCACATCGCTGTTCCCTGCGAGGTCCGAGGCCCAGACATAGTAGGTCATCTCGCCTGACCGGAGGGGCACCTCGATTATGATGTAGAACACCCCGTCCCATCCAGGGACCATCTGGAACGAGGTCTCTGACGAAGCGCCCGGGAAGGTGACGTTGCAGTGGACGCTGGCGGGGTCGACGTTGGGGTCGGAGATCAGGACGGACAAGTTCATCTTGTCCCCGCCGTGGGCCGAGATAAGTGCATTCACCAAGGATATGAGAGGTGCGGAATCGTCAATTGTGAATCCGAGGTCCCACAGGTAGGCTATGTTGCCGTCCCTGTCCTCTGCGCGCACGGTGACCGCGTGGTCCCCCTCGACCCAGGAGGAGGTGTCGAGCTCGTACAGCGTCTCGAAGTCTGAGAACTCTGAGCCATCTAAGGAGAACTGGACGGCGACCAACGGGGTCGTGTCGTCCCCGATGATGAACCTGACAGGCGTGCCGGAGCGCAGGACGGAGCCGTCCTCCGGCGTCACCAGCAGGACCACTGGCTCGACGAGCTTCAGGGTCCTGGAGAGGACGAGGAGGTTCCCGTCGTCATCCGACAGGCTCACGTTGACGGTGTAGTCCCTGACCGGGTCGAACAGATGCTCGATCACCGACAGCGGGCCGCCGAGGCCGACCGCGCCCTCGCCGTCCCCGAACTCCCAGACGATGTTGGATATGTCGGGGTACCGTTCGTAAAGGGCCGACGCGTCGAATGTGATCAGCGAGGTCAGCTCAGGGTCCTCCCTCGACGCGGTGATGTCGTCCAGGAACGAGCCCGTCAGGGCCGTGTCCCGTATCTCGATGTACACTGGTTGCACCGCGGCAGACCCGTCCGAGTCCGTGACCCTGACCTTGGCCGTGTAGTCGCCGGTCCACAGGTAGGTGTGCGACGACTCCTCGTCCGCCCCGGCCTGGTCGGCGACGAACTCGCCTCCGAGGGCGTCGAAGTCCCACTCGATGGACACGACTGAGTCATAGCTCTCGATGACGGCGGAGAACCCGACCTCCTGGAACTCAGAGTACCATTCGGCAGCGGGGGTGGTCGAGAGGACGACCTGCGGGGCGACCTCCGCCACCTCGAACTCGGTGTGGACCTCCGACGAGTCTCCGTCCCCTTCGGTCACATTCAGAGTCATCGAGCACGGCCCGTCGCCCATGGGGAACTCGAGCGCCGCCATGTCCGAGGCGTTCAGGTCGTACTCGGACGTGACGCCGTCGGCGACCATGGTCCAGTGCCACGAGACGATGCCGTCGTATGTGTATGTGGAATCGATGAACGAGAACGCCGTGCCCTCGGTCGGGACCGACGGTGAGAGGTCGAACGATGCGGTCGGGCCGATGTCGTTGACGACCATGTTGAGCATGCTCGTGTTCGCGTCTCCGTCGACATCGGTGACCCTCACGGCCACGGTGTAGACCTCGTAATCGCCGGAGGCGCCGAACACCTGGACCGTGGCGTTGGTGTCGGTCACCTCGTCGGGCGTGAACACACCGCCCGTGTACGCCAGGTCCCACTCGTAGGTCTCGATGCTGTCCACAGGGCCGCCGTGCCACGCGTCGACCTCCACGCTGAGTGTCACCGCATCGCCCTCGTCGACCTCCTCCGGACAGGAGAGCACCAGCTCCGGAAGGAGCGGCAGCACGGCGAACTCGTGCGTCGTGTTCGCGACAGACCCGTCAGAGTCCTCAGCCTCGAGCGTGACTGAATGCATGCCGTCGTCGAACTCTGATGAGATCTCGGTCACGAGGCCGTCGGAGACCTGTGCGCCGTCGACCCACCACGTGTACCTGACGACCGCGTCGGTGGAGACCGTCGCGTCGGTGAATGTGACGAGCTGTCCCTCACAGGGGTTGAGGGGTGCCCACGAGAAGTCCGGATGTGGCGAGCTGTCGATGACATCCACCTGCGTGGAGTCCGAATCCTCCAGGCCGGCGGGATCCCGCACCCACATCGTGACATCGAAGGACCCGAGGGTGAGATATGCGTGTGTCGGGTTCGGCTCCCTCTCCCAGTCGGTGACGTCCCCGTCCCCGAAATCCCACATGTACTCCATGTAGGGAGCCTCGGATGAGCCGGTCTCCGACGATCCGTCGAAGACGAGCGGGTCGCCCTGGCCGGCGGTGTAAGGTCCACCCGCGTGCGCGACCGGGGCGGTGTTGGTCTGCTCCCACGCGGAGACTGAATGGGATGTGGAGTCGCACACCATCATGTCGCCCCGGTGGTCGCCCGTGGCGTCGCCCACAGCGGCGCACATCGGATTGGCGCCCGGTGACGAAGACCATCGAAGGTGATGAGGGGATCGTGCCCGAGCTCTGCCTGTGGAGGAACAGGAGGTCGGCCCCGGCATAGGTCACTGCGACGTCCACCGCCCAGTCGTCCGTGAAATCCGCGACGGACACGGAGAGCGGTTCCTCAGGGAAGGCTATCGAGTACGATGGATGCGGCGCGGTCTCGAAATCCACCTGGTCGAACACCTGCATCTCGACGTCACCGGCGCGCATCGCAAGGACATCGTCCAGG
>CAWBDD010000025.1:0-83273 GCA_963787465.1 uncultured Thermoplasmata archaeon
GGAAGACACGTCAGCGGCAGCCAGTCGATGGAATCGGAGTTCTCTAAGCAGCAGCCCGCCTGAGAGAAAACCCATCGCTCGACGAGAATGTCGACGTCACGAGCAACAGTATGATTCTGAGTTCTGGCAAGTCGTAGAGGGCTGGGAGAAGGAAGGCTGCAGCAACTCCGACGGATGAGAGGATGAAGAGCACCACAATCCTCAACGAATACAGCCTGTCGATGAACGATTGTGTTAGCGCCTCTGATGAGTACGAGGAGAGGGGTGATGCCGAAGTCCTTGAAGAGAAAGAGAAGGAAGTACAGTGCATAGCCGACAGTGACGATTCCCATTTCACGCGGGCTCAGAATCGTGACTAACCAGAGATAGACCGCTATGGACAATGCGCTTGACATCATCGATGAAAGGCCAGATACCCCGAATCCTTTCAAAGTCGATTGTGCGAGTGACAACTTGACCGGAACAATGGAGTATCTGACCAAGACACATCTACTTTATCGTTCCCTGTAACATCATTCCGCATCACATAGCGCCACCTTACCCCAGAACAGCATGTGACGACGGACATGGCGCGGAGACGAGCAAGGGGGGAATGGCGATGAACTGCAGCGCAATGAATGGGTCGTCATTCTGGCTTGGGTCTGGCACGAGCTTACGGAGTTCCGTGGAGCACTCTCAGGGAGATTCTTATAAGTACCAGACAGTACAACTCTGAGACTACGGCCATGCGACACCACGCACACCGGTTGGACCACCGCACATCGACCGGGGCAAGAATGCCACGGACAACATTAGCAGGACTCAGAGATAATCCTCATCCAATGGTCTCAAGGAACGGGTCCCACCGGCAAGATTCGTAGGGAGGTGACGGACGACGAGAATCCTTGACTCGCATGAATTCATTGAGATGTACCGAGGAGACAAAGACCTGCGGATAGGCAAGATTCTGTGTCGCAGATTCGGTCATGAGTACTTAATCGCACTTCCAGGAGTGTCAAGCCCTGGGGACCAAATCCTTCTGGGTAAGAGGAATCCAGACATCAAGTCGATGGAACCGTTCCCGGAGGGATTCAGAGTGATTCAGATGCACTCCCTCCTCGTCTACGCGCGCAAGAGGAACATATCACTGGGAGGCTTCTTCCAATTCTCACCAGGATACATCGACCTGATCAAGAAGGTGAATCCCGACATCATCTTCGAATGCGCTTACACGACCATGACACCGCGAATGTACATGACCGCCATCGGCTCCAAATTGAATGGGATACCCAGGGCATATTTGGACGTCGGAGACATCCCTCGCGTGGGCAGAGTGAAACGACTCCTGAAGAAACCGGAATCATTCATGACTAGGGATGCGCAGCTCGCGATACGTGTACAACGACATGGGAAAGGAGAGAATCCTGAAGGACTACGGAATGCCAGCAGACAGGATACACGTCATTCCAAAGCCCGTGGACACCTCGGAGTTCAGCCCAGCCGTCGACGGACAAGAGATCAGACAGAGGTTTGGCCTGGACGACAGCTTCGTTGTATCCTACTTTGGGAGATTGGACCTTAACAAAGGTTCAGATGTTCTCGCGAGGGTCGCTAGATCAGTGCGACACAACCCAAGGTTTAGGAGGATGAAATTCCTCTTTGTCGGGGGGCATCTCACCGCTAACCATGTTCACACGATAGGCCCAATCATCAAAGACTGCGCTCCAGGCCAAGTAGTTATGACGGGGTACGTTGACCACTCCGACATGCCATCATTCCAGGCGGCTTCAGATGTTGCTGTCTTCCCCGACGTCACGAACCTCCCCGGATTCTCGCAAGTGCTTGCAGAATCCATGTCCGCGGGCAAGCCAATTGTGATTGGTAACCGCGGTTACGAGGGAGCGACCCCGTTGCGCCACGCAAAGAACGGGCTGATAGTGACTCCGAGATCTGAAGAGGAGATCAAGAGCGCGTTGCTCTTCCTGATGGAGAATGAGAGCGAGCGTCGAAGACTCGGCGCCGAGGTTCGAGCCTTCGCAGCCGATCGGATGGATTGGGAGAGAGTCGCCGCGCAATACAACTCGCTATTGTTGAAGGCGGCAAGATGATTCGACGCTGCACCACTGACGTTGTAGGTCTACTGGCCGAGGTCGAGTAGATAGAACGAAGACCGCTCGCTGTTGTACACCATATAGCAGTTCAGGGAGTGCCATTCGCCAGTCTCCGCATCGAGCCATGTGGCCGTCTCGAGCTGATCTAGAAGTCTCGCAGGCGTGATGCCCCACAGGCCTACATACTCGTCTTGAAGACGGTTGTCTACGACAATGAGAATCTGCGAGTGCTCAGAGAAGTATGAGCTGGCGTAGTCGTTCACGGCACCGTTGTCCTGCAGGTAGTCCACGCCAGTTGTCATCAGTCCGCTGACGGCCAAGTAGACGCTTAGTTCCTTGTCGTACTTGAACCAGATGTATAGATTCGTAGGAAAGTTGGAGCTGGACCACTGGATGTCGGTCTCCACATCAGAGCTATCCACATCCCCGTTGACGACTGATGGGATGCCCGATTTCAGGAAGCCTACCTCGGAGACCACACCAATCTGGAGAGAGAGATAATCGTTGTTCGAGATTGCGTACTCACCCTCACCTACGAAACTCGCATATGCTGCGTCGTTGAAGACCTGATATTCGACCTCCACGGAGTCTCCGCTTCTGTAGGCAAGCTCGTTCCACTCCTGGGTGGACCAAACCGGGAGCGCAACTGACAGCGCTATGACGGCTGCCAGCAAAGCAACCTTCATCCTAGATATGGACGTCCTCTGGAAAGTCATGGCGAACCACTTCGCCCCGAGAATCGCCACATAGGGCATCAGTATGAGTGAGATGTAAAGCGCGTTCCCGATGAGAGGCAGGAACTGTTAGAAAGAGAGCGAATACGAAGACATCCTTCCTGTCGAACTTGAGCCCCTTCAATGTAATCAGCAAGTAGACGACGGCGAATAGCGAGATGATGCCGAGCTGATGACCGTAACTCACCAGTATGTTCAGCATTGTGGAAACGAGCGTCGGCTCAAATTGGAAGATGTTCTCCTCTGATTGATAGCTCAGTTCAATTAGGTTGCTGAACAGGTCCACTCCGGAGAAGGCAAACCAGAGCGCTGCCACATACAGGAATGTGAGGACGACTACAATCGTCCTCCTACTTCGCGAGTCCGCCACGTTAAGACGGCGGGCGACTGCACTCGACAGCACGTAGGCAATTCCCATCACCAGGAACAGAACCGCCATGTGATGGACCGTGAAGCATCCGATGACAATCAGGCTGCCAACCGCCACGAGCCTCCTGTCTCCGGTTGTACTCGCTCTGATCAGCACGAACACCGAGAGAGTGATGAGAACGACCATGAAACCACGGGCGCTCCCGACCCAGTAGGTCGTATCCACAAACCGGGGCGATAGGGATGCAACCAGCACCGCAAGAAGCACATATTCACTCCTTGGCATGAATTCGCGGGCAGTGCAGAATACAGCTAACGCGAGCAGAATCCCCATGGCCATGTTCGACAAGAGGATGGATAATTCAACGCTGAGGCCAGACATGGATGATATCTCTGCCAAGAAGAATGGGACGCCAGACGGGTACGATAGCGGGTAGTATCCGAGGTAGGACAGCGGGTTGAAGGCCCACTTCGCGTAACCATCGCTCACGACGGAAGTCGAAAGATAATGGATGAAATACGAGTCGGCTTGAAGGCGCTCGTGCTCGACGAGAGGGTATCGAACCGCCAGCGTGAGAAACACAACAGCGAGTAGGATAAGCAGAACAGATTTCTTTGTCAAGCCCGACAAACAACCCACCACGCCAAGGTCAACTGGTTTTCGAACGTGTACCCGCTATTAATTGGCTTCGGTTGCGAATTCTGTGACACCGTTGCGGGTCGGAGACATCTCGATACAGAGAATTTTCAGAGTCGTTCACACCCTACGCAATGTCGTCGGATGGAGAAGTGAACATTCCGTGACTGTCCGCGCTCGCGCAGAATCATTCCGTCTTTGCGACCGCTTCCGTTCCACGCCTTTCCTGGCTGTTCACTGAGACTCTGCTCAGTATGTACCACCAGAACAGCGAGGACCACGCCAGGAAAATCACCCATCCGACGTTTTCGTGCGCCCAGAGCAACGCACCCATCCCCCAGAGATAGCCAACCACGCCGATGATGACCATTCGGAACAGGTTGCCCAGGTAGGCGATGAGCAGCCCCAGGCCGAGGACGAGTAGCAGCGTCCTGGGCTTCAGGCGCTCGAAGACGAGCACAAACGAGATGAACGCCGAGAGGAAGATCGAGAAAGAGTACATCCCGGCACAGTACGCGGAGATTGCCAGTGAGTTGAAAGTGCCGTCCTGGAATTGTATCGTCACTACGTTCCCCGCCGAGGACGACGGTATGCCGATGAGGTCCAATATGCCCGAGAACGGGGCAGCGAGCATGTAGTGGACGTACCAGTTGCCCGCAGACGAAACGCCACCCCCGCTCAGAATGCCAGACAAGACCTGAGGCAGCGCCAAGAAGAGCGTGACCAGGCCTAGGAACACGAGAGAGAAAGTGGACTCGACCTTGAACCTGTCGACAACGAACGGATAGGTGACCATCACCGCTCCGAAGAAGATGGTAATCGTGTCCACGTCGCCAATCTCTGGCCGCGGTGACACCGCCAGGTTATACGCAAGGACCAGGACCACCACCACGGCACCGACCGCCATCACGGCGTACCTGCCGCCCACCATCTCAACTGTGCGGTCAACGATTGCGATGCCCACTGACCCCTTGTCCTTGGCATCTGTCGGTACCGCCTGCCTGCGGTGCAACAACGCGATCAGAGCGCCTCCGATGAACAGCGACAGGACGCCGAAGCCGACCCAGGCATAGGAGAACATAACGATGACGGAGAGGCCTTCGACAAATAGGACGATTGACAGAATCTGCAGAACCTTCCTTCGGGGCGTACCATCTGGCACCATCCGATCGAGCCACTCCTTCAACGGTTCCAGGCTCAGCCTCATCGTCGTCGCGATAGAGCATCTCGGCCCAATAAACCTAACCACTTACCAGATGTACCCACGATTAGGTTTTTAGCGGCGGACGCATTCTCCCGCCGAGAGGGCACGGTTGTCTTCCAGATTCACGGGGGGAATCCTTGGCTTCGCGCGCCAGGGCAAGGACGGCGCGCGCGAGACCATCAAGTACTACTCCAAGTCGGGCCTGGACGAGCGGCGCTACATCCACGCATCCTTCTTCGTGGGGGTCAGCGGAGCAGTCCTCTGGTACATACTCGCCCTCTACTGGGTCGCCCTCGGCTTCACTTCCCAGGAGATCGGGTGGATGTTCGCCGTCGGCTCCGCCACCAGCGGAGTCACCCTGGTCTTCAGCGGCTACCTCGCGGACAAGTTCGGCAGGAAGGGGCTCGCGCTCATGGGCCTCCTGGGCACGACCGCCGGGACGGCCATGTACATCGCCGACAAGAACTTCCTCCTCTTCGCGTGCATCAACGCCCTCATAAGCTTCAGCGGCTCCCTGACATGGCCGTCGATGATGGCGCTCTTCGCCGGCAAGGCCGAGCCATCCCGGCTCAAGTACCTCTTCGGCCTCCAGTCGTTCACCAGTCAGGCCGGCCAGACCATCGGGACCTTCGCGGGCATCGCCGCCCCGGGGCTGCTGCCGTTCGTGCTCGACATCAACGACGTCGACTCCTTCAGGCTGGTGTTCCTCGTCGGGTCCATCCTCTCCGCCCTGCCCATCCTCTACGTCCTGAAGGTCTCCGAGCCGCCGCGCCATTCGGAGAAGCTGATGCTGGAGTTCGACAGGCCCACCCGCAGGATGCTCTACGCGTGGTGTGCCCAGAGCGCGTTCATCGGCCTGGGCGCGGCCCTCGTCATGCCCTGGATATCGATCATCTTCACCGAGGGCATGGGCGCGACGTACTGGGAGGTCAACCTGATGATCCTCCTCTCGAGCCTCGTGCTAGCCGCGGGCTTCTTCATAGTGCCCTTCTTCGCGGAGACGAGGAGCCCGGTCAAGATCATCGCCATATTCCAGATGACATCCATCCTGTTCCTCGTCGCGATCCCGTTCTCCGGTGGGCTGGCCGTGGCGGCCATCTTGTACGCCACGAGGTCGTTCTTCATGCTCGTCCCGACCCCGCTCGTGAACGGCTACGTGATGAACATCGTCACCGAGCGGATACGCGCCTCGTTCGTCGGCCTGGGCCAGCTCGCCTGGACGGTGGCGTTCATGTGCTCCGAGGCGTTCTCCGGGTACCTCTGGGACGGCGACTACACCAAACCGGAGCCGTTCTTCTACTGCGGCATATTCTACGTCATCGGCACGCTCGTGTTCTACATCTACTTCAGGAACGTGAAGGAGAGGCACGAGATGCCTGCGGGTGCCACGACGAAGTGAGTTCCACAGCATTCGCTCTTCTGAGAAGGATGATGATGAGGCACATGGCCTCGAGAACTATGCGGGCCGCCCTCAGGCCGCCTTCCTTCTGGACCCCGCCTTCGCGGGCGTGGGCGACTTGCCTTTCAGCCTCAGGGCCTCTTCTAGGAGTTCGGACAACCACTCCTCGTCCCAGTTCCTGATCCTAGCGTCGAAGTACCCTGTGTCTCCTGCCAAGACTTTCGCCCTCCTGCACAAGGTATAGGGCGACGGCCATATATCAAGCGTTTGACTGAAATGTTGGGCGATTGACCGCAGAATGCCCGTATTTACACGATTTTGACCACCACCTGCACCGACCTATGCAAATTATTTATAAACGCAAGTGGTTCCAACCGCTCGATGAAGGAGAAGCAGAGGATTGCTGGCTCGGTCGAGCTGGACGACCTTGACATTGAAATCCTCAGAAGCCTGAACGACAACGCGAGGAAGAGCTTCAGGGACATAGCGAAGGAGCTCCGGGTCTCTCTCACGACCGTCTCCAACAGGGTCAAGGCGATGGAGCGCGAGGGCGTCATCCAGGGATACATCCCAGTCATCGAGTCGACCAAGCTCGGCTACGACATCATGGTCGTCATCGGGGTCAAGGTCGTCCACGGCCGGATCGTCGAGACGGAGAGGGACCTCGCCAAGGATTCCGCGGTCTTCGCTGTCTTCGACTCCACGGGCGACTGGGACGCCATCATCATGGCCCGGTTCAAGAGCAGGGTCGAGCTCAACCTCTTCGTGAAGAAGGTCCTGGACCACGAGAACGTCAACCGCACGTACACGCAGGTCGTCCTCAACGTGACAAAGGACGAGAAGCGCGTGCTCGTGTGAGCGTCCCACGGCGCAGTTTATCTAGCCGTTGGTGGATACGTCGTAACGGGCGCCAGATGATGGTCCACAGGGAGATGGTGAAGGGGGCGCCCTCGTTGGCCGCGGGGGCCCTGTTGGGCGTTCTGATCGTTCTGTTCATCTCATCTCAGGCGGCGCCCTGCGCATCAGCGCTAGACGGCGCGCCGATAAGCGTCGCGTTCGAGTTCGTCCCCGCAGATGACGCCTACTTCCCCGGAGAGTCGTTCGAGGTCGAGTTCACCGTCGTGAACACCGTCGTCTCCGGGGACTACGTCTACGACTCGCTCGCGTACATGGAGAAGGCGGTCAACATCTCGGCGCACTTCTCGTGGATGGACGCGAGCGAATACGTCTGGAACAACGTCTCCGCGACCTCTTCCTGGCTCGAGCCGGACGGCGTCGGCACGGAGACCTACTCGCTGGAGGTCGCCATCCCCGCAGCGGTCGAGGCGCAGACCTACAGCTACTACTTCGAGCTCGAGTACCTCGCGCACACGGCGTGGGGGAACATCACCTACTACTGGGGCGTCGGGACGACATACCACGACCTGGTCGTCACGCAGGACACGTCCACGGCGCCCGACTTCATCGCCCTCTTCGTCCCTGAATCGCTCACGCCCGGGGGAGAGGTGCGGATGGACGTGAACTTCACCAGCCCGGTCCCCGCGACCGCCGATGCGGACGACTGCTTCCCCGTCATGGCCCTGTGGATCGAGCCGCACTTCTCGTGGATGGCGCCCGGGGACATCGTCAGGACCAACGTCTCATCCGAGTCCGATTGGATCTGCCCCGACGGGACGGCATACCAGGTGTTCTCGGTGACGGTCCAGGCGCCCGACGACCTGGAGCCCGGGACGTACACGTGCTTCTTCAGGATCGGCTACGCGGAGGAGACCCCGTGGGGAGAGGTCGAGGCGACCATGGATGGCCCGGCCGAGACCCTCACGGTCGCGCCCGGGGGAGAGGTGGACACACCATCCTCGGACGGGCTCGCCCTCGCGATATCGGTCATAGCGCTCGCCGCGGTCGCCGGCACCGTCCTCGTGCTCTACAGGATGTCGTCCAAGGGCCGCCTCGCCCCGAATACGGCCGCGGGCACGTACCCCACCATCCGCCTGGCCCCGGGCCAGACGGTCCATGTCGAGCCCTCGTCGATCTACCTGGTCAAGGAGGACCGGCCGAGGATCGCCTTCGCCATGTTCGGGGAGGCGGTCGCGGGCGGAGCCGCGGGGATGCTGGTCTCGCGTGAGCACCCGGACAGGCTGGGCGAGCTCTACGAGTTCAAGGCCGACACCTCGCTCTGGCTCACGAGGAGGGCTGGCAAGGACCACATCGACCCGACCGAGCTCAGCCTCCTGAGCCTCATGGTGGGCAAGTTCGTCGAGGCGAAGGGCAGGGCGGTCGTGCTCGTCGAGGGGGTCGAGTACCTCATCACCCAGAACGACTTCGAGGCCGTCCTCAGGTTCGTGAACCACATGCAGGAGTTCGTCTCCACGCACGACTGCTCCGTGGTCTTCGTCGTCGACCCGCGGGTCCTGAGCACGAGGGAGCTCGCGCTCCTCGAACGGTCCGCGAGGATCGTCGAGCCGGCAGCGGAGGCCGCGGCGGGGCCCGCGGACGCGGAGGCGCCCGGGAACGGCGCCGGGGAAGCGACCTGACGGGCAAAGGCTAAATCCGTCGAAGTCAGTGCCCTCCCGGGGAGACGCCGGGAGCACCGGCCGTGCAACGTCGCCCATCGGGATGCAGGGCGCCCGCGCCGATACGCACGGACTTCATCACGATGAGCCCCGATGCCGCGTTCTCCCAAGGGGGGAAGGGATACGGACTTTCTCGCACTAGCGGGAGGCACAAAGTTCCCAGCCCTCGGCTTCTTCCTGCTCATGCTGTTCTCCGGGCTCTCGTCCGGCGGGCTCGTCCACCTCCCCGATCCGTCCGATACCGTGGAGGACGTCCGACCGGGATGGGCACTCGTCGACGACATGCTCTCCGCGCGCTCGTTCCCCGTCGCCGTCGGGCTCGAGGACGGGCGCGTGCTCGTCACGGGCGGCCTCATCGACACTAGCGCCAACCGCCACCACAGAGGTGTACGACCCGGAGCTGGGCTCGTGGTCCTCCGGGCCGACCATGACATCCGCGAGGGTCGGGCACACGGCGACCCTCCTGCAGGACGGGACCGTGCTCGTCTGCGGCGGCGAGACCGGAGACCGGGACGACGTCGCGGGCGGAGATCCTCGACGTCGCGACCGGCACCGCGCTCGCTCTCCCGAACATGTACTTCGCGCGGTCGGCGCATTCCTCGGCCCTGCTGCCGGACGGGAAGGTCCTCGTCACGGGAGGGACCGACTGGGTCTCGGGACCGTGGACGCAGGCGGAGGCCTACGACCCGTCATCCCACTCATGGCTCCCCGCTGGGAGCATGGCCCGGTCGAGGCTGTCCTTCGCACTCCTGCTCCTCGGGACGGGCGAGGTCCTCGCGGCGGGCGGCGACTCCGGGGGGACGAGCGAGCTGTACTCCCCGTCCACGGGCACGTGGCACGGCCTCGCCGGCATGCAGGCGAAGAGATACGTCCCATTCGTGCGCAGCGCTCGCCGGCGGGGAGGTCATCGCCGCCGGAGGGCTGGTCGACGGCGTCACCCTCTCGTCGTGCGAGCTGTACGACCCGATGCTCGAACGCGTGGTCCTCCGGGGCGGCATGACCGTCCCGAGGGCGAGGTTCACGCTGTGCGCCCTGCCCGGCGGCGACCTGCTCGCGGCCGGCTCGTGGAGCGACGCCGGGTCCACGGCGACGAGCGAGGTCTTCGATGGCGACGCGCGCGAGTGGGAGCCCGCGCCCGACATGAACATCGCGCGCGGGGGGCACGCATGCGCGGCCATGGATGACGGGACGGTACTCGTCGCAGGAGGCGTGAGCGACGGGGTCCCGACCGACACGGCCGAGGTGTACGGTGCCGAGGGGACCGAGCCCACGCCACCCGAGGGCTGCATGGAGCCGGAGGACATCGTGCCCCTCGTCGTCGCGATCGCGCCCGAGCTCCCCGGGCACTCGGAGAACGGGTTCGTCGCGCAGCTCCTAGCGGCGCAGGCGGAGCTCGACGAGGGAGACCTCGTCGACTGCCTCCTGATCATGTACGGCTTCTATCATCACGTGCGCGGGTTCTGGAACAGCGGGCACATGAGCGACGCGGGCGCGACCGCCCTCTACGAGGCGTACGCGGAGGTCGTGTCGTGCCTCGGCTCGGAGCCGCTCCCGCCGTTCGTCGGGACGTAACGGCGCTACCGCCCGGACCGACGTACAGAAGTGTGTGTCTGACGCACTCTCGGACTGCCAGGGAATGCTGTCTGACGGAAATTCATTAAATACAATGATGTCTCTCCCGTAGCTCAAGCTCTTGGGATGCTGAGCGAGAGGAGGTGACTAGATTAGAATCAGCAAGAGGTTGCTAGCAACAGCTGTCGCTGGCGCGATACTGGTACTGTCCACAGTACTGGTCGTGTCGATGATTGGCGGCGATGACAAGCCTGACATCAACACCGACATACCGAGCGACGACGAGCAGCCCGACCAGAGCGACGATACGACGCCCACGTCCGATGACGACTCCTCATCCGACGACACGACTGACGACGGCACCGACGACGGTTCGGACCTGCCGGTCGACGACGGAGAGGAGGGCGACGACGGCACGTCCGATGACGACACGACGGACGACGACTCATCTGATGAAGAGACAGCGGATGACGATGAGACGTCCGACGACGATGACCAGGACGATGCCGACGACGGCGACGACGCCACGGACGATGACGACGACTGCGACGACGATGACGATGGATCCGACGACGATTCCGATGACGGGTCCGACGGCAACGCCGGCAGGCACGGCAACGGGAAGATGCACGCGTACCAGAGGCACGTCATGAACGCCGCGAAGCAGGTGGAGCTCAAGAACACCTTCGCGAGCGGACTGTCGACATCCATGGACCAACTACTGGTGAACATGGACAAGCAGGACGTGCAGCAGGACGACGCGGGCCAGCAGGGGCAGCAGGAGGACCAGGTCGATGACACGGTCCCGGCCCCGGCCCAGCCGGCCGAGCAGCAGCAGGGCGGCGACGACGCTCAGGGTCAGGATGCCGACGACGGCAGCGGCGATGACGATGGCAACTGCAACCGCAACGATCCTTGACTTCACAATGAGGTGACGGCGACACCGGAACGGTGACGGAACGAGAGCGCGCGGAAGTGACGGCGGCCCGGCCGCCAGGCGTGATCGCGAGCGACATGCCCTTCACGGATCCGCGCTCGAAGACCCGAACCGGACCGGTCCCGCCCCCAACCTCCCCTTCTTCTCCATTTCTCGTTGTCGACGGGCGGAGCCCTCGCTGTCAGAAGGATATGCGATCCGGGGCGGCCGTCACGGGACGGGCTGCTGGAGCGGCTGGGAGATCTGCTCCGGCTTGTAGACCTCGACTATGACCTTGCCGGCCTTCCAGAGGGTCGTGATGTAGTACTGGTACTCGCCCGGCTTGTGGAACGTGCAGCTCCAGTAGTCGCCCGGGGCGATCAGCATGCCGCTCTGGAAGACGCCGTCGTGGCGCTCCTGCCCGTCGCCGAACGTGCCGCTCCTGACGGCGACCCCGGGCGGCGGCGCCCACGTCCTGTTGATCCACACGACCTTGGTCCCCTCGACGATGCGGAGGGTCGGGGGCACCGGTCCCATGTTGGTGATGTCGATGTACGCCTCGAACCTCGGGGGAGGCGGCGGTGGCGGAGGCACGTGGTGCGCGCCCTGGACGCCCTGGAGGTTGCCCAGCGTCTGCATCTGGAGCTGGCGCTGCCTCGCGGCGGCCGCTGCGGCCTTGCGGTTGCTGGACCTGGTGGCCGCGACGAGGACCACGATCACGATGAATATCGAGAGTATTATGATGAAGAGCTCCAGCCCGATGTCCTCCAGGATGAAGTCCTGGACCTGCTCGATGAACTGCAGGAGGAAGTTGTCCGCGGGCGCCTCCTCGACGGAGACCTCCACCAGCTCGGACACATAGTCGGCGTCGTCCACCTGGGCATAGGCCCTGAGGTACATCGTCCCGTTCGATGACGGGGACTCGATCCCGTCGAAGGTGAATGTCGACCAGGTCGTCCCGGTGAAGACCGTGGATATCTGGTCGAGCCCGCTCGGGGACGCACCCCATGCGATGTATGTCTCCTGGATCGTCCCTGGCTCGCCCCCGCTGACGACCCATGTGACCGAGAACGTCGAGTTGGGGTCGACGGTCTCAGGGAAGCTGGTGATCGTGACAGTCGGGTCGGAGACCTCCTCGACCGCGCCGAAAGCGTTGACGAGGCCCCAGCCGGTGACGGTGTCGTAGCCCGTGACGCCGATGTCCGTGGCCGTGCCGTTGAGCGCTGCCCCGACGTCCTCGGGGCTGAGCGCGGGGTTCATCGAGAGCATCAGGGCGACCACCCCCGCGACGTGCGGCGCGGCGGTCGACGTGCCCGAGAGGAGCTGGTACCCGCCGCCGCCCTGCGTCGAGTATATGTTGACGCCGGGGGCCACGAGGTCCAGGTTCGTCCCGTAGTTGCTGAAGCTGGCGCGCCGGTCCATGCTGTCCGTCGCTCCGACGGAGATCACAGCTGGGAACGCCGCCGGATAGCTGATCGTCGACTCGCCGCTGTTCCCTGACGCAGCTACCATCACGACCCCGTGGTCGGATGCGTAGTCGACCGCGTTCGAGAGGGCGATGGATATGCCCTCCACTCCGAGGCTCATCGTGACGATGTCCGCGCCATTGTCCACGGCCCACCTCAGGCCGGCCGAGACCGTCGCGTCCGTGCCCTCGCCGGACTCGTTCATGACCTTCACGGCCATGAGCCTGACCTGGGCGAGCCCGGCCATGCCCTCGGCGTTGTCCGCGACGGCACCCGCGACCCCGGCGACGTGCGTGCCGTGGTACGTGTAGACGTCCGAGACGAAGTTCCCGTCGTTGTCGTACCCGTCGACGTTGTCGTCCATCGGGTACCAGTTGTCATCGATGAAGTTGTATCCGTGATAGCCGTCGTCGTTGGACCACATGTTGTCGGCCAGGTCCGGGTGGTTCCAGTCGATCCCCGTGTCGAGCACGGCGACGACCACGTCCTCGGCCCCGGTCGTGATGTCCCAGGCCTCGAACGCGTCTATGTGCGAGAGGGCCCACTGGTCATCGATGTCGGTGTCGTCCGGCGTGAGCGTTATCCGCGCATCGGACCCAGATGATACGCTGACGACCCCTGGAAGGAGGGAGAGTGCGCCCGCGAGCCCTGACACATCCGGCCCGGCGACGAGGGACACTATCCCCGTCGATTCGCTTGCGAACTCGACCTCGGAACCGAAGTCGCCCGCCAGTCCGACGACCGACCAGAACGCCTCGGATGAGGATGTCTCCACGGTCAGGGTACCGGAGCCCTGGTCCAGGTGGACGTCGGCCGCGGATGCTGCCTGCCCACCGGCGGGCAAGCCCGCACTGGGTTGGGACATGCACACGAACAGGAAGACTGTGACCAGAACGATCGAATAGGGCGCAGAGCCGCGCATGCTGAACCTCTCGAACCTCTCCGACGACTGCGTCCCAGACGGACCGCGGACATGCCTCAGGCAGTCGGGACCGTCATGACCTAGCTTCTAGAGGCGATAAATAGCTTGCCCCACCGTTATCCGAAGTGATATCCCGGTGCCAGCACGCCTGGCCATGGCACCCGACCGCTCGCAATAGCTTGAATTACCCGCCAAGCATCTCCAGGACCAGATGGATGTCGTAGAAGCCCTCGTCCTCGGGATCGTCCAGGGCCTCACTGAATGGCTGCCCGTGTCGAGCTCCGGCCATCTCGTCATAGCGCAGGAGATGCTCGGGCTGCGGGCGGATGAGAACCTGCTCTTCGACCTCGTGGTCCACCTCGGGACGGTGCTGGCGGTCTGCGTCTACTTCAGGAAGGAGATAGCGGCCATCCTGAAGGCCCTCGCGACGCCCAGGTCGAAGAGGGGCGTGAGGGAGGAGGCGCTCAGGACCCTCGGACTGCTGGCACTGTTGGCCATGGTCCCTGCCTCGGTCGTGGGCATCGTGCTGACCGATTACATCGACGACGTGTTCACGCTCCCGATGGTGGGGGCGGCCCTGCTTGCGAACGCGGCGCTGCTCTTCACCGCGGAGAGGGCGGGGCGCAAGGGCACCAAGAAGGCGGCCGGGACCCTGGACGCCGTCGTCATCGGCATCTTCCAGGCGGTCGCCATACTGCCAGGCGTCTCCAGGAGCGGGTCGACCATCTCCGGCGGGATGTTCAGGGGGCTCGAGCGGGAGGCCGCGGCCACATTCGCGTTCCTCGCGTCCGTGCCCCTCCTGCTCGGTGCGGCCGCCTACGGGTTCACGACCCTCGACACGGTCGACTTCGACGCGGTCAAGATGCTCGTCGGCGCGGGTGCGGCGTTCCTGGTCGGGATGATATCGATAGACTACCTGCTCAAGGCGGTCAAGACCAGCAGGCTCTGGATGTTCTCGGTCTACTGCGCGGCGCTTGGCGCGGCGGTGCTGCTCCTGACGGCCTGAAGGGACCTCAGTCCTCGGTCTCGAGGGCCTTCTCGATCTCGAGGGCGGTCTTGATCTTCACGTCCTCGTCCTGCTTGCGCTTCCGCCTCTGCCGCGGGATCATCGCGAGGATGATGGCCACGACGACGACCGATGCGACGACGAGGAACGGCCAGTACGCCTCGAGTATGCCAGAGGGGGCGGCGTCGTGGACCTCCGGGTCGGTCCCGGCCACGTACTCCTCGATGTTGGTGTACCCATCCTCGTCCAGGTCGCCCTGGTCGTCCTCGTCCAGGTCCCTGAAGTAGTAGTCCTCCCACCAGTCGGGGAGCTCGTCGAAGTCGGAGTCCAGGATGGCGTACACCGCCGTGAAGTCCACGTCCGAGTTGTTCCCGCCATCGGTGACGGTGAGCTTGATCGTGTACAGGCCCAGCTCCGCGAACTTGAACATGAACAGCTCGGCGTACTCGTAGACGACTACTCCGCCGTGCTCGATCTCCCAGGTGTGGTTGAGGATGATGCCCGACGGATCGCTCGATTCGTTGCCGTTGACGGTCACCCATGTGCCGTTCGAGACCTGCTCCGGCAGGGACGTTATGTTCGCTATCGGGGGAGTGGTGTCTGCCATGATGGTCGCCCTGACGGGCTGCGCATCCGGGGTATCGGATGCCTGAAAGGCGAACGATGCCGACGACAGCGCGCACAGCGAGGCGAACACGGACAATATCGACACGAGACGACAGGATGCTATGATGTTCTTCACAGAGATGCCCTATCCGCTGAGACGACGGACCACCTAACATGTGGCCGGATGCTCTCCCTGCAGTATCGGAATCGATACGATTTAACAGTTTCCGACACGACGGGACTATCGTTCTCACAAAGAAAACACGGACAACCGAAAGTACTTATTTCGACACCACGCATTCACACTCAGGTTCTGACGCCGATGCCCAAGGAAGCCATGAAGCTATTCGGATGTCCCATATGCGGGTTCAGGGTATCCGGGGCCGAGGAGGCCTGCCCCAGATGCGGGACCAAGTACGGCTCGGACACGAAGTTCGAGTGCCCGTTCTGCGGGGACCACGTCCCACGGGGCGCCAAGTCGTGCCCTTCATGCCACGTCATATTCAAGGAGTTCCACAAAGAGACCAAGAAGACCGTCAGCGAGCAGAGCATCGACGAGCTCCTCATGGAGATCATCGAGCTCGAGGCGCACCAGGTCAACAAGGAGGAGAAGAAGTACAGCTGCCCCCGGTGCTCCTGGATGCTCGACGGCACCGAGGACCGGTGCCCCAAGTGCGGCGCCGGCTTCGTCGACGAGGTCAGCTACCAATGCCCGATATGCGCGGCGACCGTACCCGAGGACTCCGACAGGTGCGCCGAGTGCGGGACGAGCTTCGCCGAGGACCAACCGGCCCTTCCATCGACCGAGCCGGAGACGGCGGCGCCGGCCCAGGTCTTCGACCCCGAGGAGTACCTTGGTGCGCCGAAGCCCATGGTCCCAGAGACCGTAGAAGAGGTCGCGCAACCCGAGCCAGCCCCCGTCGAGCAGCCGCCGGTGGTCGAGGAGCGTCCTCCGGAGCCGGTCGCAGAGCCAGAACCCGAGCCTCAGCCTACGCCCGAGCCGGTCCCTGAACCGGTGGTGGAGACGCCGAAGGAGCCGGAGCCCGAACCGACCCCCGAGCCAGCCCCCGCGGCCGAGCCGCCCGCAGAGGAGCCGAAGGTCGAGGCCGAGGTGGAGAAGGCGACGCAGCCGCCGGCGCAGAGGAAGCTCAAGACGAGGAAGCTGAAGGCGAAGCCCCAGGAATGAGAGGCGAATTGATTATCTCCCATCCCACCGTTGACGGGGCCGCATGATGTTCATCGATGCCAGAGAGGGCGTCTCCGGCGACATGTTGCTGGCCGCCATGCTCGGCATGCTGCCCGACCGCGAGAGGGCGGAGGCCGCAGCCGCCCTGACCCGAGCGTGCTCCAGGAGGGGCATCGAGATGAGCGTGTCCGAGGTCGAGGAGGACGGTGATCGCGGGCTCTCGATCGCCTACGTATCGAGGTCTCCTGGGAGCGATGGTGCCTCGCGGGACGAGGCGTACGCGGCCCTCGCGGAGATCGAGGCCGAGGTCGGCTCGGGGTCCGCGGTCGGAAGGAGGATACTCGACACGATCATGGACGCGGAGGCGAAGGCGCACGGAGTCCCCGTGGACCAGGTCCACCTCCACGAGATCGCACGGCCGCAGGCGATGGTCAACATCGCCGGGATAGGGCTGGTCCACTCGCTCCTCGGACCCGAAGGGGGCGGCGGGTTCGTCTCCTCGACGATCACGACCGGGAGGGGGATGGTGGTGGTCAGCCACGGGGCCGTGAGGATACCGGCGCCCGCGTGCAGGTTCCTTCTGGAGGGGATGAACCACACGCCCGGTGACAGCCCCGGCGAGAGGGCGACGCCAGTGGGCGTCGCGGCGGTCAAGGTGCTCGCGGGCTCCCAGGGAGAGGACGTCCCTGCCGGGAGACGGAGCGTCGGATTCGGGACGAAGCGGTTCGGCGGGAGGCTCGGAAGGGTCACGCTGGTCAGGGCCTGAGGCATCGGACACCGTCCCCTGAACGCAAAGGCACAATGATTATCCCAGCAACGGCCCTAGGCGAATCCGTCAGGACGGCGCAGGCGACGGGTCCGGACGGGTGAGGAGGAGACCGAGATGGCCGAGAAGCACCAGGGGTTCCCGCAGGCCAGCAGGACCCTCGACTGCATAGGGCTCTACTGCCCCGAACCGGTGTTCAGGACGAGGGAGGAGATCTCGTCGGTCGACGTCGGGCAGGTCCTCGAGGTCCTCGCCGACGACCCCGCGTCGGAGTCTGACATACGCAGCTGGGCGAAGCACGCGGGCCACGAGCTGCTGTCGACCGAGAGGGTCGACGGCGGGCTCAGGTTCCTCGTGAGGCGCCTGGTGTGAGGAGCACGAGACGATGACGAAGAAGATACTCTATGTCCAGACCTCGGGGCCGGACGCGCCCGAGAGGCTCTATGCGCCCTTCGTCCTCGCGAGCACTGCGAGGGCGATGGGCATCGACGCGACCGTCTACTTCATCGCGAAGGGGATCCTCGGCGCCTTGAAGGGCGTCCCGGAGACGGTCAAGATGGGCAGCTTCCCGAGCCTCAAGGAGGTCATCGACCAGGCCTCGAAGGCAGGGGTCCAGATGATGGTCTGCGCCCAGAGCGCACAGCTCTGGGGGAAAAGGGCGCAGCCCGAGGAGTTCATCGAGGGGACGAAGGTCGTCGGCGCCGCGACCCTGAACGACCTCGCGCTGGAATACGACGCCGTGCTGACTTTCTGAGGAGGTGTCCCCGATGCAATCCCCCGGCAAGGCGAGAAGGGTCTACATGGACTACGGGGCGGCCTCCCCGGTCGACCCGAGGGTGGTCGACGCCATGCTCCCGTTCTTCACGGACGCTTTCGGCAACCCGTCGTCGCTCCATTCCTCCGGGAGGGAGCCCAAGAGGGCGGTCGACGACGCGAGGGCGAAGGTGGCGGCGCTGCTGAACGCCGGCAAGAGGGAGGAGGTCGTGTTCACGTCCGGTGGCACGGAGGCGAGCAACCTCGGCATCAAGGGCGTCGCCATGAGGCTCAGGAACGAGGGGGACCACATCGTCACCTCGGCGATCGAGCACATCTCCGTGCTGAACATCATGAAGGCGCTCCAGAAGTCCGGGTTCGAGGTCACGCTCGTCCCCCCGACGAAGGAAGGCTTCGTCGACGTCGCCGCGCTGGAAGCGGCGGTGAGGAAGGGGACCGTGCTCGTCTCCGTCATGCTCGCGAACAACGAGATAGGCACCATACAGCCGATCGACGCGATCGGCAGGATGCTGGAGCAGAAGGACGTCTACTTCCACGTGGACGCCGTCGCGGCCGCTGGCAGGATACCGATCGATGTGCAGGCGTCGAAGGTGGACCTGATGTCCGTCTCGTCCAACGACATGTACGGCCCCAAGGGCGTCGGAGCGCTCTACGTCAGGGACGGCACCAGGATAGAGGCCGTCGGGCAGGGGGGCGGGCAGGAGCGCGGGCTGAGGTCCGGCTCCGAGAACGTCCCGGGCATAGTCGGCTTCGGGAGGGCCGCGGAGATCGCGAAGGCCGAGATGGCGTCGGAGGGCGAGAGGCTCACAGGGCTCAGGGACCGGCTGATATCGGGCATGTTGGGGGCGACCGATGATATCTTCCTCAACGGCCACCCGAGGACGCGGCTGCCGAACAACGCGAACTTCAGGTTCCGGTACGTCGAGGGCGAGTCGATGCTGCTCAACCTCGACATGGCGGGCATCTCCGTCTCGTCGAGCTCGCCCTGCACGTCGAAGAGCCTCCTCCCGTCGCACGTGCTGCTCGCATGCGATGTCCCGACGGAGGAGGCGCAGAGCGCGGTGCAGTTCACCCTCGGCCGCGGGAACACGGACGAGGACGTCGACTATGTCCTCGGGGTCGTGCCCGGGATCGTCAAGAAGCTGCGGGCGATGTCGCCCTTCAGCCCGGGGAACCTAGCGGAGATGAGAGAGTCCGCGGGACACCGGGAGCGGGACCACCACCGCGATGCCCATATGTGAGCGTCGTGCGCGTCCGCACGCGCACGTGCACCATATATAGCGACGTGTGGGAAAACAGCACCAGTCAGGAGACTTTTTCACGAAACTTATATATATCGACCATCAAATAATGGCCTGGATGGGAAAGCCTATGAAAAATAGGATTCTAGGAATAGTGCTAGCCCTTTGCCTGTTGGCGGTAGCCTTCGTCGCTGTCCCTACGGACGCTGCGATCTACTACACGGGCAGTGTGCAGACGACTGATGACACGGGCGACTCCCAGGACATGTACTACCGCGGCGACAGGGTCTATGTCGCCGTCGAGGCGTACTACATGGGAGAGCCCTCGACCGTCGATATACTCGTCGAACTTGTGAGCCAGTCGGGCACGACCGTCTCCTCGTTCTACGCGACCACGGATGACCCGGACGTAGGCGTCTACGACAGCTGGTCGGCGTTGCCGACCCACTGGCTGACGACCAACAGCCTGAGCTTCGTGAGCGGCGTCGCCGTCGGCGATGTCGTGGTGAGCGCGTGGGACGGCTGGGACTACGTCGAGTTCGACAGGGCCCAGATAATGGTCAAGGACGAGGGACTGACCGTCAGCCCCGACGCCTGGATGTTCTACCCCGGCGAGACCGTGACGATAACCTTGATCACGGCCGAGACGGTGGACTTCTATGTCGAGGTCGTCAACGAGACCTATGACGACATAGAGAACTGGACCAACGAGGAGGCAGTCGACGGCTACTGGAGCATCGTGTGGGTAATACCCTCCGACACCCCCGACGACGTGTACATGATAAACGTCAGGGAGGAGTCCAACCACGACATATGGTACACATACTGGATGAGCATCCAGATGTACGAGCTCCTCGTCGACGCGAACAGGTACAACGTCCTGCCGGGCGAGACGGTCGACATCTACTACGAGGTAGTGGAGATAGCGACCATGACCAGCTACGAGCTGGTCACGCTCGAGTGGCAGGCCGAGTGGCAGAACGAGTCGGGCAACTACACCTACGACGACGGGACGATGCCCGGCAGCGCAGGCACCTGGCAGTTCGATGTTCCGACGAACATAGCCCCCTACTCGTGGATCTATCTCACGTTCTGGGCGAACGACACCGACGACAGGGTCGCAGAGACATGGGTGACCCTGACGATCGGCCCGCTCATGGCTGAGCTCACCCTGGACGACGGCCCCTATGTGCCGGGAGAGACGGTCAGCACCGAGGTCTATGTCAGCGTGTTCAACGACGACTACTGGAGCTGGGACAACCTCCCGGGCGCCACGGTGGACGTATCGGTCTCGTTCAACGACACCGATATCCCTGAGTACGGCGTCAGCGGACTCGTCACCGACGTGAGCGGCACGGTATCGCACGACTTCGACCTGTCGCAGAACGCCACGCAGGGCGCGTACATCGTGACGGTCACCGTCTCGAAGCTCGACTACGAGGTCGAGCTGATGGCGGTCTTCTCCGTCGGGTACACCGGCGAGCTCAGCGTGGAGTTCGACAAGGAGTACTACTACTCCGGGCAGATAGCGACCTTCGGCTTCACGGCCTACTGGAACAACCAGGAGATCCAGAGCGAGTCGATATTCTACCTGGTCTACGACGACATCGGCCTCGTCTTCACGGACAACACGACGACGGGCACTGGTGCGTACCAGATCAACAGCACCTATGTCGGCGGCCTGTGGATCGAGGCGGTCATGAACCTCGACGGGTACATGCTCAACGGATATGCAGCGACCGATGTCGAGATGGCAGACGTCGTGCTCACGCCGTCGAGCAGCGAGTACAGGCCCGGGGACAACGTGGTCTTCACGTACAGCATCATAACGGAGATCTCGACCGCGGACCTGAGCTACAGCATCGTCGATGACATGGGCGTCGAGGTCCAGAGCGGAGACCTGTCGTTCGTGCAGATGGGGTCGTTCAACCTGACGGTGCCCGCCAAGCCGGCGGAGTCGTACACCGCGACGGTGACGATGAACGACAACCTCGGCCACATAGTGAGCGACACGGCGACGACCTGGCTGGCGACATACCACGAGATCAACATCTGGCTGATCTCCAGCTCCGGGTTCACATCGAGGGCCTTCGAGCCTGGGACGACGCTGACCTTCGGGTACAGCATCGACTCCTACGCAGGGACCGACCTCGAGGTGTACGAGATCCGGATCTACAACTACGGCGACGATGTCAACTTCAGGCTGCTCGTGACCGCCGCGGACGGAGAGTTCACCTACCAGATCCCCGAGACCGCCCTCGACGGCGGGTACGGGGTCGAGTGCGACCTCTACGACCCGATCTCGAACACGTACTGGGACTACGACTACGTGTCCTACACGGTCATGAAGGACCAGTCGACGTGGGACAAGTCGATCGGAGGACTCGACGTCTTCGAGGTCATGGTGCTCCTGTTGCTGGCGCTGATCATCGTGGTGCTCATAGTCATGCCCTTCGTCAAGGGCAGGATGGGCGCCCCGAAGAAGCCCAAGGCCGAGCCGGCGATGCAGATGCCCACGCCCGCGCCCCCGCCCGCAGAGGGGAACCCCCCGAGCGGCTGAGAGAGCGCAGGTCAGCCACGAAACGCTGAAACCCTTTAACTCCATCTTTTATCGACCCACTTATGGCTGAGGCCACGCCCCGGTCCCGCGCCGCGAGATAACGCTTATACCCCACCTCCCCGATAGACGGGCGATGCCTGACAGGGATGTGGCAGTCATCGGCCTGGGATACGTCGGCATACCGCTCGCCGTGCTGCTCGCGGAGAAGGGGTTGGACGTCGTCGGGATGGACATCTCCAAGGAGAGGGTGGACGCCATCAACGCCGGGCGGCTCCCCCTCAAGGGGGACGAGCCCGGGCTCGCGCAGAAGCTCAAGAAGGTCGTCAGGGCGGACAAGCTCAGGGCGGCCGGATCGTACGGCGCACTGAAGGACCGCACGGTCGTGTTCGTCTGCGTCGACACGCCCTTGGACGACCAGCGCAGGCCTGACCAGAGCAGGCTGATGACCGCGGCCATCGGCATAGGCGAGAACATGCGCAGGGGCACGCTCGTGGTCGTGGAATCGACCGTCGCCCCCGGCACGATGCTCAGCGTCGTCGCGCCCGCCCTCGAGCGCGTGAGCGGGATGACGCGCGGGAAGGATTTCAAGCTCGCCCACTGCCCGGAGAGGGTCATGCCGGGCAGGCTCATACACAACCTCACCACCTACGACCGCGTGCTCGGGGGGCTCGACGGGGCGAGCATCTCCAGGGCCACGGCCGTCTACTCCAGGATCATGAAGGGGAAGCTGCACCCTACCAGCCTCACCGGCGCCGAGGTCGTCAAGACGGCCGAGAACGCCTACAGGGACGTGCAGATCGCCTTCGCCAACGAGGTCGGGCTCATCTGCGAGAAGCTCGGCGTCGACGCCTTCGAGGTGCGCAGGCTCGTCAACACCTGCCCGTTCAGGGACATGCACATCCCGGGCGCGGGCGTGGGCGGGCACTGCCTGCCTAAGGACCCGTGGCTGCTGGCCTACGGCGGCAGGGCGGCCGAGCCGAGGCTCATACCCGCGGCGAGGGCCATCAACGACGGGATGCCTTTCCACATGCTGGACCTCGCGGAGGACGCTCTCAAGGAGGCGGGGATAAGGCGCAGGGACGCCGTCGTCGCGGTACTCGGCGCATCCTTCCTGCAGGACAGCGGCGACGCGAGGAACTCGCCGTCGGTGCCGGTCATCCAGGGCATGGGGACCGCGAAGGAGCTCAGGGTCCACGACCCGTACCTCGACGAGATGGCGGGGGTGGAGGTCACGCACGACCTCGAGGAGGCCCTCTCTGGTGCGGACATAGCCGTGTTCATGGTGTCGCACAAGGGGTACGCCGAGCTGACGCCCTCGAAGCTCAAGAGACTCATGCGGACCAAGGTCGTGGTCGACGGCAGGAACATCTTCGACGAGAAGGCGATGGCGAAGGCGGGGTTCGTCTACAGGGGGCTCGGAAAGGGGCTCACCCGAGGAGCTCGCGGAGCCCGTCGCTGAGAGAGACCTTGGCCTCGAACCCGATGAGGGTCCGTGCCTTCTTCATGTCCGCGCAGCTGTGCCTTATGTCGCCGGTCCGCGGCGGCCCGAACTCTGGCCTCAGGTCCTTCCCGGACACCGACACGACGAGCTTGGCGAGGTCCAGGATGCTGGTCGAGGCGCCGCTGCCGCAGTTGAGCACCTCCCCCGACAGGTCCTTCCTCTCTGCGAGCATGCGCACCATCTGCGCCACGTCCCGGGCGTGTATGAAGTCGCGCGTCTGGAGACCGTCACCGTCGATCACCGGTGGCCTGCCTGCGCCGACCCTCTCGACGAACTTGGTGATGACCCCGGAGTACGGGCTCTTCGGGTCGGCCCTGACCGAGTAGAAGTTGAAAGGTCGGACGACCACAGCCTGGAGTGGCGTTGAGGCCGCGTACGAGAGTGCGAACCGCTCCCCCGCGAGCTTGCTCGAGCCGTAGTTGCTCATGGGCTCCGTCGGGTGCCTCTCGTCGATCGGGACGTACTTGGGGTCGCCCAGCACGGCGGCGCTGCTGATGTACACGAACCTGGAGACGCCAGCCCCGAGCGACTCGTGAAGGAGGTTGACCGTGCCGATGACGTTCGTCTCGGCGTCGGCGACAGGGTCCTCGAAGGACCTCACCACGCTCACCTGGGCGGCGCAGTGGACGACGCAGTCGACGCCTTTGAGAGCCCGCTTGACGTCCGCCGGCCTCCTGATGTCGCCCTCGAGCGTGACCTCCCTGACGCCAGGGTATGGCGACGGCCTGAGGTCCAGCCCGACGACCTCGTGGTCGCCGGCCATGAGCTCGCACACGAATGAACCGAGCTGGCCAGCGCTGCCTGTCACGAGGACCTTCATCGGGGGACAATCGAGCAGGTGGGATATCTAGGTTCTCAGCCCGCTCACGCGATGTTCTCCCTCTGCCCCGACCGCATGGACGCGAGCGCCGCCTCGGCTATCCTGAGCGTGTGGACCGCGTCCTCGCCCGAGACCAGGGGACGGGTCCCCTTCTCGACCGCGGAGACGAAGTCCCTCAGCTCCCGCTTCAGCGGCTCCTCCTTCTTGAGCGCGATGCGCCGCATGTCGAACTCCAGCGGCACGTTGTACAGGTTCCCCTTGTCTATCGACTGGAACGACGAGGAGCAGACCAGCGCGCTCTGGTCCATGTAGTCGACCTCGACGAAGTTCTTGCTGCATGTGAGCGCGAGTTTCCTGACCTTCATGGGCGTGAGCCAGTTGACCTCGATGAACCCCGTGGTCCCGCCCTCGAAGTCGATGAGTATGTTCGCGTGGTCCTCGTACTTCATGTCCTTGCCCCGGCCGCCGAGGGTGTAGACCGACTTCGCCCGCCTGGCGACGACATGCTGCACGACGTCTATGTCGTGGATCCCCAGGTCCATCACGACCCCGACGTCCCTGATCCTGTTCGGCATGGACGAGACGCGCCTGGTCGCGGCCGTTATGAGCTCCCCGAACTCGCCTCCCTCGACCGCCTTCTTGGCGAATGCGACCGTCGGGTTGTGCCTCTCGGTGAAACCGCCAGCCAATACCCGCCCCTTCGCCTTGGCCAGGTCGACGAGCCCTCTGAGGTCATCGGAGTTGCCCGTCATCGGCTTCTCGAGGAGCACGTGCTTCCCGGCGCGGAGCGCGTCCGTGGCGACCTGCAGGTGTGTTGTCGTCGGTGTGACTATGACGACGGCGTCCACATCCGTCGCGAGGAGCGTGTGGTGGTCCGTGAACGACGGGACCGAGTGCTTCGCCGCGACCGACCTGGCCAGATCTGGGACCGTGTCCGCGATGCCGGCGAGCATGCCCATCTCTCCGAGGATGCGCACGTGGTTCTGACCCATGGAGCCTACGCCTATGACCCCGATCTTCATGCGTGCGAAATCACGCTCGGCTGTAATAACTGTTGGGTACGCCTCCAAAGGCTTATCACCGTGTGGGCCGATGCGCACCCGGTCATCCCATGAAGAGGAAGCTGATGGAGATACTGGCATGCCCAGTGTGCAAGCAGCATCCGCTCGAGCTGAAGGCCGTTAAGGAGGACGAGAGGGAGGTCCTCGAAGGGTCGATCAGGTGCTCGAAGTGCAAGGTGGACTATCCCATCGAGGACGGCATACCGAACATGCTGCCGCCAGAGGGATGAGGCACTAGTAATCGTCCTTGGCGGGCGGCTGGGACTCGAGAAGCCACTTCAGCAGTTCCATGCTCTTGCACGCCGACTGCTCCAGGCTCTTCCCCAGGGAGTCCTTCTCGTCCGCGCGCAGCGCGAGGTTCTGTGGCAGGTCGTACTCGAAGTCGAAGGTTATGAGCACCCTGCCGCCGACGTCCTTGAACTCCCAGGTGACCTTGGTCCTGATGCCACGGCTCGACTTCATGACGATCTTCTTGTTCTTCTGGAACTCGACGATGTCTATGGCGGTGTTCAGCTCAACCTTCCCGAGGACCATGACGCCGTCGAAGGAGGAGCCTGGCCCGTACTGCACGACGGAGACTGGCTTGAGCGACACGTAGACAGGGAAGTAGTTCTGGAAGTTCTTCCAGTCGGCGACGTACTCGAACGCATCGGACAACGTGCACTTGGCCGCAGTTCGCTGCTTACAGACCTGCATCGGGCTTCCAGGACGGATACAAACACGGGGGCTATTAAGCCTTGGCGGAGTCCGTAGCGGGGGCTGGGAGACACGGTGCGGGGGAGTGCGCATACCGCGCATGACGGTGTGAAGATGCGGACGATCCGGCCAGCCCGGAGTCGCGTCCGGGGCACAGAATCGGACATCGCCAGCGAACCCGTGCAACAGATTGATATCGGGGAGCCGCTTACACAGTTCACCATAGCGTGGCAGAGTCTAGCAGGGTGATGTTGATGAAGGTGCTCGTCGCGGACGATATCTCGAAGAACGGCGTCGAGATGCTTAAGGCGAAAGGCTACAAGGTCGATGTCAGGACAGGGCTCAAGGAGGACGAGCTCGTCAAGACGATAAAGGACTACGACGTCATGCTCGTCAGGAGCGCGACCAAGGTCACGAGGAAGATCATCGAGGCGTCCAAGCTCAAGGTCATAGGCAGGGCCGGCATCGGGGTCGACAACATCGACGTCGACGCCGCCACCGAGAGGGGCATACTGGTCATGAACGCACCCTCGGGGAACGTCATCTCCACGGCGGAGCTGACCGTCGGACTCATCTTCGCGCTGGCAAGGCGCATCCCGCAGGCCGACGCATCCATGAAGAGGGGCGAGTGGAAGCGCAAGGAGATGAAGGGGGCGCAGGTCTCCGGGAAGACCCTCGGGATCATAGGCCTGGGAAGGGTCGGGGCCGAGGTCACGAAGAGGGCCTCCGCGCTCGGCATGAAGGTCATCGCCTACGACCCCCTGGTGGCACCAGAGGTCGGCGTGAAGCTGCACGTGCGCCTCGTCACGCTCGACAGGGTGCTCGAGGAGTCTGACTTCGTCACCGTGCACACGCCGCTCACGCCGCAGACGAAGGACATCGTCGGAAGGAACGAGCTCGTGAAGATGAAGAAGGGTGCGGTCATCATCAACTGCGCCAGGGGAGGCGTCGTCAACGAGGACGCGCTCTACGAGGCGCTCTCGGAGAACAGGATCGCGGGCGCTGCCCTGGACGTGTTCACGAGCGAGCCACCGACCGGGTCCAAGCTGCTCGCGCTCCCGAACATCATACTCACGCCGCACCTCGGTGCGACGACCAGCGAGGCGCAGGAGGACGTCGGCTCTGAGATCGCGGAGCAGGTCGTGGCGTACCTCAAGGACAACATAATCAGGAACGCCGTGAACCTCCCGGCGAAGCTGGACCCGGAACTGATCCCGTACATGCCCCTGGCGGAGAAGCTCGGGACCCTCGCGTGCCAGCTCGGGAAGTGCGCTGCGGGGAAGGTCGAGGTGTCGTGCAGGGGCGACATCGCGCAGAGGGATACCAGGATCATCGTCGCCAGCGTGGTCACGGGGCTCCTCCGGCCGATGTCCGAGGAGTACAACGTGAACTACATCAACGCCCTCGCGATGGCCAAGGCGCGCGGACTCGAGATAGTCTCATCGACCTCCGACGACGCTGGCCAGTTCAAGAACCTCATACGGGTGACTCTCAGGACCGACGGGGTGTCGACCTCGGCGGCCGGGGCGCTCCTCCAGGACAAGGGTCCGAGGATCGTGGAGATCGACGGCAGCCTCGGTCGACATCGAGCCCGAGGGGAACTTCCTGCTCATCGCGCACATGGACAAGCCCGGCATGATAGGCAAGGTCGGGACCGTGCTCGGGCGGCAACGACGTCAACATCGCCAGCATGGAGGTCGCGCGAGCAGAAGGTGCGCGGACCTGCCATGATGATACTCCACCTCGACGACGACCTCCCGCCCGCGGTGCTGGAGAAGGTCCGGAAGATATCGGACCTCACATCCGCAACGTCGATAAGGCTTTAAATCCGACAGCGACATTGCCAGTACTGGCAATCGCCCTGTCGGAGACTTGGGAGCATTTCGAAGGATCATCGAGATCAGGGAGGGGCGCATAGACGACCTCGGCGCCGTGGTCGACCTGTGGGAGGAGCTCGTCGAGCATCACGGGAGGCTGTCCCCTCAATTCGCCCCTGCGGCCGACAGCCGCGAGAAGTGGTCCAAGTACCTGGCCAAGAAGTTCTCGGAGAAGAGCACTAAGCTCATCGTCGCGCAGGAGGACGGCGAGATCGTCGGCTTCATGCTCTGCCTGCTCTCCCCGAACGCCCCCATCTTCAAGGAGAGGACGCTCGGCCTCATCTCCGACGTGTATGTCAGGAAGGAGAGGAGGCAGAAGGGCGTCGCGAAGGAGATGCTGAAGGTCGGCCTCAGATGGTTCATGAAGAACAAGGTCAAGAGCGTGCAGCTCTCCGTCGCCGCCGCCAACTTCGAGGCGAGGGCGGTCTGGGGACAGCTCGGGTTCAAGCCGCACATGATCCAGAAGCGTCTCGATATGGACGCCTACCATGCGTCGAGGCTCCTCGCCCAGGGACCGAAGAGGATCCGCAGGAAGATCGTGAAGAAGAGGACCGGACCCAAGGCCTGAGCCCTGGGAAAGGGAAGGCGAGGGGACTCGATGTCCCCAGCCTCATGCCAGCGCTTTCTTGATGCGCTCGAGCCCGACCTCGATGCTCTTCTTGTCCGTGGCGTACGAGAACCTCAGGTGCTGCTCGCCGGATGCGCCGAACGCGGCGCCACCAGTGCAGGCGACCTCGGCCTTGTCCATCAGGTGAAGGGCCATCTCCTCGGACTTCATCTTGCCCTCGTACCTCGGGAAGACGTAGAATGCGCCCTTGGGGATGTCGCACTTCAGCTGCGGGATCTCCTTGATGATCTTCATGACGAGGTCCCTGCGCTCCTGGAACTCCTTGACCATCGCCCTCATCGGCTCCTGCGGACCCGTGAACGCCGCGAGCGCACCGTACTGCGCGAAGGAGCAGGCGTGCGTTATCGAGTGCTGCTGGACCTTGTTGATGCCCTTGAAGATCGGCTTCGGGGCGATCAGCCAGCCCATGCGCCAGCCGGTCATCGCGTACGTCTTCGAGAAGCCGCTGATCGTGATGGTCCTGTCGAACATCCCCGGCTCCGCGGCGATGGAGTGGTGCTTCAGGCCGTCGAAGATGATCTTCTCATAGACCTCGTCCGTGAGCACGAGCAGGTCGTGGTCCTTGGCCAGGTCCGCGATCCCCTTGATGTCCCCCTTGGTCGCGACCGACCCGCACGGGTTGGACGGCGAGTTCATGAGTATCATCTTGGTCTTCGGGGTGATGAGCTCGGCGATCCTCTCCGGGACCATCCTCCACTCGTCCTCCTCGCGCGTCACGCACGGGACGGCCTTCCCGCTCGCGAGCTGGACGCAGGGTTCGTATGTGACCCAGGACGGGTCGGGGAGGATGACCTCGTCACCCGCGTCGATCGTCGCCAGGATGGTCTCGAAGATGGCCTGCTTCGTGGGCGTGACGATGACATCGGACGCGGAGCAAGGGATACCGTTGTCCCTCTTGGACGCCACGGCGATGGCCTCTCTCAGCTCGGGGAGTCCAGGGGCATTGAGGTACCTCGTCTTGCCCTCGTCCAGCGCCTTCTTCGCCGCTTCGACGATGTGCTTGGGTGTGTCAAAATCCGGCTCTCCGACGGTGAAGGAGATGATCTTCTTGCCCTCGGCCTTCTTCTTGCCGGCCAGCTCCTTCATCTTCATCGTGCCTGACTCCTGCACGCGCATTACCCGTTCCGACAGCATTTCGGTCGCCTCGTGAAGGGTCAGGCGGCCCACAAATATAAAGCATTGGTGTCCATCTTTCGGCAGACCGCCGCGCGAGTAGCCGATACGACAAAACCCTATTATCCCGCGACGACCTTCGAAGCGCCATGGCCCTCAGGACCGGCAAGCTCCCGCCCGAAGTGCTCAAGCGGATGCTCAGGAACACGGGGGCGAAGGACCCGAGGGTCGTGCTCGGCCCGCGCGTCGGCGAGGACGCGGCCGTCGTCAAGGTGGGGCGGCACCTGCTCGTCCTGAAGACGGACCCCGTCACCTACGCGTCGGACCTCATCGGGTGGTACGCGGTGCACGTCAACGCGAACGATGTCGCGACGCGCGGGGCGACGCCCGCATGGTTCCAGGCGACCGTCCTGCTCCCCGAGGGGACCGAGGAGTCGGAGGTCGAGGACATCTTCAAGCAGATATCGAAGGCGACGCGACAGCTCGGCATCGCAGTCACGGGCGGCCACACCGAGGTGACGCCTGGGATATCGTCCCCGATAGTCGTCGGCGACATGCACGGGACCCTCGACGGGAAGAAGCCCGTGCTCACATCCGGAGCGCGCGCAGGCGACTTCGTGGTCCTTACGAAGGGCGCTGGCATCGAGGGCACGGCGGTCATCGCGAGGGAGAAGAGGGCGGAGCTGCTGAGGGTCTTCGAGAAGCGCATGGTGGACAGGGCCGCCGACTTCCTCTTCGACCCAGGGCTGTCCATAGTCCCGGAGGCGAAGATCGCACTCAGGTTCAAGGTCACATCCATGCACGACCCGACGGAGGGCGGCGTCGCGATGGGCGTCCGCGAGGTCGCGGACGCGTCCGGGAGATCGATCGACCTGCTCGTCGACAATGTGAACGTCTTCCCGGAGACCAGGCGGATCTGCAGGAAGTACGGCATCGACCCGCTCGGGCTCCTCGGGTCAGGCGCGCTGCTCGCGACCTTCTCCCCCGAGGACGCGGAGGCATACGCCGACGCGTGCGAGAGGAAGGGCATCGAGGCGCGAGTGGTCGGGCGCGTCGTCAAGGGCAAAGGGCGCTCGATGGCGATCTCCGGCGGAAGGGCTATTCCTCTTTCGTCTTCCGAGCGCGACGAGGTTTTGAAGGTGCTTTCTCGGCCTTAGCCGTGGCCTTCTTCTCGGGCTTGGCCTCCGTCTTCGACTCAGCCTTGGGCTCAGCCTTCATCTCCGTCACAGGGGCGAGTCTCTCGGCCATGTCCACCGCGCAGAGGCACTTCGCCGTGACGGTCCACACCTTGAGCATCCTCTGGCCCAGCGAGATCTTGGTCGCGTTGAGCTTCGAGAGGTCCGACCTGAATGTGCCCTTGGAGAACCCGCCTATGATGACGACAACGCGCTCCGCCTTGATGGATGCGAGCTTCTCGGGAAGGTAGGACTGCGAGCCGTCGGCGTCCATGACTATGACCGCGTCCGGTTTGAGGGCGCTGACGATCGTGGCGAGGGGGACCTTCTCCCTGAGCTCGAGCAGGGCGTTCTCCCTGGAAGGGACGACCCTCTGCTCGAACAGGTTCTCGATGAGCCCGACGAACCTCGGGTAGTGCGGCGGGAGCCTCGTCTGCGGGTTGACGGCGATGACGTCGTCGTTCCTCGTGTGGACGAAGACCTTCAGCCTGCCCGACGCGTTCAGGTCCGAGTCCATGCAGAGCATCAGGAAGAAGTGGACGATGTCCGGCCGGCCCCTCCGCTCGGACTCCTTGAGCTTGTCGAAGGCGGGGTGGTGGTGCGACGCGTCGAGGAGGATCTTCTCCGGCGGTTTCCCGCGTGCGCGCGCGTTGTTGATGATGCAGCGCTCCTTGAGCAGTTCGGTCGGCACGAGTTCGAGTTCTGCGTCTGCCAGCACGAAGAAGTACTGTGTCGTCACGTTAAGACCTCTTGCAGGACGTTATGGTCCCGCGCATACGCGACCTCCTGTGCGATGCGCCGGCCGGTTGAAAGGCCGGGTTCCACAAGGTCGGAGTACGGCGAGCCTGAGATGAACGGGTTCGTGCCCGCGACTATCCTCGAGGATATCTCGAAGGCCTTGATCTTGAGGTCGTCGGTGACGATGCACTCGAGGCAGAACGGCCCCATCATCCCCCCGAAGAGCTGCAGCGATCGTTCGACCGCGCGCTCGCCCAGCTCCAGCAGCTTCGGAAGGAGCGACTCGCGCACGACGACGGGGATGTTCCCCGTGACGACGAAGGTCGGGTAGTGGCCCAGCTTCTTCAGCTCCTCGAGCGAGCCCAGCTTGTATATCTCGTCGATGTTGCTCTCGTCGCGCCTGTCGACGCTGAGCATCTCGAGCACGCCCTTGCTGAGCTTGTAGCCCTCGGTCCTGATCGGTGAGTAGAAGTAGTGTATGTAGTACCTGGTCCCCAGGATGTACTCCTGGATGGAGTACTTCTGCGCCTGGTCGATCCCGAGCTTGAAGTCGGGGTAGTCCTTCGCGATGAAGAACCCCCTGCCGCCCTTCGCCCCGTCGTACTTGACCAGGACGGGCTTGTCTATGAGCTTGGGGTCGTCGATCTTCCTCGGCATCTCGAGCCCCGCGGACTCGAGCCAGGTGCGCTCCATGTCCCTGTTGCTCTCCCACTCGAGCACGCGCCTGTTCCCGAATGTGGGGACCTCGAGCTGCTCGAAGTTCTTCGGGGTCATGTACTCGACGAACGAACCGTGCGGGACGATGATGACGTTCTTCTCGATGAGCTCTTCCGTGCGGTTCAGGAGCTGCGTGTAGGAGTCGATATGGAAGAACTCGTCCGGCTTACCCTTCGGGAAGGCGTCGTAGAACTTGGTCTTCTGCCCGACGGTTATGCCCAGCGTCTTGAACCCTTCCTTGCGGGCGCCGTCGAAGATCTGAAGCGAGGTGTGAGAGCATGCCGTCGCGATGGTCAGCTTGCTCTTGTCGTATCCCTCGATGATGTGGTTGATCTTCTCTCTTGAGACCATTGTCGCCAATACCTCGTTATCTGATTTAAAATTTGCCGTCCACCCAATCATCTTGACATGTCAGCAGCCAGATGCCTGTCATCCCGGCGCACGGAGGCCTGCCCTGTGAAACTGTTAAGAACGGGCAAAACATGCCTGAGTCCTGACCCGGCGGAGTTCATAGGACCATGTCCTCGGACAAGCAGGCTGAGAAGAGGGGGAGACGGGGCAAGTTCCTCGCAGGCATCAGCACGAACGTGCTCGTCCTCGGGGTCGTGAGCTTCCTCACGGACACGAGCAGCGAGATGCTCTACCCGATACTGCCGCTGTTCCTCGTCTCGATCGGGGCCACCGGCGCCATGATCGGCCTGATCGAGGGCGCCTCGGAGACGACCGCGTCGCTCCTCAAAGTGTACTCCGGCTGGACCTCGGACAAGCGGATGAGGAGGAAGCCCTTCGTCCTGGGAGGCTACGGCCTCAGCTCGCTGACCAAGCCGTTCTTCATCATCGCGACCGCCCCGTGGCACGTCCTCGGGATAAGGGTCACCGAGCGCATCGGGAAGGGCATCAGGAGCGCCCCCAGGGACGCGCTGATCGCCGACTCGGTCGACGCGAAGGTCCGCGGCAAGGCCTTCGGGCTGCACAAGATGTTCGACTCGATGGGGGCCGTCGCGGGCCCTCTCATCGCCCTCGGGATCATACTGCTGACTGCCGCCAGCCTCGAGGCCCTCGACGACGCGACCTACAGGACCATCTTCATCGTGGCGACGGTCCCGGCGTTCGCAGCCGTCGCGGTCATAATCCTCTTCCTGAGGGAGAAGGAAGGCACGGGCGGGAAGGTGAAGGGGCGTTTCATGGTGGAGGCGCGCCGGCTCGAGAGGCCGTTCTGGCTCCTGATGATCGTGGTCATAGCGTTCTACGTCGGGGAGGTCAGCTACGCGTTCTTCATCCTGAGGGGGCAGGACGTCGGCCTCTCCGTCGTCACCGTCCTGCTGCTCTACACCATGTTCAACCTCGTGTTCGCGCTCACCGCGATGCCCGCGGGGGTGCTCTCGGACCGCATCGGGAGGAAGCCCGTCGTGCTGTTGTCGTTCGCGATCTTCGCCCTCTCGTGCGGGGTGATGGGCGCGGCCGACGCGGTCCTTCCAGTGGTGGTCGGGTTCGCCCTGTTCGGCCTCTACAAGGGGTCCTCCGAGGGCGTCCTGAAGGCGTACGTGGTCGACTTCGTACCCGCGGAGCTGCGCGGGACGGCGCTGGGGGTCTTCCACACGGCGGTCGGCCTGGTCATGCTCCCGGGAGGGATAGTCGCGGGGCTGCTCTGGGACTCGGTGGGTCCATGGGCCACGTTCTCCTTCGGCGGGGTCATGGCCCTCGCAGCGGCCGGCCTGCTCATGGTGCTGGGCAGGGAGAGGGCGCGCCCGACAGCTTGAAGAAGGCGCGCGCGTTCAAGACCTGACAGGTGACCGCATGAAGGTGACGAAGGGCGTGGCCTACGGACTGATGGCGGTGGCGGCCGTGCTCTGGGCCACCTCCGGGACGCTCACCTCCTTGGCAATCGACGCGGGCGCGACCGCGAACCAGGTCGCGGTGTTCGCCGCCGTCTTCAGCGTGATGGTGCTCCTGCCGGCCGTCCACCTGCTCGACCGGCCGTCCCTCAGGCTGCGGAGGAAGGACTTCCCCGCCATGCTCCTGTTCGCGGTCGTGACCGGCTCCCTGTTCTCTCTCGCCTGGTACCACTGCGTCGACCTCACATCGGTCACGACCGCGGTGATCCTGCTCTACTCGTACCCGAGCATCGTGACCGTCGCCTCGGTGTTCCTCCTGAAGGAGAAGCTCACGCCCGCGAAGGCGATCGCGCTGCCGCTCACATTCCTCGGCTGCCTGCTCGTGTCGGGCGCGTACGACCTCGAGCTCGTCAGGCTCAACCTCGTAGGCATCGGCCTCGGACTGTACACAGGGATCGCCGCCGCCGTCTACTACCTCTGGACCAAGAGATGGCTCGCCGTGTACCCATCCAACACCGTCGCGCTCTACCTGGCCATCCTGACGGTCCCGGGGGTCGTGCTGCTCGCGGACCCGCTGACTATCATGGACGCGCCCCTCGGGACGGACGCGTGGGGGCTCATATTCCTGATAGGCCTCCTGCCCGGCACCGTCGGCTTCGTCATCTCGATGGTCGCCCTCAAGCACATAGAGGCGAGCAAGGCCAGCATCGTCGCGAGCATCGAGCCCGTCGCGGGGGTCATGCTGGCGGTCGCGGTCATCGCCGAACGCCTAGAGTGGCTGCAGGTGGCAGGGGTCGTGCTGGTGGTCGCCGGGGTCCTCATGCTGCGCATAGCCCACAGGGACAAGGACGACATCCCGGAGACTCCCCCGGGCAGGACGGCCGAGCCTGAGCACCGCCCTTAGGAGGGAAACGGCAAATAACCCCCTGGCCAATGGGTGGCCGTGGGGAAGGCATGATAATCGCAAGGGTCTCAAGCGGCATCCCGGGCCTGGATGCGGTCCTGCAGGGTGGCATCCCGACGAACTCGACGATCGCGCTCAGGGCAGAGCCCTCGAACCACACCGAATGCTTCCTCCAGCAGTTCGTCGTCGAGGGGCTCAGGCACGGGTTCCCCGCGCTCTACTGCTGCCTGTCGCGCCCGGTCGCGAGCGTGGTGAACAGCATGAGGCACCAGGGCTTCGACGTCCTGGAGCAGGTCGCCAACGACCAGCTGATCTTCCTCGACTGCTACTCGCTCCACGCGCGGACATCCGGCATGGGCGTCGACCCCCAGATACGGAAGAAGATCGTCGCCGTCACGGAGGTCGACGACGAGAGGATGCTACAGGAGGGGCTGGCCGAGGCCGTCGCCCGCATATCGAACCTGAAGGGGCTCAGGGCCGTGTGCGAGAGCGTCCCCGGGACTCTGACCTCGAAGCAGCCGGTCCAGGTCATGCGCTGGGGGAGGCGCGCTTTCGCCGACCTGAGGGAGTTCGACACCATCAGCATCCACGCGTTCCCGGTCGGCATCCGCGAGGAACTGTTCAAGCTCATGGCCCACGATTTCGACGGCGTGATGGAGATCAGGTCCGAGCACTCGCCCGGGAGGATGAAGTACCTCTTCGGGGTGCCCAAGATGAGGATGACGGACGTGCCCCCGAAGCTGTACGACCTCGAGATCGAGGACAACCTCCTCACCCTGAAGACGCAGTTCGAGAAGATCGCCTGAAGGGCGCCGTCACACGACCGTCGGCTCGAAGAAGTCGCGGAAGAGGAAGTACACGATGAAGGCGCGGGCTATCCCCGCGAACACGTTCGTTATGACGAATCCGCGCCAGGTCATCAGCTTCCCCTCCTTGTTCAGGATCGAGAAGACGTAGAGGGTCACAGTGTCTGGGAAGAACGGGATGCACAGTATGGCGAACATCGCAGGGTAGCCGTACTTCCTGACGACGATCTCGCTCTTGTCGAGCATCCACTTGAACCAGTTCCAGTGGGCGTACTTCATTATCACCTGCTCGACCTTGAACCCGATGAAGAAGACGACGAGGGCGCCCGTGCCCTTGCCCAGGCCCATGACCAGCGCCTTGACGTAGATCGAGACGACTGGATCCCCGAAGAGGAATATCTCGACCGGTATCGGGAGTATGACCGCCGCGGCCACGCAGTACGCGTAGAGGACGGCGACGTACGTAACAGGGTCGAGCTGGTTGTCCTGCAGCCAGTCGATCAGAGGCTGCAGGATGACGCCTAGTTCGGACATGAAGTGTACGGCCTCCGGAGAGCGCATACGCTACTTGAAAATTGCCCCGGAGTCCCCCGCGGGCGGGTGCGCGCGGGGGAGGGCAAATCGGGCATAGCCAGAAAAATAAAAGCCGTGTCGAATAAATACCAAAGCCTTATATTCATGTAACAGTATCACCAATTACGGGATGTACATGCCCAAGGCTGAAGGGAAAGAAGGCGACTGGTTCGCAGAGCTCGATGAGGAACTCGAGAAGAAGATGCTCCAGATCACCGACAACATCGCTGAGCAGAGCACTCAGAAGGTGACGGTGAACAAGAGCCTCCTCGAGGATTTCTACAGGGTACAGATGAGGTTCAACAAGATCAACGTGCACTTCACGCTGTCACCCGAGTCCACGGCATTCCTCAAGTTCACGGACCCGGAGCACTGGGCCCTCAAGCAGGAGATAGACTTCGACTTCGGGCGCCTCGACAGCATCTCCCTCGGCGACCGCTCCCAGGGCAGGGTCGGCGACGCGCTCAAGGCATGGTACTACAGCATCGACAGCCAGGTCCACCTCAGGATCGTCTTCGAGTTCTGCGAGGGCGAGCACTACTACAAGTACGCCGGCTGGAAGAGGATCTTCAGCCAGTACGTGCTCATCGACGTTCCCGTTGCGAAGTTCGACGAGAAGAGGTACCACGAGGTCCTGGCCGATGTGGTCAAGGCCTGGTACGAGAGCCACCTGAGACGGGACAGGGAGATCGTCCTGAAGCACCTCAGGGACAAGTACGAGAAGGGCGAGACCTTCACGCAGTGATTGCCTAGGTCGCCTGTGTCGGGCGGTCCTGCAGTCCCTCCGCCGAGAAGTAGTACTCCATTAAGCACTGATACCAGCGTGAGCCGTCGACAAGGTCGAGACCGACCTCGTTGTACACGAACTGCTTCGCCCATTCCCAAGCCGCGGAGTTGTAGTTCGCTAGGCAGGGCGGGAAGTATATGTTCAGTCCTGTGGGCGCATCGCCCAGCTTCTGGCTGCTGCCTTCGTTCACCAGGGCCGCATCGAAGGCTTCCATGAAGGTGTCGATCGCAGCGTCCAGCTCACCGTCCAGCCCCCTCAGGTCCGCGAAGAGGGTGTACGCGGAAGGCACGAACTCCCAGCCGCCGAAGCTCTGCCGGAGGGTGACGAACGAATGGGTCCAGGCGGCGTGGACGGCGCCGACATTGTCGGCCACGAGCGGTTCGAGCACCTCGGTCATCCGGGAGAAGGCCGCGCCCAACTCCTCCATCCGGGACATGTCGAACGCGGAGAAGGTCATGCAATCCTGGTCGTAGGGGTACATGTGCTCGTAGAGGGTCTTCGAGCTGTAGTACTCCATGTACATGTCGACCATGTCGTAGGCCAGGTCGCGCGGGGACATCCACGGCTCGGCAACCAGTGCCTGGAGGATCATGTCGTAGGGCAGACCGTCGTCAGGCACGAACAGCTCGGAGGCGGCGAACCAGTCGACGGTGTCCCTCAGCTCGTACGCGATCTCCATCGTCGCGACGTCGCACGCGTCCATGGCGAGCAGGTCCACCCCGACGCCGCCGTTCTTGGCAGTCGCCCTCCTTATGGTGTCCGCCATGGAGTCGACTGACATTATGCAGTTGCCGTCAGTCTCGTCCCTGCACAGGCCACGCCAAGCGTATCCGTGGTCCTGCATGACCAGCATGGTCTTCTTGGCGGGGTAGTTTGCTAGGCCGTAATCGAGGAACCTCTCGAGTGTGGCCGGGTCGGACGAGTTCAGCTCATCCCAGGTCTCCACCGTGAAGGACTCCCCGTCGTGTATGTCGTAGATCCACGTCCCGCTGACGGACAGGAGGTCCATGAAGACGACCAGGTTGATCTCATCGTCGCACGTGAGTGCTGGCTTCCAGGTCTCCATGGCGAACTCGGCGCACGGCTCGAGGTCGTTGTCCGAGTCCCAGTAGACCAGCAACGTCCATTCCTTGAGGTCGTCGACCTCCTCGTCCCCCAATCCCACGAACGACGCAGACGAGCTCGGAAGCGCCAAGACTGCGACCGCGACGATGCACACCAAGACCATACCGTGGCTGCGGCTCAATGCCCCTACCCCCTTGGCTGATGCTCCAGGTAACCGCTCCCGCGGCTATAAACACTCCATCCCGTGGATGCTTGCCAGTACCCACAATTGTGCATCGGGGGCGAGACTCTGGGCGGGTGCTGATGGCGCATGCCTCACGCGGAGATGACCATCCCGGACTGCGTCCCTGGTGGCCAGCCATAGTACTCCAGCAGGCACTGGTTCCACGAAGACTCCGCGATCAGGTCGAGTCCTATCCCGGTGTACGGGTAGCTCCGGGCCCACTCCCAAGCCTGGCATTCGTATATGCTGTAGTTGGGCGGGAAGTGGATGCACGTCCCCTGAGGGATGTCCTTGAACCTCGAGCTGCTCCCCTCGTTCAGGAGGGCGGCGGCGTACGCCTCCTCGAAGTCCTCTATGGCGAGGTCCAGCTGCGCATCGATTCCCTTCATCCCGTCCAGCATCGTCCAGACGTCCGGCAGGTACTCGATCCCTCCGATGTTGGCCCACATGCTGATCAGGGCGCTCTCCCTGGCCAGCTTGATCTCGATCGCGTGGTCCGCCACGAGAGGCTCGAGCACGGAAGTCAGCGCGATGAAGCTGTCGCCGAGCGCCTGCACCTTGGACATGTCGTACGCCGAGAAGCCCACGAAGTCCTGGTCGTAGGGGTTCATGTGCAGGTACTCCGTCTTCGAACTGTAGTACTCCATGTACTGGTCGACCATCAGGCACGAGAGCCTCTCGGCCGATATGGTCGGCTCGTCCATCAGAGTGTCGATCAGGGCATAGTACGCCAACCCGTCGAGGGGGACGACGTACTGAGAGGCGGCGAAGTAGGGCACCGCGTCCCTGAGTTCGTAAAGGACCTCGATCGTAGCCATGCTGCAGGCGTCCATGGAGAGCAGGTCCACTCCCACCCCTCCGTTTGCCGCCCTCACGTCCTTCAGGACCTGTGCGATCGGGTGCAGCGTCATGATGGTCTCGCCGCTCGTGTCGTCCCTGCACAGGCCGCGCCAGGAGAACCCGTGGTCCTGCATGACCAGCATGGTCTTCTCCGCCGGATAGTTGGCCAGCCCGGACGTCAGGAACTCCTCGAGCACGGCTGGGTCGGACATGTCCCGCTCCCCCAGGCTGGCGACCGTCTCGTACCCGCCCGGGTGGAACTCGTACATCCAGGTACCCTCGACGGACAGGAGGTCGACCAGGGCGACTATGTTGATGTGCTCGTCCGAGGTCATGGCGCTCTGCCATATCCCCATGCAGAACTCCGTGCACGGCTCGAGGTTGTTGTCCCCGTCCCAGAATATCAGGATAGTCCAGTCCTTGCCCTCATCTGAGGACACGCTCTGACCGCATACTCCCGCGGCAGGCACGAGCACACACATAGCCAACCCGATCGACAGGAGGGCTTTCGCAGAACGTCCGCTGAGCATCAAACTCCCCCTCGTTCCCCATCACCCCGATGCCGCCGCCCCGCTTTAACGGTTGCCGTGTCAGTAGCGGTCCCGGACCCCTGTAATGGGCATCGGGTGGCCCGTGTCTCGGGCCCCCGGCAGCAGGGGGATGGCAAACGAATTAACCCGGCGCAGCGATTGGGCCGCGGGATGCTCAGGTGGGCGGGCGCAAGTCATTCGACCGCGTCGCGGAGATCTACGACGACACGAGGGGGCTCCCTCCCGACATCATGACCTCGGTCCTCGACGCGATGGAGGAGGTAGTGCGCAAGGACAGGAAGGTGCTCGACGCCGGGACCGGCACGGGCAGGTTCTCCGTCCCCCTCCAGGCGAGGGGGTTCGACGTCATCGGAATCGACATATCGATGCGCATGCTGGAGAAGGCGAGGGCGAAGGGCGCCACCGGCCTGATGAGGGGGGACCTGTGCGCCCTCCCGTTCAGGGACCGCTCGTTCGGCGCCGCCGTGAGCGTCCACGTCATGCACCTCATCTCCACGTGGAGATGCGCCCTGGGCGAGGTGGCCAGGGTGACCGACAGGATGTTCGTCTCGGTCTCCACCGTGAGGGACGACGACTCACCGTACGAGCGGCTGAGGACGCGTTACGACAAGGCGTGCGCGGACCGCGGGCACGCGGTCATGCATCCGGGGCTCAGGGAGCGCGAGCTGTCCAACTTCCTGGCGCCCGATGAGGCAAGGCGCATAGCGACCAACATCCATGTGTTCGAGACCGCCAATGTCCTCGAGAGGTTCGGCAGCAGGATCTTCTCCGACCAGTGGGATGTCCCGGAGGAGGTGCACTCGGCGGCTGTCGACGAGCTCAGGAAGGAGTACGCCGGCGTCCCGACGCTCGAGAACAGGGAGGAGATCTCCCTCCTGGTATGGGACATGGACCGGGTCAGGGAGTTCCTCTCGGCCGACGGCTGACAAAGCACTTTCGGCTGCCTGTGGTCCAGAGATTTATATGCCGACGTGGGGTTCACGTCCCTAGCAGCACAGAAGGGAAACGGCTGCTCAAAGGGGGATTATAGTGCAGATAGAGAATCTAGCGCCCCATGTTCAGGAGATCGCCAGGGCGCTCGGGGACAAGTTGTCGGAAGAGGAGATCGTCGAGGAACTCCGCAAGTGCGTGGACGTCTACAAGCTCAGCATACCCGTGGCCAAGAGGACCATAGTCAAGAGGCACGGGGGGGACCCTGAGGGGTTCTCTGCAGGGTTCCAGAGGAAGCTCGCGGAGCTCAGGCCGAGCGAGCCCAACGTGGACTTCGTCGCGAGGGTCCTGTCGGCCACGGAGAAGGAGATCACCGCCAAGGGCGAGAAGAAGAGGATCATCTACGGGCTGATCGGGGACGACTCGACCACGCTGCCATACACCGCGTGGGAGATCGAGGGGCTGCAGCTCGCCAAGGGTGAGGTCATCTCGGTCAGAGGGGCCTACACCAAGGAGTACCAGGGGAGGGTCCAGGTCAACTTCGGCAACCGCGTCACGATCAAGAAGGAGGACCCTTCGACGATAACGGACGTGCAGGTCGCTTCGGGGCCGCCCAAGGTCGTCACCGTGGGGCAGCTCAGGGAGAGCATGGGGTTCGTCGAGGTCAAGGGGCGCATCCTCTCGGTCGAGGAGCGGGAGGTCCCCGTCCAGGGCCAGCAGAAGAGGATATTCTCAGGGGTCATGGCCGACGAGACTGGCAAGGTCCCGTTCACGGCGTGGTCCGACTTCAAGCTCAAGCAGGACGAGGTCGTCAGGGTGTCCCGGGGGGTCGTGAAGTCCTACCGGGGCGTGCCGCAGCTCAGCTTCGACGAGCGCGCGGAGGTCATAAGGGTCAAGGAGAAGTTCCCCAGCGCCGAGGAGCTCAAGAGGACCGGCGCGAAGATGATAGGCGAGGTCGCCCAGGCCGGAGGCGCGAGCGATGTCACCGTCAAGGGGATAATAATAGAGGTGCGGGACGGTTCCGGCCTCATCATGCGCTGCCCGGAGTGCAAGCGCGCCCTCCAGAAGGGCACGTGCAAGATACACGGCCGCGTCGACGGGACGCCCGACCTGCGGGTCAAGGCGACCCTCGACGACGGGAGCGGGGCGGTCGGCGTCGTGTTCGGGAGGGACATCACCGAGAGGCTGCTCGAGACGACCCTCGACGAGTGCATCCAGAAGGCGAAGCAGTCCATGAACTTCGACTACCTCAAGGATGTCATGGACGAGAGGCTCACCTTCAAGGCCATGACCGCGACCGGGAACATCACGGCTGACACGTACGGCCTTTCGATGATCGTAAGGGACGCGGCCTACCACAAGGAGGACATCCGGCCCGAGGTCGAGAAACTCCTGGTGGAACTGGAGGGAGCCGAATGAACCTCCGCGAGGTCGCATGGCGCGTCTTCGCCGAGGAGTACAACTCATCGACGCTGGAGCACACGGGCGAGGGGGAGAAGCCCGTGTCGTACATCGTCACCCCTCTGGGGGCGAAGGTCAACAGGATGCTCGTCGTCGGCGTGGTGACCGACATCGAGGACATGGGAGAGCCGGGGAAGCCCAGATTCAGGGCCAGGGTCACGGACCCCACCGGCACGTTCTACATCTCCGCAGGGGAGTTCCAGCCGGCCGCCGCCGCGGCGCTCTCCAAGATCGAGCCGCCCGCGTTCGCGGCGATCGTCGGGAAGAGCAGGGCGTACACCCCCGAGGAGGGCGTGAAGTACCTGAGCATCAGGCCCGAGCGCATCGCGGTCGTGGACGCCGAGGCGAGGGACATGTGGGTCCTGGAGACCGCCAAGAGCACGCTGAGGCGGGCGGAGGCGCTCAAGGACGCGACGAAGATGGCGCAGCCGACCGTCTCCGAGCTCGTCAAGCTCGGGCACCCGGAGAACCTCGCTGACGGCGTCGTGCGCGCGCTCGAGCACTACAGGGACGTGGACATCGACAGGTTCAGGAGGAGCGCCGCGGACGCACTGAGGACCATCCTGCCGGACATCGGGCCCCGGAGGGCCGATGCACCCGAGAGGCAGGCGCCTGCGGCCAAGGGCCGGCCCGAGGACAAGGCAGTCAAGGGCGAGGAGCAGATGCACGAGGTCAAGGTCGGCGCCGACGAGGAGGAGGTCGTCCTCAAGATCATAGAGTCGCTGGACAAGGGCAAGGGCGCGCCCTGGGACGCGCTCGTCCAGGCCGCAACCGGGAAGAAGATCGACAAGATCCGCCTGGAGGAGGTCGTCGCGAGCCTGCTCGACAAGGGGGACGTCTACGAGCCCGAGCTCGGGATGATGAAACGGATCTGAGAGGAGTATGAAGGGGTTCGCCGGGATCCGCTCGGCCCGGTAGAAGTCGCCCCTCGACACCGCGACGAGGGTCGGGCCTATGACCGTCGGGACGGTGAACAGCCCGCGAGAATAGGGTTGAAGGGGGTTAGGGGTTTGGACCGCGACGGACCGTGCAGGTTCAGTCGAAGTCCTTCTTGGACACGGCGACCAGTACCAGACCGACGAACGCCAGTATGCTCCCGATCATGTACGGCCCGAAGCAGAACAGGCCGAGGACGCCGCCCAGGATGACGATGCCGAACTTCTTCCTCTGGATCCCGAAGACCCCACCCAGCAAGGCTATGAGTCCAAGGATCAGGAAGATGGCGCCGCAGATGGTCAGCAGGTCATCGAGCGTGTCGAGTGCCCCTCCCAGGCCCGTTATGCCGTAGTCCTCCAAGTCGTTGACGTCCACGGCCATGATCATCGCACCCATCGCGAGCCCGATGATGCCCGCCACGAGGATGAATACCCCGCCAAGCAGCGACACCATGCCCTTCTCGTGCTTCACAGGCGCGGCCGCCACCCTGTAGTCACGTCCGCAGTATTGGCAGACATTCGCGTCGAACGCTATGGAGCGCCCGCACGACACACAGTTCCTTGTTTGAGTGTTCCCAACCGGAGCTGAAGACATAGTTCACCTTACCGTTTCAGAAGCGGGGGTGTTTCCCCGCGCCCTGGTAATGTAAACTGTTTGAATATATATATTGTTTACGATGATTTACTGGCTGAAGGGCCTGAGCTCCCTTTTCGGTCAGTCGAACTCGTCCCTTGACATGGCCACCAGTATGAGGCCGACCAGTGCCAGGACGGAGCCTATCACGAACCCTATCCCGAGGAGGCCGAATATTCCTCCGATGATGGCCAGGGCGAAGTGCTTCCTCATGATCCCGAAGAACCCGCCGAGCAGGGCGATGACCCCGAACACGATCACGATTATCCCGCAGGTCCCGAGCACCGCCTCGACATCGTCCCAGGTCATGTCCTCTGGCAATGTGCCCGTACTCTGCATGTCTGCCTGGCCGATCGTGAGGACCAGCAGCCCCATGAACAGCGCTGTCAGTGCTGCAATCACGATCAGGATCCCGCCGACTACGGGCTTCAGACTCTTCGGCTTGGATGGCGCGAACGCCGGGACGCGATAGTCGCGCCCGCAGTACGGGCACACGTTCGCCGCGAAGTCTATGGCCCTGCCGCACGAGACGCATTGGCGTGTGAATTGCGTCGGCGACGGCGCGGATGTCGGAATCGAGCTCTCCATGACGTTCCATTCCCCTTCTAGGCCAGTCTGGCCGAGATCGACGTCGCGAACCGCCTTGTCGATATATCATGGTTGCTGAGGTTTTCCCGACACGGGCGCTGGACCCGCGAGCGAAGGCTTCTTCCTGACCGGCCCATCCTGTATGGCGAAGATCATGTGCGCGAACATCAAGGAGAGGGCCATTCCGGCCACCAGCCCGGTCACCAGCCTCAGGGGGTTGTTCGACACGTACTCGGTCACAAGCTGCAGCCCGCCGTCTATCGCCATCGGGACGAGCCCGATGAGCACGAGGACCGGGTGTATCCTGATGGCGATGAACGTGCGCGACGCCGAACCCCGCGGCCAGGCCCAGGAACAGGCCCAGGTCCCGCACGCAGAACGGCATCTGGTTGCCGTTGAGGAAGAGGCTCCTGTTGGCCATCTGGTGGCACTCACCGTCGCCGATCCAGTAGACGGCATGGGGCAGCGGGCCGATGGAATCGAACTGATCATCGTTGTCGTGCGTGCCCACGGTCCCGCTCAGGTCCGTCAGCGTGCCGTGCGGCACCATCAGCGGAGCCGTGACCACGAGCGCGGCCCAGAATGTCGTCGCCGCGAATACGGTCAGCACGACCTTGCTCGTTATCCTTGGAAGACGGAACCTCAAGCCAGCCCCTCACATCACTTCTTCGAGAACGCCACCGAGGCGTACCCCACGACATCGCGCATGGGCCTCACGTCGCCGGACGTGGCGTACTTCAGGACCTCCACCTCGGCGCCTCTGCATGCGGTCATGGTCGCCATAACCGGCCCGTACCCGCACATGGAGATGTTCTCGGCCCTGACGACGTCGAACAGCCGCTTCGGGTCCATCGTCCGTATGGTCTCAAGGGCGAGCCCGTCCTTCGCCCTCGCGGTGGCCGCGGTGACGTAGTGGGAGAGGTCGGTCGACGCTATGACGACGGCGTCCCTCCCCTTGAGCGCGTCGCGGACGACCTCGCCCACGGACTTGGCGGCGTCATAGTCCTGGAAGCCCATGCAGATCGGGACGAACCTGAAATCGTCCGTCAGGGACTGGATGAACGGGAGCTGGACCTCGATCGAGTGTTCGTGCAAGTGGGCCGTCGCGTCGTCGTCCACCAGGTCCCTGTGGACCGCCTTCGCGACCTCATGGTCCACCTTCGCGACACCCATGGGCGTCTGAAAATCCTCCATCGTCACCGCGATGCCTGACCCTTGCCCCGTGTGGTTCGGCCCTATGATGACGAACGTGGCCGGCACGCCGTCGTCGGCGATCCTCGAGTAGAGGTGCGCCGCGACCGGACCTGAGAACATGTAGCCCGCGTGCGGCGCGATCCCGCCGACGATCCGCCTCGGGCCCTTCCCCTTCACTTCGGGGACCTTCCCAGGTCCCAGAGGCCCGGTGAAACACCGTCCGACTTCCTCCCGGAGACCGCGCTCATCGCCAGAGTAGAACTGACCTGCAACAGCCGCGTGACGCATGGCCTCCTCACGCCCTGGTGAAGATAGCTTCCGCTTGGTTCTAGAACTTGTCGGTCGGCCCGTAGCTGCTCAGAGCGACGCCTCGAAATCCTCGACGGTCATCTTGAAGTCTTCGTCGGAGGCGATCTGGCCCCTCGCCTTCTGGATCTCCCTCGTGAGGAGCCAATACACGGTGGCGAGGGCGCGTCTGCCCTTGTTGTTCGACGGGACCACCAGGTCGACGAACCTGGTCTCGTTGTTGGCGTCGCATATGCCGACGATCGGTATGCCGACGTTCAGGGCCTCCCTGAGGGCCTGCTCGTCCGCTGCCGGGTCCGTAACCAAGAGGATTTCGGGCTCGATGAACTTCGGAAGGATCGGGTTGGTGAGCGAACCGGGTATGAACCTGCCCGCGATCACAGTCGCCCCAAGGGTCTTCGCGAAGATCTTCGCGGGCTTCTGGCCGTACTGCCTCGCGGAGACCACGAGGATCTTCGACGGGTCGTACTTGGCGAGAAGCTTCGAAGCGACGCGGATGCGCTCGTCCGTCTTCTTGACATCGAGGACGTAGAGACCGTCGCTCCTGACCTTGAAGATGAACTCCTTCATGTCCGCGCTCTTCTGCTGTGTCCCGATGTGAACGCCAGATGTCAGGTAGACATCCTCGGGGATGAGAAGCCGCGATTCTGGTTCTTCCTGTTCGACCTCTGTCTCGACAACCGCCTCGTCCATCGTGATTCCTCGTTCAGCTCTCTCTCTTGACAGTCATTGGGATGACCCCGCGCTCGTACTCGGTCATGGCGATCACGATGGGATCGATGACCTGGTCCTCGAGCTGCACCAGCACCGGCGAGCCCATGCTTATCTGCAGAGCACGCGCGCCGATTATCCTCGCCCTCTCGAATCTGGTGTACTTCAAGGTCGCATCCTCTATGGGGGTATCCCCTAAAATGTGACCCCTTTATATACGTTTGGGGTGGGCAGGGGCCGCAGGCCTCGGCCGATGGACGGACACGCACGTACCACTAGTCGTCCGACCGATGTCGACGGCTACGCCGTGCCCCTGGACTTGCGCAGGGACAGGAAGAGTATGAATATGCCGATCCAGACGATGAACGCGACGGCCAGCAACGGGAAGCTCCCCGGGTACTGCCTGTTCAGGAGCCACATCGCCCCAACGATGAACATGGTGGCACCCCAGAACACGTAGAAGGGCGAGTTCATCCTCGTCGGCCTCCCCCCGACCTCTCCAGGGCGCATGACTGCGCCGAGGACTAGGTAGAAACCGCCCGCACCGAGCAGGAACACTGGCACGAACAGCCACCAGTCGTCCGTCATCCATGAGATCAGGAGCGAGAGGGCGAAGACTATCAGGAGCGCACCGATGGATGCGGTCTCGAAGCCGCTCTGACGCTGACCGTTCATCTCTTGTCCACCCAGCTGTTGTCATGGAGTCGGGGGCTTAAGTGCTTTGCCAGGGGATTCCGAGTGTGCAGCACCTGATGGACGCGCGGAAGGGGCTCGGAGGGGTGAATCCTTCCGGTTATCGTACCCATGTGTTCGAAATCGGCAACTATTCCGGGTTCTTATTGCCGTGAAACCACAATCGATTTATCAATCATGAGCTTACGGGTCAAACAAGGGAGTGATATTAGCATGGCAAAGGTCCCGAACATCAAGGTAGAGCCTCCGGGCCCGGAGGCCAAGAAGGCCGTCGCCAAGGACGACAAGTTCCTCGTCAAGGCGACGAAGAGCGCACCACTGGTCTTCAAGAAGGCCGAGAACGCCGTCATCGAGGACATCGATGGGAACACGTACATTGACTTCTACGCTGGCGTCGGCGTGCTGAACGTCGGCGCGAGGCACCCGAAGGTCGTCGCAGCTATCCACGACCAGGTCGAGAAGTACACGCACGTGGCGGGCACGGACTTCTACTGCAAGCTCCAGAACGAGCTCGCCGAGAGGCTGGCCAAGTCCACCCCCGGCAAGAACGAGAAGATGGTGTTCTTCGCGAACACGGGCGCCGAGTCCTACGAGTCGGCGATCAAGATTGCGAAGAGGGCCACGGGCAAGCAGTGCCTCATGGACTTCCTTGGAGCGTTCCACGGCAGGACCACCGGCGCGATGAGCATGACCGCCTCGAAGTGGGTCCAGAGGGAGGGCTACACCGCCACCCTCATGCCTGGCGTCGTTCCACGTGCCCTACGCGTACTGCTACAGGTGCATCTACAACCTCGAGTACCCAAGAGCTGTGGGATGTACTGCGCCAAGGTCATCGAGGACGTCTACTTCGAGAACCAGATCCCGCCGAACGACCTCGCCGCGATAAGCATGGAGGTCGTCCAGGGAGAGGGCGGATATGTCGTGCCTCCGAAGGAGTTCGTCAAGATGGTCTTCGACCTCACGAGGAAGTACAAGTGCCTGTTCATCGACGACGAGGTCCAGAGCGGCATGGGCAGGACCGGCAAGATGTGGGCATGCGAGCACTTCGATGTCGCGCCTGACATCATCTGCAGCGCCAAGTCGCTCGGCGGCGGGCTGCCGATATCCGCGACGATCGTGGATGCCAAGCTCAACTTCGACAGGTACGGCCGCCACTCGAACACCTTCGGCGGCGCATCGCTCTCGCACGCGTCGGCACTCGCGACCCTCGACGTCATGAAGGAGGAGAAGCTCCTGGAGAGGGGGACGAAGCTCGGTGCCTCGATGAAGAAGCGCCTGATCGAGATGCAGGACAAGTACGAGATCATCGGCGACACGAGAGGCCTCGGCATGATGCTGGCCCACGAGTTCGTCCAGGACAGGAAGTCCAAGAAGAACGCGGCCAAGAGCAGGGACGCGATCTCGGACATGGCCTTCAAGAAGGGGCTGGTCCTGCTGCCATGCGGCAAGTCCAACATCAGGTACATCCCGCCGCTGACCATCCCTGAGGACCAGGTCGCGACCGCGATGGACATCCTCGAGGACTGCATCAAGGTCGTCAACAAGAACAGGGCCGAGTGAAGGCGAAACCCCAACAATCGATTTCAAGGCCCCGGCAAGAGCCGGGGCCTACCCTTCTCATTTCCTCCACCGTCAGCCACGGCATCCCACCGGAGCAGGTGAAAGTGATCCACCTCACGCGGTCCCCCCCGAAGAGGGAGGAGCGCCACGAGACCGAGGCGCGGCGAAATCCCGACAGTTGGCTCGAAAGTTATTTCATTGGCGACCTTCTCCACCATACTCATGGGGAACCTGAACGTCGCCGTCCTCGGGGCGCCCGATTACGCGAAGGGCCTGGGTAAGAAGTCCACCTCCTCCGACTTCACGTTCTATGATGTGAAGCAAGGCGAGAACACGGTCACCTTCGCCGAGCCGACGAAGTACCCTGACAAGGTCGCCTCGCTCTTCTACGTGGCATCCATGGCGGACACCGCACTGGTTGTCGTCGACACCATCGACTACGTGCTGGGGGAGATCATCGTCATGCTCGACGCGCTCGGGCTCAAGGACGGGAGCATCATCCTCAGGAACTACATCACCGAGGAACAGATCAGACCCCTCCTCAAGGGCACGGCCGCGGAGGGATATGCGATCATCCAGGACGACCTGAACGCCATCAGGGGAGCGTACCTCGACCGCGCGGCCATCGTCGGCAAGGCGGGACCAGAGGACCTAGATGCCGGCAAAGGGACGGTGCCCATCGACCATCACTTCGACGTGCGTGGCGTCGGGACGGTAGCCCTGGCGACGGTCGTGCGCGGGTCCATCCGGAAGCACGACGAGGTCAGGGTGCTCCCAGGCGACAAGACGGCTGAGATAAGGTCCATCCAGAAGCATGACGACGATGCCGACTGGGCGGTCCGAGGCGACAGAGTCGGGTTGGCGCTCAAGAACATCTCGAACGAGGACCTGGACAGGGGGATCGTGCTCACGAACGACGACGGGGTCACCTGCTCCAGCAAGCTGACCGGGACCATCCATCTCTCCAAGTACTTCCGCGCGCCGCTCAAGCAGGGGACCGTCATACACCTCGGCCATTGGATGCAGCTCGTGCCGGCGAGGATGGACACCGCGGAACCAGTGGACGGCGGGATCAAGGCCTCGCTGACCCTGGAGAAACCCCTCGTCCACGGCAAGGGCGAATCCGCCGTGGTCACATACCTCGAGGGCGGGAAGCTCAGGGTCGCGGGAAGGATCGGGCTGGCCTGATACGGGCCCTCTGAGTCTAGCCTCCGATCACATCTTGGCCGCATACTTCTCGATTATGCTCAGGGCTATCTCCGTGACCCACTGGTCCGTGACGGGTTCGGGCCTCTCCGACCTGTGCCAGTATCCGTCCTTGGAGCGGCATCCGACCAGCCATGCGACGGGCTTCTCCATCCTCGGATCGTCTGCGCTGTAACCGTGGGTCGTGAGAATGTCGAGGGCGAGCAGGCCGGAGCCGTGGTATGTCGGGTACTTCAGCCGAGTCCAGTTGGTCTCCGACCGGTAGTACGCGGAGTGGTAGTTGCGCTGGAAGAACCGGTCCAGGAAGAAATCCAGGCCTCGGCGCCCGTTCGCAGAACGCGCGAAATTCACGTCCTGGACCATGCCGCGCATGACCATCATGGTCGTCCAGATGCAGCTCGGGACGTGATGGTGCGCCGCTGGATCGTATCGCGGCATCCGCCCACTCTCGACGAGCGCGATGAATGAGTCGACCTTCATGCCCCTGTACTCTGGAAGGTATCGCACATCCTCGAGGTACGGGATGACCCACCCACCGTCGGGGCGCTGGCGAGCGGCGAGCCAGTCGAATATCCTTCGCACCCGGGGGTCGTCGTTGACGCCCAGGCGCATTATGCATCTCAGCGCAAGGCCGTTGTGCTGGGGCGATGGGATCGTGGGATAGGTCGGACCAGGGATGTACCCTTCCTCCGATTGCCAGCCCAGGATGCGTTCGACGGTGGTCATCACCCTATCGTCGTCCTTGGTGGTGCAGCACTCACCGAGCTCGTAGAGGTTCCTGAGCATCGTCGTGTACGTCCATCCCACAGGCGGCCCAGGGCCGGCGTCTTCAGCGATCTTCCTCTGCCGGGGTATGGGCCAAGTCCCGTCCTCCTGCAGGGTTTCGAGCAACCTCACGGTGGGCGGGTAGTGCCTGCACTCCTCTATGGTCCTCTCGAGGACCGGGTCCCGCTCATCCATTTTCAGGACGTCTGACAGCAACCAGTACCTTACAGGTGGCACGGCGGACCTGAGCAGTCTAGCCGAAGACTCCTCCACTATCTGCTCAAGTTCTGATCTCCTCATGTGCAAAACGCTACGTCTGTATGTGGTAGAAATCAGTATTGGACGGGAACGACCCCTCCACCGACCTCTCCGGTGAGCCGTCAGCTTGCCAAAAATCATGGACAAGATTCATTACCTGCCGGCAGAATAGAACCTGGTCCAGGCGATAGTGGGTTCTTGCAGAAAGCTCACGCAGCCGATATGGAGTCCGGTCCTGTGGAGGACATCTGTCTTCTTGCAGTCGGTGACGACCCGGGATTCACGGAGACCCTGGCGTCAATCGCGGCTGAAGAGAGGAGGGTCAGGTTGCTCCTTGCGGGAACGATAGAGGAGGCGGCTGGGTCCGGGAAGCTCCTCGAGTGCGACATGGTTGTCGTCGATTCCAGAGGCACGCCTGAGGCGGCAGTGCGCTACGCAATAGGGGCGTCGGCTGTCGGATTCATCAGGCCGACCATCGTCCTGACGGACATCGGTGTTTCTGAGCTTCAGACAGAGTTCGAGGTCGTCACCGACTTGGGCAAGATCGGCGAGGCGCTCGGGAGAGCGGTCGCGAGGAGGGAGATGGAACACACCATCGCCGAGTCGGAGAAGATGTACAGGGACCTGTTCGAGAACTTGGGCGACGCGGTCTTCATACACAGGCCTGGCGGGAGGTTCTTTGCGGTCAACAAGGAGGCGTGCGAAAGCCTCGGATACACGAGAGAGGAACTGCTCGCGATGGGGCCTGATGACATCGACAGCCCGGAGCCGCCCTCGATGGTCCATCACCGGACCTCCGAACTCATGAAGCATGGCGAGGTGAAGTTCGAGGTCGTGCACGTCAAGAAGGACGGGACCAGGTTCCCCGTGGAGATCAAGCTCCGCTCGTTCGAACACATGGGCGGGCCGGCGATCATAGCAACCGTCCGAGACATCACGGAAAGGAAGCGGGCCGAGGAGGCGCTCATGCACGCCAACTCCAAGCTGGGACTGCTCGGAGCGATCACCAGGCACGACATCTCGAACAAACTCGTCGCGATATACGGTTATCTCGAGGTTCTGAAGCAGAACGGCGATGCATCGCTGAGGAGCAAATACGTCCAGAAGGCCATGGAGGCGGCCTCGGTCATCGCCGAACAGGTCAGCTTCGCTGGCGACTACCAGAAGACGGGGACGAAGGAGCCGGTCTGGGTCGACGTCGCGGCGGCGGTGGAGAGGGTCTCCACGGGGTTCGAGGCACTGACGGTCGCGACAGCGCCCGCCCTTAGAGGGCTCGAGATCCTCGCGGACCCGATGCTGGAGAAGGTGTTCTGGAACCTCATGGACAATGCGCAGAGGCACGGAGACGGCGCGACCAAGATGATGTTCTCGGCTGAGCGGAGAGGTTCTTCCCTCGTCATGGTCGTGGAGGACGACGGCGTGGGGATACTCGACGAGGAGAAGGAGAGGATATTCGAGGCTGGGTACGGCCGTCACACGGGCATGGGCCTCTTCCTGATAAAGGAGATACTGGGGATCACGGACATCACGATCTCCGAGAACGGCGGCCCGGGCAGGGGAGCCCGGTTCGAGATCGTGGTTCCCGCTGGGAAGTACAGGCCGACTGGATAGACCGACTGGCGCAGCGCCACTGCACGCGACGAGGCAACGGGGACCGCCTCGATTCTACCGACGCCTTTATTTATGCCCGGCCTTATGCTCGCGGTGACATAACGGTGGTACCATGAACAAGAAGATGATGATGGTCGCGGCGGTCATCGCTGCCGCGCTGATTGTCGGCGGGACGGTCGGATACCTACTCCTCAAGGACGATGAGCCCCAGACGCTCAAGCTCGCGACGACGACGAGCACGTACGACTCCGGGCTCCTGGACTACATACTCCCGGTCTTCGAAGAGGAGAACGACTGCACCGTCGACGTCATCGCCGTCGGCTCCGGCGCCGCAATGACGCTCGGCCAGAACGGGGATGTCGACGTGCTGCTTGTGCACTCCCCAGCCGCTGAGGTCGCATTCGTGGAGGCCGGTTACGGCGAGAGCAGGAGCCTCGTCATGTACAACAACTTCGTGGTCGTCGGGCCGACCGAGGACCCGATCGACACGTTGTCCTCGACGAACGCCTCCGTCGCGTTCCAGAAGATATACGACAACGGCACGGCCGGCAACGCGACATTCATATCGAGGGCGGACAACTCCGGGACCTACACCAAGGAGCTCAGCATCTGGGCTTTGCTCGGGTTCAACAAGACGGAGGTCTTGGCCTTCCCCGAGTCATGGTACATACAGTCCGGTCAGGGCATGGGCGCGGTGCTGGACATGGCGGAGGAGATGGATGCGTACACCCTGTCCGACGACGCCACTTACTACCAGAGGGTCTCCGAGGACCTGATACCGCACCTGAACATGACCTTCTCGGGCGACAGCGTGCTCTTCAACCAGTACAGCGTTATCCCCGTCAACTCCACGATGTGGCCGCACGTGAACCACACGCTCGCGCTCGACTTCGCCGAGTGGCTCGTGTCCGATGACGGGCAGGACCTGATCGCCAGCTACGAGAAGTACGACATGCAGCTGTTCTTCCCGAACGCCGTGGGATACGTCCCGAGCACGGAGTCGCTGCTCAGCGTCCAGGCCTTCGACGAGGCCTGCGCGGCGGCCCCCGTGGAGAGGACCGGAAGATAGGCCTCGTGCAGGAGCTGGAGATGAGGAATGGTCGGAACCGCTAGCGAACTCATAGAGGTGACCATCCTCTCCCTCTACGTATCGGGGATGGCCACCATCCTCGGTTCGGCGATAGGGATACCCCTGGGCGCGCTGATAGGCCTGAAGGAGTTCGGCGGCAAGGGGGCGGTCAAGACCATAACCTACACCCTCTACGGGTTCCCCCCTGTCCTCTCCGGCCTCTTCATCTACTACATCTTCTCGCGGGCTGGACCGCTCGGCGATTTCGGCATACTGTTCACGCCGACGGCCATGATACTGGCTGAGACGCTGCTGGTGATACCCCTGGTGACTGGAATCACCATCACATCCGTGGTCGAGGTGGACAAGGCCATCAAGGACACGGTCAAGGCCCTCGGGGCGACCCCGAAGCAGTCCGTCCTCACGGTCATGAGGGAGGCGTGGGTCGGCCTCGTGATGGCGTGCATGGTCGGGTTCGGGAGGGTGATCGCCGAGGTGGGCGCGGCGTACCTCGTCGGGGGCAACATCGACGGGAAGACGCGCGTGCTCACCACGACGATCATGCTCGAGACCAGGATGGGCCACTTCGAATGGGCCATGGCCCTGGGCGCCGTCCTGCTGACCGTCGCGCTGGTGGTGTTCTTCTTCCTCAGGATGCTGCAGGAGAAGGAGATGCTATGACCGACGCCATCTCCCTCAAGGGCGTGTCCAAGAGGTACAAGGACGTCGACGCCCTGAAGAAGGTCTCCCTGACGGTGACTGAGGGGGAGGTCTTCGGGATAGTCGGACCAAGCGGAGCCGGCAAGAGCACGATGCTCCGCATCATGGACCTAATCGAACCGCCGACCGAGGGCGAGCTCTTCATACGCGGCGAGAGGATGGCGTTCTCCGGGAGGAAGGCCGACCTCGCGAGGAGGGCGATCGGAATGGTCCTCCAGAAGCCCGTCGTGCTGAACAGGAGCGTTGCGAACAACCTCGCGTACGCCCTCATGATAAGAGGCTGGGACGAGGGGAAGGCCGAGGAGAAGGTCTATGCCGAACTCAAGAGGCTCGGCCTCCAAGGCAGGCGCAGGAAGAATGCCAGGATCCTCTCCGGAGGGGAGATGCAGAGGTTGTGCTTCGCCCGCGCGACCATACACGATCCCGGGATACTGCTCCTCGACGAATTCGCCGCCAACCTCGACCCTGCGAATGTCGCCCTGCTCGAGGAACAGGTCAAGGACTACATGGCGCAGGACCGGGCGCGGACGGCTGTCGTAGTCACGCACAACATGTTCCAGGCTAGGCGTATGTGTGACCGCGTCGCGCTGATGTGGGGCGGAGAAATCGTCGAGGTGGCAAACAAGGTCGATTTCTTCGAGAGGCCGAAAGACCAGAGGACATCCGCGTTCGTGAAGGGCGAGTCCGTCTACTGAGTGGGACAACACTTATCGTCGCCCGACGGATTGCACTCATTGGAGGAGAGTCCGTGAAGACCAGCGCGAGGAACCAGTTCGAAGGCAAGATAGTGTCCGTGGAGAAGGGGGCCGTCGGCGCCGTCGTGAAGGTGATGCTCGATAAGCCGGTGCTGGTCACCGCGTTCATCACCAAGGAATCGGTCGAGGACCTGGACCTCAAGAAGGGGGACAGGGCGGTCGCGATTGTGAAGTCTACCGAGGTCATGATAGCCAAGGATATCTGACCCAGAAATCGCCCCTAGAGCAGGAACACGCGGACCTGCTCGTCCTTCTCGACGAGGTCCACGTCCGCAGGTATCATCACATAGCCGTCGGCATAGGCCATGCTCGTTATCGCACCGGACTCCTTGAACGCCGGGTGGGCGACGTCGCCTTCGAGCCTGACAGTGAGGAACTGCGTCCGCCCGGTCGTGGAGACGACCCGCTTCGACATGCGCGCGAGGACCGATGCCGGTTCCCTGCTCGGCAGTCGGGCCATTCTCCGGACGGTCGGGACGAGGAGCATGTAGGCGTTGGACAGGCACGACGTCGGGTAGCCAGGCATCCCGAACAGTAACCGTTTTCCGACGGTCCCGAAGAGCGTCGGTTTCCCTGGCTTCACGGCTATGCCGTGGAACAGCACCTCGCCCCTGCGCTCAAGCAGGTCGAGCATTATGTCCCTCTCGCCGACCGAGCTCCCGCCCGAGAAGACAAGTATGTCGCAGTCCGAGTTGCCGTCCACCACGCGCTCCAGGTCCTTCATCTCGTCCTTGGCGATCGGCAGGATCCTCGGGTCCCCGCCGTTCGACCGCACGGCCGCAGCGACCGTGTACGAGTTGATGTTGTAGACCTGACCCGGTTTGAGCTTCGTCCCGAGCTCCGCGATCTCGTCCCCCGTCGTCACGATCGCGACGCGGGGTCTCCTGAAGACGGAGACTGAACATGCCCCCACCGCGGCGAGGGCCCCGATCTTGCTCGGGTTGAGGAGGTCTCCGTGCGACACGAGCCTCGCGCCAGGCACGATGTCCTCCCCCTTCTTCGAGGTGTTCTTCCCTGGATGCACGGACTCGCTGACGGAGACCTCGATTCCCTCTATCTCCGTGTCCTCGACCATGACCACAGCGTCGGCGCCCTTCGGCAGCATCGCGCCCGTGGCGATCTCCGCACACACGCCCTTGCCGACGGCCTTCTTGGGGACGGATCCGGCGTACAGCTTCTCGTGCAGCGTGAGCGTGACAGGGTGGTTCCTCGACGCGCCGAACGTGTCTCGCGCCCTGACGGCGTAGCCGTCCATCGCGGCGCGGGAGAACGGCGGGACGCTCGTCCTCGATATCACATCTGAGGCGCAGACGCGCTCCGATGCGTCCGCGAGCCGGAGCTTCTCCACTTCCTCGACCTGGACGATCCTGGAATCGACGATCCTGAGCGCCTCGTCGAGCTGTATGAGCTTCTTGATCGGCCTCACCTGTTCGCCTCCCAGACGAGGTGACCCAGCTCCGGCGCGATCAGCTTCCCGACGGCCAGCGCGACGGCGTTCCTCGAACCCGGGAGACAGAAGACTGGTTTGCCCTCCGACACGTATGCCTTCGCCCGGGACAGCATGGCCGCGCTCCCGATCTCCTGGTAGCTGAGCGCCCTGAACAGCTCACCGAACCCGGGGAGCTCCTTCTCTTGATACTCCTCGACAGCCTCGAGAGTGACATCCCGCTTCGCCACCCCGGTGCCGCCGTTCACGATGACGGCGCGCACTCTCGGATCCTCCATGAGCTCGCGCAGGGCCATCTGGATCCCGGAGCCATCGTCCTTGACGATGACCTTCCGGAGGCATCTGTGCCCGAAGGAAGACATGATCTCGATTATCGTCTTGCCCGAGAGGTCGTCCGCCTCGGTCCTCGTGTCGCTGACGGTGATGACTGCGAAATCCACGCTCTTCGGGGCCTTCTCCCTGTGCTCATCCACACCCATCTCGTCATCCTCCCTTCTTCTTGCTGACGACCCTGACATCAGCGATCCTCGTGTGCGGGTACTGGCCGGATTCATCCTTCTCGAGGTACTTGACCATGTCCCACGCATTCAACAGCGCGACGGTGACTCCGACAAGGGCCTCCATCTCGACCCCGGTCCGGTAATCCGCCTTCACGGTGCACCTGCACCTGAGCCTGTCGCCCTCAGGGAGGACCTCGACCTCTGCGGACGTGAGCGGTATCTGATGGCAAAGCGGAATGGTGGAGGATGTCGACTTGGCTGCCTGGATCCCGGCCAGTTTCGAGGCCGTGACGACGTCGCCCTTCTTGATGGTGCCCGACGCGATGGCCTTGACCGTCGATGTCTTCAAGACCAGCAATCCCTCGGCCGTCGCTTCGCGCCTCACGACATCCTTGTCGCCGACATCCACCATCTTGGCCATGCGACTCACATCCCCAGTCCGACCCAACGGCTCTCTTCGGGCCCGAACTCCTTCTTCCATATGGGGGTCGACTTCTTCAGCTCATCGATTATGAACCTGCACGCGTCGAACGCCCCCTCCCTGTGGGCGGCGCTCACCGCGATCACCAAGATGACATCCCCGACCTTCAGAGACCCGGTGCGGTGGGCCACCGAGATCCCCTTGACCGGGAACCTCTCCGCCGCCAAGGTGCATATGCGCTCCAGGTCCGTCCGGGCCAGCTCCTCGGACGATTCGACCTCGATGCGCTCGACGGCGGATCCGTCCGAGGACGACCTCACGGTCCCTATGAAGCAGACGATGCCGCCAGCTTCGTCCGAGCGGACCGCGGCCAGCACCTCGTCCACCGAGACGGGCCCACTCATGATCCTGACGATCGGCATCATGGCACGGTCACCTCCAGTACGGCCGCCTCTTGGAGACGGCTTCCATGAACAGCGATTTCAGCTCCTCGTCGGATGCCCCGCTCCTCATCGGCGAGAGCACGTCGACCTCGCCGGACGCGTCCAGCAGGCATGGTTTCAGCTTCCCGTCGCTGGACATCCTGAGGCGGGTGCAATGGGCGCAGAACTCGGTGTTGTGCATCGGCCGGACGACCTCGACAACGACCCTCCGCCCGTCCGACAGGATGGTGTAGCGCCTCCGCCTATGGAGCTCGTTGAAATCGACCTGTAGCGCCTGTTCGGAGAGACGCCTCTCGACATCTGCCAGCGAGTAGAAGCGCTTCGAGAAGCTCCTGTCCTTCGACCCCTCCTTGCTGGCCTCGTACTCGATGAGCTGCAGGATCGCCCCGGCATCGGCGCAGAACCGGGTCATGTCGTCGATGGCGTGCTCGTTGACGTCCTTGAACACCACCATGTTGACCTTGACCGGGTTCAGTCCGGCCGAGACGGCCTTTGATATCCCGCCGACGATTGAGTCCACGGAACCGGCCCCACAGAGCCGTCTGTAGACGGCTGGGTCGCGACTGTGCAGGCTCACATTGACCCGTGCGAGACCAGCGGACCTGAGGTCGTCGGCGACACCGGCGAGCTTCTGGCCGTTGGTCGTCAGGGACACCTCCCTTACCAGCGCTGAGACCCTTCGGATAATATCGGCGATGTCGGATCTCATGAGGGGTTCGCCGCCTGTGAGTTTGACCTTCTGAATCCCGATGCCCGTGGAAATCCTGACGAGCCTCTCGATCTCCCCCGGGGTCATCTCCTCGTATGAGCGGCTCTGACCCTCCTTGTGGCAGTGGTCGCAATTGAGGTCACAACTCTGCGTGACGGAGACCCTGAGGCTTCTCACAGGCCGACCGTATCCATCAGTCAGTGGACCATTCTCTGCGTTGACACGCCCGCTCGTGCTCGACATGTCCAAAGTGGCATATCGCGTGGCGACTATAAACATTGCTGGCGGTCGCCACTGAACATGCGCACGCAGTCAGAGGGAATAGACTGTGGGAGCCACATACCAGTTCGACTCGACCTCCAATACTACGATGGTATCTTCGTCGACGAAGGAGGCCCATGCCCCATCTACGACGGTGTAGTTTACCTCGAGCAGACAGCAATCCTCCGATTCGACACCGAATACGCTCTCCAGCTGGTTCACATACTCGTCGAGGTCCGCAATCATCTCCTGGGGAAGCTCGGTGCGATACCTCGAATCGATCGATTGGATGATGACCGTAGGCGTCCCTTCCAAGGCGATCTCGGCTGCGATGGACTCGGCTTGGGCATCGAGGTATTCTTCGCCCAGGAATCGGCCCAGGGTATAGTCCAGGGCCGTGCGGATGTCGCCTTCACCGAGGGCATCCACATAGGAACGGAACACATCCTCAGGGGACCCAGTGTCATTGGGAGCGAGGTAGATGAAATAGGTGAGGCCTCCTGCGACGACCAGGGCGACGACCGTCACCGCGAGCGCCCATAGCTTGCCCTTTCTCGGTCGGCGACGACACTGACCAGCCGGCGCAGACCTTATCTGATCTTCTTCGGTCAATGCAACTTTCCGGGCATATCTGACTGGCTGCCCCTCCGTCGAACCTTCGGCCATTTCCCCTCGACCAAGGACATGAAGTATGGAACCGGGATATCATACTATCTGACCACTACTCTTTGGCGGGGCGCATGTCGGTTTTGGAGACCGAGAGGGCCATACTGGGTGGTGGCAGAAGCTCTATCAGCCATCAGGTTCGAGAGGACCAGCTCGTGCCGCGGTCGCCAAGAACCCATGGAAACGATTGATTGCATTGACAGGGGTCACTTGCCCGCTCCCAATCAGCCGTGACCAGCGAAGTCGCACCAGATTGCGACCGAATTAGCACACGGATAGGACCCGATATAACCGCGAAACACCATCACCCCGCCGTGGGGCGGCCTTTTGGCCTATTCCACAGGGGAAAGAGCATGAAAGGGGAATCAAGAAGGGGACTAGCTAGTGCGGTAGCCGTCGCGTGTCTGGTTCTGCCCGCGTTCTTCATGGTTGGTGCCTCGAAGAACGTCTCGGCCGAGACGACCGCGACATGGACCATCGGTCTGTACATCGATGCGGACAACGACTTCGACACATACTGGGAAGGACTCAGCCTGATCTATCTGAAGAACATCCCTGAGAGTGCCCAGGTCAACATAGTTGCGTTCGTTGACAGGGAGAGCTATCCAGGGACGGAACTCTGGGAGATAGAAGGGAGCACCGCCCAGATCGTCGAGACCTTCCCTGAGATGAACTTCGGTGACGGGGCGACCCTCAGCTGGATGATAAGCCAGACCGCGACACGCTACCCGGCGGAGCACCTGCTGATAGGCGCCTGGGACCACGGCAGCGCGTGGAACGGCTTCTGCGGGGACTACACCTCGGACGACTGGATGTACCTTGACGAGCTCAGATCGGCGATAACGACCGCGGGTGTGCACATAGACATCCTGTCGTTCGACTGCTGCTCGATGGCGAGCATCGAGACCCTGTACGCGGTGTCCCTGACCGGGCTGGTGGACATAGTGGTCGCGTCACTCGAGACTGTGGCGGGAGACGGCTTCCCGTACGACTTCATGTTCACGCCCGTCGCCCTGGACCCACTGAGGACGCCTGACCAGGTGGCGAGCGACATGATAGACGGGTGGGCCCAGTACTACGACCCGAGGCCCGAGTACTACTACGCGACCCTGAGCGCTGTCAGCATCAGCAGTCTCGCGCAGTCCATGACCACGATCGATGCGTGGTGCGACGCCATACATGCGAACCTTGGCGCATACTACCGCGCGTACAAGACGGTCATCCGCGACACCTACTCGGTCTTCTGGACCAAGTACCAGGTGGACATGGTCGACCTCGGGAACGTCCTGCTCGCGAACACGAAGATCACGAACCCGGCCCTCAGGGCGTTGACCCAGAGCATGATCGCCGCAGTGGAGAACGCGGTCCTGTACCTGGACAACACTGACAGCACGATGATGTGCGGCGGGCTCACCCTCTGGTGGGGGACCGACTGGGAATGGAGCTCGTGGTCCTACGTGTATGCTGGCCTGGACTTCGCCGTAGACACGGGATGGTACGATTTCCTGGTGGACTTCAACTAAGAGCGCAAACCCCAGCACTTCACGGGGGGCAGCCCCCTCCCAATCATTTTTTCTGTCTCTTGATTCGGCCCGTTCATCCTGTGGGGCAGGCCCACTTCGACTTACGAGCAGGAAGCGAATGAGCCACACGTTGCAGGGTAGTCCCTGATTGATTCGGTTGATATACGGAGAACACCATTCAGGGGCTGCGGGGACATCGCGCGGGCGAGTCACTGCAGGGGAAAGATTGGGCATGATGAAGAGATGGAACTATGTTTTGAGCATGGCAGTGGTGGCGGTCCTGCTGGTGCCAGGCATGTTGCTGTTGGCACCGACAAGCAGGGCGGAAACGACGGCGTCGTGGACGTTCGCGATCTACGTCGCGGGGGACAACTCCCTCGAGAACTACTGGGATTCGACAACCCTACCGTTCTTGCAGGCTGTCCCGGCCAGTGACCAGGTGAACTTGGTCGCCATGGTAGACCTGAAGGGGACTTCCACAATTGAAATAGTGAAGGTCTCCGGAACGACTGTGACGACGGTGGAGACCTATGGTGAGATGGACACCGGGAACCCGGCGACTCTCACATGGTGGATCGACCGCGCAACGACCCTCTGGCCGTCCACCTACTTCGGGCTCATGCTGTGGGACCACGGCTACGGATGGCACTACATCTGCTCGGACGATACGTCCGCGAGCTCCATAGACATGCCGGAACTGCAGGGTGCAATCGCGAACGCGGGGAACATGATCAACGTCCTCGAGCTCGACGCGTGCAACATGGCGATGGTTGAGGTGGCGTACCAGGTGTCGCTGACGAACCTCGTTCAGTACATGGTGGCCTCCGAGGAGTACATGGCTGGAGACGGCCTCCCGCTGACCGCGGCTCTGACCCCGCTCGTGAACAACCCGTCGATGCTTCCCAGGGACCTGTCCATCGTGATGGTAGACGCATACGGGGCTGCCTACACCAACACCAACGGCGGTAAGATGACTCTCTCGTCCATCGATGTCCCGCAGCTGAAGGCAACCATCGGCACGTTCACGACATGGACGGCGAGGATGTCGTACCTGCTGCCTACCTACAAGACATACTACGCTGCAGCGGTGAAAGCGACGCACTACATGACCGCGTATCCCAGTTTCCTTGACCTCTACGATCTGGGATACCATCTGCTGGGCACGAAGGGAGTGACTGACACCACGCTAAGGACGGCGACGGCGAACATGCAGTCGGCACTGCAGTCGTACATGGTCAAGGTCTGGGGCGGACCGAAGATGACGGACTGCAAGGGGATCTCGTTCTACTGGGCGACCTACAACGACTGGTACTACGACGAGACAGCCTACAGGCAGACTGCCTTCGCGGCGGACACCGGATGGGGCAACTTCCTCGATGCGTACAACGTGTAGATGTCAAACCCATACAACGCTGGAGAGGTGGCAATTCGCCCCCTCTCCATTCATTTCTATCCCTTGGATTCGTACGTACTCAGCGACTACTGCCCTCCATGCACAGTGAACCGGGAACTTGAGCGGGCTCGCGCCGACTGAACATGGTCGTGGCATGCGTCCGCTCAGGATATGCGCAGATTACTGACCAAGTGTCCTGATTCCCGGACTCATATCGTGACCGAGAGTGTCACGTTGCCGCCTGGGTCCACGGACGATATCCCTTCGTATGCGATTTCGTATGTCGAGTGCACGACGACGTGGCAGTCGTATGGTCCGAGCGGGTCCGATTCCAAGACGACGTAGACAGGAATCGTCAGATTGAGTGAGGATAGCGCCCCAAGACGACCCGAGACCTCCGTGCATTGACCGACCTGAACGTAGTAGTCAGTGAAGTCGTCGCCGTCGTTGTACAGGCTCAGCTCCACCGTGCCAACCTGGACTGGGTCGAACAGGTCCAGCATGTTGGGATGCACGCAGTACACGTCCCAATCTCTGGTCGCGTCCTCGCCTTGGTATGTGTGGATGCGGCATTCCATGGCGTAGTGGCTGTCGGAGACCATGGCAAAATCGAAGAGATCGTAGAACATGTGGTCGACGTCTCCCCCTGTCAAATATCCACTCGCGTACACTCTGACCCCTATCTTGACATTCGAGGATACGTCGTTCCTCCATCCGTAGGCCAGCGTGATCACTACTGAATCACCCGGGTCGACATATCCCACCTCGGAATCAAGTTCCTCTCCGAGTGAGGACTGCATTATGAATTTGCAGAAGCACGTGTCCGCGTCTTCTGGTCCCTCGTGATAGAATGAGCACGTGACGGTGGCTCCGTGGGAGTTTTCGAGCCATCCTGCGGCAAGCACAGCGACCGCAACAATGATTGCACCGGTCGCGGCAGCGGCGATGATCTGCAGTCTGCTGTTCATTTCCTCAACATTCGTAGGGGAACGCCAGCCGCGTAATAACATTACCGGCTGGACCCCTGTGAAAAGTGGAGCGGGCCCGGTGGGATTCGAACCCACGTCATCGGCTTCGAAGGCCAAGAGGATGTCCTAGCTACCCCACGGACCCTGACTGGTGATTGGACGGACGGATAATATGCTTTCCATGCACTGGTTTCAGTGCCGATGGATGATGAGCCTCAGCAGGACGTATATCACTATGAACAGCACGATCGCGAGGCCTAACAGGCCCCACTGGTCTTCCAGAGCGAACCCGGCCATGGCGTAGCATGAATCGACCTCCGGCTGGATTTAACTTGGCCCATTCCCAGCCTTCAATCGCGCCCTCACATGCGGAACCAGCCCGCCGCTGTCCAGTATCTCCCTCGCCCTCGCAGGAATCGGTTCGAGCTTCGCCTTCTGGCCCCCACCCGCCTTCGTCATCACCCCGCCCGACGTGTCCACCGTGGCGCGGTCGCCATCGGAGAACATGCCCACCGCATCAGGAGAGATGACCACTGGAAGGCCGAGGTTGATCGCGTTCCTGTAGAATATCCTGGCGAACGACCGCGCGACGACGGCCGACACGCCCGCCTCCTTCAGCGCGATGACCGCCTGCTCGCGGCTGGATCCGCATCCGAAGTTCCTGCCCGCGACGAGCAGGTCCCCCTTCCTCACCTGCTTCGCGAAGTCCCTGTTGACGCCCTCCATGGCGTGGGCAGCGAGGTGCTTCGCATCGTACCTGTCGAGGTACCTCCCAGGGATGATCAGGTCCGTGTTGACGTCGTCCCCGAAAAGCCAGACCCGGCCCTCAGAGCTCAAACGTCAGCACCTCCCTTGGATCGGATATCTCCCCGGTGACCGCGCTGGCAGCGACGGTCGCCGGGCTGGCGATGTAGACCTCCGCCTCGTCGGAGCCCATCCTGCCCTTGAAGTTCCTGTTGCTCGAGGATATGCAGACCTCGCCAGGCGCGAGGACGCCGCCGTGGGCTCCCAGGCACGGACCGCATCCTGGCGGGAGGATGGTCCCGCCGGCTGAGAGTATCGTCTGGATGACCCCCATGTTCATGGCATCCTCCATGACCTCGCGGGACGCCGGTGCGACCAGGAGCCTGCACCAGGGAGCGACCTTCTTCCCCTTCACGACCCAGGACACGGCCACAAGGTCCTCGAGGCGCCCGTTCGTGCAAGTGCCTATGAAGGCCTGGTCGATCCTCTTGCCGCGCAGCTTCTCGACGCTCAACGCACGCTCGATCCTGTCCGGTCCGGAGACGAGGGGTGGGATCGACGACACCTCGAGTTCGACCTTCTTGGAGAAGTCCGCATCCTTGTCGGACCGAACCGGGCCGCATTCCGGTGGGACGCAGCCAGCGTAGTAGACGAGGGCTATGGAATCCGCGGGGACGATGGCGGCCTTGGCGCCCATCTCTGCGGCCATGTTGCACAGCACCATCCGTCCGGCGAGGGACGTGTCCAGCATGTGCATGCCCGTGAACTCGACGCATGAATAATCGGCCCCAGAGGGGCCGAACTCAGCGGCCAGGTGGAGCGCGATGTCCTTGACGAAGCAGCCCGGCTGGAGATGACCCTCGATCCGGATCTGGATCGTCTCAGGGACGCGCATCCAGAGCGCGCCAGTGGCCCATATCCCGGCCATCTCGGTGGCGCCGATCCCGGCGCCGAACGCCCCGACCGCGCCCGCCGTCGTCGTATGCGAGTCGCTGCCGAGGACGAGATGGCCAGGCATCGCGAGCTTCTTCTCGACCATCAGCTGGTGGCAGACCCCCTCGCCGACGTCGTACAGCTTCTTGACACCATACTCCTTGGCGAGCTGGCGTATCTTGGCGTGGACCACCGCGGTCTCCACGGTGTTCGCCGGCCCCCTGTGGTCCAGCACCATGACCATGCGGTCAGGGTCCCAGGGCCTCGTCCCGCCCATCTCGACGAACGCCTTGTTCACAAGGAACGTGTTCTCGTGGGACATCACGAGGTCCGGCCTCGCCTCGATCACTTCGCCCGCCCTCGCGTCCGGCATCCCGGCTGCACGGGACAGTATCTTCTCGGCTATCGTCCTTCCAGCCACGCCACGGAGAACCTCCCAGGCTTATTTCAAGATAGCGCGTGCACGGACCGTCCCGAGGGCGTTGGTACTCAACTGACGGTAGATGAACTGAAGGGCAATCCATTTCCCGATAGGTCGAAAAGCTATTTCCATACAGGAGCTAATCCACGGCATGCCATGGACAAGATCCTCAGCGCTCAGCCGGGCTCGAAGGTGCTGCTACTCGGGAACGAGGCCATCGTCAGAGCATGCCTTGAGTCGGGCGTGTCCGTGGCCACGACATACCCAGGGACCCCCGCGTCGGAGATAGGGGACAACCTCGCACGCGTCGCCAAGGACGCTGGCTTCTACTTCGAGTACTCGGTCAACGAGATGGTCGCTGCCGAGGTCGCCATGGGCGCGGCTGCCTCAGGCGTCCGGGCGATCGTCAGCATGAAGCACGTCGGGGTCAACGTCGCCGCCGACGCGCTCCTCACGTTCGCGTACACGGGCACGCGTGGCGGGTTCGTCCTCGTCACCGCCGACGACCCGTCGTGTCACTCCAGCCAGAACGAGCAGGACAACAGGTACTACGCCCTGCTCGGCAACCTGCCGCTCCTCGAACCCTCCGACCCGCAGGAGTGCTACGAGATGACCAAGAAGGCGTTCGAGCTCTCGGAGGCGCTCGAGCTCCCAGTCATCCTCAGGACCACGACCAGGATATCGCACGCGCGCGGGCCCGTCACTGTGGGGCAGGTCGTCAAGGGACCGGAGAAGAAGGAGTTCGTGAAGGACCCGAAGAGGTTCGTCACGGTCCCCGCGGTCGCGAGGATGCGCCACATCTGGCTCCTGGACCAGATGAAGCTGGCGGAGCAGCGGTCCGAGGGGTCTGAGTTCAACAGGGTCATCGGGATCGGAGGCGGGGGGAAGCTTGGGATAATCACATCATCCGCCGGCGCGAGCTACGCCGTCGACGCCGCGAAGGAGCTCGGCCTGCAGGCCGACGTGCTCAAGCTCGGGTTCTCGCACCCCGTGCCATCCAAGATGCTCGCCGATTTCCTCACGGCGCACCCGACCGTCGCCGTCGTCGAGGAGCTCGAACCCATACTGGAGATGCAGGCGCGCGCGCTCGCGCAACGGATGAGCATACCGGTGAAGGTCGTCGGCAAGGCCGACGGCGTGTTCCCGTACCACCATGAGTACGACCAGGCATTGGTGGCGACAGGACTGGCGAAGGCCTTCGGACTGAATGCACCCGAACCCATCAAGGGACCCGACACAGGCGACCTGCCTGTGAGGCCTCCTGTACTCTGCGCGGGCTGCCCGCACAGCGCGACCTATTTCGCTGTCAACAAGGCCACCAACAAGAAGGTCATCTACGCCTCGGACATCGGCTGCTACACGCTCGGGGTCGCCCCGCCGTACAACGCGGCCGACTTCCTCGTGTGCATGGGCTCGAGTGTCGGCAGCGCGGGCGGACTGGCCAAGGTCAACGACCTCCCGGTGATCGCGTTCATGGGGGACTCGACCTTCTTCCACGCAGGCGTCCCTGGCCTGATCAACGCCGTGCACCATGGGCACAGGTTCCTCCTCATGATCCTCGACAACCGGACCACCGCCATGACGGGACATCAGCCACACCCAGGCTCGCTCAAGGACCCGAGCGGGGCGGAGGTGACCGCGGTGTCCATCGAGGACTGTGGTCAGGGGCTGCGGCGTGAAGTGGCTCAAGGTCGTCGACCCTTACGAGGTCAAGGCGACGACCGAGGCCGTGAAGGAGGCGCTCTCGCACCCGGGCGTCTCCGTGATAATAGCCAGGCGTGAGTGCGCGCTCATCGCCCCCAGGGACGAGAAGGGCGCGATCGCGAGGAAACACCGCATCGACCAGGAGGCGTGCAAGAAGTGCAGGACATGCGTCGACAGGTTCCAGTGCCCCGCTATCTCGAGCCAGGACAAGGTCCAGACGATTGATGAGGCGCTCTGCGCGGGATGCGGCGTCTGCGCCCAGGTCTGCCCCTACAAGGCGATCAAGGAGGTGCAGTGATGGTCGACGTCTACCTCGTCGGCGTGGGCGGCCAGGGCATCATCACGGCCTCGAAGGTCATAGGGGAGGCGGCGGTCATCGCTGGCCAGAACGTTCTCCTGAGCGAGACCCACGGGATGGCCCAGCGGGGCGGGTCCGTCGTGTGCACTGCCAGGATAGGGGACTTCTCGAGCCCGCTGATCCCGGACGGGAAGGCGGACTTCATCTTGTCGCTGGAGCTGCTCGAGACCCTCAGGGCACTCCCGAAGGCGTCGCCGAGCACCGTGGTGCTCGCGTCCAAGGAGAGGATGGTCCCTCAGAGCGTGTCGACCCAGAAGCTGAAGTACCCCACCGAGGACGAGGTGCGCGCGAGGTTCGCGGGCGCCTCCAAGAGGTTCGTAGCGGTGGACGCGAGGAGGGTCGCCGAGGAGGCCGGCGTCCCGATGTCCTCGAACATAGTCATGGTCGGGGCGCTCGCCGGCTGCGGCGTGACGGGGCTGTCCAGGGAGCACTTTGAGAAGGCCATCGAGGCGGGCATCTCGAGGCGGACGAAGGAGAACCTGGTCGCGTTCGCGAAGGGGTTCGAGATAGGGTCAGGCGCGCACTGAAACAAGATTTTAAGGCCCACGAGGGCATAAGCGGCGCGGGCCCATGGTCTAGCGGTTATGACAACGCCCTTACACGGCGTAGATCACCGGTTCAAATCCGGTTGGGCCCACTCAAGCTCCCGACGAGGCAATCAGGTCGAGATGCCACAACAAAGAATATCACGAGGACACTGCATTTCTCTCCAGGTTCGAAGCTCAGGAGAGATAGCATGGACAACCACACTACGATGACAAGATGGTCGTCGAGCCGCAATGCGGCAGTCCACACGCGCATACCAGCACTTGTCGCTGCTCCGCTGTTGATTGCTGCAGTGACAATCCTTGGAGCGTGCACCGGTTCCGCGCTTCCGCTGGGAACGTGGACTGATTCCATCGCCATCTCGTCGAACCTGAATCTCGCCCTGACGTCCGACGACGGATGTGTGTATTCATATCGGCCATTCGAAGATGGCACTATGGTGGTCAGCCTTGACGCCGGTGACACGTGGTCTGCGGAGGCAACGCACAGCGGATGGGTCCACGCCTCCGACGGCATTCTCTACCGGGTCAACATGTCCGACGAGGAGTATTCATCCGGAACGGTGTTGTTCTCCAAGAGCGACGACAACGGAGGAACCTGGTCGGACACGGTCGAAGTCCTCACCTTGGACTCGATCAACGATGGCGCCTTCGGAGTGTTCAGGATCCAGGACATACTGTTCGTGTATTCATATGATGGTGCAGGCGGGAGCGACGGCTCAATCATCGTCTCGAAGAGCCTGGATGGCGGCGTCACCTGGTCAGCACCTTCGACGGTCGACAGCCAGGTCCATGTTGAGGACCCGAATCCTGCTGACATAGTCTACTTCGAAGGGAAGCTGTACCTCGCCTACTTCACATACGAGACCGACCCAGAGGTTGTCTACGAGATCGTGACCGTTGAGAGCGCCGACTTGGGTGACACCTGGGGAAACAGGCAGGTCATCGCCAACGATGGGGGATTCCCATTCATCAAGTCCGACGGCGACTCGCTCTACCTGACCTACTGGGCCATCGGGGACGGAATCGACACACCCGTCCTTCGGTTCGTCAAGTCGACGGATGGAAGCTCCTGGAGCGCACCTGTGGATGTTGGTGTCGTCGATGACTTCACCGATCCCCTAGTCCTCCATGCCCTTGCGGTCAATTCGGGACAGCTGTTCGTGGCCTACAGCGACTACAACGCAACTGATGGGGAATTCTGCATCAGGATAAACCACAGTGCCGACAGCGGAGAGACATGGGAGGACATGGGCGACGTGACCGGCTCGGTCTCGAACACGATCGCGCCCACGTTGTCGATCGACGGGAGCAGGCTCCACTTCACCTGGGTGGACATGGGCACTGACATATGGCCCGGCGATGTCACCACTTATTACAGGTCCATCGACATCGGGACCGAGGCGGTCCCGGAGTTCGGAAGCATCATCATCCCATCTCTAGTCCTCCTTGCGGTCTTCCTGATTGTCTCCAGACTCAAGACCAGGACCCGCCGTTGAGGACGACCTCCAACCGATCGATGATGGAGAACCTCGACGAGGGAGCCATCCGAAGAGCGTCAGACAGCCGCTCCAGCCAGAATCCCAGAGGTGGACATTGACCGTATCAGTTCTGAGAGACACATGCTGATACTCCAACGGTAGCCGCTTAGTACCCCCCTCTCAGTTCTTGGACTCACCATGACAAAACATTTGGCCATCGGCCTTTCAAGCTTCGCTGCGACGGTGGTTCGGCGCGCAGCAGAAGATGTGCCCGATGGAATGAATCAGGACCGCACGATCAACCACGAGGACGACTGGTACGGCGAAGAGAATATGATCCAGCCGTTCGAGGACAACTACATCCCTGGCGCGCCCGCGCAAAACAGGCCCTGGATGTAGCGTGGATGGTTCGGATGAGATCGGATGCACTCCGGCCCCTGACCTCCTAGGCCGAGGCAGGGGTCGTTTTTTCCGGTCCGCTGAATCCAGGACGGTCTACGCCCTCGTGCACAGGTGACACGCGACGAAGTGCCCGGGCTCGACCTCCGCCATCACGGGCTCACGCGCGCGGCAGATGTCGATCGCCAGCGTGCACCGCGGGTGGAACCTGCACCCCGTCGGCGGGTTCGTCGGGCTCGGGACCTCCCCCTCGATGCCCTTCCGGTCCTTCCTCAGCTTGGGGTCCGGGATCGGTATCGAGGCGATCAGCGCCTGTGTGTACGGGTGCAACGCGTGCCTCAGGAAGACATCCGCAGGTGCGAGCTCCACGATCTTGCCAAGGTACATCACTGCGATCCTGTCGCTCATGTGCCCCACGACCGATAGGTCGTGCGATATGAACAGATAGCTCAGGCCGAACTTCGCCTGGAGCCGCTTCAGGAGGTTGAGGACCTGCGCCTGGACCGACACGTCGAGCGCGGACGTCGGCTCGTCGAGGACGATGAAGTCTGGGTCCAGGGCGAGCGCCCTCGCAAGAGCTATCCTCTGCCTCTGGCCCCCGCTGAACTCGTGCGGCAGCCTCGACAGGTGGTCGTGCGACAGGCCGACCTGCTCTATGAGGTCGTGGATCCGCTCCCTCTTCGCGACAGTTCGGGTTCTTGCCCTTGGGAGGGCCGTGGATCACGAACCCCTCGCCCACGATGCGCTCGACGGTCATCCTCGGGTCGAGGCTCGAATAGGGGTCCTGGAAGACGATCTGCATCCTCTTCCTCATGGCCCTCAGCTGGCTGGCTGGGAGCTCCATGATGTCCGTCCCGTTGAAGACGATGCTGCCCGAGGTCGGCCGCACGAGCCTGAGGGTGGCCCTGCCCACGGTCGTCTTGCCACAGCCGCTCTCGCCCACGAGCCCCAGGGTCTCGCCCCTCATGACCGAGAAGCTCACCCCATCGACCGCGTGCACGTGGCCGACGACCTTGCCGAACACGCCCTTCTTCACGGGGAAGAGCTTCTGGAGGTCCGTGACCTTGATGAGCGGCCCTGCATAGGGGTGCGGGGTCGGCTCAGGTGCCATAGGACGGCCCACCCCCTGGCCACAGATGACACGAGACGAAGTGCCCGGGGGACACCTCGACCCTGTCCGGCCTCCGCTTCGAGCATACCTCCAAGGAGCTGTCGCACCTGTCCACGAACGGGCACCCCTTGAACGGGTTCATGAGGTCGGGGACCGTGCCCCTGATGACTGGCAGCTCGGCCTTCTTCTCCCCTAGCTTCGGGAACGCGGTCAGCAGGCCGGCCGTGTACGGGTGCATCGGGCGCTCGAACAGCTCGAAGGTCTCGGCGTCCTCCACGATGCGCCCCGCGTACATCACGCAGACCCTGTCGCACGTCTCGGCCACGATGCCGAGGTTGTGGGTGATCAGCATCATGGAGCTCCCGGTCTTGGCGACCAGGCCCTTGAGGAGCTTGAGTATCTGTCCCTGGATGGTGACGTCGAGGGCGGTGGTCGGCTCGTCCGCGATGAGCAGGGAGGGCGAGCAGGACAGCGCGAGGGAGATCATGACCCTCTGCTTCATCCCCCCGCTCAGCTCGTGAGGGTACATCCTCATGACCTCCTTCGGGGCAGCGATCCTGACCAGTTCCAGGGCCTCGAGTATCTTCTTGTCCAGCGCGGCCTTCTCGTATATGTTCTGGTGGAGCGATATGACCTCGCCCAGCTGGCTCCCGACCGTGAACACGGGGTCGAGGGCCGTGGACGCGTCCTGGAATATCATCGATATCTTGGTCCCCCGGACCGACCGCATCCGCTCCGGGTCGATGGTCGTCAGCTCGTTCCCCTTGAACTTGATCGAACCAGCAGTGATCCGCCCAGGGTGGGGCACCAGCCGCAGGATGGAGAACGCGGTCATGCTCTTCCCGCAGCCCGTCTCCCCGACGATGCCGACGGACTCGTTCTCGTAGATGGTCAGGTCTATGCCGTCGAGGGCGGTCACGACCCCTTCGCGTAGGAAGAACTGGGTCCTCAGGCCCCGGATCTCCAGGACCGGTTTCTTCCCGCTCATCTCCTCAGCCCCTTCATGCGCGGGTCGAGCACGTCCCTGAGCCCGTCCCCGAGGAGGTTGAAGCCCAGGATCGTGAACACCATCGTGATGCCTGCGAACGTGGATATCCACGGCGCGTTCCCGAGATACAGTATCCCGCTGGACAGCATGTAGCCCCAGCTGGGCGTCGGTGGCTTCGTGCCCACTCCGAGGAAGCTGAGGCTGCTCTCGATCGTGACGGCGTCCGCGACGCCTATCGATGCCCAGACTATGAGCGGGGCGATGCAGTTCGGGAGCACATGGGTGAACATTATCCTCCAGTTCTTCGCCCCCAGCGCCCTGCTCGCCTCCACGAACTGTCGTTCCCTCATGGACAGGGCCTGGCCTCGCATGAGCCGGGCGAACCCGGCCCAGTACGACACTGATATCGCGAGGATCACATTGGTCAGACCAGCTCCGAGGGCGGCCGCGAAGGCCAGTGCCAGCAGGAACGGCGGGAAGGTCCAGAAGAGGTCGATCGCGCCGCTTATGATGTAGTCCGTCACGCCGCCGAAGTATCCGGCCGTCAGCCCCAGGACGATCCCGATGACCATGGAGAACAGGACGGCGACCGTGGCGACCAGCAAAGAGACCCTGGCGCCGAATATGACCCTGCTGAACACGTCGCGGCCCAGCTCGTCGGTCCCGAACCAGTTCTCCGAGGACGGCGGAAGGAGCTGCTCGCCCGGTTCCAGGTTCGTCTGGGTCGGGTCGGCGATGGGCAGGACCGGAGCGAGGAGGGCGATCGTGGCCATGATGATGATGACCGTCATCCCTATGATCACCATCAGGTTCCTCCCGCCCCTCTCCACGATGTCCGCGATCGTCTGCCTGGCCCCTCCGGACATCTTCCAGGTGAGGAGCCTTTCGTTCAGCGACTTGCGGATACTCATCCCAGCCTCACCCTTGGATCCACGAACGCGTACAGTATGTCAGCCATCAGGTTCCCGGCTATCACGAAGAACGCCAGGACCAGGATGCACGCCTGGACGACCGGGAAATCGGTGTTCAATATGGACTGGGTGATCAGCATGCCCAGGCCGGGCCACGCGAACACCGTCTCGACCACCACGGCGCCGCCGACGAACCAGCCGATGTCCAGCCCGATGACCGTGATGACGGGCAGTATCGCGTTCTTGAGCGCGTGCCTGTAGATGATCTCCCGCTCGGGCAGGCCTCTGGACCGCAGCTGCGTGATGTAGTCCTGTCGTATGACCTCGAGCATGCTCGACCGCATCATCCGCGTAGTGAGCGCGGCGTTCCCGATGCCGAGGGTCATCGCTGGCAGGATGATGCTGGCGAAGCCGCCGATGGTGCCCTCGGACGGTAGCCATCCCAGCTTCACCGAGAAGAGCAGCATGAACAGGATGCCGAGCCAGAAGGACGGCATGGCGTAGGCGAGGAGCGTGAACACCATCACGCTCCTGTCGCCGAGTGAGTTGTGCCTCAGAGCGGAGAAGATCCCGAGGGGGATGCCGATCGAATACGAGATGCCAAGGCCTATGCCCATCAGCTCGAGAGTCCTGGGCAGGCGCTGGACGATGAGGTCGCCGACCTCGAGGCCCCTCGTCGCGGCCCCGATCGATGTCCCGAGGTCGCCGTGGACCAGCCTCCAGAGGAACGTCCCGTACTGGACGTATACGGGCTCGTTCAGGCCGTATTTGTCCCTCAGCGCGTCGATCTCCTCGACGGAGGCGTGCGGAGGGGCCAGGGAGATTATCGGGTCACCTGGGCTCAGGTAGAGCATGAGGAAGACTATGACCGTGGCCAGGATGACCACGGGTATCGCGAGGATCAGCTTCCTTACGACGTATGAGATCAGGTCAGCCACGCTCACCCACCCTCCCCGAACACGCCTCCGCCCTGGACATCGTCTGCGTCTCTCCGCGCCATGGTTCCCGCGCAAGTCGCCGATGTGAAACTGCTAAAGGGTTTGTGGGTTTCAATCATGCTGTGTCTGTCTTCACGATGTCGACGTCCACGATGTTGATGACCTGCTCCTGGCCGAGCGGGTTGACAGCCCAGCCGGGCTCACCGTTGAACGTCACATAGTTGTGGACCGCGAATATCTGATGCCAGAATATCAGCGGTGTCCAGGCGCCCTGCTCCAACAGCCGTATGTGCGCAGCGGTCGCGTTGTCCGAGAACTCCTTCTCGGTCTCCGCGTAGGTCCAGTTGGTCACGTAGTTGTCGAACACCTCGTCCATGTACCATCCGGTGTTCGACCCACCAGCGGCCCACGTCCCGAAGTGCCAGTCGAGGATCTCCGCCCTCGGCCACGAGTACCAGAACAGGATCGCCTCCTGGTCGCCGTTCGATGCCATGTCCCTCAGCTGGGTCTCGGCGTACTGCGACAGCTCCACGTGCACGCCTACTTCCTCGAACTGCGCTTGAACGATCCCGCCCATCTGGACGTCCTCGCCCTTGTTCGTGGTCCAGAGGTCCAGGTACAGCTCACCGGACTCGTTCTCCAGCCAGTCATCGTCGTCCAGATTCGTGAACCCGGCGAGCGCGAACAGCTCCATCGCCCGGTCGACATCGTACGTGTAGTTGTACTCCGCAGGGACGTTCCGGGACTCGGGCTCTATCGGGGAGAGCATGTTGACGCCCTCCTCGCCGATGCCGTGCCAGACCGTGTCCAGGATCTGCGCCCTGTTGACGGAGTAGCTGAAGGCGTTCCTCAGGTTCGCGTCGCTCCACGGGTTCTTCTGGCAGTTGAACTCCACATGGTACGTGCCCTGGCCCGGTCCCGTTATGACCGTGAGGTCCTCGTCCGTGAGGTAGTCGGAGACCGCGCTCGGCGGGACCTGTTGCAGCACGTCGATCGAGCCGCCATCGAACCCCGCCAGCCTCGTCGACTGGTCCGCGATGATCCTGTAGATGATCTTGTCGATCTTCGCGGGGCCCTTGTTCTCATACCACGAGAAGCCCCAGTTGTAGTCCGGGTTCTTCACGAGTGTTATGTGGTCCCCTGGGACCCACTCATCCAGCATGAACGGACCCGTTCCGACGACCTGCCCGTTTGCCGTGCCGTACAGGTCGAGGCCGTCTTCCTCGAGCGCGTCCGGCCCCATCATCGAACCGTACAGGTGCGAGAGGTTGAACTCAAGGGCCACGTCAGCCCAGGTCAGGTTCAGGACCATGTGGTAGTCGTCCACGCACCAGATGCCTGCGTCCGGCCAGCCGGTCTTGTTCTCGCAGCCGAAGATGGCCCAGAACTCGTACTGGACCCAGCTGTCATCCTGGGCATAGTAGTCGATGATCCTCTTCACGGCGTCCGAATCGAACGGCAGCCCATCGTGGAACGTCACACCCTCCCTCAGAGTCAGCTCGAAGGTCGGGTGGTCCGGGTCGTCCCTGTTCAGGTTCCAGTCCGTGGCCAGCCCGTCCGCGAAGTTGCCGTCGAGGTCCCTCGTTATGAGGGTCTCGTATATCAGCCCGGGCGGTCCGTACATGGCACTGGTCTTTGCCGGATCCATGGCCTGGACGTCGGAACTCATCGCGATTACGAGCACCTTCTCCTCATCCTCGTCGAACAGTCCGAAGGCCCATGCCCCTGCGATCGCGGCGACGATGAGCACGACCACGATCACCACTGCCAACATCATCCTGCTCTTCGGACGCGCTGGCGCAGAGGCGGGCTTCGCTATCTCTTCCTTGGCATCGCTTTCAGAACTCCCCAACCAAACTCCTCCTATCAGATGTCCTATATCAGCATGGCCTGGGACCCGCATGAAAATGGCGCGGAAAACCAGGTCTGCTAGGCTCTACTTTCCCCGGGCCAAAAATGTACTTGTCCGTATATATAGCAATAGCCCAACGTATGCTCGATAATGGTCCTCAGTGTGCGGCATTCGCAGCGGAGGCATCCGATGATCCGACGAACGGGTTCAGCGCCCTGGCCTCTGGCCAGAGTTGCAGAGCCGACTGACGAGATCGGACTACTGACGGACGACCTATCCGGCCCGGGCCGGGCACGGTCCCTTGTCGTCGAAGCTCGCCGCCTGACTGCCCCGGCATCGTGCTCCGCCGCATCGTCAGATGTAAAGAACAGGAAGAGGTTTGGCGGAAGTGGTTTGGCCGGAGGCGCTCACGCCTTCCCGTTTATCAGGAGCGTGTCGTACTCGCACCCCGTCACGAGGTCGTAGGCGACGACCATGCCCTTGAGGCACTGCGCGCTCCCCTTCATGGAGACCGTGAACGAGGCCTCGCCGCCTGGCTCCAGCCAGAGCGAGTACGTGCTCAGCTTCAGGTCGCTCCACGCCTCGTAGCTCGTCGTCGTGACCGTCAGCACGAACCCGGCGTCCAAAGCGCTGTTCTTGAGCGCGACCGCCGCGTCCCACTCGCCGCACACGGGGTCGACGATGGTCACGCTGTCGCCGTTCTCATAGAGCATCCCACGGTTCGCCCAGTCTGCGCCGTACAGCACCACGTCGAAGTCCGCGGCGTCGTCGAGCCACTCGATCGACACCGTCAGTGATTCCGTCAGGGGAGCCACATCGAACAGCACTTCGACCGCGCCTGTCCCGCCCAGGTCCACCGATGTGACCGAGTCGGAGTACGCGGTCGTGGTCTCGGCCAAGGTCGTCCTCAGGGCCTTCAGGCCGATGCCAACCGGCGCTGCGACGTTGCTCGCGACAGTGGCGGACGCCTTCGCTCCCGGCTTGACCACGAGCCTCTCCTTGGTGAACTCCACCGCGGTATCCGACAGCACGCTCACGGTGTACGGCTCGACGAGCACGCGCCCCATGAGCACTATGTGCACCGCCAGCTGCCACTCGCCCGGGTCGGGGTCCAGGACCGTCAGGACATCGGCGGTGTCGCCCGTCGACGTCGTCCACGGTCCGAACATCCCGGCCCCGAGATACGGCGAGACGGACTGCTCGATCACGTATCCGTTCGGGTCGATCCAGTACTGGTCGATGTCGGTGTTGTAGTCGGTCCAGTCTATCACCGAGGTCAGGGCCGAGTACGGCTCGTCCTCGGAGACCGCCACGGAGTAGTACCTCCAGTCGCCTTCGACGAACCCGTATATGCCGTGGTTGACGTCCATGTAGTGCTCGAAGGTCTCACCGACACGTACTGGCACGTCGACCGCGACAGGCACGAGCGAGTCGACGCCGTCATACGCCACCGTGACGAAGGCCATGCTCACGCCGGGCCTCGCATCCGATGGCACGGTCATCGTGGCCGTGGATCCATCCGCGCTGAACCAGTCCCACTCGGCTGTCTTGAAGAACTCTATGCCGAGGTCGTACGGCACATTCATCACCGTGTTCAGCACGGGGGACACCCTGAGCTCGTACGTGCCCGGGGTCACCTTCGCGTTCAGCTCCTGTGTGTTAGCGTGGTCGTAGGCGTAGTTGATGATCGTCCTCCCGCCGCTGTCATCCAGACGGTACAGGACCAGGTTGATGTGGGTGTCCGTGTACCCTCCCGTCGAGGAGAGCACATGCACGTCCCTCGAGAACAGATACTTCTGGTCGAACGCGAGGTCTATCTTCACGAAGTCCTCGCCCGGAGCGACCTCGAACTCGAAGAACTCGTCCACGGCCTTGACGCTTACGTCAGAGAAGTACACGCCATCCCTGCCGCTCGGCACGGTGACCTTCGACCCGAGCACTGCACCCTCGGCGAACTCGATGCTTGCGGACGAACCCGCGTCTATCGTGACAGCGACCGACGCAGGGCCTGCCGCCTGCCATCCGTCGAACACAGCGTTGACGGCCGCAAGTGCGTCCAGCCTGCCCGGACCCTGCTCGTTCGGGGCATAGCCCATGTCGAGCGCGGTGCCCATTATGAGCTCCTTGACATCGTCAGTCGTGGGCGCGACCCCGTACTCGGCCAGATACGCCTCGTACACGAGCGCGACTATCCCTGCGACGACGGGTGCGGACATGCTGGTCCCGCCGAACTGCATGGTGAGCGTGTCGCCTGGCTGTGTGGACGGCCCCCAAGCGCCGGCGGCGGCTATGTCAGGGTCGATCCTCCCGTCACCGGTCGGACCCCTGCTGCTCCACCAGATCATGTGGTTGTTCTCGTAGCCGGCCTCGCCATCCTTGACGATGAGGTTCTGCTCGGCGTAGTCGGACAGAGGCCAGTACTTGATCAGCTGGCACTCCGCGTTGAGCGTGGAAGCGCCGACGGTTATCACCGTCTTCGAGACCCCGGACGAACCCGTGGTGCTTGCCCCGCTCCCCTCGTTGCCCGCAGATAGGACGGAGATGACCCCGTACTCCTCCGAGGCGATGTCCAGCGCGAGGGAGGTCGGGTCGTCCCCGTCGTTCGGGATCTCCATGCCCCCCAGGCTCATGCTGATTATCTGCGCCTCGTCGCCCGTGCCGGGCACGCCGTCGTCACCGGACACGGCCCAATCGATCCCGCCGATGATCCACGAGTCCCAGCCGTAGCCGGTGTCATCGAGGACCTTGCCCGTCATCAGCATCGCCCCTGGGGCCATGCCCTTCATCTTGACGACCCCGTCGAACTGCGGGATGACGTAGTCGTTCACGCCCCTCGATGCCACCAGGCCCGCGGTCGCTGTCCCGTGGCCGTCGACATCGTGGAACTCCTCGCTCGTGAAACTCCTGTATGCGAATACCGCGTCCTCGAGGTCGTTCTGGGTTATGTCGCAGCCAGTGTCGAGGACCGCGACCCTCACGCCCTCACCGGTCACTCCCAGGTCCCAGACGTCCTCTGCGCCCATGACCGCCGAGGTCGAAGCCCACCACACGTCTGTCGAGGCGGCCACGACATCGGACTCCTGGACTGCGGACCCTTCGGCTCCGAGCAGGCCCTCCGTCTGGGCCGGCAGGTAGTACTCCCTCTCATCCAGCATGATGGTGGACACTTCCCTCAGGGAGGCCACCTTGACCGCGGAGCGGGTGTCCATCGCGACAGCGAGCGCGCCCAGCGCGCCGTAACTGCTCTTCACGACGGCCCCATGCCCGGCCATCTCCGAGCCCGCGGCCTGCAGGTCGGAACCGGCTTCGAGGAACACGATTGTCCTCAAGGACTCGTCCTTGCCGGAGGCCATCGAGTTCTTCACGATGTCCCTCAGCTCGGATCCCATCTTATTCAACGGGTCCATGCTGGCCGCGCTGGAGGAAGTCGCGGATACCGCGACCGCCGCCATGCTGAAGGTCAGCGCGAACACGACAAGCACACATGCACATCTCGAAAGCGCTTTCATTCTGACTCTCACCTCTCCCCCTGATAGCCCTCTGAGGTCCAGGCCGTCGCTGTCCTTGAAAGGGTTTCAGAACCCAAGAATCATGGGCTCTACGCCTAGATCGAACGCCTCCCGAGGTCCGACCGCCTAGACTCGACAATGAACAGCGTTGAGCTATACGAACCTTGCGGAGGACCGACCCATACTGGCGGCCCTTAGGAACTCACCGTCGACTCCATGGTCCTCATGAGGGACAGGAGTCGTGGGCAAGGTTGCAACCTCCTCTCGTCAAGGTCGCGTCCATGATGCAACGGACGGCGGGCCCTGCCCGTGTCCACATCAACCAGGCACATCCGGGGGCCTGTGCCGCCTGGACCACAGGACGAACGACGGCCTCCACCCTCGAGGAGGGCTGGCGGTTCTATCAGAACCGAGACGGCACGCCAGGTGCTAGTTCGGACGCGTGTATATATCCGAACGATGGCATTATATCGACTCTGTGACACATTTTCACCAAACAACTGAAGGAGAATGTGAACCGAAGTTGCAGGACGCGGAGAGGAAGGCCGCCGGAACCGACACATTCATCCAGGCTATGAACCAGATCGTCCCCATCTTCCTCAACGTGCCTGACGACGAGATGTACAACGAGGTCCTGAAGATACTCCTCGAGACCACGAAGAGCCGACATGGCTTCTTCGCATACATAGATGAGAACGGCGCTATGGTCGCCCCTTCGATGACCAAGGACATCTGGGACCAATGCCAGATACCGGGCAAGACCTACATCTTCCCGCGGGGGGTCTGGGGCGGCACGTGGGGCCGCGCCCTCATCGAGAAGGTGCCCGTGCTGTCAAACACCGGCCACCATGTGCCCGGAGGGCACATCCAGATAGAACGATCGATCTGTGTCCCACTCATCCACGTCGGAGAGGCCGTGGGACTGTTCGCGGTCGCCAATAGAGGCTACGACTACACCGAACACGATGTCGAACTCATGAAGGCGATGGCGGATTTCGCCGCTCCAGTGCTACATGCCAGGCTGACGAGGGACAGGAGCGAGCGAGAACGCCAGAGAGCGGAGAAGGCACTCTGGTTGGCCCACAAGAAGCTGAACCTGATGAGCACTCTGACGAGGCATGACGCTCTGAACCAGCTGAGCGTTGCGCTCGGCTACGCCGAGGCGGCGAAGGCCATGCGACCGGGTGGAGACCTGGACAAGTACCTGGAGAGGATCATCAGTTCCTGCAGGGCCATCAACGACCAGCTGGAGTTCATGAAGACATACCAGGCGATAGGGACCACCAGCCCGGAATGGCAGAACGCGAGGATGGTCTTCGACAAGGCGATGGCTTCGCTGGACCTTGGGAGCATAGAAGTGAGGAACGAGCTGACCGACTTCGAGTTGTACTGCGACATGATGCTCGAGAGGATACTCTACAACCTGGCCGAGAACTCGATCAGGCACGGCGAGCGAGTCTCCACCATCACCGCATCCGAGTCCGAATCAGACAGCGGACTGATGATAGTCATCGAGGACAACGGGGCAGGCATCCCCGACAACGAGAAGGATCTCGTGTTCAACCGCGGGCACGGGAAGCATACTGGATACGGCCTATACATCACGAGGGAGATTCTGGACCTGACCAGCATATCGATCAGGGAGAAGGGCGTCTTCGGGAAGGGTGCGAGGTTCGAGATACTCGTCCCGCGAGGTGCCTACAGGAGACCGGAGGAAGCGGGGGAGACATGACGACGACCGTCGGCCACGTGCACGACGGTGGCGATCACGGACGGTCAAGTCGCGGATTTCGGTTCTGGTCCGGTCGCACCTGGGCTCAACATTGAACAGGGTCGAGCCATACGGATTCCGCGGAGAATCGACCCGTACTGGCGGCTACGACGGAGGTGGAGGCAGACGGCAGAACCGCTTGGGTCGGCCAGGTCTGTCGGGCGCCGTTTCAATTCTGACAGACGATACCTGCAGAGCGACGGGACTCAGGCGCGGGCGATGCAAGGGTTGAAAAGGAAAGGTGTTTGGGGGGTTTGGGGAGGGGATCACTTCCCTCCGCCGTAGTAGTGTCCTCCGGACCCGCTGTACACGTACACTATCCCGGAGTCAGAGACCTCGTGGCCGGGCAGGTCGACGCCGTCGGAGACGGTCACCGTGACAGTGTAGAACCCGCGGACGCTGTACGCGTGCGTAGCGGTCGCCGTGTCCGAGTAGGTCACAGTGCCGTCACCCCAGTCCCATGTGAACAGGAGCTGGTCCCCGTCCGGGTCGAAGGCTTCCACGGTGTACACCCCATCTGTCCTCACGGCCACGGGATCGAAGTCCGGCACAGAGACCAGGGGTGGGTCGTTGTGGCTCACGGCAATCAGGACCGACATCACCACTGGCCTCGTCATGGCCGCTCCAATCACATTGTCAGTGACGGACAGGGTGACGACGTAGGAGCCGTCCTGCAGATACGTGTGCGTGACGGCCTGGCCGCAGGCGAGAGTTCCGTCCCCGAACGCCCATGTGTACTCGATCTCGTCGCCCTCGGGGTCGACCGCGAGGCCCACGAAGTCCACCGACGTTCCAACGGCTATCTGAGTCGGCGTCCATGACATGTCCACTATGACCGGCGCCTCGTTGGACAGGTCGCGGGCGGTCACCGTGAAGCCCTTGCTGGTCATGAAGTAGTCCGCAAACCCGTTGGATGCCGAGGCCTCTCTGACGGCCACATCGGCGGTGTAGACTCCATCCTCAATGTAGGTGTGCGATGCCTGGCTCGAGGTGCTCCATTCGGTCTTGGTCCCATCGCCCCAGAACCACCTGTACTCGAGCACCGTGGTCGAATCGTCATCAATCGCCCATGCGGCAACCGTGAACCCATTCCCGACGTCAGTCTCGACATCCGTCGGATAGCTGAACAGGTCGGGCGCGTTGTTCTCGTTCGGGTAGATCGACATCGCGAGCCACCACGGCCAGATGTCCGGCAGCATGTAGTACTCGTTGTTCCAGTCGCCCAGGCTCGCCTCGGCCCATTCCCCTACGTAGGCCGCGTAGAGCTGGTCCTTGTAAGCCAGACAGTTGCACCCGCGCATCTCGTAGGCCATTGCCTGCAGCTGATTGGTCATCGCAAGCCTGGCGATAGGATCCATGGTGACCTGAGCTGTCGCGTAGAGGTCATCATACTCCTCGCTGACCCAGAAGACGTCCTGGTCCGTGCCGATGGAGGCGCTCGTGAACACGCCCATCGTCGACAGAGGGTCGGCAGTGACGCTCATGACCCAGTCCCAGAGCCAGACATCATAGTTCGCTGTGAACCAGGCGGAGTTCATCTCGTTGATGCTGCAGAGACTCAGCTGCAGGTCGAAACCACCCAAGCGGGCAGTACTGACTATGTACTTCGCGCTGGTCGTCCACAAGATGTCGTTGTTCAGTGTGATGAAGTCGAACTGGAGCGGGTCCGTGCCTCCGACCTTGCAGAGCGGATAGTAGGAGGTGTAGTCTGAATCGGTCGGCTGAATCAGCGTGCCGTCGACCCTGTATGCCCATCCAGCCTCGTACAGCATCATCCTGGCTGCCAACGGGTCGTACGGGTCGGGGTCCGGGTAAGTGTAGTGCCCCGGGTTCTGTGGCGGGACGAGGGAGTCAGCATATGAGCCGAGTCCGAGCAGCATGTCTTCGACGAACCCGTACTTGTCCACGCAGCACGACATCGCCAGCTTCACCGTCTCATCCAGCAAGAGC